>NZ_LQQP01000001.1 GCF_001619615.1 Microbacterium sp. T32
GACCCATCCACACGTTCTTGCCTATAAGCCCAGAGCGGGCCTCGGACAGGGGGCAGAAATGAGACAAGGCCCGGTCGGATTTCTCCGGACCGAGCCTCTCACTGTCTCAACACAGTGTGCGCCCGAAGGGACTCGAACCCCTAACCTTCTGATCCGTAGTCAGATGCTCTATCCATTGAGCTACGGGCGCAGGGCCTCCGCGCGAAACGGCGCGCAGGCCGTGGTCCAGCATAGACGGGATCGGTGCAGAGGTCTAATCGGCGCCGACGGCAGGGCATCCCGGGCGTGGCGCGCGAGTGTCCGGACGGTGACGCGCGCGCGACGTACGCTGGAGCGATGAGCGCCTACGTCTCGGCGTTCGAGCTGTTCTCCATCGGTGTAGGACCCTCGAGCTCCCACACGGTCGGCCCCATGAGGGCCGCCGCAGAATTCGCCGCACGCCTGCGTTCCACCCGAGCGCTCGAGCACGTGGCATCCGTCTCCTGCGCCCTGTACGGGTCGCTCGGCGCGACCGGGATCGGGCACGGCACGCCGGATGCCGTGGTCGCGGGGCTCCAGGGTCTCGAACCCGAGACGGTGGATCCGGATGCCGTGCGCCGGGCGTGGTCGGACTGGACCGACGGGCAGATGCTCGCGCTCGCCGGCAGCCATGGCATCCCGTTCTCGAGAGACCACATCGTGCTGGCGCCGCGCACGCGTCTGCCGGGGCACCCGAACGCGATGACGCTCGCCGCGCGGGCGGCGGACGGCACGGTCCTCTCGGAGGAGACGTACTACTCCGTCGGCGGCGGGTTCATCCGGCGCGAGGGCGAGCCGCCGCGGGTCTCCGCCGCGCCCGTGCCGTTCCCGTACACCGACGCCGCGACGCTCCTCGCGCTGTGCGACGAGCACGGCATCACGATCGCCGAGGCCGCGCGCCGCAACGAGGAGGCGCTCCGTACCGACGAGGAGATCGCCGAGGGCCTGGACCGGATCTGGGATGCCATGGCCTCCTGCGTGAACGCCGGGCTGAGTCACGACGGGGTACTGCCCGGCATCCTGAAGGTGAAGCGTCGCGCGTCGGTCATCCGCGCGCAGCTGGAGGAGATCGAAGCCGAGGGGCACCGCGAGCTCCCGGGGGAATGGCTCGGGGCGTTCGCGCTGGCCGTGAACGAGGAGAACGCCGCGGGTGGGCGTGTCGTCACCGCCCCCACCAACGGCGCGGCCGGCATCCTTCCCGCCGTGGCGATGTACTGGTGGCGGTTCCTCGCCGACTCGGGACTCGGCGTCGGCAACGCCGTCACCCCGCACGGTGAGCTCGTCGGGAGTGCGCTGCTCGGCTTCCACGGTCACGCGGCGACCCCCGCGGAAGCCGCCGGATGGGACGACGCCCAGGTCGCCGAGGCGAACCGGCGCCGTGGCATCCGTCGCTTCCTCCTGACGGCCGCGGCCCTCGGGTCGCTGTTCAAGAACAACGCGTCGATCTCCGGAGCGGAGGGCGGATGCCAAGCCGAGGTCGGTTCCGCGTGCGCCATGGCCGCGGGCGGGCTGACGGCCGTCATGGGCGGGACGAACCGGCAGATCGAGAACGCCGCCGAGATCGCGATGGAGCACCACCTCGGCCTCACGTGCGACCCGGTCGGCGGGCTGGTGCAGATCCCCTGCATCGAGCGGAACGCGATCGCCGCCTCGACGGCCGTGACGGCGGCCCGCCTCGCGCTGCGCGGCGACGGCACGCACTACGTCTCGCTCGACACGGTGGTGGAGACGATGCGGCAGACCGGCATCGACATGTCGACGAAGTACAAGGAGACGAGCGAGGGCGGCCTCGCGGTGAACGTCATCGAGTGCTGAGGCGCGGCGGGTCGGCGCCGTGAGCGCTCACGATCCGGTCGAGCGCTCACGATCCGGTCGACCCGAATGTGGGCGCTCGCGCGGATCGTGGGCACTCGGCGTGCCCAGCCGCGCGGCCCGGCACGTCAGCGTGCGGCGCGGAGCTTCGCCGTCAGGGCTTCGAGCTGTGCGAGCTCGGCGTCGTCGAGGCGCGCCATGCGGTCGGCGATCGTGTTGCCGTGCGCGGTAGCAAGGCGGCGGAACAGTGCGGCCCCGGCATCGGTCGCGGTGACCAGCGCCCCGCGGCCGTCCTCGGGATCCGCGCACTTGGTGACGAGACCCCGTGAGACCATCCGGTCCACCAAGCGCGAGACGCTCGGCTGGCTGATCAGCATGTTCGAGGTGACATCACGCAACCGCGCGGTCATGTTCCTCCGACGGGTCACCGTCAGGAGCACGTCGTATTCGGCCTGCGACAGTTCGGAGAAGTCGAAATCTGCCCGCAAGTCTTCCCACACTTCGTGCTGCGCACGGAACAGGCTCTCCCAGGCCTGGACGGCGAGGCGACGATCGGTCATGCACTCAGGGTAGGGCGTTCCGACCCGCCCGGGGCGGCGCCACGTCCATGTCGGTGAATACAGGAAGGGCCGGTCGAAGCGGCATCCGACCGGCCCTCTGCACCAGAGTGTCCTGCAATCACATGTGGTAACCGCCACAGCAAAACGGTTACCGTGCGTCGACTCTATAACGGTGAGGTAACGGAAGGGAAGAGGTTTCCGTGACCTTTTCGTGATCAGCGTCGGGAGCGCTCCCGGCGCGTTCGGAAGCTGTAGGAACGGCGGATGCCGAGGGCGGGGTAGGGTCGCGACAACGACCGCCGATGGGGGCTTCGTGCGTTTTCCTCTCTCCGCTTCGCGTGCGGCTCCGCGTGCCGCTTTCGGCGTCGCGGTGGCCGTCGTGGTCGCGCTCGCAACCGCCCTGACGCTGGCGATGCCGGCACTCGCCGCGGGGGCGGCTGATGCGGGGGCGCGGAGTCTGATCGCCGCGCGCTCCGGGCAGGACACCGGGTTCGACCTCTCGCTGCCGCGCGCCGCCGACCCGCGGGGCCAGGACGCCGCGGTCCGTGCGGTCATCGCGCAGACGTTCCCGGCGCGCGCCTCCGTCGACCTCGCGGTCACCGAGACCGCCGGACTCGTGGATGCCGCCGACCAACGGGCGTATCTCGCCGCGGACCTCGGCGGCGCCGACGAGCTTCCCCTCGTCGCGGGGCGACGGCCGGTCGGCGCGGCGGAGGCCGCGGTCCCGGCGTCCTTGGCCGAGCAGTGGGGCCTCGGCGTGGGCGACACGATCGACCTCGGGACGCGGGCCGTGACCGTCGTGGGCGTCTGGCGCGCCTCCACCGACGCTGCCGACCGCTGGTTCGGGGTGCGCGACGAGTTCGCACGCAGCGGCGGCTCGGGGCCGATCCTCGTGGTGCCGGAGACGCTGGACGCCGTCGCCGACGCGCAGGGAGCCGACCGGCGCCTGCATTGGACGCTGCATCCCCGACCCGACGGCCTCGACCTCGCGACGCTCGCCGCGGTCGTGCGCGCCGCTCAGGAGCTTCCGGATGCCGTGGCCTCGGCGGGCGTGTCTACGGACGATGTCGTCACGTCGGGGCGCCTCCTCCCGACGTCCCAGCTCGCGGCGGCGCGCGCCGCCGTCCTGGATGCCACCGAACCCGTCGCGCTCGCGTCGGCGCTGCTCACCGCGATCGCCGTGATCGTCCTGTTCGCGGTCCTCGTCGTCGGCGCCACGGCGGCGGAACGACGTCTGCGCTGGGCGCGGGGCGCCCCGGCGCTTCGCATCGTGGCCGGGGAGGCAGTGCGGTGGCTCGCGCCGGGCGTGGTCGGGGCCGCCGTCGGTGTCGCGGCGGTGCTCGCCGTCTCGCCCGAGCCGCTGCCGCTCGTGCTCCCCGCGGGGGCCGTCCTGCTGGCGGGCGGTCTCGCTCCCGCGCTGTTCGTGGCCGTGCTCGCCGCCGCCGATGTCCGCGCGCTGCAGAGCGCGGGCCGTCCCGGCGTCGCGTCTCGCCCGTGGACGGTCGGGGTCGTGGCATCCGTCTTCATCGTCTTCGCCGGATTCTCGGCCGTCCGCCTGCTCTTTCTCGTGCCTGCCTCGGGGTCCAGCCGCGGGACCGCGCCCGATCCGATCGCCGTCGTGGCTCCCGCGGCGGTGCTGCTCGCGCTCGTCGGCATCCTCGTGGTCGTGCCCGTGATCGCATCGCGCGGCGGCTGGGAGCGGCTCGCGCGGCGCGGCGGCGTGCGCCGGATGCTGTGGGCGACGCGCACCGCCCGGCAGCCGCTGGCCGCGATCGCCGCCGCGATCCTCGTCGGCGCGGCGGTGGGTCAGCTCGGCCTCGCGGCGGCGTACCAGAGCACCTGGGAGCGCGCCTACGGGTCCGCGCTCGCCGCGCAGGAGGGGACGGCGTACCGCGTCACGACCGATGCCCCGGACCTCACGTCCGACACCCTCGCCCGGCTCGCGGCGGCCCCCGTCATCGACGGCGTGGCCCCCGTCTGGAACGAGAACACGTCGATCGCCGCCCGCCCCGCGACGGTGACGCTGGCCGCGCCCGCGGCGATCGCGGCGCTCGGCGATCCCGCGCTCGAGCGAATCGGACGGCTCGTGAATGCCGGGCGCGGCGACGCCCCCGGGCCGCTTCTGCCCGAGGCAGCCCGGGGCGTGCGCGTCGCGCTGGAGGCCCGCGGCACGACCGCGTCCACCGCCGCGCTGGTGCTCGAGGATGCCTGGGCCCGGACGGTGGCGGTGGCGCCCGACCCCGACGGAGGGTTCTCCGTGCCGGCGGTCGAGGCCGCGGTCGGTGGGGCCTGGCGGCTGGTCGCCGTCGAAGTCGCGCTCCGTGGAACCGGGGATGCCGGCGGACAGGTCTCGATCGCCTCGGTGTCCGTCGACGGTGCACCGGTCGATCTCGGCTCGCTCGTCCTTCCGGTCGACGTCAGCGGCGATGCGCTCGCGCTGCAGGTCGATCCGGGACCGCCGGTGGCGACGGTGGACGCTGCGACCACGCGCGTGCGCTTCGTCCCGCAGGGCTCCCCGCCACCGGCCGTGGTGTCGCGGAGCTTCGCGGAGTCCGCCGGTGTCGCCGAGGGCGACACCCTGCCGCTCGCCCTGACGCCCGATGGGCGGTCGTCCGCGGTCCGCATCGCCGCGGTGGTCCCCGCGATCCCCGGCGCTCCGTTGGATTCGGCCGTGTTCCTCGACGCGACGGTCGTCCTCGCGAGCCGGCTGACGGTGAGCGCGGGCCTTCCCGCGACCGACGACGTGTGGCTCGCCCCGGCTCCGGGCGGGACCCCCGACGAACTCACCGGCGTGCTCCCGGACGGGGCGCGGCTCGGCGGGACCGCGGCCGACGACGGGCGGGGTGTCCTCTCGGCGGCCGTCGTGATGCTGTGGAGCGGTGCGGCCGGAATGGCGGTGCTCGCGCTCGCCGGGCTCGCCGCCGCCGGCGCGGCTGCGCGACGCTCTCGCCGGACCGAGGCCGCCTCCTTGCGCGCGGCGGGACTGGATGCCACCGCCCGCCGCCGTCTCCGGGTCGGTGAAGCGACGGCGAGTGTCGCGGGCGGGCTCGTCGTCGGCGTGCTCGCCGCCGCCCTCACCGCGGCGATGCTGCTGCCGGCGATGGTCACGAGTGCGCTCCCGAAGCCGGTGGCGATCGCCGTGAGCGTCGACCCGTGGGTCGCCATCGTCCTCGGTGCCGGCTTCGTCGCCGCCGCCGCCGGGGTCACCTTCGCCGTCGCGGTCCGCCGCGACATCGCGCCCGGGGAGGCCGCGCAATGAGGCTGGGTCGGCGCCTCCTGCGCCCGCACCTCGTCGCGTGGAGCCTCGTGGGTCTCACGGTCGCGGTGGTCGTGGCATCCCTCGTCCTCGTCCCGCGCTACCTCGATGGCGTCGCCGACCGGCGCCTCGACCTGGCGCTGGCCGAGGGGGTGGAAGCCGCGACGGTGGTGTGGAGCTCGGACCTCGACGCGGAGTTCCTGGATGCCGGGTCCGTCGACGGCATCGCCTCCGCGCTCGGCGACTACCCGGCCACCGTCGACGAACCGCTCCGGCGGGCTCTCGGCGAACCGCGGTGGATCTTCGCGTTTCCCGACGTGACCGCCGCCGCGTCCGACGGGCGCTTCGTCCGGGTGCGCTTCGGCTCCGCGCCGGTGCTGCAGGCATCGTGGACCGTGGTGCAGGGGGAGGCCCCTGCGCCCTGGACCGGGGACGGACCGGTCGAGGTCGCGCTCGAACGCGACGTGGCGGACCGGCTCGGGGCCGTTCCCGGCAGCACCTTCGCGGGGACCGAAGTGACCGCGGTGGTCACGGCGATCGTGGACTCCGACCGGGCGCTTCCCGCGACCCAGGGGGTGTTCGCCCGGCCCACGTCGGAGCGCGTGAACGCGACCGACGACCTGCTCACCGGCGGTGCCTACGTCGACCCGGCGTCCGTGCCGGCACTTGCCGGAGCCCTCGCCCGCGTGCAACTGGTCGCCTCGTTCCCCGTCGAAGGCGGGTCCGTCGCGGCCGTCGACGAGTCCGCTCTCGCGCGCGCCGCCGACAAGGCATCCGCGCAGGGAGCCACTCTCCCGAACGGGTATCCGGTCACGGTCTCGACCCGGCTCTCGGCCCTGCTGCACGACCTGCAGGCTCAGCAGAGCGCGCTCGAGACCCTCACCGCGCTGCTGGTGTCGGCCCCGTGGGGCGCGGCGGTCCTCGTGAGCGCGGTGGCGGTCGCCACGGCAGAGCGTCGGCGCCGGTCCGAGCGCGTCCTGCTGTCGGCGCGCGGGGCGAGCCGGGCGCGGACGGCGGGGATCGCGGGCCGGCAGATGCTCCTCGCCTCCGTTCCGGGTGCGGCGGTGGGGTGGGCGCTGGCGCTCGTCCTCGCCCCGGATGCCACCCCCTCCGGGTTCCTCGTCGCGCTCGGTGCCGCCGCGGGGGTGGCGGCGCTCGCCGCCGGAGTCGCCGTGCTCGGCGTGGAGCCGCGCACCGTTCCGCCGATCGTGCGGATCGCGGCGGAGGGGACGCTCGTCGCGCTCGCCGCGGCGGCGGTCGCGCTCACGGTCACGCGGGGCCTGCCGGAGTCGAGCACCGACCCGCTGCTCGCCGCGACGCCCCTGCTGATCGCGCTCGCCGCGAGCGTCGTGCTCGCCCGCGTCATCGGGCTCGTCCTCAGCCCCGGGGCGCGGCGCGCGTGGCGCGGGAGTCGGATCGGCGTCTCCCTCGCGATCTCGCGCCTCGCGCGCGGCGGCGCGCGCGTGCTCTCGATCACCGGCGTCGTCATCGCCGTGGCCACGCTGACCTCGGCCGTCGGTCTCCTGCAGGTCGCGGACGCGGGCATCGCGGAGGCGTCGGAGCGGACGATCGGCGCCGATGTGCGCGCGTGCGGCGGCGCCGGAGGTGCCCTCCCGGCGGGAGCGGCCGCGTCCGTGTCGCTGCGCACGCTGTCCGGCATCCCCGTGACCGACGACGGGCGCCTGCGCGCCGTGACGGTCCTCGCGGCGGAGACGGACGACCTCCGCCGCGTGCAGCCGACGATCCCGGCGCCGTCGGAGTCGGGCGTCGAGGCTCCGGTGATCCTGTCCGCCTCGGCGGCGGAAGTCCTGGCGGGTGCCCTCGAGGTGGGCGGGCGCCCGGTGGCTTCCGCGGCCGTCGCCCCCGACGACGCCGTGCCGACCGCCGATCCGGCGTGGGTGCTCGTCGACGCCGCGTTCGCCGACGCCCTCGACGCGCCGGCCGATTCCGTGTGCGACCTGATCCGCGTGCAGCCCGGCGTCGACATCGCCGGCTTCGCCGCCGACCTGCGTCTCGACCGGCCGGATGCCGACATCGTCGACGTCGCAAGCGAGGCCGCCCGCCGCGCGGCTCTCCCCACGGCATCCGCCCTGTCCCACGTCCTCGTGGGCGTGTCCGCGGTGGCGGTGCTGGCCGCGCTCGCGCTGGCGGTCTTCGACGCGCTCGCCGCGGCTGCCGAACGGCGACGCACGGCCGTCGTCCTGTCGACGATCGGTGTGACGCGGGCGCGCGGACTCGTGCTCGCCGAGTCGCTTCCGCTGGCCGCGGCGGCCGCGCTGCTCGGCGGGGGAGTCGGGTGGGCGACGATGGTGGTGATCGCGGGGGCGGGCGGCCTCGGGGAACGGCTCGGGATCGCGACGGCGATCCCGGCGATCGTGATGCCCACGACGGTGGGCGTGGCGGTGGCGGTCGCAGCCATCGTGGTGGGGGTGTCCGTGGGGGTCGCGGCGATCGCCGCGCGACGCGGTCGCCGACGCAGAGAGGGACAGGACTGATGGAGCTCACGGCACCGGAGATCGAATGCGTCGATCTCGTCCGCATCTACCGCGGGGCGGGGGTGGAGGTGCAGGCGCTGCAGGGACTCAACCTGCGGGTCGAGCGCGGGGAGCTCACCGCGATCGTCGGCGCGTCCGGGTCCGGCAAGTCGACGCTGCTCGCGATCCTCTCGGCTCTCGACGTCGCGAGCGCGGGCACCGCCCGCGTGGCGGGGCACGATCTGCTCGCGATGTCCGCGCGGCAGCGCGCGGAGTACCGCCGGACGACGGCGGGTTTCGTATGGCAGCAGACGGGCCGCAACTTCCTTCCGCACCTCACGATCGCGGAGAACCTCGACCTGACGCTGTCGGTCGGGCGCGTTCCCCGCGCCCGGCGCGCGGCACGGGCGGCCGAGGTGCTCGACCTGCTCGGCGTCGCCGCCGTGGCGGACCGGCGGCCGGGGCAGGTGACCGGCAGCGAGCGCCAGCGCGCCGCGATCGCCCTGGGGCTGGCGAACGGATGCCGCGTGCTCTTCGCCGACGAGCCGACGGGCGAGCTGGACGACGCGAACTCCGCGCAGGTGCTGGAGGCGCTGCGCGAGGTGAACGAGCAGTCGGGGGTGACGGTGCTCATCGTCACGCACGACGCGGGCGTCGCCGACCACGTGCGCCGGACGGTCGGCATCCGGGATGGGCGGACGGCGGTCGAGGTCTGGCGCGGGGGCGAGGTCGGCGACCATGCGCGCGAGTACGCGGTGCTCGACCGCGCGGGTCGTCTGCAGCTGCCGCGGGAGCACATCGACCGGCTCGGCATGCGGGAGCGGGTCCGCCTGCAGCTCGAGAGCGATCACGTCCGGGTCGAGCCGGCGGAGGAGGAGAGATGAGCGACGAGACGATTCGGCTGACGGGGCTCACCCGGACCTTCGGTGTCGGCGCTGCGCGGACGACGGCGCTCGTCGACGCGGACGTCACGGCGAGGGCGGGCGAATTCGTGGCGCTCCGCGGGCCGTCGGGTTCGGGCAAGACCACTCTGCTGCGCCTCGCCGTGGGCCTCGACGCCCCCGACGCGGGGGAGGCCTGGGTCGGGAGTCGTCGGGTGACGGGCGCGCCCGAGAACGAGGTGGCGGAGCTGCGGCGCACGGTGCTGGGCTATGTGGACCAGGAGTTCCCGCTCGTGGGCTTCCTGACGGCGGCCGAGAACGTCGAGCTGCCCCTCCGCGCGCGCGGAGCGTCGGCGCGCGAACGGCGCTTTCGGGTGACCGAGATGCTCGAGGCCGTGGGACTCTCCGACCACGCGGGTCAGCGTCCGGACGAACTCTCCGGCGGTCAGCAGCAGCGGGTCGCCGTTGCGCGAGCGCTCGTGCACCGTCCGCGCGTGCTCCTCGCGGACGAACCGACCGCGCAGCTGGACAGCGGGACCGCGGCATCCATCGTCGCCCTGATCCGCGAACGCGCGCGGCGCGACGGGATGACGGCGCTCGTCGCGACGCACGACCCGACCGTGGCCGACGCCGCCGACCGCGTCGTCGAGATCCACGACGGCCGCCTCGTCGGGGCCTGATCGTGGCGCCGGATCAGCGTCCGCGCACGTGGTTCCACTGCGTGATGACCTCGGAGCCGTGCTCGAAGCCGAGCTCGCTGACGGCCGAAGTGCCGAGCACGAAGTAGCGTCCGCCCGCGGCGGTGAGGCCCAGCCAGACGCCCGCGAGCGCGCGCAGGAAGTGCGCGTGCGAGAACAGGAGCACCTGCTCACCGGCCCGGACGCGTGGGCGCAGCTCGTCGAGGAGCGACTCCGCGCGGGCGGTGACCTGTTCGACGGTCTCGCCGGGTGTGGCGCCCGCGGGGGCGCCGGCCTGCCAGATCGTCCACGGACGGCCCAGCTGCGCGTCGATCTCGGGGGTCGTCAACCCCTCGTGGGCGCCGTAGTCCCACTCGACCAGGCGCGGCTCGATCTCGGCCTGCGGGTAGCCCGCCCGGGCGGCGGTCTCGACCGCCCGCTGGAGCGGGCTCGTGAGCACGAGGTCCCAGTGCCGTGTCGCCAGCAGCGTGCCGGCGAGCTCGGCTTTGTACGCACCGGTCTCGGTGAGCGGGATGTCGGTGAGTCCGGTGTGCCGCCCCGTGCGGCTCCACTCGGTCTCGCCGTGGCGCACGAGCACGAGGCGCCCGTCGGGGTCGGTCAGATCCTCATCTTTCACTCACCCATCCTCCCTCGCGGGAGGCGGTCAGCGGCTGGAGACGGACGAAGGGCCGGTCGAGGAGTGTCGACCGGCCCTTTTCCCTGCACCAGAGTGTCCTGCAATCACATGTCCGGTAGCTGCCACAGCAAAACAACTACCGTGCGAGCACTCTATAACGGTGAGATAACGGAGCGGAAGAGGCGCCGTTATCTTTTCGTGATTTCATAGCGTCCTCATCAGTTCCGCCGTGCCGGTCACGACAGCCAGGTGTTCCAGCCGACCCGCACCGGCGAGGTGACGGTCGATGTGCGACTCTCGACGGCCTCGCAAGACGGGCCGTACAGCGTCTCGGTGCCCGTCACCGTGACGGTGTAGACGCCGTACTCGCCGTTGCCGGTCTGCCCGGGCGGGATGTCGATCGTGATGTCGTTGCCGAGGCCCGCCGTGAGGCTCGCCGAGAAGGACGTGCCGTAGGTCGCGGACACGCTCGCGAGCTTGGCATCCAGGCTGACGTTCGCGCTTCCGCTGACGCTCGCCTCCACCGGCGGGGCTCGGGAGAGCTGATCAGCTCCCGCCCCGCGGCCGAGGGGTTCCCGGCATCCGTTAGCCTGACGTGCGCCGCGATTCGGTCCGAGAGCCGAACGGTCGGTCGCGCGAGCCCCCGCTCCCGGCCTCTCCACGATTGCGAGTCCCCCCATGACAACCTCCCCGGGTTCGTCCGCCCTGCCCACCGACACCACCGCGACGGCGCCGCCGCGCTCCCTGCGTCGGGCGATGGATGCCAGACACCTGGTGATGATCGCCCTCGGCGGTGTCATCGGCTCGGGGCTCTTCCTCAGCTCGGGGTACACGATCCACCAGGCCGGACCCCTCGGTGCGGTGCTCGCGTACCTTCTCGGTGCCTTCGTCGTCTGGCTCGTCATGGTGTGCCTGGGCGAGCTCGCCGTGGTCTACCCGGTATCGGGATTGCTCCACATCTACGCGGCGCGCACCATGGGTCCGGCGACGGGGTTCGCCACCGCGTGGCTGTACTGGCTGTGCTGGGTGGTTGCTCTGGGGTCGGAGTTCACGGCATCCGGGATCCTCATGCAGCGCTGGTTCCCGAGCGTGGACGTGTGGGTGTGGTGCCTCGTCTTCGCGGGCGTGCTGTTCACGCTCAACGCGATCTCGGCCCGCGTGTTCGGTGAGACCGAATTCTGGTTCTCGCTCATCAAGGTGCTGGCGATCGTCGCGCTCATCGTGCTCGGCGGACTGGCGATCTTCGGGTTCACCCCGTTGTCGTCCTCGCCGCACGAGGCGGTGCTGTTGAGCAACTTCCTGACGCCCGAGGGGCTGCTGCCCGCAGGACTCGGTGGCGTGCTCATCACCTCGCTCGCCGTGTTCTACGCCTTCAGCGGTGCGGAGCTCGTGGGTGTGGCGGCGGGTGAGACGAAGGACCCCGGTCGCAACATCCCCCGCGCGCTGCGCTCGACCGTGCTGCGGCTGCTCGTGCTGTTCGTCCTGTCGATCACCGTGATCGCCGCCCTCCTACCGTATGAGAAGGCGGGCCTCAGCTCGAGCCCGTTCGTCGACGTCTTCGAGTACGTCGGCGTCCCGTACGCGGCGGACATCATGAACTTCGTCGTCATCACGGCGCTGCTGTCGGTGGGGAACAGCGGGTTGTACTCGTGTGCGCGCATGCTCTTCTCGCTCGCCGAGGAGGGCTACGCGCCGCGCGCATTCACGCGCCTCACCCGGCGTGGTATCCCGATCGTCGCGCTCCTGGTGAGCCTGGCGATCGGGCTCGTGTCGCTGATCTCCAGCGTGATCGCGGCCGAGACCGTGTACCTCGTGCTCGTGTCGATCGCCGGGTTCGCCGCGGTGGCCGTGTGGATGTCGATCGTCGCGGCGCAGTTCTTCCATCGCCGGGCGTTCGTCCGCGGCGGGGGAGACCTGTCGACCCTGGCCTATCGCACGCCGTTCTCCCCGGTGGTCCCGATCCTCGCGTTCGTTCTGCTGACGGCATCCATCGTCGCGATCGCGTTCGACCCCGATCAGGCTCCGGCGCTGTACTTCGGCATCCCGTTCGTCCTGCTCTGCTACGGGTACTTCTGGCTGCGCTACGGCCGACGCGGGGCGCGGCCCGTACCGGTGAACGAGGAGGCGCCGGTCGACGAGGTCGACTGAGCCTGCGCAGGCTCGGTGATCAGCACAATCTCAGTGATCTGCGCAAACTCCGTGCGATTCCGGCGGATGCCACTGAGTCTGCGCGAATCGCTGAGTTCGTGCCGCGGCCGCCTCGGCGTGTGCGGCACGCGCATTGCTAGCTCTTCGCCCCGGTCAACGCCAGTGCCCCGCCAAGCCCGATCATCATGACCCCACCGGCGCCGGCCAGACCCGAGATCCGTCGCGGCGACCGCGCGAACCACGCCCGGGCCGTCCCGGCCGCGAGCGCCCACGTGCTGTCGCAGACCAGCGCCATGGCCTGGAAAAGCAGCCCGAGCGCGAGCATCTGCGCCCAGACCGGTCCGGCCGCGGGGGACACGAACTGCGGCAGCACGGCGACGAAGAACGCGATCGTCTTCGGGTTCGTCACCCCGACGACCATCCCTTGGCGCAGCAGAGTCCAGGTCGAGCGGGTCCCGACCGCGGCGAAGGAGGCGCCGTCCCGCCGGTGCCGGATCGCCTGGATGCCGAGCCACACGAGGTACACCGCCCCCGCGATCTTCACGACGGTGAAGGCCACGACCGACGACGCCACGATCGCGCCCACACCGAACGCGACGGCGATGACCGCGGGGATCGTGCCGAGGGAGTTGCCGACGACGCTGAGCACGCCGGCCCGGCGGCCGAGGGCGATCGACCGGCCGATGACGAACAGCACGCTCGGCCCCGGGATCACGATGATCACGGCCGAGGCGAGCACGAACGCCACCAGGTTCTCCCACGGAATCATGCGCTCACACTAGCCTCGTCACACGGTCGTCTACCCGAGGGAGCCGTCATGCAAGACCAATTCGACACCGTCGTCGTGGGAGCGGGAATCGCCGGACTGTCGGCCGCCCGGCTCCTGACCCGCGCGGGGCAGCACGTCGTCGTCCTGGAGGCCCGCGACCGGGTGGGTGGCCGCGTCCACTCGCAGCGCGACGGGCACCACGTCACCGACCGGGGGGCATCCTGGATCCACGGCATCGACGACAGCCCCGTCGAGGCGGCCGCCCGCGCGTTCGGGATGCCGATGGCCGAGTTCACCGTCGGCGGCTACCAGCCCGACAGTCGGCCGTTGACCTACTTCGGTCCGGACGGCGAGCGACTCGACGCCGACGAGATCCGCGCGTTCGCCGACGACGTCCGCACCCTGAACGCCGACCTCGTCGACGTCATCGCCCGCTCGGCTCCGGATGCCACCTACGCCGACGTCGTGGAGGAGGCGCTCGCCGCCCGCGACTGGGCCCCCGAGCGCGCGCAGCGCGTGCGCGAATACAACGGCCGCCGCGCCGAGGAGCAGTACGGCGTCCACATGTCGGCGCTCGGGGCGCACGGCCTCGACGACGACACCGTCAACGGGATCGAGGTCGTCTTCCCGCGCGGCTACGACGAACTCGCCACGAACCTCGCCTCGGGCCTCGACGTCCGCCTCGAGCACGTCGTGACCGCGATCGACTGGTCCGCCGCGGGGGTGACCGTCACGACCGATCACGGCACGTTCTCCGGCGCGTCGGCGGTCGTCACCCTCCCGATCGGCGTCCTGAAGTCCGGCGACGTCACGATCACGCCCCCGCTCCCCGACACGCACCAGCGCGTGCTCGGCGTTCTCGCGGCCAACGCCTTCGAGAAGGTCGTGCTGCGCTTCCCCGAGCGGTTCTGGGATGCCGGGGTGTACGGCATCCGCCAGTTCGGCGACGAGGGGGAGTGGTGGCACTCCTGGTACGACCTGGGCCGCATCCACGACGAGGCGGCGCTGCTGACCTTCGCCGCGGGCCCGGCCGCGGTCGCGACACGGCACTGGACCGACGACGAGATCGCCGCCTCGACGATGGCGCAGCTGCGGCGCCTGTACGGCGAGGGGATCCCCGAGCCGGAGAGCGTCGTCGTCACGCGGTGGCAGGACGACCCGTTCGCGCGCGGGTCGTACAGCTTCATGAAGCCCGGCTCGGTCGGCCCCGACCACGACGAGCTCGCCGCACCGGTCGGCGGCGTCCTTCACCTGGCCGGCGAAGCGACGTGGGGTGACGACCCCGCGACGGTTCCGGGCGCCCTGCTCTCGGGGCACCGCGCCGCCGAGCACGTGCTCGGCCGCGCGGTGCCGATCGAGGAGCTCTGGGCCTGACGGCCCCGCCCCCGGCCCGACTCAGCGCGGCTCGGGGCCCGTCGCGACGGGAAGCTCCGGGTGGTTCGACCACTGGCTCCACGACCCCGGGAACACCCGCGGCGTGAAGCCGGCGAGCGTCAGCGCGACGGCCTGGTGCGCCGCCGTCACGCCGGAACCGCAGTACACGCCCACCTCGACGCCGGGCAGCGCACCGAGCTCGGTGAAGCGCGCGCGGAGGGCCTCCGGGTCGTGGAAGCGCCCGTCGGCGCCGACATTCTCGGTGGTCGGGGCGCTCACGGCCCCCGGTACGTGGCCGGCCCGCGGGTCGATCGGCTCGACCTCGCCGCGGTAGCGCTCACCCGCGCGCGCGTCCAGCAGCAGCCCGCCGTCGGCGAACCCGGCCACGTCGTCGAGCGGCAGCACGGGCAGCGCGCCGTAGGTCAGCGTCACCGACCCGGGCGCGGGGGGAGTGGCATCCCCCGTCTCCACGTCGAACCCGGCGTCGGTCCACGCGCGGAGCGACCCGTCGAGCAGACGCACGTCCGCGACGCCGGCGTAGCGCAGCAGCCACCAGGCGCGTGCGCTGGAGAGGTTCTTCAGGTCGTCGTAGACCACGACCGTGTCGCCGTCGTCGATGCCCCAGCGTCGGGCGGCCTCCTGCAGCGCCTCGACGGGCGGAAGCGGATGCCGACCCTCGGTGGGCTCGCCGTGGGCGGCGAGCTCGTGGTCGAGGTCGACGTACTGCGCGCCGGGGATGTGACCGTCGCGGTACTCGGGCAGCCCGTCGGGACGATCGAGGCGCCAGCGCACGTCGAGCACACGCACCGGACCGCCGTCGGAGAACCGCCCCGCCGTGAGGGCGTCGCGCAGCTCGGTCGCGGTGACGAGGACCTCAGACATGCGCGGGCACCGCGTCGTGGTCGTGGATGCCGGACAGCTTGAACGCCAGCCGGCCGTGCGCGAACCCGCCGCCGGCGCGGATCGCGGTGGCGACCCAGGCGGCTTCTGCGAGCTCGGCCTTGGTGGCGCCGGCGCGGACCGCGGCCTGCGAGTGACCGTCGATACAGTAGGTGCACTGCGTCGTGATCCCCACGGCGAGAGCGATGAGCTCGCGGAACTTCAGGGGGATCTCGCGGCCCTCGGGCGCGAAGACGGTGTCGTTGAAGGCCGTGAACGCCGCCAGCACGTCCGGCGTCGTCTCCTTGTAGTCCCGCGTGTACGCGCGGTCTCCCTCGCGGTCGAAGAAGTCGCTCATCTCTCACTCCTGTCGCGCGCCGCTCCGTGGGCGCGCACCCGTCCGAGCCTAGGAACCCCGCCCGCGGTCGAGCAATGCCGGGTCCGTGATGACCACTCATCGCCGCGCGCGATGGATGCCATGTGAACGCGCGTGACCTCGCGCGAGCGGGCGAGGCGTGCGCGCGTCTATCGTCCAGGGATGGCCGAGACTCTGGACATCATCCAACTCCGCACCTTCGTCGCCATCGACGAGTGCGGAGGATTCGGCCGTGCCGCCGTGGCTCTCCACATGAGCCAGCCGACGGTGAGTCAGCACGTCCGGTCGCTCGAGAAGCGACTGCAGCAGCCGCTCGTCGAACGGGACGGGCGCCGCGCCCGCTTCACGCTCGCGGGCGAGAAGCTGCTCGCCGAGGCGCGCCGCATCCTGGCGGTGCACGACGAAGCCCTCGCACGCCTGGACGTCACGCGCGCCCGGACGATCGTCGTCGGCTCGACCGAGACGGCCGCCGAGCAGATCCTGCCCGAGCTGCTCGGCACCCTCCGCCGCGCGTTCCCCGACCGGCAGGTGCAGTTCCACATCGACCGCTCCACCAAGATGACGGATGCCGTGACCAAGGGCACCATCGACCTCGCGGTCGTACTCGACACGGGCTCGACCGTCGCCGGCGTCGAGGTGGGGGAGCTCCCGCTGAACTGGTACGCGTCGCCGTCGTGGCAGCCACCGGCGCACGGCGAGGCCGTACCGCTCGTGGCCTACGTCGAGCCGTGCGGCATGCGGCAGCGCGCGCTGCAGGAGCTCGGCGACATCGGCGCGCGCGTCGACATCGCGGCGGAGTCCGGCAGCCTCGAAGGCGTCATGGCCGCCGCGCGCGCGGGTCTCGGCGTCGCGGTGCTCCCCACCGCGGGCCGGGCTCCCGCCGGACTCGTCGTCCGGCGCGACTTCCCCGACCTCGGCCGCATCTTCGTGCGACTCATCACGCGGCGGGGGCTGGAACCCGACGTGGAGCAGGCGGCGCTGGCATCCCTCGACGGGTTCTTCGCCGTGCGCCGGCACATCCACGCCGTCTCGGCCTGACGCCTGGAACCCCGCTCCGGCTCCGGACCGCGGTCCCCGGCTCCCCGCCGCGGGTCATCGGAAACCCCGATCGATGCGGTTCGCGGATCGCTGTTGGACGCGACCGCTCCCGCGCGCGGAGCATGGGGAGCATGACTGCTTCCCCGACCCTCTCGCGCGTCGACCTCGACGCCCTCACCTCCGCCGTCGCCGAAACCGCCGAGCGCTACGACCGCTCGGGCGACTTCCCCGCCGAGGGTCTCGACGCCGTCCACCGGGCGGGCGTGTTCCAGGCTGTGATCGGCGCCCGCTTCGGCGGTGACGAGGTCGACGCCCTCGAGCGCCTGCGGATCCTGCAGGCGATCGGTCGTGGCGACCCATCGGTCGCCCTCATCGTCGCGAACACGCTCGCGACCCACATCGCGCAGATCGACCGGGACGTGTGGCCCGCCCACCTGTACGAGCGGGTCATCGCCGAGACGGCCGAGCGTCCCGTCTCGATCAACACCGCGCGCGCCGAACCCGAGCTCGGCGCCCCCGCCCGCGGCGGGCTCCCCGCGACCACCGTCCGGCGCACCGCGACCGGCTGGGCCCTCACGGGGCGGAAGGCCTACGTCACGGCCAGCACCGGCCTCGACTACCACCTCGTCTGGGCGAAGACCGACGACCCCGAGCCGCGCGTGGGCCACCTCATCGTCCGCGGAGACGCCCCCGGGATCACGATCATTCCGACGTGGGACCACCTGGGGCTCCGCGCGAGTTCCACGCACGACGTCGTCTACGACGGCGTCGAGGCTCCCGCAGACCACTTCCTCGAGATCCCGTACACGGGGGTCTACCGCGACCCGGCCGCCCAGGCCAGCGCCCTCGGGCTCACGCACGCCGCCCTGTACGTGGGTGTCGCCCGTGCCGCGCAGGATTTCTTCACCCGCTTCGCCCACGACCGGGTCCCCGCCGGCCTCGGGCGGCCGATCGCGACGACGGAGCGCATCCAGACCGTCGCGGGCGAGATCGAGGCGCAGCTCGTCCAGGCCGAGACGCTCCTGTACGGCGTGACCGAGAAGGCGGTGGCCGGTGACCCGGACGCCGTCGCCCGTGTCCCGCTGGCGAAGGTCCTCATCGTCCGTTCGGCGATCGCCGCCGTCGAAGCGGCGGTCGCCGCGCTCGGCAATCCCGCCCTCAGCCGCCACAACCCCCTCGAGCGTCACCTGCGCGACGTGCTGTCCTCACGCGTGCACCCTCCCCAGGAGGACCAGGCGCTGCTCGGCGCGGGACGGAAGGTCCTCGGCGTCTGACGCAACACGGCGTCATCGGAGCCGACGCCCGCGCGGGCGCACCCCTGGCCCCGGAACCCTCGAAACCCCCGGAATCTCGCGGATCCCGGGGGTTTCGGCATCCATCATCCGCACCGATCGTTTCTCATCCGCCCTCGTCGTTGGACGCTCCCGCGCGGCCCGCTGAGACTCGCTGGAGAGTTCCCGACCGCGCCCGGCGGTCGGCCCCGATCAAGGAACACAGCCCATGTCACCGCCCCTGAAGCGCCGACGGCGTGCCGCCCTCGGCGCCGCCCTCGCCCTGTCCCTGACCCTCCTCGCCGGATGCGCCGGCACGACCACCGCGGCCGCCCCCACGAGCGCCGCTCCCACCGAGGGCGGCGACGTCGTCTTCCTCATCAACTCGCTCGGGACGAGCTGGGTGCCCAACGAGAGCTCGATCTCCAGCTACCAGGGCAACATCTGGGGCCAGGTCACCGACAAGCTCGTCTACGTCGACGACAAGGGCGCCGTCTCACCCTGGATCGCCGAGAGCTGGGACCAGAACACGGATGCCACCGAGTTCACGCTGCACCTGAAGGACGGTGTCACGTTCTCCGACGGCACGCCGCTGGACGCCGCCGCGGTCGTGGCGAACCTCGACTACTGGGCGTTCGGCAGCCCCGACAAGGGCATCGCGCCGATCGGCCTGTTCCCGAAGACCTACCAGAAGGCCACCGCGGTCGACGCGAAGACCGTGACGGTGACCTTCTCCGCATCGACCCTCGGGTTCATCCCGACCCTCGGGTACCACGGCTCGATCCTCGTCTCCCCGAAGACGCTCGCCCTGAGCAAGCAGGACCAGGGCAACCTTGACAACTTCTCGGGCTCGGGTCCGTTCACGATCAAGAGCTGGGCCGACGGCGACGACGTCGTGCTCGAGAAGCGCGCCGACTACAACTGGGGCCCCGAAGCCCTCGGACACACGGGCCCGGCCTACCTCGACACGCTCACCTACAAGCAGGTCGCCGAGTCCAGCACCCGCATCGGCGCGCTGAGCGCGAACCAGGCGCAGGTCATCTACAACGTCCAGCCGAGCGAGATCGCGAGCCTCACCGACAAGGGGTTCGTCGCGGGCCTGCCGCGCTACCTCGGCTTCACGAACGGGTACGCCGTCAACGTGCAGGCGGCACCGTTCGGCGACGTCAAGGTGCGCCAGGCGCTCCAGCACGGCATCGACCGCCAGCAGATCCTCGACACCGTCTACACCGACGGCTGGGAGGCCGCGACGGGCTTCATCCAGAGCGGCGTCCCCGAGGCGACCGACCACTCGTCCGACTTCGCGTACGACCCGAAAGCGTCAGCCGCCCTCCTCGACGAGGCCGGCTGGGTCAAGGGCGCCGACGGCAAGCGCACCAAGGACGGGCAGCCCCTGGCCGTGACCCTCTACGCCAACCCGTACTTGGCGACCTCGGCATCCATCGACGAACTCGTGTCGCAGCAGCTCGGCGACCTCGGCTTCGCCGTGACGGTGCAGACGTACGACGTGGCCACCTTCGGCGAGAAGGTCAAGGTCGGTGCCAACACGCCGCTGTACGAGGTCACCCGGTCCTTCATCGACGTGGGAACCGTCGCCGGCATCCTCACCGACGCCAACAAGGGCGAGAACTGGTTCGGTCTCGGCCAGACGGACACGACGCTGAACGACCTGCGTGACCGCATCGCCCGCGCGACCGACAAGGACACCCGCGCCAAGGCGGTCGACGAGCTGCAGACGTACGTGCTCCAGCAGGGCCTGTTCGTGCCCATCACGCAGATCGTGCAGCGCATCTACGTCCAGAGCCCGAAGCTGCAGGGCGTCACGTACAACGGCGTCGCGATCGCCGACTACGCGACCGCCTGGCTGCAGAAGTAGGACGACCCCGATGAACTCCGCCTATCCGGTCTTCGCGGCCAAGCGCCTCGGCCAAGCGGTCGTGGTGGTGCTGCTGGCCTACGTGCTGACCTTCGTGGTGATCAGCGTGCTCCCCGGCGATCCGCTGACGAGCACGCTGCGCAACCCCGAGAACGGCTTCACCGAAGACCAGATCCAGAAGATGGTGGAGTTCTACGGACTGGACCGCCCGGTGTGGGTGCAGCTGGTCGAGGCGCTCGGGCGCTTCGTCCGCGGCGACCTGGGGATCTCGCTGAGGTCGAGCCAGCCGGTGGCCACCATCGTGGGAGACGCCCTGCCGTCGACGTTCGCTCTGGCGGCGTCGGCGCTGGGCGTCGCCCTGGTCCTCGCGTTCGCCGTCGCGTACGGCACCCAGGTGCTCCCGCGCCGGGCGGCGCAGCTGCTGCGCTCGGTTCCGGCCCTCTTCCTCTCGGTCCCGAACTTCGTCATCGGCCTGCTGCTGCTGAACGTCTTCGCGTTCCAGCTCAGCCTGTTCTCGGTGATCGACCCGGATGCCCCGGTCGCCACGTTCTTCGCGGCGGTGGCGCTCGGCATCCCGGTGTCGGCCCAGATCGCGCAGGTGCTCATCACCGGACTCGACCACGAGTTCGGCGAGGACTACGCGGTCGTCGCCTACGCCCGGGGGCTCGGGCGGGCGCGGCTGTTCTTCGCGCACCTGCTCAAGCCCTCGGCGCTGCCGGTCGTCACGATCATCGCGCTCACCGTGGGCGAGCTGCTCGGCGGCGCCCTCATCACCGAGACGGTCTTCGGCCGGACGGGGATCGGCAGCGTCGTGCAGACGGCGGTGACGACGCAGGACCTGCCGGTGCTGCAAGCCGTCGTGGCGCTCGCCGCGGTCGTGTTCGTGGCCGTGAACCTCATCGCCGACCTCCTCTACCCCCTGCTCGACCCTCGCGTCTCGCTCTTCGCCCCGCGCCGCGCCGCCGTGCCGGCCCCGGCCGGGGACGAGGCCCGTCCCGAGAAGCTCTCCGAGAAAGCGAGCGTCCGATGACCGCCGTCCTCTCACCCGTGCTCGCGGGCGCCGACTCCGCCGGACGTCGCCGGGGCGGCGTCCCCGTCGCCGTGGCGGTGGCGTTCCTCGTCATCCTCATCGCCACGGCGTGGGCCGTGGCCCCTTCTCTCTTCACCGGCTACGACCCCGCCGTCGGAGACACGAGCGAGAAACTCCTCGGGCCGAGTGCGGCGCACTGGTTCGGCACCGACAACCTCGGACGCGACCTCCTCGCGCGCATCATCTACGGCACGCGCTCCTCGGTGCTGAGCGCGTTGGTGGCCGTGGGCATCGCCGTCGTCGTCGGCGGTCTGCTCGGACTCGTCGCCGGGTTCTTCGGCGGGCTGGTCGACGTCGTCACGGCGCGCGTCGTGGACGTGCTGCTGGCGATCCCGAGCTTCCTCCTCGCGGTCGTGGTCGTGAGCTCGCTGGGCTTCGAGACCATCAACGCCGCCATCGCCACCGGCGTCTCGGCCGTGGCGGTCTTCGCCCGCGTGATGCGGTCGGAAGCGTTGAAGGTCCGCGGCACCGTGTACGTCGAGGCCGCACAGCTGCAGGGTGGCTCGCGGTGGCACGTGCTGCTCACGCACGTCCTCCCCAACGCCTCGCGGTCCGTGCTGTCGCTCGCCGTGCTGCAGTTCGGGGTGTCGATCCTCGTCATCGCGGGGCTCGCCTTCCTCGGCTACGGCGACCCGCCCCCGGCATCCGACTGGGGACTGCTCGTGTCGGCGGGCAAGGACTACCTCGTGTCGAGCCCGTGGCTCGTCTACGCCCCGTCGGCGGTCATCGTCGCCGTCGTGCTCTCGATCAACCGGGTCAGCCGCTGGCTGCGAGCGAAGGACTGAAGCCGTGACCGAACCCCTCCTCTCCGTTCGCGACCTGTCGGTGTCGTACGGCGGGCGTCGCGTCGTCAGCGACGTGTCGTTCGACCTGCAGCGCGGCCGCAGTCTCGCCCTCATCGGCGAGTCCGGCTCCGGCAAATCGACCATCGCGAAGGCCGTGCTGCGTCTGCTCCCGCGCGACTCCGGTCGCGCCGAGGGGCGCGTGCTGCTCGAGGGCGACGACGTTCTCGCGCTCTCGCTCGCCCGGTTCCGTCCGCTGCGCGGGCGCCGGCTCGGCTTCGTGCCCCAGGATCCGGCATCCGCCCTCAACCCCGTCCGCACGATCGGCTCGCAGGCCCACGAGGCCGCCGCCCTCACCGGGGAACGGGATGCCGCGCGCCGCCGGGCCGCCATCCTCGACGTGTTCGCACGCGTGGGACTCGCCGACCCCGAGCGGGTGTACCGTTCGTACCCGCATCAGCTCTCCGGCGGCATGCTCCAGCGCGTGCTCATCGGGCTCGCCGTGCTGCCGCAACCCGCGCTGCTGGTCGCCGACGAGCCCACGAGCGCCCTCGACGTGACGATCCAGAAGCGGATCCTCGATCTCCTCACCGAGCTGCGGACGTCTCTCGGCATCGGTCTGCTCCTCATCACGCACGACCTGGCCCTCGCCGCCGAGCGCGCCGACGACCTCGTCGTGCTGCGGGACGGCGTCATCCAGGAGTCGGGGCCCGTGGCCGAGGTCTTCACGGCCCCGCGCTCGGAGTACGCCGCCGCGCTGCGTGCCGACGTCCCCGCCCTGTCGCCCGATCGCTACCGCGCCGTCCTCGCCGGGCGCCGCATCGATCCGGCCCGCCCCGCGGTGCGGGTGTCGGACGTCGTGAAGACGTTCCGCGTCGGCGGGGAGGAGCTGCGCGCCGTCGACGACGTCTCGTTCGAGGTCGCGGCCGGCAGTACGCACGCGCTCGTGGGCGAGTCCGGCTCGGGCAAGACGACGACCGTGCGGCTCCTCCTGGGGCTCGAGACCCCGGATGCCGGTGACCTCCGCGTCGCGGGAGAGCCGGTGCACGGGCGGTCCCGCGCGGACCTCCGCGCGGTGCGGCGCCACTTGCAGCTGGTGTACCAGAACCCGTTCACGTCGCTCGACCCGTCGTGGCACGTCGAGACCCTCGTCCGCGAGCCGCTCGACCGGTACCGCGTCGGCGACCGGCGCGAGCGACGCGAAGCAGCCCGTGCGGCGCTGACCGCCGTAGGCCTGCGCGAGCACCTGTGGGGTCGCCGCGCCGCCGCGCTCTCGGGCGGTCAGCGCCAGCGCGTCGCGATCGCCCGCGCTCTCGTCCTCGAACCCGACGTGCTCGTGCTCGACGAGCCGACGAGCGCGCTCGACGTCACGGTGCAGGCCGAGATCCTCGATGTGCTGGCACGACTGCAGGTCGAGCGGGGGCTCACCTACCTGTTCGTGTCGCACGATCTCGCGCTCGTGCGGCAGATCGCCGACACCGTCACGGTGCTCCGTCACGGCCGCGTCGTGGAGCACGGCGCCGCGGCCGAGGTGCTCGAGAACCCGCAGCACCCGTACACCCGCTCTCTCGTCGCCGCGGTCCCCGACCCGAGCGGCATCCGACCCGCCGTGCCCGTCACGGTCTGAACCCTTCGCTCCCGCGAGAAAGGAACTCTCATGCCCGTCGAATTCGTCAACATGGTCGGCAGCCGCCCCCCGGGGTCCGTCGCTCCGGGCGGCAACACCTTCACCACGCCCATCGACGTGGACTGGCTCCGCCACTACGCCCGCACGATCGAGGCGTACGGCTTCGACTACACGCTCATCCCGTACGCCTCGGCCAGCGCCGACCAGTACGCCCTGTCCGCCACGGTCCTCGCCGCGACCCAGAAGCTGAAGACCGTCGTCGCGGTGCGCCCGAACTCGGCGTTCCCGACGGTGGCCGCACAGGGGCTGTCGACCCTCGACCAGCTCTCCGGCGGTCGCGCGCTCATCCACATCATCTCGGGCGGCAGTGACGACGAGCAGGCGCGGCAGGGCGACTACCTCGACAAGGAGGCGCGTTACCGCCGTTCGTCCGAGTTCATCCAGCTGCTACGGCGCGTGTGGACGGAGAAGGCGCCGTTCTCGCACGAGGGCGAGTTCTACCGCTTCGACGACTTCGGCCCCGGCTACCAGACGTTCTCCGGCGGTGCCCTCCCGGTGTCGCTCGGCGGCTCGAGCGAGTTCGCCTACGCGTCGGGCGGGGCGCACGCAGACATCTTCGCCCTGTGGGGCGAGCCGCTGGCGCAGACGGCCGAGCAGATCGACCGCGTCTACGCGCACGCTCGCGCCGCGGGGCGCACCGACCGCCTCCGGTTCTGGGTCACGTTCCGCCCCGTGGTCGCGGCCACCGACGCGCTCGCGCGCGAGAAGGCCCGTGGCATCCTCGAGGCCGCCCGTCCGTTCTACGAGAAGGTGCAGGACCTCAACCGCACGAACATCGGCTCCGTGCGGCTGCGCGAGATCTCGGAGCAGGCAGAGGAGCACGACGGCGGGGTCCTGTGGACGCCGCGCGGTGTCGCCGGATCGGGCGGCGCGTCGTCGCTCCTGGTCGGTTCGCCCGAGACGGTGGCGGAGGCCATCGTCCGGTACGTCGAACTCGGCGCCGACATCGTGTCGCTGCCGACCCTCGGCGACCTGAACGACGCGGTGGATGCCGGTCGCCTGGTGATCCCGCTCGTGCGCGAAGAGGTCGCGCGCCGCGGCATCGACCCCGAGATCGTGTTCGGGCGACGGAACGTCGCGTGACCGGCCGCCGACTGATCGTCGGCGCGGGTGCGCTCGGGGCCCTGCTGTCTGCCCAGTGGCAGGCGGCGGGGCTCCCGGCCGTGCTCGTCGCCCGGGGCGCTGCGCTCGACGTCATCCGCGAGCGGGGCGTGACCGTCCGCCGCCCGCGAGGTGACGAGACGGTCCGGGTCGACGTCGTCGGGTCTATCGACGAGGCCGAGCCGGCCGAGGGCGACTCCGTGGTGCTCGCCGTCAAGGCGCAGGATGCCGAGCAGGCGTTGGCCGCGATCGCGTGGAGGCCGCTGAGCGGCGGCGGAGCGGTGGCAGACCTCCCGGTCGTCACGCTCCAGAACGGACTGTCCGCGGAGGCGATCGCCGCCCGGCGGTCGGCCGCCGTGGTCGGCGTGTCCGTCGGGATCGCCGCGAGCCACCTGCGTCCGGGCGAGGTCGTCTCGCCCTCGTGGCCGACGATCGGGGTCGCGCGCGTGGGCGCGGCGACGGTCGCGGGTGCGCCCCTCGAAGCGGGGGTGCGCGGCGACCTCGCCGTTGCAGGCTTCGACGCGACGCTCGTCGACGACATCGCCGCCACGAAACGGCGCAAGCTCCTCGGCAACCTGCGCAACGTCGTCGAGGTCTTCGCCGTTGACGCGGAAGAGCGGGATGCCGCCACCGACGCGCTGCGGCGCGAAGCGGAGGCGCTCTTCGCGCGGCTCGACCTGGCCGTCGCCCCCGCCGAGCAGGGGTTCCTCCCCATCGACGACGTCCCCGGTCACGTGCCCGGACGCCTGTCGACGTGGCAGAGCCTCGAGCGCGGGACGAGCGTCGAGAGCGACTACCTCGTCGGCGACCTCGTGCTGCTCGCCCGCCAGGCGGGGGGAACGGTGCCGTTGGCCGAGGCGATCCAGCGCGCCCTCGGCATCCTGGCCGCGCGCGGCGACCGTCCCGGGAGCGTGCCCCTGCCGGCCGAGGTCGCCCACGCCGCCCGGACGGGGGTGGCCTCGTGAGCGCCCCCACGGTCTCGGTGCCGTCCGTGGGCACGTCGGCCCGCGAGCTGAACATCGGCTTCCACACCCGCGTCCCGTTCGCGTCGGGGCGTGCGGCGGAGGGCCTCCGCGACGGCATCACGCTGTTCCGTGAGGCCGAGGACCTGGGCTTCGACCGCGGCTGGGTGTACCAGCGGCACTTCGACAACTACCTGGCGGCGCCGCTGGTGTTCCTGCCGGTCGTCGCCCAGCACACCGCCCGCATCGGACTCGGCACCGCCATCATCGGCATCCGGTACGAAGACCCGATCCTGCTGGCCGAGGCCGCCTCCACCGCCGACCACCTCAGCGGTGGCCGGTTGGAACTCGGGTTCGGAACCGGGCTCGGGGGATTCGATCGCGCGTTCGGACAGGAGCCGAACGACGGACGTCAGCAGTCCCTCACCCGACTGGATGCCTTCCTCCGAGCGCTGCGCGGCGAAGCCGTCGGAACGGCGCCCAACGGCGATCCCCTCACCGTGCGCGGCGCGAGCACCGACCTGCTCGCGCGCACCTGGTACGGCGCGGGCTCGGTCGCCTCGGCCGAGCGGGTCGGGCAGCGCGGGATCAACCTCATGCTCAGCACGATCCTGACCGGCGACATCGCCGAGTACGAGGCCGAGCAGCGTGCGGCCATCGAGGTCTTCCGTGCCCTCCACCCCAGCGTCGAGCGCGCGCGAGTCTCGGTGAGCCGGTCGATCCTGCCGACCACGTCGCCCGAGCGGGCGCGCCGCTACGCCGCGTACGACGCCGATCGGCGCGCGAACGGTCCCGCCGCGTCGCGGCTGCGGGGTGCGGTCGCCCCGACGGCGGCTCCGCCCGGCGCGTACACGATGAGTCCCGTCATCCACGGCGATCCGTCGGCAGTCATCGATACACTGCTCGCCGACCCGGCGGTCGCCGAGGCGGACGACCTCATCGCGTTCCTGCCGCCCGAGTTCGCGCTCGCCGAGAGCACGCGCGTGCTCGAGGAGATCGCCGAGCACGTCCTTCCCGCCCTCCGCGCCGAACGAAAGGTCCCCGCATGACGGCTCCCGCGACCGAGATCGACCGGGCCATCGACCGCTCGGGGCTCCAGCCGCACGGGCGCCCTGCCGAGATCGTCGTGGCGCGCGATGTCGCGGAGGTGCAGGAGACGGTGCGCCGGGCGGCGGCATCCGGTGTCCCCCTCATCACTCGCGGTGCGGGCTCGGGCCTTGCCGGGGGAGCCGTCGCGGGGGAGGGCGCGATCGTGCTCGACCTGTCGCAGCTGAACCGCATCCGGACGATCGACCCGGTCGACGGCACGGCCGAGGTCGAGGCCGGGGTCATCACGGCCGACCTGGATGCCGCGGCCCGAGACCACGGCCTGCTGTACGCGCCCGACCCGGGCAGCGTCGGCATCTCCACGATCGGCGGCAACATCGCCACCAACGCGGGCGGCCTGCGCGGAGCGAAGTACGGCGTGACCCGCGACGCGGTGCTCGCCGTCGACGTGGTGCTCGCCGACGGTTCGCTCGTGCGGCTCGGCCGCCCGACCATCAAGGGCGTCACGGGGTACGACCTCGCGGGGCTCGTCGTGGGATCCGAGGGCACGCTCGGCATCGTCGTCTCCGCGCGCGTGCGGCTGCTCCCGGCGCCGCGGCGGCTGGCCACGGCTTCGGCGTTCTTCGCGTCGCTCGAGGACGCCGCGCACGCGGTCGCCGCGATCGCCGTGAGCGGTGCGCGCCCGGCCGTGCTCGAGATCCTCGACGGGGCGACGCTCGCCGCGATCGACGCCGCGGAAGGCACCGACCTCCGCGCCCGGGGGGAAGCGCTGCTGCTCGCTCAGACCGACGGTTTCGGCGCGGCGGAGGAGATGGCGGTGGTCATCGAGGCGATCGCTCCGACCGCCGCTCACCACGAGTGGACCGAGGATGCCGAGCGCGCCGCCGACCTGCTGAACGCGCGACGTCAGGCCCTGCCGGCGCTCGAACGGATCGGGCGCCCGCTGATCGAGGACATCGCGGTGCCCCGCAGCCGGCTCGCGGAGGCGATCAGCGGCATCCGGGTGATCGCCGACCGGCACGCGGTTCCGATCTTCGTCTTCGGCCACGCCGGTGACGGCAACCTGCACCCGATCATCGTCGTCGAGCACGGGGACGGCGAACTCCCCGAGGCCGCCGTCCGCGCCGCCGACGACATCTTCGCCCTCGCCCTGTCCTTGGGCGGCACCGTGACGGCCGAGCACGGCGTCGGGCGTCTCAAGCGTGAATGGGCGCGACGGGAACTCGGCGATGACGTTGTGCGGCTGCACGACGAGATCAAGCGGGTGTTCGACCCGCTCGGCATCCTGAACCCCGGCAGCGGTTACTGAGCCTGGTCGGCCGGCGGACGCGCGGGGGTGCGCCCGTCGGCGGCCCGCGCTGCCGCGCGATCGTGCCGCGAGCCCACCGGGACGATCGCGGTCGCGCGCGGCAGTCCCATGGTCGGGGTGGCGACGAAGATCGACTCGGCGCGGTCGACGAGGTACGTCTCGTGCCAGATGCCGACGGCCCCGGCCGCCTTCCGTGCCCGCTTGTTGAAGCGCGTCCACGCGGGCCGGTGCGCCTGGGTGGGCGCCGACGCGTAGGCGTACAACTTCTCCAGCGACGACCAATACTGCACGAGGTACGGGCCGCGCGCGCCGAACAGCATCGTGAACCCCAGGAGTCCCGACTCGGGGTCCATGCTCAACTCGCGGAGCATCGGGCCCATCTCCCCGAAAACGGGGAGCCAGGCGTCGGGCCGCCACCATTTGTTGATGGTCATGCCGATGTGGAAGACGACGAGTTCGCCGTCGTGTCGGTGCGTCATCCGCCCCGGATTGATGGATGCCATGGCTCCGTCCTCACTCGATAATGTCACTATCTAGTGTTGGATAGTGCAGGTATCCAGTCAAGGGGGAATCCATGCGGATCTCGGAACTCTCCGCCCGCAGCGGCGTCTCGGTCGCGACGATCAAGTACTACCTGCGCGAGCGCGTGCTGCCCGAGGGGGAGCGCACCTCGGCGACCCAGGCGACGTACGGCGAGGAGCACGTGCGGAGGTTGGGAGTCATCCGCGCCCTCGTGGATGCCGGGGTGGGGATCGCGGGGGTCCGCAACGTCGTCGCGGTGCTCGAGAGTCCGCCCGAGCACCCGTACGACCTGCTCGGCGCTGCGAGTGCGGCCGTCAATCCTCCGGGCGTCGACGACGACGCGCTCGACCTCGGACCCGCCCTGACGCTCCTGGGGCGCTTCGGGGGCGACCCCGAGGACTGTTTCCCCGCTCAGGTGGCCGCGGTCGCGCGGGCGCTGAACGCGCTCGATCGCGCAGGGTTCACGGTCCCCGAGTCGGTGCTCGACGCGTACGTCGAACATCTCGGCGCGATCGCCGCCGCGGAACTCGACGCGACCCCCACCGACTCCGCCGAGGCGGCCCTCCGCTACGTCGTCCTGGGCACTGCTCTCGTCGAGCCGCTCATCCTCGCGCTGCGTCGCGTCGCCGAGCAGATCGCGGCGTCACGCCGCTTCGGCCACGACTGACCGTCAGCGGTTCGGGTTGGTCGCGGCGCCGTCGAGCCACAGCGTGTCGCTCGGATCGCTGTGCGTCCCGCCCGAGTCGACGTGGGTGTCGCTGATCCGCGGACCCTTGGTGATGACGTGCACGAGCGCCATGCCGTGGCCCCGCCCGAGGTCGTAGTCCTCCTTCAGCCACTCCAGGATCGGGGTCGCCTTCGTGCCGGGGCCGAACCCTCGCTCCTGCGCGAGGTCGACGAGCTGGCGCGGGGTGAGCCCGGTCTTCTTCTCGACCGCGTCGAGGTAGGCCTGGAAGGACATCGTTTCTCCTGTGTCGGTGCGGGGACGGCGGTGTCGGGGGGAAGCGAGCGACGCTCGGGGCCAGGCTAGCGAGGCGGCGCGATAGCGTCGAGGAATGGCCGTCACGTTCCACCGCGCGCCCGTCGCCGAGATCACCCCGCTCACCCTCTACCGGCTGCTGTGGCTGCGGGTGAGCGTCTTCGTGGTCGAGCAGGAGGCGGCGTACCCCGAGATCGACGGCCGCGACATCGAGCCCGGCGCCGAACTGATGTGGGCCGAGGACGCCGCGGGCGCGGTGCTCGCGACGCTGCGCATCCTGCGCGAGGAGCGGAACACCCGGATCGGCCGCGTCGCCACGGCCGCGGACGCGCGCGGACGAGGGCTGGCGGGCGACCTGATGCGCGCCGCGATCGAGGTCCTCGACGCCGAGGCGCCCGGCATCCCGATCCTCCTCGATGCGCAGGCGCAGCTCGCGGAGTGGTACGGCCGGTTCGGGTTCGTCGTTTCGGGGGAGCCGTTCGCGGAAGATGGCATCCCGCACCACCCGATGCGGCGGACGCACCTCGCGACCGAGCGTCTCGTGCTGCGCGAGTGGACGCGGTCCGCCGACGACCGCGCGTTCCTGTTCGACCTGTACCGCCGCCCCGAGGTGCGGCGGTACATCGGCGACGGGAGGAGGATGACGGATGCCGGCGAGGTCGACGCCCTGCTCGAGCGCTGGACGGCGCGCGCCGACGGGGTGCTCGGCATCCGGGCGGTCACGACCCTCGACGGCACGCGGCTCGGGGCGATCCTCCTGAAGCCCATCCCGTGGTCGGAGGGCGCCGGCGGGGGAGCGCCGGAGGAGATCGAGATCGGCTGGCACTTCCATCCGGATGCCGGCGGCCGGGGGTACGCGACGGAGTCCGCCGCGGCGGTGCTCGCGCTGGCCCACGACGCCGGCATCCGCCGTGTCGTCGCCGTGACCCACCCCGACAACGTCGCGTCCCAGGCGGTGGCCACCCGGATCGGGATGCGGGCCGCGGGGTTCACCGACGACTACTACGACACGACGTGCGCGCTGTTCGTGTCGGAGCGGGCGTCCTGATTCAGAGCTCGACGCCGTTGTCGGGATCGTTGACCCCGACGTTCCGGCCGCGGCTGGATTCGAACGCGATGAGCCACCCGAGGGACACCACCGCGGCGAGGATCACCCCGAGCCACACGTTCTGGAACACCAGACCGAAGAGCACGCCCCCGGCGAAGAGGACGACCGAGCCGAGCAGCCAGTAAGTGCGTCCGCGGGGCCAGCCGGTTCCGGATTGCGTCATGCGCCTCAGCCTACGGGTGGCCTGGCTCTCGTCAGCGATCGCGGTGGTCTTCGGGGTGAAGCCGAGGGCCGCGCCGCGGTTCCAGCGCGGCTCCCGCGTAGATCAGCCGGATGACGCGCTGGCGGTGCCCCGCGAACGGCTCGAGCAGTTCGAGCATGCCGTCGTCGTCGGTGCGGTGCCCGGTGAGGGCGTAGCCCACCTGGTGAGCGAGGTGGTAGTCGCCGATGCTCACGGCATCCGGATCGCCGAAGGCGCGAATGCGCGTCTCGGCGCTCGTCCACACGCCGACGCCGCGCAGGCTGATGAAGACGCGGTCGCGTGCTTCGCCGTCGACGGCCTCGGTCGCGGCCCGCTCGAGCGAAGCGCCGCGTCGCGCGGCCTCGACGATCGTGCGGGACTGGGGCGGCTCGAGACCCGCGCGATGCCACGCCCACGACGGCACGTGCCGCCATCCCTCGATGTCGGGCGGGGCGAACATCGGCTGCGGCGTCGGCCCGGGGGCGCGTTCGCCGTACCAGGTCACGATGCTGCGCCACGCGGAGAACGCCTGGAGCCCGGTGACCTTCTGCTCCATGATCGCGCTGACGAGCGCGTCGAACACGAGGTCGGTGCGGCCGATCCGGAGATCGGGATGCCGGCGGTGCCATTCGGCGACGGAGGGATGCCGCGACGCGTCGAAGCCGTCGGGATCGTCGAGCGCGCCGCAGAGCGCGGGCAGCTGTTCGAGTGCCCAGGCGGCACCCGGACCCCACGCGGCGGCGAGGACCGTGCCGTCCGCCCGGCAGCGGAGGGCGAGGGTCGCGACGCCCGTCGGTGTGCGACTTGCGCGCCAGACGACGCCCCCAGCGCTCAGCGCTCCGGTCGCCACGAAGGTCGGGTCGTTGCGGCCGTGGCGCTGCGCGGTGATCGTGCGACCGAGATCCACCGGCGTGCGGGGGCGGTACTCGGTGCGGAGGGGGTCGGTGAGGGGCGGGCGCGGGTCGCGCTCGCGTGCACGTACCCGGGTCGACCTCATGCCGACACCCTACGTCGCCCCACCGACATCGCGGGGGGAGCCGGCACGACCGGGGTCAGAAGCGGTCGGGCGAGGGCGTGCCGTGGCCGTAGCGGATCGAGACGTCGGCGTGGCGGTCGAATCGGTAGCCGACGCCGCGCACCGTGCGCACGATGTCCTCGTAGATGCCGAGCTTCGCGCGCAGGCGGCGCACGTGCACGTCGATCGTCCGCTCCCCGGGCGCCTCGTCGTCGGTCGCGCCCTCCCATAGGGACGAAACGAGCTCCGTGCGCTCGATCGTGCGGCCCTCGCGGAGGACGAGGTACTGCAGCAGCTCGAACTCCTTGAAGGTGAAGGCGGCGGACTCGCCGTCGATGAGCACGCGCTTGCGCGAGATGTCGACGACGACGCCGCGGGGGGCGCGGTCCTCCTCGGCCGGCTCCTCCTTCGTGCGGGCGACGGCGGAGGGTTCGTGCAGGGCCAGCCGCACGACGTCGACGTCGCGGCCGCCGGCGCCGGCGGGAGCCAGGGCGACGGTCGCGTAGGTCTCGGCGGCCGGGGCGAGTTCGCTCAGCGTGCGACGCAGGGCCTCGACGAGCGTGCCGAGGCTGACGCCGGCTTCGGCGGCCTTGGCTTCGTCGATGCCGACGTAGAGGGCGAAGCCGCGCGGCGCGGTTCCGGCGGGAAGCGCGGGGCGGGCGGGGGCTGCGGGGGTCGCCGCGGCGGGCTGTGCGGCGGGCGCTGCGGGGCGGCGGACCGCCTGCGGGCGGACGGCGGCAGCGGCGGTGGTCGAGGTGGCGGGGCGGTCGAGAACGGCGGAGATCGACATGAGGAAGGTGTCCTTCAGTGGTGAACCCGGGCGTCAGATGCGGGGTTCTGCGGGAGGTGTGTGGCCGAGGGCCGGAGCGCGGTGTCCGGGTACGCGTGATCGACGCGTACCGCGAACGACCGAGTGTCGACGCGAGCGTTCAGAAGCTCGAGGTCGGCAGAGCGAGGGTCGCTGTTAGCGGCACATTCGACAACACATGACAGCGCGGCCGGGCATCATCATGCCGGCAGTCCCGTTCGCCTCCCAGGCGGACAGAGCAAGCGCGTTGACAGTCATGGGGCTGATTATGACCTACGGTGCCGTTCGGCGTCAAATGATGACACCGGGGAATGTGGCATCCTGCTCGGTTCGCCGCCGTTTCCGCGGAAAAGACCGAGCACATTGCGCTCTCGGCGCCGCGTGGGCTGCAGCGGCGTACCGTGGTGGCATGACCGACCTGCGCTTCGCCGACGACCGGGACGCCTCGCGCTATACCCTGCACGACGGCGACGACCTGGTGTCCGTCCTCGACTACCGCGACGACGGGCGCACGATCGCCCTCGTCCGTTCCTTCACCATCCCGACCTTCCGTGGACGCGGCTACGCGGCCGTCGTGGTGGAGCACGCGGTGGATGCCATCGAGCAGGCGGGCGACCGCGAGATCCTGCCCGTGTGCTGGTACGTGGGCGAGTGGTTCGAGGCCCACCCCGAGCGCGCGCACCTCCTCCACGCCCGCAGCTGACGCGTCGCGCTACCCGCGCTCCCCGGGGCCGTCAACCCCCGGCGATCCGCCGCGCCCGGCGACCAGGCTGGAGCGGGTGAAAGGGGATGGCATGACCCACGACAACGACCTTCCCGAAGGTGTCATCGATGCGGACCCACCCGGCGGCTGGGAGAGCGGCGACGTCGCCGACGCCGCGACGGCGGAGCAGAACGACCACGCGAAGGGCTCCCCGCGCCTGAACGACGCCGAGCCGTCGGACCCCATCGAGGGGGACGCCGCGAGCCAGGGCATCGATCCCGACATGAGCACGGAGGACTGACCATGACCGACCACATGCACAGCCCCGAACCCGCGAACGGCCCCGAAGGCGGCGCGTCGCCCGCGGATTCCGTCGGAGGCGCCGTCCACGCGGACGGCAAGGTCACGCGCCCCGACGAGCAGTCCGCTCCCGCGATGGACACGCACACCACGACCGACGAGGAACGCATCGCCGGAGTCGTCGTGCAGACGCGCGCCGATGTGGGGGACGCCTCCGAGGAACGCATCGCCGACGTCCTGCGTCAGCGCTTCTCCGACATCGGGCTCGACCTGGGCGACGACCGCATCCGCGCGCTCGCGGCCGAGGTCGCCGGCGGCTGAGCCCCGTCGATGAGCCTGTCCGGCCCTCGGTGACCTCGACCGGCGCGAGCGACCCGCGCGCCGGCTGAGCACCGATGTCGGAGGCCCGACGTACCGTGTGTGCATGCGGATCCTGCACACCTCCGACTGGCACATCGGGCGCTCGTTCCACGGCCATTCGACCCTCGACGCTCTCGGCGATGTCCTCGACGTGCTCGTGCAGCAGGTGCGCGAGAACGACGTCGACGTGGTCCTCGTCGCCGGTGACGTCTTCGACTCCGCCGCCCCCTCCGCCGCGTGCTATCCGCTGCTGACGCGGACCCTCGTCGCTCTGGCCGACGCCGGTGCACGGGTCATCGTCACCTCGGGCAACCACGATTCGGCGGCGCGCCTGGGCTTCCAGTCCGCGCTGCTGCGTGACGGGATCACGGTCCTCACCGATCCGCTGTCGGTGGGGACACCGGTGACGATCCCCGACGCACACGGACCGGTGCACTTCTACGGCATCCCCTATCTCGAGCCGGCCATCGTCCGGCACCTCTGGGACGGTGTCGAACTCCGCAGCCAGGCCCAGACGATGGGGCACGCGATGGATCTCGTGCGCCGCGACATCGAGTCGCGCGGCGGCCGCGCGGTCGCGCTGGCGCACTGCTTCGCCGCGGGGGTCGAGGCGACTCCCGGCGTGGAACGCGAGATCCGCCAGGGCGGCCTCGACAACGTGCCGCTCCCCGCCTTCGACGGCCCCGACTACGTCGCCCTCGGCCACATCCACGGGCGCCAGCAGCTCTCCGACCGCGTACGGTACGCCGGCGCACCCCTGCACTACAGCTTCGGCGAGGCGGGCAAGCCGCGTGGCTCGTGGCTCGTCGACCTGGATGCCGAGGGGCTGGCATCCGTCGAGTGGCTCGACCTGCCGGTGCCGCGCCCTCTGGTCACGCTGCGCGCGTCCTTCGACGACCTGCTCGAAGACCCCGCGTACGACGCGTTCGTCGATCACTGGGTGCGCGCGGAGTACACCGACTCCACGCCGCAGATCGACCCGATGCGTCGTCTGCAGGAGCGGTTCCCGTGGTGCGCCACGGTCGCCCATCTCCCCGCTGAATCCCGGAAGGACGACGGGCTCGGGTACGCGCGCCGCGTCCGTGCGGCACGCGACGAGACCGAGATCATCGACGCGTTCCTCGCTCACGTCCGCGAGGGCGAGGGCGCGTCCGAGGCGGAGCGCGACCTCATCCGCGACGTGCTCGACGCCCGCACGGTGGCGGAGGCGCGGTCGTGAAGCTTCACCGGCTCGAACTCGAGGGCTTCGGCCCGTTCCTGGAACGCCAGGTGGTCGACTTCGGCGCGTTCGCGGACGACGGGATCTTCCTCATCGCCGGGCGGACGGGCGCGGGGAAGTCGAGCGTGCTGGACGGCGTCTGCTACGGCCTCTACGGGGGAGTGCCGCGGTACGACGGCGCCGAACGGCGGCTGCGCAGCGACCACTGCGGGCTCGACGATCCGACCAACGTCACGGTCGAGTTCACCGCCGAGGGCCGCCGGTGGCGGGTGACGCGGTCGCCCGAGTACGAGCGCCCCAAGCGCAACGGCTCGGGCACGACGAAGGAACCCCATCGCGCGAGCCTAGAAGTGCTCGAACCCGAGGGATGGACGGGCGTCGCCGCACGACCGGTCGACGTGGCCGCGCGGCTCGACGAGATCCTAGGGCTCACCCAGCAGCAGTTCCTCCAGGTGATCCTGCTCGCGCAGAACCGCTTCGCGCGGTTCCTGCTCGCCAAGAACGACGAGCGCCAGGCGCTGCTGCGCACGCTCTTCGGCACGCGGTCGTACGAGCAGTACGCCGCGGCCCTCGACGATCGCCGCAAGCGCGCGCACGAGCGTCTCGCGGCCGAGGGCACCGAGGTGTCCACGCTGCTCGACGAAGCCGAGCGCATGATCGCGGCGTTCGACGCGGCGCGCGGGGCGGACGTCGCAGGGGCGGACCAGGCGCCGGTCGGCGTCGCGGAGGTCGCGTCGACCGACGGTCCCGCGCTGACGCTCGACGAACGGCTCGCGGGCGCGGTCCGCGCCGTCGAGCGTATGGAGTACCGGGTCGAGGCGGCCGCCCACGAGCGCGAGGCGGCGAAGAGCGCCCTGGATGCCACCCTCACGGCCGAGCGTGAAGCGACCGCGCTGCACGGACGCCAGGTCGAGCGCCGCGCCGCCCGCGCGCAGCTGGACGCTCTCGAGGCAGACACCGAACGAATCGACGCCGCACGCGCCGAGCTCGGGACGTCTGTCCGCGCGGAGGCGCTCCGCGCGCCCCTGGACGCGGTCGGTCGCGCCGAGCGTGCGCTCCCCGCCGCGGCGTCCGCGTGGCGCGAGGCGGTGGCCGCCGCCGAGCGCGTCGGCGAGGCGGGCCTCGACTCAGCGGTCGCCCTCGCCGCGCGCGACGACGACCTCACGGCGCTGCTCGCGCGCGTGGAGGACGCGCTCGCGCTCGAGGACGACCTCGCGACGATCGAGAACGACGTCACCGCGCTGCAGGCGGCGGTCGACCGGGCTGCGCGCCACGCGGACGAGGTCTCCGCCCGACTCGCGGCGGTCCCGTCGGCGCGGGACGCCCTGGACGAACGGCTCGCGAGCCTGGCCGACGCGACCGCGCGCCGCGACCTCGCCACCGCGGAGCAAGCGGAGGTCTCCCGTCGGCTCGAGGCGGCGCTCGAGGCCGAGCGTCTCGCCGAGGAGCGCGACACCGCCGATCTGGCGGCGCTCGTCCGTGCCGACGACCTGCAGCGCGCGGTCGAGGCCTGGAGCGCGCTGCTGCGACGCCGGCTGGCGGGTGCCGCAGGCGAACTCGCTCACGCCCTCGTCGACGGCGAACCGTGCGCCGTGTGCGGATCGAGGGAGCACCCGGCCCCGGCGGTCGGTACCGGAGACCCCGTGACGGACGCCGAGATCGCAGCGGCAGAGGAGCGCAAGAACGCCGCGAACGAGCAGGACCGCCTCGCGTCGGACGCCGCGCGCATCACGCGGGACGCCCACGCGCTGGCCGCGGCGCGGGCCGGCGGCGAGACCGTCGCCGAGCTCCGCGAGCGTCGCGACCGGATCGCCGAGGCCTCTGCCCGCGCCCAGGCCGACGCGGCCGAGCACGAGCGCCTCGCCGCGGAACGCGCCGCCCTCATCGTGCGGGAGGCGACGGACGCCGCGGAGAGCGAGCGACTCCGCCACGAGCTCGCCGACGCCCGGCAGGAGCTCGCCCTGCGTTCGCAGAGCGCCGAGACGGTGCGCGCCGCGCTGGCCGAGGCCCGCGCGGAGTTTCCGACGGTCCACGACCGTCGACGCGACGTGCGCGCCCGGCGCGATGCCGTGCGGGCGGTCATCGCCGCGCGGGCCGAGCACGAAACGCGCGGGCGTGCCATCGTCGAGGCGCGCGCCGCGTTCGACGAGATGCTCGCCACCAGCACGTTCTCCGACGAGGTCGAGGTGCGCGCGGCCCTGCGAGAGCCCGGGGAGCGCCGGCGCCTGGAGGCGGCCGTCGCCGATCACGACGCGAACCTGGCCGCCACCCGCCGCCGTCTGCTCGATCTCGAACTTCACCTGGTCGGAGCACCCGACGACCCGATCGATCTCGCCCCCGTCGCGGCCGCGGTCCGTGACGCACGCGCCGCCGTCGAGTCGGCGGCCGCCGCGCACGCCGCGGCGACGGCGGCCGCGACACACGTGCGCGATCTCGCCGAGCGCGCCGACGCGGGCAGCGCCGCCGTCGCGCGACTGTCGGACGAACACGCGGTCGTCGCGCGTCTCGCCGACACGGTGGCCGGGCGCGCCCCCAACACCCGCCGGATGACGCTGGAGACCTTCGTGCTCGCCGCCGAGCTGGAGGAGATCGTGGATGCCGCGAACCTCCGCCTCGACCACATGTCGGCGGGCCGCTATCGCCTGCAGCACACCGATGCCTTGGCCGCCCGGGGTGCGGCGAGCGGGCTCGGGCTCGAGGTCATGGACGCGTTCACCGGACAGTGCCGCCCGCCGCAGTCCCTCTCGGGCGGCGAGACGTTCCTCGCTTCGCTCGCGCTCGCGCTCGGGCTCGCCGAGGTGGTGACGGCGCGGGCGGGTGGCATCCGACTCGACACCCTGTTCATCGACGAGGGCTTCGGCTCCCTCGACGACGAGACGTTGGATCTGGCGATGCGGACACTCGACGAACTGCGTCAGGGCGGCCGCACCGTCGGGGTGATCAGCCACGTCGCGTCGATGAAGGATCAGCTCCCGGCCCAGGTGCGCGTGACCGCGACGCCGCGCGGCCCGAGCGTGATCCGCCAGGATGCGGTGGGCGCGCTCGCCTAGGCTGTGTACATGCGCAAGAGCACGCTCTGGACCGTCCTCGGAGTCATCGCGGCCGTCGTCATCGCGTGGATCCTCGTGAACATCCTGTTCTCGCTCATCGCGTTCGTCTTCCGCGTCGTCGTGGTCGCTGTCGTCGCGGTCATCGTGTTCGTGATCCTCCGCGCCGTCTTCGCACGGCGCGGCGACGACTGACCGCGCCGACTGACCGAGCCGGCGCAACCCCGCCCCCGCGTCCTCGCGCGCGAGTAGCGTGAAGGACGATGCCTGAGAAACCTTCGTCCCCCCACCCACCGACACAGGACATCCAGCTCTCGCCCCGCCACCGCTGGCGGGCGTACTGGATCGCCGTGTCGGTCGCGGCGCTGACGATCCTCGACCTGACGAAGGTCAACGTCGCGTTGCCGTCCATCGAGACGGCGCTGCACGCGGGTCCGACCGAGCTGCAGCTCGTCGTCTCGGGGTACGTCCTCACCTTCGGTCTCGTGCTCGTTCCGGCGGGTCGCCTCGGCGACCTGCGGTCGCGGCGCGTGCTGTTCCTCGTCGGGCTGTCGCTGTTCCTGGTGATGAGCCTCGTGTGCGCCCTCGCGCCCAACACCACGGTCCTGCTGACCGCCCGCCTCCTGCAGGGCGTCGCAGCGGGCATCCAGATGCCGCAGGTGCTGGGGCTCGTGCAGCAGCTGTTCCAGGGCAAGGAACGCGGCCGCGCCTTCGGCCTCTTCGGCGCGACGATCGGCATCGCGACGGCGCTCGGTCCGACGCTCGGCGGACTGCTCATCGCGCTCGGCGGCCCGACCGACGGCTGGCGGCTCATCTTCTGGATCAACATCCCGCTCGTCGCGATCGTGATCGTGCTGGCGGCGTGGCTGCTCCCCGCCACCCGGACGAAATCGCATCGTGCTCTCGATCTCGACCCGATCGGCGTGATCCTCTTCGGGCTCACGATCGTCGCCCTCATGTGGCCGTTCCTCTTCACGACCGGGTCGCCCGACGACGACCCGCGCCGCTGGTGGCTGATCGTCGTGTCGGTCGTCTTCGCGGCGGCGTTCATCTTCTGGGAGCGCCGCTACGCGGATCGCGGACGGATGCCATTGATGCCGCTGTCGATCTTCTCGCTCAGCTCGTACCGAAACGGCATCCTGATCTCGACCGCCTACTTCTCGGCCGTGCCGGCCATGTTCCTGCTCGGCACCCTGTTCCTGCAGGGCGGACTGGGTCTCGAGCCGGTGTTCGCCGGGATGGTCACGATCGGGTTCGCCGTGGCATCCGCGGGAAGTTCCTGGGTGGGCGGCAACCTCGTCACTCGTCTGGGGCGGCCGCTCGTGGTCGTCGGCATCCTCGGGATGGTCGTCACCGCGGGCGCTCTGGCCGTCGTGGCGCTGACGACCCCGGCCGAGTGGACGCCGTGGGCCATGGCGGGGGTCATGATCTTCGGCGGCCTCGCGGGCGGCCTCGTCATCTCGCCGAATCAGACGCTCACGCTGGCTGACATCCCGGTTTCGAGCGGCGGCGTCGCCGGTTCGGTGGGACAGCTGGGGCAGCGGATCGGCACGGCCGTGGGGACGGCGATCGCCCTCGCGCTGTTCTACGCGACGGTGTACCGCGAGCAGGACGGCCGCGACACGCTCGTGGTGTTCCACGACGCGTACGCCAGCGGTCTGATCGCCGTCGGCGTGTTCCTGGGGCTCGCCCTCATCGTCGGCGTCGTCGACCTCGCCGGCCGCGCGCGCCGCGGTTCGCAGACGCCGTAAGCCGCGCGCGGGGAGCCGTCAGACCCCGTACAGCTCGCGGATCTTCGCGCGGAGCTCGTGGCTGCAGCGCTCGACGACGTCGTCCCACAGTTCGGTCGCGCCGTCCTGGGCGCGGTCCGACACGGCGCGCAGGATGCGGATCGGCACGTCGAACTGCTGCGCGACCCACGCGAGCGCGTAGGACTCCATGTCGACCATGCGCGCGTCGAGTCCGCGGATGAGGGCGACGGCCTCGGCGTCGTCGACGAAGTGATCGCCCGTGGCGATCACGACGCCCTCGGGAGCGATGTCGACCCGCGCGGGCAGCCAGACGTGCTGACCGAAGGTGCCGTCGAGCCCTTTCACATCGTGCTGGATCGTGGCGGAGATGTCGTAGATGCCGCCTTCGAGTTCCGGATCGATGGCACCCGCGGTGCCGACGACCACGATCTCGTCGTACGTGCCCTCGCACAGCGCGCGCGTCAGCGCGTATGCGGCGGGAATCTTGCCGACGCCGGTCAGCAGTGTGTCGAAACCGGGGATGTCGGGTTCGAAGGCGACGAGTTCGGACGCGTGGGCGGCGACGAGGAGCTTCACCTCCCCATTCTGACCGACGCCGCGCCCGTGCCGCGCATCCTCCGCGATCCGCGCAGCGTCAGCCGAAATCTCGGGATGCCGCTGACACGGTGCAGATCGCTGAGGATGTGCCGCGACGGGCGCGGAGTGGCATCCGCCCCCCGTCGCAGGGTCAGTCCTGCGCTGCCGTCGACACCTCGTCGAGGCGGGAGAGCTCGTCGCCCGACAGCTCGAGCGACATGCTCGCGACGAGGTCCGCCACCTGCTCGGGGCGCGACGCGCTGGCGATGGGGGCGACGACCGTCGGCTGGGCGCGCAGCCACGCGAGGGCCGTGGTCGCGATCGAGGCACCGTGCGCGTGGCCGATCTCCTCGAGCGCGTCGATGACGGCGAGGCCCGCGGGCGTCGCCAGCTTCGCGGCCCCGCCGGCGCGGGGCGAATCGCCCGCGGCATCCGTCGTCCGGTACTTGCCCGTCAGGAAGCCACTGGCCAGCGCGTAGTAGGGGACCAGCGAGAGGCCGAACTCCTCGGCGACGGGGACGATCTCGCTCTCGACCGCCTCGCGGTGCACGAGGTTGTAGTGCGGCTGGACGGCGACGGGCAGGTCGGCGCCGGCCGCTTCGGCGAGGGAGATCCATTCGCGGATGCGCTCGGCGGTGTAGTTCGACACGGCGACGTACCGCACGAGCCCATCGGACACGAGCTCGGCGAAGGCGCCGACGGTCTCCTCCAAAGGGGTCTCGGGGTCGTCGAAGTGCGCGTAGTACAGGTCGATCGCCTCGACGCCGAGGCGCTTCAGGGAGGCCTCCGCGGCGGCACGGACGTTTCTCGCAGAAAGACCGCGGAAGTCGGGGTGCGTGCTGACCTTCGTGGCCACGACGACGTTCTCGGGCTTCCGGCTCGCGAGCCACTCGCCGATGAGGGTCTCGCTCTCGCCACCCGAATTGCCGGGCGCCCAGTGGCTGTAGCCGTCCGCGGTGTCGATGAAGTCGCCGCCGCCGGCGTGGAAGGCATCCAGCACGGCGAAGGAGGTGTCTCGGTCGGCGGTCCAGCCGAAGACGTTGCCTCCGAGGGAGAGGGGACGGATGTCGAGGTCGCTACGACCGATGCGCGTCATGATGGCCTTCCGTTCGGGAATGGGTGCCTTCGAGACAACGACCCCATCCGCGGGGAATTCCCGCCGCGCCGTCAGTTGCCCGAGCCGCCCGACAGGATGCCGATGAGCCCGCTGCCGAGCAGCCAGAGGCCGACCGCGGACACCGCGATCCAGATCACGACCTGCCCGCGCGGGTACCTGCGGGGCTTGTCGTTCTGCCCGTCGTCGTCGGGGACGCTCACGAGCGCACCATCATCACGATCGACACGATGATCACGGCGAGGCCTCCGATTCCGGCGATGGCGGCGATCACGGGGCCGCCGCCCGCGAGGAGCGCGGCGATGCCGAGCCCGAGGAACAGCACGCCGAGAACGATCCCGCCCACCTGGTAGACGCGGTACCGCCGACTGGTTCCGGTGCCGTGTTTGCCGCTCACTCGTGCCCCTCCTGCCACCAGGCTATCGAACCGCTGTGACCGTCTGAGCCACGCTTCGATCACGGCCGACCCTCGTGACGCCGGCGCGGCGTACCTTTGATCCATGGTGCGACCCGTTCCCGACGCTGTCCGACCCGGCCAGGAATCCGTGTGGGAGTACCCGCGGCCGCCGCGGGTGGAGAGGGTCCCGAAGCGCGTGCAGATCGACTTCGGTGGCATCCGGATCGTCGACACCGACGATGTCGTGCGCGTGCTCGAGACGAGTCACCCGCCCGTCTACTACCTGCCGATCGCCGCTTTCGGGGACGCGCTGACGCTCGGTCAGGGCGCGTCCTTCTGCGAGTTCAAGGGCGGTGCGCGGTACTTCGACGTGCACGGGGGCGGCGGGGTGGTCGCCGAGCGTGCCGCGTGGAACTACCCGAGTCCGATGCCCGGCTACGAGGTGCTCGCGGATCGCGTCGCCGTGTACGCCGCACCGATGGACCGCTGCATCGTCGCGGGGGAGACGGTGCGGCCGCAGCCCGGCGGGTTCTACGGCGGATGGGTCACCGACGACCTCGCCGGGCCCTTCAAGGGCGTCCCCGGCTCGATGGGCTGGTGAGGGCACGCGCCTCAGTCCCTCGCGAACGCCTCGGGAATCGCGGCGTGGAGCTCAGCGAGCCATGCTCGGGCGTTTCCGTCCGACGGTGCACGCCAGTCGCCGCGCGGTGACAGCGAGCCCGCGGGGGAGACCTTGGGTCCGTTCGGGATGGCGGTGCGCTTGAACTGCGCGAACCCGAAGAAGCGCTGCAGGAAGACCTCCATCCACCGCGCGACGGTGACGAGGTCGTAGGACGGCCGCGCGCCCTCGGGGTAGCCCGCAGGCCAGGATCCGGCATCCGGGTCCTCCCACGCCTTGGCGGCGAGGAACGCGATCTTCGACGGCCGGAATCCGAAACGCAGCACGTGGTAGAGCGTGAAATCGTGCAGGTTGTAGGGGCCGATGCGGTCCTCGGTGGACTGCATCTTGCCGTCCTGCCCGGCCGGCACCAGCTCGGGGCTGATCTCGGTGTCGAGCACGGCCTGGAGCACCTCGACCGTCGCGGCGCTCAGCTCGCCGGCCGAGATCACCCACCGGATGACGTGCTGGATCAGCGTCTTGGGCACGCCCGGGTTCACGGAGTAGTGGCTCATCTGGTCGCCCACGCCATACGTCGACCAGCCCAGCGCGATCTCGGACAGATCGCCCGTCCCGATGACGATGCCGCCGTTCTGGTTCGCCAGGCGGAAGAGGTAGTCGGTGCGCAGACCCGCCTGGACGTTCTCGAACGTGACGTCGTGCACCGGCTCGCCCGCGGCGAACGGGTGGCCCATCCGGGAGAGCATCTCGGATGCCGCGGGGCGGATGTCGATCTCCTCGATCGTCGCGCCGACCGCCTCGGCGAGGGCGATCGCGTTGCGCTTGGTCCTCTCGCTCGTGGCGAACCCGGGGAGCGTGTAGGCGAGGATGTCGCTGCGCGGACGGCCCATGCGGTCCATCGCGCGGGCGATCACCAACAGGGCGTGGGTCGAGTCGAGCCCGCCGCTCACGCCGAGGACGGGGCGCGGGCGGCCGATGGCCTCGAGGCGCTGCACGAGCCCGGACACCTGGATGTTGAACGCCTCGTAGCAGTCCTGCGCCAGACGCGCGGGGTCGTCGGGGACGAAGGGGAAGCGGTCGAGCGAGCGCCGCAGTCCGAGGTCGGCGGCCGGGGGCGCCAGTTCGAACGCCACGGTGCGGAACGGGGTTCCGGCCGTCCGGCGGTTGTCCTCGAACGTGCCCTGGCGCAGGCGGTCCTGGCGCAGGCGGTCGAGGTCGACGTCGGCGACGCTGCGCCGCGGACCGTCGGGGAACCGCTCGGTCGTGGCGAGGAGCTGTCCGCCCTCGTAGATCATCGTCTGACCGTCCCACGACACGTCGTTGGTCGACTCGCCCTGACCCGCGGCGGCGTAGACGTACGCGGCGAGGCAGCGGAGCGACTGCGACTGGCACAGCAGGCTGCGGTCGTCGGCGCGTCCGATCGTGATGGGGCTGCCGGAGAGGTTCGCGAGCACCGTGGCGCCGGCCAGCGCGGCGGGGGAGGACGGCGGGATCGGCACCCACACGTCCTCGCACACCTCGGTGTGCAGCGTGAGCCCGGGGACGTCCACGGCGTCGAACAGCAGGTCGGTGCCGAACGGCACGGTCTCGCCGACGACGGTGATGTGCTGGCCGGCGGTGTCGTCGCCGCGGGCGTACCAGCGCTGCTCGTAGAACTCGCGATACGTCGGCAGGTACGACTTCGGCGCGACGCCCAGGATGCGCCCGCGGTGCACGACGACGGCGCAGTTGTAGAGGCGGTTGCCGTGGCGCAGGGGCGCCCCGACGAGCAGGACGGGCAGGAGATCGACGGATGCCGCGACCACACGCGCGACCGCGGCCTCCACGGCATCCAGCAGGGGATCCTGCATCACGAGATCGTCGATCGCATAGCCCGACAGGCAGAGCTCGGGGAACACGGCGATCGCGACCCCCTCGGCGTCGCACTCACGCGCCGAGGCCAGCACCGCTTCGGCGTTGGTCGCGGGGTGGGCCACGGCTACGGGGATCGTGCACGCCGCCACGCGCGCGAAGCCGTGCCGGTAGACGTTCTCGAACGGCAGCTCGGTGATCACCGCTCCAGTCTGTCAGGTGGCGCGGACACGCGGCGGTGCGTGTGCGCGGACCCGGGGCGGCGTCAGCGCGAATCGCACTCCCCGGCGAGGTCGGCGCTGATTCCTGCCCCGGCGGCGACCCGGCCGAGGGCGTCCGAGACGTCGGGGAGCTGCTGGAAATCCTGGAAGACGACCGCGAGCGATTCCGTGTCGTTCGCGGCGCCGAGGTGCTCGAAGAGGGTGGCGCCGTGGTCGTAGTAGGACGCCACCGCCTCGATGTCGGGACGGATGTCGTCGGGCCACGGGGTACCCGGATCGCGGAACGCGGCGGCGCTGCGATGGAAGAGATCGGCTCCGTCGTCGGACATCTCCCGGAGCTGCGTCAACGTCTCGAGGGTGATCTCCTGCTCCGCGAAATGCGCGAACTCCTGCTGGTAGGTGCGCGTGGCGCACAGGATCGACAGCGTCGTCGCCCTCACTGCCGCGTCGTCCGCGCCAGGATCCGCGTCGGGCTGCACAGCGCCGCCGCTGCACCCGCCCAGCAGCACGATTCCGCCGACGATCGCCGCCGCAGCCCGAATTCTCATCCTCGCCCCCCAGTCGGACACTACGTGCGGTCGGTGAACCCCGCGCGGCTCTCCGACGAACGAGGTGTGGACAGTGCGACCGGCGATGTCGGCGGCCCCGATTAGCGTTGACCATCATGCGGTACATCGAGCAAGAGGCCCGGATCGTCTGGAGCGCGAGCGACCTGAAAGCGGCAGCCGAGTGCGAGTTCGCCTGGCTCCGGGCGATCGACGCCAAAATCGGCCGCATCGAGGCCGTGCCCGACCCCGAGGATGCCACGCTCGAACGCGCCGCGGCGCTCGGCACCGCGCACGAGCTGCGCGTGCTCGACGACTACCGCCGCCGCTTCGGCGCGGGCGTCCGCGAGATCCCCGCCGCCCGCTCCTCCGACGCCGCGGCGCTCGCCGAGGCCGTGCGCCTCACCGACGCGGCACTCGCCGACCCGACCGCCGAGGTCGTCTACCAGGCGGCTTTCGCGACCGGCGAGTTCGTCGGTTTCGCCGACTTCCTCGTCCGCGAGCCCGACGAGGGCGACGGCGGCGCGCGGCCCTGGATCGTGCAGGACACCAAGCTCGCGCGCCGCGCCCGTGTCACCGCCCTCATGCAGCTCGCGGCCTACGTCGATCAGCTCGACCGCCTCGGCGTCGCGCGCTCCGACGAGGTGCAGCTGCTGCTCGGCGACGGCGGCACGAGCACGCACCGTGTCGACGATCTCCTCCCCGTCTTCGAGCTGCGCCGCGCGCGCCTCCGCGCTCTCATCGCCGATCGCCGCGTCGAGCTGGGCGCGGCCGGTCCCGTCGTCCCGTGGGGCGACCCCCGCGGCGATCTCGCGGTCGTCGCGTGCGGCCGGTGCGCCACGTGCGAGATCGAGGTGGTCGCCCACCGCGACCTGCTGCTCGTTGCCGGGATGCGCCCCGTGCAGCGCGATCGGCTGCGGGCCGGTGGCATCCACACGATCGACGCGCTGGCGGACGCGCCCGCGGCTCCGCAGGGGATGAGCGTCGACACGTTCGTCTCCCTCCGCACGCAGGCACGGCTGCAGCTCGAGAGCCCCGCGGGCGACGGCGTTGCGGGCGAGCACGTCGTGCCGACCTTCGAGGTCGTGGCCCCGAAGGCGCTCGGCGTCCTGCCCCGCCCCGACCACGGCGACCTGTTCTTCGACTTCGAGGGCGACCCGCTGTACACCGAGGGCGATCGCGAACAGTGGGGTATCGACTACCTCTTCGGCTGGGTCGACACCCGCGAACGCTACGGAGCACTGTGGGCGCACACGTTCGACGAGGAACGCGCGGCGCTCGAGCGCTTCCTCGACATGGTGGCGGTGCGGCGCGAGCAGTTCCCCGACATGCACATCTACCACTACGCCCCGTACGAGCCCACGCACCTGCTCACGATGGCGGCGCGGTACGGCGTGCGGGAGGGCGACGTCGACCGCCTCCTGCGCGACGGCGTCTTCGTCGACCTGTACCCCGTGGTGCGCCGCGCACTGCGCGTCGGCTCGCGGTCGTACTCCATCAAGAAGCTCGAGCCGCTCTACATGGGCGACGAGGTGCGCACGAGCGACGTGCAGCGCGGCGACGACTCCATCGTGAAGTACGTCGAGGCGCGGGCGCTCGCCGCCGACGGCGAGGTCGAGGCCGCGCAGCGGGTGCTCGACGACCTGGCCGACTACAACCGCTACGACTGCGTCTCCACCCACCGCCTGCGCGACTGGCTCGTCGAGCGCGCGCGCGAGGGCGGGGCCATGCCCGCGCGGGGTGCGGAACCCGACGAGCAGGCGTACGAGCCGTCGCCGCGCGCGACCGCCCTGCAGCGGTGGGCGGCGGACGCCGCCGAGCCCGACGCGACGGCCCTGCGCCTCGCTGCCGCCGCGATCGACTACTACCCGCGGGAAGAGAAGACCTACTGGGCGACGCACTTCCTGCGCCTGCGTGAGCCGGTGTCGATCTGGGAGGACACGCGGGACGTCATCGTCGTGGACGCCGCGCGCTCCCGGGTCGTGGCCGACTGGCACATCGCGGAGTCGGGGCGCGGCGCCGAGCGTCGTCTGGTCGAGGTGCGCGGTGAGGTGGCGCCGGGGAGTCGCCTGACCGTGGATGCCGAGCCCTTCGCGGTCTACGACCTGCCGGCGCCGTTCCCGCTCGAGGTCCGTCCGCGCTGGATCCACGGTGCGCGTCGGGTGACGGTGCGGGAGGTGCTGGACGATGGCGCGATCATCGAGGAGGTCGCCGTCGACGGCGTGACGTGGGACACGTTCCCGCTCGCCCTCACGCCCCCGGCGCCACCCCGCGCGGGCAACCAGCAGAAAGCCATCGACGCGTGGGCGGATGCCGTCCTCGCCGCGGCCCCGACGCTCCCCGAAGGACCGGCGGCCGACATCCTCCGCCGACGTCCGCCGCGCACGCGGTCCGGCGCACTCGCGTCCGTGACCGCGGTCGACGGTGCAGCGGGCGACGACGAGGTCACCGCGATCGCCCGCAGCGTCGCCGACCTCGACCACAGCTACCTCGCCGTCCAGGGTCCGCCCGGCACCGGTAAGACCTACGTCGGCTCCCACGTCATCGCGCGGCTCGTCGCCGAGCGCGGCTACCGCGTCGGGGTCGTGGCGCAGTCGCACGCGACGGTGGAGCACATGCTCGACCAGGTCATCGCGGCCGGTGTCCCCGCCGCGCGCGTGGGCAAGGCCCCGAAGGACCCCGGTGCGGAACACTCCTTCACCGTCCTGCCGAAGAACGGCGTTCCCGCCTTCGCCGCCGAGAACGCCGCGCACGGATTCGTCGTCGGGGGGACGGCGTGGGATTTCAGCCACGAGGGCCGCATCCCGCGGGGGAGCCTCGACCTGCTCGTCATCGATGAGGCGGGGCAGTTCTCGCTGGCATCCACGATCGCCGTCTCGCTCGCGTCCACGCGGCTGCTGCTCCTCGGTGACCCGCAGCAGCTGCCGCAGGTGAGCCAGGGCACGCACCCCGAGCCCGTCGACACATCGGCGCTCGGATGGGTGATCGACGGGGCCGAGGTCGTCCCGGCGGAGTTCGGGTACTTCCTCGCGCGCACGCGCCGTATGCACCCCGCCGTCGCCGGGCCGGTGTCGCGGCTGTCATACGAGGGGCGCCTCGCCGCCCACCCCTCGACGGCATTGCGGACGCTCGCGGGCGTCGAGCCCGGCCTGCACCCCGTCGCGGTCCGCCACCGCGGCAACGCGACGGCCTCGCCCGAGGAAGCCTCTGCCGTGGTCGCTCTGTTCGCCGATCTCGTCGGTCGGGAGTGGGTCGGAGCCGACGGGGCGGCCGGCGACGCCGCCGTCATCCACCCGTCGCGCCCGCTGCGCGCCGACGACATCATCGTGATCACGCCGTACAACGCGCAGCAGGTCGCTGTGGAGGAGGCCCTCGCCGCCGCGGGATACGCCGACGTGCCGGTGGGGACCGTCGACCGGTTCCAGGGCAAGGAGGCGGTCGTGGCGATCCTCACGCTCGCGGCGTCGTCCGGGCGTGAGGCGCCGCGCGGGTTGGAGTTCCTGCTGCTGCGCAACCGCATCAACGTCGCGATCTCGCGCGCGATGCAGGCCGCCTACGTCCTGTACTCGCCGTCCCTGCTCGACGACCTCCCGCGCACCCCCGAGGGTGTGGCGCGCCTCAGCGCCTTCGCGCGCCTGGTCGGCGTCGGAGCCGGATCGGACGGCTGAGGGCGCAGCGGAGGCCCGGCAAAGACTCGGTGTCAGGCGGTGCCGTACAGGCGGTCGCCGGCGTCGCCGAGGCCGGGCACGATGTAGCCCTTCTCGTTCAGGCGCTCGTCGAGCGCGCCGAGGACGAGTGTGACGTCGTGTCCCTCGACCTGCTTCTCGATCGCCGCGACGCCCTCGGGCGCGCCGAGCAGGCAGATCGCGGTCACGTCCTGCGCCCCGCGGTTGAAGAGGAATTTGATCGCCGCGCCGAGCGAGCCGCCGGTCGCGAGCATCGGGTCGAGCACGAAGCACTGGCGGTCGCTGAGGTCGTCGGGCAGGCGCTCGGCATAGGTCGACGGCTGCAGCGTCTCCTCGTCGCGGATCATGCCGAGGAACCCGACCTCCGCGGTGGGGAGGAGCTTCACCATGCCCTCGAGCATCCCGAGACCCGCGCGCAGGATCGGAACCACGATCGGACGCGGCTCGCTGATCTTCACGCCCTGGGTCGTCGTGACGGGCGTCTGGATCTCGATGGGGTCCACGCGCACGTTCCGTGTGGCTTCGTAGGCCAGCAGCGTCACGAGCTCCTCGGTGAGCTGACGGAACACCGGCGACGAGGTCTGCCGGTCGCGCAGCACCGTGAGCTTGTGGGTGATGAGGGGGTGGTCGGCGACGTGGACACGCATAGGCTCAAGGCTAGCCGCTCGACCCCGTCGTTCCGCCCCCGTCTTTCCGGAGCCCCGTGACCCCCACCGACGCCGACCTCGCCGCGATGCGCCGCGCGCTCGCGCTCGCCGGCGACGCCGCGACCCACGACGATGTGCCCGTCGGGGCGGTCGTGCTCGGACCCACCGGCGAGGTCATCGGCGAGGGTCGCAACCTCCGCGAGGTCACCAACGACCCGACCGCCCACGCCGAGGTCGTCGCGCTGCGCGAAGCCGCCGCGCACCTGGGTACCTGGCACCTCGCCGGCTGCACGCTCGTCGTCACCCTCGAGCCGTGTGTGATGTGCGCGGGGGCCGTCCTGCAGGCGCGGGTTCCGCGCGTGGTCTTCGGATCCTGGGATGCCAAGGCCGGCGCCGCCGGGTCGCTCTACGACGTTCTGCGCGACCGACGTCTGCCGCACCGCGTCGAGGTGGTCGGCGGAGTCGCCGAGGCGGAGGCATCCCTCCTGCTCCGGGACTTCTTCGAGCACCGCCGCGACGGAGCGCCCCGCAACGACGGAGCGCCCTGACTCAGCGGGGCAGCAGCGGCAGCAGCTCGGCGCCGACCTCGTCGGCGTGATCGACGTCGCGCAGGTCGAGGAGCTGGAAGTACACGCGCTCTGCACCCAGGGCCCGCAGACGCTCGACCTTCTCGGCGATCTGCTCGGGTCGCCCGATGAGGTTCGCGCCGTTGTCGAACTGCGCGCGCGTCTGACCGATCGCGGCCGCGCGGCGCTCGATCGCGGCGTCGTCCGCGCCGACGATCGTGGGCAGCGCGACCGAGAATTTCAGCGACGCGGGGTCGCGACCGATGTCCTCGCACGCCGCGCGCACGACGGCGAACTTCTCGGCGACGACGTCCTCCGCGACGAAGCCGATGTTGAACTCCGTCGCGAAGCGCGCCGCCAGGGCCGGCGTGCGCTTCGGGCCGCCGCCGCCGACGATGACCGGGACGGGGGACTGGACGGGCTTCGGCAGCGCGGGTGCGGCATCCAGGCGGTAATGCTCGCCCTCGAACGAGAACGTCTCTCCGGCCGGGGTGGACCACAGGCCCGTCACGACGGCGAGCTGCTCCTCCAGCAGGTCGAATCGACGGGGCGGGAACGGGATGCCGTACGCGGCATGTTCCGCCTCGAACCAGCCGGTACCGAGGCCCAGTTCGACGCGGCCACCCGACATCGCGTCGACCTGCGCGACCTGGATCGCCAGGATGCCGGGAACCCGGTACGTCACCGACGAGACCAGCGTGCCGAGGCGGATGCGGGAGGTCTCGCGGGCGAGGCCGGCGAGGGTCGTCCACGCGTCGGTGGGGCCGGGCAGCGGATCGCCCTCACCCATCCGCAGGTAGTGGTCGGAACGGAAGAAGCCGTCCAGGCCGTGGGTCTCGGCCGAGCGCGCGAAGGCGAGCTGGTCGTCGTACGAGAAGCCCTGTTGGGGCTCGGTGAACAGGCAGTACTCCACGGGGGACCTCTCAGTCGGCCGAACGCAGGATGATCGCCTCGGTGGGCGGGGCGGGGTCGGCGGGACGGCCCACGTACCCGATCACCGTCAGCAGCGCCTGGCGGAACTGCGCCGGCCGCTCGAGGTGTGGGGCGTGCCCGGCGCCCTCCACCGCGATCTCGGTGACCTCTCCGCCTGCGGCGGCGTACGCGTCCAGCACGTCGCGCGTCTGCGACACCATCGGCTGCGCGGGCGCGACCTCCTCGCCGGGCCAGTCGGGCACGATGCCCAGCGCACCGAGGTGGTTGAAGTCGTAGAACGAGGCGTCCGAGACGATGGCGTCCGCGGTGCCGTGGATCCAGAGGATCGGGGGCTTCTCGGCGAGCTCGACGATCCCCGAGACGTCGAAGTACTTGGGCGCCATGGTGTTGAGTACGCCGATCGTCCCGGCGGCGAAGCCCGGCCAGTTCGGCGAGGCCACGGCATCCCCGGGGTAGTTCCCTCCGGCCGTCGAGGTCGTGAGCATGGACTCGACCCACACGTCCTCGTGGTCGCTCGTATACCCGGGCGCGACGTACCCCGTGCGGAAGACGGATCGCGGCGAGGTCGGGGCCTCGTCCGTCGTGTCGTGGTCGATGAGGCGCTGCACGAAGTCGGGGTTGGCGCCGCCCGCACCCGCGCCGGCGTCGTCGTCGGTGAGCCGCGAGCCGTCGCGGCGCGTGCCGCCGAAGCCGTACGGCGAAACGGGCGCCTGGAGCGTGAGCGAGAGCACGGGGTGGTCGAGGGCGTACTGCAGCACGACGCCGCCGCCCATCGACCAGCCGACCAGGTGCGCGGTCGGGATGCCGAGCGCCTCGAGGGTCGCGTGGAGGTCGTCGCTGAAGTCGCGCACGCCGCGGGTCGCGTCGATCGGGGCGTGCTCGGTGCCGCCGAAGCCGCGCAGGTCGACGGCGAGCACGCGGAGGTCGCTCGGCAGGTCCTGCATGATCTCCTGCCAGAAGAGCGAGGACGACACGTTCCCATGGACGAAGACCACGGTGTGCTCGGGGGCCGTGGCGGGATCGTCGGTCGCGCGCTCGAGCACGTTGACGCTCAGCCGACCGGTCTCGATCAGCCGCGAAGTGATGCCGTCGAAGAGAGTCATGGTGGTCCTCCGTGTCGCTCGCGTCCGCCCCGGTACGGACGCGCTCCGACTCTAACGCTCGCCCCTATCCGCCGCACTCAGGCTTCGTAGACTTGCGTGCATGACGGATGCCACTCCCACGCTGCCCCCGCTCGCCTTCCTCGGCGCAGGTTCCATGGGAGGGGCGATCCTCCGCGGACTCGTCGCGGCGGGGCTCACCGGCGGGGGCGTCATCGCCACCAACCGGTCGATCGCGAAGGCCGCCGAGCTGGCCGAGCTGGAGGGTGTGACGAGCGTCGCGCTCGAGGCAGCCCCCGACGCCAACGCGACCGCCGCGGCATCCGCCGACGTCATCCTCATCGGCGTGAAGCCGGCCATGGTCCCCGACCTGCTGGACGAGATCGCCCCGCACCTGCGCCCCGGCGCCGTGGTGTTGAGCCTCGCGGCCGGCGTGACCCTCGCGACGTTCGCGAAGCACCTCGGCGACGGCGTCGCGACGCTGCGCTCGATGCCCAACACGCCGTCGCTCGTGGGTAAGGGCGTCACGGGTCTCGCGGCCGGTGCCGCGGCCACCGCAGAGGACGTCGCCCTCGTCCGCGCGCTGTTCGAGACGGTCGGTCAGGTCGTCGAGGTGCCGGAATCCCGGATCGACGCGCTGTCCACGATCTCCGGTTCGGGGCCTGCCTACGTCTTCCTGCTCATCGAGGAGTTCACGAAGGCCGCGGTCCGCATGGGCTTCGATGACGACGCCGCGCGCCTCCTGGCGGAGCAGACGTTCATCGGGGCGACGGCGCTCCTGGCATCCTCGGATGTGGACCCTGCCGAACTCCGCCGCCGCGTCACGAGCCCGAAGGGCACGACCGAGCGCGCGGTCGCCGTCCTGCAGGCCGCGCACCTCGACGACACGTTCACCGAGGCGGCCGAGGCCGCTCTCGCCCGCGCCAAGGAACTCGCCGCCGGGGCCTGAGGTGCGTCTGCGGTTCGAGGGGCCGATCTGGTACTGGCGCGGACCCGCACCGTACCACTTCGTCACCGTGCCGCCCGCCGAAGCCGCGGCCATCGCCGAGATCGCTCCCGTCGTCACCTACGGCTGGGGGATGATCCCCGTCGCCGTGACGATCGGCGCCACCCGCGTGGCGACATCGCTCTGGCCGAAGGGCGGCGCGTACGTCGTGCCGATCAGGAAGGCGCTCCATGATGCCGAGGATCTCGCCGTGGACGACACGGCGAGGGTGGAACTGGAGATCGCGGTCTAGCGATCCAGCGCGGCGAACCGCTCGATGTCGCCGTTCGTGCCCGAGACGATGATGAGGTCGTGGTTGGTCACCACGGTGTTCGCCTCGGCGTAGCGGAACGGGCGGCCCGGGCTCTTCACACCGACGACCGTGACGTTGTACTTCGTGCGCACGCCCGACTCGTTCAGCCCCACGCCGCGGATGAGCTTCGGCGGGTACATCTTCGCCAGCACGAAGTCGTCGTCGAACCGGATGAAGTCGAGCATTCGGCCGCTGACGAGGTGCGCGACGCGCTCGCCGGCCTCGGCCTCGGGGTAGATGACGTGGTTCGCGCCGACGCGGGCAAGGATCTTGCCGTGCGACTGCGAGACGGCCTTCGCCCAGATCTGCGGCACTTTCAGGTCGACGAGGTTGGCGGTGATGAGGACGGATGCCTCGATGAGCGAGCCGACCGCGACGACCGCCACCTGGAAGTCCTGGGCACCGATCTGCCGGAGGGCGTCGATGTTGCGCGCGTCTGCCTGGACCGCGTGCGTGACGCGCTCCGACCACTTCTGCACGAGGTCGAGGTTGCCGTCGACGGCGAGCACTTCTCGGTCGAGGCGGTCGAGCTCGCCGGCGCACGCCGCGCCGAAGCGCCCGAGTCCGATGACGAGGACGGGCGCGTCGCTGCGGATCCGTTCAACCAACGATCGGCCTTTCGACGGGCAGCGCGTACAGCTGCGAACGGGAGGATGCCGCGACGGCCGCGGCGAGTGTCACAGTACCAATGCGCCCCATGAACATCGTCAGAGCGAGCACGTAGACCGCGGGGTCGGGGAGTTCGGCGGTGAGGCCGGTGGACAGTCCCACGGTCGCGAACCCCGAGATGACGTCGAACAGGACGTACTCGATCGGCGCGCCGGTGATGCGACTGATCGTGACCGTGGAGATCGCCACGATCGTCGCACCCCAGGCCACGACGGAGAGCGCCACGCGCTGCACGTCGCTGGGGATCCGGCGACCGAACGCCTGCACGGACGGGCGCCCCTTGGCCTCCGACCACACGGCGAGGGCGAGGACCGCCAGGGTCGTGACCTTGATGCCGCCCGCGGTGGATGCCGAGCCCCCGCCGACGAACATCAGCATCGAACCGACGATGAGCGTCGCGCCGTTCAGATCGCCGATGTTGACGACCGAGAACCCGCCGGAGCGCGTCATGGCCGAGAGGAAGAAGGCCTGGAACGTGGTGTCCCACGCGTCCATGCGGCCGAACGTCAGCGGGTTGTCGTATTCCAGCAGCAGAATGACGCCCGCGCCCGCGAAGAACAGCACCACGGTGGTGATGATCGTGAGCTTCGCGTGGAGCGACCAGAGCCGGAAACGCCACCAGTGCCGCCACAGCGTGAAGATCACGGGGAAGCCGATCGAGCCGAGGAAGACGCCGATCATGAGGACCGTGAGCAGGAAGTAATCCTGCGCGAACGGGGCCAGTCCGTCGGCGTTGGGAACGAACCCGGTATTGGTGAAGGCCATCGCGGCGTAGTACGGCGCCTCCCACAGGGCGACGAGGGGGTCGATTCCTCCGACCACGAGCGACGGGTAGATGAGGACCGTGAGGCCCGCCTCGATCACGAGGGTCGACAGCGCCACGGTCCGCAGCAACTGACCCACCTCGCCGAGACGGATGGTCTGGCCCTCGTTCACGGGTCCGCCATGGGCGCGCAGCGGGTTGCTGTCGCCCGCCGCGATGAGCTTGGCGCGCAGGCCGAGGCGCTTGGAGATCACGAGTCCGAGGATCGACGCGAGCGTCAGCACGCCCAGCGCGCCGACGTTCACCCCGAGATAGGTGATCGCGTGCCCGAGTGGCGACCAGTGACTGTACATGTTCACCGTCGACAGGCCCGTGACGCAGATCGTCGAGACCGCGGTGAAGAGCGCGTCGGCGAGCGGGGTCCGCTGGCCGTCGGCGGCCGCGGCCGGCAGCGAGAACAGCGCTGTGAACAGCAGGATCAGGACGACGAACACGAGCACCGCGAAACGCGCCGGCGACGCGGTCGTCAGATCGCGGAGTCCGTCCCATGCCCGGTAGGCGATGCGGCGTACGCGCATCGACATACTCACCTCTTCGGGCGTCGCCGCCATGCGTCGCTCCCTTCGGGGTGGAACCCGAATCATGGTACTCGGGCGGGCTCGCGGCTAACCTAATGCCATGGCGGACATCTTCGACGTGATCGCTGACGGAACGCGTCGCGACATCCTTCAGCTCCTTCTCGATCGCGCCACCGGGGGCGAGCGGGGCACCAGCGTCTCGCAGATCGTGCACGCGCTCGGGGTCAGTCAGCCCACCGTGTCGAAGCACCTCAAGGTCCTGCGCGAGGCGGAACTCGTCTCCGTGCGGGAGGAGGGGCAGCACCGCTACTACAGTCTCGCCGTCGCCCCGCTCGACGAGGTCGACGATTGGCTCGTCCCGTTCTTCTCGATCGACGTCGAGAACGAACCGGCGCTCCCCGAATCGGCCGTGCATGCCGCGGAGGTCGTGGGTCGTGCCGCCGCGTCGGTGAAGCATTCCGTCACCTCGGCGTTCCGCAAACTGCCCGGCCGATGAGCAGCGTTCCCGTCATCGGAACGCGGTAGCCGGTACACACTCGTGTCACAGAGGCCCCATTGGTTTACACGCGTCGCGGCCAGACTCTAGAGTGTGTCCCACATCAGAGGGTGAGGGTCACCCTGGCGAAGGGTGATCGATGGCGGAGCTGCCCGACGTGCGGTTTCTGACGGTCGCGGAGGTCGCGGACCTCATGCGCGTCTCGAAGATGACCGTGTACCGGCTCGTGCACGCGGGGGAGCTGCCCGCCGTGCGGTTCGGCCGGAGCTATCGGGTGCCCGAATCCGCCGTCGCCGAGGCCGTGCAGCGTCCGGTCTCCGACGTCGGCTAGACTGGTCCGAGGCCTTTTTCCAACGCCTGCCCGTTCCCGGGAGCCGACATCGGCACCCAGACCCCGACTTAGTGAGGTTTTCCGTGGGTTCTGTCATCAAGAAGCGCCGTAAGCGCATGGCGAAGAAGAAGCACCGCAAGCTGCTTCGCAAGACTCGTCACCAGCGTCGCAACAAGAAGTAAAGCGACCACCACACCGAGCGCCTGTCATCCGACGGGCGCTTCGTGTATCCGGCATCCGATCATTCCGTCCTCTCGAGGAGCACTCATGCAGTCCATCTCGGTCCACGATCTGCACGAGGGACGCGACCGTCCGCTCATCGACGTGCGCGAGGTCGACGAGTTCGCCTCCGGTCACGTGCCCGGCGCGGTGAACCTGCCGATGTCGACGCTCGGCGAGAACCTGGACCAGCTGCCCGACGGCGCGTTCGACGTGATCTGCCAGGCCGGCGGCCGCTCCGCGCGCGTCGTCGAGGCGCTCACGGCGCGCGGCCACGACGCCACGAACGTCGAGGGCGGCACGGGCGAGTGGATCGCCGCGGGGTACGACGTCGAATCCTGACCCGCGCCCGCCCTCCTAGGATGGGGGCGTGACGACCCTCACGCTGATCGCCAAGCCCGACTGTCATCTCTGCGACGTCGCCGAGCAGATCGTCGAGACGGTCGTCGCCGAGCTCCCCGACGACGTCGCGGACCGCGTCGTCGTCGAACGGGCCTCGATCGCCGAGGACGCCGCGCTGTACGAGCAGTGGTGGGAGAAGATCCCGGTCGTCCTCATCGACGGAGAGCTGCACACGCACTGGCGTGTCTCCGCCGACCGTCTGCGGGCCGCGCTCCTCGCGGCCGACCCCGAAGGAGCCTCTGCGTGAGCATCCGTCACATCGTCCTCTGGAAGCTCGCGGCGGATGACGCCGACACCCGTGCCCTACACGCGGAGCAGATCGAGGAGCGCCTGCTGTCGCTCCGCGGCGAGATCGCCGAGATCGAGCACCTCGAGGTGGGGCGCAACGTCGCCTATCCGCAGACCAACTGGGACGTGGTGCTCGTCAGCGAGTTCGCCGACGTGGAGGCGCTCGAGCGCTATCAGGTGCACCCCGCGCACCAGGAGGTGTCGGCGTTCGTCCGCTCTGTCGTCACCGAGCGCGCCGGAATCGACTTCCCGGTCTGAGGCCCGCCCTCAGCTGAGGGGACGCGTCGTCACCGGAACGGGCGCGAGCGCGATCCGGACGTGGGCGTGGTCGTCGAGGCGTGCCTGCGCGCCGTGCTCCACGTGCACGAGGCTGCCGTCGCTCGTGCGTACCCGCGACCGACGTATGTGCCCGAGGAACGTGCTCTCCTCGACGACGCCGTCGACCCCGGGGGCGTCTGGCGCGACGAACACGACGTTCTCCGGACGGATGAGCACCTCGCAGTGCCCGTCGTGCGCGGAGGCCGCGAGTGGCAGGTGCTGTCCCCAGACGTCCACCACGGAGCCCTCCACGATCCCGGGTACGGTGTCGACCGGTCCGAGGACCGCGGCCACCGCCGGTTCGTCGGCGCGCGCGTAGACCTGCTCCGGGGTGCCGTCGGCGGCGACCCGGCCGCGGTGCAGCACGATCACGCGATCGGCGACCGCGATCGCCTCGGCGGTGTCGCGCGTCACCCACACGGTCGTCGTCCGGCGACGACGCAGCTCCCGCACGAGGGCGTCGCGGAGCCGCTCGCGAGCTGACGTGTGCAGCGCGCTCAGCGCGTCGTCCAGGACGAGGGCGCGCGGCTCCGTTGCGAGCACGCGGGCGATCGCGAGACGTTGGCGATCACCGCGGGACAGCCGGCGGACCGGTGCGTCCGGGTCGGGGAGTTCCACGAGCGCGAGAAGCCGGTCGATCTCGGCGCCGACGCGGGGGTTCCCACCGGCCCGAGGCAGGACCACGTCGCGCACCCGACCGAAGCGGGGTGCGGCATCGGTGAAGACCGCGGCCAGCCGGGGGGCGTCGGGCCGGGCACGTCCGTCGATGCGCACCTCGCCGTCGTCGGGCCGCTCGCGTCCGGCGATGATGTTCGCGAGGGTCGTCGCGCCGCAGCCGGACTCCCCGACGATCGCGAGGATCGTGCCGGCTGAGAGGTGGAGATCGACCCCGTCGACCACGCGTTCTCCGCCGCGCACGCGCCCGACACCGTCGAGCCGGATGCTCCAGCCCGCGCCCGAGGAACCGTCCGAGGGGACGGTCAGCGCGGCGCTGTCGACGACCATGCCGAAACGGTAGGCGAGGGGAATGACCTCACCCGGCCCGGGGAGTGAACCCGGGGCGTCGTGTGGGCGAACTCAGGGGGCGAGACGCGTCGGACCGCGGAAGAGGTAGGTGACCTCGCGGATCGACGATTCGCCGAGCAGAAGCATGAGCACGCGCGCGAGACCCATGCCGAAGCCGCCGTGCGGGGGAGCGCCGAAGCGGAAGAAGTCGAGGTAGAAGTCGAGGTGCTCGGGGTCGAGCCCCTTCTCCTTCGCCTGCTCCACGAGAATGTCCACGCGGTGTTCGCGCTGCGCGCCCGTGGTGATCTCGACCCCGTTGAACAGCAGGTCGTACGACTTCGTCAGCCCGGTCTCGGGGTCGCGCATGTGGTAGAACGCGCGGATCTCCGGGTGGTAGTCGGTCACGAAGACGAACTGGTGACCGAACGCCTCGCGCACGTGCGCGGCGATCTGGCGCTCGCCCTCGGGGTCGAGGTCGCCGTCGGTGCGCGGGATGTCGTAGCCGCGGGCCGCGACGATCTCGCGGGCCTCGGCCAGCGGGATGCGCGGGAACGGCAGCGTGGGCACCTGGACCTCGACGCCGAAAAGCTCCTGGATCTCGTCGCCGTGCTTGTCCTTGACCGCCTGGAACGCCGTCTGCAGGAGCTCCTCCTGCATGCGCGCGACGTCTTCGTGCGAGTCGATCCAGCTGATCTCGGCATCCACGGAGGTGAACTCGGTCGCGTGGCGGCTGGTGAAGGAGGGGTCGGCGCGGAACGCGGGTGCGATCTCGAAGATCTTGCCGAAGCCGGCGACCTGCGCCATCTGCTTGAAGAACTGGGGGCTCTGCGCGAGGTACGCGGTCTTGTCCTCGAAGTAGGGGACCTCGAAGAGCTCGGCGTTGGACTCCGACGGGGAGGCCATGAGCTTGGGCGAGTGGATCTCGATGTAGTCCCGCTCGACCCAATACGTGCGCATCGCGTGCTCGAGGGTCGTCTGGACGCGGAAGATGAGGTTGTTGCGGCGCTGACGCAGGTCGAGGAAGCGCCAATCCATGCGCTTGTCCAGACCGCTGTCGGCTGCGATCGGCGTCTCGGGGTTGGCCGCGGCGGCGATCTCGAGCTCGCCGATCTTGATCTCCACGCCGCCGAGCTTGACCCGCTCGTCGTGCTTGAGCTCGCCGCGGACGGTGAGGAACGTGCCGTTGGCCAGGCCGCCGATCGTCTCGGTGAGCGCCAGGGCAGTGGCATCCTGGTCGCCCGCCTCTTCCGACGGGCGCGTGGCCGGGTTGACCAGCTGGACGGCGCCGGTCTCGTCGCGGAGGACGACGAACTGCACCTTCTTCTGGTCGCGGACGGTCTCGACCCACCCCGACACCGAGACGGGGCCGGCGGGAAGGGACTTCAGCTGCTGGACGAGGACGCGTTCGCTCACGAGAAGCCAGTCTACGTGCGGGGCGACGGGCGCCCGCGCCTCAGCGGCCGGAGCCCGCCGTCAGACCCTCCTTGACGTGCCGCTGCGCGGCGAGGATGACGACGAGCGCGGGCACGCTCGCGATGAGGGATGCCGCCATGGTCGCGGCCCACGTGTTCAGGTTCGAGTTCGACAGCGCGAGGATCAGCACCGACATGGGGTACATCTCGTTGCGGTTGACGAGCGTCAGCCCGAACAGCAGGTCGCCCCAACTGAAGAGGAACGCGAAGACGCCCGCGGTGACGATCGCGTTGCGGGAGAGCGGCACGACGATGCGCCACAGCACGCCGAGCGGCCCCAGCCCGTCGACCGTCGCGGCCTCGATGACCTCGGCATCCAGGCGCAGCATGAAGGCCCGCATGACGATCACGGCGAAGGGCACGCCCGCGGTGGAGTTGGCCAGGATCAGTCCGATGAACGTGTTGAGCAGGCCCCAGGAGTTGAACATCGCGTAGAACGACGTCGCCAGGACCACGCTCGGGATCATCTGCGCGAGCAGCAGCAGGATGAGCGCGATGCTCACGGCGCGCGAGCGGAGGCGGCTCAGCGCGTACGCGGCGGGGATCGCGACGAGCAGCGTCACGAGGACCGATCCGAGCGACACGAGCACCGAGACGCGCAGGCCCCCGATCCCGGCGTCGTCCAGCGCCTTCTCGTATCCGCCGAGGCCCGGCGAGGTCGGGAACCACGCGGTGTCGGTGGAGTTCGCGGACGGCTGCAGCGAGGCCGAGATCATCCAGTAGACGGGGAAGAGGTACACCGCGAGCACGACGACGGTGACGACGGTCCACGTCCAGCCGCGACGACGACGGCGTGCGGTCACGGCGGCTGTGGCGGGCTCGGTGGAGACCACGGCGGGGGCGGCGGGCAGGGTCGCGGTCATTCGTCACGCTCCCGGCGCATCGACATCACGGTGTACACGATCGCGAACAGGATGCTGATGCCGAGCAGCAGCATTCCGTACGCACCGCCGAGTCCGAACTGGAACTGCTGGAAGGCCTGCCGGTACGACAGCAGCCCGAGGGTGACGGTGCTGTTGGCGGGACCGCCGGCGGTGAGCACCAGCACGAGGTCGACGATGAGCAGCGTGTAGACGACGCTCATCACGACGAGCACGGAGATCACCGGCCAGATGGTCGGGATCACGATCGAGACGAGGCGGCGCCAGGACCCGGCGCCGTCGAGCTGCGCGGCCTCGAGCTGCTCCGCGGGCACCTGCTTGAGCGCCGCGCCGAGGATCGTCGCCCAGTACGGCAGGCTCGCCCAGACCGCGACGACGATCACGGCGGGCAGGGCGGTCGCGGGGTTGGCGAGCCACGCCTGGACCGGGATGCCGATCGACCCGAGGACGTCGTTGATGGGTCCGTCGCCGGCGAGCAGCGACTTCCAGACCGTTGCGACGACCACGGCGGGAAGCAGCCACGGCAGGAGGATGAGGGTCGGCAGCCACCGGCTGCCGGGGAAGCGGCGCGCGAACAGCAGCGCGAGGAGGAGACCGAGCACGAGTTCCACGACGACCGAGACGATCGTGATCGTGAGGGTGTTCGCCAGAGCCCGGAAGGTCACCGGCTCCGCGAGGACGGCCTCGAAGTTCGCGGTCCCGACGAAGGGGGCGCGGCCGGTGATGAAGGTCCCCGTCGTGAAGTTCGTCGTGCTCATGTACACGCCGTACCCGAGGGGGAAGAGGAAGAAGACGACGAAGAACACGATGGCCGGGGTCAGGAAGCCCCACAGCTCACCGCGCTGACGCGCCGCCAGAGAACGCCGGAACCGGCCGGGGGTGCGAGCCCCCGACCGGCCGGTCGTCGTCAGCGTGTCCGCCGTCACTTGCCGCTGGCCTGCTCCAGCGCGGCCTGGGCCGTCTGACCGCCGACCGTCGCGGCCTGGATGGCGTCGACGTACTGCTGCTGCAGGGTGTTCCACTCGGTGCCGAGCTGCGCGGAGTTGTAGGCGCCGTCGACGGCATCCACGAACGGAGCGGCGGAAGGGACCTTCTGGACGAAGGCGTCCTGCGCCGTCTTCAGCGCGGGGATGTACCCGCCCTGCACGGCGGTGTCGATCTGGTTCTCCTCCGAGGCGCGGCACTTGATCAGGGCGGCCGCGGCCGCCTCCTTCTTGGCATCCGAGTTCGCCGCGGCGCCGTAGACGTAGCCGAGCAGGTTCACCTTCGAAGACTCACCGGCCTTGGCGGTGGGGAAGGGGAACGTGCCCCACTCGAACGGGATCGAGGTGTCGACGAGGTTCCACGGACCCGACACGGTCAGCGCGGCCTTCTGCGAGGTCCACTGGTCGATCGAGTCCCAGCCCCAGTTGACGAACTCGGACGACAGCGAGCCGTTCGCCACGAGGTTCTTGTAGAGGTCGACCGCGGCGACGGATCCGGCACCGGTCGGGTCGGCGGGGTCGCCGCCGGCCGAGAGGAGGAACGGCAGGAAGTAGACCGGGGTCGAGCCGTCACCGGCGATACCCGGGAGGACGATGCCCTTCTGGTCGGCGGTGGTGAGGGAGCCGGCGAGCTTGACGAGGTCGTCGAAGGTCTTCGGTGCGGTCTCGGACACACCGGCGGCGGCGAACGCGGCCTTGTTGTAGAAGATCGCGTAGTCCTCGACCTGCACGGGGAGGCCGTAGAGGGTGTTCTGGTAGGTGCCGAGACCGGCCACGCTGTCGGCGAGGCCGTCGGTCGTGATGTCGTACTGACCGAGGTCGGCGAGCACGCCCTGCGACGCGAGCTGGGGCAGCTGCGTGTCGGTGGAGAGCAGCGCGACGTCGGGGAGCGACTTGGCGCCGGCGGCCTGGAGGAGCTTGGTGGTGTAGTCGCCGGACTGGGTCTCGACGTCCACGGTGATGCCGAGGTCGGCCGCGCACGACTCGAAGTACTGCTTCTGCAGGCCCTGGTAGGGCTCGAAGTCGATGCTGTTCCACACCGTGAGCTTCACGCCGTCGAAGCCGTCGGTCTGTGCCGGGGCCGCCTGGCCGCCCGCGCACGCGGTGAGGGCGAGGGCCGCGGTGAGACCTGCCGCGGGCAGGGCGACGCGACGCAGTCGCTGAGCCGTGGATGCCATGTGTGTGTCCGTTCCCGACGACGCCGGAGGCGTCGGTCGACATGTGCTGGTGGACGCGGGTCGGGGCCGCCCGCGTCACCCTTCACTCTGCGGTCTCGTCGTGACGAACAGGGAACGAACGTGTCACGCGATGTAACACCCGGCCGCGTCGCGGGGGACGAACGGGCAGGGTGAGAGCATGGCATCCCCTTCTCCCGTCCCCTCCGTCCGCCGCGTCCTCGTGGACACCGACACGGGTCTCGACGACGCGCACTCCCTGATGTACCTGCTGGCGCAGCCCGACGTGCGGATCGAAGCGATCACCACGATCTACGGCAACACGCCGGTCGTCGACTCGGCGCGCAACGTCCGGACCGTGCTGAGGCTGGCCGGGCGCGAGGACATCCCGGTGCATCTGGGCGAGGCCGCGCCGATCGAGGGCGAGGCCTCCATCGCCGACTTCGTGCACGGCACCGACGGCCTCGGCGACCGCTTCGAGCGCGCGGAGCTGCGCGTCGAGGAGGAGAGCGCGGTGGATGCCATCGTGCGCATCGCCGCGGAGAACCCCGGGGAGGTCGACCTCCACCCGCTCGGACCGCTCACCAACATCGCACGCGCGCTCGAGCGCGACCCCGACCTGTTCCTGAAGTTCCGTTCGGTCGTCATCATGGGCGGTGCGGGACCCTACCCGGCGCCGGGCGGGGCGACGCTGACGGATGCCAACACCGCGAACGACCGTCGCGCGGCCGAGATCGTGTTCGGGGCGCGCAACGCGGGCAACGTCATCATGGTCGGCGTGAACGTCACGGCCACCGCGATCCTCGACGAACACGTCCTCGCGGTGCTGCGCGGGGTCGGGACGCCCTGGGCGACGTTCGCCGGCGAGGTGCTCGACGCGTACAACGACTTCTACCAGTACAAGTGGGGGCGTCGGATCTCCTCGGCCCACGACGGTCTCGCGACCGTCGTGCTGCACCGGCCGGAGATCGTGACGAGCTGGATCGAAGGGCCGGTCGACTTCACGCCGTACGCGGACTCGCTCGCCACCCGCATCGCCCTCACGCACGACGGTCTGCCGCTCGTGTGGGGCACCCCGGAGGGGCCCACGATCCGCGCGGTCACGGCGTTCGACGGCACCGAGTTCCTGCGCCGGTTCGTCCAGGCGCTCTCGACGGGACCCACTCGACCTCAGCGGTGAGCAGAGCGGGCCGGGTGGTCGTCGCCGAGACGGTCGCGGCGGTCGCTGCGCAGGCGGGAGCGGAACGTGCCGTCCTGCGGGAATCCGCCGTACAGCCCCCGCTCGCGGAGCGCGGGGACCAGGAGCCCCGCGAAGTCTTCCACGGAGCCGGGCGACAGGAACGGGTGCAGCAGGAAGCCGTCGACGCCGGATTCCTCGACGAACTCCCCGATCGCGTCGGCGACGGCGTCCGGGGTGCCGAGAAAGCGGTCGTCCGCGAACGCGGTGACCCGCGAGAACTGGCGGCGGACGTCGCCGGCGGTGAGCACCGGGGCGTCGCTGCGGGTCTCCTTCGTCTGCGTCGCGTTCGTCGCGCGCTTCACGAGCGGTTCGTCGTCGGCGTACAGCGAGAAGTCGATGCCGCCCCAGCCGGCGTACGCGGCGAGCTGCGCCTCCGAGGCGTAGTGGGCCTGGAGGGAGTCGATCTTCTCCTGCACGGCGATCGCGGTCGGGGCCACCACGAGGTTCATGCCGACGACGGCGCGGATCTGAGAGGCATCCCGGCCCAGCTCCTCGGCCCGCCGACGGATGCCGGCCAGCCCCTCGCGCACCGCGACCGGGTCGGAGTCGCCCACGAAGATCAGCTCGGCGTGGCGCGCGGCGAACTCGCGGCCGCGCGGCGACCACCCGGCCTGGATGATGACCGGGGTCCGCTGCGGCGACGGCGTGACCAGGTGCGGACCGGCGACGCGGAAGTGCTCGCCGACGTGATCGATGCGGTGCACCTTCTCGGGATCGGCGAAGACCCCGGATGCCTTGTCCCCGACGAACGCGTCGTCGTCCCAGCTGCGCTCCCACAGCGCGTAGGCGACGTCGAGGAACTCGTCGGCGCGGTCGTAGCGGCTGTCGTGCGCGAGGACGTCGAGGCCGAAGTTCGCCGCGGCACCCGGCAGGTAGGACGTCACGACGTTCCACCCGATGCGACCGGCGGTCAGGTGGTCGAGCGTCGAGAAGCGCCGCGCGTGCGCGAACGGGTGCTCGTACGTCGTCGACACCGTGGTGCCGAACGCGAGGCGGTCGGTGACCGCCGCGAGCGCCGGGATGTGGAGCATCGGGTCGAGCGCGGGGATCTCGACGCCGTGCCGCAGCGCGGTCTCCGCCCCGCCGCGGTACGTGTCGTACAGCCCCAGCACGTCGCCGAAGAAGAACAGGTCCATTCCGGCCTCCTCGACGCGGCGGGCCTGGTCGAGCCAGTACCGCAGGGAGGTCGCGGAGAGCCGGTCGTCGGCGGGGTGCGTCCACAGGCTCGCGGCCGAGGAGCCGTTGCCGACACAAGCCTGCTCGTACAGGCCGAAGAGCAGGGGACGTGGGTCAGACATGGGCGGTGATCCGTTCGTGGGCGGTCGTGGTCGCCCAGCGGACGCGTCCGCCGACGACGGTGAGGGTGGCCTCGGCGGGTCCGGCTTCGACGAGCTCGGCGAGCGCGTCACGCGGCGCATCCGAGGCGACGGGGAAGACGGCGAGGTCGGCGCGGGCTCCGACGCGGAGCGCTCCGGTGTCGGCATCCATCCCGAGCGCGTGCGCGCCGCCGAGGGTCGCGGCGGCGAACAGGCGGGCGTGGAGGTCGTCGTCGGCGTAGCCCTGGGCGCGGGCGATGTCGTGCAGCGCGGTCACGTCGTGCCACGGCGACAGGCTGGGGGAGGAGGACAGCGAGTCGGTTCCGACGGCGATCGCGTTGCCCTCGCGCAGGTAGGCCGCGACCGGTGCCGGGTCGAGGCCGATCACGGCGTTCGACCGCGGGCACAGGGCCACGCTGACGCCGCGCTCGCGCAGCAGCGCCCGGTCATCGGCATCAACGTAAATCCCGTGCGCGAGGTGCGTGGACGGGGTCAGGGCACCGAAGTCGTCGAGGTACCGGATGACGCCCGTGCCGACGCCGCCGTCGCGGAGCAGCGCGAACTCGCCGCGGCCGTTGGCGCGCCAGCGCTCGGCGAGGTCGCCGGTGCCCGAGCGGACGTACGCGTCCTCCCACGCCGACTCGGCCGCGTGGATGTGCTGGCGCACGCCGAGCGTGCGGGCCAGCACGGAGAGGTCGCGGAGGACGGCGGTGTCGAGCGAGTAGATCGCGTGCGGCGAGAGGCCGGTGGCCGGGGGCGTGGGGAGGGCGGCGAGCTGCGCGCGGACCGTGCGCTCGCCGTCGACGTTCCACGCGCGTTCGGTCCAGCCGAGGACCTCCCAGAACGCGATGCCGTGCAGGCCCGCGTCGTGCACCGCGGATCCGGCGGCGGCGTCCGTCACGATCTCGGCGACCGCCGTCGTGCCCGAGCGCAGGGCGAGGGCCGCGCCCGCGGCGGCGGACGTCCCCCAGTCGCGGGGGAGGGGGTACAGCTCCATGAAGGCACTCATCCACGACTCGAAGCCGTCGTGCGCGGCGAGCCCGACGGCGGCCATGTCGCTGTACTGCAGGTGCGTGTGGGCGTTGACGAGGCCGGGCGTGAGCGCGCCGTCCCACTCGTGGATCTCCGCGTCGGGGCCGGCGGCGGTGAGCACCTCGTCGGCGGGGCCGACGGCGACGATACGGCCGCCCGCCACCGCGACCGCACCGTCGGTCAGCGCGGGCGAGCCGGGCGAGAGGACGACCGACGCGCGGTGGACGACGACGGTCACTCCTCGTCCCCGTCGGGGTTCCATGCCGCGAGGAACGCGCGCTGCGCCGCGGAGGGGGTGTCGAGCGTTCCGCCGAAGGACGCGAGGGCGATCGCGGCGACTTCGTCGTCGGCTGCGCGGGGGAGCTCGTGCACGCCCGGCGCGAGGTCGGGCGTCGCGAGGACGTGGGAGACCGAGGCGAGCTGCACGCCGAAGGAGAGGTCCATGATCTCCACGGGGTTGCCCTCGGCCGCGCTCACGTTGAGGCAGTTGCCGTCGTCGAGGACGCGCACCTCCGCTCCGCTCGGCATCCGGAGCACCGAGACGGCGCCCGTGCGCGCGATCTCGACCGCCCCCGCCGCGCGGGCGGCATCCAGGGCGATCTCCTGCCCGACACCGCCGCCCACGGCCACGACCGCTCCGCTGCGGAGCGCGTCGAGGTGGGGGACGTCGATCGTGTGACGGATGCCGGTGGCCGAGATGACGATGTCGGCGTGCCGCACGGCCTCGGCGAGCGTCCGCACCTCGAAGCCGGCGAACGCGGCCTGGAGGGCGGCGACCGGATCGGTCTCGGTCACGACCACGCGCGCCCCCAGGGCGGCCGCGTGCTGCGCGATGCCGGTGCCGACGCGTCCGAACCCGACGACCGCGACGGTCGCCCCGCGGAACGAGCGGTCGGCGACGTCGGCCACCGCGAACACGACCGACTGGCCGGTGCCGTGCATGTTGTCGAACAGCGACTTCGAGCGCGCGTCGTTCGCGGCGACGACCGGGATGCGCAGCGCGCCCTCGGCCTCCATGCGGCGCAGCGGCCGGACCCCGGAGGTCGTCTGCTCGGTCGCGCCGCGCATCCCGTCGACGACCGCGGGACGCTCGAGGTGCGCGAGACGGATGGTGGAGGCGCCGTCGTCGACGATCACGTGGGGCCGGTGGTCGAGGAGGGCCAGGGCGTTCGCGCGGTCCTCGGCGCGGTCGGCGTCGGCACGGGCGTAGACCGGGAGTCCGGCGTGGGCGAGCGCGGCGGCGACGGCGTCGTCGGTGTTGCGGCCGGCGGAGGTGACCGTCACGTCGGCGCCGGCCTCGGCGAGGGCCAGCGCGATCGTCGCCGTCTTCGGCTCGAGCACGTCGGACACGCCGATGCGCACCCCCGCGACCGTGCCGTCGCGGGTCAGGCGAGCCGCGAGCGCGGTCGTCACGGGCATGTGGGCGCGCGCCCACTCGATGCGGTCATGGCCCGCGCGCCACAGCGACGGGTCGGCGATCCGACCGCTCACGGGGTCACCGCCGTGGCGAAGACGGTCTCGTCGGCGGCGATCAGGGTCGTAACGAGCGCGTCGGCGAGGTGCAGCTGCGCCGCGGTGGGGCGTTCGCCCTCGACGGGGAGGGGGGACGGCATCTCCACGAGCGCTCCGTTCGGGGTCGTGCGCACGTGCGGGCGCGGAGACGGGAGGTCGGTGGCATCCACCGGTCGGGGGGAGGCGTCCGCGACGAGGCCGGGCAGGTGCGTCGCCCGGATGCCGTCGTGGCCGACGCCCGTCAGGAGCGTGAGGTGCGCGGTGGAGGGGTCCGCGACGGCCTCGACACGGACGCCGTCGAGCCGCGCGGCGAGCCGCTCGATCGCATCGTCCGTGGCGCGCACGACGGACGCGCCCAGGCGCCGCAGCACCGTCGTGAGCGCCGTCGCGAGCGGGTCGTCGCCGACGATCCGCACGGTGCTGCCGGCGAGGGTGAGGTTCGTGCGGGCCGAGACGGCGAGCACGACCTGCTCGGCGCGGACATGCGCGTACAGGATGCCGAACGCCCGCGACGCGAGCGGGTCGGGGCCGTCGGCGCCGGGGGAGACGTCGAGGCCGCAGGTCTCGCGCACAGCGGCGCGGAGCGCGGACGGGAGGGCGGGCAGCGCACCCCCGTAGGTCAGCACGGAGGGTTCGACCGACCGGGCCGCGAGGAGGCTGCGGGTGATCGGGAATCCACCGTCGAGCCCGACGGGGAGAGCGGGGGTGGAGGACGGCACGGCTCGAACGTACGGCGCGGGGCCGGTGCAGCGCGAATCGATGACGCCGGATCTCTAGGATGGCGCGCGTGACCTATTCCCTCTCCCCGGATTCGTACCGGACGCTGCGGCCCGAACCGGCGGCGCGACCGGCACGACGGGGATGGGACCTGGCTCTCACGATCGTCTTCCTCGTGCTGCTCCCGCTCGCCGCGCTCGCGTGCTCGTACGCGGGGTTCTTCCTCGCGTTCGCGGCGGACGCGTGCGGTTCGGTCAATTGCGACTACGGCGTCATGAACGTGGGCTTCTGGTCCGCGGTGATCGCGCCGTGGGTCGTGCTGCTCGTCGCGGTCGTGGTCGCGATCGTGCGCCTGGTCCGCCACCGCATCACGTTCTGGGTGCCGCTGGTCGGCATCGTGGTCATGGCCGCGACGTGGTTCGTCGCCGCGGCGATCGTGAGCGCCGGGATCTCGGCATCCTGATCCGTTCACAGGTCCCGCGGAGGCGGCGGCTCTAGGCTGCGGGCGGGCGTCCGGACGGGCGGCCGATCACCGAGCGCGAAGGCACCCGATGACCGACAGCACCCTCACCCTCCGCGGCATGCACGCGCTGCGTCCTGCGTCCGCGTACTCGTCCTCCGGCGAGCAGTCCTGGCTCACGTCGCTGTCGGAATGGGCGGTCTCGCTCATGGAGATCATCGGCCCGATCGGCGCCGGCATCGCGATCGCCCTCGAGAACCTCTTCCCGCCGCTGCCCAGCGAGGTCGTGCTGCCGATGGCCGGCCTCACCGCCAGCCGCGGGTCGTTCACGCTGTTCGAGGCACTGCTGTGGACCACGCTCGGCTCCGTCGTGGGCGCGTTCGCTCTCTACGGGCTGGGGCGTTGGCTCGGGGCTGCTCGCCTGCGGGCGATCGCGGCCAAGGTTCCGCTGCTGCACCCCGAGGACGTCGACCGCACCGTCGCGTGGTTCGAGCGCCACGGCGGCAAGGCGGTGTTCTTCGGGCGCATGGTGCCGATCTTCCGCAGCCTCATCTCCATCCCCGCGGGCGTCGCGAAGATGCCGCTGTGGCGCTTCGGTCTGCTGACGGCGGCCGGGAGCCTCATCTGGAACACGATCTTCGTTCTCGCCGGCTACCTGCTCGGCGAGAACTGGCACGTCATCGAGCAGTACGCCGACGTCCTGCAGTACGTCGTCATCGCCGCGGTCGCCGTCGGCGTCGCGTGGTTCCTCTACGCGCGGGTGCGGTCGCTGCTGGCCTCGCGGCGCGACGCCTGAGCGGGGTCCTGGGCGGTCGACGAGCGGTTAGGACGGCGTCGAACCAACGGCATCCCTCGCTCAGCCGGCCCACAAGACCCGCCGCGTAGACTTGACGGGTGCCCGCCGACCGCCTCCATCTCGTGCGCCACGGGGAAGTCCACAACCCGCGTCGCGTGCTCTACGGTCGGCTCCCCGGATTCGGACTGAGCGTCGACGGACGCCGCATGGCCCGCCAGGCTGCGGAGTACGTGCACGGGCTCGAGCGGCCGATCGGTGCGCTCGTCGTCTCGCCGCTGCAGCGCACGCGCGAGTCCGCGCAGCCGTTCGTCGAGCTGTTCGGTATCGAGCCGTTCATCGACGATCGCGTCATCGAGCCGACAAACGTGTTCGAGGGGCGCCGGATGAAGAAGGCCCTGGCCAACCCCCTGAACTGGCGGCATCTGTCGCGTCCCGCCGTACCGAGCTGGGGCGAGCCCTACGACCGGATCGTCGCGCGCATGACCGAGGCCATGGTCGACGCGTGGGAGCGCGTGCCGTCGGGCGACGTCGTCGTCGTCTCGCACCAGCTCCCCATCTGGGTGACGCACCTCGCCCTCTCCCGCCAACCCACCCGCCACGACCCCCGCAAGCGCCGGTGTGCGCTGTCGAGCGTGACGAGCTTCGAGCGGCGAGACGGCGCCGACGGCTCCTCGCGCTGGGTCGAGGTGGCGTACGCCGAGCCGGCCGCCACGGCCGGAGCCGTCGACGTAGGAGCCGTCTGATGCGCCGAATCCTCTCCGCCGCCGCGGCCGCCACCGCCGCGCTCGCCCTCGTGGCGGGTCTGGCTGCGTGCAGCGCCGACCCGCTCGCCGAGCAGTACCGCGCCGGCGACAACAAGGGTTACATCGCCGCGAACGGGTTCCAGACGCAGGAGATCGCCCCCGATCAGCGGGGGGAACCGGTTCAGTTCTCGGGCACCCTCGACAACGGGTCGACCGCCACGAGCGCCGACTACGCCGGCAAGGTGCTCGTCGTGAACTTCTGGTACGCCACGTGCGGCCCGTGCATCGTGGAAGCCCCGCGCCTCGAGCAGGCCTACCAGTCGTTCCAGGGGCAGGACGTCGCCTTCCTCGGCGTCAACACGTACGACCAGCCCGCCACCGCGCTGTCTTTCGCACGCGACAACGACGTGTCCTATTCGAGCCTCATGGCCGTGAGCGACGCCGAGCTCAAGCTCGCGTTCGCCGACAAGACGCCCATCAACGCCACCCCCACGACGCTCGTGCTGGACCGCCAGGGGCGCGTCGCCGCGCGTGTGATCGGCGAGCTGCCCGAGGCATCCATCCTCGAAGCGATGGTGCAGACCGTGGTCGCGGAGAGCGCGTGAACCCGGGAGCTCTCGTCTTCGACGGGGCGCTCTGGCTCGCGCTGCCCGTCGCCCTCGCGGCGGGGTTGATCTCGTTCCTCTCGCCCTGCGTGCTGCCCCTCGTGCCGGGATACCTCGGCTTCATCGGCGGGGCCGTCGCGCCGCGCGGGGGATCGGCATCCCCTCCGGGACGCTCGCGCCTCGTGCTGGGAACGCTGCTGTTCATCGCCGGATTCACGCTCGTCTTCATGGCGGTCAACGTGCTCGGCGGGACCGCCGGGGCGTTCTTCCTCCGCTACGCCGACGTCATCACCCGGATCATGGGCGTCGTCATCATCGTGCTCGGGCTCGTCTTCATCGGGCTCTTCGGCCTCGCGCAGCGGACCGTCCGGTTCCAGGCCCGCGGCGGCCTCGGTCTCGTCGGCGCACCGCTGCTGGGCATCGCGCTCGGCGTGGGCTGGACGCCGTGCATCGGCCCGACGCTCGCCGCGATCCTCTCCGTGTCGTACAACCTCGGCGACCCCGGGCGGGCGGCGCTACTGGGGCTGGCGTACTCCCTGGGGCTCGGCATCCCGTTCCTGCTCCTCGCCATCGGCTTCGGGTGGGCGGCGCGTTCGGTCGCGTTCGTCCGCCGGCACATCCGCGTGGTCAACCTCATCGGCGGTGCGCTGCTCATCGTGCTGGGTCTCCTCATGGTGACCGGGCTGTGGGGCTCGTGGATGTCGAGCCTGCAGGGGGTGATGCAGGGTGTCCAACTCCCGCTCTGACCGAGGGAAATCCGTGGCCGAACCGACCGACGGCGTGCTCCGCCCCTCCGATCACGCCGATTCCGCCGCGCCCTCCGGCGACGACATCACGTCGCCCCGCCTGGGCGTGATCGGGTGGCTCCGGTGGAGCTGGCGGCAGCTCACGAGCATGCGCACCGCGCTCGTGCTGCTCCTGCTGCTCGCGATCGCGGCGGTGCCCGGGTCGATCGTGCCGCAGCGCGGCGCCGACCCGAACGGCGTCACGCAGTACTTCACCGACAACCCCGACCTCGCGCCGGTGCTCGACAAGCTCAGCCTCTTCGACGTGTACTCGTCGCCGTGGTTCTCGGCGATCTACATCCTGCTGTTCATCTCGCTCATCGGCTGTGTCCTCCCGCGCACGAAGCACCACTGGAAGGCGCTGCGCTCGCAGCCTCCGCGCACACCTGCGCGGCTCTCGCGTCTGGACGACCACCGCTCCGTGACGGTGTCGGTTCCCGAGGGGCAGGATGCCGCTTCGGTCGCGGCATCCGCTGTCGAGACCGCCGCGACGCAGCTGCGCAAGAGCGGCTACCGCATCGCCCGGTACGACGGGCGCGGCGCGTTCTCGGTCTCCGCGGAGCGCGGGTACCTGCGCGAGACGGGCAACCTCGTCTTCCACGCGGCGCTGGTCGGCGTGCTGATCGCGGTCGGCGTGGGCGGCGGCTTCACGTACACCGGGCAGCGGGTGCTGGTCGAGGGTCAGGCGTTCACCAACAGCCTGCTCGACTACTCCTCCTTCAACCCCGGCCGGTTCGTGAACACCAACGCCCTCGCGCCCTACTCGATGACGCTCGACCGCTTCGACGTCACCTACGTTCCGCCGGGGCAGCCGGGTTCGGGGCAGGCCGGCGACTTCGCGGCCAACGTCACCACCCTCACGCCCGACGGTCAGCGGCAGGAGGGGCAGGTGCGCGTCAACCACCCGCTCGACGTGCAGGGCGACCGCGTCTACCTCCTCGGCAACGGCTACGCGCCGACCGTGACGATCCGCAACGCCCAGGGCGTGGAGGTGTTCCACGACTCCGTGGCCTTCCTTCCCCAGGATGCCAACATGACCTCGCTCGGCGTGATCAAGGTCGCCGACGGGATGCCGCAGCAGCTGGGCCTCATCGGGTTCTTCTACCCGACGATGGACACGCTCACCTCGGGTGCCCTGACCTCGACCTACGGCGACCTCGAGTACCCCGTGCTCACGCTCCGCGTGTACGCCGGTGACCTCGGCATCGACAACGGAACCCCGCGCTCGGTGTACACGCTCGACCCGACCGGGATGACGCAGATCGCCGGCGGCGACAGCGGCACGCCGGCGCTGCGCCTCATGCCGGGGGAGACGCAGGACCTCCCCAACGGCCTCGGGACGATCACGTTCGAGAACGAGGCCCCGGCGGGCTCCACCGGGTACGCCGGATCGGTCAAGCGCTTCGCGTCGCTGTCGATCCACCGCGACCTCGCGGGTCCCTGGGTGCTCGGCTTCGCCGCGCTCGCGACCCTCGGACTGCTCGCGGCCCTGTTCGTGCCCCGCCGCCGCATGTGGGTGAAGGCCACGCCGGACGGCGACACCGTGCGCGTGGAGTACGCCGGCCTCGCCCGCGGAGAAGACCCCACCCTCGCCTCGGCCGTGGATCAGGTGGTGGAGCGGCACCGCGCTTCCCTGCCGGACCCTGCGCCTTTCCCCGCCGATGACCAGAGCCGCCCCGACACCGGAAAAGTAGACTGACACCATGCCCGGAACCGACCCCCTCCTGCTCGACGAGATCTCCCTCCTCCTCGTGTGGACGGCCGTCGCGATCTACGTGCTCGCCTTCATCGCCTACGCGATCGACCTGGCCCGCCGCTCCGACCTCGCGATCAAGGCCAAGGACGAGGTCGTCGCGCGCGAGCTCGTGACCGCGGGAGGCGGCGGCGTCCTCGTCGCGCCGCCGACGTCCTCGGCATCCGGGACCTCCGCCGCCAAGCCGCGGTACCTGTGGGCCCGCATGGGCACCGCTCTTGTCGCGCTCGGCTTCCTCTTCCACCTCGCCGGCGACGTGCTGCGCGGTGTGGCCGCGGGGCGCGTGCCGTGGTCGAACATGTACGAGTTCGCGCTCACCGGCACGCTGCTAGTCGTCGCGGTGTACCTCGTCGTGCTGACGCGTTTCGACCTGCGGTTCCTCGGTGCGCTCATCACGGGCCTCGCGGTCGTGCTGCTCGGGGGCGCGACGCTTGCGTTCCACGTCGAGGTCGTGCCGCTCGCCGACCCGCTCAAGTCGGTGTGGCTCGTCATCCACGTGTTCGTCGCGTCGCTCGCGACGGCGCTGTTCGCGCTCGCGTTCGGCCTGTCGGTCATGCAGCTGCTGCAGACGCGCCGCGAGCGCAAGCTCGCGATCGCCGCCTCCTCGGATGCCGCGACCCCCCGCCGCAGCTTCCTGCAGACGCTGCCGAACGCCGACGCCCTGGAATCGCTCGCCTACCGCTTCGCGATCGTCGGCTTCATCTTCTGGACCTTCACGCTCATCGCCGGCTCGATCTGGGCCAACGACGCGTGGGGTCGCTTCTGGGGCTTCGACACCAAGGAAGTCTGGACCTTCGTCATCTGGGTCCTCTACGCCGGGTACATCCACGCCCGCGCGACGCGCGGCTGGCGCGGCACCCGTTCGGCCTGGTTGTCGATCATCGGCTTCGCCGCCGTGCTGTTCAACTTCACGATCGTCAACGTCTTCTTCAAGGGCCTCCACGCCTACTCGGGCCTCACGACCTGACGCGGCGCCCCCGGGCTGCCGGGGTGCCGAGTGTCCAAGACGCGCCGCATGGGGTCGGCGGCTGACGTTGAGTGTCCAAGACACGCGGATGTGCCGCGGTGGCATCCGCGTGTCTTGGACACTGAGTCGAGGAGGTTCGTGGCCGCTCTCGCCCCGTGCCGCCAGTGCTCGGGGGTGGGCGGCCGGTGTCGCGTTGCGGCGTTCGCCGTGCGTACGATTTCTGGGGGTTGAGTGTCCAAGACACGCGGATGTGTCGTCATGGCGTCCGCGTGTTGTGGACATTGAACGGATCGGCGAAGGCACAGGAAGGGGCGTGGGAAGTTCACACCCCGGGACGCCAGCCCCGGGAAATCAGCGCGGCGCGAACGGGCGCGACGACGTCACGTTCAGGGTTCCGCAGGTGGTGGTCCAGCACGCGGACGAGGATCCAGCCCGCGTTCGCGATGGCCGGCCAGCGGTCGGCGTCCCGTCGAAACTGCTCCATCGACGCGTGCTGCCGGCCGTCGTACTCGACCGCGACACGGTACCGACGGTAGGCGAGGTCGAGGCGCGCGATGAAGCGTCCGTCGTCGATGAGGTCGCTGTTCAGTTCCGGCTCGGGAAGGCCCGCCCGCTGCAGGATGAGACGCACCTCGGTCTCGCGCGGTGACTCCGCACCGCGACGGGCGAGCTCGAGGGCTGTGGTGAGGTCGGCAGCGCCGCGGCGGCGTAACCGCTTGGCGGCTGCCCGGAGGTCTTCCACGGCTGCGTCGCCGCGCGTCAGGATCGCGTCGGCTGCGGCCACTAGTGCATCACGAGGAACCAGTCCGCCGAGTTGTGCCCAGGTCTCGGCGGCCGCGGGAACCGGGAGCCCCGAACGGAGGGTGAGGTCGGCGGCATCCATGAGTATCCGGTGACCGATGACTCCGGACGTGCGCGGCTCCCGTGCGGGCGGGCTCGCCGAGACGTGCAGGTCATGCGTGGCAGAGGCGGGCAGGGGCAGATCCCAGACGACAGCGGCCGTGGTGTGGCTGAAGAACTGCGGCCCTCGGAGTCGAGGGGCGTACGCGTGGCATCGTTCGAGAAGCGTGCCGAGATCGCGGTCGGAAGACATGCGGATGCCATGAAACGGCGCCGCGAGGTCGCGCGCGAACAGGCGGTTCGAGGAGACGCCGGCTCGACGAGCGCTCGCGACTTCGAAAGCGACCCCGAGGCTTGAAGGGAGAGGTGAGCGGCGCACCGCCTCAGGGAACCGCAACGAGGTCACGCGGCGCGGGACTCGATCGCCGTTCCGTGGAGAATCTCGCCGCTCTCGCACCAGGGGAGGAGGGGTCGTTCGCGCCACCCCGGGCTTCGGCTCCGTCGTTCGCTGTCCAAGACACGCGGATCCTGCGTGCGCACGTCCGCGTGCCTTGGACACTCAACCGGGGGGAATGCGCCGCGACGCCCCGGCGTGTGAGCTACGCGGGCTGAGCGGCGGCCTTCAGTGACGCCGTCCGGCGGCGCACCACGACCAGCGCCGTCGCGATCAGCGCGATCACGGCCCACACCGCCAGCGCCACGATCCCAGCGCCGACGCCGCCCGACGAGGCAAGGGCGCCGAGCATCGCGGAGTACGCCGGCGACGTCGGCAACAAGGCGGAGAGCCCCGCGAGGAACGGCGGCACGGTCGACACGATGTTCGCCGCCACCGCGAGGGCCCCGACGATCGCGGCGATCCAGCGCCCCACTCCGCCGAACACGGCGACCAGCGCCTGGTTCACCGCGGCGAAGGCGACGCCGGCGGCGATGCAGACGAGCGCGAACAGTGCCCAGTCGCCCCAGTCGTAGCGGGATGCCACCTGCACGACGCCCGCGACCAGGAGCCCCTGCGCGGCACCGATGATCGCCGCGGGCGCGAAGCCGCGCAGGGCGACCAGCCCCGACGCGCGGCGGCTCGTCAGCGAGCGGGCCGACACCGCCTGGAACACCACGAACGAGGCGAGGCCACCGAACCACAGCACGGCCATCGCGAGCAGCGGGACCGCGGCGATGCCGAACAGCGAGTCGCTCACGCCGGTGGTCGACACCGGGTCGGCGACGACGTCGGCGAGGCTCTTCGCCTGATCGTCGGTGTACGACGGGATCTGCTGCACGGCGGTGTCGAGACCGTCCGCGAGCGAGGAGGTCCCGGATGCCACCTTCTGCACGCCATCGGCCAACTGCCCGGCCCCGTCCTCGGACTGGGACACCCCGGATGCCACCTGCGCGGCGCCCGAGCTGAGCCCCGCGGCGCCCGCGTCGAGCTTCTGCGCGCCGTCGGCGAGCTGGCTCGCGCCGCCGCCGAGGCCGTCGATTCCGCCGGCGATCGTGGTGAGTCCGGTCTGGGACTCACGCAGCCCACCGGCGAGGGCCTTTCCTCCGTCGGCGAGCTTCTGATTCGTGGCGGCGAGCGCCGCGACCCCGGCGGGCAGCTGCGCGGCCTGCCCCGCGAGGCGGCCCGCTTCGGTGACGGCTTCCTGTGTCCGGCCCAAACCCGCGTTCGCCGCGTCGGCGGCGTTCCGTAGGTCGACGCATCGCTGCGCATCCGTCGGCGTGCAGGAATTCGCTGCCGAGGTCAGTGCGGCGGCTGCTGCGGCGAGATCCGCGTTGATCTGCGGCGTGGAGTCCGCGAGCTTCTGTGCCGTGGGTGCGAACCAGTCGGGGATCGCGGAGGAGATGGCCCCGATCTGCTTCGCCAGGGCCGCGTTCCCCTGGGCGATCTCGTCGGTCTTTTCGGCGATGGTGCCGATACCCGACGCCGCCGTCCGCGTCCCTCCCGCCAGCGCCGTCGCGCCCCCGGCGAGCTGCGACGCCCCGTCCGCGAGCGGACCCACGCCGGCCGCGAGCTGCTGCGTTCCGGTCGCGAGCTGCGACGCCCCGTCGGAGAGCTGCCCCAGGCCGTCCTTCAGGCCCGTGGCGCCGTTCGCGGCCTGGCCGGCGCCGTCGGCGAGCTGGTGTGCGCCGGTGGCGGCGTCGCCGAGGTTCTTGCTCAGGTCCGTGAACCCGAGGAACACGTTCGTCAGGTACTGCGACGACAGCGCGCTCCCGAACACGGAGGAGGCGGTGGATGCCAGTTGCGCGGTGATCGCGCCGTCGACGACGCGCGCATCGGGCGCGGTCTCCACGCCGATCGTGGCGCGCTCGGGGGTCTCGCCGGGGCGGGTGGAGAGTGCCGCCGACGTGAAGTTCTCCGGGATCGTGACGACCGCGGTGTACGTGCCGTCCTTGAGGCCGGCCGCTGCGTCCTCGTCGTTCGAGATGACCCAGTCGATGTTGCTCGGCTGGTCGTCCGCGCCCTTGACCAGCCCCCCGGTCAGCTGACGTCCGAGCGGAACGGTCTGCCCGTTGAGCTGCACCGGCTTGTCGTCGTTCACGATCGCGGCGGTGATGTTGTCGAGCCGGTCGGTGGGGTTGTAGAGCGCGCCGACCAGGATGCCGCCGATCACGGCGGGCAGCAGGAGCACGCCGATGAGCGTCAGCCAGGTCACGGGGCGGCGCGAGCGGGAGCGCTCGACGGGGACGGTCATGCGAACACCTCGGAAAGGTCGGTGGAGGACTCGGGGGTCGGGCGATGCCGGTGCGGCGAGGGCAGCGCGAGAGACGTCACGTCGGGACGGTGGGCGTCGGCGAGGAGCGCGAGCGCGCGGCGCTCGTCGCGCGCCGACACCACGAGGGTGAACGGGTTCTCCTCGCCCGCGTCGCTCGCGGCCCGCCGGAGTGCGTGGGCGACGTCGGCGCGTGCGTCGGCGTCGAGCCGGTCGACGTCGCACAGGACGGCCAGGCGCGCGCGGCCCGACACGGCACGCCCCACCTCGTTTCCGGCGGCCTCGAGATCGTCGAGGAGCGCCAGCCCGACGCGGGCACGCACCGCCCCGGCCCGCTCGGGGAGCAGGAGCCCGTCGACGCGCAGTCGCCCCTCGACCGCGGAGAGGCGGCCGGCGAGCGCCAGCAGCAGGGGGCGGGTGACGCGCGTCTCACCGGTGACGAGCAGCGTCCCGCCGTAACCGAGGCGCAGGTGGACGTCGGCGAACGCCGGTTCCTCGTCGTCGGACGCCGTGCCGGCGCGCAGGTCGTCCGCAGCGATCGCGATCGCGGTTTCGGTCGGCCAGTCGCGCAGGCCGATCTCGCGCTCGACGGCCTCGCCCTCGACGTCCAGCTTGGGCAGCAGACGGTCGAGCCAGCGTGGCATCCACCAGGCCTTCGCCCCCAGGAGCGCGAGAACCGCGGGAACCAGGGTCATGCGCACGAGGAACGCGTCGACGGCGACGCCGACGGCGAGGCCCAGCGCGATCGGCTTGAGGCTCGAGTCGCCCTCGGGCACGAACGCGACGAACACCGAGAACATGATGACCGCGGCCGCGACGACCACGCGCGCGGAGCCCATGAAACCGCTGCGCACGGCGCCGAGCGCCACTTCGCGGGGCGTGCGCCCCTCGCGAGAGGCATGCACATAGTCCTCGCGCATGCGCGAGACGAGGAACACCTGGTAGTCCATCGCGAGGCCGAACAGCACGCCCATCACGACGATCGGCATGAAGCTGATGATCGGGCCGACCTTCGCCACGTGCAGCGCGTCGGCGAACCATCCCCACTCGAACACCGCGGCGACGACGCCGAAGGACGACGCGACCGACAGCAGATAGCCGGCGGCGGCCGTCAGGGGAACCCAGATCGAGCGGAACACGATCATGAGGAGGATCAGCGAGAGGCCGACGACGAAGATGCCGAAGGGCACGAGCGAGGCCCCGAGTTGGTCGGAGATGTCGATCGTGACGGCGGTGTATCCGGTCACGAGGAGGCGCACGCCGAATTGGTCGTACAGACGGTCCTCGGCGCCACGGAGGGCGCGCACGAGATCGGCGGTCTTCGGGTCTTCCGGACCCGTCTCGGGCACGATCTGCACGATGCCGGTGTCGGCGGTCTCGTTGGGGGTCGCCAGCGCGATCTTGGAGACGCCCGGGATCTTCGCGACCTCGTCGCCGATGTCGTTCATGAGCTTCACGGGGTCGTTCGACGTGACGATCGTCCCGGTCATGATGAGCGGGCCGTTCGCGCCGGGCCCGAAGTACTCGTCGGTCAGCTCGTACGCCTCGCGCGCCTCGTTGCCGGGCTGCAGCTGCCCGGCGGTGGGGAGAGTGAGGGCGAGGCTCCCGGCGGGGATCGCCGCGACACCCAGGAGCACCACGACCGACACCGACGTGACGACCGGATGCCGCGTGACCAGGCCCACCCAGCGGGCAGCGGGGCCGTGCGACCGCTTCTCGGCGGTCACGGCCTTCTTCCGGCGCCAGCCGACGACACGGCCCTTCGCGAAGCCGAGGAACGCCGGCGTGAGCGTCAGCCCGATGCACACGGCGATCGCGACGGCGACGGAGGCGGCGACACCCATGGTTGTCAGGAACGGGATGCCGGCGAACCCGAGGCCGATGAGGGCGATGAGCACCGTGATGCCGGCGAACACCACGGCGGATCCGGCCGTGCCGGTGGCGCGGGCGGCGGACTCCTCAGGGTCCATGCCGCCGCGCACTTGGTCTTGATGTCGGGACACGATGAACAGCGCGTAGTCGATGCCGACCGCGAGCCCGAGCATGACCGCCAGCAGGGGCGTCGTCGAGGACACGGTCGCGAACCCGGTGGCGATGAAGATCAACGCCACGGAGAGGGCGACGCCGAGGAGGGCGGTGGCCAGCGGCATCCCGGCCACGAGGAACGAGCGGAACGTCAGCATCAGCACGAGGGCGGCGATCACGACGCCGAGGGCCTCTGTCAGGCTCGCGCCGGGGATCTCGGTCGCGAAGAGCTGACCGCCGAGCACCGCCTGCGACCCCGACGGGAGGGCGGAGGCGAGAGTCGTCGTGGCTTCCCGCAGACCGTCCTCGGTGGCGGTCGGCACGTCTGTGGCCTCGCCGGAGAACTGGATGCGGATGATCGCGGCACGGTTGTCATCGGACACGCCGCCGGAGATGCGCTCGTCGAAGGGGTTCGTGACGGCCTCGACGAAGTCGAGCTTCTCGATGTCGGAGATCGAGGTGCCGATGGCATCCTGATACTTCTGGTCGCGCACGCTCGTGCCGTCGGCCGAGACGACGACGATGTCGGCGCCCGCGCCGCTCACCTGGGGGAAGGTGCGGGACAGCATCTCGAGGCCGGCCTGCGACTCGGTGCCGGGGATCGCGAAGGTGTTGTCGGTGCCCTTCGCGAAGAGGGCCACGCCGCCACCGGCGAGGACGAGAATCAGGACCCAGGCGAACAGCACGCGCCACGGGTGGCGGAACGACCAGCGACCGAGGGTGTACAGGAAAGTGGACACGGTGGCTGCTCCCGAGGTCGGCGGCTTGGTCGATACAGCACCGTATCGGATACAACAATGTATCGTAGTTCGCGGAGGGGGCCACCAACCTGAGTCTCGTCCGTGAACCGAAGGAGCGCGGCATGACCGACACGGCACCGGCGCCGTCGCGGCGACGCGAGAACACCCGCTCCCGGTTGATGGATGCCGCGGCCCAGCTGTTCGCTGAGGAGGGCATCGACGCCTCGTCGGTCGAGGCCATCTGCGAGCGTGCGGGATTCACCCGCGGGGCGTTCTACTCGAACTTCGGCTCCAAGGAGGAGCTGTTCCTCGCGCTGTGCGAGCGCTCCGCGGAAACGACCATCCACGCGGTCCGCGAACGCATCGCCTCCATCGAGAAGAGCGATCTGGATGCCGGCAGCGAAATGCGCACGCTCGTCCAGGAAGTGCTGGAGGTGGCCGGACACGATCGCCTCGACGTCCTGCTGGGCGCGGAGATCCGCGTGCAGGCGCTGCGCAACGCCGACTTCGCCGAGGCCTACCTTGCGCTGGACCGGGGGCTGTCCGAGAACGTGTCGCGGCTCATCAGCGACGTCGCCGAAGCCCGCGGTCTCGAGTTGCGCGTGCCGCTCGCCGAGGCGACGGAGCTGCTGCTCTCGACGTGGATCTCGGCGGCCGAGCGCGCGCTCATCACGCGTCGTGACCCCGGGGTCGTGCGTGACGAGCTCGCCGAACGCCTCTCGCACATCATCGCCCTGATCCTCTGAGCGCTCACGACCCGCTCTCGGCCAGGACGGCGTAACAGCGCGTCAGGCGCTCGAGCCACCAGTCGCGGCGGTCCTCCGGGGCCTCGACCCGGTCCAGGGTCGCGGTCGTCGGCGCGATGCGCGTCAACGGGAGGAAGCCGTCCTGGGCGCGCAACGGGTGGGCGATGACGTCGGCCGTGAACAGGGAGGCCGTCCCGAGCCCGCAGTCGTACTCCAGGTCGGGCAGCGCGGCGGCGAGCGCGAGCCCCATCGAGAGGCCGACCGAGGTGTCCAGCGCGCTGGAGACGACGGCGGGGAGCCCCGCCTCCGCCACGATCGCGAGCGCCGCACGGATGCCTCCGAGCGGCTGCGCCTTGATCACGAGCAGATCCGCCGCTCCGGCCCGGGCGACGCGCAGCGGGTCGGCGGCCTTGCGCACGCTCTCGTCCGCCGCGATCGGGATGTCGAGATACTCGATGCGCTCGCGCAGCTGCGCGAGTTCCTCCACCTCGGCGCACGGCTGCTCGACGTATTCGAGGTCGAACTCGGCGAGGGCGTGCACCGCGCGCTCGGCCTCGTCGACGTTCCAGCCGCCGTTCGCATCGACGCGGATGCGCCCTTCGGGGCCCATCGTCGCGCGCACCGCGCGGACCCGGGCGACGTCGTCCGCGAGCGTCTGACCCGCCTCCGCGACCTTCACCTTGGCCGTGCGGCATCCATCGAATCGGGCGAGCACCCGGTCGACTTCGGTCGCGGCGACGGCCGGCACCGTCGCGTTCACGGCGACGCGCGCGCGGACGGGGGGAGGGGTGGGATGCCACCCGAAGTCGAGCGCCGCGGCGAGCCACGTCGCCGCCTCGGCATCGCCGTACTCGACGAAGGGCGAGAACTCCGTCCAGCCCTCCGGGCCCTCGAACACGACCGCCTCACGGGTCCGGATGCCGCGGAAGCGGGTGGCGAGGGGGAGGGCGACGACGCGGGCCGTGGCGAGGACGTCGACGAGCGGGGGGAGGGGACTCACCCCTCCATCCTGGCCTCGGTGTCGGGCGCCGGGAATAGGCTGGCGACATGCTTTTCGACACCCCGGTCCGGCTCGGCGTCCAGATCCAGCCGCAGCACGTGCAGTACTCCGACATCCGCGACGCCGTCTTCCGCCTGGAAGAGATGGGCGTCGACATCCTCTTCAACTGGGACCACTTCTTCCCGCTCTACGGCGACCCCGACGGCGAGCACTTCGAGTCGTGGACGATGCTCGCCGCGTGGGCCGAGCAGACCGAGCGCGTCGAGTTCGGCGCCCTCGTCAACTGCAACAGCTACCGCAACGCCGATCTGCAGGCCGACATGGCCCGCACCGTCGACCACATCAGCAAGAAGGGTGGCGACACCGGCCGCTTCATCCTCGGCACCGGGTCGGGCTGGTTCCAGCGCGACTACGACGAGTACGGCTACGACTTCGGCACCGCCGGTTCGCGTCTGAACGCCCTCGCGTCGGATCTCGACCGCATCGTCGAGCGCTGGGGCAAGCTGAACCCCGCGCCCACGCGCAAGATCCCCGTCATGATCGGCGGCAAGGGCGAGCAGAAGACGCTGCGCATCGTCGCCCGTCACGCCGACATCTGGCACAGCTTCGTCACGCCCGACGAGGTCACTCACAAGCTCGGCGTGATCGAGCGCTGGGCCGAGACCGAGGAGCGCGACCTGTCCGGTCTCGTCGTCTCGAACGAGCTGAAGGACCGCGACGAGACCGTCGCCGACGCCCTGTTCGACGCGGGCACGCGCCTGTTCACGCTCGGCTTCTCCGGCCCCGACTGGGACTACTCGCTCGTCGAGCGCTGGCTGGCCTGGCGGGACTCCAAGAACGCCTGAGTCCGTGAGCGTCTCCGAGATCTTCGACCCCGCCGAGTGGACCCTGGCGCCCGGCGCCGAGGAGTACACCGACATCACAGCGCACGTCACCCACGACGGTCGGGTCGCGCGCATCGCGTTCGACCGTCCCGAGGTGCGCAACGCCTTCCGCCCGCACACGGTCGACGAGCTGTACCGCGCGCTCGACATCGCCCGCCAGGACCACCGGATCGGTGTCGTGCTCCTCACCGGCAACGGGCCGAGCCCGAAGGACGGTGGGTGGGCCTTCTGCTCGGGTGGCGACCAGCGCATCCGCGGCCGCGACGGCTACAAGTACTCCGATGACGAGACCGCGGTGGCCGACCATGGCCGAGCGGGGCGCCTCCACATCCTCGAGGTGCAGCGTCTCATCCGCTTCATGCCGAAGGTCGTCATCGCGGTCGTCCCCGGGTGGGCGGCCGGCGGCGGGCACTCGCTGAACGTCGTCTGCGACCTGTCGATCGCGAGCGCCGAGCACGGCCGGTTCAAGCAGACGGATGCCGATGTCGGATCGTTCGACGCCGGTTACGGCTCGGCGTACTTCGCGCGGCAGATCGGGCAGAAGTTCGCCCGCGAGATCTTCTTCCTCGCGGAGGAGTACTCCGCGCAGCGCGCGTACGAGATGGGCGCGGTCAACCGCGTCGTCCCGCACGCCGAGCTCGAGCGCGAAGCGCTGGCGATGGCCCGGACCATCCTGACGAAGTCGCCCACCGCGATCCGCATGCTCAAATTCGCGTTCAACGCCGTGGACGACGGGCTCGTCGGCCAGCAGCTGTTCGCCGGCGAGGCCACGCGGCTCGCGTACGGCACCGACGAGGCCGCCGAGGGTCGCGACGCGTTCCTCCAGAAGCGCGACCCCGACTGGTCCGGCATCCCGTGGCACTACTGAATCCGGGACGCACCCCCGGATGCCAGGAACCGGTGCGGTCGTGAAGCTCGAGCGGGTGGCATCCGAGGACCCGCGCGACGTGCTGCGCGCGCTGCGGCACGCCGTCCTGGGAGCCGGGCCGGCCGTGGCGCTCGGCGCGGGGGATGGACTGCCCGCCGAGGTGCCGGCGGGAACGGCCGTGGTCATCACGACGTCGGGATCGACCGGGGTGCCGAAGTCGGTGGCGATCGGACGCAACGCGCTGATCGCGAGCGCGTTCGCCACCTCAGCGCGGATCGGTGAGGGCGCGTGGCTGCTCGCCGTTCCCGCGACCTACGTCGCCGGCGTGCAGGTCTTGGTGCGCGCGCTCGTGAACGGCCGGGAGCCGGCTCTCCTCGCGGGACCGTTCCGTCCCGAACCGTTCGCCGCGGCGGCGCTCGGGATGGCGTCGCACGAGAACGGCGCGCGGGTGCCCACGTACACCTCCCTGGTCCCGGCGCAGCTGCAGCGGCTCCTCGACGCCGCCGACGACGACCCCGAGGTGGCCCGCGCGCTGCGGTCGTTCGAGCGCATCCTCATCGGCGGACAGGCGCTGCCGGTGTCGCTGCGGGAGCGCGCCGAGGCGGCCGGAGCCCGGATCGCGCGCACCTACGGGTCGACCGAGACCAGCGGCGGCTGCGTGTACGACGGCGTCCCGCTCGACGGTGTCGAACTCGCGATCGTCGACGGTGAGGTTCGCATCTCCGGTCCGACGCTCGCCGACGGGTACGTCGGCGATCCGGCGCGCACGGCCGAGATCTTCCCGACGGATGCCGACGGCACGCGGTGGTACCGCACGGGGGACGGTGGCGAAGTCGCCGACGGGGTGCTCCGGATCACGGGGCGCCTCGACAACGTCATCGTCTCGGGTGGAGTGAACGTGTCACTGGACCGGGTCGAGGCGGCGGTGCGGGGCATCCCGGGTCTGGAGTCCGCCGTGGTCATTCCGATCGAGGACGCGCGCTGGGGACAGGGGTCCGCCGTCGTGGTCGCGGGGACCGACGCCGACGAACGGGAGACGCTCGAGCGCGTCCGGGTCGCCGTCGCGGCGGCGATCGGTCCGGTGGCTCGGCCCGCGCGCGTGATCCCGATCGAGGCGCTGCCCCTCCTGGCATCCGGCAAGCCCGATCGCGCCGCCCTGCGGCAACGGTTCGGCTCCGCGAAGAATTAGGCTTTCCCTCCGTGGCAGCACAGTCTCGCAAGCGCTCGCGTCCCGCCCCGAAGCGGCGTCCCGGCGGCAATCCCCAGAAGGCCCACCGTCCCGCGCCCCGCGCCACCCCGGCGACCGCGCGCGACTGGATCGGCGCCGCGCGCCTGCGGACCCTTCCGCTGGCGATCACGCCCGTGCTCATCGGAACGGGTGCCGCGACGCTCGTCGACGACCAGCTCCACTGGGTCATCGCGCTCGCGTGCCTCGCGGTGGCGTTCGCGCTGCAGATCGGCGTGAACTACGCCAACGACTACAGCGACGGCATCCGCGGAACCGACGACGTCCGGGTGGGGCCGGGGCGCCTGACCGGCGGCAAGAAGGCGAAGCCGCGCACCGTGCTGATCGTCGCGCTGTCCTTCTTCGCGCTCGCCGCCGTCATCGGCCTGGCGCTCGTCGTCCGCACCGGACAGTGGTGGCTCATCGCGGTGGGTGCGGCGAGCATCGTCGCCGCGTGGTTCTACACCGGGGGCAAGCGCCCCTACGGGTACAACGCCCTCGGCGAGGTGTTCGTCTTCGTCTTCTTCGGGCTCGTCGCCACGCTCGGCACGACGTGGCTCCAGGTGCAGTCGCTGCCGCAGGAGGCGTGGTTCGGCGCGGTCGCGGCGGGTCTGCTGGCGTGCGCGGTGCTGCTGGCGAACAACCTCCGCGACATCGACCAGGACCGCCTCGCGGGCAAGCGCACGCTGTCGGTGCTCATCGGGCGTCGGGCCACGCAGGTGCTGTTCACGTTGTTCGTCCTGGTGCCCTTCGCCATCGCGGTGTTCCTCGCGCTGGTGTACCCGATCGCGTGGCTGACGCTCATCGCGCTGCTCGGCGGGCTGTCGGCGATCCTCATCGTCTGGACCTACCGCGCTCCCCGCGAACTCATCGTGGCGCTGCAGGTCACGAGCTTCACCTCGGTCGCGTACGGCGCCGTGCTCTTCTGGGCCTTCGTCGCCTGAATCGTCGACGGAGGCTCAGTGCTCGGTGCTGGGCCGGTCGTCCGTCGCCGCGTCGACCACGGCGTCCTCGACGTCGGCGTCCTGCTCGGCGCCGGTGCGACGGTTCGCGGCGCGACGGGCCTCGCGGCGTTCGGCGAGGTCGCCGGTCACCTGATCGAGGGGGCGCCGGAGGAACAGCAGCGACAGGCTGAGGCCGATCAGCGCGGCGAAGACCGCGGCCAGCCAGGGCAGTTCCTGGAAGACCGGGAACAGCAGCAGGATGCCGAGCGGCACCACGAACGCGAGAAGACGCAGCACCGTGTAGACCAGGGCGGAACGGGCACGCATGGTCCCACTCTACGACCGGTTCACGGCATCCCGGTGCCCGGCCACCGCCCAGGCAGCGCCGGTAGAATCGGTGCATGGCACGCCTGCTGCTGATCCTGGCGCTCGTGGCGACCGCGTTCTGGGTCTACACGATCGTCGATTGCGCCGTTCAACCGGCCTCCCGCCATCGCGGGGTCAGCAAGCCCGCGTGGATGGTCATCGTCATCGTGCTGCCCGTGCTGGGTGGCATCCTGTGGTTCCTCATCGGACGAGGTCGTGCGAGCGACCCCGTCCTGCGGCGCGCTCCCGACGACGATCCCGAGTTCCTCGGTCGGCTGTCCGCCCGTGACCGCGCCGAGCAGGACGAGCGCATCCGCCGCCTCGAGGAAGAGCTCGCGCAGCTCGACTCCGAGGGCGACGACCCGCGTGATTCGCGGCCCGCTCCGAAGCCCGACAGCGACGACCCCGGCGGCAATCCGGGCGACGACGACACCCGCGGTCAGCGCGGCGCCGTCGGCTGACCGTGGCATCGGTCGAGGGGGGCGCTCCGGCCCCGGCCACCGACGCGGCCGCGGCGCTGCTGGCGGGTCTCGTGTCGCGCGGGGTGCGGCACCTCGTCGTGAGTCCCGGATCGCGCTCACAGGCGCTCGCGCTCGTCGCGGCGGAGTTGGAGCGCGCGGGGCTCGTGCGTCTGCACGTCCGCATCGACGAACGCGTCGCCGGATTCACCGCGCTCGGCATCGGTCGCGAGACCGGCGTGCCCGCCGCCGTGATCTGCACGTCGGGCACGGCGGTGGCGAACCTGCTCCCCGCCGCCCTCGAGGCCCATCACTCCGGCATCCCGCTGCTGCTGCTGACGGCCGATCGTCCGCCCGAGCTCCGCGGCGTCGGCGCGAACCAGACGACCCGTCAGCCGGGTCTCTTTCACTCCGCCGCACGGTTCGAGGCCGACCTGTCCGTTCCCGAGATCGTGGATCCGGATGCCACCGACCCCCAGACGGACGCCTTCGACGCCGTCGCGGCGACGGCGCTCGCCGCGGCGCTCGGTGAGGGCACCCGTCCGGCCGGTCCCGTCCACCTCAACGTGCCGCTGCGCGAGCCGCTCGCGGGGGCCGCTCCCGCATGGTTGGTCGACCGCGCGGCGCGACCGGCGCCGGTGGACGACGTGCCCGACGAAGAGGCATCCGGTGCCCTGTACCAGGGCGGGGGCGGGATCGGTGTGGCCGACGTCGCGCCCGAGCCCGAGGCGGCGTTCGTGCTCTCCCCGGGTCCGCGGACGATCGTCGTGGCGGGGGCGGATGCCGGTCCCGCCGCCGAGGATCTCGCTCATCGCGGTGGTCTGCCGCTCGTGGCCGAGATCGTCAGCGGTGCCCGCTTCGGTCGGCACGTCGTGCACTCGTACCGCGCGCTCCTGCGCGAACCGGACCTCGGCGGCCGCGTCGAGCGGGTCATCGTGTTCGGACACCCGACCCTCAGCCGCGAGGTCGCGCAGCTCCTCGGTCGCGCCGACGTCGAGGTGATCGCGGTGCGCGGTCCCGGTGAGCCCGTCAACCTCAACGGCGCGACGCACGCCGTGGACGCCGTCCGCGCCGACGGTGCAGCCGATCGCGAGTGGCTGGGGGAGTGGATGCGAGCCTCGCGCGCCGCGGCCGTCGACCTCAGCCCGCCCGCGCCCGACGCCGATGGGCTGTCGTCCGCGGTGCCGCACGAACGTCTCGGGGCGATCAACGCCGAGGTAGCGGTGGTGCGCGCGCCCGTCGACCGGGCGACTCTCGTCGATGCCCTGTGGCGCTCGACGTGGCCCCACGACCGGCTGGTGTTCGGGTCGTCGCGTCTCGTGCGCGTCGCCGACGAGCTGCTGGGCGGCAAGAAGGTGGCGGTGCACGCCAACCGCGGACTCGCCGGCATCGACGGCACGATCGCGACCGCGATGGGTGTCGCCCTGGCCAGTCAGGAGGGCGAGCGCCCCGGCGTCACGCGGGTGCTGCTCGGCGACCTCGCGTTCCTGCACGACGTGGGCGCACTGCTGCTCCCGCCCGGCGAGCACGAACCGCGCCTCCAGGTGGTCGTCGGGAACGACGGCGGCGGCACGATCTTCGACGGCCTCGAGGTTGCCGGTGTCGCGGGCGCCGACGCGATGGAGCGCGTGCAGTACACGCCCCAGAACGCCCGTCTCGAGCACCTCGCGCGCGCGTACGGCTGGGAGTACCTCCGCGTGACGACGCGCGTCGCGCTCGACCAGGCGCTCACCGCTCCGGTGGGCGGCCGACAGCTCATCGAGGTGCCGCTCGACCGCTGAGCCGCGTTCGTCAACCTCTTGGCGCGGAACGCGCGGGCGCGGCACGATGTGGCGATGAGTTCGCACAACCGCTGGACCACGCCCGCCGCCGAAGCCCTCACCGTCTCGCCGGGATTCCGGCTCGCCGACGTCGACCCGCGCGCGACGCCCGGCTACGACGGCGACAAGGACCAGGGCAGGGCCGACCTCGAGGCCGGCGTGACGCCCCTCGCCGATCTGCAGGAGCGCCTCTTCGCCCAGAGCGTCGCCGGCACCGCGACCCGCTCCGTGTTGCTCGTGCTGCAGGCGATGGACACGGCAGGCAAGGGCGGCATCGTCAAGCACGTGGTCGGTGCCGTCGACCCGCAGGGCGTCGAGCTCGCGTCGTTCAAGAAGCCCACCGCCGAGGAGCTGTCGCACGACTTCCTCTGGCGCATCCGGAAGCGTCTCCCGGATGCCGGGCGCCTCGGGGTCTTCGACCGCTCGCACTACGAGGACGTGCTCATCGGACGCGTCCGTCAGCTCGCCCCGGCGGAGGAGATCGAGCGGCGCTACGGGGCGATCGTCGCGTTCGAGGCGGAGGCGGCGGAACTCGGCATCCGTGTCGTGAAGGTCATGCTGCACATCTCGAAGGACGAGCAGCGCGAGCGACTGGCATCCCGTCTCGATCGTCCCGACAAGCACTGGAAGTACAACCCGTCCGACGTCGATGAGCGCGCCCTCTGGGACGAGTACATGGATGCCTACCAGGTCGCGCTCGAACGCACCTCGACGCCGCTCGCGCCGTGGCATGTCGTCCCGGCCGACCGCAAGTGGTACGCGCGGCTCGCCGTGCAGCAGTTGCTCATCGACGCCCTGACCGACATCGATCCGCAGTGGCCCGCGGCCGACTACGACGTCGCGACCGAGCGTCAGCGGCTCGCGGAGTCCTAGGCCAGCGCCTCGACGATCGGACGGAATTTCACGCGCGTCTCGAGCAATTCGGACTCGGGCACACTGTCGGCGACGATCCCCGCACCCGCGTAGGCGGTGATGGGCGCGGTCGGTGAGGAGGGGGCGGCGGGATCGATCTGCGCGCACCGCAGCGCGATCGCCCACTCGCCGTCGCCCGACGCGCCGATCCAGCCGACGGCTCCGGCATAGCGGCCGCGGTCGAACGGCTCGAGGCGGCGGATGACATCCATCGCGACGGCCGTCGGCGTGCCCGCGACCGCGGCGGTCGGGTGCAGCACGGTGATCAGATCGAGGGAGGATGCCGCCTCCGACAGCTCTCCTTCGACGTCGGTGGCCAGGTGCCAGACGTTGGGGAGCTTGAGCGTGAAGGGCTGTTCGGCGGCGGCGAGGGCCGAGGTGTGCGGGCGGAGGGCGGCGAGGACGCTCTGGACGGCGAACCGGTGCTCCTCCTGATCCTTCGCGCTCTCGGTGAGGGCGAGGGCGGCCGCGACGTCGCTGTCGGCGTCGCCGCCGCGGGCCGTGGTGCCGGCGAGCACGCGGGCGGTCACCGTGCCGCGCGAGACCGTGACCAGGGTTTCGGGGCTCGCGCCGATGAGGCCGTCGACGGCGAAGACCGAACAGTCCGGGTAGCCCTCGAGGAGCGACCGCACGAGCCGGCGCCGGTCGGAGCCGGCGGGGATCGTGCCGACGATGTCGCGTGCGAGCACGACCTTGCGCACCTCGCCCAGGCGGATCGCTTCGACGGCGTGGTGGACGGCCTCCTGGTAGCCCTCGGCGGTCTGACGGCCGGGGCCGAGCGTGGCCGACCAGTGCGGCCCGAAGGGGGAGCGCGGCGGCAGGTCGGGTTCCGGCTCGTCGGGGGTGTCGGCGAAGGCCAGTCGTGTGACCCACGCGCGGCCGCCGTGGCGTCCCACGATTGTGCCGGGCACCCGCAGGACGCTCTCGCGCGCCGAACGGGGGTCGAAGACGAAGGAACCGAACGCGACGAGACCCGTGCCGGGGAGGCCCAGCGGGTCATCGACCTCGGCGGCGGCGGCGATCTGCCGCCAGCGGTCGGCGATCGTCGTGTCACCGGGCTGAGCGCCGGTGTAGCGGATGGTCAGCAGGTCGCCGAAGCCCGCGAGGGACTCTCCGCGACGGCTCCAGAAGAGGGGGTCGTAGCCCGTGGTGTAGTCGAGCACGTCGTCCATCGGCGGCAGTTCCCGCGTGACGACGCGCAGACGGGGCACGGTGTCGTCCGCCGGTTGCTGCACCTTTCCACAGTAGACCGCCGCTGAGACTCGCGGCGGGGAAGCGCCAGGACGCCGGCACCGTCACCTGTTGGGCGTGTGCCGCGACTTAGACTCGCGGCATGACCTCCCGTCCCGCACCCGGCACCCGACTCGTGTTCCGCTGGCGCAAGTGGGACGGCTCGCCGCACTGGGAGCAGGACTGCGTCTACCTCGGATCCGATGGCTGGGGCGACTGGTTCGGCCAGCAGATCGGGTGGCGGAGCGTCCGCCCGGGCCGGGAGTTCGTGTGCCGCGAGCCCAACGTGACGCTGGTTCCGGCGAGCGGCGATTGGGCGTTCACGCACAACGCGGCCCCGCACCCGGTGGCCGTGTACATCGACCTCGCGTGGGACGCCGGCTGGGACGACGACGGGAACCCGGTCGGCATCGACATGGACCTCGACGTCGTGCGCCGCACCGACGAACGCGGCACGTGGATCGACGACCGCGACGAGTGGGACGAGCACCGCGTCCAATACGGCTACCCCGCCGACATCCAGACTCACCTCGAGACGGTCGCCGTCGACCTCGAGCGGCGTGTACGCGATCGGGAGGCGCCGTTCTCGGACGACGTCACCGGCCCGTGGCTGCAGCGTCTGTCCGACCTCGCGCAAGCCGGGGACGACGACGCTGCCCGCGCCTAGACTCGACGGGTGAGCAGCGACCCCAACCGCGCCGACCTCGGCAAGGACCCCCAGCGTGTCAGCGGCATGTTCGACCAGGTGGCCGCGGCCTACGACCGCACGAATTCGGTGCTGAGTCTCGGCAACGACCGGTTCTGGCGCGTCGCGACCCTCAAGGCCGTCGCGCCGAAGCGGGGCGAGCGCATCCTCGACCTGGCAGCGGGCACCGGCACCTCGTCGATGGCCTTCGTGCCGAGCGGTGCTCATGTCGTGGCGGCGGACTTCTCGCCCGGAATGATCGCCGAGGGGCGCCGTCGACACGGGAACGTCCCGAACCTCGAGTTCGTGCAGGCGGATGCCACCGACCTCCCGTTCCAGGACGGTGAGTTCGACGCGGTGACGATGTCCTTCGGGCTGCGCAACGTCAACGACCCTCGTCGTGCGCTGCGGGAACTGCGTCGGGTCACGAAGCCCGGGGGTCGCATCGTGGTGTGCGAGTTCTCGCATCCGCCGTCCCGGGCCTTCAACGGTCTCTACCGGTTCTACAACGACCGCGTGCTGCCGACCGTGGCGAAGGCCGTGAGCTCGAACGCCGAGGCGTACGACTACCTGAACGAATCGATCCGCGACTGGCCGAACCAGCCGACGCTCGCCGCGTGGATGCGCGACGCGGGCTGGGCGGACGTGGCGTACCGCAACCTCACGTTCGGCATCGTGGCCCTCCACCGCGGAATCAATCCGGGCGCGTAATCCCGAGAGGGCGCGTCCTGTCAACCGTCGAGATACCGACGGCGACCCCGGACCGCGCCAGGATAGGCTGAAACCCGTGACCCCGAGACCGCCCGCGGCCGGCACCCGCCTGTCGGGCAAGCTGGGCCTGAGTGACCGCATCTTCGCAGGGCTTCGCGCGCGCACCCTGCTCTCCACCGTCGAGGCCGGCCTCGATCGTGTCGAGAGCACGCTGGAGCGCGAGGTGCGCAGCGCCGACCGGCTCGCCGACGTGACCGCCCGCTACCTGTACGAGGCGGGCGGCAAGCGCGTGCGCCCGATGCTCGCGATCCTCACCGCGCAGCTCGGCGAGGGCACCACGCCCGAGGTCGTCGAGGTGGCCACGGCCCTCGAGCTGACGCACCTCGGCTCGCTGTATCACGACGACGTCATGGACGGTGCCGACAAGCGTCGCGGCGTGCCCAGCGCGCAGACGGTGTGGGGCAACAACATCGCCATCCTCACGGGCGATCTGCTCTTCTCCCGCGCGAGCCAGCTCATGGCCCGCCGTGGTGAGCGCGCGATTCAGCTGCAGGCCGACACGTTCGAGCGGCTCGTCCTCGGTCAGATGCACGAGACCGTCGGCCCGCAGGAGGGCGACGAGCCGGTCGAGTTCTACCTGCGCGTCCTCGCCGACAAGACCGGTTCGCTCATCGCCGCCGCCGCACAGTCGGGCGTCATCTACTCGGGTGCTCCCGAGGAGTTCGAGGCTCCCATGGTCGTCTTCGGCGAGAAGGCGGGCGTCGCCTTCCAGCTGCTCGACGACGTCATCGACCTCTCGCCCGACCCGTCCGAGACCGGCAAGGTACCCGGCACCGACCTGCGCGCGGGCGTGCCGACCATGCCCTACCTGCTGCTCGGCCACCGCTCCGACCAGGCCTCGGCCGACCTCCGGGCGCGCATCGACGAGGGGCAGGACCGGATCGCCGCGGGCGCCGACCCGGCGATCCTCGACGACGCCCTCACCGAGCTCCGCGAGCACGAGACGACGCGCGAAACGCTCGACCTCGCCCACCGGTGGTCGCAGGATGCGATCGATGCGCTCGAGCCGCTGCCGGACGGGGCCGTCCGCGAGGCCCTGACGCGGTTCGCCCGCGCGGTTGCCGACCGCTCCGCCTGACCTTTCCCCACCCCCCCCGATCGCGATCGAGAGGACCCCCATGACGAAGCTGCGCCTTGCCATCGTCGGAGCCGGCCCCGCCGGCATCTACGCCGCCGACATCCTGCTGAAGGCCGAGCGCCAGTTCGACGTGTCGATCGACCTGTTCGAGCAGCTCCCCGCCCCCTATGGCCTCGTCCGCTACGGCGTCGCCCCCGACCACCCGCGCATCAAGGGCGTCATCACGGCGCTTCGCGAGGTGCTCGACCGCGGAGACATCCGGATCTTCGGCAACGTGAACTTCGGCACCGACATCACGCTCGACGACCTGAAGCAGCACTACAACGCCGTCATCTTCGCCACCGGTGCGATCCGTGACGCCGACCTCGACATCCCGGGCATCGACGCGCGCGGCTCGTACGGCGCGGCCGACTTCGTCAGCTGGTTCGACGGCCACCCCGACGTGCCGCGCGAGTGGCCGCTCGAGGCCGAGTCCGTCGCCGTGATCGGCAACGGCAACGTCGCGCTCGACATCACGCGCATGCTCGCCAAGCACGCCGATGATCTGCTCCCCACCGAGGTGCCCGACAACGTGTACCAAGGGCTCAAGGCCTCGCCCGTCACCGACGTGCACGTGTTCGGCCGCCGCGGTCCCGCGCAGGTGAAGTTCACACCGCTCGAGCTGCGCGAACTCGGCGAGCTTCGCGACGTCGACATGGTCGTCTACGACGAGGACTTCGACTACGACGAGGCCTCCCTCACCGCCATCCAGACCAACAAGCAGGTCAAGGTCATCGACCGGGTCCTGCAGGAGTGGCGCACGCGTCCCGGCGCCAACAACGCCGGGGGCGAAGCCTCGCGCCGCCTGCACCTGCACTTCTGGGCGAAGCCCCTCGAAGTCGTGACGGATGCCGAGGGCCGCGTCGCCGCGCTGAAGTACGAGCGCACGAAGCCCGACGCCGAGGGCGGCGTCTCGGGCACCGGCGAGATCCGCGAGGTCCCGATCCAGGCGATCTACCGCGCCGTCGGGTATTTCGGCTCGCCGCTGACCGACGTGCCGTTCGACGAGCGTCACGGCGTGATCCCGAACCACGAGGGTCAGGTGCTGGCATCCGACTCGAACGAGCGGATCCCGGGCCTCTACGCCACCGGGTGGATCAAGCGCGGACCCGTCGGCCTCATCGGACACACCAAGTCGGATGCCATGGAGACGGTGCGCCACCTCATCAACGACCAGGCCGAGTGGTGGCGTCCCGCGCACCCCGAGGAGGAGGCGATCCCCGCCCTCCTGGCCGAGCGCGGCGTGCGCTGGACCGACCTCGAGGGCTGGCACCGGCTCGACGAGCACGAGATCGCTCTCGGCGCCCCGCACGAGCGCGCGCGCATCAAGGTCGTCCCGCGCGACGAGATGATCCGGGTCTCCCGCGGCGAGTGACGGGCGAACCCTCGCCCGTAGGCTGTGCCCATGGGCGACGTGGGGGAGTGGCATCCGGACATCCTCGGGGCGGGGTTCGAGCAGCGGACGCTGCCGCTCGGCGCCGATGACGAGGGCGAGGTCGTCGCCACCCTGGTGCGGTCGATGCCGCACCCGGGCGCACGGCTGTTTGGAGCTTGGCGGGACGTCGACGTGCTGTACGTGCACGGGTGGTCGGACTACTTCTTCCAGACGGCGCTGGCGCGGTTCTTCACCGATCGGGGCGCGCGCTTTCACGCGCTGGACCTCCGCAAGTACGGTCGCAGCATCCGCCCGGGCCAGACCCGCGGGTACGTCGCCGCGCTCGACGTGTACGACGCCGACATCGAGGCGGCCCTGGATGCCATGGGCACCGAGGCGCACGGTCGACGCCTCGTGCTCCTCGGGCACAGCACCGGGGGTCTGACGCTGACGCTGTGGGCGGCTCGGCACCCCGGGCGCGCGCACGCGGTGGTGCTCAACAGTCCGTGGCTAGAGCTGCAGCTCGGCCCGCTCGGGCGGCAGGCTCTTGCCCCGATCCTGAACGCCCGCGCCCGCATCGACCCGCTCGGCACGCACCCCGTCGTCGACCTCGGCTTCTACACCCGCGCGCAGCGCGAGGTCGGCACGCTTCCCGACAGCCCCGACGGGTGGCGGCCCGAGCGCGGCTTCCCGACCCATCCCGGCTGGCTCGCCGCGGTCGTCGCGGGCCACGCGCGGGTGGCATCCGGGGTCGACATCGGATGCCCGGCGCTCGTGCTGCTGTCCGCGCGCTCGGCACCGGCGCTGTCGTGGAGCGACGCGATGCGCGAGTCCGACTCGGTGCTCGTCGTCGACGACATCGCCCGCGCGGCGACCCGCATCGCGCGGGAGGTCACGATCGTCCGCGTCGACGGGGCGCTGCACGACGTGTTCCTGTCGCGGGCGGACGCTCGGGATGCCGCGTTCGCTGCGCTCGAGCGCTGGTCGGGGTGGCTAGCGTAGGAGGCGATACAAGGAGTCCCATGACCTCGACGACCCCCACGGAGCAGTACCGTGCTGCCCGCGACCTCCTCCTCGCCGCCCGCACCGATCCCGACCGCGCCGCGGAATTCGCGTGGCCGCGGATCGAGGGGCCCTTCAACTGGGCGATCGACTGGTTCGATCCGATGGCGCGGGGGAACGATCGTCCGGCGCTGATCGTCATCGACGACGACGGCACGCACCACGAGCGCACGTTCGACGAACTTGCGCGGCGCTCGGATCAGGTCGCCGCGTGGCTGGCATCCCGGGGCGTCCGGAAGGGGCACGCGGTCCTGCTCATGCTCGGCAACCAGGTCGAGCTGTGGGAGGCGATGCTCGCGATCATGAAGCTCGGCGGCGTCATCGCGCCCACGACGACGGCGCTCGGCGCCCACGATCTCGCCGACCGCATCGAGCGCGCCGAGATCCGGCACGTCATCGTCGATTCCGCGGATGCCGACAAGTTCGAGGCCGCGCCGGAGGATCTCGGCCGCATCGTCGTGGGGGAGCCCGTGCCGGGCTGGGCCTCGTACGACGACGCGTTCCTTGCGGAGGCGCCGGCGGTCGCGCACCCGGGCACCGTCGCGGACGACCGGCTGCTGCTGTACTTCACCTCCGGCACGACGTCGAAGCCGAAGCTCGTCGAGCACACGCACGCGTCCTACCCCGTCGGGCACCTGTCGACCATGTACTGGCTCGGGCTCGAGCCGGGCGACGTGCACCTCGCGATCAGCTCGCCCGGCTGGGCCAAGCACGCCTGGAGCTGCTTCTTCGCGCCGTGGATCGCCGAGGCGACGGTTCTCGCGCTCAACTACTCGCGCTTCTCGGCCGACCGGCTCCTCGACGTGCTCGAGCGCGACGGCGTCACCACGTTCTGCGCGCCGCCGACGGTGTGGCGCATGCTCATCCAGGCCGACCTCACCGGGCGGCGCGGGGCACTGCGCGAGGTCGTGTCGGCAGGCGAGCCGCTCAACCCCGAGGTCATCGCTCACGTGCAGCGCGCGTGGGGGCTCGACATCCGCGACGGGTACGGGCAGACCGAGATGACCGCGATCGTGGCGAACACCCCGGGTGCGGCGCTCGTGCCCGGGTCGATGGGGCGCCCGCTGCCGGGCTGCCCGGTGGTGATCGTCGACCCGCTCACCGGCGAGCTCGCCGACGAGGGCGAGATCTGCCTCGACCTCACCGAGCGACCCCTCAACCTCATGACCGGGTACGTCGGAGACCCGGAGAGGAACGTGGATGCCTTCGCCGGAGGGCTCTTCCACACCGGCGACGTCGCGCGGCGCGACGACACCGGCAGCATCACCTACATCGGTCGCACCGACGACGTCTTCAAGTCCTCGGACTACAAGATCAGCCCGTTCGAACTCGAGAGCGTGCTGATCGAGCACCCCGCGGTCGTCGAGGCGGCCGTCGTGCCCGCGCCGGATGCGCTGCGGCTGTCGGTGCCGAAGGCGTACGTCGTCCTGGCATCCGGTCATGAGCCGGGTGAGGAGGTCGCGATCGAGATCCTGCGCTTCGCGCGCGAGAACCTCGCGCCCTTCCAGCGACTGCGGCGCATCGAGTTCGCGGAGCTGCCCAAGACGATCTCGGGCAAGATCCGCCGCGTCGAGCTGCGGGAGCGCGAGGAGCGTGCGGCCCGCGGCGAGATCGTCGTCGTCGAATGGCGCGACGACAGCCTGCGCGGCTGAGGGAGAACGATCCGCCCTGTCAGCTCGGCTCCGTCGTGCGGATGAGTCCGCAGTTGACGCACGACCACGCGACGAGGAAGCGCTCGTCGTCGAGCACCTCGAACCGGAGCGGGTCGCCGCACGTCGGGCACGTGGGGAAACCCTCGGGCGTCCTCACCGCGCGAAGGTGACGTGCACGACGCCGCTCTCGGCGACCTCGGACGTGACCGTGTAGTCGGCGTGCAGGTGGCGGAGGTCGTCCCACAGGCGCGTGCCGTTTCCCAGGACGACGGGCCGGATCGCGACGTGCAGCCGGTCGACGAGGCCCGCGGCCAGGGCCGAACGCACCGTGGAGACGCCCCCGCCCACACGAACGTCGGCGTCGCCGGCGAGCTCGGTCGCCCGGCGCACGGCATCCTCGATCCCGGTCTGGACGAACTCGAACCGGGTGCCGTTGGCGAAGTCGATCGGCGGGCGTTCGCGGTGCGTCAGCACCAGAACCGGCACGCGGAACGGCGGCTCCTCGCCCCACCATCCGCGCCAGTTCGGGTCGTCGGGGAACGAATGGATGCCGAACATCCCGGCTCCCATCACTTCGGCGCCGACGCCCTCGAAGTACGCCGCGGCGTACCGGTCGTCGACCCCGGTGGTGCCCTCGCCGGAGGTGTCGCCGAACACGCGCTCGCGGAACGTGCGCGTCGCCGTGTAATCCGCGACGAGCAGCCCCCAGTCCGCCCCCATCGGGTTCTCGGGCGAGATGTCGGCGGGTGCGGCGACGCCGTCGAGGGAGATGTTCAGATCGACACGGACGGCCATGGGGTGCCCTGGATCCTGCTCTTACCGGTAGTTCGTGAACTGCAGGTCGACGTCGAGGTCGGCGGCCTTGAGGAGGCGCTGCACCTCCTGGAGGTCGTCGCGCGACTTGGACTGCACGCGCAGCTCGTCGCCCTGGATCTGCGACTTGACGCTCTTGGGGCCCTCGTCGCGGATGATCTTGCCGATCTTCTTGGCGTTCTCCTGGGAGATGCCTTCCTTGAGCGTCGAGGTGATGCGGTACTCCTTGCCGCTCGCCGTGGGCTCGCCGGATTCGAGGCTCTTCAGCGAGATGCCGCGCTTGATGAGCTTGGTCTGGAAGACGTCGAGGACGGCCTTCGCGCGCTCCTCGGAGTTGGCTTTGATGAGGATCGCTTCGCCGCTCCATTCGATGGAGGCGTCGGCGCCCTTGAAGTCGTAGCGCTGCTCGACCTCTTTCCGCGCCTGGTTGAGCGCGTTGTCGGCTTCCTGGCGGTCGATCTTGGAGACGATGTCGAATGAGCTGTCGGCCATCCCGGGATTCTATCGAGCCGGGAGCGACCGGCCCAGCGGGTGGCGGTCGCTCGTAGACTCGGATGCCATGCGAGCACTCACCGAGAACGAGGTGCGCGAGGCGTTCGTCAACGCCGCGCCCGAGGAGTTGCGGGTCGTGGCGCTGCCGCACGACTTCCTGCTCACCGACTGGGACCACCTCGACTTCTTCGCGTGGCGCGACCCCCGCACCCGCGGGCGCGGCTACCTCGTGACCGAGCGCGACGGCGAGCCCACCGGCATCGTGCTGCGGGTCGCCGACGGGCAGTCCCGGGCGCGCGCGGCGATGTGCAACCTGTGCCACACGATGCAGCCCGGCGACCAGGTGTCGCTTTTCACGGCGCGCAAGGCCGGGGCTGCGGGCGAACACGGCGATACGGTCGGGACGTACATGTGCGCCGACCTGTCGTGCCACGAGAACGTGCGCCTGGCGATGCCGCTGGCGCCGAGTGAGATCCGCGGGAGTGTGGACATGAAGATCGACGGCACCAAGCGTCGTACCGAGGCGTTCGTGGAGCGTGTGCTCGAGACGGCCGGGGTCGAGCGGTGACCGGCCGCGTCGTCGTCATCGGCGACGCCCTGATCGACGAACTGCGCGACGACGAGGGTGTCCGCGAGTTCGTCGGGGGTGCGGCGCTGAACGTCGCCGTAGGGTTGTCGCGCCTGGGCGTTCCCACGTCGCTCATCGCCATGGTCGGCGATGACGCCGCGGGGGAGCAAATCCGCAGCTACCTCTCCGAGTACGACGTCCACCTGCTCCAGAGCCCCTCGGAGCACGGGTCGTCGCGTGCCGTGAGCACGCGATCGGCGGGTGGCGAGCCGGAGTACGTCTTCAACGAGGCCGCCCAGAACCGCCGCGTCCGCTACGGCGAGGCCGAGCGCGCCGCCCTCGCCGAGGCGCCGCTCGTCGTGGTGAGCTGCTTCCCGTTCGACGACGCGGAGCAGACCGACGCGCTCCTGGATGCCGTGGGCTCGACGTCGCTCGCGATCGACCCGAACCCCCGCGCGGGCATGTTGCACGACCGTGAGGAGTTCGTGCGCGGTTTCGAGAAGGCCGCGGCGCAGGCGCAGCTGGTGAAGGTCGGCGAGGACGACGCTCAGCTCCTCTACGGCGGCCCGCTCGAAGGACTCCGCGAGAAGCTCGCGGCGCTCGGCGTCGAGGCGGTGCTCGCCACCTACGGTGCCGGGGGAGCCGCGATCGACGCGCACGGCCTGACCGTGTCGCGCCCCATCGTCGAGCGTCCCGAGCCCATCGTCGACACCATGGGCGGCGGCGACGCCGTGCTCTCGACGACGGCGGCGCTCGTGCGCGGTGGGCTGCCCGAGGACGAGGCGGGCTGGGGCTACGTGCTCGACCGCGCGATGGAGGTGGCCGCCGCCACCTGCCGGAGCGAGGGCGCTCTGCTGCGGATCCCCGAGTGAAGCCCGCCCAGGCGCTCATACGTTCACACTGATTACAGTTGACGTCCGGGGAATCCGGGGCGTGGAACGACCATGAGCAAGAGAGAGCAGGTCTACGCTCGGATTCGCAGAATACATCCAGCGATGACCGAATCGCCCACAGCGGAAAGGCGATAGACGAGACAACGCTAGAAGCCGCACTGGGAGCGCAAATCCTGCCTCGAGACCGGTGAGTTCGACGTTCTGATTGTGGTTGAAGGCGAACGCCTCGCGCGGACCTATCTCGACGAGTTCGACTGGATCGGGGCCTTCGTAACCGGCGGCTTCACCCGGCACCTAGACCGCGGCGGCCTGATCGATCCGTTCACCGACATGGGCGAGGGTAAGGCAATCGGCATCTTCGGTGAACGACGTCGAGAGGGAAAGCGCCGTGACTTGCGTGAGAAGCGCCGGTACGACGACGAGAGGTCTGCGGGTATCCCGCTGTCAGACATCGGAAGCATTAGAACGGCTCGATGTCATCGAGGTCGGACAAGATCTCCTCGCTCAGCTCACGACGAAGGCCGTTAGCAGATCTAAAGGCCTGCTCATGAAGCGCTGCGAACTTCTGAGCGAGTGCCTCGTCTTGATCTACCGAGAATTCCTCGGCTAGCTTGACTGGGTTTGCGTCCCTCCTGAAGACCTGGAACCTGTAGGGGGCGACGCCGTCCTCGTCGCGAGTCTTGATGTAGTACCAGAATTTCGTGGTACCCGTCTTGTACTCGGTCGGTTCGTTGGACGCGCTCCACGTCAAGTCCCCATTAGCCGTCTTGGCGAAGAGCTTTCCGAGGACGGAACCAAGATTGCTTGCGTTGAGTGCCACTTTCGGACCCCTTCTGAAGCGAGGCAGAGAAGCTGGCTGCCTCCAAAATGACCTTACCGATGCTCTGCCTAGCCGTCCGCGCAACGGCGACGACGTCGATAGTTCCGCCCTCGTAAAGGGCCTCCTTCGCCGTCCTCGCCTCCTTCACGCTGGCCTCAATCAAGTCCACGAGATCGGCTCCACTGAACGCGGGAGTCGCTTTGAGGTGTCCGTGGATTCGTTGCGCTTTGCGGGCGTACTCTGCGAGTGCTGTCCCGACCTTGTCAGGCTTGGTGGTCTTGACCGCGGCGTCGAGAGCATCTTCGAGGTGTTCTAGGTCTGGCAGAAGCACAAGAAGATCGTTCGCGATTAGACGCTGCCCAAGCGCGCGAGCGGACTTCGCAGTGGCGTTGGCGGTCCTCACGAGTTGCCAGATCGCAACGCCGAACCCGAGCACCGCCACAGCCAACTGAAGGCCGCCGAAGACGTCCGAGGGTGTCCACACATAGTCGCTGGCCCCCTGCACAGCCAGATCATAGCGAAGCGGACCGCCGCCACGCTTGATGTGGAGTTGACCTTCAGCCCGTGTTGGAAGCACCCCCTCGGGGAGGGTAAGGTAGGTGATCGCGCCTCCGGTCGACTGCGAAAGCCGGGCGGGTGCGCACCTGGCGAGTTACCCAAGCGGCCAAAGGGATCTGACTGTAAATCAGACTGCATTGCATTCGGGGGTTCGAATCCCTCACTCGCCACCGACACACAAGAGAAAAGCCCCGGGAGACCGGGGCTTTTGTCGTTGATGGGCGCCGAGTTTCAGGCCGACTCGCGCCAGACGATCGGGCTCTCCAGCAGGATCGGGGCGGTGAAGGTCTGACCGTCGAGCTGCGCGAGGACGGCGCGGGCCGCGGCGCTGCCCAGCTCGTCGGCGGGTTGGTGCACGGTCGACAGCGGGGGATCGCAGCGCAGGGCCCACGAGCTGTCGTCGAAGCCGACGATGCCCACGTCGTCGGGCACGCGACGACCCGCTTCGCGCAGCGCCTCGATGGCTCCGGCGGCGACGGCGTCGCTCGAGGCGAAGACACCGTCGATGTCGGGGACGCGCTCGAGAAGGCGCTTCATGCCCGCCTTGCCGTCGGAGAACGAGTAGAACGGCACCCGCTCGACGAGCTGCGGGTCGAAGTCGCCGCCGAGGGCGTCGACGAACCCGGCGAGGCGATCGGCGCCGGAGTCGCGGTCGAGAGCCGCAGCGACCATGCCGACGCGGCGGCGGCCCGTGCCGACGAGGCGTTTCGTGATCTCGCGCGCCGAGCCGCGGTTGTCGATGGCCACGTGCGCGGCGTCGCCGATGTCGCGCGGGTTGCCGACGAATGCGGCGGGCAGCCCCAGTTCGACGACCGCGCGGGTGATGGGGTCGCCGACGCGCGCCGAGACGATGATCACGCCGTCGATGAGCCCGCCGCTGAGGTAGCGCGCGAGCCGATCCACGTCGCGGGGTGTGTCGGCGATCAGGCACGACAGTTGGTAATCCGCCTCGGAGAGAGCGCTGTTGGCGCCCAGCAGGATCGAGGCGATGTTGGGGTCCTCCACGAACAGCGAGTGCGGCTCGTGCACGATGAGGCCGATCGCCTGGGAGCTCTGCATCACGAGGCTGCGCGCCGCGCGATTGGGGACGAACCCGACCTTCGCGATCGCGGCCTCGATCGCCGCGCGCGCGTCCTCCGAGACATACGGCTGCCCGTTCAGCACGCGGCTCACCGTCCCCCGCGAAACCCCCGCCTCGAGAGCGACGTCCTTCACGGTGGCGCGACGCCGACGCTCCGTATCCACGATCCCGATCCTAGGGCGGGGAGACCCCGTGTGTGAACGAGCACAGATTGATAACGAAGACTTGACGCGGAAAACGCCGGATGCCACTCTGTGTACGTTCACAGAACCTCGACGGTGAGGCATCCCGCTCGAGACTGTGCACGTTCACAGAACGAGGAGCAGGATGACCGGCCGGACCCCCTTCACGCACGAGGGCATCGCCTTCGGGTGCGACTACAACCCCGAGCAGTGGGCGCCCGAGGTGTGGGACGAGGACATCCGCCTGATGCGCGAGGCCGGGGTCGATCTGGTCGCGATCAACATCTTCGGGTGGTCGCACCTGCAGCCGGGCCCGGACGCGTTCGACTTCGCGGCCCTGGACGACATCCTCGAGCGGCTGCACGCCGCCGGCATCCGGGTCAACCTCGGGACCGGGACCGCCTCCGCGCCCGCGTGGCTCAGCCGTGCGTATCCCGAGGTTCTGCCGATGGCGGAGGACGGCACGCGCCGCTACCCCGGCGGACGCCAGGCCTGGTGCCCCAGCTCGCCGATCTTCCGCACGGCATCCCTCCGTCTCGTCGAAGCGGTCGCCGCGCGGTACGGGTCGCACCCCGCCGTGGCGCTCTGGCACGTCTCGAACGAACTCGGATGCCACAACGCCCTCTGCTATTGCGACGAGAGCGCCGCGGCGTTCCGGGTCTGGCTGCGTGAGCGGTACGGGTCCGTCGCCGAGCTCAACCGGGCCTGGGGCACCGCGTTCTGGAGCCAGTCGTATTACGACTGGGAGGAGATCCTCCCGCCGCGGGCGGCCCTGTCGGCCCGGAACCCGGGGCAGCTGCTGGACTTCCACCGCTTCAGCTCGGACGCCGTCTTCGCGCAGTATCGGGCGGAGGCCGACGTGCTCCGGCGCCTCAGCGACCGCCCGGTGACGACGAACTTCATGGTCACCGCGCACATCGAGAACATGGACTACTGGACGTGGGCCGACGAGATGGACGTCGTCGCCAACGACCACTACCTCGACCACCGCCTGGGTGACCCGCTGAGCGAGCTCGCGTTCGCCGCGGACCTCACCCGGGGGCTGGCGAAGGGCGCGCCGTGGATCCTCATGGAGCACTCCACCGGTGCCGTCAACTGGCAGCCGCTGAACCTCGCCAAGGAGCCCGGTCAGCTGCTGCGCAACTCGCTCACCCACGTCGCGCGCGGCGCCGACGGCGTGTGCTTCTTCCAGTGGCGTGCCTCTCTGCAGGGCGCCGAGAAGTTCCACTCCGCGATGCTGCCGCACGCCGGCACCGACTCCGCGGTGTGGCGAGAGGTCGTCGAACTCGGCGGCATCCTGGACCGGCTCGGCGAGGTCGCGGGCTCGCGCGTCCTCGCCGACGCCGCCGTCGTCTTCTCCTGGGAGGCGTGGTGGGCGACCGACACCGAGTGCCGCCCCACCCAGGCGGTCGGCTACCTCACGCAGGTCCACGCGGCCTACGCCGCGCTGCACGCCGAGGGGCTGACGGTGGACATCGTGCGACCGGGCGGCGACCTGTCCGCGTACCGCGTGGTCGTGGTTCCCGGGCTTCACCTCCTGCGCGCCGACGAAGCCGCCGTCCTGACCGACTGGGTCGCCGCGGGCGGCACCGCGGTCGTGACCTACTACTCGGGCATCGTCGACGAGAACGACCGCGTCTGGGCGGGGGGCTACACCGGTCCGCTGCGCGAGGCTCTCGGCATCCATGTCGAGGAGTTCGCGCCCGTCGCGCTCGGCGTGGCGATCGCGCTCGACGACGGCACGCGCTCCCACCTGTGGAGCGAGCGCCTGCGCGCGACGACGGCGGAGACGGTGGCGACGTTCGCCGACGGTCCCGCGGCCGGGTCGCCGGCGATCACCCGCAACGCGCACGGGCGGGGGAGGGCGTGGTACTTCGCCACCCAGCTCGAGCCCGCGGCTCTCGCCGACCGGATCGGCGCGATCGCGCGGGAGGCGGGCGTGCGTCCGCCCCTCGACGTCGACGCCGCCGGGGCGTTCGAGATCGTGCGGCGCCGCGGGGACAACGCGTCCTACGTCTTCGTCGTCAACCACGGCGACACCGACCTCGTGGCCGACGTGCGCGGCACCGAGCTCATCACGGGAACCGCGGTCGAAGACCGACTGCGCGTGCCCTCCGGCGCCGTGCGCGTCGTCCGAGAGGAGATCCACTCATGACCGCTCCTGCCGCAGTGGCGCGAACGTCCCGGGGGCGTCGACGCATCCCCCACAAGAGGGCCATAGCGGCCTTCATCGCCCCCTTCGTCGTGCTCTTCGTGCTCTTCTACCTGGTGCCGATCGGCTACGCGATCTGGAAGTCGCTGCTCGTCGTCGAGCGCGAGGGCACGTTCGGCCAGGCGCGCGAAGTCTTCGGCGGCCTCGCGCAGTACGCCCTCGTGTTCCAGAACACCGCGTTCTGGACGTCGGTCGGCCGGGTGCTGCTCTTCGGCGTGGTGCAGGTGCCGGTGATGCTGGGCCTCGCGTTGCTGTTCGCCCTGCTGCTGGACTCGCCGCTGCTGCGCGGCAAGCGGTTCTTCCGCCTGGCGTTCTTCGTGCCGTACGCCGTCCCGGGCGTGATCGCGGCGATCATGTGGGGCTTCCTGTACTCGCCGAATCTCTCGCCGTTCCCCGCCGTCACCTCGAACGTCGACCTGCTGTCCGCGGATCTCGTGCTGTGGTCGATCGCCAACGTCGTGACGTGGGTGTTCGTCAGCTACAACATGCTGATCATCTACTCGACGCTCCTGGCGATCCCGCAGGAGATCTACGAGGCGGCGCGCATCGACGGTGCCGGCCACGTCCGCATCGCCTGGTCGATCAAGATCCCGCTGGTGCGGCCGGCTCTCGTGCTCACCGGTGTCCTGTCGATCATCGGCACCCTGCAGCTCCTCGCCGAACCGCAGACCTTCCGGTCGTTCAGCTCGGCGGTGACGAGCACCTTCACCCCCAACATGACGATCTACGCGACCAGCTCGATCCCGAACGTCTCGCTCGCGGCGGCCTTCTCGGTCGTCCTCGCGCTGGCGACGTTCGTGCTGTCGTTCACCTTCCTCCGTCTCAGCCGTCGTGGAGCACAGGCATGAAAACAAGCTCAGGCCCCCGCGAGAGCATCCTGTCGCGCACGACCGCGATGGTCGTGATGGGCATCTTCACGCTGTACTTCCTGATCCCGCTGTGGTGGCTCGTCGTGGCATCCACGAAGGACCGCGGACAGCTGTTCAGCACCAACGCCCTGTGGTTCGCCGACTTCCGGTTCTTCGACAACGTCGCGCAGCTGTTCGCCTACCGCGACGGCGTGTACCTGAAGTGGCTGGGCAACAGCGTCCTGTACGCGGGTGTCGGCGGCGTCATCGCGACGGTCATCGCCGCGATGTGCGGCTACGCGCTGGCGAAGTATCGGTTCCCGGGACGCGAGGCCATCTTCAACACCGTCCTCGGCGGGGTGCTCGTGCCCGCCACGGCCCTCGCGCTGCCGCTGTTCCTGCTGTTCAGCCAGGTGCAGCTCACCGACACCTACTGGGCCGTGCTGCTCCCGAGCATCGTGAGCCCGTTCGGCGTCTACCTCACGCGCGTGTTCGCCGAGGCATCCGTTCCCGACGAACTCCTCGAGGCCAGCCGCCTCGACGGGGCGGGGGAGGTGCGGACGTTCTTCACGGTGTCGATCCGTCTGATGTTCCCGGCGCTGGTGACGGTGTTCCTGTTCCAGTTCGTCTCGATCTGGAACAACTTCTTCCTGCCGCTGATCATGCTCCGCAGCGAAGATCTGTTCCCCGTCACCTACGGCCTCTATGCGTGGAACTCCACCATCAACCAGTTCCCCGAGCTGCGCACGTACGTGCTGGTCGGGTCCCTCATCTCCATCGTCCCGCTCATCGTGACGTTCCTGCTGCTCCAGAGGTACTGGCGCACCGGGCTCGGCACGGGGGCCATCAAGTAACACACCCTCCCGCCGGCACGACCGGCGGGTCAACCGAGAGAAGGAATCATGCAGCACAAGAAGAGAGCGGTCAGCGTCGCCCTGCTCGCCGCGGGCGCCCTGGTCATGGCGGGATGCTCGTCGTCGAGCACCGGCAGCACCGACGCGGCGTCGTGCGCCCCCGCCGGCGAGAACGTGACGCTCACGTTCACGTCGTGGATCCCGGGTATCGAGGATGCCGTGAAGATCTGGAACGACAAGAACCCCGACATCCAGGTGCAGGTGCAGACCGGCCCCTCGGGCAACGCCGGCACGTACCAGAACTTCTTCAACCAGCTCCAGGCGGGGAACGCCCCCGACCTCGGCCAGATCGAGTACGACGCGCTGCCGAACTTCCGGGTGCAGGACGGTCTCGCGAACCTCGGCGCGTGCGAAGACGTCGTCGCGGCCAAGGACCAGTTCGTCGACTGGACCTGGAAGCAGGTCACCCTCGGCACCGACAACGAGGTCTACGGCGTGCCTCAGGATGCCGGCCCCATGGCGCTGTTCTACCGCAAGGACCTGTTCGAGCAGAACGGCATCGCGATCCCCACGACGTGGGACGAGTACCGCGAGGCGGCGAAGAAGATCCGCGCGCTCGGCGGTTATATCACCAACTTCTCGCAGAGTGACATCAACCAGTTCGCGGGCTTCGTGTGGCAGGCCGGCGGTCAGTGGTTCTCCAACGACGGCGACGCCTGGAAGGTCGACCTCACCAGCGACGCCTCGAAGAAGGTCGCCGACTACTGGCAGGGCCTGATCGCCGACGACCTCGTGTCGTCGTACCCGGCCTGGACCGACGAGTGGAACAACGCGTACAACACCGGCCAGGTGTGGACGTGGAACTCCGCCGTCTGGGGTGCCAACTCCATCTCCAGCGGTGCTCCCGACACGTCGGGCAAGTGGGCGGTGGCCGAGGCTCCGCAGTGGCAGGCCGGGCAGTCGGTCGCCGGGAACTGGGGCGGATCCTCGATCGCCGTCTTCAAGTCCACGAAGCACCTCTACGAGGCGGCGAAGTTCGCGCTGTGGCTGAACACCTCCGAGGAGGCGCTGACGTCGCTGAACAAGACCGCGGCGATCTACCCCGCGACCAAGGACGGCCTGAAGCTGCCCTCGCTGCAGGAGGGCGTGCCCTTCTACGGTGACCAGAAGATCTACGACGTGTTCGCCAAGGCCTCCAGTGAGGTCGACCCGAACTTCGTCTGGGGTCCCACGATGACGCAGGTCTACGCCGACGTGTCGGACGGCTTCAAGGCCGCCGTCGCCGGGTCGGGCACGCTCGACCAGGCGCTGGCATCCGCCCAGGACAAGACCATCGCGACCCTCGAGGCGCAGTCGATCCCGGTCGCGAAGTAACCTCCAGGCATGATCCATCACCTCCGCGCCGCGGGCGTCGACTTCATCCTCGACGCCCGCGGCACGGCGGCGCCCGTCGTGGTGCACTGGGGGCGCGCCCTCGGTGACCTCGACGCCGCCGCCCTCCGTGCCCTGGCCGATGCCGCGATCCCCGCCGTCGCGCCGAGCTCGATCGATCGTCCCTTCCGGGTCGGTGTTGTTCCTCTCCTCACGGAGGGCTGGACCGGCCGTCCCCCCGTCGAGATCTCCCCGTTCTCCCCAGCTTTGCGCCACCTCGGCACCCGACGCGACGGTGACACGCTCGTCGTGACGCTCGCCCTCGGCGACGCGTGGCTCGAGCTGCGCTACACACTGACGCCGCAGGGCGTCCTCCTCGTCGATCGCCGCGTGCGCAACGACGGTGTCGCCGACATCGAGGTGCGCGCGCTCGCCGCGCTCCTGCCCGTGCCCGCGCGGGCACGCGAGGTGCTGGACTTCTCCGGCCGCTGGGCCGGGGAGCGCGAACCGCAGCGTCTGCTCCCGGGCCACGGCGTCTGGGCCCGCGACACCCGCCACGGTCGCGGAGGCCACGACGACCCGTTCCTGTTCACCGTCGGCACGCCCGGGTTCGGGTTCCGTCACGGCGAGGTGTGGGCCACCCACGTCGCGTGGAGCGGCGACCGTTCCGTGTGGTTCGAACGCAGCGACGTGGGTTTCTCCGTCGTCGGGGCCGGCGAACGCCTCGACGCTCTGGCGCTCGCCCCGGGCGAGACGCACGAGGCGCCGACCGTCGTGGCCGTGTGGTCCGACGACGGCCTCGACGGGCTCTCGGCACGTCTGCACCCGTGGGTGCGGTCGTGGGCGACGCCCCGGGGCCCGCGTCCGGTGACGCTCAACACCTGGGAGGCGGTGTACTTCGAGCAGTCGCTGGAGCGTCTCACGCCGCTCGTCGATGCCGCCGCCCGCGTGGGTGCGGAACGCCTCGTGCTCGACGACGGGTGGTTCCACGGGCGCACCGACGACCGCCGCGCGCTCGGCGACTGGACTGTGGACGAACGCGTGTGGCCGGACGGCCTCGACCCGCTGATCTCGCGCGTCAACGGCGACGGCCTCGAGTTCGGTCTGTGGGTCGAGCCCGAGATGATCAGCGACGACTCCGACCTCGCGCGGGCGCACCCCGAGTGGATGCTGACCCCCGCGGATGCCGTGACCTGGCGGTTCCAGCACGTGCTGGACCTCACGCACCCCGACGCGTGGCAGTACATCCACGACCGGCTCGACGCGCTGCTCGCGCAGTATCCGATCGCGGCGCTGAAGTGGGACCACAACCGCGACCTCCTCGTCCCCCGCACCGGGGATCAGGTGCGCGCTCTGTACCGTTTGCTCGACGCCCTGCGCGCCGCGCACCCGGGTGTCGAGATCGAGTCGTGCGCGTCCGGGGGTGCCCGGATCGACCTCGGTATCCTGCGCCGCGTCGACCGGTTCTGGACCAGCGACACCAACGACCCGCTCGCCCGCCAGCGGATCCAGCGGTGGACCGGCATCCTGATCCCGCCGGAGTTCCTCGGTTCGCACGTCGGCGACGAGCGCGCGCACACCACCGGTCGCACCGCCTCGCTGGCATTCCGGATGACGACGGCGCTGTTCCTCCACGCCGGGATCGAATCCGACATCTCGAAGGCCGACGACGCACAGCTCGACGCACTCGCCGCGTGGACCGCGCTGTACCGCGCCCATCGGGCGCTCCTCCACGGCGGCGCGACGGTCCGGGTCGACGACCCCGACCCGGCCGTGCTCCAGCACGGTGTCGTCGCCCCCGATCGCGGCGAGGCGTTGTTCGCGTACGTCGCGCTGGACCGGTTCGATCAGGCGCTGCCGTCCCCGATCGTGCTGCCGGGCCTCGACACCGACCGGCGCTACCGGGTGCGGGCGATCGACGTCGGCGCGCCGGTGCGGACGGTCCAGGATGCCGATCCCGCCTGGCTCGTGGCCGGCGGTGCGGTCCTCCCCGGATCGGTGCTGGCCGAGGGCGTGCTGCCCCCGCCGCTGCTCGCGCCCGGGGAGGCACTGCTCCTGCATGTGACGACGGAATGAGATGACAGCGAAAACCCCGCCCCGAGAAAGGGGCGGGGTTTTCCTGTTCCCGGTTCGGTCCTCGTCGGGTTCAGTCCTCGTCGGGGGTGAACGGCACGCTGCCGGCGCTGCAGTACGAGCCGGGGGAGTGCACGAGGTGGGCGATGCGCAGCTCGGCGTCGGCGTCGCCCGACATCTCGGGTCGGAGCTGGGGCGAGGCGTTCCACTGGAACTGCTCCTGACCGGGGAAACGGCGGGCGTGGGCCTCGAGTCCGAGGGGCAGCAGGCGCATGCGACGGTCGACCCACTCGGCATCCCACGGTCCCTCCGCCTGGATCTGCTCGGCGGCGCGGAATTCGTAGTAGATGGTGCGGCGCAGGCGGTTGCCGGTGACGGCCTCGGAACCGTGCACCACCATCACGTCGTGGACGAGCACGTCGCCGGGCTCGAGCTCGACCTGGACGACGCCGGGTGCGTCCCACCCGTACTCGTCCTGCAGCTGGCAGACGTCGACGGGCGCGAGGTGCGAGCCGGGGGCGACGCGGAGGGCGCCTTCGCCGGCCTTGGAGGCGTCGAGGTAGACGTCGACGTTGAAGATGCGGTGCGTGCGGGGGTGCACGGCATCCTGGTGCCAGTCGATCGCCGCGCCGTCGCCGGTGTCCTTGAAGACGAGCGACTCGTAGGTGGGGACGAGGTCGGGACCGGCGAGGCTCTCGGCGATGCCGAGGACGGCGGGCGAGCCGAGCAGCTCCAGGGAGGCCGCGGAGCCTTTGCCGTGGAGGTAGTCGACGCGGAACATGCGCTGCGCGCCGCCGCGGGTGGCCCACTGGTAGTCGGGACCGTCGGGGTGGTCGGGGCCGAGGGCGCGACCGGCGGCGATCCACTCGTCGGCGGCGTCCTGCAGACGCGCGAGCAGGTCGGGCGGGATGCGCCCGGGCAGCACGACGTAACCGTGCGCGTCGAAGTGCTCGATCTGCTCGGGGGTCAGGTGGTACGGGGCGGTGGACACGGAGGTCGGTGTCGGGGTGAGGGTGCTCATGACCTCACCGTACGATCGGATGAACGCCGATTTCCTCCTGCGCAGACGCACATACTTCCGGGATACTCGGATCATGGATGCCACCCCCTCGTCGTTCGATCTCGCGTGTTGGCGGGGCGCCGTGCCGCGGATGTCCGTGGCGCACACCCACGACGACCTGGAGTTCAACACCGCCCCGGTGGAGCTGGAGTACCTCGTCGACGGGCGGCAGGTCGTCATCCCGGCGGGGGCGCTCGCGGTGTTCTGGGCGGCGCGGCCGCATCAGCTCGTGCGCGACTCCGGCGGCAGCGAGCTCACGTGGCTCACGGTGCCGCTCGCTCAGGCGCGCGGGTGGCGCCTGCCGGGGGAGTTCCTCGCGCGGATGTTCGCCGGCGACATCGCGGTGGCGGAAGCGGCTCGCGGGCCGCTCGACCTGGCCGAGCGGGTCGGGTCCTGGGGCGAGGAGCTGCGTCCCGGGCATCCGCTCCGGCGGGCGGCGGTGGGGGAGGTGCAGGCGTTCGTCCTGCGCGCCGCGCAGGCGACCGCGGCGGGGGTGGCCGCGGGGAGTGTCGCGGGAGGGCTGCGGGCCGACGTGGCCGACATGGCGGCGTGGATCGCGGAGCATGCCGCCGAGGACGTCTCGGTCGCCCAGGTCGCCGACCACGTCCACCTGCACCCGCACCACGCGATGACGGTGTTCCGGGCGGCGCTCGGGGTCACGATCGGCGAGTACCTCGCGCAGTGCCGGATCGCCCGCGCACGGGAGCTGCTACTGACGACGGACGAGGCGATCCCCGACATCGCGGTATCCGCGGGATTCGGTTCACTCAGCCAGTTCTACGCGCGCTTTCGCGACCACACGGGCGAAGCCCCGGCGGCCTATCGACGGCGCCACGAGGTGTGAGGTGTGGCCGGCAGGCAGCGAGGAGTCCGCGCGACTTCGTCTCGAGGAACGACGCGGCGCCACGGGGGATGACGTCTCAGCAGGCGGCGAGGAGTTCGCGCGACTTCGTCTCGAGGAACGACACGAGCGCGCCGAGGACGTTCAGCTCGTTGCCGAGGTTGACGATCTCGACGGCCGTGAGCACGATCGTCGTGTCGCGGGCCTCCATGGTCGCCGACCAGCGTCCATCGCTCCCGGCGATCGGCTGCAGGTAGGTGATCGTGGCGGCCTCGCTGAGGTCGACGACGATCAGGCCGCGGTTGACGTCGGTCTCGTCCTGCTGTTCGAGCACGCGGATGTCGCTGCCGGTCAGGTAGCCGAGGCCGCGGAACTCTTCGAGCCACTCCTCGAGCAACTGCATGTCCAGCAGATCACGTACAGGCACAACACACTCCGTCTCGGGCGCGCGACATGCGCTCGAGCCATTATCCCGGCTGCCACCCGGGAAAGGGCGTGTGCGGCGGGCTTATCCGCGGTTTCTATGCGGCGCGCACCGCGCGCACCGCGCGCACGGGGCGACGGGCCGGCGCCTGCGAACTCGACGCGCGCGAGACCAACTGCTCGTCGTTCTCCCACGTGCGCAGGTCGATGACGAGACCGGCGGAGGCGTTCGCCTGGTCGGCCAGCGCGCGGAGGTATTCGCCCACGAGCTGTTCGGGTTCGGTGGAGATGAAGACGAAGCGCATCGGGATGGAGGGGTGCAGCCAGATCGCTGAGCGTCCCGCGGTGTCGGGGTCGCCGGTCCAGGTGAGGGTGAAGGACTCGTTGCGTCGGAGCTTGGTGGCGGTGATCACCTTGACGTAGGCCAGCAGACGGTCGGGGAAGGTCACCGGAGAGGCATCGGTGCCGTAGTAGAGACGGGCCATGTCGCGACCGTAGCACTATTTAAACGAGTTAAATAACCCTCTGAAATATTCACAGGTTTAATCAGCTCTGACTAGGGTGGATGCCATGTCCCCCCGGCCCGCTCTCTCCACGGCGCTCGACGCCTACATCGAGGCGCGGCGCTCCGCCGAGGCCGCCACCCGCGCCGAGCTGCGCCTCAGCGAGACCGAGGTGCGTGCGCTGCTGCGGATCCGCGAGCAGCCCGGCATCCGTCCGTCCGCTTTACGGGATCATCTAGGGGTCACGTCGGCCGGTGTCACGACGCTCGTCGACCGACTCGTCGAGCGCGGCCTTCTGCGCCGCGAACTCGACACCGAGGATCGCCGGGTCAACCACATCCACCTCGAGGTCGACCTGTCCGCGATGCCGTGGGCGCAGCTCGACCGCTTCGCCCGTGACCTCGACGACGCCATCGCGGCGGAACCCGCGGCCGCGGCGAACGCCTTCGCCGAGACGCTGCAGCGGATCACGGGAGAGGTTCTGGCCCGGCACTGATCCCCGGGATGCGGGCGAACGCGTCCTCGAGTGCCGTGCGCACCGCGCGGATGCCGGGCCGGTCGGCCGTCCCCCGCCGCACCGCGGTGAAGATCTCGCGGCGCGGCTGCCCGGGCAGGTCGATCGAGCGGGTCGTGGGTTCGTCGCCGCCGAACACCAGGGCGGGGATCATCCCCACGGCATGGCCGGATGCCACGAGCCGGACGTGCGCGGTGAGATCGGCGAGCTCGAAGCGCACGTCGGGCTCGAATCCGGCGGCGCGGCACTGCTGCGTCGCCCATTGCCGGGCGGCGGTGCCCTCGGGTTCCATCACCCACGCCCGATCGCGGAGGTCGGCGAGCGAACGGGCGGGGTCCCCCGGGCCGACGGCGAGGCGGATGGCATCCCTCCCCAGGGCGCGGCGGTCGAGGAGCGCGCGCTGCTCGCGCGTGTGACCGGGGTACTGCTCGGCGACGGCGAGGTCGAAGCCTCGCGCGGCGACCTCGAACAGCCCCTCCTCGGGTGCGAGCTCGGAGATCTCCACGCGCAGGCGCGGCTCCGACTCGGCGAGAGCGTCGAGGGCGCGCGGAACCAGGCCGTGAGCGGCGGACTGCATGACCGCGAGGCGGACGGGCGCGAGCGAGGGCTGCAGGGACTCGAGTTCGGCCCGTGCTGCCTCGTCGGCGGCGAGCATGCGGGCCGCGTGGGCGGCGAGCGCCTCGCCCTGGGCGGTGAGACGGACGCGGCGGCCGTCGGGTTCGAGCAGAGCGACGCCCGCGTCGCGTTCCAACTGAGCGAGCTGCTGCGAGATCGTCGAGGGGCTGAACGACAGGGCCTCCGCGACGGCGGCGAGGGTGCCGCGCATCGACAGCTCGTGCAGCAGACGCAGACGGCGGAGATCGAACATGGATGCCCCTTCGGTTTCATCGAGCGATACCCGTCACAAATCATCGCTTTTCTCGAATCGTACGCCACCGCACACTGAGGTCATCGAGGAAGGAACGCCATGTCGCTCACCGATGTCACCCGTTCCGAGGTCGCTCCCGCCGACCTCGCCGACGAGGCCGTCGCGCTCGTCCGCCGCTGGCTCGCCGAGAGCCGCGACGAGCCCGTGGATGCCGCCGCCACGCGGTTGGCCGGGGTGCTGCGCGATCCGAACGGACTCGCGTTCACCGTCGGCTTCGTCGACGGGGTCGTACGGCCCGAGGACCTCCGCGTCGCGGCGGCCAACCTCGCGGGGCTCGCGCCGCTCGTGCCGGGCTTCCTCCCACTGCACCTCAAGGCCGCGATCCGCCTCGGGGCGCTGACGGCGCCGCTCCTGCCGCGGGTCGTTGTCCCGGCCGCGCGGGCGGCGCTGCGCTCGATGGTGCGGCATCTCATCGTCGACGCGAGCGACCGCCGGCTCGGCGACGCCATCGCGGCGATCCGCGGGCGCGGTGAGGGGATCCGGCTCAACGTGAACCTCTTGGGTGAGGCCATCCTCGGCAAGAAGGAGGCCGCGCGGAGGCTCGAGGGCACCCGACGGCTGCTCGCCCGCGACGACGTCGACTACGTCTCGATCAAGGTCTCCTCGACGGTCGCGCCCCACACGCCGTGGGCGTTCGACGCGGCCGTCGCCGATGCCGTCTCGGCCCTCCGGCCGCTGTACCGCGTGGCCAAGGAGACCGGCACTTTCCTCAACCTCGACATGGAGGAGTTCAAAGACCTCGACCTGACCCTCGCCGTGTTCGAGACGCTTCTCGGGGAGCCCGAGTTCCACGGGGTCGAGGCGGGGATCGTGCTGCAGGCGTACCTGCCGGACGCCCTCGCCGCCATGATCCGCCTGCAGGAATGGACCGCCGCGCGGGTGGCATCCGGGGGTGCTCCGATCAAGGTCCGCGTCGTCAAGGGTGCGAACCTGCCGATGGAGCGCGTGGATGCCGACGTGCACGACTGGCCGCTCGCGACCTGGCCCTCGAAGCAGGCGACGGATGCCTCGTACAAGGCGGTGCTCGACTACGCGCTGAGGCCCGAGCACACCGCGCACGTGCGTATCGGCGTGGCCGGGCACAACCTCTTCGACGTCGCGCTCGCGTGGCTCCTCGCCGAGCGGCGCGGGGTCACGGGCGGCATCGACGTGGAGATGCTCCTCGGCATGGCGACGGCGCAGCAGGCGGTCGTGCGGCGCACGGTCGGGTCGATCCTGCTGTACACGCCGGTGGTGCACCCGCAGGAATTCGACGTCGCGATCGCGTACCTGATCCGGCGCCTCGAGGAGGGCGCGTCCAGCGAGAACTTCATGTCGGCCGTGTTCGACCTCGGCACGCACGAGGCGCTGTTCGCGCGCGAGCGCGACCGGTTCCTCGCGTCGCTCGCCGATATGCCGACGGGGGTTCCGGCGTCGCACCGCGTGCAGGACCGCACGGCCGCGCCCGAGCCGGCGCCGCGCGACGGATTCCGCAATACGCCCGACTCCGATCCGGCGATCGCGGCGAACCGCGCGTGGGCCGGACGGATCGTGACGCGGATGGCGACCTCACGGCTCGGGGCCGACACGATCGCCGCGCACACGGTGACCGACGAGTCCGTGCTCGATGAGCGGATCCGCGCGGCTGCGGCCGCCGCCGTCGCCTGGCGAGAGCTGGGCGCCGACGCGCGCGCCGAGATCCTGCACCGCGCGGGCGACGCGCTCGAAGCGCGCCGGGCCGAGCTCATCGAGGTCATGGGTGCCGAGTGCGGCAAAGTCGTCGAGCAGAGCGACCCCGAGGTGTCCGAGGCGATCGACTTCGCGCACTATTACGCCGAGCAGGGGGGACGCCTCGAGCGGGTCGACGGCGCCCGGTTCACGCCCGCAGGACTGACGGTGGTGACACCGCCGTGGAACTTCCCCGTCGCGATCCCCGCCGGGTCCACGCTCGCCGCGCTCGCCGCCGGGTCGGCCGTCGTCATCAAGCCCGCGGCGCTCGCCGAACGCTCCGGGGCGGTGATGGTGGAGGCGCTGTGGGAAGCCGGCATCCCGCGCGATGTCCTGACGCTCGTGCAGGTGTCCGAGAACGACCTCGGCCGGCAGTTGCTCACGCACCCGGCGGTCGATCGCGTGGTGCTCACGGGCGCGTACGAGACCGCGGAGCTGTTCCGCTCGTTCCGTCCCGACCTGCCGCTGCTCGCGGAGACGAGCGGCAAGAACGCCGTCATCGTGACCCCGAGCGCCGACCTCGACCTCGCCGCGAAGGACGTCGCCCTGTCGGCGTTCGGCCACGCGGGTCAGAAGTGCTCGGCGGCCTCCCTCGTCGTGCTCGTCGGTTCCGTCGCGACCTCCCGCCGCTTCCGCGACCAGCTCGTCGACGCGGTCGAATCCCTGGAGGTCGGGATGCCGTGGGACGACGCCGCGCGCGTCGGACCGCTCATCGAACCCGCGCAGGGCAAGCTGCTGCGCGCGCTGACGACCCTCGAGCCCGGGCAGCGCTGGGTCGTCGAGCCGCGCCGTCTCGACGAGGACGGGCGCCTGTGGCGTCCCGGCATCCGCGAGGGCGTGCAGCCGGGGAGCGAGTTCCACCGGACCGAGTACTTCGGGCCGGTGCTGGGGATCATGACGGCCGAGACCCTCGACGAGGCGATCGACATCGTCAACGCCATCGAGTACGGCCTGACGTCGGGCCTGCACGCCCTCGACGAGACCGAGATCCAGCGCTGGCTCGCGCGGATCGAGGCCGGCAACGCATACGTCAACCGGGGCACGACCGGGGCGATCGTGCAGCGGCAGCCGTTCGGCGGCTGGAAGAAATCCGCGGTGGGTGCCGGGACCAAGGCCGGCGGCCCGCACTACCTCTTCGGGTTCGGATCGTGGACGGATGCCGAGGCATCGGCGCCGCGGCTCGCCGACGCCCTCGCGGGGCCGGCGTGTGCGGCCGTGCCCGCCGCGGATCGGGAGTGGCTGGCATCCGCCCTCGCCTCCGACGCCGCGGTGTGGGCGTCGGAGTTCTCCGTGGCCCGGGACGTCACGGGGCTGGAGTCGGAGCAGAACGTGCTCCGCTACGGCGCCGTGCCGGTCACGGTGCGGCTCGAGGACGCGGCCGACGTCGCGCTCGTGCGCGTGGTCGCGGCGGGCGTGCGGGCGGGGTCCGCGGTCACCGTGAGCGCCGGCCGCGAGCTGACCCCCGCCGTGCGGGCGTGGCTCGAGGGCGCGGGCGTCGCCTACGACATCGAGGACGCCGCCGCCTGGGCGCGGCGCGCGGCGCGGCTCGCGCGCACCGGCGGCCGGGTGCGGTTGCTCGGGGGCTCGGTCGAGCGCTTCGCCGCGGACACCGCTGGATCTCCCGCGGTGGCGCTGTACGCCGGCGATCCGACCCGAGCCGGGGAAGTGGAGATGCTCCCGTTCCTGCGCGAACAGGCCGTCTCCATTACCGCCCATCGCTTCGGGACGCCCCGCCGGTACGTCGTGCCGTCGTTGGTCAGGGCGTGACCCGGCTCAGGGCCTGACCCGGCTCACGTCGTGCCGCGGGACGCGACCCGTTCCGCGGCACGGCCGACCGACGCAGGAGCCGGGGTTCCCGGAACGGTCTGCGGCGCGGTGACCGGGTCGCCCGCGACGACCCGCAGCGGCAGCTCGCCCGCCCAGACCGCGCGATCCTCGCCGTCGCCGTCCTCCTCGACCTCGGATCCGGCGTTGTCCTTGACGCTGGCCTCCGCGAGCGGCAATCGCAGCACGAGCGTCGCGGCCAGTTCACGGGCGGTCATCGGCCGGACCTCGGCGGCGCGTCCCGGCAGGAGGCGCTCCGACAGGGCGAGCAAGGCATCCTCCTTCTCCTCCGCCGGAACGACGGATGCCACCCCGTAAACGACCGCGCAGCGGTAGCGCATCGAGCTGTCGAACAGCGAGCGGGCGTACTTCAGGCCGAGCAGGTGCGTCACGGTGAGGCACACCGGCGCTCCCGCGGCGATCCGTCGGAAGAAGTCGCTGCCCGTCGATCCGTGGATCAGGACGTCGTCGCCGTCGCGGCCGATCCCGACCGGGAGGGCCACCGGCCGTCCGTCGCGCACGATCGCGAGGGTCGCCGAGAGCGCGCCGTCAATGATGTCGTAGAGGGCTGCACGGTCGGTGACCTGGTACTGCGGCAGTCGCCGGACGCGGGTGAGAGGGGTGACGGGAAGGTCGGTCATGTCCCGATTTCACCGCGCGGAGTGGTCTGATCCATAGGCCGATTCCTGGAGAACCGGGTGGACCAGTTCCCGGGCCGATGGGAGGCTCGCATCCATGATCTCCGTCGGCATCCTGGATCGGTCGTCGCCCGTGCCGCTGCACGCGCAGTTGACGCAGGGGCTTCGCGTCGCCGTCGTGGAAGGGCGACTGGCCGCGGGGGAGACGCTGCCGTCGACGCGCGCGTTCGCCGATGACCTGGGTGTCGCGCGCGGCACCGTCGTCGCCGCCTACGAGACCCTTGTCGGGGAGGGATACCTGCTCGCGCGCCCGGGTGCCCGGACGGTCGTGGCCGAGCTTCCGCGGTCGCCGGTCGTGAGCGCCGAGGTGCCCGCACCGACCGCCGCGGTGGCGTCGTCGGTGGTCGACCTCCGTCCGGGACGGCCGGGATCGCGGGGACTCGCCGACGCCGCGTGGCGGTCGGCGTGGCGGCGGGCCAGCGCCGTCGACCCCGCGTCCGACGTCGAAGACGAGCGAGGCCTGCCGGCGCTGCGGAGCGAGATCGCCCGGCATCTCGGACGCACGCGCGGCGTGACGGTCGACCCCGGCGACGTGATCGTGACCGCGGGGACGAGCGACGCCCTTCTCCTGACGGCGCTCGCGCTGCCCTCGCGACGGTCGGTCGGCGTCCGGCGCGTCGGCGTCGAGAATCCGGGGTATCCGCGGGTGCGCACGATCCTCGGTCGGCTCGGGATCGAGATGATCCCGCTGCCCGTGACCCTCCAGACCGGATGGGACCTGGATGCCATCGAGCAGCACCACGATCTGGATGCCATCGTCGTCACGCCCCACCATCATTACCCGCTCGGAAATCGGTGGGATGCTGCGGCCCGCGCCCGTCTGATCGCCTGGGCCCGCCAACACGGGACCGTCGTCATCGAGGACGACTACGACAGCGAGTTTCCCCACGGTCGCGCGCCGCTGCCGCCGCTGAGACTGCTGGATCCGGGCGGCGTGGTTCTCGTCGGGACCCTGTCCAAGGTGCTGACGCCGGCCCTGCGGTTCGGATGGATCATCGCGTCCGGGGAGATGCGGGAGCGTCTGTGGGCGGCGCGGGCGGATCTCGATTCCTCGGTGTCCTCGGTCACGCAGGAGGCGCTCGCCGTGTACCTCGCCGATGGTTCGCTCGCCCGCCACGTGGCTCGTCGTCGCCGCGACTACCGCCATCGGCGGCACCTCGTGCTCGAGGCGCTCGGGGCGACCGCCGGGGTGACTCTCACGGCTATGAACGGCGGGCTCCACGCCGTCGCGCTCCTGGTGGATGCGTCACCGGATGACGAGTCGCGGATCGTGGCGGAGATCGCGGCGCGGGGAGTGCTCGTCGCCGGGCTCGGCGACTACGCCTTCCCGGGTGTGCCGACGGACCTTCCGCCGGGCATCGTCCTCGGCTACGCCGAGCCGCCCACCGTTCGGCTGACGGAGGCGCTGTCGGTGATTGCCGAGGTGCTCGGACGCCGAGGGAGTCCCTGACGCCCTGTGACTGGGTGATGACGACTGGCGGGGTGATGACGACCTAAAGAGGCAGACGGAGCAGAGCGAACGCCGCGCCAGGACGGCCGCGGTGGGAGGCCCGCAGTGGAAGGGTCGCCGCCGAAGCGGGCCAGGCCACGGAGGGTGCCGCCACGGAGGGTGCCGCCGTGGAGCACGCGGCCGCGGAGCACGCGGCCCCGGCGTACGCGGCCAACGGGGTACGGCCACGGAGTGCGGCTACGGAGTCCAAGGAGGATGCGGCCCCGGAGCACGCGGCCCCGGGGCACGGCCGCGGAGGGTGCGTGCACGGAGTGCGCTGAAGAGTGGCGCTCAAGGGGGAGTGGCGCTGAAGGGGGAGTGGCGCTGCCAAAGGAGTGGTGCTGGAGGGGGTTGGGTACTGCAAAAGGAACGGGCGCTGAAGGGCGGTCGTTCAACAGCGGTCGCACGTTACAGGGGGGCGGACGATCAAACGCAGCGGTCGGACAGCCGAGCCGGTCGATCAGAACGGTGGGGGGTCGGCATCCGGGACGAACATCACTCGCCCCGCGAGCTTCTCGTGGTGGTCCTGCCCGAGTGGACTGTGAAACTTCAGGCTGCCGTCGGGTTCCTGCGTCACCGTCCACTCGGTCTCGGTCTTGAGCGTGTGATGACGCACGCAGAAATAGGAGAGGTTGCTCAGATGGGTCGGCCCACCATCGTGAGCCTCGTGGTTGTGATCGAGCTGGCAGCGGCCGATGGGCGCTCGGCATCCGGGCGCGCGGCAGTGTCGGTCACGGGCGGCGAGGAATCGGCGTTGCGACGTCGTGGGGGAGTAGCGGTCGACTTCGAGCACGGTTCCCGTCACCGGGTCGCACAGCACGCGATCCCATCCAGGGGCCCGAGCCGCGAGATGACGGGCCGTCTGGGGGTCGATCGGTGTCAATCCGTCGAGGCTGGCGCCGACATCGGCGTGACCGATAAGCGTCATCACGGGCACGGTGATCTGCACGTGCCCACGGATCGCCCCCAGCCCTCCGGGACATGTCGCATCGGTGGTCGGGTCGACCGCCGGCACCGCGGTGAGAAGCAGATCCGCGCACAGGTCGGCGCCGATCTGCGCGAGAGTCCGGGTATCGCGCGGAGGGCTCTGCGGGTCCTCCGCCACGGATGGCCCGTCGAGCGCCGTCACTTCGGCCGGAGTGCCGACGGAAACGAAAGCAGCGTGAGCCGGGGCCTCCGGCGTCGCCTCCCCACGCTCGTCGAGGGTGGCGGGTGCGTCCGATCCTGCATCTTCACCGACCGCCGCCGTGCCGTCCATCGTCGTTGGCTCCGTTTCCGCGGCGCGGCCGGTGTGTGCGTCCGAATCCGAGTCGGCCCCGCTTGCCTCCGGTGCTTCTTCGGTCGGTGCCTCCGCGGCCATCGCGCGAATGGCCGCGGCTTGCCGCCGAAGACGGTCACGGATGCCGTAGGCCACCGTCGCCGGGAGGACCACACTCAGCTCCGCCATGCCATCCGCCAGATCTCGGACGCTCACCCCGCGGGTCGCCGCGGCACGCGCGTGCCGCTCGGTCATGCCTACCGGGTGCACGCTCTCGGCGAGCTCGCGCCCGAACGCGCGCACGCGCCCGGGGGAGTCGCGCTCCGCGCGTGCGAGGACCACCTGTTCCCACCCCGCCCGCGTGCCGTCGTCGTCGAGGACGATGCCCGTCTCGAGGATCGCCTGAGCGTGGCGCATGCCGATGCGTCCCTCGCCGAGCGCATCGACCGTCGCGGCGAACTTCTCGGTCAGCGTGTGCGCATCGGAGAGCTCTTTCTGGACGGTGAGGTCGTGACTTTGCGTGGCCACCGCGATCTCGAGCGCGAGAGAACGGACGGGCATCTCCCGTGCTCGCGTGTCACGGGAGCGAACGCGTGCCATCTGGTCGAGCGCGATCCGCAGCGCCTCCGCACGGAGCCTGACGAGCGAGGCCTGCACGCGCGCGACGCGAACCGACTCGTCGCGAATAGCCTCCACGAGCGCCCGCATCCGCTCCGGCTCCCGCTCGTCGGCGGGAGGCTCGGAGTCCGGAGGCGGCTGGGAAGTCACGATTCCAATCTAGAACATAGCTTCGAATGTGCGTTTGATATCTCACCTGTACCAGTCCGTGATTCACCCGATCCGGGAACGCCCGAGAATCTCCAGGGCCGCCATCGCGGCATTCTGGCCGCCGATCCCGCTCACCGCTCCGCCGCGCCGGGCCGACGAGCCGCACACCAGCACGCGCGCGTGCCCGGTCTCGACGCCCCACCGCTCCGCGGGCCCGAAGCCTGAGCCGCCGGCGCCGGCCGCCACCGCACCCTCGGCCGCACCGGTTCCACCACCCGCCCCCGCACCGCGTCCACCGCCGTTCCCCTCGCGCCACGGCCACGACAGTCCGCCGTGGAAGATGTCGCCGCCCAGCATCCCGAGTGACCGCTCCAGGTCGGTCGTCGTGCGGGCCTCGATGCACAGCCGCCCGTCGGGAGCCTCCATGATGCAGTCCCGCAGCGGCTCCGCGAGCACCGAGTCCAGCGATCGCTGCGCCTCCGCGAGAAGACGCGCCCCGGCCGCCACGGGGTCTTCCCCGTCGATCAGTCGGTGCGGCACCTGCAGCCCGAACAGCGTGAGGGTCTGCGCCCCGCTCGCGCGGAGTTCGGCGCCGAGGATCGACGGGTCGGTGAGCGAGTGGCAGTAGATCTCGGCCGGAAGCGGCGCGGGCACGAGACCGGCGGATGCCGCGACGTAGGCGGCATCCAACTGGGTCATCGTCTCGTTGACGTGGAACGTTCCCGAGAACGCGGCCTCGGGAGCGACCGCCGTGTCCCGGAGCCGGGGCAGTCGGGACAGCAGCATGTTGACCTTGATCTGCGCGCCCTCGGGCTCGGGCGCGGTCGTCGGTGCGCCACCCGCGGTGAGCAGCCGCGCCAGGACGGCCCGCCCCACCCCGCTCAGCACGACGTCGCCCACGTACACCTCGGCGCGGCCGGTCACGGCGTGCACCTCACCCGACGGCGAGACCGAGATGACCTCGACGCCGGTGCGGATCTCGGCGCCGGCGTCGCGCGCGGCGCGTTCGAGCTCGGCGGTCACCGCCCCCATCCCGCCGACCGGGACGTCCCAGTGCCCGGTCCCGCCGCCGATGACGTGATAGAGGAAGCATCGGTTCTGCGCGAGCGACGGGTCGTCCGACGACGCGAAGGTCCCGATGAGGCCGTCGGTCAGCGCGATGCCTCGCACGAGATCGCTCTCGAGCGATGCTCTCAGAAGCTCGCCGAGCGGCCGCTCCGTCAGCGCCTCCCACAGCTCGTCGTCGCCGAGCCGCGCCCGCACCTCGTCCGCAGTCGGCAGAGGCTCGGTCATGGTCGGGAAGACCGCGCGTGCGAGCGGGAGGAGACGTTCGCCGAACGCCGCGAACCGCCGCGCCTCCTCGGCGTCGCCGAGCGTCCGCGCGAAGGAGGCGGCGGTCGCCTCGGCATCCGCGGTGTCGATCAGGATGCCGCGCGTCGGATCGGCCGGATCCGGCGTGTACGACGAATACCGCCGACGTCGCAACTCCAGCCGGAGGCCGAGGTCGTCGATGATTCTCCGCGGAAGGAGACTCACGAGATAGGAATACCTCGAAAGGCGGGCATCGACCCCCGGCCACGGTCGCTCGGACACGGCCGCGCCGCCCACGGCATCCTGTTTCTCGAGGATCACGACCGATCGGCCGGCGCGCGCGAGGTACGCCGCAGCGACCAGGGCGTTGTGCCCTCCGCCGACGATGACGACGTCGTATCGAGTGGTCTCCGGGGGGTTCATGCGCCCACGCTAGCCACCCCGTCCGACATCGCCCAGGGGGTGGCATCCCCAGTAGCGTGGATGCCATGACTCTCGCCGCAGATCTGCTCGACATCGCCACCCGCATCGCTCGCGAGGCCGGCGATCTGGCCGCCCGGCGCCGCCGCGAGGGGCTCGAGATCGCCACGAAGTCCGTTGCCGCCGACATCGTCACGGCGGCCGACAAAGAAGTGGAGGCCTTCGTCCGCGCCGAGCTGGAACGGGAACGCCCCGACGACGGCTTCTTCGGCGAGGAGTCCACCGCGCAGGAGAGCCGCAGCGGCGTCACGTGGGTCGTCGATCCGATCGACGGCACGGTCAACTACGCGTACGGCATCCCGGCGTGGGCCGTGAGCATCGCCGCCGTCGAGGGGTCGGACGACCCGGCCACCTGGAGCGCGCTCGCGGGTGTCGTCTACAACCCCGTCTCCGGGGAGATGTTCCGCGCCTCGCGCGGTGGTGGCGCGTGGCTCGGCGACCAGCGGCTCTCGGTCACCCCCGAGGTGGGCGCCGCCGGGGGACTGGTGGCCACCGGCTTCGGCTACGACCCCGCAACCCACGCCCCGACGCTCGAGCGACTCGCCCGCGTCATGCCGATCGCGCGCGACATCCGCCGCATCGGTGCCGCGTCCCTCGACCTGGCATCCGTCGCCGCCGGACGAATGGATGCCTACTACGAGAAGGGCACCAACCCCTGGGATCACGCCGCGGGAGTGCTGCTCGTCGAGGAGGCCGGCGGCATGGTCGGGGGAGCACCGGGCGGGCGTCCGGGCAAGGGAATGGTGATCGCCGCAGGTTCGGGGTTCTACGAGCGTCTCGAGGAAATCCTCGAACCGGAACTGTAAATATCGGACCCCTCATGGCATTCCCAGTGATGCCGGGTTAGGGTAGTTACCCGTTCGTTATTTTCGCGACCCGAACCTGCGGAAATGGCAGAAGCCCGAAAGCCCGAAGCCGTCGCGCCCGCGACATGAACCGAGAGCCCCCGCGCGTTGCCGTCAGAAGCCCCCGAGACTGAGCCCGCCCGAACGCGGCGATCCAGTCGCCCCTCCATTACGACCGCCGCGACCGAGTTGACGCGAGCCGAGCGTCGCCGCCTCTCCGCCTCCGTCGCGGAGACCCCGAATGATGAGCACGGCGAGTCGGTCGCCCCGGTCGACGCGGATGTCGCGTCGCAGCCCGAGATCGTCGAGCAGGTGGCCGCCGCCGTCGTCGAGACCGTGATCGCCGCGACGATCCAGCCGACCCTCCCCGCTCCGCGCCGCCGCTCGTCGCGTGCCGCTGCGAGCTCCGCCACCCCCGCGGTGACGGAGCCCGAAGCGATCGCGACGACCGAGGACGTGGCATCCACGACTCCGGCATCCGATGCCCTCGACGTCACCGTCGTCGATGAGCGTCGCTCCGACGACGATGTGGCCGTCATCCTGCAGAGCGCCGACGCGACCGAGGCGACGACGCCCGTCGCGCTCCCGACCTCGCCGATCACGCTCCCGTCGACGCGCCGCAGCCGCCGTCGCCCCGCGGCGGTCGAGGGCGAGGAGTCGCCGCTCGCGGCCGAAGCGCCCGCCCCCGCTGAGTCGATCGCAGCCGAGACCGCCGCGCCGAACGACACGAGCACCACGGACGAGCTCGCCGACGAGTTCGAGGCCGCCGCGCGCCTGTTCGCCTTCACCGGCGAGAACCCCGTGCAGCAGCCCGCCGCCGAGCCCGTCGCCCCCGCGACGCGTCCGGTCACGCGGGGTCTGCCCGTGGATGCCACGCCCCAGCGCCGCAGCGGGCGTCGCGTTGCCGCCGCTTCGTTCTCCGTCGGTGTCATGGGCCTCGTCGGACTCCTGACCGTAGGGATGACGATGCCGGTGAGCGCCCTCGCCTCCGCGAACGGCACGACCAACGTCGCCGCCCCCGAGACGGCTGTGACGCAGAATCTCGCGGTGGCCGGCGGCGATGCCGGGAACGGCGCCATCCAGGCCTACGTCGCTCCGGCCCAGTCGCAGTCGGCGATCGTCGACCGCGCCGACGGCTACTCCGCGGCCACGTACGCGCAGGTCGCCGCGGACAGCGGCATCCGGTACCCGAGCGACTTCTACAAGAACGACACGTCGGCCGCGATTCAGTGGCCCTTCGCCGTGGGTGTCGGGATCACGTACGGCTTCGGCATGCGCGACGGCGTGATGCACGAGGGCGCCGACTTCGTCCCCGGCGAGGGTGCGCCGATCCAGGCGATCGCCGACGGCGTGGTCCGCACCGCGACCGAGGACGGCGGCGGCTACGGCGTCATGATCATCATCGACCACAAGATCGACGGCCAGCTCGTCTCGAGCCGCTACGCCCACATGCTTCACGGCTCCATGCAGGTCAAGCAGGGCGACGTCGTCCACGTCGGCGAGGTCATCGGCCACACGGGCAACACCGGTCGCTCGTTCGGTGCTCACACGCACTTCGAGATCCTGATGAACGGCACGGTCGCCATCGACCCGATCACCTGGCTCCGCGCGAACGCCGGACGTCACTCGCTCGATTAGAAGAGGCTGCCAAGCTCTGATATTCTCTTCTAGTTGCCCGGAGCGATCCGGGTACGCCCCGATAGCTCAGTGGCAGAGCACTTCCATGGTAAGGAAGGGGTCGTCAGTTCAATCCTGACTCGGGGCTCACAGCATCTCTCTCAAGGGGATGCCGCGCGGCGGGGTAGCTCAGTTGGTGAGAGCGCACGACTCATAATCGTGAGGTCGCGGGTTCAAGCCCCGCTCCCGCTACCAAACTAGTGTTACTCGAACAAATGACCTTGAGATAAAGGTCCAGGCGTTCGGCAGAGGAAGCGTCGGAGATTTCTCCGGCGCTTCTTTCGTTGGTCGTCACGGATAGCGCTGCGTGGCGCACAGCGGCGGGGAGCGGCTGCAGTTCGTGAGCGACGGACATGAGGTGCCCGTCGTCGTCGACCCAGATCCGCTGGAAGAAGGCAGCGAGCAGCTTGCGCTTAACGGAGCCGGGTACCGACGTGAAGAGCGCATCGGGTCGAGCCATCAGATCGAGGTAGCTGAGCACCATCTGGGTGCGCTGCTCAAGAGACTCGACCGTGGTCTCGAGGCTGGCGCGCACCTCGTGCTTCTTGATCTGCAGGTCCCTCAGGCGGGCTCGAAGCTTGTCCGTTGCCAGGGCGCCCTCGGCAGCGAGGTCGACCAGGCGTTCTTCTTGGACATCGAGCTTCTTAAGTTCCTTCTGTAAACGAGCCCGTTGCTGGGCTTGATCCGCGAGTACTCGCTCAAGGGCGGCGCCGACCTCCTGCTTGGCCGTGGCTATGCCCTCGGGGGAGAGGATGACTGTCCGAAACTCCTGCTGGAGCGAGCGCTCGAGTTCGGCAGCCGGAAGGTACGGCAGGTCGCAGAGGCCATCTTGACGGCCGCGGCAGAGGAAGTACTCGTAGATCTCGTCTGCATGGTTCTTGGCTTCGACGAAGATGAGGCGATGTTCTCGCCCTGCCGCGTGGCATCGCCCGCAATGGAGCAGGCCACGCGCGAAGTGGTTGTGGACGCGGTCGCGCTGTCCTCGCTTCACGCGAGCATCGATCACCTGCTGGACTCGGTCGAACAGCTCCGGCGTGATGAGCGGTTCATGGCGTCCCGGATAGACGTGGCCTTTGAAGGTCACCATGCCGATGTAGTACGGATCGCGCAGAATCTGCCCCAACTGACTCCGCGACAGCGGACGCTCCGGCCACTTCGATGACTTCCGAGTCGTCAGCCCCTGCTCCGCGAGGAGTGCAGCCAGTCGGGTGGTGCTGTAGTCGCCAGTGGCGTATTGCTCGAACGCCCAGCGGATCAGCGGGGCGCGAGTTTCGTCGATGCCGATGGTGTTCACGAGTCGACCATCGAAGTCTTTGCGATCGTTGAGATAGCCGAGCTTGGCGCGGCCGACCGTACCGCCGTTCTTCGCCTTGTTGAGCAGCTTCTGCTTGATGTCCTCCCCGCTCTGGCGGACCTGGACCTCGTTCATGATGTCGGTGACGGCTTCCATGGCCTCTGCCATGTATCCGTCGCCAAAATCTTCCTTGGCCGAGATGAGTTTGACTCCCATACCGGCCAGGATGCGTTTCGTGATCGCGGCGTCGCCAGCGTTTCGGAAGGCGCGGGAGCGCATGTAGATCACGACGTAGGCAACCTCAGGGTGTTCCTCGACGTAGCGCAGTAGATCTCGGAACACGGGCCGTTTGCCGATGGACTGCGCCGAGTTACCCGGCTCGAGGAACTCCTTCACTACGGGAGCTTTGGATCGCTTCGCGCGCGCGAGGCACATCTCTCGTTGCGTTGCGATGGAGTTGCCGTCGGCGTCGATGTCGATCGCTGTGAGCATCTGGCGCGGCGTCGATACGCGCAGGTACAGGACCGCTTGGCCCTGAATCCCAAGGTCAAACTCGGGAGGCGCCGAGCCGTCGAGTCCGAGCAGGCTCTCCCAACCAGAGAATGAGGTACGGCGACGCGCCGCTTGTTGTTGAGTCATGAACTCCTCCTTTCTGCCCATCGTTCGGGCGGACTTAGCTCCTTGATTTACGCTCACTTCACCTCTTAAGTCGAGATGTTTTGCGACTCGGATGTGATGTGGAATTTGCATCATCACCTGGGGAAAACTTCCGGCTCCCACTGGTCTCGCTGGTGATGGCGTTGTGGGTGTGGGGCCAGGCCGCTGGCTGCGCGTCTGGCCCCACACGATGACGGTTAGTACTGCTTCCACCGGTCGATGGCGGGGTTGAGCGTGATCTGACTGTTCATGAGCGTCTCCATGAACAGTCGGAAGTCGCTCGGCCGCCGGGCCAGGTACTCTTCGCGGGCGACGAAGAGGTCTGGGACTCCGGTTTCCGACATGAAGGTCACCGCGCTGGTGAAGGCGGGCCGGTACCCCTGTGGTCGCCGTACTCGATGTATTCGGCCGCGATGATCACGCCGGTAGCTCTGGCGGCTTTGGCGATGAGCTCTCGTTGCCGGGCGATCGAGTGGTCGCCGACGTGCCGGGGTGCCCGGTCGTCTTCCTCGTTGCGGGCCCTCAGGTAGGTGACCCCTGTCCGGTAGGTCTCTCCGAGGTAGTGCTCTTTGTAGATTGACGTGATGTGCATGGTGCGCCTCCTTTCGGCTGAAGCACCGAAGCCGTCCCCTACCGTCTAGGAACGTCCCCGGTCTGTTTGGTTGTAGTTCTCCACCTGTGAGGGTGGAGCCTGTGTCGCCTCGCGCGGAGGCGGGGCGAAGTATGTGACTGCGGCTACTTGTTGAAGACGTGCCACCAGCCGTCGAGGTGGACGACGTCGTAGGTGTTGAGGATGTTTTGGTCGACGGCGGCGTGGTTCCAGGTGAGGTGGTCGTCGGGGATGCCTTGCTCGCTCATGACCTTCTCGAGCGCTTGGAGCCAGCCGAGGCCTTCGAGGACGTCGTGGCGGAACTCGGCGAACGTCTCCCACGCGTCGGCGTAGCTGTTGTAGAAGCCCTCGAGGATGTCCGTGGCCGCGAGGTTGGTGTCAGGGAGCAGCAGGTAGGCCGCGAACGAGGCACCGGCTTCTTCGATGCCGTGCAGAATGCGGAGGCCGTCGTCGGGGTCGCGCAGGGTGGAGAGGGAGCGTTCGGCGGAGGCAGCCGCTTCCGGGCCGAACGGCGCCTGCCCGCCCGGGCGTGATGGTTCGTTTTCAGGTTGCGCTGGGGGTGGGGTTTCGGGGCTCATAGTTCCTCCTTCCTGGGTTCGGTTGTTAGCGCGCTATCGGGGTCCGCCATCGTGGCCGGCAGGTCTTTGGGGGTGATGACGGTGAAGAGTCGGTCTGGAAGTCGGGGGTCAGCGCGGATGGCGGCGGTGAGGCGGTCGGCGCGCCGCTGCGTGGGTACGATCCACAGCACCCTGGGGAACACACCGTGTTCGGCTTGGGCGCGACCGGTGGCGCGGTAGGCGGCGTAGGCGGCGCACTTGTCGCGTAGGACCGGGACAACGCTTTCGGTTCCGAGGTCAACTTCGATGTACCAGTGGTCGTCGAAGTCAGGTGTGGAGAGTGTTGCGAACAGGTCTGGCTTGAGAATGGTGGCCGTGCCATGCCGGGTAAGGAAGCTCCTCCAGGCTTCGGTCTCGATCTGGAGCTTCGTGAGGCGCAGGTCGCTGGTCTGGGTGAGTTCGCTCAGAACGAGCGCGGTCTCGGTGATTTGAAGGCAGTGTTCAAGGAACGGCAGGCTCGGGTCGATAAAGCGTCGACGTGGTCCGCCGTCCCGTCGGGTGAGGCGCTCGCCGGCGGCGTCGAGGTGCCAGATGTACGACGCTGAGCCGCGGGTGTGCCCGCCGATCTTTCGCTCCAGCCGGGTCACCAGTCGCTGCTGCAGGAGCCGGTCGAGGACGCGGACGGTCGCACGAGTAGCGGCACTGGGCGTGGCGTGGCCGGTGAAGAACTGGCGCTGCAGCTGCCTAGTGGTGGCGTAGCAGTGGCGGCTCAGGAACCGCAGCAGCGCCCAGTCCCGCTCCGACAAGTCGCTACGGAGCCGTTCCAGCTGGACGGACGTGACGTAGCGGGAGGGCCGGATGGTGGGCGTCATGCCGTCCCCCTGCCGGTGGCGGAGTTGGGGGTGTTGGTTCCCGCCATAGGCGGGACAGTCGATCCCCAAACTGTCTGGGGATCGCAGTTATGACGGGCTATGAGGGCGACACTTCTGCATCGGACAGGTCGGTCGATCGGACAGCCGTTCACTTCTTCGCGTCCGCTCATTTCGGGCTCCGTTTCGTGCGCCCGATAGGCTCGTCATCACCCTCATCACCCCGTCCGTCACCCTCTGCCATCACCCTTGACGAGGACTGGGGAGGTTCCGGGGCGTAGCGGCGGCCATAACGGGCTTCCGCTTCAGCCGTGACCGCCTCGACGGAAGAGACCGCTTTCGGTGGTGGGAGAACTCGGCCGGAGAACCAGCCCGTGCGAGCACCACCGGACTGGAGGCTGGTGTAGATCTCGTAGGGCGGAAGTCGGGTGAAGTCCTCGGGGTCGAGCCCAGTGGTGCGGGCGGCAAGTTTCGCGTCGTCGTCTTCGAGGCCGAAGATGATCTTGTTGCGGGCATTCGCGTCGATGGTGCGAAGGAGCTTGTCTGGCATCTGAGAACGGCTTTGGTGGGCTATGTGCCAGGACGCTGCCAGCGACCTGGACTGCTCGAGCGCTTCGCCGAGGTCGCCGATGTGGAGGAAGTGCTGGGCCTCATCGATGTAGATCGACACCGGCCTGCGCTTCTCGGGCGCTACGGCGGCGCGGGCGAGGATGAGTTGCCACAGATTGCTCACGACGAGGGAGCCGAGCAAACTCGCCGCCTGGGTTCCGAGCATTCCCTTGTTCAGACTGACAATGAGGATGCGAGGCATGGTGAACAGGTCGGCGATGTCGAAAGCGGGATGCGTCTGCTCCAGCACCGCCTTCACGCCGGGGCGGAGCAGGAACTGGCGAAGCCGGGTCATGACCGGCCCGACGGCGGCGGCCTGCTGGCCGGGGCTTTTCGCGTCGTACTGCGCCCAGAAACTTTGCAACGTCGGATCCGAGATTTGAGCGACGACCTTGCGACGGTAGAGGGGATCCGTGAGGAGCTTCGGCAGCGCGGCCAGACTGGCGTCTGGTGTGTAGGTCGCGGTCAAGAACGAGGCATGAAGGGTATCGGCCGTTAATGGGCCGAACGCGTTTGGGAACAGACCACGGAACAGGTCGAGCATGATCTCGGCCACCAGCGGGCGCCGATCATCGCCCTCGGGGCCGGTCAGGCCAGCGAACGGGTTGATGCCGGCCGGGCGCTTGAGGAGCGGGTCGATGATCGCGACCTCACCCATCCGCCTCTCGGGGATGAGACTCAGCACGTCCTGAGCAAGGTCCCGCTTCGGGTCCACGACCACAACCGACCGCCCGGCATCGATGTCGGCTTTGATGAGGTGTAAGAACAGCGTGCTCTTACCCGACCCCGTTGGCCCATAGACATGGCTGTGACGCAGCGCGTCCTCCATCCCGATCCCGATCGCCGCGCTCGAGCCCGGCGCGGTGGCGGTCGCGAACACCCGCTGCTTCGGCGGACGGTACGTCGCGGGAGGGGCCAGGCGGCGCGGGTGCCGGTCCGGCAGGCCCGGCAGGTTACCGTCCTGGATCGGCCAAGCCAGCAGCGGCAGCAGCTCCTCGCTCGTAAGCGCCAGTGGTTGGCGCAGCGGGATGAGACCGGCGTCGAGGTTGGCCGGGTTCTTCGTCGTGAGGGAGATCTTCACGCCGCTGGTCTGCAGGGTGCGGATAGCCGCCAGCAGGCCGTGGACGAGGAGGCGCCGACGCACCGGCGAGGGGCTGGTGACGCCGATGCGGATGACGGCGCGGAACCGGTACTGGGCGAGCTTGTCCTGCATCCGGGAGCGCACCGCCGACGATGCAGGTGGTGCGCCGCGAAGGAGCAGCGCCCCGACTGAGGTCGCGGGGTCCGGCACGGCGCTCTGCAGAAGCTCTGGGGCCAGTGCCCGCCCGAGCACGACCTGGAGCACGAGGACGTCGTCCTTCCCCGTCGCGCCGGATAGGGCTGCGAGCACGGCCCGCAGACTCTGCCCATGCCCGTCGACCGAGAGCGCCAGGTGACGGCCGCTCATGCGGATTCGCCCCGCCCGCTCCACCGAAGCGCGCGGCTCAGCGGGGGTAGCGACGGTGCCGGGGATGAGGCGGCGCAGCGTCGATACGGCGGCCGAGAGGTCGGTGGCGTCGCCGCCGAGGAGGTGGCGGGTCTTCCCGGCTTCGGTGCGGGCCTCCCAGACCAGGCCGCCTCGACCCGGGTCGGCGGCGAGGGCCTGAAGGAATCCGAGGAGTTGCTGCTCGTCGATGGGCGGCTGGAAGTGGAGGTCACGCCAGACGGTGCTGATCATGAAGCGCCTCCTTCCTCGTCCTCAGCGGTCGCGTCCGCGGTGGGCTCATCTTTCAAGGCGGCGTTGGTTTCGCGGCGTTCGCGTTCTTGCATGGCGGCGTGTTCGAGGAGGGCGCGGGCGAGCTTGTCGTAGTCCGCGATCTCACGCCGCTCTCCGCGGACACGGATGCGGTACTCGCGCTTCGGGCGACCGCGACCGCGCCTGCTGGGTGCGCTCATTGACGGCCTCCTATCGAAACCACCGGTCGCGGCAGAACCGGACGACGACCACCGTCACGGTGATTACCCCGGCGAGGACGATGGCGATGAGGAGCCACACCCAGATCTGCTGGATCAGCCAAACGGCCAGCCAGAGCAGGAACGCGGCGACCGCGACCATCGCGCAAGCTGACACGAAACGGCCGAGGATGGTCTTCTCGGATGAGGACATGCGGAACCTCCGAAGGGATGATTGAGAGCTGGATGAGGTCAGGCACGTTCGACCTCCGAGCGCGGATCGAGATCGCGAGGCGGCAGCGAGTCGCTCGGGACGGGGTACCCGGAAATCGTGATGTCGGACTCGACCTCGTTGCCCCAGATGTCCCATCCGTGCGTGGGCCGGCGGGCGAAGAGCTCCAGGTACGGGCCCGGGCTGAGGCGCGGGATCATCGCGCTGACGATCTCCTGCGGTTTCACGGAATGTGCCATTCGGGGCAGCATCGTGAAGGAACGCTGCCCGCGGAACTTCACGGGGAGCTTCCCCTTCACGCCGAGCAGGAGTGTTTCGTGGGCGTGGCGGAAGTACTGGCCGAGGCCCATCTGGTCTTTGCCCCAGACGAACTCGTCCTTGAACTCGAACCCCCACGCACGCATGACGTCTTCGGCGACGTAGCGGGTGGCCGGGTAGCACCAGAGGTAGAGGTGGGCGTTGTCGTCTGCGAGGTCGCCGACGGGCATCGCTTTGATGCGCTCGAGGCTCATTAGGTCGTAGTGGTGCTCGGCGCCGTATTTCCCCTGCTGGCCCGTCGGCCACGGCGGGTCGGCCAGAATCGTGCGGTAGCGGTGAAGGCAGCCGGGCGGAGAGCCCTCGCTGTCCTCGGGTGCGTCGGCGGTGACGCTGATGGTGTTGGTGGTGTGCATGGAACCCTCCTTCCTGCAGCGGTCTTGTTCGTTCGCCGGACGCTCGACTGGCGGCCCGGCGGCTGCCCCATCACGTATGAGGCATGAGAGCGGAATCGCCAAGTGTCCGATCGGGACGACTTGGGGTCGAAGAAGCCCGGGGCGGTGCGTCGGAGGAACGTCCTGACGTCACCGCCCCAGGCGCGGGGTGGGATTAGTCCTTGGGGATCTCGCCGCGGGCGAGGAAGGACTCCCGGATGAGGGCCTTACGAGCCTCGTGAGCACTGCCGTTCAACTGCTCGGACAGGCTCAGAATGGTGGCGCGCAGCTCGGCTTGGGTGCGGTCGAGCTCCGCCTCGATGGCAGCACGCTTCCGCTCCCGTCGGTCGAGGAAGTACCTCACGAGCCACTCGCCTCCCGTGGTAAGGACGGAGATGATCCAGCCGGCGAGCACGAACGGCAGCGCGAGCAGTCCGAGGACGACCATTTCACGACCACCGCCGGATCGCTGCGGAGGCGCCGAGGGTGTAGCTGTCGACGATCTCGCGGTAGCGGGCCTCGCCGAGAGGCGCAACCGTGATCAGGTGCTGCTCGAGTGCGGTCAACGCACCGACGTGCTCGAGCGCGGTGTGCGTCAAGAACGCCCGCCCGTCCTCGGTCAGCTTCGCGATGATCGCGCGGGACTGCACCTGCTCAACCTCCCGCCGCGTCTGACGCTCCACGCCGGTGCTCAGCTGCACCGCCCCGGACGAACCGAAAGCGCTACCGAGGGATCGCATGATGTCTGACATAGTGTTTCCTTTCTTAGAGGGGCGGATCTCCTCCTGTGCGGTGGAGTTGGCCCGAGGTAGTTAGTTCTGGTAGGGCTCGAAGAAGGCCGCGATCACCTCCTCGGGGGTTCCGTATCTGCGGAGGATGGCGATGATGGCCTGGCGTTCCTCGTCAGGTTCCGGTCCGGTCCGGCGCATCTTTGTCTCCTGTCGGGGATTTGGGTGAACTTTGTGCGTACCACCAGCGTCTGCAGCGGACCCGCGCATGGGGACGTGAAACCCGCTTCAGACCCGTGCGGTACCGTCAGGCATGGAACGTGATCACGGAGCGGACACGGTCAGGCTTCTATCGCTCGATCTCGCCAAGGTCCGGACCCGGGGTGTGCGCAAAATCGACGGAGAAGGGCGAGTTCCGCCGGTAAGTGTTCCTGCGCTCGAGGAGTACTTGTCCGTCTCTCCGTGGGGCGGCGGGGAGTTGAGGCGTGCAGAGGCCTTACGTCGGATGCTGCTCGCCACACTGGCGTTCGTCGATGATGATCTACCGGGCGAGCATCGAAGGATGCGGTTACGCCTAAACATCCTGTTTGGTCTCGATGACGCATACCGCCTTTACCAGGCTGGTGCACTGTTCCAGAAGGCGACCGACGACATTCCGCGACTGAGGCGGCAGCCGCACGAAAACTCGAGCATGTGGGAAGGTCGCGAACGACCGTGGCGGCGAAGGGCAATAAGTGCCTTCGCGGAGGCATTGGTGCTTGCGGCCGAGCGTGACTGGGTGTTGCCGAGTCCCGAACCGAAGATCGATCGTGTGTTCGATCTCGATCCTGCCACCAGGGTGCTCGTCGGACGCGATGAGGAGGTGCGTCAGCTCGAAGGCTCGACGCGGCGAGTTCTCCTGATCACCGGCCCGCCTGGGGTTGGGAAAACTGCCCTAGCTCGGACCTTGGCTAATCAAATGGCTGCGAGGTTTGGTGACGGTTGCTTGCAGATTGACTTTCACGCGTATAGCGCCAGCCCTGAGATCTCCGTTGCGGACGGTTTGCGTAGTCTACTTCAGAGGCTTGGCCATCGTGAGGAAGATTTGCCCTATGACGAAGTTCTTCTCACGAGCATGTTTCGCTCAATCGCTGAGGCTCAAGAAATCCTGATATTTGCCGACAACGTTAAGGACAGCCGAACGGTCCTCGCGTTAGCTGGCGGGCGCCGATCAATAGTGATCGTCACGAGTCGTTCAGAGCTTCCCGCCCTTTATGGCGAGATCGATGTCGAGCACGTTGCTTTGGATATCCTGGACCTCGACGAGTGTCTCGATCTGTTTCGAATCTACCTCGAAGAACGTGTTGATCGCGAAGAGGAATACGCCGTCGAACTAGCGAAGATGTGCGGCAGATTGCCCCTTGCACTGACTATCGTTGCCGCATCAACATCAAGGCGAAAGAGGGTTCGGTTATCCACCGTGGTAAACGAGTTACGTGCCTCGCGTGCCGGCGTGCTCGACCTCTCTTTACCCGAGTCCGAGGTGACGATCGCGGCAGTGCTGGGTTGGTCATTGCGGCGATTATCCTTCGATCAAGTACGCCTTCTCGCGAGCCTAGCGATGGCCAAAATGTACCTTATCGAAATTGATGCGGCTTTAGCTCTCCACTTGGGATCGCGGCATGACTTGGACACCTTGGCCGAAGATAAGTTGCTTACCCTTAATGGTGAAACCGAGATCATCGACATAGCCGACCTTACCCTCAACTTCCTCGACGTCTTCCCGGCACTCGAACATGTGCGGGGGCGTTTTGGCGAGCGCAATGAACTGCGCGTGATCGTGAGCGACGTTCGGATCCAAGCTCATGAGGCGCTGAAGTTGATCGATTCCCGCCAAAGAGCCGTGGGGCATTCGCTAGTTTCCGAACCGTGGAAGTTCACGCAAAAGCTGCCGGACCAATTCGAGCGGCACCGTCAAGAGATGACTATCTACAACTTGAGGCACTTCGGACATGTGCAGCAGCGTTGGGGTGGATACGAGGATGCATTTGGCGATCTCCTTCAATCAGCCAACATCGCACGCCGAAGCGGCGCCTTCGACCACTCCGTAGCCGCAATCCGGGATCTGTATGCACTGATTGGCCGGTGGGAGGCCACATCGGAATCTGAACTGCCGGTAATAGGAGGGGTAGACGATCTCGTCGCTCTAGTGTGGGACAGTGTTTGCATGGGTGCAGCTCGCACAGGGTGGCGCCTGAGGTTTGCCCCTTTGATTTCGGACCTTACAGATCTTTCGCGCTCGCGCGAACTCCAACTCGAACGGGACCCCGAGTATTGGGAACAGAACTTCTACGGAAGTGATTCCACCTCGGATTTTCTCGAGATTGTGGCATCGTTTGGCGAGACGGCCCGCCGCAGCTCGGTCGCCGAAGTATCAACTACATGGCTCGAACGAAGAGACTCTCTCCGAGATGCGGAGCGCGAACTTCGATCACACTTTGAAGCCGGTTCTTTCTCGCTATCGCAAGTGGAAGCCTTCCGCGTCGAGGTCGTCGCGCAGGCGCAATCAGTGCCGACAATTGAAGTCTTGTGGAGCGTGGAGCCAACGCTAATTTGGAGCGCCATCAGGTGTCGCGAACTTGGGTCTTTGGAAGTTTCTCACGATCTACTAAGGCTGGCGCACGAGATTTACGTCTCACGCCGCACGTTTATCGGCCATGAGGATGCGGTGCTGGACGTCCTCCAAGAGAGAGCGAGACTTATCTAGAGTGAACGTGACGCTACGTGTTCAAAGAAGGTCTGCCAAGCGATGACGCGTTGCGGTGGAATCTCACGACCGCGTATTGTGACGTCTTCAATTCTTCCTTCGATGTCGCTCGCGGCTTCCATTGCCAACCAGTCGCCGCGTTCATTGAGCTGGCGCCATAGGTCGCTAGCGCCCTGTAAGTCAATCTCGGCTACATACATGGTGAGAACCCCGCCCAGTATGGCAAGGTCTTCGTTTTCCGAGGCGATTAGTAGGGCACTCATGCGCTCAGCGATAGCCGGGCTTTTGGTCAGGGCCTCATGTATTTCTTTAAGACTGAGGAGTGAGAGAAACGCATCCTGGCCGGGGATTGCTTTTAAAATGTCACTTTGCGCGAATATGTCGACCAGCCGTTCGGCGGTTTTCGCTTCGATTCCTGCGGGAGTGTATTCATATTCGCTATTCACTTATATTCTTAGCTTAGCAGGCCTGCTGGTAATTGCAACGCGGTGTGTACCTGGTTAGCAAAGTCGGCGAGAACTTCATTCTGCTACTTTCGTGCAAGATTGGCCGCCCTCGTGAACCGAACGGGATGTGTCGAGTTGCGGGTCAGGCTGATGTTGGACGTCTCCGGCGACGCCTGCGGGCTGGCGTCGCCCCGACGAGCGGTCGGCCCTCAGCCCCGAGTTCGCGTAGACGCGGTCGACCCTCGCGTGGCTCGACATCTTTATGAGCCCAGCGTCGACGCAAGTCGATGACCGGAAGTGAGGCTGGTACTGAGTCGGCTCCGCGGAGCAAGAAGATCGGTAGTGAGCTGTCGAGATTGAGGGTGACGGCTTCACCAGAGCTGTCCTCTGACTTTCCCGTCATCAGCGCGAGACCGGATGCTTCAAGGCGCACGCTGAGACGCACGTACCAGGGTCCCCACGTCAAAGCGAGGTCGTGCTCCCTGCCGACGTTGGTCGTGGTGGGCTTGAGGGCGAGCCATACGATGCCGTCATAGAGGGCGGGCCAGCGAGGCGAGTGCTGAAGGCGGGCGACCCCGTGTTGCTCGTTCCACGGATCCCACGTCGCTCCATAGAGCGACCTCACTGCCAACGACACCCACCCGTTTGCTCGATACAGCTCGTCGAGGTGGTCCGCGTACGGGAGTTTGGGGCGGGATAGCCCAGCTTCGTATCGCTGGAGCTGTGACCTCGAGATGACGACACCTCCTGGAGCCGCTGTTTGCTCGGTTTCCATTGCCCGGAGGCTGGTCTTTCGAAGTTGGCGCAAACCCACGCCGAATTCCGCCCACGTCTTCGGGATTGATGCCAACGGGTTCGTGTCACTGCTCACGGTGTCTCACCTTGTCCCAGCCCGGCTTTCGATCCCGATTGTCTCTCAGGATTGCGGAACGCAGGCACCCTGCCCGCGCTTCCGCCCCATCGGGTGGACCGTACTCGGAAGGAGCATCATGACCAACACATCAGGGCCGGCGGTATCTCTGGCTCCGATCTCAGACGCAGGCGCCTTTGTCGGCATGGCCGCCGAGATGATCCCGACCATTCACGAGTGGGCGATCAGCTTCCTGACCCGCCCGCACGAGATGCTGGGACGCGCGGGTGCCGTGTGCCCGTTCACCAAGCCTTCACTCGACCGCCAGATGTTCTGGGCGGGCGTTGATGACGCGCACTACACGACGCCCGACCAGCTCGTGGGCCTCATGGAGGGGATGGCGGACCAGTTCATCGAACTGCCGGGCGAAGCGGGTAAGGACGCGATCTTCAAGGTCGCTCTCGTCGTCCTGCCGAACGTCACGGACTACGCACTCATCGACAGGGCTCACGCCAGCCTGAAGGATCGGTTCGTCTCGCAGGGATTGATGATCGGTCAGTTCTACCCTGGATGCACCGTCGGTGGTCTATGGAACCCCGAGTTCAAACCACTCGACGCCCCGCTGCCGATGCTGGTCATTCGCCACATGGTCGTGACTGACTTTCCATTCCTTGTCGGCTCGCGCGAATGGATGGACATCTTTCTGCGAAAGTTCGCGCCATCCATTCCTTCGCCGGTGCGCGCGGCGATGGTGCAGCACCTGGCTACTGCCGCATGAATTTGATAAACTAAGGGAAGATGACAAAGAAGATGAATCAGCTTCACCCTCGCGTGGCACGGTCAATCGCTGGTGTTTCTGACGTGGTTATTCATGATCATGCCGCACTCGGCCAGGCAATCCGATCACCTCAAGATTTTTCAGATGCTATCGGTGTCCCGCTCGATCGGATCACAAAGTCGCTGTTTCTTCGAAGCAAAACGGGCGCAGGGCACGCAGTCGTCGTACTCGGGATGAACCACAAGCTGGATTTCGCTGCTGCCAGCGAAGCTGCCGGGGTCGGGCGACTCGAGGTCGGCAAGCCCGAGGAACTCGCCGAAGTTCTCGGCTATCCGCGCAATGGTGTCTCCCCGCTCGGCATCCCGGGCGAAGTTCCCGTCCTCATCGACGCCGAACTACACAACTTCCCGACGATCTTGATCGGCGGTGGGGCAACTGGCATCGAGATCGAGATCGCGCCCGACACGCTCGCGCATCTAACGGGTGCCGTCGTCGTGAGCCTCAGCGCGCTGCCCTAAGCCGCTCACCCGCCCACGAGAACCGCAACGTCATACATCTCGACCGCGCGCGAGGACTTTCGGTAGACCTGACCGTTGCCGGACTGGACTCACAGTTCGGCGGGGCTGACCTGTGCGATCTACCGGCTGGCCCTTCGTTCGATGGGACCGCCATGTCGTTAAAAAACTCTTCCGCCGCTGGCTATGCATGCCCTTTGTGGTGCGCCGCCGATCATGAGGGTCAGGAACACCCCACCGACCGCTATCACGCAACTCCTCACGTTCTCGTGCCCGTTCTCGTGCCCGTTGTCGTTCCGGATCGAAGTCCGAGAGTGGGCAAGGCGGAACGCGCCGGTGAGAGCGTGGAGGCAACCGAGTTCTCGGTGCAGGCATCGCAGCGGGTCTTGGGCGACAGCACAATCTGGGTAACCATCGCCGGCGAGAAGCAGTACATCGACGTCACGGTCGAAAGTGCCGCTCGACTTCACGATGCGTTGTCCCAGCTCTTGGATCGGCTGCGGCGCCCCTAGCCGGAGCGACCTCCGTCAACCCTCCGAAACTTCGCGCAGGAGTTCCAGCGGATCGAGTTCAAGATCTGCTGCCAGGCGTTCGAGTGATCTCAGGCTGAGGTTTCGGAGACCCTGCTCCATCCCGCCGATGTAGGTGCGGTGGTAGCCGAGCCGCTCCGCTAACTGCTCCTGACTGAGCCCGAGCGCATGGCGGTGTGCTCGTAGGTTCTGCCCGAGTCGGCGCTGAAGCTCTCCTTCCACCCCTCAACGGCATCACTTGGCTACTTATCGGTCTACAGACTTATAAGTCGCTTACTGGTGCAGTATGTGCTACTTATGAGTAGCGTTCACGCCTTCCTGCCCGAAATCCTGCCCGTGAGGACCCTCGCCATGCTCCGACTCACTCACCGTCCACGATCGACCGGCCGCTTTCGCGCACGCCTGGCGATCCTCGCCGCCGCGTCGCTCGCCGTGCTGGGTGCGTTCGCTGGAGTGTCCGCAGCATCTGCTGCTGACACGGAACCGCCCACGACGGTGTCGATCAGCGAGGTGAACTGCTCGGGCTCGACGTACACGGTCAACGTCGATGTGCACGACACCAGCGGCTCGTTCGGGTCAGCGAAGGTGACAGTCAACACGGTGGAGGTCAACTCTGCGCCCTACGACAGCGACGATCGCTACCACTACACCGTCGTCTTGCCCGGACCGGGGCAGTACCTCGTCGCGGTCTTCCTCGGCGGCGGATACTTCGCGGGGCAAGAGCACTACACCGTGCCCGAAGACTGCACCGGCCCCACTCCAACGCCGAATCCCACTTCAACTGGGTTCATCAGTCCGACGGGAAGCTTCGGTGACGCCTACTGCACCGACGACGGCGGAGCCGCGGCCGACGTCACCATCTCGACGAGCCCCGCAACCCGCGATGTCCCCACGTACGTCGTCGTCCAGAACGGGAGCAACACCGAGTCCTTCGACGGAGTGACCGGCAGTGACGGCACCTACACCAGCTCGGTTCCCATTCCGAAAGACGGGGTGACCAACGTCACTGCGGGGATCAAGACGGCCAGTGGCGAATCGGTCTACGCGGGGGACCGCGACTACACCTTCCCGGAAAACTGCGCCACGCCGACGCCTACCCCGACACCAACAACCACCTCGAGGCCGGAACCCACCTCGTCACCGACTCCGACGGACACGCCTTCTCCGTCCCCGACTGAGTCCTCGTCGCTGAGCCTGTCGCTCTCGACCAACACGGTGTCGCGAGGCAACCAGGTCACGGTGACGGCGAGCGGTTTCGCTCCCGGAGAGACAGTGGAGATTTGGCTTCACTCCACGCCGATCAAGCTCGTGACGGGCACCGCTGACGAAAATGGCGCGGTCCGCCAGACCGTCACCATTCCGTCTGGCGCGGACATCGGCGCGCACAAGATCGAGGCTCGCGGGGCGACGAGCGGTTCTGTCTACGCCTCCCTCACTGTCACTGACGGCTTGGCCGTGACGGGCTTCGACAGCACCAGCATCGGGGCGGTCGGGATCGGGGCAAGTGTGCTGCTCGTCGGAGGCATCGCCTTCCTGCTGGTGGCGCGCCGGCGGCAAGCAGCATGACCCGGTCAAGCCGTCGTCTCCCACAAGTCCGGGCATTGGCGCTGGTGGCGGTCAGCACATTGCTGCTGGCGGGTTGCGCGGCCCAGGGGCACGGTGCCCCGCCGACGGTCAGTGCAGAGTGCCAGGCGCACATCGACCTGACGGCGAAAGTGCAGGCCCAGTACAACAACACGGTAAAGGCCATGTCCTACAAGGATCTGCCCATCTCGGACCCCATCTTTAATGACCAGACCTGCGTCGCTGCCTATACCGATGACAAGACTGGCGACACCCTCGCCTACGGCGTCGCCATCCCCGAGAGTGTCATCTACTACACGGACGCAGTCGCCGAGATGGATGGCAAGGTCGGAAACGAACTGTCGCACGGCCAGAACTGCGAAGCGACGGTCTTCTGTGGCAAAGATTTCATCCTCACTGTGGCACGGTCCGAAGAGCCGGGTTTCGAGACGCAACTCGTCTTCCAGCTCCAAGGCGGCCGTCGCTGATCATCAGGCTCAGAGGGATATATCCACGCGACACCCATGCAATCAGGCGCTGAGCAGACCATGATCCGTAGAGTAGGCAGTATGGCTACGCGACAGATCTCCCAGGTAATTGACGACCTCGATGGCACCACCCTCGATGAGGGAGAAGGAAAGCAGATCAGCTTCTCTATCGAAGGACGCTCCTACGAAATCGATCTGTCTGCGAAGAACGCGGACAAGTTCTACTCCGCCCTCGCTCCCTACGTTGATGCTGCTCGTCCGATCGGCTCCCCCTCGCGTTCCGGAAGCCCTCGCCGCAGCCGATCAACCAGCCCCGCAGACCTGAACGCCATCCGAGAGTGGGCTCGGGCCAACGGTCACACCGTGAGCGACCGAGGTCGGATCCCGGCGAGCATCGTGGATGCCTACAAGGCGGCGAACGGCTAAGGAAGACGCCGCCTTCAGAGGAGGTCGTACGGCGTCTCGCCTTCGGTAGTCACGTCGAACTCTGGTCGCCACGTCTCTGCGGTGCGGTCGGCCGTCTCGGTAGCTATAACGACGGTCTCGACCGCGATGACGACGGGCGTCGTGGCGGTGATGAGGAAGCTCAGACGCTGCCCAGCGTCGAGCGACACCTCGACGAAATCGCCGCCGGTGCGGACCGCGTGGAGGACGGCACTCTTCAGGTCGCCCGCGTCCTCCAGCGGTGAGAGATGGTGGGTGACACCAGCGACGGTGAGATGCACGCGCTCAATCGTCTGCTGCATGAGGCGACCGTACCCTTGCAACATCCTCCTCGGGGCCGGATCTCGCGTTCCGGCCGTCGGGCGCTGCGTTCCTTCATACGAGTGGTCGTTTCGCGCATGCTCAGGCCAGGCCGCTTGGAGCCCTACAATCACGACATGGGCAGGCTGAACTACGACGCGAGTGCGGCTTTCGACATCGATGACCGCCTTCTCGCGCACCTGCGAATCGTCGCGATGAACAAGCTTCGCCGGGGTGAGAGCTTCATGCTCCAGCTCCCCGGAGCCAACGGCGGGCACCTCTCCATCCTGATCAGCCCTTCGATGCCGCTCGTGCTGCACTTCTATGGCAGCCGACAGCCACAGCTTGACGTTGAACTGCTTAACGACATGATGCGCGCCGCGAACGGGCCCGACGGCCTTACCCTCGCAGCCGCCAGAGTCTGATCACGCTCGTAAGGTGCTGTCCGCCCAACTCAGATCACGCCGAGCGCATGGAGGTACTGCGCCGTGCGCTCATGTTCCTCGGCGCTCACCGGCACCCCGTTGGCGCGCTGAACACTTTCGAGCAGCATCAGCGTCTCTCCGGTCATGCCGAATCGATGCTCGGTGAGCGCGACAACCACGAGGCCCACTCCCGGGACGTTGTAGCGCGTCATGGCCGGAAGCGTAGGCGGCCCGCGAACGGCGAGCAACGCCGCCGTAACGCGGCCTATGCATCTGGCACGTCAAGATCCACAAAGACCGACTTGAGTAGAGCAAGTTCGACGGGCCTCTAGGAGAAGCCGTCGGCCGCAGGGGCATTGGGGGCAGTCTGCGGCCGACGGCGAGCGGGAGATGACGTCACCGCTCAGAGGAACTGTTTCGGGGTGACGGCGCTGATTTGCCCCCGCCCGCCGCGAACAACTCATCGGCTCCCAGCAAACCTGGGCCGTCGTCGGTCGTTACGAACCATCGGGAGCTCAACCCGGTCGTGTGGACACCTGATCTGAGCGGCGAGAGTCGTTTGTGAAGGAGTCATCATGCCTGTAGCACCCCCCGGCATCGCAGTCGTTTGGGTAGCGATGTAGAGACGAGTCCTCGGTCGCTCTCGCCAGGATGACCGAACGGTCTCCCGTTGGATTGCCGCACGGCCGAGATGACCCCTTCGGCTGCCCCGGAAGACACCACCAGGCCTGGATTGCACAACCCGTCGTCTGCGAAAGATGCGCCTCGCAGCGCAGGAACCGCTCCCGCCGTTACTCTCGTCAGGTCAGAAAGAGGGAGGCTGAGTGGTAGCTTCGCGGAGGATCGCGACCGGCGTTGCAGTGCTGCTTCTGACAGGAGCGACGAGCAGTACCACGCCTGCTACCGACAACAGGGCTGCGGTCCAGATCCCATTGCCCGGGATCCCGTCGGCGCTGCCCCATTCGATCCAGAAGGACCCGGGATCGAGGAGCGGGCAGGCGAGCACGGCGGCCAGTCCCGCTATCAGGCCGTAGGGAATGCGAGGCACTGCTCGAAAGAGAACGAGAGCGATCACAAACGCGGTCAGAACAGCCCACAGCTCGACGATTGGCGCTGACGCATACGATGACATCGCCTCAGCGCAGGCCCCGTTCATGTTCGTCCAGTCGGCACCGACGCACGGCGCCCAATAGGTGGCTGAGCGCCACGTCACCCACAGCGAGGCCGTTACGAGCAGTACCGCACAGACGACGAGAAGGAACCGACGAATACGTGCGCGTTGCCCCATGCTCGTGATGCTAGAGGATTCGAGCATGGGGCAACCAGTCCTTCTCGCGAGTTGATCGGTCAGCAGGAGCGCAGGGCGCGGACGTTCGCACCGAGATTGTTTACCTTGTACCAGACGCCGTAGGTGCGAGTGTTTCTGTAGTCGAGGGTGGTGCCCAGACCCGGCCCCACCTTCATGTAGAGGCAGGAGCTCGGCGGGACATAGACGGCATCCCAGTCGTAGAAACGACCGTTGGAGTCCTTGAAGATGTTTGAGTTGCGGTTGCCCGGCAAGGTGGCGGTAACGCCGCTGATCGTGCCGACGTCGGCGCTGTACGTCGGGTGGAAGTTCGTTGCGATGCGAACGTCGACGCCGGAGGTGTTGTAGATGACCCCGCAGTCGATTGCGTTGCTCTGCGTGCATCGCGCATCCGTCGCCTCCGCCGGTGCTGCGCCCAAGACCCCCACCGATGCAGCCACGGTGAGCGCAACAACGGTGGCAACCAGCCGGCCGCGTCGACGACGCGCGATCCCGAGCATTTCCTGTGCAGTCATGATCCCTATCTCCTGTCAGAACGCCGGGGCGGCGCTCACCACGAGCGAAACGCAGGAGCAAGCGGCAATCGAGCGCAATCAAGGCCTTGACGACGGCTGCGATCGTGTGCGGGGTGCCCTTGCGGGACAGGAGCAGGCGCTAGATGCTGGATATGCCGTGAGGCGACGTGCCGGAGTCGGAAGCTCAGGGGGGCATATGGATCGAGAGTTGTGGGGTATCTCAAGTCGGCTGTTTCGTGCCAGGGCGAAGGCAGGCCGCTCGCAGGAGCACGTGGCGCTCGAAGCAAACCTCGCCGTACGCACCTACCGTCGCCTCGAAACCGGGTTCGCGGGGTCCTCACTCGATTCACTGCTCCGGGCGATGACCGTCCTATCGGTGGACCGAATCGACATCCGACGCACACCGAACAGGGCGGACAATGAGACCCCGGGTGTAGCCGGTGAGTGTGCGGCATGCCATCTCCGCAGTCCAGGGCGCGACGCTGTTCACGAGGAGTGAGCTCGCGGGCATCTGTAACAACGGCCAGGAACTATCGCGGCGACTGCGAAGCTAGAGCTCCTGGTCTCCAGGACTGCTTCTTTCGCCTAGCCTGAATACCGCCCCGGTGCCGGCGAACGTACCGCAGAGAAGTGTGGGACCGTCGTGGCGCAACTCGCCTAGCACCTAACGATCTGCCATGCTAAGCAGACGCCACGACGCCCGTACCTGCGAACCGTGCGCCTGGCGAGGGTAATTTCTGGGGGCGACATGGGAATGCGTGAAATTGTCGAAGAATCCGCGCGGCCAATTTTCGTGCGAATCGAAGAAGAGATTCATCGGCAGGGAGCTGTTCGGTTCCTTGGCACTGTAATCGTCGTGAGCCTAGGCCTGTTCGCCGCAATCTCTCCCTTCGGTGTGACTCCGGCATTAGTGAGCGTCGGGTGTTTTCTTGTAGTGGTTCTCTTGATCGTTGCAATTAGCGCGTCCTCCGGCACACGCCAACTCAGAGAACGCGAGCAAGACCTAGTGCGCGAGCTTGCGAAATTTGGAGAGGTGCTTGAGCGCCTGCAGCTCAGCACCGCTCTTATTTTCAAGGAGCAGAACGATGTGATCACTATTGCCAAGAACGGCGATCTTCGTTATGCACGCGTCGTTCGCCTTGGCGCTTCATCTGCCGAAATTCCCCATTACGTCCGATCAGGATTCAGCGCTCAGACCATCATGACCGAGCACTCCCAGCGCAGAGTGAAGATCGTCGCCTACCATCTCTCGGGTTCGACAGAGGGCGTCCGGATCATGCTGACGACATCATGGACTAAATCGACCGATGGTGATCCTATGCTCGTCGCTCATGCATACATCGGCGAGGAGGTGCGGGATGACGACGAAGTCAAGTTTGAGCTCACATGGCCGCGTGCGTGTCGTGATCTCAGGGAAAAGAAGCGCTCCGAGCCGTTTACAATGCGATTCAAGAATCGTGCCTATCCTCTAAAGTATTCTGTGACGCTTGAAGACCAGGCCGTCGCACCGGTGGTCAACGCAATCGGCCCAGCGGCGGTGAACAGTAGACGAGATGGCAACAACTGGGTCTGTGAGTACCTTCACGCCGGCGCGAACGTCGGAGACCGTGTCGGATTCGTCCTGGATCTGCGGTAACGGAGAAGGGGCCGAGGATATCCTCGGCCCCTTCTAAGAATTGTTTGACGGTTAGTTGCCGCCGGATTCAGAGTCCCCCATGCACATACTTGTCCTTTCGCGCCAGCCATGCTGACTGAAGAAGATTATGATACACCCGGGCAGGAGAGTCAATCACCACCGCGCGTGTCGCAGGTGTTCGGATCGTTCGTGTCTGAGCCGTGGGGCACAGTCCGAACATTATCCCCAACAGGATAGACGCAAGCGGCTCACGCACGCCGCACGAATACAACTTTCGTGGGCGCACCATTGAGCGCTTCGATCCGCGCAGCTCCGATCGGACGGTTGGCGGGGCTCGCGTTCCGTCGTTCACTAGAACTACCGGGTGCTGCAGTTCAGCCCTGGCGCCCGCCCCAAATCCTCGTTGCCGGCATGCGGTCTCGTAGAGAACCACGTGAGTTCTCGGCCGCACCCGTCAAGGAGGTGACCCGCCCACATGAGCGAGTCCAACGTCAACACCCCGCCCGCCTCGGCTGCGTCCGCCAATGGACTTGGCTACGGCCCGATCAAGCCCCTCGCGGTCAGACTCAACGAGTCCACCCGCACCCAGCTGGACATCATCGCCCAGCTCAACGACCGGACCGTCACCGACGAAGTCCGCCTCGCCATCGAAGCCTGGATCGACAAAACCAAAGCCGACCCAGCCATCCAACGCCGCGCGAAAGACGTCCGCGACGAAATCGAACGCGAAGCAGCAGGCAAACGCGACGCCATCGCCGCCATCTTCGATGCCGCACCAGCAGCGAAGACCCCGCGCACGTCGACGAAGCCCCAGGCCACCTGACGGCCCCACCCGCACGGCGGCCGGCTTGAGCGACGTCCCATTCGGACGCTTGCTCGCCGGCCGCCCCGCCTCACCCTCGCCCCACGCGATGAACGCCCCCTCGTTTGTGCTCTGCGATTCCACGAGAACCATCCCGGTTCCCGGTCGCACACACAAAGGAGGAACACCACCATGGTGCAGGGCATCATCATCCCGGCAGACAACACCGCACCCCTCAGGGCCAGCGCGTTGGATTCGCTCGCGGACTACCAGCGGGCCGTCGGCGGCTGGTTCGAAGCGGTCGACATCCCGGACCTCGGCGTCACGATGTACGTCAATGAGGAGGGGCTCATCCGTGACTTGCCCTACAACCGTCGCGTTACGTTCCTGTGGCGGTTCCATGTTCCGCAGGCTCGCGACGCCCGGCTCGTCGGCGACGTCGCGGTCGTCGGACTCACCGACAGCCACGGCGAGACTACGGAGCTGCCGAACGAACTTCGGGAGCGACTGCTTGAGCCCGGGGTTTATCGAGTCCGGAGCCGCGAACGTGGCAAGGACCAGTGGCACGAGGAGCCGATCGATCGAAACGACTACGTCGAGACGGTCATCTGGGCGGCGCTGTTGCTAGAGATGTCGCCTGCGCTCGAGGTTCGGATCGAGAGCGTTGAAGACTTAGGCGAGGCTAGCGAATAAACTTGACGGAAGCGGTGATCATCGACCGGTGATCACCGCTTTCTCACATTGACCGCTCAGTGCTGGACGTTGGCGGAGCTGTCCTTGGCCACGAATCTTCCAGACTCGACATCCTCGTCTTTCTAGTGGTCTGCCGCTTGATCGAGCACGAAGTCGACGTCCGCAGTACTTGACGTGGCAAGGAACGAGACCACGAGTGCGAGCGTGTCCTCGTCGAGTGCGGGCGCCGGGGTGCGCAGCGCTAGGTGGATGGCCTCGCGTACATCAGCGGGCAGGGCTTCATCGGATACGTTGACGTCCCGGAGCAGTCGCTTCTGCTGTTCAGCGTGTCGCTCGGCCGCTAGGGCTGACAGGAGACGAGCGCGATACTCCTCGCCGCTCATTTCCGGGTTGTCTCGCGGTTCGGTCTCATCGCCGCCGTGTAGCTCCTCCGATTGGTCGTTCTCTGCATCGCTCGTGGCTTCAGCGACATCAGCGAAGGGTCTGGGGCCGGCGTCGCTGTGCGTGGTGGCTTTGTGCATAGACCAGGAAACCAGGTCGCGGACCTTGTCGACGGCCACGTCTACTCCCCAGTCCACAACGCGCCGGATGTACGGGTCAAGTGAGCGGAGCGCAATGTCAACAAGGTGGAACCGAGCGAGGTCACCTAGCGATGGCGCTGTCGAGGCGATCGGCGAGTGATCGCGAACGATATCCTCGATGTTCGCGGGGCGCGATTCCGTGGGGCCGCGAAGTTCACGTGACTCCTCTTCGTACAGGAGGTCACGCTCGTACCCAGGTGTGTGACGTGAGTTCGGTCGTTGCGTACCAGGGCGTCTCCGGACCCAACGCAGCTCTTCATCCTTGCTCATTCGGTTCTCTCCTCAGGGGCGAGACTAGGCCCAGTCCATCATCGCTATTGGCAACTCTTCCGATCTGCTCGCTCGCTCAATGTTCGACTTGGGCGAAGCTTGAGGCAGCCCGCAAAACGGACGACGCCAGCTCGGTCATGTCGAGAATCGAACTTGCCACGACTGCGAGAAGCTTCGGGCGATCGACGTCATCTACCTCGAATCCGCAACCAGCAGATTCAACGAGAGGTTGCAAGGCATCTGTTTGCGGACGATTCGCAGCGAACACGACGGTCGGGTAATCGGCCCGGGGCTGGTGCCCCTTATGGTGGCTGCGGCAGCTCGCCGCGGTGACGATTCCGACCGCGTTCATCGCGTAGACCAACCCTGCCACCCCGACTTCGAGACCATTGAGTCCGTACCAGGCATCTTCCTGATCGAAGAAGTCCGGAGCCTCGTCGCTCGGTATGTCTGGCGTCTCCCATTCGATTGCGTCCGCGAGATCGTCGAACTCCCGCGGAGTCGATGAGTTGGCATCCAAGTACGCAATCGCCTGTCGCTCCGCGTCGATCACCGCGCGGGCCTCTTTCAGGTTTGTGACGATGCGCTCTGTGTCGTGGAAGTCACCGATGCCGCCGCTCTCTTCTAGCTCTTCAGGCGCCGGAACCCAAAACGATGCGGTGAGCGGGACTGTCGGGTCGACGTCGACGTCGTAACGAGGAATCATGTGTCGAAGCATGCCGCAGCCCGGACATCATCGCAGCAGCGGATGACATGGTTGCGGCCTCTCAGCGAGGCGACGGGGCAACTGTCGCCTCCTCGAGAAGACGTCGAGCCTCCTCGTGTCGCGTGATTGGTGAGTTGTCTAGAACGTGGCGGACCATATGGCCGAAGAAGCGCCTAGCAGAAAGCTCCTCGGGCACGGCGTCCAGGTCGAGCTCCACTGGCGGACTGGTCTGCAGTTGATCAAGGAGGTGTCCCAGCGCTTGGTCGCTCGTGGGTAGCGGTTCGACCTCGGTGGGTGGGAGAAGCTCAACTTCTGTAGCCTCCTGAAGTGCCTCCGGCTCGTCATCGCCGCCAGGTTCCGACGTCTCTGGGTCGCCTACGCCCGTTGACCCGTAGCGGGGCACAATCAGAGCGACCGCGTCGTACGCGTCGTCCTCACGGCCGAGCTTGGCAAGGAGGTCGAGGATCCACGCAGCTGCGCGCGGCGCTTCATCGAATGCATTGCTCCTCAACGAGAAGACAAAGCCAAGCGCGGCGCGGGGGTGTCGGCTCCGCAGATTCTTCGCGTCGCCGTAGCTCTCCTCCATCCGGTTTGGTGCATTGTTGGTGTACGAATCGTCCATCCGCTTAGTCGAGATGAGCAGTTCGGGGCCGGTGTCCCAGTCGGACATCACCACGTCGACTTGCTTCATGTAATTCTTGCCGAGTACCTTCGCGCTCGCAGCCACCGTGCCACCAAAGGTATTCCCGGACGCCAGAAGTTGGCGCAGCCGGGCGGCGTCGGCCTTCCCCATGTTTTGAAGTAGGCCGGCGATGGGTCCAGGGAGGATGCGCGGGACGTCGTCGCGAGGCCACACGGCATCCGGCTCGAAACCAGCGCGACGCAGCTCGTAGGCAACCCAGACGTCAAGCGCCAGCGCGGGAAGGCCGGTGGTCGATGACGATCCAAGGAACGCTGGGACCCGCAGGAGCATCTTCAGCGTGTCGTAGTCGGGTTCGTAGACTGGACTATGAGGGTGATGGTGCCAGGGCGTCACGCCGCGGAGCGGGGCTGTCCGGACGACCCGATCGAACAGTGCCCAGCCGTCGGACTTGACCGATTTCTTGTGTCCTGCCACGCTCACCTCGGTTCACCACGAACTCACAGGCTATCGCGCCAAACCTGCCCTTATCCTTGCTCGCCTCGAGTAAAGTCGTCTCGACATGTCGAGCCCCGTCCCCACCCTCAAGCAGCCAGACCAGGGGCCCGTGGATCAGAGCCCTTCGTCTCCGCTGAAATTTGTGAGCCTCTTCAGCGGCATCGCTGGACTCGATACGGGTCTCACCGCAGCAGGGGCTCAAGCGGTTGAGCTTTGCGAGTACTGGGATCCCGCCCGCCGAGTGCTTCAAGCCAGGCTGCCAGACCTACCGCTAGCGAGGGATGTGCGCGAGTTCATGCCCACGGTGAACCATGACCTGATCGCCGCGGGATTCCCTTGTGTTGACCTGTCTCACGCAGGCAAACAAGCCGGTATCTTCGGCGAGCAGTCAGGTCTTGTGACTGAGGTCTTCCGCATCGCCGCGGCTACCGGACCCGAGTGGCTGGTGTTGGAGAACGTTCCGAACCTGTTGAGGCTGGGGCGAGGCGCTGGCATCAAGTTCATCATCGAACAAGTCGAGGCGCTCGGTTATCACTGGGCGTATCGTGTGCTGGACTCCAGGGCTTTTGGGGTTGCCCAGCGTCGCAATCGCGTGATCTTCCTTGCTTCCCGGACGCCAGGCGCAGCGGCCTCGGCCCTGTTGGCGGAGGATGCCGGCCTGGAAGGCGAGTTCCAGGACGCCGGTGCCGCCTCGGCATCAGGGTTCTACTGGACGGAAGGCCGCCGAGGCGTTGGCCTCGTTCGTGGAGCGCTTCCTACTCTCAAGGGAGGATCAACCGTAGGAGCTCCCTCCGCTCCGGCGGTCTGGCGTCCGAACGCGCCGGTCGGGCAGCGGATTGTCCTTCCTTCGATCGAAGACGCGGAGGAGTTGCAAGGTTTCGATCGCGGCTGGAGCGAGGCCGCAGATGTACCGGGGGAGCCGAGCGCTCGCTGGAAGCTGATCGGCAACGCCGTCACGGTCGGATTAGGCCGCTGGGTTGGCGAGCGTCTGTTGGCTACGGCTCAGGGAACCACTGGGGACACGCCCGCTGGTACCACCCGAGACGAGCGACGCCCGTGGCCTGACGCTGCTTTTGGCGGCCCGTCCGTGACGGTGCATTCCGTCGCTGCATCCCGATGGCCGGTAGCCATCGCTGCAAGGCCTCTTGACGAGGTCCTCAACCATGAGTCCCTGCGGCCACTGTCGCACCGTGCCACGAAGGGGTTCCTCTCCCGAATCGAGGAATCGGGTATCAAGCTTGACGACGATCTTCTCGGCGACCTTGAGACCCACATGTCATACATGCGGTCCAGCGTCGAGAAGGCCGATTCATGGGCGTCAACAGAATCCGTTCGTCGTCGGATGCAGGCGACCAAACAACGGAACACCACCCCTGAGATGAGATTGCGGCGCGCCCTCAGCGACCGAGGCCTACGCTACCGGCTGCAGGTTCGTCCGGAACCGGATCTGCGGTGGCGGTCTGACATCGTATTCATTGGGCCGAAGGTGGTTGTCGACGTTCGCGGCTGTTTTTGGCATGTCTGCCCCATCCATCAGACGCACCCGAAGGCCAACGCCGACCGATGGGCGGAGAAGCTGCGCGGAAATCAGGAGCGAGATCTTCGTATGGAGGCCGACCTCACGGACCGAGGCTGGATGGTTGTCACGGTGTGGGAGCATGAGGACGCGATCGAAGCCGCGTCACGTGTAGCTGCGGTAGTAGGAATGCGGCGCGCAGACCATCGACTCGACAAGAAGGCTCGGGTCAGTGGCTAGGCCCCGGGCCGAACGCGGTGCGGGCGTCGTGTACACGAAAGACTGGGTCGTCGACCTGATGCTCGATCTGGTCGGCTACGACGAGAAGGCAGACCTAGGGGCCGACACAATCGTCGAGCCGGGGTGTGGAGACGGCGCCTTCCTCCGTCGGATAGTCCCTCGCCTGGTTCGCTCCGCGGAGACATACGGGCGTCCTATTCGAGATCTCTCGGCGGCTATCCGTGCGTTTGAGCTCGACACACGTGTCGCCAGCATCGCTCGGGAATCCGTTGTCGAGACGCTAGTAGCTCATGGCGTGAGCGACAAGGATTCTGCGCGCCTCGCGGACAGCTGGGTGGTCGAGGGTGACTTCCTACTCGGTGACGTCGGAGATCAAGTGCAGTGGGTCGTCGGGAATCCTCCATACGTCCGTGTCGAGGAGACCTCCGCCGACGAGTACACAAAGTACCGAGCCAAGTGGAAGACAATGACAGGTAGAGCTGATGTATACATTGGCTTCTACGAAGCGGGTCTCTCGCTCCTTAAGTCGGGCGGTCAGTTGTGCTTCATCTGCGCCGACCGGTGGATGCACAACCAGTACGGGGCGGGGCTACGGAAGCACATCATTGACGGATTCGCGCTTCGAGCGTTGATTGAAGTTCACGACGTCGACGTCTTCGACGTGCCCGTTGCTGCCTACCCTGCCGTCACGTTAATTCAGCGCGCCGAGCACTCCAGTACTTCTTTAGCAACCGCAAACTCCCAGTTCGACGACGCGGGAGGTCAGAGGCTTCTCCGATGGCTTAAATCCCATGACCGTTCGGACTGCGCGGACGAGTCATTCAGCGCCTCGCTGCTGAGCGGACAGTTCAAATCCGATACGAGTTGGCCATCGGGACCTCCCGAGCGACTTAGGCTTATCGCGGACCTGGAGCATCGCCTGCCTTCGCTGTCAGAGGTGGGGATCTCTGTGCGTGTGGGGCTGGCAACCGGAGCCGACCGAGTGTACGTCGTCGATGACACGGGCGAAATCGAGCCGCAGTTCTTGAAGATGGCCGTTGGTCCGGCCGACCTCAAGGATGGCGGAATTCTCTGGTCAGGTCGTTACCTCGTGAGTCCATGGGATGGAGATTCCCTCGTGACTCTCGGACAGTTCCCCGGACTGCGAGACTACTTTGAAAAGCATCGCGAAGCACTGAAAGCCCGGTACGTAGCTAAGAAGAGTCCAGATGCGTGGTGGCGCACGATCGATCGGCCGCCGGCCGATGGATACATGCAACCCAAGCTCCTTGTGGCCGATATCAACGACCGAATCGAGCCCGTGCTCGATGAAAGTGGCCACTGGCCTCTGCACAGCGCCTACTACATCACCAGCACAGATTGGGACCTTGAGTCCTTAGGCGGCTACCTAATTTCAGATATTGCGGGTGCGTTCGTTGAGGCATACTCGGTCAAGATGGCTAATGGACACCTCAGGGTAAGCGGCCAGTATCTCAAGAAGATACGTATTCCATCATTCTCAGACTTGCTTCCCGAGCAAGCTGAAGGCCTCAAATCTGCCTTTCGCAACCGCGACAGAGCGCTCGCGTCAACGGTTGTTCAAGGTATTGTTGGGCGCGAATCGATGAATTGAATACTTTCAACCTAAGCAGAGTCGGTCAAAGTCGTCACGAATAGGCTGAGGGACGCGCGAGAATACGGTACCGCTGTCTAAAACTTTTCTCGCATCATTGTTCCCGTAGAGCGTAGATATGACACTGAAGGCCAGTCCTGTCATCGTGGTCATCCCTAAGGGGAACGCTGGGTGCTTGACCAGTGTCAAGTCCCGCTGTGCTTTCCTGTCCGTATCCAGGTCCGCAGTGCCCGATTCATTTATCCCAGTGCAGCTACTTCCGAGATCGTGGGGAGGATGAAGTAGACAGTCTGAATGCTTCACCCATCCGATGATTGCTTGAGCATGGGCGTAGGGATGTGCGGGCGGCTCGTCTTCGATTTCTCCTTGCTCGAATCGCCACCCTTCCGCCACGATCGTTTCGTCTTTCCGCTCGTGAAGAAGTGCCACCCGAATAGCGAGTCCTTCACTTATGCCGTCGTGTGCGGAACCGACTGAAACCGTTGCCACGGGTAGGACGTGGTTTTCGCGTCGTATCGGCGCGCCAATAATCCAGCCAGTCGTGCGGGAGTAGAGCGGCGTGGCAGCCTTCGCCAGCGTGATCGCGATCGTCTCCGGAGCGAGGACGCGCACGTAGTTTCGTCGGACCCACGCCTCAACCAACCGGGCATTTGTTCCGCGCACCTCCTTGGGGGCGGGAAGGACCTTGGCCCACCTCGACAACGCATGCCACATCAGATTTGCGTCTTCCTTGCTGTACGGTCGCCAATCCGTCATTGAAACATCCGATGCCGAGGTGTGTAGTCAACGTCGCTGAGCTTAGCTACGTACCGCGTCGAGAAAAGGCCCTCCAGGTCGCTTTCAAAGCTCGTCGCGGTGTCGGCGGACTCGAACCGTGAGGTGTCTTCGCAGAATACAGGATCATCATGCTGAACACGATGACCTGAAGAAGCCTCAGGCTCCATCAGGGCAACATTCCACACCTGTCGTCCCAATAGGTCGCTCGCCGGGGTATTTACAGATTCTTCGAGAAGGCCGTCAACTCGTCGAGCCCAAATCCTCTGATCGGCATTCCACGAATCGAGGTTCCCTCTCTCGCGCGCATGCCATGGTCGATCTTGCAAGAGGTGTGGCGTGTCTATCAGAACATTCTGTGCCGGAAGAACTACCCGCTCAAGCCATCGTCGGAGACCCCACACGCCGATGGAGAGTAATTGTTCCGACGCCTCGTCATCCTTCGGAAGTCGACCAATCCCGAAGCTAGGCGACCTGGCCACGTCTCGAATGGTTATCGCTGCGGGATCATCTACGTCGAGCAGGAGTGCCTCAAGCTGGCGATACGTCAGTGAGCTATCGCCGTCGTGGATTAGGTCGAGACATTCGAGCACAGAGGTGTCAAGATCGACGGTTTTCGTGAAGTTTCCGACTGAAGAGTGAACCCGTGAAAGCACGGGCCATCCCCACGGGCGGTAGTCAGCAGCGCCGAAGCCGTTCCAAAGTCCAACATTATCGACGTCGTCGTGAGTGATGTACGCGTCAGCGGCTCCTGCTCGCCACCGGGTCATTGTCAGGTCGAAGGTTCGATGCTTGACTGACTGGTTGACCACCACGATCGAGCCCACGCGGCTATGGGCTCGAGCCATATGCGCCACGTCTTGGCCGACCTCGCCGACTAGATAGCTATCCACATCCCCATCGGGATCGTCTCCGGGCTGGGAGTCGGGGTCTGGGGTTAGGTCAGAATCGAGAATGAGGACGTCAGCGGTGTCGATTCGTCGCGCTGCGTCTGTCGACGAAGCCGCGGCGCTCTTCGCTGGGTCGTCCTTCGCCAGTCGCACTCGTTGATTAAGCGCATTGACTGCTCGCCCAAATTCTGCGGGCGAGAAAGCCTGAACTTCCCCTTGGTCCTGTAACACATGAGCGATGCGGGACCGCCAATCTTCGACTCGATCTTGATCGTTGTCGCAGATGAGGACTCTTAGCTTTTCGTTCATTTTGATCTCCACTCGATCCTTAAGGCGGTCGACCACCCATCTTCGGGAGCTACAAACCTAACCGTCGCGCCAATCTCGTCTGTAATCATCCGAACAATAGTTAGTCCTAGACCGCTCCCGCCTAGTCCGAGTATCTCTGCCCGTTCGGATATCGCCGCTCCTCGCTCGAAGGGCAGGAAAAGTCGGTGTGATTTCGAAAGGTCGACGCCGCCAGCCCCGTTATCCTGCACGCGTAGCCATGCGGAGCGCTCGCTGGTGCCCCCATCTATTTTTACGAGGGCGGGCTTCTTCTCTAGGGTCGCTCTGAAAGCATTGACTAGGAGATTCTGTAGAACGGCAGACCACGCGGTGTACGTCCCGTTCGGGAGCTTCAGGTCGCGCGGAATCTCTGACGTATCAACTTTTGTCGCTCGCGCGAGCACTTTCAGGCTTTCGACCACGTCTGCTGCCAGCTTTGACGCGCTGTAGATGCCGGTGGTTGTGCGACTCTCTTCGTCTAGAAGCGGGCGGAACAGCGCACGTATCCGGTCCGATCTTTGCTCCCACTGGGACAGCCGGTTTGCAAGCTTCGTAAGCGCGTCTGCGGACTCTCCAGTGCTGCGAGAGGCCAAGAGTCGCATTTGTCGAGCCACTTCGACAACCTCCCCCCGCTGTGCAGACACTTCGTGCTCGTAGGCGAGCGATGTCATCCCGGCTGTTGCAAGGGAACCCAGGAGCGACGCGTAGGCCCGAGTCTCACGCGTTCGCAACTCGACATCCGCCGCGAGCGTGTCAACTGCGTCGCGTAGTGTCAGGTAAGACTCCGGCCTCAGTTCCGTCCGAATGGCCTCAACGGTGTCCGACGCTGCACGGATGACCTGGACCGGGGATTCGCGGACGGGCCGATCCACTTCGATCGCGCGGATCACCTTCGACTTCGCGCGCGCGAGCGCGTACAGGTCGAGGCTTAGGCGAACTGTCCGTCGCAGCTGTTCGAAGGCCAGATTGTCCGTTAGGCGGTCACGGGTAATTTGGATGGACAACGCATCCGATCCGGATCGTCCCATCTCCGAGGCGCGCTGTTGTTCGCGTGAAGTCGAGATATTCGCCACGCCAAACACACGCTTGTTCGAGGGAAGATCGAGCATTGCATTACGAATCTGTAGCTCTTCGGGTACGAGTTGACTGCGCGATATACGGCGCGCATGGTCCAGCTCAAGTCTGAGCCAGTCTGTGTCGGGCCCATAGTAGGGAAGCCGGAAGCCGTTGTCGTAGATGTGTACGCCGCCGAACTGGGCGAGGTATTCGCGAGCGACGTCAACCGTGATCCCAAACGGTTGACGGCGCCTCAAATCGAAGACGCGAACCTCGAAGTCAAAGTTGTCGAGCTTGCAGTCTTGCACCTCCACTACAAATCGCTCACGGGTGCGTCCTGACATCTCCACTGTTATGAGTGCGTAACGAGAACCTAGCGCACTAGCACTAGCGACTTGTTCCGGGGTGGTTTCAGAAGAGGTATCGTTTAGCTCGCCATCTTCATCCTCTGTCTTCGTTGCGACTGGCAGGATGAAACGCGATGCTGATTGTGGTCCTTGGTCACCTGGCTCTAGAAGTCGGCCAACTATCGTTGCGTTAGCAACGTCCATGATCGCCGTCATTTGCTCGTCGAAGGTCCGCTGAATCTCCGGCGAAGGGGCTATGAGCTTTATCTCGAAAGACGAGGAATCTTTCTCGTCCACGGCAAACGGTGGTTGGAGTGCCCAGATCTCGCGCGCGAGATATTCGAAGCTCTGCGCGTCCCAAACCGAGTTGAGGCCGGAAAGTACGATCTTGGTTCCATGGCGCGCGCCGGAAGCGTAAGTCGTCTGAGCGTCGCGAGGAAGTTCAAACTCAACTGGAACGTCGGTGAGCTGGTCATGCTCGACCGCAGATCTCCAGTCGATACTTGCCTTGATCTCTGCGCCTATTGGGGGGTTGGGGGAGAGAATCTTGCGTTGATCGGCAAGCGGAGTGCTGCGAAGATCTAGGCGAGAGGCCAGAAGTTGTACCGAGAGGCGTCCCACACCTTTGGAGCCAGTCAGCACCCGGCCTAAACCGGGACTAGTACGCTCGCGGGCTTTGTGAGTCGTTCCGATTCGCATCCATCGACGTGTGAATGCCTTTTCTGACATGCCGTGGCCGTCGTCGGAAATGGAGATCGTCGCGCCGTCGAATCTAATTTCGACGTGGCGAGCGTCAGCGTCGTAGGCGTTTTTGATCAGCTCGCCGAGTGCAATGTGTGGTCGTCCTACGAGACGCTCTCCGAGTTCGCGAAGGAGCTTGGCATCGACGGTGAATTTGAGTGTTGTCATCGGGGGCCCATGTTGATGCCAGCTCCAACTCTTCGCGCAGTCTTGCAACTCATGATCTGAGCCGGGTCTCGCACTGGACTGGCGGGCAGTGACTGTCGAGACTCGGCATCGCAGGTGGTCATGTTTAGGCGTCCCCCAGCTTGATTCGAAACCGATATCGTGGAGCGCTCAGCGTCGAGCCACGTCCCCGAACCGACGACAACGTACCTAACGTAGGGCAGAGAGCGCCTTCGCGCGCGCTCGCCAGCCGGTACCTGGATGGAGCCTGCCTCGCACGACAGTCTTGCCACTGCGGCCGACTCGGTACACCTACGACGCTGGTGCGGTTGACGAATCGATCTGATGCGCGACGGTTGTGGGGATGGCTTGAGAACGCGAGGCGTCTCGCCTAGGTCAGCGTCGGCTTCCGCCACGCGGACGACGTTCGATTCCCTCCCTCGCCAAGGCTTGTCGGACGCCGTTGTAACTGACGCCGAAGCTTGCAGCGATAGCTGCGAGTGACTTGCCCTCCTCGTAGAGCGCAGCGGCTGAACGGATCTGCTCGTCGCTGAGCGGCTGGCAGCGAAGCTGGACGCCGTGATCGCGGAGTAGCTTCAGCAGACCACCCTTCGAGACGGAGTACTCCGCGCACAGAGACGGCGTCGTTGCTCCAGACCGATACTTCTCAACGATCTCGGTAACGAGGTCTGGACTGAGCCGTCGACGCAGGAGACGAGGCGTCTGCTTGAGGAGAGTGGTCGAGGCGCGCAGATCCAGCACCAGATCGGCCAGTCTCTGTAGTTCTAGTAGGGGTGGTGGCAGAAGTGCCGATTTGTTCGAGTAGTGGTGTACTGGCTCTACTTCGGGGATAGGACTCTGGTCTTACTCGAACCATTTCTTCGGGGGTTTCACCGGTCTGCGCGGCGTCGCTCTACCAGAATGGTGTCGCGCCATTGCCCAGCCCACGGACCGTAGATCATGAGCGCGATGCGTTCCCTGTGTCCGACGCGACGGAAGCCCGCCTGGTCGTGAAGCGCGAGGCTCGCTTGGTTCTCGGGGAAGATGCTCGACTGCACCGTCCACACTCCTGCGTTGTCCATCGCTTCGAGAAATGAACTCAGAAGCGCTCGACCGACGCCACCCCCGCGAACGCGCGTGGCGACGTACACCGAATGTTCAACAACCCCGCGGTAGACCTCACGGGTCGAAACAGCCGACGCAGCGATCCAGCCGATCACATCGTTATCGGTATCGACGGCGACGAGCCGGCCCGCCGTCAGCTTCCCGCCGTCGAAGGCGTCCCAGGTGGGTGGTTCCGCTTCGAAACTCGCGTTGCCTGTTGCGAGGCCCTCGCGGTAGATGGCTTCGATGGCGGGCCAGTCCTCGGGCTGCATCGTACGGATGCTGATAGTGCTCACGGGTGAAGTGCGTTCGCGGCCCGCTCGAGCGTTTCAGTGACGACGCGGTAGTAGGCCCAGCGGCCGCGCTGTTCGCGGGTGGCGAGGCCCGCGTCGACGAGCAGCTTCATGTGGTGGGAGACGGTCGGTTGAGATAGCCCGACGGGCTCGGTGAGGTCGCAGATGCATGCCTCACCGTCGCCGGATGCGGCGATCAGAGAGAGAAGTCTCACGCGGGTGGGGTCGCCCAGAGCCTTGAACGTGCGTGCGATTCGCTCGGCCTCGTCGGGCGTCAGCACCCCGCCGGTGACCGGCGCGCAGCACACCGCCGATTCTGCCGTGAGAAGAGGGAGCGTCGTGGGCATGCAACGATTCTGGCACGTCACATTGACATTCGTCGATACATCGAGGATTCTCGATCAATCGAGTTCTGTCGATGCGTTGAGGAGTGAGTGTAATGGAGAGCGTGTTGCCTGTCGTGGTGATCGGCGCCGGTCCGCAGGGGCTCGCGGCTGCCGCCCACCTGGTCGAGCGAGACCTGCCGGTCGTTGTACTGGAGGCTGGGACCGGACCGGCATCGGCGGTTGCCGGATGGGGGCATGTGCGCTTGTTCTCGGAGTGGTCGGAGTTGATCGACGCGGCCGGGGCGCGGATTCTCGAGCCCACCGGGTGGGCAGCGCCTACGACGGGGTATCCGACCGGTGCGCAGTGGATCAGCGGCTATCTCGCGCCGCTTGCTGCCGAGCTGGGCGATCGCGTTCGGTACGGCGCTCGGGTCGTCGGGGTGTCCCGTCTGGGCCGCGACCGTCTCGTTGACGCGGGCCGCGGTGATCAGCCGTTCACCGTGCACGTGCAGCCGAGCGAGGGGGAGGAGTACCGGTTGCAGGCGCGCGCGGTGATCGACGCTTCGGGCACATGGTCCTCGCCCAACCCTGCTGGTGCGGACGGTCTGCCCGCACTGGGGGAGCGGGCCGCGGCCGGGTTGCTGTCGTATCGCATCCCCGACTTCCGGGACCGCGAGGGGTTTGAGGGGAAGCACACGGTCGTCATCGGTTCCGGGCATTCGGCGGTGACGGCGGTCCTCGCGTTGGCCCGCATGGCGCGCCGCGACCCGAACACCACGGTGACATGGGCGTTGCGACGCGCCACCGCCGGGAACGCCTTCGGGGGCGGTGAGGCCGACGAGCTGCCGGCACGCGGGGCGTTGGGGATCAAGGCGAAGGAGTTTGTCAACGCCGGGCTGGTGTCGCTCGTGACCGGGTTCCGCGTCGAGCGCGTCACCACGGAGGAAGAACGGCCGGTCCTGGTGGCGGAAGATGGCCGCACGCTCACCGCCGATCGCGTTGTGGTGCTCACCGGGTTCCGGCCCGACCTGTCGTTCTTGTCGGAGCTGCGGTTGGAGCTGGACCCCACGTTGCAGGCCCCCGTTCGTATCGCTGCGGAGGTCGATCCGAACGTGCATTCCTGCGGTACGGTCGCCGCGACCGGCGCGGCCGACCTCGCCCAGCCGGAACCTGACTTCTACCTCGTGGGAGCGAAGTCTTACGGGCGGGCGCCGACCTTCCTCGCCCTCACCGGGTACGAGCAGGTGCGCAGCGTCGTCGCGGAGCTTGCGGGCGACCACGAGGCTGCCCGCCGGGTGGAGCTCGCGCTGCCCGACACGGGGGTGTGCGGCGGCGCCGGCCTGTTCGACGCTTCCGGGGCATCCCTGGGCGGTGCTTGTTGTGCCCCGCCGGCTCAGGTGCTCCAGATCGGCCGCGCGCCGGCCACCGTCTGATCGAACACAGGAAAGGGGGCGGGATCGCACCAGCGATCCAGCCCTCTTCTCGTTGCTCAGTGTGCGAGAAGCGTGGTCTGGATCTTGTCGGAGACGGCTTCTCGCAGCGGCCGCACAGCCTCGGCGTCCCACGCCTCCGGGTTCGGGAAGGACCACTCCAACACCTCACCACGCGGCGTGGACGGCAGATCGAGGCCGGGTTTCATCAAGACCACGACGTCCGCCGTATCGAGGTCTTCGCTGGTGACTGCACGGGGCACCCGGTCGGTGATGTCCATACCGAGTTCAGCAACCGTCGCAGCTACGGCGGGGTTCACTTCGCCCGCGGGCGACAGTCCCGCTGATGTCGCGGTGAACCGGTCGCCGGCCAGGTGCTCCAAGAGCGCGGCGCCAAGCTGGGAGCGGCCGGCG
>NZ_LQQP01000002.1 GCF_001619615.1 Microbacterium sp. T32
GGGGGTCGGCGATGACCGCCGATCCCTTCCCCACGGGCCCGCACCGGCCGGTGCGCATCGCGCACCTGCCCCCGGTCCGCAAGCGGGCGCGAGAATCGAAGGATGACGCGAACACTGGCCGCTCTTCCCGGCGCGGCGCGCCGGTTGTGCCTGAGCCGCCGAAACGGGGAGATCTGCACGCGTGAGAAGGGCCACCGCGGCCTTCACCACCGTCGCGGCGGCTCCCTGCTGTGGAACGACCTGCAGGCCGACCCGCCGGAGTGCCCCGGCGCTGGAACGGCGGCCGAACCGGCGCCCACCCTCGAGAACGGGTTTCCCGACGGCCGTGCGGTGTGCCCGGTCTGCTGGGCGTTCGTCGCCCTCGAGGCGGACGGGACGCTGAGCCCGCACGAGACGTGGCGGGGCGACCCGACGCGCGCCGAGGCTGACCGGCGCCGGGAGTGGTTCAACGCGTTCGGCTGGTGAGCTCCGCCACCCGAGCCCGCCCGTCGATCACCTCGAACGTTTCGTCCAGTGCGTCGCCGTGCACGAGGTCGTGCGTGACGAGGAGCGTGGCGGTTCCGCGCTCGCGCGTGAGACGTGACAGCAGCTCCATGATCGCCGCCCCGCGTTCCCGGTCCAGCGCGCTCGTGGGTTCATCGACGAGCAGCACGCGCGGCTCGTGCACCAGCGCCCGGGCGATCGCGACGCGCTGCCGCTGACCGCCGGACAGCTGTGCGGGCCGACGGTCGGCCTGCGCGCCGAGGCCGACGGCATCCAGGAGTTCATCGACACGCGAGCGCACGGCCGCCCGGCGCGACCGCGATGCTCGGCCGCCGAGCTCGCCCATCACCCGCAGCTGCTCGCGCGCGGTGAGCGCGGGCAGCAGCTGCGGCTGCTGGAACACGATGCCGATCTTCTCGCGCCGGAGCGTCGTGGCCTCCGAGCGGGACAGGCCCGTGGCATCCGTCCCGTCGATGACCACCCGGCCGGAGTCCGGTCGGATCAGCGTCGCGGCCAGCGCCAGCAGGCTCGACTTGCCCGAGCCGGAGGGGCCGGTGATGCCGGTCACGACGCCGGGGCGTCCGTGGAGGGTGACGCGGTCGACGGCGGTGACGCGCGAGTCGCCGTCGGGATAGGTGAGGGTGACGTCGTCGAGCAGGATCATCGTGTGCTCCCGAGAGCGGTGAGGGGGTCGGATTTCGTGACGGTGCGCAGCGACACGGCCGCGCCGAGGAGCCCGAGGGCGATCATCGCCACGGCCGGCGCGACGGTCGTGAGCGGGTTCAGGACGAAGGGGAGTGCCCCGCCGGCGAGCGCGCCGAGGGCCGCCGTGAGACCGATCCCGACGCCCACGCCGACGACCAGCACCACCACCGCCTGACCGAGCGCGTCGCGGACGAGCGCTCCCGTCCCGGCGCCGAGCGCCTTCAGGACGGCGATGTCTCCGGCGCGCTGCATCGTCCACACGGTGAAGAACGCGCCCACGACGAGGGCGGAGACGCCGAACAGCATCGCGATCATCAGCGCGAGCGACCCGATCTCGGAGCGGAATGTCGGCAGCGCCGTGAGACTCGCGAGCGGACTGGCCGCGGTGGTGCCGGTCGCGGCGGTGAGGGCGTCCCAGTCCGGCGACCCGCTCACGGCGAGCACGGTCGCCTCTCCCGAGCCGCCCAGGCGGGTGTCGAGGGCGGTCCACGCGGTCGGGGTGAGCGCGACGACCGGCGTGTGGCTGTACCAGGCGTCGCCCCCGACGGATGCCACGCGGTAGGTCGCCCCGGCGACGGTGATGTCGTCGCCGACCGAGGCCCCCAGTGCGGCGGCGGCTCCGGCGGAGAGGCCCACCTCGTCGTCGCGCGGGGGAGCGAGAGCGGCGAGGTCGGTGCTCCCCGCGCCCGCGTCGAGGCCGAACAGGGCGACGCCTCCGCTGCCGTCGGGGCCTTCGGCCCGGCCCTGCGCGATGCCGACGGGGGTGACCCGTTCGACGCCCGGGGCCTGGCGCCACGCCGTGACGGCGTCGGCGTCGAGCGTCGAGTCCGCGAAGGTCGCCGCCGCGGTCCCGTCGGGGTGCAGCACGAGCCGGTCCCCGGGAAGCTGCAGCACCGCCGAGACGTTCTGGGCGGCGAGTCCGCCGGTGAGGCCCGACAAGAATCCGACCAGCAGGGTGATGAGCGCCACGACCGCTCCGATGAGGGCGAACCGCCCGCGGGCGTACCGCAGATCCCGCCATGCGACGTACACGTCGCCTCCTTCCGCCCGGCGGATCTCGCCGGTCCTTCCACCCTCCTCGGGGCGGCCTGGCGGGTCATCGCCGCCGCGGGCGAACTCTCCCTCCACCTTTCGGATGATTCGCGGGGCGAGTGGCATCCGTACCCTGGAACCGACATGCCGCACCGCACCCTGGCCCCCGTCTTCACCGGGCTGCGCGCGGGGCTCCACGCACTGTTCGTCGGGCTCCTCGCGCTCGTCGTCGTCCGCGTCGTGTGGACCGGTGGGTCGCCGTGGGTGCTCGCGCTCGCCGCGTTCCTCGCGGCGGTGTACCTGGCGGGGCTGTGGATCGCGCGCACGCGCAACCGGGCGAGAGGCGCCGCCTGGATCGGTGCGCTGACGCTCGTGTGGTTGCCGCTGCTCTGGCTCGTGCCCGAAGCCGCCTACCTCGTCTTCCCGCTGTTCTTCCTCTACCTGCACCTCCTGCCGGGCTGGACCGGTCCCGCGGCGGTCGTCGCGGCGACCGGGGTGACGATCGTCGCTCTCGCCGCGCACGGCGGGCTCACCGTCGGCGGGGTCGTGGGACCGCTCGTGGGGGCCGGTGTCGCCCTCCTCATCGGGCTCGGGTACGGGGCGCTCCAACGTCGGAGCGTCGAGAGCGAGGCCCTCGTCGCGGAGTTGCTCGCGACGCGCGACCGGCTGGCGGCGACCGAGCGCGAGCAGGGCGTCCTCGCCGAGCGCGCCCGTTTGGCGCGCGAGATCCACGACACCGTCGCGCAGGGCCTCTCGAGCATCCAGATGCTGCTGTACGCGGCGGAGCGGGCGGATGCCACGGGCCCCGGCATCGCCCACATCCGGCTCGCGCGGCAGACCGCCGCCGACGGTCTCGCGGAGACGCGGCGGTTCATTCGCGAGCTCGCGCCTCCGACCCTCGATCGGGGTCTCGGCCCCGCGCTGCAGCGGCTCGTCGAGGGGTGGGCGCAGCGCGAGGGCATCGACGTGGAGATGTCCGTACCGAGCGAGGTGTCGCTGCCGATGGATGTGCAGACCGCTCTGCTGCGGATCGCGCAGGGCGCGCTCGCGAACGTCTCGCAGCATGCCGACGCGGGCCGCGTGCGCGTCGCTATCGCCCAGGACGGTGCGGATGTGCGGTTGATGATCGCCGACGACGGACGCGGATTCGACCCCGCGGGCGTCGAGGGCGCGGCATCCGGGACCGATTCCTTCGGCCTCCGGGCGATGCGCGAACGCGTGGAGCAGCTGGACGGCGACCTGTCGGTCGAGAGCGCGCCGGGCGCGGGCACGGTCGTGGCGGTCACGCTGCGCGGAGCGGCGTCGTGATCCGCGTCGTGATCGCCGACGACCATCCCGTCGTCCGCGCCGGGGTGCGGGCGCTGCTCGAAGCCGAGCCCGACATCGAGGTGGTGGGTGACGCCGCAACGCCCGACGAGGCGGTCGCCCTCGCCGCCGACATCTCGCCGGAGCTCGTCCTCATGGACCTCCAGTTCGGCGAGCGAGCGGCGGGAGCCGAGGCGACGCGCCGGGTCCGCGCGCTGCCGGCCCCGCCGTACGTGCTCGTGCTCACCAACTACGACACCGACGGCGACATCCTCGGCGCCGTGGAGGCCGGTGCCAGCGGCTACCTCCTCAAGGACGCGCCCCCGCACGAGCTGCTCGCGGGTGTGCGCGCTGCGGCGGCGGGGCAGAGTGCCCTGGCTCCGGCGATCGCCGGGCGGTTGCTCGCCCGGTTGCGGGAACCCCGCATCAGCCTGTCGGCGCGCGAGATCGAGGTGCTGCGACTCGTCGCCCGCGGGGCGTCCAACGCCGACGTCGCCGCGCGTCTGCACATCACCGACGCGACGGTGAAGTCGCACCTCGCCCACATCTTCTCCAAGCTCGGCGTCTCCTCCCGCACGGCGGCCGTGTCGGCCGCGCGAGCGCTCGGGGTGCTGCGCTGACCCTGGCGCTCCGTCCGCCGCGCCGTACGATGGCGGCATGGTCCCGGTTCGCGTGCTCGGAGTGGCCCTGGACTCCGCCCAGCAGCACGTGATCCTGCTCGCGCCCCTTCCCGGGTCGAGCGTGGAGGACGGCACCGTCCTCCCGGTGTGGATCGGCCCGCCGGAGGCGATGTCCATCCTCGTCGCCCTCGAGGGAGCAGCCACGCCGCGGCCGCTCGCGCACGACCTCATGGTCGTGATGCTGCGTCAGCTCTCGGCATCCGTCGAGCGCGTCCAGGTGACGCGGTTGACCGAGGGAACGTTCTACGCCGAGATCCACCTGCGCACCCCGCAGGGTCCGTTGATCATCGATGCCCGACCCTCGGATGCCATCGCCCTCGCGGCCCGGACGGACGCCCCGATCGCGGTCGCCGAGGCCGTGTTCGCCGTGGCGGGCGTGCCCGAGGGCGCCGTCGAATTCGACGCGCGGGGGGACGACGACCGCGTGGAGGAGTTCCGCCGATTCCTCGACGACGTCGACCCCGAGGACTTCCAGGGCTGACCCGGCCACCCCCGTCTCGCACGCTCCTAGACTCGAAGAGCCGCCCGTCGTGGCGGACATCACGATGAACGGGGTACGAATGCAACTCGCCATGGTCGGACTCGGACGAATGGGCGGAAACATCGTCCGCAGGCTCATGAAAGACGGCCACGACTGCGTCGTGTACGACGTGAACCAGGACGCGGTGGGGGGCCTCGCGAAAGAGGGGGCCGTCGGGGCCTCGAGCCTGGCTGATCTGGCCGCGAAGCTGGAGGCGCCGCGCGTCGTCTGGCTCATGATCCCCGCGGGGCTCACCGGCAACGTGGTCGACCAGGTCGCCGAGGTGCTCGAGCCGGGCGACATCATCATCGACGGCGGCAACTCCAACTACCGTGACGACGTGCGTCGGGCCGCGAAGCTCAAGGATTCCGGCATCCACTACGTCGACATCGGAACCAGCGGCGGCGTGTTCGGTCTCGAGCGCGGCTACTGCCTCATGGTCGGCGGCCCGGACGAGGCCGTCGCCCACCTGGAGCCCGTCCTGCGCACCATCGCCCCGGGGCCCGGCGACATCGAGCGCACCCCCGGCCGCACCGGCGACTACACGCCCGAGGAGCGCGGTTACCTCCACTGCGGACCGTCGGGCGCCGGACACTTCGTGAAGATGGTCCACAACGGCATCGAGTACGGCATCATGGCCGCGCTCGCCGAGGGCCTGAACGTCCTGAACAACGCCGACGCGGGGCTGAAGCAGGGCGAGCACTCCGCCGAGGTCGCGCCGCTCGAGGAGCCCGAGTTCTACCAGTTCGACATCGACACCGCGAAGGTGTCGGAGCTGTGGCGGCGCGGATCGGTGATCTCGTCGTGGCTGCTCGACCTCACGGCCGCGGCGCTGGCCCAGAACCCGACGCTCGACGGCCTCGCCGGGCGCGTGTCGGATTCGGGCGAGGGCCGGTGGACCGTGAAGGCGGCCGTCGACACCGGCGTTCCGGTGCCGGTGCTCGCGTCGTCGCTGTTCGAGCGCTTCGCCTCGCGCGGCGAGGACCACTTCGCCAACCAGGTGCTCTCCGCCATGCGACTGCAGTTCGGTGGACACCAGGAGCTCCCGGCGGGCGACGTGCTCGAAGCCGGTGGCAAGAAGGCCGACAGCAGCAAGTGACACGTGTGACGGTCGGAGGACGCGCGTCGGGGAGACTGGAGGGATGAGCAGTCCCGCAGCGTCCGCGTCCTCCGACCGTTACATCGTCGCCACCGACGGTGCGTGCAAGGGGAACCCCGGACCGGCCGGTTGGGCATGGGTCGGCGAGGACGGGCATTGGGCCGCCGGTTCGATCCCCGAGGGCACGAACAACATCGGCGAGCTCCTGGGTCTGCTGCGCGCGATCACCGATCACGCCGACGTCCGCGATCTCGTGGTGCAGGCCGACTCGAAGTACGCGATCGACACGTACTCGTCGTGGATGGACGGCCACCGCCGCCGCGGGTGGGTCACCTCCGCGAAGAAGCCGGTCGCCAACCGTGCCATCCTCGAGGCGCTCATCGCCGCTCGCGATGCCCGCCGGGCGGCCGGGCTTCCCGACGTCGTGCTCGAGCACGTGCGCGGGCACAGCGGGCACGTGCTCAATTCGTGGGCCGACGAGCGCGCCGTGCGGGCATCGCAGCACGCCGCGAAGGGCGAGGAGCTCATCTGGACGTCGCTGCGCGGCCTCGACAGACTCGACGTCGCGTCGGCACCGCCGCGCTCGGCCGCGGACCGCAACGGGCGCTGACGCGCGGCTCTGCGCTGACGCGCGGCACCGCGCTGACGCGCGGCTCCGCGGCAGATCAGAACGGCGGCGGATCGGGCTCGGGCACGAAAGCGACGTACCGCTCGGGGCGATCGGTGACCGTGTTCCCGAAGGGACTCGTCCACTCGATGCTGCCGTCGGGACCCTGCCGCGCCGTCCACGTGGTCTCGGTCTTCAGCGTGTGATGCCGGGTGCACAGACAGGCGAGGTTGGTGCGGGCGGTCGGTCCGCCCCGGGCATGGTCTTCGCTGTGGTCGATCTCGCACGCGCGTGCCGGTCGGCGGCATCCGGGGAACCTGCAGTGCACGTCGCGGGCCCGCACGAATCGCTGGATCGCGGGGGAGGGGCGGTAGCGGTCGACCGCGAGGACCGCGCCCGTCACGGGGTGCGTGACGACCCGGTCCCACACCGGTGCCCCCGCGAGCAGGTGGCGCGCGGTGTCGGCGCCGATCGGGCTCTGCCCGTCGATCGAGGCTCCGCGGTCGCTCGCTCCGGCGGCGGTAAGGGCCGGCACGACGACCGAGACGTGCGCCCGGATCGCGCCGAGGCCGCCGGGGAGCGCGTCGGCGGTGGGGTCGATCGCGGGCTGCCCGGTGAGGACGAGGTCGCACAGCAGGTCGGCGCGGACCTGGTCGATCGTGCGGCGGTCGTCCACGGCATCCGGGTCGTCGCCCGCACTCTCCGGCCGAGGAACCGATCGGACCGCGCGCGCCTGCCGCGTGAGGCGGTCGTACATCGCGCGGATCTTCGCCGCTCCGTCGAGCACGCCGAGCCGTGCCATGCCGTCGACGTCGTCGTCGATCCAGACGCGGCGCTGCTGCTCGGCCCGCGTGAACCGCTCGCTGATCGACACCGGATGAAGCTCCTCGAGGAGGGCGCGCGCGAATGCCCGCGTTCCCGCGACGGTGTCGGTCGCGGCGCGCTCGATGACGCGGGCCTCATACGAGGTACGGGCGACCGGATCGTCGAGCTCGACGCCCCCGTCGCGGATGACTGCGGCGTGCCGCGCGCTGATCCGCGCCTCGGCCAGCGCCTGCAGCGTCGCCGGGAAGTCGTCGACGAGTTGCAGCGCCTCGCCGAGGCGGCGTTGGACGGTGCGGTCGTTCCAGCGGAGGGCCACGCCGATCTCAGCCGCGATCGAGCGCAGCGCCATCTCACGTTCCTGGGTCGCGCGGGGCCGGTGCCGGGACCGTTCGAGCGCGACGCGCATCGCGGCGGCGAACTGCAGGACGCGGGCCGCCTCGAGCTCGGCCAGCGCCCGCTCGCTCTCGACGAGCGCGGCGACGGCGTCGGTGAGGACGGCATCCTCCCGATCGTCGAAGACGGGCGGTCGATCTGGCATGCACACATGCTGCCACGGACCTCCGACATCGCGCGGCGGCTATCCACAGGCGAGCGCCTACCGTGGGGGCATCCCCGACGGAAGGCCTAGGAAACCGGCGTGCCCTGGTGGAACACGCACCGCGGCTCGGGGTCGCAGCGCCAGATCGACGTGCGGCGGCTGCTCCGCCCGTCGAAGCGCAACAGGTAGTTCAGCAGCACGAGTCCCGGTGCGAGCAGCCGCGCCTCGCGCTCACTGATCTCGATCTCGCCGAGTCCAGGGTCGGATGCCAGTGCGGCGACGATCTCGTCCCGTGTCCAGCGGCGTCCGGACTGGCCGATCTCGACGAAGCCCTCCGCAAGCAGCTCGAGTAGTCGGGCCGCATCGCCGCGGACAGCGGGCGTGAGGAGGCGCTCCTCGGCCTCCCATGCCCGCTCGATGACCGACGCGGCCACCGTCACCGCACCGACGCGCGGCGCAGCAGGGCGTACTGGCCGAGGAGCGCCAGGACGATCACGATTCCGGCGCCCACGGCGGCCCACCACGGCTGTGCCACGGGCGCGAGGGGGATGAGCGCGATCACCGCGATCCCCAGCGCGAGCACCGCGACGACGGCCAACGCGCTCGGGCCCCGCGCGCCGAATCGCACCCAGGCTGCGGCGAACGCGCCACCGACGGAGAGGGCGAAGAGCGACCCGAGGAACGAGGCGAGGGCGAGTTTCCACGGATTGCCCGACCCGAGGATCGCGACGTCCGTGAGGTAGAGGCCGAAGAACCAGTGGTCGGTGGCGAGTTCCAGGACCAGCAGCACCAGCAGCATCACGGTGACGTATAGCGCCAGCGCGACGTGCGTCAGCACGGTGCCGAGGACGAAGGCGCGTCGTGTACTCCCGAGGGACAGCGCGAGCGGGAAGGTCAGCGCCACCGTCTGCACCCCCAGCCAGACGAGGAAACCTGGAAGGGCCCAGACGATGCCGCCGTTGCTGCGGCTGCTCTCCACCCACTGTTCGCTGCCCGGCTCGACGCCGACGCGCCAGAAGATCACCGCGAGGATGACGACGAAGGCGAAGACGACGAGCATGATCATGGGCGGGGTGCGCAGGAGCAGCGCGCGCTGCGCGAAGTGGAGACGCAGGACGTCCCACGGGGAAGCACCGTGCCGACGGTCGACGGTCGAGGTGGTCATGCGCGCGTTCCTTCCAGCGACTCGGACTCGACGCCGTACGCGGCGACGAGGTCTTGCAGGGTGGCGGGAGCGAGCTGCACGCCCGCTCCCGCGGCGGCGCGGCGCAGGGCGTCGTCGGCCGGTGTCTCGAGGACGAGCGAGCAGAGACCGCCGATCGTCCGGCGTTGCAGCACGGGCCGCCGCGCCGCGACGGCCTCGACCGCTGCCGTGACCCCGCTGACCGTGACGGCGCTTCCTCGGAGATCGTCGGCCGCGGCTGTGCGCACGAGGCGTCCTTCGTCGACGATCACGACGTGTTCGAGGAGCGGCTCCATCTCGTCGATGAGGTGCGTGGAGACGAGGATCGTGCGGGGGTGCTCGAGGTAGTCCTGCATGAGCGTGTCGTAGAAGAAGCGGCGTGCCGTGGCATCCAATCCGAGATACGGCTCGTCGAAGATCGTCAGCGGCGCGTGCGAGGCGAGGCCCAGCACGATCCCGAGCGACGACGCCTGCCCGCGCGACAGCTTCTTGATCGCGGTCTTGCGGGGAAGCCGGAACCCGTGGACGAGGTGTTCGGCGATCTCGGTGCTCCAGCCCGCGTGGAACAGGGGAGCAACCTCGAGCACCTGGCGGAGCGTGAAGTCCTCGGGGTAGCGCTGGTTGTCGCGGACGAAGCTGATGGAGGACATGGTCGCGGCATCCTCGAACGGGTCGACGCCGAACACCCGGACGGTTCCGGAGGTGGGGCGGTCGTGGCCGGCGATGATCGACATGAGCGTCGTCTTGCCCGCACCGTTGCGGCCGAGGAGGCCGGTGATGGCGTTCGTCGGGATGTCGAGGGTGAGGTCCTCGAGGGCCCGCGTGCGCCGGAAGCGTCGCGACACCCCCGAGAGGCGGACGGCGGGCTGCGTCATGAGGATGCGCCTTCCTGGTCGATGATGCGGTGGAGGTCGGTGAGATCGAGGCCGAGCGAGCGTGCCTCGGCGAGAAGCGGTGCGACGAAGTCGGCGCGGAAGGCCGTGGTGCGTTCATCGCGGAGCCGCTGGCGGGCGCCTTCGCTGACGAACATGCCGAGCCCGCGTCTCTTGTGCAGGATGCCGCGGTCGACGAGGAGTCCGAGACCCTTGCCGACCGTCGCGGGGTTGATGCGGTGGAAGGCGGCGAGCTCGTTCGTGGAGGGGACCTGCGTGCCCTCCGGGTAGCTCCCGGCGAGCACGCCGTCGGCGATCGAGTCGGCGATCTGCAGGAAGATCGGCTTCGCGTCGTCGAGCATTCCGCTCCTTTGGTTCGTTACTTGAGTAATGAACCTATGAGGTGGATCGCGGGATGTCAATACCGCGTCGTCGGCGGCACACTGGGCATGTGGAGTTCGCCGGCGTCATTCCGGATGATGCGCCCGACCCGCGGCTCGCCGCGGACGCGCGGTTGCGCACCGTGCCCTTCCGCGTCCTCGAGCTGACGCCCCAGCCCGCGCTCTCGCGGCTGCCCGGCGCCGGCTTCGTCGAGGGGGGAATTGGCTCCGCGCAGGAGGAATGGTCGGTGACGTTCGGCTACACGTTCTGGCGGCATCCGGAGAATCACGACGACCCGCGCAACGAGCGCGAACTCGACGAGCGCACGCGGCGATCCATCGAGGACGAGCCGCCGTGGGGTCGCCCCGCATGGATCAGGGAGATGGCGCAGCTGTTCCGCTACCCCATGCTGCAGGATGCGGTGCGCACCACCCGTTACGGCGCCGAGCGGACGGATGCCACGGTGTCGAGCCAGCTCGTCCACCACGCGAACCACGTGCTGCGGAACTCGTTCCGCGAGCAGCTCGGACTGTCGATTCCGATCGGCGTGCACTTCGCGGGCGAGGTGGCGCCCTCGTCCGTGGCGCTCGCGTCGCTGGTGGTCGACGGGGAGCGGCGGACGGCGTTCCACATCGACACCGACCCGTTCGTCTATGCCGTGGGTCTCGAGGTCGCCGATCGGGTCGTGTGCACGGTCGTCCTCGACCGCGACGTTCTGCCGTTCCTCGACCTCGCCGTGTCGACGCTCGCCGTCGCCTAGACGATCTCGCCCGAGACGACGAGATCCGCTCGGCCCCGCGTGGCCTCGATCAGCGCAGCGTTGACCCCGTCGACCTCCCGCGCCCACGCCGTGGCGGCCTCGACGGTGCGACCGTGCCGCGTATGCCGCTCGACGAGCCGCACCTCGCGGACAGCGCTCGGCGCGGAGCAGAACCACGCCTCATCCAGGGCGTCGCGCACGCGCGCCCACGGACCGTCCTCGACGAGCAGGTAGTTGCCCTCGACGACGACGACACGCGCTTCCGGCTCGATCGCGATCTCGCCCGCGATTCCCTCGTCGACCTCGCGGCGGAAGCTCGGCGCAAACACCGTGTGTCCGGTCTCGGTGCGGACCCGGTGCAGCAGGGCGAGGAAGCCCCAACCGTCGAACGTGTCGATCGCGCCCTTGCGGTCGTGACGGTCGAGCCGGTCGAGCGTGGCGTTGGCGAGGTGGAAGCCGTCCATCGGCAGCGCCACTGCGGTACCGGGGTTGCGGGCGTTCAGTGCGGCGACGAGTGCCGTGGCGAGCGTCGTCTTGCCGCTGCCGGGGCTGCCGGCGATCCCGAGCAGGAAGCGGAGGGATCCGGATGCCGCCCGCTCGACGCGATCGGCGAGGGCGGCGACGGCGTCCGGTCGGGGGCCAGAGAGTGGATGCACGGCCCGAACCTACCGCCGCACATGACGAACCCCCGCGTCCCCGGCCGGTGCCGGGGGACGCAGGGGCGTCGTGGGGGTGCGGGTCAGCGCGCGCGGGCGCTGCGGCCGCGCGTCGCGAAGACGTAGATGCCGAGCACGATGATCGCGCCGATGATCGAACCGAGGATGCCCGACGGCTGCAGGAAACCACCCATCGGGTCGCTGCCGAAGAGCAGGAATCCGAGGAAGCCGCCGACGAACGAGCCGACGATTCCGAGGACGATGGTCATGAGGATGCTCATGCTCTGCTTGCCGGGGATGACGGCACGCGCGATGAAGCCGGCGATGAGGCCCACGATGATGAGGCCGAGGATCGTCCAAAGCACGATGTTCTCCTTGCTGTGAGGTGGCCGGTTGGCCGGTCGTCCCGGGGGTGGGGGACGACCCCACACGCTACGCACGCCCTGGCCGCCGCGCCGCGCCCTTGAGCGCGAGCGGGCGGGTGGCTATCCTTGCGCGCCCCCGATTCGCACCGCGCCTCTTGAGACAGGAAACGGACCTGGATGCCAGTTCACTGGCATCCAGGTCCGTTTCGGAGAGTCGGGTCAGACCGTCGCGAGGGTCGGCTGCCAGCCCAGGGCGGGCGCGACGTAGCGCGCGAAGTTCTCGACGAGACGGAGGTTGAACTCCACGCCCATCTGCGACGGGATCGTCAGCGTCAGGGTGTCGGCGCTCATGACGGCGGCGTCGTTCTGCAGCTGCTCGACGAGGACGTCGGGCTCGGCCGCGTACGTCTTGCCGAACGTCGACCGCATGCCGTCGATCACGCCGATCTGATCGGAGCCCGCCGAACCGCCGAAGTACAGGCGGTCCTCATCGCTCACGATGGGGAAGATGCTGCGGCTCACCGACGTGCGCGGCTCGCCGGCGTGTCCCGCCTGCTTCCACGCGTCGCGGAAGGCATCGAGCTGACGCGCCTGGAGGATGTCGAACGGCGTGCCGTCGGCCTCGGTCAGGAGCGTCGACGACATGAGGTTCACGCCCGTGCGCCCGGCCCACTCGGCCGTCCCGGTCGTGCCGGCGCCCCACCAGATGCGCTTGCGCAGGCCGGGGGAGTGCGGCTCGATCCGCTGCAGACCCGTGCCGCCGCCGAACGGGCTCATCGGGTCGCGCTCGGCGAGGCCCTCGCCGTCGATCGCGCGCAGGAACAGATCGAAGTGGTCGCGGGCGATGTCGGCACCGCGCGGGTCCTCGGACCCGGTGTAGCCGAACGCCTCGTACCCGCGGAGGACGGTCTCGGGTGACCCGCGGCTCACGCCGAGAGCGAGCCTGTTGCCGCTGATGAGATCGACGGATGCCGCCTCCTCGGCGAGCATCAGTGGGTTCTCGTACCGCATGTCGATGACGCCGGTGCCGACCTCGATGCGGGACGTGCGCGCCGCGATCGCCGCGAGGAGCGGCATCGGGGCCGCCTGCTGCCGGGCGAAGTGGTGGACGCGGAACGAGATGCCGTTCACGCCGAGGTCGTCCATGCCCTGGGCGAGGTCGATCGCCTGCAGCATCGAGTCGCCGGCGGAGAGGTGATGGCCGCCGCCGAGAGGGCCGTAGTGCCCGAAGGAGAGGGTGCCGAAGGAACGCATGACGAGTGCAACGCGGCATCCGCCGATCTATTCCCGCGAATGGACGAGCGCGTGGCGCGGGGATGCGGGCGACCGTTCGGGCTCCTTCGCGCGCCGCCGTGTGGCACGATGCGGAGGGTGAGCGACGAGATTCCCGAGGAGTTGCGCCGCCTCCGCGCCCGGGCCTACGGGCCCGACGCCGACATCTCCACCGACCCGGGTGCGCTGCAGCGCCTCGCGGAGCTCGAGGAGCGTCAGCGGCGGGAGATGCCGCGGCCTCTCGTTAGGGCCCAAGAGATCGAGGCCGCGGAGATCGTCGCGGCCGAGCCGGACGACGCCCCCGTGCCCGAGGCGTTCGCCGAGGCCGAGCTCGACGAGGAGCCGCCGCGTCGCGGGCGCCCCATCCGATCCCGCCGGGTCTTCTGGCTATGGGGGATCTCCCTGGCCCTGGTGGCCGCGCTTTCGAGTGCCCTCACGGTGGTGAGCGTCGCCATCCTGCCCGTGCAGACGAGCGCAGGCGTTCCGCAGGTGGCCACGCTCAAGCCCGAAGCCGGGCGCGCGATTCCGGGAATCTTCGGGCCCGCCAGCTCGGACGGACGCGCCTACCCCGACTTCTACGGTATAAGCGCATTCGTCGCCTACGCGCAATTCGGCCCCGACGGCGAGCGCAACCCGTGCATCTTCCTCACGCCCACCGCGACGATCGACGAACTCGACTCGGGCGGATACTCCGGCTTCTCGCAGGCTGGATGCGGCGCGGGGGCGTTCCCCGCGACGATGCAGTTCGTGGTCAACTCCACCGTGCCGGACACCTTCGTCGCGCGGTTCCCGCTCGGCACCAGCGTCCAGTTCGTCTTCGACGGCGAGAACCTCGGGGTCTTCAGCGACGCCGGCTGAGCGCGGACGGATGAGAGGGTGGAGCAGTGACCTTCCTCCTCGACCACGTGCCCCCAGGCAGCGACCCGGATGCCGCCTACCTCGGGTTCGTCGAGTGGGCGAGCGGCCGCGGACTCACGCTCTACCCCGCACAGGACGAGGCGATCATCGAGATCGTGTCCGGGGCCAACGTGATCCTGTCGACCCCGACCGGCACGGGCAAGTCCCTCGTCGCCGTCGCCGCGCACGCGGCATCCCTCTCCCGAGGCGGCCGCAGCTACTACACCGCCCCCATCAAAGCGCTGGTGAGCGAGAAGTTCTTCGCGCTCGTCGACATCTTCGGCGCCGAGAACGTGGGGATGGTCACGGGCGACTCCTCGGTGAACTCCGACGCCCCGATCATCTGCTGCACGGCAGAGATTCTCGCGAACCTCGCCCTCCGGCAGGGACCGGACGCCGAGGTGGACCAGGTCGTCATGGACGAGTTCCACTACTACGGCGAACCCGACCGCGGGTGGGCGTGGCAGGTGCCGCTGCTCCTGCTCACCCGGGCGCAGTTCATCCTCATGTCCGCGACCCTCGGCGACGTCACCGACATCGCCGACGACCTCTCCCGCCGCACCGGCCGCGCCACGGCGCGCGTCACCGGCGTCGAGCGGCCCGTGCCGCTGCACTTCGAGTACGCCCGTACGCCCGTGCACGAGACCGTGCAGGAGCTGCTCGACACCCGCCAGGCGCCCGTGTACGTCGTGCACTTCTCGCAGGCCGCAGCCATGGAGCGCGCGCAGGCCCTGTCGTCGATCCGCATCATCGGGCGCGAGCAGCGCGACGAGATCGCCGAGGCCATCGGCGGTTTCCGCTTCACCACCGGCTTCGGCAAGACGCTGTCGCGGTACGTGCGCGCGGGGATCGGCGTGCACCACGCCGGCATGCTTCCGCGGTACCGGCGGCTCGTCGAGACGCTCGCGCAGCGCGGGCTCCTGCGGGTCATCTGCGGCACCGACACCCTCGGCGTCGGCATCAACGTGCCGATCCGTACGGTGCTGCTCACCGCGCTGACGAAGTACGACGGCACGCGCATGCGCCAGCTCTCCGCGCGCGAGTTCCACCAGATCGCCGGACGCGCCGGCCGCGCCGGGTACGACACGGCGGGCACGGTCGTCGTGATGGCCCCCGACCACGAGATCGAGAACGCCGCGCAGATCGCCAAGGCCGGCGACGACATCAAGAAGCAGAAGAAGATCGTCCGGAAGAAGGCGCCGCAAGGCTTCGTCAACTGGACCGAGCAGAGCTACGACCGTCTCGTCGCGGCCGAGCCCGAGCCGCTCCAGCCGCAGATGAAGCTCACCGCCGCGATGCTCATCAACGTCATCGCCCGCGGTGGCGACGTCTTCGGCAACGTCCGCTCGCTGGTGTTCGACAACCACGAGCCCCGCCCCCGGCAGTACGAACTCGCCCGCCGCGCCATCGCGATCTTCCGCACGCTGCTCCAGGCCGGTGTGGTCGAGGCGGGGGCGGACGGCATCCGGCTCACCGTCGACCTCCAGCCGAACTTCGCGCTCAACCAGCCGCTGTCGCCCTTCGCGCTCGCCGCGATCGAGCTGCTCGACCCCGAGGTCGAACTCGGGAGGGGACCGGATGCCACGCCCCCGGCCTCGTCGGTCGGTACCGGGCACTACGCGCTCGACGTCGTGAGCGTCATCGAGGCGACGCTCGACGACCCCCGTCCCGTCCTGTCACAGCAGCAGTTCCGCGCGCGGGGCGAGGCCGTGGCCGCGATGAAGCGCGACGGCATCGAGTACGACGAGCGCATGGAACTGCTCGAGGAGATCACCTGGCCGAAGCCGCTCGACGAGCTGCTCGCGCAGGCCTACGAGGTGTTCGCGTCGAGCCAGCCGTGGATCCGCGACTTCGAGCTGTCGCCGAAGTCGGTCGTGCGCGACATGTTCGAGCGCGCGTGCTCGTTCGGCGAGTACGTGTCGCTGTACCAGCTCGCCCGCAGCGAGGGACTCGTGCTGCGCTACCTCAGCGACGCCTATCGCGCGATCCGGCAGACGGTCCCCGCCGACGCGCAGACGCCCGACCTGCTCGATCTCATCGCCTGGCTCGGCGAACTCGTGCGGCAGGTCGACTCGAGCCTCGTGGACGAGTGGGAGCAGCTCATCAACCCCGGGGACGACCCGTCGGCCCCCGTCGTGCCGCCGGCCCCGCCGTCCATCCTCACCAACCACCGCGCGTTCGTCGTGCTCGTTCGCAACGAGATGTTCCGCCGCGTACAGCTCGCCGCGCTCCAGCGCGACGACGAACTCGCCGAGCTCGATCCGGACGTCGACTGGTCCGCGGCGCTCGACGCGTACTTCGACGAGCACGACACGATCGGCACGGGCGGCGCAGCGCGATCGTCGGCGTACGTCGACATCGACGAGTCGGCCGCGGCGGACGGCCTCTGGCGCGTCGAGCAGACGATCGACGACCCGGCCGGCGACCACGACTGGCGCATCCGCGCCGAGGTCGACCTCACCGCCTCGGAGGAAGAAGGAACGGCCGTCGTCCGTGTCACCGAGGTGCTGCGGCTCTGACCCCTCCTCCCCGGTGGGCGGCGGGGTGAAGTTGTGCACGGTTCCCGCCGGATGGGCTACGACGGACGCGGGGCACGCCTACAGTCGTGTCATCACTCCACCCGAGAGGAGCCGAACATGGAGTCTCTGCCGATGATTGCGACCGCGGTCGGCCTCATGCTCTCGGGCTCGGCTTCCGTTCTCGGCGGCATGAAGTGGATGCTCGACCGTGTCGAAAAACGGACCAGCGCGCGCTTCGACCGGGTGGATCAGCGCTTCGACCGTCTGGAAGCGCACACGGACGCACGATTCGCCGAGGTCGACCGCCGATTCGCCGATGTCGACCGCCGATTCGCCGATGTCGACCGCCGACTCCAAGAGGTCGGCGGGTCTCTCACCGAGCTGAAGGTCGCCGTCGCCCGCATGGAGGGGCCGCATCCGCCGTTCCTCATCGCACGCGGCTGACTCGCGCCGAATTGACGGATGCCGAGGCCCCGAGGCCCCGGCATCCGGTGTCGTCTTCCGCTGCGGCTACTTCCGCGCGACGCGGTTCTCCGCGCTGACCATCCACGACAGCTGCTCGAGCCGCTCGAGGATGGAGTGGAGGATGTCGGCGCTCGTCGGGTCTTCCTCGTCGACGTCGTCGTGCACGTCGCGGACGGTGCCGACCGTCGCGTCGATGCGCTCGGTGATGAGGTCGACGACCTCGGCCGTGTCGACCTCGCCCTGCGGGAACTCCGGCAGCGTGGTCGTCTCGGCGATCGTGTCGCTGCGGCCGTCGGGTAGCGCGTGCAGCGAGCGCATACGCTCGGCGACGGTGTCGCTGAACTCGCGGGCGGCGTCGATGATCTCGTCGAGCTGCAGGTGGGTGTCGCGGAAGTTCTTGCCGACGACGTTCCAGTGCGCCTGCTTGCCCTGGATCGACAGCTCGATGAGGTCGACGAGGACGGCCTGCAGGCTGTCGGTCAGCTTCTCCGAGGCCTGGAAACCCTTCTCGGCGTTCTGCTCCTCGGTGGTCTCGGGGCCGCTGCCGCCGCGGGCCGGGCGACGGCGGTTCTTGGTCGGGGCGTCCTTCGTGGTGGTGGACATGCGCGTTCCTTTCACTCGCGGTCGTTCTCGACGTTAGGTCGGACACCCCGCGGGGATCCGGGGGTTGCCAGCGCGGATATGCCGCGGTAGCGACGCCCCGTACCCGCTCGACCCGGGATCGACAACCCCCGGAGCCCAGCCCGGAGCGGTTCCTACCGTGGGACCGTGCCCACGACCCCGCCCTCGCCGTCCCGCCCGCTGCGCGACTACGCCGCGATCGGCGACGGACGCACGGTCGCGCTGATCGGGCTCGACGGTTCCGTCGACTGGCTGCCGCTGCCGAACCTCCACTCGCGTCCCGTGTTCGCGCGGCTCGTCGACGAGTCCGCGGGCGGCTGCATCGAACTCGCGCCGGTCGGGGACTACACGGTGAAGCGGCGCTACGTCCCGCGCACCAACGTCCTCGAGACGACCTTCACGACCGCGACCGGGGTGGCGAAGCTGACGGATGCCATGGTCACCGGCATCGCGGGCCGCTTGCCGTGGGCCGAGCTCGCGCGGCGTGTCGAGGGGGTGCGGGGCGAGGTCGAGTTCGCGTGGGGCGTGCAGCCGGGCACGATGTTGCGTTCGGCCGCGCCGTGGACCGAACGCATCGACGGGTTCTCCATCATGCGGATCGGTCACGTCTCCCTCGCCGTGGTCGGCCACGAGCATGGCATCCACGGGCAACCCGACGAGCGGAGCGAGAGCATCTCGGGCGGGTTCACGACCGCGAAGGGCTCGCGCCACCTCCTCGTGATCGCCGCGACCGAGGGCGAACCGCTGAGGGTCCCCGACGCGCAGAACGTCGACCGAGGGATCGACCGGACCATCGGCGGGTGGCAGATGTGGTCGGACGAGTTCTCGTACGACGGCCCGTGGGCGGACGACGTACAGCGCAGCGCGCTCGCGCTCAAGCTCCTGCTGTTCAGCCCGACGGGCGCGATCGCCGCCGCGGCGACGACCTCGCTGCCCGAGAATCCGCGCGGCGGCAAGAACTGGGACTACCGCTTCGCCTGGGTGCGCGACCTCGCGTACACCGCGCACGCGTGGGTCGGTTTCGGCCTGCGCGAGGAGACGCACGCGGCCCTGTCCTGGATGCTCCGCACGATCCGCGAGAACGGTCCCGAGGTGCGCGTCATGTACACGCTCGACGGCGGCGCGGACATCGGCCTCGAGAAGCACGAGGTGCCCGGGTGGAACGGCATCCGTCCCGTCGTCACGGGCAATCCCGCCCAGGGGCAGCTGCAGCTCGGTGTCTACGGCGACCTCCTCGCGATCTGCCGCACCTACGTCGAAGCCGGGAACCGCCTCGACACCCAGACCGGGCGGCTCCTCGCCGACGTCGCCGACCGCACGTGCGACCTGTGGCGGCGCGAGGACTCGGGCATGTGGGAGCTGCCCGAACTCGAGCACTACACGTCGTCGAAGATGGGCTGCTGGAAAGCGCTGGACGACGCGCAGTGGCTCGCGGACGGCGGGCACATCCCCGACAACGGCGACCGTTGGCGCGCCGAGCGCGACCGCATCCACGCGTGGGTCGAGGAGAACTGCTGGTCCGAGACCCTGCAGGCGTACACGCTGCGGCCCGGGTCCGACGACCTCGACGCCTCGGTGCTCCTGCACGCGCCCACCGGTTTCGATCGCGGTGAGCGCATGTCGAGGACCGTGGATGCCATCACCGCACGCCTCGGAACCTCGAACCACCTCGTCTACCGCTACACCGGCATGGACCAGGAGGAGCACACGTTCGTCGCGTGCGCGTTCTGGCGCGCGACGGCCCTCGCGTGCGTCGGCCGTCACGCCGAGGCGATCGAGGCGATGGACGCGCTCGTCGCCCAGGCCAACGACGTCGGCATGTTCGCCGAGATGATCGCCGAGGACGACGGGGCGTTCTGGGGCAACCTCCCGCAGGCGCTCAGTCACCTCGCGCTCATCAACGCCGCCCTCGTCATCCGGGAGGTGGTCGACGAGGCAGACCTCGGCGACCGCTGACCTTCCCCCGTCGGGGCGGCACGCGCCCCGGCATCCCCCCTGAAAGGACTCGCCATGACCAGCCAGTACACCTTCACCGACCCCGCGAAGCTCTACGCCGACATCGAACCCTCGAAGCAGCACCAGCCCGAGCCGGGCCTGGATGCCGAGCTGTCGCCGAAGGCCGCCCTGGGCGAGGATACGTACGTCGGCAGCGGCCGGCTCGAGGGGCGCAAGGCCCTCATCACCGGCGCCGACTCGGGCATCGGCGCGGCCACCGCGATCGCGTTCGCCCGCGAGGGCGCCTCGGTCGCGATGTCGTACCTGCCGGAGGAGAAGGAGGATGCCGACCGCATCGCCGGCATCCTGCGCGAGGCCGGCGCGACCGTCGCGCAGATCCCCGGCGACCTGCGTGACCCCGAGTACTGCCGCGCGCTCGTCGCGCGGGCGGTCGAGGAGCTCGGCGGGCTCGACATCCTCGTGAACAACGGCGGCAAGCAGCTGTTCAACGAAGACCTCGAGACCCTCACCGACGAGCAGTTCGACGCCACGTTCAAGACGAACGTGTACGCGATGTTCTGGGTGACCAAGGCGGCCCTGCCGCACCTTCCGGCCGGGTCGGCGATCATCAACACGACCTCGATCCAGGCATACTCGCCGTCGGCGATCCTCGTCGACTACGCCTCGACGAAGGCGACGATCAACGCGTTCACCAAGGCGCTCGGTCAGCAGCTGGCCCCGAAGGGCATCCGCGTCAACGCCGTCGCCCCGGGTCCCATCTGGACGCCGCTGCAGGTGTCGGACGGGCAGCCCCAGGAGAAGGTCGCCGAGTTCGGGGAGGAGACGCCCCTCGGTCGCATGGGACAGCCCGCCGAGCTCGCGCCGGCCTACGTGTACCTGGCATCCGCGGAATCCAGCTACGTCATCGGCGAGACCCTGAACGTCAACGGCGGGATGCCGACGCCCTAAGGCTGCGCCACGGGTCGGGTCGGGGTCTGCAGCGACCCCGCCCGGCCCGTTGAGTGTCCAAGACACGCGGACGGTCGGCCGTGGCATCCGCGTGTCTGGGACACCGAAGGTGGAAAACGGGCAGGGCGCGGGCCGAACGTCGGCGGATGCCGCGGTGTCAGGCGAGCGGCTTGCGGTAGAAGATCTCTCCGTCGGCGGTCGTCTCGGTGCGGTGGTAGCCCTCGCGCTCGTAGAGGCGCTGATTCGCTTCGCTCAGGCCACCGGTGAAGAGCTCGGCTTCGGTGGCGCCAGCCGCGCGCCCCCGCTTCTCGACGGCCGCGAGGAGTTTCGACCCGAGGCCGCCGCCCTGCTGATCCGGGGCGATCGCGAGACGCCCGATGAGCAGCAGGTCGCCCGATATGCGTGCCCGGACGGCGCCCACGACGCGGTGCCCGACGATGGCGACACAGCCGAGGTTCTCGACGAGTTCTGCCTCGAGCTCCTCCAGGGTCTGCGTGAGCGGCGGCATATCGGGATCGCCGTAGATCAGCGCTTCGCTGGCGAAGGCCGCGCGTTGGATCGTCAGCACCTCGCCCGCGTCGTCGGGATGGATGTCTCGGATGACGGGCGAGTCGGTCATGGGAGCGCCTTTCTGTGGCAGGGGTGAACTATCGGGGGCGAGAAGAACGTGCCGGCGGGGTCCGCGGGTTAACTACTATGGCGGTGGCGCAGTCCAGCGGGAGCGAGGTGCCGCAGGTCCATGAGCAGCGACTACTTCGACGCGCGCTGGCGCGCGGACGAACCGGCCGCGGCGCTCGAATGGTTGCGCACCCAGTATGGGCGGGTCGACGTCCAGGCCGACACCGGTTCCGTCGCGGAACGCGCGGCGGGCGACGACGGGTTCGCCCTTCGACGGCTGTCGTGGGACTGCCGCGCCGAGGTCGTCTACGAGGCGGATCGGTTCTTCTTCGCCACCTCCACTCCCGGGTACGCCTGGCGAATCGGGTCGGTCGAGGGGGAGTACAGCGTCGCGCCCGGCATCGTGCAGCCCGGTCAGGAATTCCTCGGGCGGGCGGACGGCACGGTCGTCGAGATGGTCGCCTTCGACGCTGCGCACCTCACCGAAGCGGCGCGCGTCATCTACGGAGACGACGACCTCGAGGTGAGATTCGACGGGACGGCGCCCGTGTCGCCGCGGCTCCGCGACTACTGGCTCGCGACGCTGCGTTGGTCGCTCACCCAGCTGCCACTGCTGTCCGAGCCGCTGGTGCGCGCCCACGTCCGGCGCGCGATCGTGGCGGCGACCCTCGAGGCCTTCCCCCTCGCGGGCGATCCCCGCGAACGCCGGGCGTCGGCGCTCGAACAGGCCGCGATCTACGCGGCCGCAGCGAGCTGGATGGACGATCACGCATCCCTCCCGGTGACCGCGGACGACGCCGCACGCGCGGTGGGTACGTCCGCCGCCGGTCTCCGGCGAGCCTTCCTGGCGAACGGGCACCTCGCCCACACCCCGGAGGACTACCTCGCTCAGGTCCGCGTGAGCGCCGCGCACATCGACCTCGTGGCATCCGATCCGACGCGGTCGTCCGTGGGGGAGATCGCCCTGCGGTGGGGCTTCGTCGACGTGCTCGCGTTCGCCGCCGCCTACCGCGCGGCCTACCGGACGGATCCGCAGGCCACGCTCGAGCGCTGACGCGCGCGCTGACTCAGCGATCGCGGTCGGTGTACTCGCCGGGCCGTTCGACGTCGTCGCGGTCCTCATCGCCGTCGGGGAGCTGGACGTCGGTGTACGACCCGGGCTCGTCGGCGCGCGGACGCGCGTCGGTGCCGTCGGCACGCTCGTTGTCGACGTACTCGCCGGGCGCGTCGAGGTTGCGGCCCGCCTCCTCGCCGTCGGGGAGCTGGACCTCGGTGTACTCGCCCTCTTCCGGGCCGGTGCCGTGTCCGGTGGTGTCGCGATCGCCCATGATGCGCCTTTCTGTCGGTGACGCGTCCGACGCTAGACCGGACCATCCGCACGCGGAGGGTGCTTGACACGCGCGTGCCTCGCCGCCGAGGTCCGTGTCAAGGGCGTGGGCCGACGGAACCCGACAGTGGACAGTGGGGAGCATGCCAGCACTCGCCATCCTCCTCATCGTCATCGGACTCGTCTTCCTGTTCCTCGGCATCTTCGTCGAGGCCGTGAAGTTCCTCCTGTGGATCGGGATCATCATCCTGATCATCGGCGTCATCGCCGCGCTGCTGCGCTTCGTGCGCCGCAACACCTGACCGATCGGCTCTTCTCAAGCCGAGAAGAGATCGCGGGCCCGGGGCCGGCGCACGGATGCCACGGCATCCAGCGCCGGCCCCAGCTCGTCGTACGCGAAGGTGAATCCCGCCCCCGTCAGCACCGCGGGCACAGCCCACCGGCTCTTGAGCACCAGCTCCGGTTCGTTGCGGAGGATCGCCATCGCGGGGTCGAGCATCCACCGGAACGCCGGGAGGCCCACCAGCATCCCCGCGACGCGCCGCACCTCGCGCATGAGGGTGCGGTTGTCGCTCACGCCGGGAGCTGCGAGGTTGACGGGCCCGGCGATGTCGTCCCGGTCGCGCAGGAAGCGGACGGATGCCACGACGTCGTCGATATGGATCCAGCTGAACCGCTGCCGTCCCCGCGTGCGGTGCCACGACGACCACACGGATCCGGTCGGTCGCGTCCCGATGCCGCGGTAACGGCGGTGCGGGAACCACCAGCTGTCGATCTGCGGCCCGCCGAGGCCCAACGTGCCCAGGGCGAGGAGCATGCGCGTGGCCGGGCCGTCGCCGAGCACGATCGCCATGCGGAGGGCGACGCGGCGCGTCGCGGGGAGGTCTCCGTCGAAGAACGCCCGTTCCCAGCTCGTGGCGACATCGACCGAGAACCCGTCGCCGATCACGCCGTCGACCTCGTCGTTGCCACGCTCGGTCTCGTGTCGGTAGATGGTCGCGGTCGAGGCGTTCATCCAGACGCGGGGCGGGCGCGCGGCATCCTGGACCGCCCGGTGGAGAGCGCGGGTCGTGTCCACCCGGGAGCGCAGGATCTCGTCGCGGTTCGCGTCCGTGTAGCGGCAGGACACGATCTTGCCCGCGAGGTTCACGAGGACGTCGGCGCCGTCGACGAGCCGCGCGATTCCGGCCGGATCGCCCCACGTCGCGGTGCCGGTGCGGCCGATCGTGACGACGTCGTAGCCGTCCTCGCGGAACGCCGCAGTGAGGGCGCGGCCGACGAAGCCGCTCGCGCCGGCGATGACGACGCGCGGCGGGGCATCCGGGGAGGCTGTCATCCGGCCAGCCTAGGGGTGGCGGCAGAACCTCCGCCCGGCTGACACAATGGGGGCATGCGACGACAGGGCCGGGGCACGCGCGTCGTGCGCGGAGCCGTCGCCGCGAGCGTCGCCACCTTCGTGGCCCTTCTCTCCCACGTCACCGCCGGCGGGGCGGTCCCCGGGATCTTCGGAATCATCGTTCCCCTCGCCCTTTCCTTCCTCGTGTGCGTCGCGTTCGCCGGACGCCGCCCGTCGCTCTGGCGGCTCGGCCCGGCGGTCGCGCTGAGTCAGGTGCTGTTCCACACCCTCTTCGTGCTCGGCACGTACGGCACCGGTCGCGCCGCGCACGTCCACGGCGTCGCCACCGTTCTCGACGGCCCCGCAGGCCCGGTGGTCACGGCCGACGCCGCGATGGGCGGCTGGCACCTCATCGCCGCCGCACTGACCACGCTGGCCCTGCACCGGGGTGAGACCACCGTGGCACTGCTTCGGGTGCTCGCCGACCGCCTCGTTGTCTGGCTCCGTGCCCGTGCCGCGATCATCGCCACCGGCCCGGTTCCGGTTGCGCTGCGCCGTGTCCACGTCGTCCTGATCGAGGTCATCCGCCCGATCTCGCTGCTGCTCGCCGCTTCCCTTCGGCGACGCGGGCCACCCCTCTTCGCGCTCTGACGCCCCGATTCCCTTCCCGCGGGGAGGGATGCCGTCGACCCTGCGCCCCGTGGGCGCTGACGGACGCGGTGCCGGCGACAGAGCTTCGCTCACCTGACATCCACCGGGGTCGTCGCGCGTAGCGCGCGGGGATCGGCGTCCGCCGACGTGCGGAGGCGGACCCGTAGGGCCCTCGGCGTCCCCGTCCGGTGCGCCTTCGTGCGCGCCCGCGCGGCCGTCATTCGACGGATGCTCCGGCATCCGGGAAGAGGTTCCCATGCATCGCCTCCGTGTCGTCGCGGCGGGGATCGCCGTGGCCGTCGTCGCCGTCGTGGCGTCGGTCGTCCCGGCATCCGCGCACGACGAACTGCTCTCCAGCTCACCCTCCGTGGGTGAGCGCCTGCCCAGTGCTCCCGATGAGATCTCGCTGCGGTTCTCAGCCGACGTCATGGACGTCGGTGCACAGGTGATCGTCGCCGACGGCGACGGTACCGACTGGGTGGCGGCCGACCCCGTCGTGGCATCCGGGACCGTCTCGGTGCTCCTCCAGGGCGGGATGCCGGTCGCCGGATACGAGGTGCGCTGGCGCGTCGTCTCGGCCGACGGCCACCCCATCTCGGGGGTCATCCCGTTCACCGTCGGAGACGCCTCACCGCTCGAACGCGCCGCGGCCTCGGCAGCACCCTCCCCGGAGGCGGCCCCCGCCTCCACTGGCGACGCGGGAGTCCCTCGCGTCGTCGTCACCGCCGCGATCGGGGCGGGCCTCGCGCTCGCCGTGTTCCTCGCGGTCACTCTTCTCCTCCGTCGCCGCGGTCCCCGCGGCGGCCAGTCCTGAAAGGCTCCCCATGTCTGTTCGCACCACCTCCCTCCTGCGTCTGAGCGCCCTCACCCTCGCTGCGACCGTCGCCCTCTCCGGATGCGCGTCGACCGCACCGGCGCCCGCCGGACCGCAGGCCGACACGTTCTCCACCGCCGACGTCTGGGTCAAAGCCGCCGACGCCGGGATGAGCGCCGGCTTCGGAGAGCTCCGCAACGACGGCGACACCGACCTCACGGTCGTGTCGGCCACCAGCCCCGCGACCTCCGCGATGGAACTGCACGAGACCGTGCAGAACGAGTCCGGTCAGATGGTGATGCGCCCGATCGAGGGCGGGTTCGTCATCCCCGCGCACGGCGCGATCACCCTCGAGCCCGGCGGCAACCACCTCATGTTCATGGACGTCACGTCACCGTTGCGCGTCGGCGACGAGACCACGATCACCCTGACCTTCGCGGACGACTCCACCGCGCAGATCACCGCCCCCGTGAAGGAGTTCGCCGGCGCGAACGAGAACTACGAGGGCGGCATGGACATGGGCTCCTCGGAGTCGGGTCACTGATGGCTCATCGCGATCGACCCGCTCGGGGCGGTCGCGGCCTCGGCCGGCGGGGGTTCCTTCTCGGGGGAGCCGTCGCCGGCGCGGGGGCCGTCGCCGCGATCGGCATCGACGCCGTCATCTCGGCCGAAGCGACGGATGCCATGGTCTCGCCGCCGCTGAACGGTGACGTCGTCGTGCCCTTCCACGGTGCACACCAGGCCGGGATCGACACGGATGCCCAAGCGCACGTGTCGCTCGTCGCGCTCGACCTGCGGGGGGACACCGACCGCGACGCCCTGCGTCGTCTCATGCGCCTGCTCACGGACGACGCCGTGCGCCTGACGAGGGGACAGGGCGCCCTGGCGGACACCGAGCCGGAGCTGGCCGTGTCGCCCGCGCGTCTGACGGTGACGTTCGGGTTCGGCCCGGGGTTCGTCGCGCGCGCGGGCGCCGCGGCTCCCGACTGGCTGCGACCGCTGCCCGCCTTCACGATCGACCGGCTCCGGCCCGAGTACGGCGACGGCGACCTGCTGCTGCAGATCGCCGCGGACGATCCGGTCACGGTGGCCCACGCCACGCGCATGCTGCTCAAGGACGCGCGCGCGTTCGCGGCGCCTCGGTGGGTGCAGCAGGGCTTCCGTCGCGCCCACGGGACGACACGGCCGGGGACCACGATGCGAAACCTCTTCGGCCAGGTCGACGGCACGGCCAATCCGCAGCCCGGGACCGCCGGGTTCGACGAGATCGTGTGGTCCCGCGACGGCTGGCTGGCCGGCGGAACGGGGATGGTGGTGCGGCGCATCGCGATGGACCTGGACAAGTGGGATCGGCTGGATCGCCCCGGTCGTGATCAGGCGGTGGGCCGCTTCCAGTCCACGGGCGCGCCTCTCACCGGGACGGACGAGTTCGACGAACCCGACTTCGCAGCCACGGATGCCATCGGCTTCCCCGTGATCCCGGAGTTCTCGCATCTGCGCCGTTCGCGGTCGGACGACCCCGGCCAACGCATCTTCCGCCGCGGGTACAACTACGACGACGCGCCGCCGACGGGCACGGTCTCGGACGCGGGACTGCTGTTCGTCTCGTTCCAGGCCGACATCGATCGGCAGTTCGTCCCCCTGCAGCGTCGACTCGACGAGCTCGACCTGCTCAACGAATGGACGACCCCGATCGGGTCGGCCGTGTTCGCCCTCCCGCCCGGCTGTGCCGAAGGCGGCTTCATCGGAGAAGGAATCCTGTCATGACCACCACCGACGCCGACCGCGCTCCCGCGCTCGCGGCATCCGATCCCTCGCCGCCACGCCCCCGGAAGGGCTGGTTCACGGCGCTCCTGCGGCGCCTGCACTTCTTCGCCGGGGTGCTCGTGGGACCGTTCATCCTGGTCGCCGCGCTGAGCGGGGCGCTGTACGCGATCACGCCGACGCTCGATCGGATCGTGTACGCGCACGAGCTGACCGCGCCCTCGACGGCCGCACCGCTTCCGCTGGCCGACCAGATCGTCGCCGCCGAGCGGTACGTCGGCGGCGACGCGAGCCCCGTCGCCGTGCGGCCCGCTCCGGAGCCGGGCGCGACGACCCGCGTCATGTTCGCGGACCCGTCTCTCGGGGAGAGCGAGACGCGCGCGGTCTTCGTCGACCCCGGAACGGCCGAGATCCGCGGCGACCTCACCGCCTACGGCACGAGCGGCGCGCTGCCCGTGCGCACGTGGGTGAGCGACCTGCACCGGAACCTGCACCTCGGCGAACCCGGACGCTGGTACAGCGAGCTCGCGGCATCCTGGCTCGGAATCGTCGCGCTCGCCGGACTCGGTCTGTGGGTCGGGCGGATGCGACGTGCCCGCCGCGGTCGTGTCGACCTCGTCCGCCCGAACCGTTCCCACCGGGGTTACCGCGGACTGTTCGGGTGGCACGCGTCGATCGGTGTGTGGGTGGTGCTCGGGGCCGTGTTCCTCTCGGCCACCGGGATCACCTGGTCGGCGTTCGCGGGGGCGAACGTCGCCGACCTGCGCGCCGCGGTCGGCGGGGGGACTCCCGCGCTGTCCACCTCACTCGAGGGGGAGACCGGTGCCGGCGGCGAGCACGCGCATCATGGCGGGACGACAGCGGCCCCCAGCGGTGCGGCGAACCCCGCGACCTTCGATGCGGTGCTCGCGATCGCGCAGCGCATCAACGTCAACACGGGTCAGGTGGAGATCAAGCCGCCGTCCGCCGCCGGGAAGGCGTGGGTCGTGCAGGAGATCCAGCGCAGCTTCCCGACCGAAGTGGATGCCGTCGCCATCGACGGTTCCACGATGCAGGTGACCGACCGCATCAACTTCGCGGACTTCCCGCTGCTCGCCAAGCTCTCCCGCTGGGGGATCGACACGCACATGGGGTCGATGTTCGGACTCGCGAACCAGCTGGTGCTGTTCGTCGTCGCCCTGTGTATCGCGGCGCTCGTCGTCCTGGGATACGCGATGTGGTGGAGACGCCGGCCGACGAGCGGCGTCGCCGCCCCTCCCGCGCGCGGGGCGCTGCGCGGCGCGCCCTGGTGGGGGATCGCGCTGGTGCTCGTTGCGGCGGTGTGTCTGGGCATCCTGCTCCCGTTCGTGGGCTACACCCTCGTCGTGTTCGTCGTCCTCGACATCGTGATCGGGCTCGTTCAGCGACGCCGAGGACGTACCGGCTAGGTCGGGTCAGGCGTCGTCGGGGTCGGGGAGGCTCTGCGCGATCCTGCTCGACTCCGCCGAGTCGCGCCCGACGCCGGGCTGGAATCTCGCGATGGGGGAGTCGGCATCCGCGTGCTGTTCCCCGGCGGTCGCGGCGGAGGCCCCGGCGGACTCGTGCGGGTCGTGGCGGGAGGTCGAGCCGCGGGCGTCGTCGGTGCCGTGCTCCCCGTCGCCGTCCGCGGCGCGGGTGCCTACGCCCGGGATGTCGTTCTGACTCGAGACGTTCTGCACGCGGGCCTCGTCGGCGTCGTCGATCTCAGCGGCCGACACGGCGCCCGTGTCGGCGCCGGCCCCGCCCGCGGGAACGTCGGCGGCGAGGCCCTCGGCTTCCGAGACGGTCTTCTCGTGATCGGCGCCGGGCAGGTTCTCGGGGGGAGTGGTCACGGTGGTCCTTCCGGTGGGGTGAGAGCCCACGCTAGGCCGCCGGGCGCAGCGCGGTGACGGGGTTGACGGGACCGGTCGGCCCCGGTGTCGGAGGGGCTGGATAGGCTCGGGGAGACCCCCGAAAGGAACCGCAAATGCAGCAGCGTCCCCTCTCCCGCACAGGCCGCGAGATCTCGGCCATCGGTCTCGGCACCTGGCAGCTCGGGCCGGACTGGGGCGGGGTGAGCGAAGACGCGGCCATGGAGGTGCTCGGGGCCTCCGCCGACGCCGGTGTCACGCTCTTCGACACCGCCGACGTGTACGGCGACGGACGGTCCGAGGAGCTGATCGGCGCATTCCTGCAGAAGACGGATGCCGCGGGCATCACGGTGGCGACCAAGATGGGGCGCCGGGCAGAGCAGATGCCCGAGAACTACACGATGGAGAACTTCCGCGCGTGGACCGATCGGTCGCGCCGCCTCCTCGCGCAGGACACGCTCGACCTGGTGCAGCTGCACTGCCCGCCGTCGGCCGTGATCGACGACGATGCCACGTACGACGCGCTGGATCAGCTGGTGTCCGAGGGCGTGCTCGCGGCGTACGGGGTGTCGGTCGAGACGATGGACCAGGCCCTCTCGGCGCTGCGTCGTCCGAACCTCACCAACCTGCAGATCATCTTCAACCCGTTCCGCCTGAAGCCGCTCGACGAGGTGCTCCCGCTCGCCGCCGAGAAGGGTGTCGCGGTGTTCGCTCGCGTTCCGCTCGCGAGCGGCCTGCTGTCGGGCAAATACACCGCCGACACGACGTTCGACAAGGACGACCACCGCACGTACAACCGCAACGGCGAGGCGTTCGACAAGGGCGAGACGTTCTCGGGCGTCCCCTTCGCCGAGGGTGTCGCCGCGGCCGACGAGCTCAAGGCGGCGCTGCCGGAGGGCGTGACGCTCCCCGCGGCGACGCTCGCGTGGATCGCGTCGCGCGAGGGCGTGACCTCCGTCATCCCGGGGGCGCGCTCGGCGCAGCAGGCGACGGCCAACGCCGCCGCGGCCGACCTGCTCGGGGGCGGGTTCGACGTCGACGCGTTCGACGCGCTCGTGCGCGACGTCTACGACCGTCGCCTGCGCGCCGAGATCCACCCGCAGTGGTGAGCCTCTCCTGACATGACGGATGCCGGATCCCCGAGGGGGTCCGGCATCCGTGTTCGTGCGAGAAGACGTCAGCTGACGTCGCCGCGCCACGCGCCGGACTCGGCGCCGCGCGACTCGATGTACTCCTTGAAGTGCTGGAGGTCCTTCTTGACCGAGTGGTCGTCGGCGCCGAAGACGGCGCCCGCCTTCTCGAGGAGACCCGTGGGCTCCCAGTCGATCTGCACGGTCACGCGCGTCTCGTTGTCGGAGAGGCGGTGGAACGTGACGACGCCGGCGTGATTCTCCTCGCCGCCGACACTGTTCCACGCGACGCGCTCGTCGGGGTGCTGCTCGGTGATCTCGGCGTCGAACTCGCGCTCCGCGCCCGCGATCTTGACCTTCCAGTGCGTGAGCGTGTCGGTCTTCTGCGTGATGGACTCGACGAAGCTCATGAAGTGGGGGAACTCCTCGAACTGCGTCCACTGGTTGTAGGCGACGCGGACGGGAACGTCGACGTCGATGGTTTCGATGACCTGGGCCATGATGTCCTTTCGTGGGGTTATCCGGGGCTGAGCCCAGTCTTCGCGCGATCTCTTCCGGCGGCCCCGGGGGTTGAGGGATCGGCGGATGTGGCCTATAGGCGCCTCAGGCGCGGCCGCGCAGGATCAGGTTCCAGTACACCCACGGCAGGATCCGGCGGTCGGCGACCCACGTCGAGCGACGCTCGCGCGAGAGGGAGCGCCAGAACGGGATCGTCGGCTGCGGCTTTCCCCAGCGGTCGAACTCCGCGAACACCACCGTGCCGCGGGAGACGGTGAACGGCACGACGCTGTACCCGTCGTATCGCGCGGTCGGGGTTCCGCCGCGGAGTGCCGCCCGGAGGTTCTTCGCGAGCACCTTCGCCTGCGGCCGGATCGCGCCGCCGGAGGGCCGCGTCGCGACGCGGGCGGAGTCGCCGAGCGACCACACGTCGGGGAAGCGGCGATGCCGGAGCGTCTCGGGGTCCACGTCCACGAAACCGTGCGCGTCGTCGGGGTCGGCGAGTCCGCGCCCCGCGATCCACTCCGGCGCCCGCTGCGGCGGGACCGCGTGCAGCACGTCGTACGCGAGTGTCTCCTCGACGTCGCCGTGACCGATCGTGAGCGTGCGGGTCGTGGCATCCACGCTCCGCACCTCGCGGGAGTACCGCACGTCGACACCGTACGCGTCGAGCACGCGGTGGAGTTCGCGATCGACGTCCGGGATGCCGAACGGCACCGGGTCGGACAGGACCAGGATCACGCGGATGTCGTCGAGCACCCCGAGCGCGCGCCACCAGTCGCACGCGAGATACAGGGGCTTCTGCGCGGCGGCTCCGCACGAGGCCGGTTCGGGCGGCTGGGTGAACACGACCGTGCCGCTGCGGAGGTCGCGAAACGTCGGCGAGGCCTTCGCGGCGAGGGCGAGGTCGTAGTTCGACACGCCCTCGGGCGCGGCCATGGCCTCGGGGAGCCCGGGGATCGCGTCCCACGCCAACCGCAGGCCCGCGGCGACGACGAGCTGGTCGTAGTCGAGATGGCCGCCGGAGACCAGGTGCACGCGGTGCGCGTCGGGGTCGACCGTGAAGACCTCGTCGCGCAGCCAGCGGACGCCGGGTGGGGTGACGTCGGCTTGCGGGCGCACCGCTCGCGAGGCGCGCGCCGTGCCGCCGGCGATGTGGGACTGCAGCGGGGCGTACACGTGCGTCTCGCGTGGTTCGATCACCGTGATGTCGCCGAGGCGCGCGCGATGGAGGCGTCCGGCGATCGAGAGGCCGGCGTTGCCGCCCCCGATCACCACGATCCGCGGGGGTGCGGTGGGGGAATGGGGCATGCGGCATCCTTCCGTCCCGGTCAGCACACCCCGGATGTGCGCCGGGAGGCGACGGGGTTGACAGGGGGATCGGCCGAGCGGGTCGACGGAGGTCGTGACCGTCGCTCAGGTTCCGGCCGCGGCGCGGCGCGGGTGGGTTCGTGCGGGCGGGGAGTGCTGTCAAGGGGGCGTGGGGCGATCCGGACGCGAGGTGGGATGGGGGAGCCGTCGACCCGGCGGCGCGTGCGGTGACCGCACGGACGACCGAAAGGATCCCCCATGAGCGACGTCTCGACCGACCCGAGCATCCCCTCCGCCCCCGACGGCGTGACGGGTGTGCAGCCGCTGCGCGACGGCGACACCTCCATCGAGCCCGATCCCGCGCTCGACCCCGCGCAGGCGGAGTGGGATGCCACCACCGCCCTCGACGAGGGGGCCGACCCCGCGGACCTCGACCCGGCGACCGCGACGGGTGCCGATCCGGCCGAGATCCCCGCCGACGACGCCGACATCCCGCTCGAGGACGTGCACCCGGAGTCCACCGGCACCGACTCGCAGGGCGAGGACCCGGGCGTCGTCGAGCTCGGCGAGGAGGGCCAGGGCGACCTGGCGCCCGAGGACCTCTGAGGCATCCGACGCAGCGCTTGCGCCGCTCGGCTAATGGGCGTAGCTTATGGCTATGGACATTAGCCAACTTCAGGTGGACGGCGGCCGGCTGGCCGTCGAGGTGCGCGGGGAGGGTCCCCTCGTGGTGTGCTCGCCCGCGATGGGCGACGAGCGCGACGCGTTCGGACCGCTCGCCGACCGGCTCGTGGCACGCGGATACCGCGTGGCCCTCGTCGATCTCCGCGGGCACGGCGACAGTGACGCGACCTTCGCGGAATACGGCGACCAGGCGACGGCGGGCGACCTGGTCGCCGTGGTCGAAGCACTCGGCGGCGGGCCGGCGGTCCTCGCCGGGGCCTCGATGAGCGCCGGGGCCGCGATCGTCGCGGCCGGAACGCGGCCCGACCTGGTGTCCGGCCTCGTGCTCCTCGGACCGTTCGCCCGCAACGGCAACCCCGCGATGAGCGCGCTCCTGCGCGTGCTGCTCGCGCGGCCGTGGGGTCCCGCGGTGTGGCGCGGCTACTCCGCGTCGCTGTGGCCGGGACTCGGCGCGGGCGCGCGAGAGCGAGCCGCGCACCTCTCGCGTCGACTCGCGCGGCCCGGGCGCTGGAGCGCCTTCGCCCGCACGACGCGCGTCGATCACTCGGTCGTCGCCCCGTTCCTCCCGCGCGTGACCGCCCGCTCGCTCGTCGTGATGGGTGCGGCCGACCCGGACTGGAAGGACCCGGCCGCGGAAGCCGCGTGGCTCGCGGGAGAACTCTCCGCCGAGGTGCAGCTGGTCCCGGGCGTCGGCCACGCGCCGATGCTGGAGACCCCCGACCTCGTGGCCGACCGCGTCGCGACGTTCCTCGCGGAGGTGAGCGGTGCCCCGGGCCGGTCTTGACGCCGACGTCGTCGTGCGTCGCGCCGCCGAGCTCGTGGATGCCGAAGGCGTGGCATCCCTGTCCCTGGCCCGCGTCGCCACGGCGCTCGGGGTGGCCCCGCCGAGCCTGTACAAGCACGTCGGCGGGCTCGGCGACCTGACCGACCGCGTCGCGCTCGCCGCGACCCGCGCCTTCGGTGAGGCGCTCGCGCGATCCTCGCGCGGGGTGTCGTCGCGGGAAGCCCTCGGTTCGCTCGCGATGGCCTACCGCGGGTTCGCGCGAGAGCGTCCGGGCATGTATGCGCTGGCCCAGCGCGGGGGAGCCGGGCCCGAGTGGGAGGCGGCAGCGGCTGCCCTCGTCGACGAGATCACGCGCGCGCTCGCCGGATACGGCGCGGCCGCGACCGACGTGCACCGGATCCGCTACGTGCGCTCCGCTCTGCACGGATTCACGGATCTCGAGCGGGTCGGAGGCTTCCGTCAGTCGGCGTCCGTCGACGAGACGTTCACCCGTCTCGTGGATGCCCTGGATGCCGAGCTCTCCCGGCCCGTGGAGGACGCGCGCCCCGCGGAGTGACGGCGCCGGAGCTGCCGCAGCGGCGTCGCGGCGTGGGACACCCGCGTCCTCGCGCGGGCATGTGCGGCGAAGAGCCTCGTGAAATCGGCGGAGGGGGGTGACCGGACGGCCACCCCCCTCCGGGCGATCACTGCTCGATCGGCTGCGGGGTGCTCTCGTGGGCCGCGATCACGTCGGCCCCGTCGTCGGTCGAGACCGAGATCCGGCGCGGCTTCGCCTTCTCGCTCACCGGGATGGTGACCGAGAGCACGCCGTTGCGGTACGCGGCGCTGATCCGCTCGGTGTCGATGCCCTGGCCGAGGTTCAGCTGGCGGACGAACGAGGCGGTCTCGCGCTCGCGCGTGATCCACTTCACGTCGTCGCCCGCGGCGAGCGTGCGCTCCGCGCGGATCGTGAGCAGCTGGCCGTCGACGTCGATGTCGACCGAGCCGGGGTCGACGCCCGGGAGGTCGGCGGACAGGACGTAGTGGTCGCCGTCGCGGTACAGGTCCATCGGCATGCGTCGCGGTCCGCCGCGGCGGGCGTCGAGGAGCGTCGACGCGAGGCGGTCGAGGTCGCGGAAGGGGTCGTAAGTGGCCATGGTCGTTCTCCTTTTCGATCGGTCCGGATGCGGCATCCGGAGAGTTCTTTGAAGTTGAGTGCTATTCGCTCAACTTGAGATCAGATTAGCACTCTGGAGTGGAGAGTGCCAAGAACTTTGGTGCGCGACCGGCCCGCGGCTTGCCGGGCCGTCTGCGGGAACCGAGCGCCCGGCGGGCCGCGGGGGACGGTAGCGTCGTGAGGTGACCGATCCTCCCGCGACGACACCGCTCGTGCGGGCGCTCTGGGGCGCGACCCACCCCGGACCGACGCTGGTTGTCACGACCCTCTCCCTCGCGCTCGGCGTCGCGGCCGGTCTCGAACCGTGGCGGCTGGTGCTGCTGGTCGTCGCGGTCTTCGCCGGGCAGGTGTCGGTCGGACTCTCCAACGACGCGATCGATGCGGCCCGCGATCTGGCTGTCGGTCGCAAGGACAAGCCGATCGCGACCGGTGCTCTCACCCCCGAGCGTGCGCTCTCGGTGGCCGTGGCATCCGTGGCCGTCGCACTCGCCCTCTCTGTGCCGCTCGGGCCGGGACTCGTCGCCGCGCACACGATCGCCCTGGGCTCGGCGTGGGCGTACAACGCGGGCCTAAAGTCCACGCCGGTCTCGATTATTCCGTTCCTGCTGAGTTTCGGGCTGTTTCCCTCCTTCGCGACGCTTTCCCTCCCTGCACCCGCGCTCGCCGCGCCGTGGGCCTCGCTCGCCGGTGCAGCGCTCGGGGCGGCGGTGCACCTCACCAACGTGGTACGCGACCTCGACGACGACCGCGAAACCGGAGTGCGCGGTCTGCCGCACCGGCTCGGTGCGCGGGCGAGCGTCGTCGTCGCGGCCGCCGGAATCGTGGTCGGCGCCGTGGCCGTGTTCGTCGGGTCCGGCGGCGGCATCGTCGGAGCGGTGTTCTTCGTCGCCGTGGTCGTCGTCGCGGCGGCGACGATCGTGCTGGCCGTGTCGCGTCGCCCCGGCCGCGCCGTGTTCCAACTCACGATGCTCGCCGCGTTGTTGCTCGCCGCCCAGCTCGTCGTCACGTGACGGGCGGCCGCGCCCCGCACGCCACCACCTCAGCGCCCCCGCGCCGCCGCGTCGAACCCCATCGCGTAAGCGCGCGTGAACACTCCGCCGCCCGGACCGCGCAACACAGCCCGCAGGGTGGCGGACCGGATCCCGTGCCCGACCGTCGAAGTGCCGCGACCGAGCATCGTGTTCAGGAACGCCAGGCGTGCCGCGTGTCGCGCGGAGGCCAGCCGCGCCCGTTCCCAGGCGGCCAACCCCTCCGGCTCGTCCCCGCGAAGCCACTCGGCGAGCAGGGGGCTGAGCGTCAGCGCGTCGAGCAGCCCGAGGTTCATGCCTTGCCCGCCGATCGGACTCACCTCGTGCGCCGCATCGCCGACGACGACGACCCGACCTCGCCGCAGTGCGGGCGCCACGGCCCGGCGCACGCGGAAGGTCGAGGCTCCGGAGGTGTCCACCGTCAGCCCCACGCGTTCGGCCAGAGCCGCGCGCAGGAGGACTGCGGCATCCGTGACGTCCGACGTCCCGGCCCATGCCACGAACCGCCGCCTGCCGCCGGGCAGGGGGAACGACTCGACGACGCCCCCGCGCTCGAGGTGGACCAGCGCTGTCGCATCGCCGGGGGCGGCGACGTCCACCATCGCGTATCGGTCCGGGTAGTTCCGCGTGCGCACGGCTCCCGGACGGTACACGAGCTCGCGCCCCGCCCATCCCGAGGCCACGACGACCACCGGCGCGCGGCGTTCGGTGTCACCGTCCGGTCCGATCGCGCGGACCCGCACCGAGGAGCCGTCCTCGCGGAACCCGGTCACCCGGACACCTCGTTCCACGGGCGGCGCGAGACGGGTCAGCACGTCCACGGTGTCGGCCTGCGGCAGCGCCGCGACGTAGGGATGCCGCGCCCGCAGCCGGTCGAACCGGATCGCGGCGAGCATCCTTCCGTCCGCCCGCGCCTCCCCGCGGCGAATCCGCACGGCGCGCGCGAGCAGCGCGTCCGTCGCCCCGGAGAGTTCCAGGTGCGCGAGAGAAGGAGAATGGATGCCGATCGCCCGCGTCCCGCCATCCGCTTCGTTCCGCCGTTCGAGGATCGCGGCGTCCACTCCGCGCGCACGCAGGTCCGCGCCGAGCGCGAGGCCGACGGGGCCCGCTCCGACGATCAGCACGTCAGTCACGGTCGGCCTGACCCTCGGCGATCGCGAGGACACGGAAGGGCGCGGGCGTCGCGACGCGCCACGGCTCGCCCAGCGTCCGCGCGAGCTCGTCCGCCCGGTAGCTGCGCCGGATCGAGCGCAGACCGTCGGTGCGCAGGAACGTTCCCGGCGCGAGCGGCGTCACCCCGACGGCGTACAGACCGTACGCGAGGCGGCTCCGGGCGATGTCGGCGTGCAGCACGACCGACCGCGCGAGCGCTCGGGAGTCGGCGGCGAACGAACGCAGCTGCGCCGTATCGAGGTGATGCAGCACGTGGTTCGACAGCACCAGGTCGAACCGCTCTCCGTCGGCGAGCAGCTGCGCCGAGCCGCGCGACACGAACCGCACCCCGGGCCGTTCGCGTTCGCGAGCGGCCTCCAGCGCTCGCGGGTCGGGGTCTGCGCCGACCCACTCCACGTCGAGACCGTCCCGGGAAGCAAGCCCCGCGAGGCGCACCACGACGTCGCCCCCGCCGCACCCGAGGTCGAGGACGCGAGCCGGTCGCCCGAGCGCGCGAAGCCGCGGTCGCACGTGCGCGCGGTACACGCCGCCCCAGCCGGACACCGCACGATTCACGAGGTCGAAGCGGCGATACGTCGCGGCGAGGCGCCGCGGGTCGCAGTCGGGGTCGTCCATGAGTTCCTCGAGCACGCTGTCGCGCTGCGCGAGGTCGGGCCAGAGGCGTCCGCGCGCGCGGTCGGCGTGCCGGACCCCCGAGGCGCTCACGGGGCCGGACGGCGCAGCACGAGGCGCGCCGCCTCCACGGTGAGTCCCGGGCCGAACGCCAGCGCGGCGACGCGGTCGCCGTCGGTTCGCGCCGCGTCGGCGAGCAGGTCCCGCAGGATGAACAGCAGCGTCGCGCTCGACATGTTGCCGTGCGCGCGCAGCACCTCGCGGGAGGGCGCGAGGGCCGTGGCATCCAGGTCGAGGGCCGCCTCGACGCGGTCGAGGATGCTCCGGCCGCCCGGGTGAACCGCCCACGCGTCGACCTCGGCGAGGTCGCCCAGCACGTCGACGGCGATCGCCGCGATCTCGCGCCCGATGATGCGCGGCACCTCCGGCGTGAGGGTCATCTCGAAACCCGAGTCGCCGACGGTCCACGACATGTCCTTCTCGCCCTCGTCGGTGACGAACGTCGCGAAGCCCTCGAGGTCGAGCCCCGGACGGTCCGCGTCGGCCGCGGCGACGATCGCCGCCGCGGCTCCGTCGGCGAACACCGACGCGGCGACGATCTGGTCGGGATGCGACGAGGTCTGCCAGTGCAGCGAGCACAGTTCCGCCGCGGCGACGAGCACGACGGCGGCAGGGTCCGCCGCGACGATCCGCGCGGCGAGTCGCAGGGCGGGGATCGCCGCCGCGCACCCGATGAACCCGAGGTGGTACCGCTCCACGGTGGGGGAGAGGTCGAGATCCCGCACGAGAAGGTAGTCCGGCCCCGGCGCGAACATGCCCGTGCACGACACCGTCACCACGTGCGTCACCGCGTCGTGTCCGTATCCCGACCCATCGAGCGCCGCCGTCGCGGCCTCGGCGAACAGGGCCGGGGCGGTGCGGCGGTATTCGTCGTTGCGCGCACCCGTGGGCGGCATGGTCAGCTCACCGTCCGCCAGCGCCGCGAGTCCGTCGGCCGAGCCTCCGGCCAGCTGCGGGAGCACCGTGTGGCGTGTGTCGATGGCCGCGGCGTCGAACGCGGCGCCCACCAGGCGCTGGCTGCGCCGATCGAATCCGGGCTGGGCGGCGAAGAGGTCGCGCAGCGCCGACTGGGTCACACGGGTGCGGGGCAGAGCCGTGCCGATCGAGAGGATGCTCGCGGTCATGACTCACTGTAGGCACGTCCCGGGCGGCGGCGGCGGGGATGGTGCCGCCGCCCCGCCCCGTCTATGGTGCTGACGCCCGCGCGCTTCAGGCCGCGAGCACCTCGGGCAGCACCAGTTCCTCGATCGCGCCGCGATAGTCGGCGATCATGCGTCGGCGGTCGAGGCGGCCGCGCGATGAAATGGCCGCGGACCTCAGCTCGATGCGTCGCGACAGGGCTTCGTGCCAGGCTCCCGCGATGGCGTTCGCGTCGCGCGGGGTCACGAGCCCGAAGCCTGCGACGACGCGCGCGGCGTCGCCGACGTCCGTCGTCACGGGGATGGCTCCGGATGCCGCCCCCTCGGCGAGGCACAGGGGCGAGGCTTCCCCGAAGGCGCTCGTGAGCGCGACGACGTCGGCGATCCGGTAGAGCGCCGGCATGTCCTCGCGCAGTCCGAGTGCATGCAGCGCGACACCCGCATCCAGACCGGAGTCGGCGACGAGCGCCCCGAACCCCGGGTTCGCGAACGTCATGCCCGACCCGCACAGGAGGTAGTGCGCGCCCGGGTGCCGACGCGAGTGTCGTGCCACGGCATCCAGGAAGAGGCCCGGGTCCTTCATCATGTCGAATCGCGCCGCGAGCAGGACGACGGGGGCCGACTCCGGGATGCCGAGGGACTCGCGGATGCCACGCCGTTCGGCGCGCGTCCCCGGGCGGAACCGGCGCGTGTCGATGCCGTTGTCGATCACCCACGCGTGCGTCGTGGCGACGCCGGCGCGCGTGTACGCGAGCGACGTCGACGCCGCGCACGAGATCGTGGCCGACACCGCGCCCGAGGTGCCGGCATCCACGAGCCATCCCAGGGCCGGGCCGGAGTGCGTGGGGTCGGAGCGGTGCAGGCACGCGGCGGTCGGGCGGTCCGGCAGCATCCCCGCCCGATCGAGCGCGACGATGAGGCCGAGCGGCTGCTCCTTGAGGGACAGCACGATGTCGGCCTCGGCGATGAGGTTCGCGGCGTGCGCCAGCTCCGACGCCGTGAAGGAGTCCGGTGTCATCGGGTGGTCGCCGGCGACCCGGTCGAACGTGTCGATCCGCACGCCCGCGGTGCGGAGCGACCGGAACCGGGTGTCGTCGTGGGCGTGCTGCAGCGACGCGTCCCGGCGGGCCGCGGAGGTCAGCGACAGGATGCTGTGCTCCTGACCGCCCCCGGCATGGAGACCGGCGACCACGTCGGAGTGGAGGATGCGAGCTCCTCCGGCGAAGAATCCCTCGTAGAGGGACAGCACGCGCACGGGTCGGTTCATGGCGATCGCTTTCCGGGGAGGGGCGCCGACGAGCGGAGCCGTACCGATCACCGCGGTTGCGGTTTCCCTATGCTGCGGGGTCGACCCCCGGTGGCGGGTTACGTCGCGAAGACCATTGCGTGAACGCGTGAGTAGCTGAAGAGCCGGTCACGACACGGCCGCACGGCAGCGTGCAAGACCCCGCGGCGGACGCGCCGCACCAGTACGATCGGGGGTCGTGCAGAACTCCTCGGACGCGTCACCGACATCGGAACTCGGACGCGCGCTCCTCGCCTACGACGAAGCGCGCCGCGCCGCCATGGCGGAGGCGCGCCGGGCGCTGTCGCTCAACGAGCTGGACGCGAAGGCGCTGGTGTTCGTCGCCCAGAATCCGGGCGCCCGTCCCTCGCATGTGCGCGACCACCTGGGCATCACCTCCGCCGGCGTGACCACTCTGATCGACCGCCTGGTGCAGCGCGGTGCCGTGCGTCGCGACCTCGACGAGGAGGACCGGCGAGTGAACCACATCACCGCGACCGTGGACCTGAACTCGCCACCGTGGTGCTCCCTCCGCGGATTCGACAACGGCGTGGAAGCGGCGATCACGGCGATGGACCCCGCCGAGGCCGACCTCATCACGGCCGCCTTGCAGCGCCTCACGGCGGCGGGCACCGCGGCGGCCCGCTGATCCGCGTCTCGACCGGAGAGACCGCGAGAGCCCGGGAGTCTCAGGGGCGTGAGGCGAGGAACGCTTCCGCTCGCGCCTGAAGGAACGCGCACAGCGCCGACAGCATCGCCAGTTCGCCCGACAGTGCGAGGACGCGCGCCGACCCCAGCGGAGCCGCGGTCTCGCGCGGCTCGAAGGTGACGGTCCACCCGGTGACGCCCGGCTCGGTGTCGGGCGCCACGTAGAACGTGGTCGAGACGCTGCGCAGCTGCGCCGCGATCAACCCGGTATCGGAATCTCCATCGGCATCCTGCGGGATGACGCGGAGAATTCCTGCATCGTCGTATCCGAGCGCGCGAAAATCCTCGATCCACGACTGCAACGTGGTCATCGTCCGATAGGGCATGTGGTGTCCCAACTTCTGAGCGCGCGGCGGGGGCTGCGACTCCCACGATTATGGATGCTCTCGGGCACCGTGCGCATTCCGGCCGGGAATGGGACCGGTTCCATCCCACAAAACCCTCGTGCGCGCAACGGTCTATCCACTTTCGGCAAGAGCAATCTAGGAAGTGCGCGTGGAGCATACGTACGTCGAGACCAGAGATACGGCGACAGTGGAGGAGATGTGGCAGACGGTCGTCCCCGGCGCCCGCATCTCCCGGGCCGACCAGATCCAACCCGCCTTCGTCTTCCACGGGGCCGCGGAGCCCGGATTCGGGTTCTGCGACTGGACGATGGGGTCGACGATGCTCATCGAGTCCGACCCCGGCGACCAGATGATCGTCGGGCGGATCGCCGGCCCCCGGATCCGCGCCACGTATCGACGCGAACACATCGACACCGCGGTGCCCTTCGTCGTGGTCGACCGACCGCTGGAGATCGCGTTCTCGGGCCGCGTCGCCGGGACCGCGGTGTCGTTCGCCCGCAGTGACGTGGACGAGGCGGCGCGTCGGCTCTCGGGGGACGACGCCCTCCGCGTGCGCCCGGCCGGGCACGCCCCGATCTCCGAGCAGCGGCTGCGCTACTGGACCCGGACGTGGGAGTACGGCCGCGACGTCCTGCTGCGCTCGCCCGAGCGCACGCCCCTCGTCGAGCAGCAGGTGCGTTCGCTCCTGCTCGAGGCGTCGCTGCTGACGTTCCCGTCGAGCTTCACCGAGGCGCTCGCCGCCGGGCGATCGGCCCGGCCGCTCCCCGCGCCGGTGCGCCGCGCGAAGGCGTACATCGAAGCCCACGCGACCGGACCCATCGTGCTCGCTGACATCGCGCACGCGGCGCGTCTCTCGCCGCGCGGCCTCCAATACGCGTTCCGTACGGCCACCGGTCGGACGCCGATGCAGTACGTCCGTCGGGTGCGTCTGGATGCGGCCCGCGCGGACCTGCGCACCGCCGACCCCTCGGTCGACACCGTGGCCGCGATCGCGGCGCGCTGGGGGTTCTCCAACCTCGGCCGGTTCGCCGCGATGTACCGGGCGGAGTTCGGCGAGACGCCCTCGACGACCTTGCGCTCCTGACGCGTGGCGCGTCGGGACCTGCGCGAGACTGGACCCGATGAGCGACCACTCCCTGCACCTCGTCGGATTCGGCATCCGTCTCGACCCGGCGCACCCCGACGACGCGTCCGAGGCCTGGCCCCTGACCGACGCCGACCTCTGGCGCGGCATGACGACGCCCTGGCCCGACTCGGTGCACGCCTACGCGGAGCGGGTCGAGCAGCAGCGGAACACTCCCGGCATGTTCGCCTTCACGGTGCGGGATGCCGAGACCGGCGAGGTCCGCGGATCGACCACGTTCTACGACCACGTGCCCGCGCAGGGCCGGGTCGAGATCGGCACGACCTGGTACGGCCGCGCCTTCCAGGGTGGTCGCACGAACCCCGCGGCCAAGATGCTGCTGCTCGCCCACGCGTTCGACGAGTGGGGCCTCAACCGGGTCGCCTTGCGCTGCGATGCGCGCAACCAGCGCAGCGCCCGCGCGATCGAGCGCCTCGGCGCCACGCCCGAGGGCAGGCTCCGCCGGCACCGCATCGCCGCCGATGGCTCGGTGGGCGACACGCTGTACTTCTCGATCCTCCGCGACGAGTGGCCCGCGGTGCGTGCGGGGCTCGAGGAGCGCCTGCGCGGCTGAGTCACGACCCTTCGCAACGGAGGAGATTCGGGGAGGGGAGGATGCCACGGCCCCGTGCGGTCCTCCGCCGGCCGAATCCCCTCCGGTCGCGGGGAGAGCCCGAGGCCGTCGCCCGCGGCGGGGGACGGTGCCGCCGCCGTGTAAGATCGTCTGTTGGAAGTGTGTCCGAGCGGCCTAAGGAGCATGGCTGGAATCCATGTAGGCGGGGTAACTCGCCTCGCAGGTTCAAATCCTGTCACTTCCGCCAGACGGAGCCCCGTCCGAACCTCAGTTCGGGCGGGGCTCCTCTCATTCGTTCTGCGTTGCCGGTCAGCGAAGCTTTTCAGACCAAGGTTGCGTCCGCGGTCGCGCAGAATTTGACTGTTGGCGGGTTCGACTTGCGGCGCGGGACCGGCGAACGCGTGAAAAACCTGTGTTGCCGATGGCGTGATGGTCGCCGCGAAGACCCCAGTGTGAGTGCTGGTGCGCCTGATGTCGTCGCACTAGGTGGTGATATTTGTAGGGGATGGATCCTATTGACGGTGTCCCAAGCTTTTCCGACGACCCCCTGAGAGAACGAGGCGTCGGTCACCGCCTCGACCGGGAGGGTTTCATCGACGCAGTCATCGATCTGATTGAGAAGGTCGGCAGCCAGGAGAACTCTTCGGTTCTGTCCCTGATCGGTTCGTGGGGATCAGGGAAGTCATCGATCTTGAATCGGGTCTCCGACCGCTTGCGCTCTTCGGGCCGAAGGGAGCGTGCGTGGGTGGTCACCGAGTTCAACCCTTGGTACTACGAGGGCTTGTCTGCCCTCCAGACGGGCTTCTTCCGCGAGATTTCGTCTTCGGTGCCGAGCGGTCGGTCGTGGCGAAAATTCCGGAACCGCATGGCTGACCTCGGCGACGCAATAGCCCCGTTCGGAAGTCTGGGCGGCCTGGTCGGGGTCGATGCCTCCGGCGTTATCGGCGGTGTCTCGTCCCTCGTTCGTGGGGCGAGCAGTGTCGAGACTGTCAAAGGGCAGGTCGAGGCCGAGCTCCAGAAGGCGAATCGGCCGATCCTCGTGATAATCGACGACGTGGATCGTCTCGATCCGAGCGAGCTTCTAATGCTCTTTAAATTGATCCGTTTGGCCGGCCGCCTCCGGAACGTGTACTACTTGCTCGCTTACGACGAAGACACGCTCATCGACGCTCTGGGAAGAACTGGCCTGATCGGTGACGACTCACCGAGGCGTGCGATCGACTATCTCGAGAAGATCGTGCAGATTCGTCTTGACGTGCCGCCCCTAAGAGCGGAGCAAATCTCAAGCTGGGTCGATGAGGAAGTCCAGACGCTGGCTGCACGCCACGACGTGGAACAGACTTCCGAGTTTGAGGCGCGATTTTCAAGAGCGTACTTCGGTCATCTTCGCCACCGTCTTGTGACGCCACGCGCGATCAAGCGATACTTCGCGCAGGTTGATGCGTTCCTTGGCCAGGTGCGCGGTGAAGTCGACTTCGTCGACTTTCTGATCATCAGCTGGCTTCGAGCGTCTGAACCCCTCGTGTACAGAGGACTTATCCAGCATCGGAGCCGGCTGGTCGGTGAGTTCGACTGGACATTGCTTGGAAGTCTTGACCGTAAGCGAGATGTTCAGGCCGACCACGACTTCTGGCGGCGATTCTTCGCTCACGCTCGTGTCGACGAGGCGCGCGTGGATGGTGTCGCGGATCTTCTGGGCTTGCTCTTTCCCCGGTTCAGTCATGAATGGTCAGACAGTCTGCATAGTTTCTCGGGACCGAAGGCAGTTGCGGGGAGAATTTCGAACGCGGATTACTTTGACCGCTTTTTCGCAGTCGGTGTGCCGGCGGAAGATCTGTCCGACTTGTTGGTGGAAGCGGCGAGTGGGCAGATTCTCGATGGTCGTTCGGGCGCAGAACGCGCGAGGCTTGAGGATGCGTGGCCCGAGCGAGCAACACTCATCATGACCAAACTCGAGCGCGGATGGCGGCAGGACGAACCCAGGATCCTTGCTGGTTTAACATGGCTGGCGACTCAGTTTCCACGACTCCCCGAGAGATATGACCTAGCGGACCCACGTAAGCAGGCGCAGTGGTTCGGGCGGGACATCTACGTGAACTTGTCGGATCAAGATGCGCTTACTTTTCTTTCCGCGTTGCGACCTGATCCTCAGGTTCTTCAGTTCTGTTCGTTCCTGGTGGAGAGCGCTATTCGTAAGCGGGAGGAGGAGTCGAGACTAGTAGAGGGCCTGCCGCTCCCGACGGAGATATGGCTGGCGGAGTCGATCGAGCGAGTGTTCATCGGGGAGGGGGCTACCAATCCGCTGGACTATTCCGATGACGTGTGGCCGTTATTCTGGACTTGGGCTCGCATAGACGCGGCCGCGGTGAATCGGTGGGCCGCGGGTCATCTAGATGCTGGCCACTGGCCATCACTCGACCTGGTGGCCCGGATGGTCACGACTGCGATCCCCCTCGGAGTCCCTAATCCGGTACCGCGCCTAAGTGACCTTGATCTTGAGTTGGTGGACCGGGTGGTCGGCCTCGAGCGCGTCGACTCGGATGTTTCCGGTCAGATTGGCGGCATTCCGAAATCACTTCCTCGCGACGCGCCTGCGACACCCGAAAATCGAAGGAACTATGTGCTGGACGTGTTTCATGCCCGGAATAGGCCGTCGAATGATCGATGAATCCGCGAATTGCCCGACATGCCGATAGCTGGCCGCTCGCAGATGCGATAGGCCGAGGATTCGCTCGGCGAGAGCCGTTCTCCGGCGTGAGTCCGGCATCAGCGGGCCATTCGAATCGCAGAGTGACTAAGTGCCGAAACTCGGGCCCGCGTCAGCGGACCGGCTCGGGCGCCTCGACCGGCGCGGGCTCGCCGCGCAGTAGGAGCGAGCGGGGGAGCACGAGCGCCCGCAGGCGACCGGCCGCGCTCGCCCCGGCACGGAGCCGTTCGCGGATGCGCTCCACCGCGTCCGCGAGCGCCGACCCCCGCGCCGGGTCCATACCGTCCTCGGCGTACACCGCGCGTTCCAGTGCGTCGCGCACGAGCCCGACGTCGTCGGCATCCACGTCGTGGTCCTCGACGAGCCGCGCGGCGAACGCCCGCGGCGATTCGGCATCGGGGGCACGGATGCCGAGATCCACCGCGTCCGCGCGGATCTCGGCCCAGGCCGCCACGGCGTCACCCGCGACGATCCTCGGGGCGCGGGAGCGCCGGCGCCACGCGCGCAAGACGCCCGGCGCAGCGGCGAGCAGCAGCAGGATCACCACGCCGACGCCGACGAGCACGGGCACCGCACTCTGCGCGGTCGCGGCGCCGACGCCGGAGGACGTCGCGCCGGGACCGTCCTGATCGCCGAGCTGCGGGGCATCGGTCCGGGTGGCGCCGGGGGTCGCGGCATCCCGTTGCTCGGGGGTGGTCGTGGTGCTGCTCGAGCCCCCGGTCGACCCCGAGGCGAAGCTCGTCGGCACGCCGAGGCTGTTGGTCGGCTCGAACGGGACCCAGCCGATGCCGCGGAAGTAGACCTCCGGCCACGCGTGCAGCTGGCTCGACGTGACCGTGTAGTCCGTCTGCCCCTGCTGCTCGACCGAGCCCGACCGTGTGCCGGGCAGGTATCCGACGACGATCCGCGAGGGCATGTCGAGGGTGCGGGCCATCACCGCGAACGCCGACGCGAAGTGGACGCAGTATCCGGTGCGCTCCTGGAGGAACCGGGCAACGGCATCCATTCCCGCCCCGTCGAAGCCCGCCTCGACGGGGGCGTCGAGCGAGTAGCGGAACTGGCTACCGCGGAACCACGACTGCAGCGCGATGAGCTGGTCGTACGGAGTCTGGGCTCCCGCCGTGACCGAGCGCGCGGTGTCGCCGATGATCGCGGGCACGTTGTCCGGCAGCGCTCGCACGGCATCGCCCAGTTCGCTGCCTCCCACCGAACGGGCGCGGATCTGCTCCAGCGTCGGCCGCGGCACGGTCGTGTCGACCTGGTACTCCTGATTGCGCGACGAGCCCGACCGCGACACGATCGTGCGGTTCTCGGGCATGCCGAGCCATTCCCCCTGCAGGCCCGTCACCTTCGTCGCGGGGGAGGGCACCGGCAGCCACGGGCTGTCGAGTTCGCCGACCTTGATCGTGGTCGTCCAGGTCGAGACGGCGATGTCGCTGTCCACCTGCGGGGCATCGAACACGGGGGCATCACCGGGCACCGTGACCGTGTCGCCCGAGTCGGGCTGCCACACGGCGCCGTCGAAGCGCGACAGCGTGACCGCGCGCAGGTACGGCGCGGACGGTGCCGTCGTGTCGACGGTGAGGACGTCGATGTCGCGCGGCTGGCGGAGGTCGTTGCCGAGGTCGAGGTTGGGGTTGATCGTCGTCCCGAAGCCGGCGCCCGACCCCGAGGCGAACCGCAGACCGGGCTGGGGGAGGAGCGGCACGGCGACGAGCGTGACCAGCACCGACACGGCGGCGATCCCGATCGCTGTGGCCGACGCGCCCCACACCCGCGGTCCGATCCGGCGCTGAGGGCCGCTCGCCCGGCTGCGCGAGCGCACGTCCATGCGAAGCAGGAAGAGGATCGTGACGGCGAGGGCGAGCACCGCGGGCACGTCGACCGCCGCCGGGATGGCGATCGTCGGGATCAGCGACACGGCGACGAGGCCGACGCCCGCGAGAAGCGGCATCCGCGCGGTCAGGACGACGTGGTCGAGCACGATCGCGAGGCCTGTCACCGCGGCGACGAGCACGAACGACAGGCCCGTGGCGGCGGTGACCGGTGCGATGCCGAGCCGGATCTCCTCCGATGCTCCCGAGAAGAGCGCGGGGATCGAGGCGATCGTCGTCGGGGTGGGGATGATCCCGAGCAGCGCGGTGGAGCGGGCGAAGACGGCCGTGAGCAGGAGCACCCCGACGACGAGTTCGGCGAGCGTGGCCACGAGCGCGGGAAGGCGGGCGAGCCGCACCGCGAGTCCGGTGACGAGCACCGCCGCGGCGGCGGTGACGGCGCCGACGGTCCACGCGCCCGGGGCGATCACCGACAGGACAGGAACGAGGGCGGCCACGATGCCCGCGAAGACGCCGAGGGCGAGCAGGGCGAGGTCGCGGCGACGCCGGACCGGACGCGCGGCGTTGCCGTCAGCCCCCGACACGGGCATCCTCGGGTCGTGCGGCTTCGTCCCAGGCGCGGGCGACATCGCCGCCGGGGTGCACCGAGCTCGCGTGCCAGCCGGTGCCCTCGATCGCGTCCTCGGACACGGCGATCAGCACCGGAAGCGCCGACCGCTGGGCGGCGGCACGCAGCGGGGGCAGGTCGTCCGGCGTGAGGCGTCCGGTGACGACGACCACGGGGCCGAGCATCGCCGCCACCGACGCCGGGACGATGCGGTGCGACGGCACGTCGATCCGGGCGCGCAGGGTCGCGAAGGATGCCGCGAGCGCCCGGGCCTCGGCATCCTCTCCGCCCGCGACGGGTTCGGCGAGCAGTTCGCCGTCACTGTCGACGACCTCGACCGTGTATCCCTCGTGCACGAGCCGCGACACCGCGGAGACGCAGACCGACACCGCGGTCTCGAAGGCGCGGTCGCCGCCGATCGTCTCGGCCGCGGTCGGCGACCAGCGCGAGAGCGCGCGATCGAACACCACCGTCGCCGCGGGGCTCGACTCCTGCTCCTCCTGCCGCACCATCAGCGTGTCGCGGTGGGCGGTCGCCCGCCAATGGATGCGGCGCATGGAGTCGCCGGGAGCGTAGGGGCGGGCGACCAAGTTGTCGGCGCCCTGACCGAGTTGGAGTGCCGCGCTCTGCCGGGTGCCGCCCGCCTCGCCCGGGGTCGCGGGAAGCGGTCCGAGCTCGACGACGGTGGGCGCGACAGTGAGCGCGGACGCCCGGCCGACGCGGAAGCGGCGGCGGACGAGTCCGAACGGGTCTGTCGTGGTGACGCGGACCGGGCCGAGTTCGTAGGTTCCGCGCACGGCTCCTCGGACCTCGTAGCGGAGGTGCACCGGCGCGCCCGAGCGCCGCAGGGTGGATGCCGCGGCGGGGAAGCCACCCTCCGCGCGCCCCTCGAGACCGGAGGGGAGGCCGTCCGACCACCGTCCCGGGAGGGTCGGGAGTGCACTATTCACCCGCACCGCGAGCTGCACCTCGGCGAGGCCGCCGACCTCGGGGACCTCCGGGCTCACCGTGCGGACGACCTCGCCGGACGCGCGGACGAGGAGCGCGCTCGCCGCCGCGAACAGCACGAGCGCCAGCAGGAGAACGCCGAAGTACAGCAGCTCGGGGATCGCTGCGCGCTCGGCGACGATGAGGGCCACCACCCCGAGGGCGACCGCACCGGTGCCCCGCAGGGTCAGCGGCCAGCGCTCCTTCACGGCGTTCTCACGCTCGCTGGGCCAGCGGGACCCGCACGCTCGCTGCGATCCGCTCGAGCGCGTCCGCCACCACGACGGCGCCGGCCCGGCCGCCCGCCGCGGAGCGGTTCGCGATCACGCGGTGCGCGAAGACGGGCGCGAGGAGCGCCGTGAGATCGTCGGGGATCACGTAACCGCGGCCGTCGAGCGCCGCCCGCACCTTGGCCGCGCGGACGAGTTGCAGCGTCGCGCGGGGGCTGGCGCCCAGGCGGATGTCGGGGTGGGCACGCGTCGCCTGGGCGAGTGCGACGGCATACTCCTCCAGCGCGGGGGCGACGTGGACGCCCCGCGCCCAGGCGATCATGGCGGTGACCTGCGGCGCCGAGACGACGGGCGTGAGGGAATCGAGCGGGTTGACGGTGTCGCGCTGGCGGAGCATGAGCGTCTCGGCCGCGGCATCCGGGTATCCCATCGAGATCCGGAGGAGGAAACGGTCGCGCTGCGCCTCGGGGAGCGCGTACGTCCCCTCCATCTCGAGCGGATTCTGCGTCGCGACGACGAGGAAAGGGGAGGGGAGCACGTGGGTGCGACCGTCGACGGTGACCTGGCGTTCCTCCATCGCCTCCAGCAGCGACGACTGCGTCTTGGGGGACGAGCGGTTGATCTCGTCGGCGATGACGATGTGCGCGAAGACGGCGCCCGGCGTGAACTCGAACCGCCGCTCGACGGGGTTGAACACCGATACGCCGGTGATGTCGCCGGGCAGCAGATCGGGCGTGAACTGGATGCGACGCACGTCGGCGTCCACGGTCGCGGCGAGGGCGCGCGCGAGCATCGTCTTTCCGACGCCGGGAACGTCCTCGATCAGCAGGTGGCCCTCGGCGAGCAGCGCGATGAGCGCGCTGCGCACGGCATCCGGCTTCCCGTCGATCACGCGGGACATCGAGGCGAGGATGCGCTCGGAGAGCCGCGCGAAACCGTCCGCATCCAGGGGTTCGTCGACCTGGGCGCCCAGGGGCTTCAGGTCGGGGCGGCGCAGCCGCGGGGCCGCCTCGGGCGTCACCGTCTCGTCCATGGCATCCCTCGTGTCGCATCGCGGCGGAGGAGCGTTTCGGGCCGCCGTGACCTGATCGTAACCTGCGCGAACGCGCTGCGGGTCGGAATACGGCACCTGCTCAGGTGCGCGACGGCCCTAGGATCGGGCTTCGTCGCCGACCCGAGGAGATCGACATGACCGAGACCGCCGCCGTGCTCGCCGTCGACATCGGCGGGACGAAGGTGGATGCCGCCGTCGTCACCGCCGCGGGCGAGGTCGTTCGCGCGAGCGTCGCGCGCCGCCCGACCGGCCGGGAGAACAGTCGCGAGGTCATCGCGGGCAACATCCGTGCCGCCGCCCAGGAGGCGCTCGCCGCCGTCCCCGGCGCGCGCGTCGGCGCGATCGGGGTCGGCAGCGCCGGTCCGGTGGACCTCCCCGCGCGGTCGGTGTCGCCGCTCAATCTTCCGCAGGTCGAGGGTCTCGTGATCGATGAGGTCCTGGGCGGTCTGGTCGACGGTCCTCTCACGCTCGCGCTCGACGGCACGTGCATCGCACTGGCCGAGCACTGGCGCGGTGCGCTCGTCGGCACGACGAACGCGATGGCGATCGTGGTGTCGACGGGCGTGGGCGGGGGCCTCGTGATGGACGGCCGCCCGGTGACCGGCTCCACGGGCAACGCCGGGCACCTCGGGCAGACGTTCGTCCGCACGATCGACGGTGATCCCGCGGCCTCGACGCTGGAAGCCGTGGCCGCCGGTCCCGGTTCGGTGGCGTGGGCACGATCCCGGGGGTGGGTCGGCGAGACCGGCCTCGACTTGGCGGCCTCCTACCGCGAGGGCGACGAGATCGCGGTCGCCGCCGTGCGCCGTTCGGCCGCCGCCGTCGGGCAGGCGATCGCCGCCGCCGCGACGCTCTGCGACCTCGAGGCCGTCGCGGTCGCGGGCGGTTTCGCGAACGTCGCCGACGACTACGTCGACCTGGTGGCCGCCGCGGCACACGATGCCGCCCTGCACGCGTACGCGCGCCGGTGCCGCGTCGTGCCGTCCGGACTCGACGGCGACGGCCCGCTGCTGGGAGCCGCAGCGCTCGCGCTCCACGGCTGAGGCGCCAGTGGGCCGCAGCTGCGCGTGAAGCGCTGACCGCGTCCGGTCTCGCTGCGCGTGAGGACGTCAGCGCCTCGACCCGGGAGGAGATTCTGGGGAGGGAGGACGAATACCGCGGATTCGTCCTCCCGTCCCGGATTCCCCTTCGCTCCCCGGCGGTGCCCCCGGCCTGAGCGGCTGGGTCTCGCCCGCGCCACGACCTACCGCCTGCTGAACCTCCTCGGGGAGGACGAGTACCTCGTCCGCACCCCCGATCTCTCCGGCTTCGCGCTGGGCGCCCGAGATCGTGCCGACGACCGGATGCCTCGCCCTCCCGATCCGCGACGACCGGGGTGTCACGGTCGGCGCGCTCGGGTTCTCCGGAGCGCGTCACCGCGTCGAGGACCCGACGGAGGTCATCGGGGCGCTGGAGCCGACCGCGCGCGCCCTCGCCCCGCTCGTGGTGTGAGCGGCCTCACGTGGGGAGGATCGTGACGACGCCCGTCTGGCCCGCCGGTGCCACGACCCGCGAGACGCAGCAGCACATCTTCGTCCGCGCGTCGCGCTGCCGCTCGCTGTAGAACACGTCGCGGTGGTCGATGTCGCCGTCGAGTCCGGCCACGCGCACCTCGCACAGTCCGCACTCGCCCTTGCGGCAGTCGTACATCAGGTCCGCGCCCGCCGCCTCGAGCGCCTCCAGCATCGACTGGTTCGGCGGCACCACGGTCTCCAGCCCCAGCGAGGGGATGCGGACGGTGAACGGCTGCGGATCGTGCCAGCCGCTGTTGCCGAACGTCTCGGTGCGCAGGTCGGCGGGCGGCAGCCCGGCTTCGATCCAGGCCCGGCGCACGGCATCCATCAGCCGGATGGGACCGCACACGTACATCTCGGTGCCCGGGTCGACGGACGCGACCAGGCGCGACACCGAAACCGACGTGCCCTCGTCGCGGACGTGCACGGCGAGGCGGTCGCCGTGCCGCTCGCCGAGGTCGTCGAGGTAGGCCATGAGCGGGCGGCTGCGGCCGAGGTACAGCAGGCGGTAGTCGGCGCGGGCGGTGCGCAGGCGTTCGGCCATGCCGCGCAGGGCCGTGATGCCGATGCCGCCCGCGACCAGCACGTAACGACGCGCGCCGAGGCGCAGGGGGAAGTCGTTGAGCGGTTGCGTCACCTCGATCCGGTCGCCGGGGCGCAGCGCGTTCATCACGGCGGCGCCGCCGCGGCTCACGGGGGAGGTGTAGACGCTGAGCGCCACGCGGGCGCCGTCGGGGGTGGCATCCACGATCGAATACGAGCGCCGCTCGATCTTCCCGGCGATCGGTACGCGCACGTCGAGGTGCGCGCCGGGCTCGACCCGGACGGGGGAGTCGACGTCGATCTCGATGCGCCGGATCTCGGGGGTGAGGTCGCGCGCGGCGGCGACCGTGCCGCCCTGCCACACCTCGCGGTGCGCGACGGCCATCAGCCCACCGCCGCGGGGGTGCGATCGCGGCCCTCGGCGGCGAGCATGCGCTCCAGCAGCCGGCGCACCCACATCCCACCGGCGTCGATGTTCAGGCTGTAGAACTCGTAGTCGGGGTTGGCGTCGATCGCCTTCTGCTGGGCGGTCAGCATCGCCTCGTCCTCGCCGAAGACGCCGTGGACGCCCTCCCGCAGCTGCGTGGTGATGAGCTGGCTGTCGAGGCGGTAATTGCGCTGGAACGACCAGAAGTAGTGGCTCGTGCGGTCGGTCTCGGGCGTGATGGTGTTCATGACGTAGCCGTTCACGCCCTGCGAGCGGTCGCCCTCCGGTGCACCCGTGCCGGCGGCGGCGACGCCCACGTCGATGCAGATCGTCGATGGTGCTTCGTAGTGGATGATCTGCCAGCGGTCCACGCGACCGGTGAAGCCGGGGAACTTGTCGCGCATGTTCTTGAGCCAGAACGGCGGCGCCTCGATGTCGCGCATCCATCGCTCCACCGTGACGGTGGTGTCGGTGTGGGTCGTGACGAACTCGGACTCGCTGAGCTCCTTCTGGCCGATGCTGCTGGAGTGGACGAACTCCTCGTGCGTCAGGTCCATGAGGTTGTCGAGGATGAGCTGGTAGTTGCACGGGGCGTGGATCGTCAGCCCGTCGCCCGTCCACTCGGGGTGCGTCATCTGGTGCATGTCGGGGATGAGGTCGGGATCGGCCAGCGCCGCGTCGCCGACCCACACCCACACGTACCGGTAGCGGTCGACGACGGGGAACGAGGGCACCAGCGCGCTGGGGTTGATCGTCTCCTGCGCGGGCATGGAGGTGCAGCGACCGCGGGGGTCGTAGGTGATGCCGTGGTACGGGCACCGGATGTCGCCGGGCCCCACGAGCGTCCCCTGCGACAGCGGAGCGAGGCGGTGCCAGCACGCGTCGGCGAGGGCCACGGCGGTGCCGTCCTCGGTGCGGTAGAGCGCCAGCGGTCGCCCGGCGACGGTGCGGGCGAGCGGGCGCTTGCGCGTGACCTCGTGGTCCCACGCGGCCACGTACCAGGCGTTCCGGGGGTAGTCGAGCAGCTTCGCCGCCATCGTCTCGGTCACGGGACCTCCTCGTCCTCAATAACTATCTCGATAGATATTGCGAGGAAGATATCGTGGGCGGACACCGCGACGCAAGAGGGGAGTCCGCGATGAGCCTGCGCTACGCGCTGCTGGCCCTGCTGACCGCTCAGCCGATGACCGGATACGACCTCGCGAAGGCCTTCCACGGGTCGGTCGGACACGTCTGGCACGCCCCCGATTCGCAGATCTACCCCGAGCTCAAGCGCATGGTCGCCGACGGTCTGCTGCGCGACGCGTCGGTCCCGTGGGGCGCCGCCACGACCAAGACGCAGTACACGATCACCGACGAGGGCGTCGACGATCTCCGCCGCTGGATGGAGCAGCCGGTCGCGTACGGCGCCGACCGTGACCCCGCGATCCTGCGCGCCGCCTACTTCGAGTGGGCCGACCCGGATGCCGCCCGCGCGCGGCTGCGCGAACACATCGCCCACTACCGCGTCCGTCGCGGGCTGTGGCAGGCGCAGCTGGAGGCGATCCGCGGCCGCACGCACCCGATCGTCGCCCGCCGCCTCGAGACCGACACGCGGCACGACCCCGAGGCGATCGTGGCGTTCAAGGTGTTCGCGTACGAGGGGTTCGTGGCGCGGGCCGATCACGAGATCGCGTGGGCCGAGCGCGGCCTCGCCCTCGTCGATACCCTGCAGAGTCGCTCAGGCGACGCGGGCGCCGACGGCGGCGCCGACGACGGCGCGGAAGGCTAGGGCGCCGACAGCAGCCGCGCCCGGAGGTCGGCCTTGCGCACCTTCCCCGACGCTGTGCGCGGCAGATCGTCCACGACGGTGACCGTCTTGGGGATCTTGTACCTCGCGATCTGGCCGGTGAGCTCCGCGCGCACGCTCTCGGTGTCGACCGACACCCCATCGGCCACCGTGACGAGGGCGATCGGCACTTCTCCCCACTTCTCGTCCGGGATGCCGATCACCGCGACACCCGTGATCCCCGGGATGCCGAGGATCAGGCCCTCCACCTCGGCGGGGTAGATGTTCTCCCCGCCGGAGATGATGAGATCCTTCAGCCGGTCCGCGATGTAGAGGTAGCCGTCCTCGTCGAGATAGCCGAGGTCGCCGGAGCGGAACCAGCCGTCCGCCGCGAACGCCGCGGTCGTGGCATCCGGGAGCCCGTGGTAGCCGGCGAACACGTTCGGGCCGCGCACCTGGATCTCGCCGACGGCGCGGGCGGGAGCCGGCATCCCGTCCACTCCGACGACCCGGACGTCGGTGAAGAAGTGCGGCAGACCGACGCTCCCGGCCTTCGCGCGGGTCATCGCGGCGGACAGGCTCGTGGCGCCGGGGGAGGTCTCGGTCATGCCGTAGCCCTGCGTGAACGACAGCCCGCGCGCCTCGTACGCCTCGCGGATCCGCGGGGGCACCGCCGATCCGCCGCACGTGAGCGTGCGCAGGCTCGACACGTCGGTGCGGGACCACTCGGGGTGGTCCGCCATGAGTTGGTAGGTCGTCGGGACGCCCGAGACCACCGTGACGCCGTGGCGCTCGATGAGGTCGAGTGCACGTCCGGCCTCGAACCCGTTCTCGAGCACCACGGTCGCGCCCTTCAGGAGAGCGGGGAGCGCCCCCATGCCCAGCGACGCGACGTGGAAGAGGGGCGAGATCATGAGCGACACGTCGGAGGAGACGAGGTCGTAGTCGATGATCGTGTTCATCGAGACCCAGGTGAGGTTGCCGTGCGTGAGCACCGCGCCTTTGGCGCGCCCCGTCGTGCCGGAGGTGTAGACGAGCGCGGCGGGATCGTCGAGGCCCACATCGTCGGGCGGCGGCGCCGTGACCGCGCGGTCCAGCAGTCGGGCCAGGCCCGGTTCGCCGTCTCTGCCCGAGGCGCCCGTGCCGATGACGTGCGCGACCGGTGCGGTCGACACCGCGGCAGCAACGCGATCCGCGAACGAGGCGTCGTGGACGAGCACGCGGGCGCCGGAGTCGGCCAGCACGTGCGCGATCTCGGGCGCCGCGAGACGGGTGTTCACCGGAACGAACACCGCGCCGAGGTGGGCCGCGCCGAACAGCGTGACGAGGAACTCCGGAGAGTTCTCCCCGAGGTACGCGACGCGATCGCCGCGGCCGACGCCGTGGTCGGCGAAGACGGCGGCGGCACGCTCGACGGCCGTGGCGAGGTCGGCGTAGCTCAGGCGCCGGTCGTCGCCGAAGATCAGCGCGGTCTTGTCGGGGTGCTTGAGGCGGCGGCGGGGGAGCCAGGCGCCGAGTCCGGGTGTGCTCATGAGTCTCTTCGTCGAGGAGGGGACGCTGCGGTGCGCCCCGGAGCGGGGGAGGGATGCCGGGAGGCGGGGTCGGCGAGGTGCGGGCGGCGGGTCGCACCTCGCCGGGATCGGGCCGGGGCCGACCGAGCGGGCGCGGTCGGACCGGGGAACCGAAGGTCAGGCGTAGAAACGGTACAGGCCGCGCGCGACGACGGCCGGCTTGTCGCCGCCCTCGACCTCGACGGTCTGGTCGACGGCCAGCTGATAGCCGCCGCGCACCTCGGTCACCTCGGCGACCACGGCGTTCATCCGGACGCGCGCGCCCACCTTCACCGGCGAGACGAAGCGCACCTTGTCGAGGCCGTAGTTGACCTTCGTCGTGACGCCGGTGACGTCGAGCAGCTCGGTCCAGAACTTCACCGTGAGCGACAGGCTCAGGTAGCCGTGGGCGATGGCGCCGCCGAAGAGGCCGTCCTTCGCGAGCTCGGGGTCGGTGTGGATCCACTGGTGGTCGTCGGTCGCGTCGGCGAACAGGTCGACGCGGTCCTGCGTGATCTCGAGGTACTCGGACCAGCCGAGGTCGGTGCCGGCGAGGTCGGCGACGTCGGCGTAGGCGACGGTCGTGGTCATGGTGTTCTCCGTTTCGAGGGAGTCGGGCGGGTCTTACAGGCCGAGCAGGCGCGCGGCGTTGTCGCGCAGGATGCCGGGGAGGCGTTCGGGCTTGAGCGGCGTCTGTTCGACGTCGCGCAGCCAGCGGTCGGGGGTGAGGAGGGGGAAGTCGCTGCCGAAGAGCACCCGCTCGCGCAGGAACGCGTTCGCGGCCCGGACGAGCTGCTCCGGGAAGTACTTCGGGCTCCAGCCGGACAGGTCGATCCAGGTGTTGTGCTTGTGGGTCGCGACCGAGATCGCTTCGTCCTGCCACGGTACGGAGGGGTGCGCCATGACGATGTTCAGCGCGGGGAAGTCCGCGGCGACCCCGTCGAGCAGCATCGGGTTCGACAGGGCCAGACGGAACCCCCGACCGCCCGGCATCCCGGCTCCGATCCCCGTCTGCCCGGTGTGGAACAGGGCGACGACCCCGGCGGCCTCGATCTCGGCGTACAGCGGGTAGTACCGTTCGTCGCTCGGGTCGAAGCCCTGCACGGTCGGGTGGAATTTGAAGCCGCGGACGCCGGAGTCCTCGATCAGGCGGCGGGCGCGGTCCACGGCGTCGGGGCGCCGAGGATCCACCGACCCGAACGGGATGAGCACGTCCGCGTGCCGTGCGGCCCCGGCCGCGATCTCCGCGCTCGAGATCGGCGGGTGCCCGAGCTGCGTCTCGGCGTCGACGGTGAACACCACCGCGGCCATGCGGCGTTCGCGGTAGTACGCCGCGATGTGGTCGAGGTCGGGTCGGGGTCCGTCGGTCGAGAAGTAGCGGCTGGCCGCTTCGGTGAGGTCGTCCGGGAGGGACGAGTGGTCGTGGCCGTCGATCTCGACGTGCACGTGCATGTCGATCGCGGTGAGGGCCGCGACGTCGATGTCGGGCTCGTAGCAGGTCACGCGGTCACCGCACCGGGTCGCGCCGCAGCTCGTCCGGGAGGGGAGGGAACGTCTCTCCGACGCTCTGCAGCGGGCCGACCACGGCGTCGAACTCGTCCGCGAGCGCCTCGGCGCTCCACCCGCCGTCGCGGTAGGCGGTGGTCGCGGGCTCGGGGTGGGTCCACAGCTGCAGGCGGTCGCCGCCGATGCCGATGGCCTGTCCGGTCACGGTGCCTGCGGCATCCGAGGCGAGGTAGGCGATGAGGCCGGCGACGTCGTCGGAGGTGCCGAAGCCGAGATCGTGGCGGAAGAACGCGGGCATGGGCTCTCCCGCGGCGTCGGCCTCGACGGCGGCGGCGAAGTAGGGCACGGTCGCGGTCATCGCGGTGGCGGCGACGGGGATGACCGCGTTGGCGGTGATCCCGGCCTTGCGGAGCTCGAGGGCCCAGGTGCGCACCATGCCGACGATCCCGGCCTTGGCGGCGGCGTAGTTGGTCTGGCCGAAGTTGCCCCGCTGACCGGTCGGCGAGCCGATGCAGATGATCCGGCCCGAGACGCCGTTCTCGCGCATCCACGTCGCCGCCTCGCGCACGCAGGTGAACGTGCCGCGGAGGTGGACGCCGATGACGGTGTCGAAGTCGTCGTCGCTCATCTTCCACAGGACCGTGTCTCGCAGGACCCCGGCGTTCGTGACGAGGATGTCGAGCCGGCCGAACGTCTCGACGGCGGTGCGGACGAGCTCCTGCGCCGTCGCGGTGGGGCCGACCGGCGCGACGACCGCGACCGCGCGGCCGCCGTCGGCCTCGATCGTGGCGACGGCCTCGGCGGCGGTGGCGGCATCGACGTCGTTGACGACGACGGCCGCACCGTGGCGGGCGAGTTCGCGGGCGTAGGCGAGGCCGAGGCCGCGGCCCGAACCGGTGACGACGGCGACTTTGCCGTCGAGGAGGGGTGCGCTGGTCATGGGAGTCCTTCCGTCGCACTCTTTCTAAGCTCAATCGTTGAGAAAGTCAATGATTGAGATTGCTATGATTGGGTGATGACGTCGCAGACCCCGACCGACGAGACCGTGCGCCTCGACGACGACCTGAGCTTCCTCATGGCGCGCGCGAACGCCCTCTCGATCGCCGCGGGGAATGCGGCTCTGGCCCCCTTCGGGCTGAAGGTGCGCTCGTACTCGGTGCTCGCGCTCGCCGCCGGTGAGGCCCGCCCGTCGCAGCGCGAGGTGTCCGAGCACCTGCGACTGGATCCCAGCCAGGTGGTCGCTCTCGTCGACGAGCTGCAACGGCGGGGGCTCGTGACCCGCGAGGCCGACCCGCGCGATCGGCGCGCGAACGTCGTGGTCGTCACGGACGACGGCCGTGCTCTCCTCGCCGCGGCACGCCCGGCGATCCTCGCCGCCGAACGCGCGTTGCACGCGGGGCTCGACGACGACGAGCGCGGTCAGCTGGCGGGGCTGCTCCGGCGCGTCGCCTTCCCCGGGTGACCGGTCGCGGACCCCGTTCGACATGCGCTCCGGCGGACGTCGGGTAGACTGACGACAGCTCTCCGCGCGGCGGTATCCAGGCCAACTCCCCCAGGACGGAAACGTAGCAAGGGTAACCAGGCTCTGCCGGGTGCGCGGAGAGTCTTTTCATGCCCGGACGCATCGCGCAGGGCGACTCCGGATGCCACGCCCCGGCGCCCCGCTCCGCCCGACTCAGCGGCGCGCGAACGGCCCGTCGATCACCGCCCACTGCAGCAGCATGATCGTCTTGGCATCCTGGATCTCCCCGTCGCGGATCATCCGCAGGGCCGCGTCGATGTCGTACTCGAGGATCTCGATCTCCTCGTCCTCCTCGGCGAGACCGCCGCGGTCGCCTTCCCGCGTCGCCCCGTCGTAGGCCGCGGCGAAGAAGTGCAGGCGCTCGGTGACCGATCCGGGGCTCATGTACACCTCGAACACCGGCTCGACGTCGACGACCCGCACGCCCGTCTCCTCCTCGGCCTCGCGGCGGATCGCGGTGACCGGGTCGTCGTCGTCCAGGAGCCCGGCCGCGGTCTCGATGAGCATGCCGTCGGGGTGGTCGTTGACGTACGCGGGGTAGCGGAACTGGCGCGTGAGCAGCACGGTGCGCCGCGCGAGGTCGTAGAGGAGGATCGTCGCGCCGTTGCCGCGGTCGTAGGTCTCGCGCTTCAGCGTCGCCCACTCGCCGTCGTCGCCGAGATACCGGAAGGTCGTCGCGCGCAGCACGTGCCACCCCGCGGCGAGAAGCTCGACGTCGGTCACCTCGACGCGGGGATTGCGATCGAGGTCGCGCCCGGTGAGGTGCAGACCCGTACGGCCGCGGTGGTCGGGGACGGTGGTGCCGGGGCGTGCGTCGTTCATGATTCGGAACGATAGTGCAGAAACGTGCAAGAATGGGAACGTGATGCTGGCTGCTGCGCGCAAGGACGTCCTGCTCGAGAGGCTGCGACGTGACGGGCGTCTCGTCGTCAAGGACGTCGCGCTCGAACTCGGCCTGTCGGAGGACAGCATCCGTCGTGACCTGCGGGAACTGGATGCCGCCGGCCTCGCCGTGCGCGTGTACGGCGGTGCCCTGCCGGCCTCGCCCGCGGTCGCCGATTACGCGGTGCGTGGCGAGGTCGCGCGGGAGAGCAAGGCGCGCGTGGCGCAGGCCGCCGTGGCCCTGATCGAACCCGGATCCACGGTGCTGCTCGACGGGGGGACCACGACGCTGGCGATGGTCGACGCGCTTCCCCGCACGTTCGACGGCACCGTCATCACGCACTCCCCGACGATCGCCGCGGCGCTGCTCCACCACGAGGCCCGCGTCTTCCTGATCGGGGGAGAGGTGTTCAAGCACTCCGCCGTGGCGTGCGGCGCCGCCGCGGTCGAAGCCGCCCAGCGAGTGAGCGCCGACATCTTCTTCCTGGGCGTCACGGGCGTGCACGCCGAGGCGGGGCTGACGACGGGGGATGCCGAGGAGGCGGCGATGAAGCGTGCCCTCGCCGCCCGCGCGGCCGAGACCTTCGTCCTCGCGAGCGAGGAGAAGCTGGGCGCGGCCTCGCGCTTCGGCATCCTGCCCCTGGACGACGTCTCCGGGATCATCGCCGACCTCGATCGCGGCGATCCTCGCGCCGAGACCCTGCGTGAGGCCGGCGCTCGACTCCTGCCCGTCCCGCCCGTCTCGGGACCGGCGCACATCGCTCGATAGCGAGGCAACCCCGGCGGGATGTCACCCGCCCCGCCTAGGCTGGATGCCGTGACGCAGAGCATCTACATCACGTCGGCCGAGGGGCACTCGGGCAAGTCCACGGTGGCTCTGGGCGTCCTCGACGCCCTCAGTCGCGTCACTCCGCGCGTCGGCGTGTTCCGACCGATCGCGCGCTCCACCGCCGAGCGCGATTACGTGCTCGAGATGCTGCTCGACCACGACGGCGTCGACCTCGACTACGACGACTGCGTCGGCGTCACGTACGACGACGTCCGCGACGACGCCGACGCGGCGCTCGGGCGCATCGTCGAGCGGTACAAGGCCGTCGAGGCGCAGTGCGACGCCGTCGTGGTGATCGGCAGTGACTACACCGATGTCGGCAGCCCCGCCGAGCTCGCGTACAACGCGCGCATCGCGGCGAACCTCGGCGCTCCGGTCCTCCTCGTGCTGGGTGGCCGGGCGCAGCAGGGTCAGGGGGAGACGCTCGGCCTCTCCGTCGCACGTACGCCGCAGGAAGTGGGGCAGATCGCGGCCCTCGCCGTCCCCGAGCTGCTGCACGAGCGCGCCGAGGTGTTCGCCGTCGTCGTCAACCGTGCCGAGCCCGAGCAGCTGGACGAGATCATCGGCTCGGTGCGCCCGATCGTGGATGCCGCGGGCACGACGCCCGGCCGGACGGTTCCGGTCTGGGCGCTCCCCGAGGACCGCTTCCTCATCGCCCCCTCGATGCGCGGCGTCCTGCGCTCGGTCGAGGGCGAGCTCATCAAGGGCGACCCCGAGCTGCTCACGCGCGAGGTGCTCGGCGTCGTCGTCGCCGGCATGTCGATGGTGAACGTGCTCCCGCGCCTCATGGAATCCGCGGTCATCGTCATCCCCGCCGACCGCACCGAGGTGCTGTTGGCGACGCTGCTCGCCAACGCCTCGGGCACGTTCCCGTCGCTCGCCGGCGTCGTGCTGAACGGCGGATTCGAGCTCCCCGACCCGATCGTGCGGCTTATCGATGGTCTCGGCTCGTCGCTGCCGATCATCGCGACCGACCTCGGCACCTACGACACCGCGGTGCGCATCATGAACACCCGCGGCCGCCTCGCCGCGGACTCCCAGCGTCGGTACGACACGGCTCTGGCGATGTTCGAGCGTCATGTCGACACCGAGCTGCTCACGCGGGAGCTCGGCGTCGCGCGTCCGAGCGTCGTCACGCCGCTGATGTTCGAGTACGGCTTGGTCGACCGTGCCCGCGCCGACCGCCGCCGCATCGTGCTCCCCGAGGGCAACGACGACCGCGTCCTGCGCGCGGCGGCGACCGTGCTCGCGCGCGGCATCGCCGACCTCACGATCCTCGGTGAGCCGCTCGAGGTCCGCGGACGCGCGATCGAACTGGGCATCGACATCCGCGACGCCGAGGTGCTGAGCCCCTTCGACGCCGTGCACGTCGACAAGTTCGCGACCGAGTACGCACGGCTCCGCGCGCACAACGGCGTCACGTACGCCCAGGCCGCCGACACCGTCACCGACGTGTCGTACTTCGGCACGCTCATGGTGCACCTGGGTCTCGCCGACGGCATGGTCTCGGGCGCCGCGCACACCACCGCGCACACGATCCGCCCGGCCTTCGAGATCATCAAGACCGCGCCCGGCGTCTCGGTCGTGTCGAGCGTGTTCCTCATGGCCCTCGCCGACCGCGTGCTCGTGTACGGCGACTGCGCCGTGATCCCCGACCCCACGAGCGAGCAGCTCGCCGACATCGCGATCTCGTCCGCCGCGACCGCCGAGCAGTTCGGCATCGCGCCGCGCGTGGCGATGCTGTCCTATTCGACGGGGGAGTCGGGCACCGGCGCCGACGTCGAGAAGGTGCGGAGCGCCACCGCGCTGGTGCGCGAGCGCGCGCCGGAGCTGCTCGTGGAGGGACCGATCCAGTACGACGCCGCGGCCGACGCCGCGGTCGCCGCGGCCAAGATGCCCGGGTCCGAGGTCGCGGGGCGTGCGACGGTGTTCGTCTTCCCCGACCTGAACACCGGCAACAACACCTACAAGGCCGTGCAGCGCTCGGCCGGCGCCGTCGCCATCGGCCCGGTGCTGCAGGGACTCAACAAGCCGATCAACGACCTGTCGCGCGGAGCGCTCGTCGACGACATCGTCAACACGATCGCCATCACCGCGATCCAGGCGCAGGGGAGCAACTCGTGAGCGTCGTGCTGGTCGTCAACAGCGGATCCTCCTCGTTCAAGTACCAGCTGCTCGACATGGAGCACGAGCGCGTCCTCGCCTCGGGCCTGGTCGAGCGCATCGGCGAAGAGGTCGGCGTCGCGACGCACACGGTCGCGGCGGCGGCTCTGGCCCCGGCCGACGGTCCCGCGCCGACGGTGGTGGATGCCACGACCACCATCGAACGCGAGATCCCCGACCACACCGCGGGGTTCTCCGTCATGCTCGACGCGTTCGCCGCGCACGGGCCGTCACTCCAGGAACGGCCTCCGGTCGCCGTCGGTCACCGCGTGGTCCACGGCGGCGCACGCTTCTTCGAGCCGACGGTCGTGACCCCCCTCGTCGAGATCAACATCGACGAGCTCTCGGTGCTCGCGCCGCTCCACAACCCGGCGAACCTCGCCGGGATCACCGCGGCGAAGAAGGCGTTCCCCGACGTCCCGCACGTCGCGGTGTTCGACACCGCCTTCCACCAGACGCTCGCGCCGGCGGCGTACACGTACGCGATCGACCGGGAACTGGCCGAGGCGCATCGCATCCGCCGGTACGGGTTCCACGGCACGAGCCACAAGTTCGTGAGCGAATCCGCCGCCGCGTTCCTCGGCCGTCCACTCGCCGATCTGCGTCAGCTCGTCTTCCACCTCGGCAACGGCGCGTCCGTGACGGCGATCGCGGGCGGCCGCTCCGTCGAGACGTCGATGGGCCTCACCCCGCTCGAGGGCCTCGTCATGGGCACGCGGTCGGGCGACCTCGACCCCGCGGTGCTCCTGCAGCTCGCGCGCCGCGCCGACCTCTCGATCGCCGACCTGGACACGCTGCTCAACAAGCGGTCGGGCCTCGTCGGGCTCGCGGGCGTCTCCGACATGCGCGACCTCACCGCGCGGTGCGACGCCGGCGACCCCGACGCGCAGCTCGCGTTCGACGTCTACATCCACCGCCTCCGCGCGTACGCGGGGGCCTATCTCGCGCAGCTCGGCGGTGTCGACGTCATCTCGTTCACGGCGGGCGTCGGCGAGAACGCCGCACGCGTGCGCGCTGAGGCCGTCGCGACGCTCGGCTTCGCGGGGGTCGAGCTCGACCCCGAGCGGAATGAGACGCGGGGGCGTGGCATCCGTCGGATCTCGTCCGACGCGTCGCGCGTCGAGGTGCTCGTCGTGCCGACCAACGAGGAGCTCGAGATCGCCCGTCAGACTCTGTCGGTCGCGTCCTGAGCGGGCCGCGCCCACCCCTCGCCACTACGCTGGAACGGCGGCGCACCGTCGTGACCGCGCGTCCTGCCCTCGCGATCTGGAGCCCGCCGTGACCGACAGCCGAGACCTGCCCGACCTGACCTCGTACGACGCCGTCCTGTTCGACCTGGACGGTGTGCTCACCCCCACCGCCGAAGTGCACATGCGCGCGTGGAAGGAGATGTTCGACGAGCTGTTCGCGGCGTGGGACATCCAGCCGCCGTACACCGACCGCGACTACTTCGAGCACGTCGACGGCAAGAAGCGCTACGACGGCGTCGCGAGCCTGCTGCGCAGTCGCGACGTCGAGGTGCCGTGGGGCGACCCGTCCGACGACCCGTCGCTGGACACCGTGTGCGGCGTCGGCAACCGCAAGAACCTCGTCTTCTCGCGCATTCTCCGTGCCGAGGGCATCGCGCCCTACCCGGGGTCCGTCGCCGTGCTCGACGTCCTCCAGGCGGCGGGCACGCCGATCGCCGTGGTGTCGAGTTCGAAGAACGCCGTCGAGGTGCTCGAGGCCGCCGGGATCCGCGACCGTTTCCCGGTCGTGATGGACGGTGTCGTCGCTGAGCGCGACCACCTCGCTTCCAAGCCCGCGCCGGACGTGTTCGCCGAGGCCGCCCGCATGCTGCGCGTCGACCCGGCCCGTTCCGCCGCGGTCGAGGACGCCACGAGCGGTGTCGCCTCGGCCTCCTCCGCCGGGTTCGGGCTCGTCGTCGGCGTCGATCGCGGCGTGGGCGCGGAGCATCTGCTCGCCGCCGGGGCCGACGTGGTCGTCGACGACCTCCAGGCGTTCGTAGACTGAGCCGTCGCCCCGCGCGACGCACCCGAATCCCGGCACACCGGAAGGCCTGCCCGATGATCGATCGCGATCGTTTCCCCATCGACGAATGGCGCCTCGTCGAGACCGAATTCTCGGTCGACGACACGGGCGTCACCGAGACCCTGTTCGCCATCGGCAACGGCTACCTGGGGTTGCGCGGCAACTCCATCGAGGGCCGTTTCGCCCACGAGCAGGGCACCTTCATCAACGGCTTCCACGAGACGTTCCCGATCCGTCACGCCGAACAGGCCTACGGTTTCGCCGAGGTCGGGCAGACCATCATCAACGCGCCGGATGCCAAGGTCATGCGCGTCTACGTCGACGACGAGCCGCTCTCGCTCGACGTCGCCGACGTCCGCGAATACGAGCGCGTGCTCGACATGCGCCAGGGCATCCTCCGCCGCACGCTCCTGTGGGTGACGCCGTCGGGCAAGGAGGTGCGCATCGAGGACGAGCGGTTCGTGTCGTTCGAGGAGAAGCACCTCGTCGTGCTGCGGCTGACGGTGACGGTCCTCAACTCGGACGCTCCGGTGACGGTGGCGTGCCAGCTCCTCAACCGCCAGGACGGCGAGGGCATCTACGGCGGTTCGCCGATGGCATCCAAGACGGCCGGATTCGACCCGCGCAAGACCGAGAAGCTCACCGACCGTGTGCTCCAGCCGCGCGAGTACTGGCAGGACGGCGACCGGTCGGCGCTGTCGTACGAGGTCACCGAGTCGGGCATGACGCTCGCGGTCGTGGCCGACCACGAGGTCGAGACCGCCAACACGTACGAGTCGCGGCATCTCGTCGAGCCGGACATCGCCAAGAACGTCTTCCGGGTGGACGCCCGGGCCGGCGTGCCGACGACGATCACGAAGTTCGTCAGCTACCACACGTCGCGCGGCGTGCCCGCGGGCGAGCTCGTCGACCGGTGCCGCCGGACGCTCGACCGCGCCCGCAGTCTCGGTCTCGCCACCCTCCGCGAGAGCCACATCGACTGGTTCGCGGCGTTCTGGGACCGCTCCGACGTCCGCATCGGCGGCCAAGGCGACCTGCAGCAGGCGACGCGCTGGTGCCTCTTCCAGCTCGCGCAGGCCGCGGCCCGCGCCGACGGCCAGGGCGTCCCCGCCAAGGGCGTCACCGGTTCGGGGTACAGCGGTCACTACTTCTGGGACACCGAGGTCTACGTGCTGCCGTTCCTGGCGTACACGACGCCGCAGTGGGCGCGGAACGCCCTGCGCATGCGGTACCTCATGCTCCCTGCGGCGCGGAAGCGCGCGCACCAGCTCAACGAGGCCGGCGCCCTGTTCCCGTGGCGCACGATCAACGGCGAGGAGGCCTCGGCCTACTACGCCGCCGGCACCGCGCAGTACCACATCAACGCCGACGTCTCCTTCGCCCTGGCGAAGTACGTCCGTGCCACGGGCGACGAGGAGTTCCTCGCCCGCGAGGGCGTGGACATCGCGGTCGACACCGCGCGGCTGTGGTCGACGCTCGGGTTCTGGCGGTCGAGCGACGGCGACGGCGAGGAGGACTCGTTCCACATCCACGGCGTCACCGGACCGGACGAGTACACCACCGTCGTCAACGACAACCTCTTCACCAACGTCATGGCGCGGTTCAACCTGCGCTTCGCCGCGCGCACCGTCCGCGACCTGGCCGAGAACGACCCCGAGGCCTACGGCCGCATGGCCGACCGCATGAACCTCGACCCGTCCGAGCCCGACCGGTGGGAGCTGGCGGCCGAGGCGATGCACATCCCGTTCAGCCCGGCGCTCGGCATCCATCCCCAGGACGCCGTGTTCCTGGAGCGCGAGATCTGGGACCTCGAGAACACCCCGCCCGACCAGCGCCCGCTCCTGCTGCACTTCCACCCGCTGGTGATCTACCGGTACCAGGTGCTCAAGCAGGCGGACGTCGTGCTGGCCCTGTTCCTGCAGGGGAATCACTTCACGGATGCCGAGAAGCTCGCCGACTTCGAGTACTACGACCCGCTCACCACGGGCGACTCGACGCTGTCGGCGGTTGTGCAGTCGATCCTCGCGGCCGAGGTCGGCTACCAGGACCTCGCGCTGGAGTACTTCCGCCAGGCCGCGTTCGTCGACCTCGGCGACCTGCACCACAATGCCTCGGACGGCGTGCACGTGGCATCCGCCGGTGGCGTGTGGACGGCGCTCGTGAGCGGGTTCGGCGGCATGCGCGACCACTTCGGGAACCTCACCTTCGACCCGCGCCTCCCGGCGGACTGGCCCGAGCTGTCGTACGTGCTGCACTGGCACGGCACCCGCCTCAACGTCACGCTCACGGCCACCGCCCTGACGCTGCACGCCGGGGAGGAGGGCGGTCCGGTCGACTTCGCGGTGCGTGGCGTGGACTACACCGTCGCTCCCGGCGAGAGCGTGCGGGTCGCGCTGCACGGCCAGGGGCCGCTGATCCCGGGGCGCCCGTCGATCCGGCAGCTCGAGGGCTCGGTGCGCGAGGACGGCACGCTGCTGTCGGCCTCGGTGCCGATCGTGACGGCCGCGATCCCGCTGGTCTCGGGCGACGACGAGCCCGTGGCCGTCGGCCTCGACGCCTGAGTCACCGCTTCGACGCGGCGGCGCCCTGCGGGGTGTCGCCGCGTCGGCGTTTCCGGGGTCAGCGCCGGTCCCGGGCGCCGGTGGCGAGCGGAACCGGGGTCAGCGCCGGTCCCGGGCGCCGGTGGCGAGCGGAGGAGATTCGGGGAGGGGAGGATGCCAGGGCCCGGTGTGGTCCTCCCTTCCCGGATTCTCCTCCGCTCGGTGTGCGGAACGGGGGCTGGGCGCCGGGCTGGGCACCCGGGCGGGGGAGAGCGCCGGACGCGATGTCGGTGGCACGCCGTAGGCTGGGGGAGTGACGACAGCACTGTACCGCCGCTACCGCCCGCAGGCGTTCGGCGAGATGATCGGGCAGTCGCAGGTGACCGAGCCGCTGATGACCGCCCTCCGGAGTGACCGGGTCGGGCACGCCTATCTTTTCTCGGGGCCGCGCGGCTGCGGCAAGACGACCTCGGCCCGTATTCTCGCGCGCTGCCTCAACTGCGCGCAGGGTCCGACCGACACTCCGTGCGGTGAGTGCGACAGCTGCGTGGAGCTCGGCCGCGGCGGCGGCGGGTCGCTCGACGTCGTCGAGATCGACGCCGCGAGCCACAACGGTGTCGACGACGCGCGCGACCTGCGCGAGCGCGCGATCTTCGCCCCCGCGCGCGACCGGTTCAAGATCTTCATCCTCGACGAAGCGCACATGGTCACGCAGCAGGGCTTCAACGCGCTGCTCAAGCTCGTCGAAGAGCCCCCGGCGCACGTCAAGTTCATCTTCGCCACGACCGAGCCCGAGAAGGTGCTCGGTACCATCCGCTCGCGCACGCACCACTATCCGTTCCGTCTCGTGCCGCCCGCCGCGATGCTCGAGTACGTGCAGGAGCTCTGCGAGAGCGAGGGCGTCGCCGTCGAGGCGGGGGTCCTGCCGCTCGTGGTGCGCGCCGGTGGCGGGTCGCCGCGCGACACGCTGTCGCTGCTCGACCAGCTCATCGCCGGTTCGGATCGGGATGCCGATGACCACGTGCTCGTGAACTACGAGCGCGCCGTGGCGCTTCTGGGCTACACCCACTCCGAGCTGCTCGACGAGGTCGTCGACGCGTTCGCCGCGCTCGACGGCGCCGCAGCCTTCGCCGCGGTCGACCGCGTGGTGCAGACCGGTCAGGATCCTCGACGGTTCGTCGACGACCTGCTCGAGCGCCTGCGCGACCTCATCGTCGTCGCAGCCACCGGGGCCGGTGCCTCCGCCGTGCTGCGCGGTGTCCCCGATGACGAGCTCGAGCGCATGGCGCGTCAGGCCACGGCTTTCGGCGTCGCGCGACTGTCGCGGACCGCCGACCTCGTGGTCGCGGCGCTCGACGAGATGACCGGGGCCACCTCTCCGCGTCTGCAGCTCGAGCTGCTCGTCGCCCGCGTGCTCACGCACGCGGGGGTGTCTCAGGGCGTCGCGCCCGCCGCCGCTCCCGCGCACGCCGCCGAGCACGCGGCTGCGGCTGCGCGAACGCCCGCGCCGTCGGCCCCGGTGGCCGCTCCCGCGGTCGCGTCGCCGGGAATCGCGTCGCCCGGAGTCGCTTCGCCGCGGGGTGGTTCGGCGGCTGCGGCCTCCCCGGCCGTCGCCACGCCGGGGATCGCGAGCCCCGGTACCGCATCGCCCGGCGCTGCCCCGACCGTGGCGTCGCCCGGCGCCGCCCCCGCGGTGGCCGCGCCGTCCGCCGCCCCCGCCGTCGCCGCACCGACGGTCCCCGCCGCCGCCGCACCCACGGTCGCGGCTCCGGGGGTGGCGTCTCCGTCCGCCGCCGCGCCGTCGGTACCCCGCGCTGAGGGGTCGTCGCCCACCGCTTCCCCCGTCGCCGCCCCGTCGCCGAGCCGCGCGGAGCCGCCGCTGGACGCGCCGTCCGATGACGATGCGCCGCCGCCGTTCGACGACGACGACGCCCCGCCGCCCTACGACGACGAGGACGCGCCGACCGGCGGCCCGGTGACCGCGGCCGCGAAGCCGGTCCAGACCGCGCCCGGGTCGCCCGCGCGGGCGGAGACCCCCGCCGCGGCGTCTCCGACGGAGACCCCCGCCGCCGCGGCATCCGCTCCGTCCGACCCGCACCCCTTCGACACCGCGCCCACCCCGGGCTCCGACGAGGCGTCCCCGCTCGAACCCGCAGCTCCGACGCCACCGGTGGCCCCCGTCGGTCCGCTCGAGCTCTCGCACGTGCGCGACGCGTGGCCCGAGGTGCTCGGCCAGCTCGAGGCGCTCAGCCGCTCGTCGTGGCTCGTGGTCTCGACGTCGTCGGTGCTCGCGTTCGATGACGACGTGCTGACGCTCGGTTTCCGTACCGCATCCGACCTCACGGCGTTCAAGACCCGCTCGGCGGACGGCGGACCCAGCGAAGACCTGCGTCGGGCGATTCAGGCGGTGCTCGGCATCCGGGTCAAGTACCTCGCGCGGCTCGACGGCGACGGCGGCCCCGGCGGCAGCGCGCCGCGCGGGCCTTCCGCCGGTCCCGACGGGGGCGCGCGAGCGACCCAGCAGGCCTCGGCGTCCCGCTCCTCGGCGCCCTACGCGTCGGCTTCCGTCACCGACTGGGCGGTCGCCCCGATCCCCGGCGCGGCCGCGGCACCCTCGGCATCCACGGCGCCCGCCGCCCTGCCGACCGCACCCGCCCGAGGCGCGGCGACCGCGACCGTCGCGCCGACTGCACAGGCCACCACCGCGCTCGCCGTCGACGAGGAGCCGGAGGAAGCCACCGTGCGCGCGATGCCGCGCATCGCCCCGCCCCCCTTCGAAGGAGCCGTCCTCCCCTCCGGCGACGTGGTCGCATCGGTCGCCGCCCCTGACGAGGTGGACGATGACGACGTCATCCCGCCGGCCGACGAGGTCGACCTCCCCGTTCCGCCGGTGATCGTTCCGCGCATGGCACCGCTCAGCGGGGGAGTGCAGCGGTACGGCGAGGCCGTGGTCCGCCAGATGCTCGGCGCGACCTACGTGCGCGATGAGCCCTACGAGCCCCCGACGAGGTTCAGCTGATGTACGACGGCATCGTCCAAGACCTCATCGACGAATTCGGTCGGCTCCCGGGCATCGGCCCGAAGTCGGCGCAGCGCATCGCGTTCCACATCCTGCAGTCGCCCACATTCGACGTGTCGCGGCTGTCGCAGCTCCTCGGCGAGGTGCGCGAAAAGGTGCGGTTCTGCGAGATCTGCGGCAACGTGTCCGAGCAGGACCGCTGCTCCATCTGCCGTGACCCCCGCCGCAACGAGACCCTCATCTGCGTCGTCGAGGACGCGAAGGACGTCGCCGCGATCGAGCGCACGCGTGAGTTCCGTGGGCTGTACCACGTGCTCGGCGGCGCCATCAGCCCCATCGCCGGCGTCGGTCCCGACGACCTGCGCATCACGCAGCTCATGCAGCGCCTCGCCGACGGCACGGTGCAAGAGGTGATCCTCGCGACGAACCCCAACCTCGAGGGCGAGGCGACGGCCACCTACCTCAGCCGCCTGCTGCACACCCTGGAGATCCGCGTCACCCGCCTGGCATCCGGTCTCCCGGTCGGCGGCGACCTCGAATACGCGGACGAAGTGACCCTCGGTCGCGCGTTCGAAGGGCGCCGCACGCTCTGACGCGAGAGCACACGACAGGGCGAAAACCGTCCGCTCGAGGGTGATCTCCGAGCGTTGACCCGTCGTGTACCGCTCGTTCATCCCCCGATGGATCGACGGCCACCGGGGGCGGCCATTTTCTTGCCTACGGACCGCAGCACGGGTGCCCGACCCACGAGCTCTGCGGACGTCAGACAGGGGTGCCCGTGAGCGAGACGCTCTCCGATCGCGCGGCGCGGCGTGGCCGGATCGTGTTCGACACCTTCCGTTCGGTCCACGATCCGCGCCTGGCCGCGTGGCTGCTCTTCCGGTCGCATCTGCTGCCGGAGTGGGCGATCACCGCCAGCAGCCTCAGCGAGTCCACGCCCGAGGCCGCCCTCACACCGTTGGGCGTCTTCGGGGTGTGGCGACTGCTCGCCACGAACAACCGGGAGCTCGGACGCTGCGCCCGCATCTTCGTCTCTCCACGTGCCGCCTTCGACGCCGTCGTCGCCGAGCAGGCGCGCGTCGACGAGATGACGGTGACCGCGGTGCGCGGCCCGCAGTCCACGACGCACGGGTGGGTGATCCGCCGCGGCGACCGCCCGATCCTCACCGCGGCGCGCTGGTACGAGTCGGCGAGTGAAGCGGCCGCGGCGGGGCGGGCCGCGACCACCGCGCTCGGAACGGCGACGATCGCGCAGGGCGTGAGCATCGGCACCGCCTCCGGTCGTCGCGCCCGCGTCGTGATGAACACCCCGTGACCGCCCGATGACCGCGGCATCCGGACTCATCGCCGGTCGGTTCCGTCTCGAGGGACTGCTCGGGTCCGGCGGGACCGCGTCGGTGTTCGCCGCGACCGACACTGTGCTCGACCGCCCGGTCGCGATCAAGCTGCTGCACCCGCACCTGTCCGAGAGCCCGGCGCTGCGCGAGGCATTCCTCGACGAAGCCCGCCGGACGGCCGCTGTCGCCCATCCCGGGATCGTCGAGGTCGTCGACGTCGGCACGTTCCAGGACGGCCCGGTGACGATCGCGTGGATCGCCCAGGAGCGTCTCGACGGCGTGACCCTCGCGGAACACGTCCAGGCGAACGGCCCCCTCGGGGCCTCCGCGACGCGGCGCATCGGAGTGATGCTCCTGCAGGCGCTCGAGGCCGCGCACGCCGTCGGGCTGGTGCACCGCGATGTCTCGCCCGCGAACGTCCTCGTCCGCTTCGACGGCGCGCAACCGGCTCGCGCCACGCTGCTCGACTTCGGGCTGGCGGATGCCGCGGGCCGGACGACGCGCGGGGACGACGTGCTGCGCAGCTCGACATCCGCGAGCGCCGGCGTGGTCGGGAATGCGCAGTACGCCTCGCCCGAACAGCTGCGGGGCGAGCCCGTCGGCGTGCCGGGCGATCTCTACCAGGTAGGCGGTCTGCTGTACTTCGCGCTGACCGGGCGGGCGCCGTTCGAGGGCGGAGACCGGGATGCCGTGGTGCAGGCGCAGCTGCACGCGCCGCCCCCGGTGGCCTCGGTGCGCGCCAGGGGGGTGTCGCCGGCGCTCGATCGCGTCCTCGTGCGCGCGATGCTCAAGGACCCCGCCGGACGGTTCGCCGACGCGGCGGAGATGCGCGCCGCGCTCGCGGCCACCGCGCCCGCGTCCGCTCCTGTCTCGGCGACCCGCGTGCTGCGGCCCGTCCCGGTTCCGAGGCCCGTCGTCGCGACGTCGACCGGCGCGGTCGCCGCGCCCGCGGCCGACGACGCCCCGACCGACCGCTCGCGGGGGGAAGGACCCGGATGGGCCGCGGCGATCGTGGTCGTCGCGCTCCTCGCCCTCGCCGCCGTGGCGGTTCCGCTCATGGCGTCCGCCGGGCGCAGCGAGCCGGGGGCCGCGCCGACCGCGACGGCGCCCTCCGCGAGCACGGCTCCGAGCGCGACGTCGAGCTCGTCTCCCACGCCGACGGCAGATGCCGGCGTGGTCGTCCCCGATCTCCGCTCCCTCCAGGACACGTTGGCGGCCATCCAGGCGGCGGGCCTCGTCGCCGGTCCCGTGACGACGCAGGACTCCCCGCTCCCCGCGGGCGCCGTCCTGTCGGCCGATCCGGCGGCCGGAACCACCGTGCCGCGCGGCACGACGGTGCGCCTGGTCGTGGCATCCGGGACGAATGCGATCCCGCCGATCGACGGATGGACATCGGCCGATGCCGACGCCGCGGTTCGCGCCGCGGGCTTCGTCACCGAGGCGGTGGCGACGATCTCCGACCGGCCCTCCGGGACCGTGATCGGTTCCGCCCCGGTCGCCGGGGCATCGGCGCAGGTCGGCTCGACCGTCCGACTGCTCGTGTCCACCGGCCGGCCCACAGTGCCCAGCCCCACCTTGACGCCGACGCCCACCCCGGTCCCGACCGCGACGCCGACCTCCACCCCGACCCCGGGAGCACCATGACCGCCAGCACCCCGCCGAGACGACGGCATCCCTCGTTCACCTCCCGGCCAGTCGGCGTGGGCGGTCCCTCCCGGCGGCGTTCACGACCCGGATCTACCGTCGCCAGTGTCGGCGACCCGAGCCGGCATCAGGGACTACGGGCGCCTCGCGTCGCCGGTCGTCCGGACATCGCCCCGGTGTCGGTCCGCCCGCGGAGGGCGACGACACGGTGCCTCTGCCCGACCTACCCGACGCGATTGACGGAGAGCGCATGACGGACACGACCACGGAGCTCCTCCCTCCTCGGACCGAGAAAGCGGCACCGGTCCGACGCTCGCTCAAGAGCCGCCCCGTGCAGGCCGATCGCGTCTTCCGCGTCGCGTCATACTCGGCGGGTTCCATCACCGTCGCGATCATGCTCGCGGTCGGCATCTTCCTCAGCCTGCGTGCGGGCGACGCGCTGAGCGTCGCAGGTCCGTCGTTCCTCACCACGCAGGACTGGTCGCCCGAGACGGGGACGTTCGGCGTCGCCGCGGTGCTGTTCGGCACCGTCACGATCGCCCTCATCGCGATGAGCATCTCGGTTCCGCTGGCCCTGGGGACGGCGCTCCTGATCAGCGAGATCGTGCCGCCGAGCTGGCGCTCGCTCCTCGTCACGCTGGTCGACCTCATGGCGGCCGTGCCGAGTGTCGTCTTCGGACTGTGGGGCGTGTTCTTCCTCCAGTCGGGAGTGATCCCGGTCGCCGAATGGATCTCGACGTACTTCTCGTGGATTCCGATCTTCGCGGTCACCGACCCGACCGGCGCTCGCCTGACCGACGCGGGTGCCTTCACGTCCTCGGCGTTCATCGCCGGCATCGTGGTGTCGCTCATGGTGGTGCCCACCCAGACCTCCGTCATGCGCGAGGCGTTCTCGCAGGCCCCGCTGGGCGAGCGTGAGGGGGCGCTGGCGCTCGGCTCCACTCGATGGGGCATGATCAAGGCCGTCGTCCTGCCGTTCGGCCGGGGCGGCATCATCGGCGGCACGATGCTGGGCCTCGGCCGGGCGCTCGGCGAGACCATCGCGGTCGTCATGATCATCTCGCCGATCTTCACGATCAACCCGCAGGTGCTGAAGACCGGCACGAACTCGGTGTCCGCGCTGATCGCGCTGCGCTACGGCGAGGCCAGCCAGTTCGGTCTGTCGGCGCTGATGGCGGCCGGTCTCGTCCTGTTCATCATCACGCTCATCGTCAACTTCACGGCATCCACGATCGTCGCGCGCAGCCGATCCGGAGCGGAGAGCAACTGATGGCCATCATCACTCCCGAGGCACCCCCGTCCGTCCCGAACGAAGACGACCCGGGCCCCGCCCGCACCGCGATCCCCGAGCGGCTCGGCGTCGTCGGCGAGCGCCGCGATCTGCGGACCGTGCCCTTCGGCGACCGCTTCGATCTCCTCGGCAGCATGGCGGCCGGCCTCGCGCTGTCGTCGCTGATGTTCTTCTGGCTTACGCCCATGACCGGCTACATCGGCTGGGCCGTGCTGTCGTTCATCGGCTTCCTCGGCATCTACGCGGTTCTCACCGCGCTCCGGTCGGACCGGCTCGCGATCAGTGAGCGCATCATGACGGCACTGTTCTACTCGGCCGGAGTGATTCTCCTCGGAGCCCTCACGTTCGTGGTGTTCTTCACCCTGTACCGAGGGATCGGAGCCCTCGTCCACCCCAACTTCTTCGTCGAGACGATGAAGCTCGCGGGCCCCCTCGATCCCCTCACGATGGGCGGAATCGCGCACGCGATCGTGGGCACGCTCATCCAGATCAGCATCGCTCTGATCATCACGATCCCCCTCGGTGTGACCACGGCCGTCTTCCTCAACGAGGTCGGCGGCCCGTTCGCCCGGTTCGTGCGGACGATCTCGGATGCCATGACCGCGTTGCCGTCGATCGTGGCGGGCCTCTTCGTCTACGCCGCCGTCATCACCCTCATCACCAACCAGCGTTCGGGCTTCGCCGCCTCGTTGGCGATCAGCGTCATGATGCTGCCCATCATCATCCGCGCGTCCGACGTGGTGCTCCGCCTCGTGCCGAACAACCTCCGCGAGGCCTCCTACGCCCTCGGCACCAGCCGATGGAAGACGGTGTGGAGCGTCGTGCTCCCGACCTCGCGCTCGGGCCTCGTGACGGCCGTCATCCTGGGCACCGCCCGCGGGATCGGTGAGACCTCCCCGGTGCTTCTGACCTCCGGCGTCACCGCGGAGATGAACCTGAACCCCTTCTCGGGGCCGATGATCTCGCTGCCCCTGCAGGTGTTCGACTTCGTCAAGTCGCCCGAGCCGAACATGATCGCGCGTGGCTTCGGTGCCGCAGCGACCCTCGTGCTCCTCGTGCTCACCCTCTTCATCGTCGCCCGTCTCATCGGTGGCCGGGGCCCCGGCCAGCTCTCCGGCCGTCAGCGCCGCGCCGCGGCGGCCGCGTCCGCCCGCGACCTGCAGCGGATCACCGGCGGATTCACCACCCCACCGACGACGCGCGCGGCACGGAAGATCCGAAAGCCCAAGGGCAAGCCGCCCACCGATCTCGAGTGGCGCCTCGCCGAGCGCGCCCTCACCAAGAAATCCGACACACCGTCCGAGGAGAACCCGTCGTGAAATCCCGTCCCCGCTGGGCCCGCCTCGCCGCGGCGCTCGCGGTCGTCTCCCTCGTCGCGCTGACGCCGGTGCCCGCGTACGCCGACGGATACGTCCCGATCTCCGGATCCGGCTCGACCTGGTCGCAGAACGCTCTCGACCAGTGGCGCAAGAACGTCGCGAGCAACTATGGCATCACCGTCAACTACTCGGGCACGGGGTCGAGCGCCGGGCGCACGGACTTCCGCAACAGCACCGTCGACTTCGCGATCAGCGAGATCCCCTTCCAGGCGAACCCGGAAGACAACTCGGCGCCCGAGACGACGTTCAGTGACGGCACGCCGCTGCAGGGCAAGTTCGCCTACATGCCCATCGTCGCGGGTGGTACGTCCCTGATGTACAACCTCAAGATCGGCGGCAAGCGCGTGACGAACCTCCGCCTCTCCGGCGAGGTGATCGCCAAGATCTTCACCGGTCAGATCTCGAAGTGGAACGACCCCGCGATCCAGGCCGACAATCCCGCCCTCGCGATGCCCGACCGCTCGATCACCCCCGTCTACCGCTCGGACGGTTCGGGAACGAGCGCGCAGTTCACCCTCTGGATGTCGAAGCAGTACGGCAACATCTGGACGCAGGGCATGCGATCGCAGTTCCCCCAGATCAACGCGTCGTTCAAGGGCCAGAACGGGTCGCTCGGCGTGGCCGGGTACGTCAGCCAGGACTACGGCGAGGGAGCCATCACGTACGTCGAGTACTCCTACGCGATGAAGTCGGGTTTCCCCGTCGTGAAGGTGCTCAACAAGGCGGGCTACTACGTCGAGCCGACCTATCAGTCGGTCGCGGTGGCGTTGATGGCGGCGCAGATCAACCCGGACCTCACGCAGAACCTCGACGGCGTGTACAACAATTCCGACCCGCGCACGTATCCGATGTCGAGCTACTCGTACATGATCGTCCCCACGGTGACGAACAAGGTCTTCACGGCGGAGAAGGGCAAGACGCTCAGCCGCTTCGCGAACTACATGCTGTGCGAAGGCCAGCAGCAGGCGGCGGCTCTCGGCTACTCGCCGCTGCCGATGAACCTGGTGCAGGCCGGTTCCGACGTGCTGAAGTCCATTCCGGGCACCGAAGGCCCCGTCGACTTCAACCAGTGCAACAACCCCACGTTCAAGCCGGGCGACTCGCCCAACAACAACCAGCTCGCGGCATCGGCGCCCAACCCTGCCGACTGCGACAAGCAGGGCCCGACGCAGTGCGTCGAGGGCACCGGTGGGGCACCGGATTCGACCCCGGCCACCGGGTCCGGGGGCGTGTCGTCGGGTGCCGGCAGCAGCGCCGCCGCCGCGGCGGCCGCGGGCGGGGGAGCGGCGGGAGCCGCCGGTGCCGCCGCCGGGAGCGCGGACGCCGCCGCGGGCGACGCCGGGGCGCCCGTATACGACGCCAACGGCCAGCTCGTCTCGGGCGGTGGCGGGTCGGCCAACGCCGCCGTATCGTCGCCGTTCACGTTGGCGGAAGACCCGTGGGGTCTGCCGCAGAACCTGATGCTCGTCGCGGCACTTCTCGTCGTCGCGGCGATCCTCATCCCGCCCGTGGTGAGTCGGCGCTCCGGCGCGCGAACGAACCGTCGGTGACGAAGGACGCCGCGCCCGGCGCTTCGCTCGAAGCGTTCCCGTCCGCAGCACACCGTGGGGGTACCTCGTTGACGTCACGTTCATCGCGGCGTCACCTCCGCACTTTTAGCTCATCGAGGGTGCCAAGCCACCCGCAGATCCGAAGGACTTCACCCGTGCCTGATCTCCGTGAGCGCAACGACGCCGGGGCTCCCGCGACCCGTTCGCGAAGCCGTCGCCGGGCCGCCGACCGCCGGCGGACCGGCGCGGGCTCGCGTCGCACGCGCAGCGTTCTCGTCTCCGTGGTCTCGGGTCTGGCCGCCGCGGTCAGCGTCTTCGCGCTCGTCTCGGGGGGAGTGGTGACGGGCGGACAGTCCGCCGCTGCTGCGACCTCCTCCGCGGTCACCGTCACGGCCAAGCAGCAGGACGCGGAGCTGTCCACGGCGCCGATGCCCGATCTGTCGGTCTCGGTGTCCCAGACGCGGAACCTGGTCGCGCAGGGCATCCGGCTCGACTGGACCGGCGGCAAGAAGTCGACGGCTCCCTCCGCGGGCGGCAACGGCGGCGAGAACTTCCTGCAGATCTTCATGTGCTGGGGCGACGACCCCAAGAACACTCAGCGGCCCGACCGTACGACCTGCCAGTACGGCGGGGCGGGCAGCGTCGGCGCCACGCGCGACAACTACCGCAACTACACCTCGATCGACCAGGTGCCGGCCGCGGACGTGGAGTACACCGCGCCGGGATCCTTCATCTTCCCGCCGTACACGTCGATCCCCTTCATCGCTCGCGACGGGACGCGCGTCGACTCGATCAAGCGCGACCCGGCGACCGGCAAGAAGACGATCGACTCGTCGGTCGACGTCAACAGCAACCAGTTCTTCACCTCCTACACGACGAACGAGATCCCGTGGGTCGGCTCCGGCGACGACGGCAAGGGGTCGGTCACGTTCGAGGTGCAGACCGCGGTCCAGTCCAACGGACTCGGCTGCGGCACCCCCGTGACGACGGCCGGCGTGACGGTCGGCGCGTCGTGCTGGCTCGTGATCCTGCCCCGCGGTACCTCTGACAACGGCTCGACGAACATCACGCAGTCGGGGCTCTTCGCCGAGTCCTGGCAGCACGCCCTGTCGGTGAAGCTCGACTTCACGCCGGTGGGAACGGGCTGCCCCTCCGGTCAGGTCGAGCGTCAGATCCAGGGCAGCGAGCTCGCCGCCCTCGCGGTCGCCTCCTGGCAGCCCGTGGTCTGCACCCAGAAGGGCGGGTCGGTCTACTCGCTCATCACGAGCGCGGAATCCGACGCCCTCCTCTCTGCCACGAAGGACCCGAAGGCACCGCTCGCGTTGACCAGCTACGCGCTGTCGACCGACGGCAAGGACCCCCTGACGTACGCGCCGGTCGCCCTGAGCGGAGTGTCCATCTCGGTCGCGATCGACCGGCTGCCGAACCCGAACGACAAGACCGTTCCCCAGGAGTGGAAGGACAAGGCGCGCACGCCTTTCCAGAACGTCAACCTGACGCCGCGCCTGCTCGCCAAACTCCTCAGCTACTCGTACCGCTCGTCGATCCCGACCGGCGCCGACCAGGCGTACCTCAAGGGGACGAATGAGTACAACATCACGCACGACCCGGACTTCCTCGCGGTGAACGACCCGGAATGGGCGGCGCAGGACCTCCAGGGCCTCGCGATCGCAGACATCATGGTTCCCCAGGGGCGGTCGGATGCCGCCCGCGCGGTGTGGAAGTACATCTCGTCCGACAAGGATGCGATGGACTTCCTGGCGAGCAAGCCCGACCCGTGGGGGATGATCGTCAACCCGTGGTACTCCACGGACCCCGAGATCAACCCGACCAAGGTCCCGTTCTCGCTGAACCGGGACGACTTCCCCAAGGCCGACCCCGTCGAAGTGGTCCCCGCGAACCAGGCCCCCATCAACCTGGTGACCTGGCGTCCGTACGCCAACGATCTCTCGACGATCGCCTACCTCACGCTGCGCGGCGACGGTCAGGGTCCGGGACCGTGGGATCCGAACTCCGTGCCCCCGAAGTACGGCAAGAGCTCCCGTATGCTGCCGGGCAGCCAGCGCCTGCTGGGCCTGACGAGCGCCGCCGCCGCGGCCCGCTACCAGGTCATCACGGCGTCGTTGCGCAACCCCGCGGGGAAGTTCACCACGGCCACGAGTGAGTCGATGCGTGCCGCTGCCGACGTCATGACTCCTGCGGGCGGCGGGGATCGGGTCGTCGCCTTCGATCCGACGTCGTCGGTCGCGGTCGGCGCCACCAAGGCCTACCCGCTCACGATGCCCGTGTACGCGGCGGCCAATGCGAGGACGGGCGACGCGACCCTGCGGGCGACCTACGCGGATCTGGTCCGGTTCGCCGTCGGGACCCAGGCCCAGACCCCGGGGACCGCGGCGGGGGAATTGCCCGACGGTTACGTCCCGCTCCCGTCCACATGGGTGGAGCAGGCGAAGGAGGCGGCGGACATCATGCAGAACGGTCCGAAGCCCACACCCACTCCCACGCCCTCCCAGGAACCGTACGTCCCGACTCCGCAGGTCGCCGCACCCGTGGGAGCCGTCCCGGTGAACAACGTCGCGGCACCCGCCGCGGCGGCTCCGGCAGCGCCTTCTTCCGCGTCCGACTCGGCCCCGACCGCCGCGACCGGCGCGTCCAGCGGTGCCCTCGCCGGCGGCAAGACCCCGGACGATCCCGACGGCGGCGCCATCGGCGCCGCTCTGCCCCTCAGCGTGCTGGCAGGTCTGCTCAGCGCGGTGGGGGTGCCCCTGATCACCCGTCTCAGAAGACGGGTTACCTGAAGCCTGCACCCGCTGGCTTCGCTGCAATACCCCACCCTCTGCACCCGAAAAGACAGGAAGAAATGAAGCTCAAGCGAATCGTCGCGTTCGGCGCGGCTGTTGGCGTCGCGCTGGCCGGCGCCGGCATGGCGTCGGCGGCCAACGCCGACCCGATCACGGACGGTTACTCGATCGTCGGTTCTGACACCCTGCAGGACGCCGTCAGCGCCCTCGCGAACGGCACCACCATCACCGGCGCGTCGGTGAAGGTGTCCGGTAGCGGCAAGTCGCTGGCATCCTGGGATGCCTTCACGCTCGGCGTCGCCGGCGGCGTCGGCAGCATCCAGACCAAGGCCTTCGGCCCGGTCTTCGACCGTCCCAACGGTTCGGGCGCCGGTCGTAACGCGCTCATCGCCTCCGTCGGTGGCGTGAGCGGCTCGGCCTTCACCTACAACACGGTCAACGTCAAGGACCAGGTCGACCTCGCCCGCAGCTCGTCGGTCGGCGGCACGGCCGGCACGCTCCTGACGTACGTTCCGTTCGGTCAGGACGCCATCGGTTACGCCTTCAAGCTCGGCAACGCCACCGGCGGTGCCGACGCGGCGGCCGCGACCAACGCGATCAACGACCTGACCAAGGACCAGCTGACCAGCATCTACTCGGCGACGTCCACCTCGTCGGCGAGCGCTGTCCTGTCCGGCACCGGCTTCACGCTCAAGCCGCTCGGCCTCCAGTCGAGCTCGGGAACGTGGACCACCTTCCTCGGCAAGATCGGCCTCAGCACCACCACGCTCGGTGCCGCGGTCGACACGCGCAGCAACTCGATCCCCGAGAACGACGGTCGTGTCCTCACGCCCGCCGACAACGAGATCCAGATCATCCCGCTCTCCGTCGCCAACTACATCGGTCAGTCCAACGGCGCCGCGCGCATCAACACCTTCTCGGGTGTCTCGGTGGGCGCCATCGGTGGCGTGGCCGCCTTCACGGGTACCGCTCCGTCCCTCGTTCCCAGCACGAGCTACTACAACAGCGCCGACTGGGGTCGCACGGTCTACATCGTGGTCCCGACCGCCAAGATCACCAGCGACAACGCGGCGTACGACGCCGGTGTCGCCGCTCTGGTCAACTCCTCCTCCACCACGAGCCTCACCTACTGGGGCGCTTCGGGTTCGCCGACCACGACCAAGGCCGTCAAGGCCAAGTTCGGTTTCAGCGCTCCCACCGGCACCGTCGTCACCCGCAACAACTGACCCTGACAAACGAGAAAGAGAAAACAGCTCACATGAAGATCTCGCTCGCGAAGCGCGGCATCCTCGGCCTCGGTGCCGTCGTGACCGCCGCTGCGCTGTCGATCGTCCCCGCCGCCACGGCGTCGGCCGCGATCGTCCCGACGGTGGGTTCGGCCCACCCGGTCTACCTGCTCTCGGACCTCGACGGCACGCAGATCCCTGCCGGCACGGTGCTCGGTTGGAACGACTCGGCGCTGTTCTCGCCGGACCCCAGCGATGAGGACTACAACAGCTTCTTCGCCGTTCCGGCCAACACCGGCCAGGTCCGCAAGTTCCTGTCGCCCCGTGGCCAGGAGGCCAACGTCAACGCGTGGAACGCCTACGGTCCTCTCGGCCTGACGCCCAGCGGCATCCTGCTGCCGAACGCCATGCCCAGCGGCAACACCAGCGCCGGCCTCGGTACGCCCTCGGGCAGCTCCGCGGTCGCGCAGGCCGGTGGCGACTACTCGCTCGGTATCGCGTTCTTCAACGGCAACCAGGTGCTCGAGGTCGACTTCGTGTACATCACGGTCACGGCCAACCCGCGCCCCGAGCTGGCGACCTGGACGTTCGCGACGCCGACGGCGCCCGCGACGGCTCCGACGGTCACCACCACGGCGCTCAACTCCCTGACGGTCGGCACCGCGTTCTCGCAGACCCTCACCGCTGACGGCACCGCGCCGATCACGTGGTCGGTCAAGTCGGGCACGTCGCTCCCCGCCGGTCTCGCGCTCGACGCCGCGACCGGTGTCGTCTCGGGTACGCCCACCACGGCGGGCGCCTACAACGTGACGCTCGTCGCGACCAACAGCGCCGGCTCCGCGGAGAAGGCCTTCTCGGGCACCGTCTCGGCTCCGGCCCCGACCGCGCCGACCAAGCCGGCCGGCTCGGACGCCAACCAGGTCACGATCACGGCCCCCGCCAAGGGCGCCACGACCGTCACGGTTCCCGCCGGTATCGCCAACGCCAACAAGACGCTGACGGCGTGGGCCTGGTCCGACCCGACCAACCTCGGCAACGTCACGACCGACGCCAACGGCAACGCCGTCGTCGACATCACGAGCCTCCCCGCCGGTGACCACACCGTCGCCCTCACCCTCCCGGGTGACGGCACGTTCGCCGTCCAGGCGTGGGGCACGTTCTCGAAGGTCTCCGCTGCCGGTGACACCCTCACCGACTCGGTCGACCTGACCGCCGCCGTGACCGCGAGCGACCTGTGGTCGCTCAACGCCGAGGCCACCAAGGTCGACTTCGGTAATGTCGCGCGCAACACGAGCGTCACCAAGAAGCTCGGCAAGGTCACCGTCGTCGACGACCGCAACGTCCTCAAGGGGTGGAACCTCACCGCCTCCGTGAGCGACTTCAAGAACGCGGCCAACGACGTCATCCCCGCCACCGCCCTCACCGTGGCGCCCGACTTCTACGCCGGCTACACCCCGGTTGCGGGCATCACGAAGGGCACCGGCACCCAGCTGGCGTCCTCCACGGCCGTCTCGACGCTCACCACGGGTGCGCTCTTCGACGCCGACCTCACCTTCCAGGCTCCCAAGGACGCCCAGGCCGGTGAGTACAACTCGACCCTGACCGTCACCCTCACCTCGAAGTGAGCTGACGTCCGGATCATCCGGCAGTAACCCGTGTGGGGGGACCGAACCCGGTCTCCCCACACGGTGCGTCCGGCCCGCGAGGGCCGCGACGACACAGCTCCGATCCCCTCGGATCAGCCCTCGTTCACCCGCGCGACATCCCTACGTCGCCGCCGTCTGCGGAGATATACCGTGCTCTCCTTCACCTCGCGACGCCGCCTCCCGGCTCTGGGTGTCGCCCTCCTCGCTCTCGCGGCGACACTGGCTCTCCTGCCCCCTTCGGCCCCGGCGCGAGCGGATGACGCGGATGCCGCCACTCCCGCCACCGTCGGCGTGGCGACCCGTCCGGCGGGCGAGGACGGCCGTCCCGACGGTCGGTCGCGTTTCACCTACACGGCGGACCCGGGCCAGACGGTCAGCGACCGCGTCCTCGTGGGCAACACCGGTACCGAGCGCCAGGACTTCACGGTGTACGCCACGGACGCCTTCAACGGCGGCGACGGCGCCTTCTCGCTCCTGGCCACCGCCGACACACCGACCTCGGTGGGCGCCTGGTTGCACTTCGAGGACGGCAGCGACCGCATCAAGTTCTCGCTCGAGCCGAACGAGGTCCGGCTCCTGCCCTTCACGATCACGTTCCCGGCGGAGGCGACTCCCGGCGACCACGTGGGCGGACTCGTGGCATCCGTCATCGAACAGGGCCAGCAGGTCAGCGTCGACCGCCGGGTGGCCACTTCGATCTTCGCCCGGGTCTCGGGCGAGCTGCAGCCCGCGCTGAGCATCACGAGCTACGACGCGTCGTACGAGGGCGATTGGTGGAACCCGTTCAGCGGGAGCGTCAAGCTGCACTACACCGTCACCAACCCGGGCAACGTCGCGCTCGCCGCGAACCTCACGTCGGGGGTCAACACGTGGTTCGGCATCCCGGCGACGGGCCTGCAGGGCGGCAGCATCCCGATCCTCCTCCCGGGCAACACCGCGACGTACGACTTCACCGTCGGCGGTGTGGGGCAGTGGTTCTACTTGAACCCGTCCACGGTGCTCAACCCGTTCGTCGACTCGCCCGATGCCGACCAGCAGCTCATCGTGTCGCCGATCACGCGCGACGCCGTGACTTTCGCGGTGCCGTGGGTGCTGTTGATCCTGCTCGCGATCGCCGCGGCCGTCTTCCTGCTGCTGCGCTGGCGCCGTCGCCGTGACGAAGCGCGCGCCCAGGAGTGGGTCGACTACATGGAACGTGCCACGGCGGCCGACGCGAACGGTCTCGCCGGCGCCTCGAGTACGGCTTCGTCGTGAGTCGACGCCCTTCGATCGTGGTGCGGGTCTTCGTCGGGGTGTTCCTCGTCGTGTCGGTGGCGGGCGCCTCCGCGCCGGCGACGGCGGCAGACAGTCACGACGACGGCACGCCGCTGTCCGTGACGATCACGGACGGATCCACGCCCACGCCGTCGGTCAGCACGAGTGGTCCAGCCTCGGGCGCCGGAGGGTCGGGCGGCGGCAGCGGGTCCTCGAGCGGCGGCTCCGTCAGAGGCGGCACGGGTGGTGGGTCGGTCTCGGGCGGCTCCGGTGCCGGTGGCCCGGCGGGCAGCGCGGGAGGGGGAACGACCACCCCGACGAACGAGGTCAGCCTGGCCGGGATGTTGTACGTGGGCGGCCTCAACGGCACCACCACGCCGCTGTTCAACCCGGCCGACGGAACGGTGGAGCTCTGGTTCACGGTCCGCAACGCCTCGACATCGGTGATCGACGCCAGCGCGCGGTTCTGGATCGACGGGACCGTCTTCTCGAACGACTTGGATGCCGTGAACGACGTCCCCATCGCCGGATTGCAGCCGGGGGAGACGCGCGTCGTCTCCGCGTCTCTGCACAACGCCGGGCAGTGGACGTTGATCTCCGGTCACGTGACACTCACCCCGCCGGACGCGGTCGACGGCACGGCACTCACGCCCGTGACGCGCGACGGGCTCTTCCTGCTCTTCCCGTGGTTGATCGTGGTGCTGCTGATCGTCGCGGTTCTCGCCTGGGTGATCGTTCGGGTCGTGCGCGAGGCACTGCCCCCCGTCCCCGCGGCGGTGACGACATGACCCTCCAGGACGACCGCGTGGATGCCACCCCCACGCCGCCCACGCAGGCGATGCCGCCGCGTCCGCCGAAGCCTCCGCGCCGCCCGCCGCGCCGACGTCCCGAGTACGCCCCGCTGAGCCCCGTGCAGGTGTTCATCCGCGGGTCGCTCGTGTCGATCGCGTTGCTCATCCTGGTGTTCCTGGGGAACGTGCTGCTCTTCAGCCACATCTCTCACTTCGCTGCGCAGCAGCAGCTGCGCGACACGTTCCGGGCACAGCTCGAGGCCGGAACGGCGCCCGTGAGCGAGGGTGACTTCGAAGACAACCTGCTCAAGGACGGTGTGCCGGTCGCCATCCTCTCGATCCCGCAGCTCGGCATCGACGAAGTGGTCGCGGAGGGGACGACGTCGGGTGTCCTGATGAAGGGCCCCGGGCACCGCCGCGACACGGTCCTGCCCGGACAAGCGGGCGTGAGCGTGCTCATGGGCCGGACCGCGGCTTTCGGCGGACCCTTCGGCCGTATCCAGACGCTCCAGCCCGGTGAGCAGTTCACGGTGCGCACGGGGCAGGGCGAGCAGACGTTCGAGGTGCTCGGCGTGCGTTACGCGGGTGACCCGACCCCTCCCGCCCCGGTGCGCGGCGAGAGCCGACTGATTCTGATGGCTGCGCGCGGCGCCCCGTATCTGCCCTCGGGTGTGGTCTACGTGGATGCCAAGACGACCGGCGCCGCGCAGGCCACCGGCGCGCGTCAGACGACGTCGATGTCGCTCCCCGCCGAGGCGAAAGCGATGGCGACGGACAAGACGACCGTCTGGGCCCTCGTCTTCGCGCTGCAGTTCCTCGTCATCGCCGAGTTCGTCGCCGTGTGGGCCTACCGGCGCGTCGGATGGCAGAAGACGTGGATCGTCTTCGCGCCCGTCCTGTTGCTGGCGAGCGTGTTCGTCTCGCAACAGCTGATCCTTCTTCTCCCGAACCTCCTCTGAACCGAAAGTCGAACATGACCGACCGCCGCGATCCCGATCTCGAGGGCGCCTCGTCCTCTCCGGCCGAGGAATCCGCCGACCCGTACATGACGGACGTCATGAGCGTCAGCGACGCGAGCGTCCTGCAGGAGCTCGAGTCGGCCCCCGAGGGCGCCCCGCCGGCTGCGCCGATCGAGAAGCCGGCCCCGGATGCCACCCGCGCGGGTCTCGGCATCTCCCACCGTCGCGCCCGTCGCGGCGCGCTCTTCGGTCGCCGCGGCGCCGAGGTCCCCACCGCGGGCGCGGATGACGTCACGAGCGTGATCCCGGCAGCGGGCGGGACGGCGACCGCGGGCTACCCGGCACCGGACGCGAGCAGCCTGCAGGCCGTGTCGTCGGCGGGATACACCGTCCCGGCGGCATCGGTCCGGTCGTCCTCGGTGTCCCTGTTGGGCGGCGCTTCGGCCACCGCCGAGCGCCTCGCGGAGGCGGACCGCCTCACGGCCGCGCAGGCGGAGCTGTCCGAACTCGATGCGCACTCGATCTCGGCGTGGTTCGGCGACCACCAGGTGCTCCTCGATGTTTCGCTCACGATGCCGGCCGGCCAGGTCACCGCCCTCATCGGCCCTTCGGGCTGTGGCAAGTCCACGTTCCTGCGCATCCTCAACCGCATGCACGAGCTGGTGCCCTCGGCCTCCCTCGCCGGCGAGGTCCGACTCGACGGCGACGACATCTACGACCCGAGCCACCGCCTGATCGATGCGCGCAAGGACATCGGGATGGTGTTCCAGAAGCCCAACCCGTTCCCGGCGATGTCGATCTACGACAACGTCATCGCGGGGCTGAAGCTCACCGGAATGCGCGCGTCCCGCGACGAGAAGGATCACCTCGTCGAGACGTCCCTGCAGAGTGCCGGTCTGTGGAAAGAGGTCAAGGACCGTCTCCGCGCCCCCGGCGGCGGCCTCTCCGGCGGTCAGCAGCAGCGTCTGTGCATCGCGCGGTCGCTCGCGATCAAGCCCAAGGTGCTGCTCATGGACGAGCCGTGTTCCGCGCTCGACCCGACCTCCACGCGTGTCATCGAGGAGACCATGGGGGAGTTGCAGAAGGAGCTGACGATCGTCATCGTCACGCACAACATGCAGCAGGCGCAGCGCGTCTCGCAGCAGTGCGCGTTCTTCCTGGCATCCCAGGGTCAGCCCGGCCACATCGTCGAGCACGGTGACACCGAGGCGATGTTCGACTCGCCGATCGACCCGCGCACCTACGACTACGTGAACGGTCGCTTCGGATGATCCGCGGGGTGCGGGGGGCGCTCCTCGCGGTCACGGCGATCGTCACGGCTTTGGCGGTGCCGGCCCCCGCCCAGGCGGCCGACGCCTACACGCCCCTCTCCGGGTCCGGCTCGACCTGGGGCCAGAACGCCCTGGACGTGTGGCGAAAAGACGTCGCACGCGACCTCGGATTGACGATCAACTACTCCGGCACGGGTTCCTCGGCCGGGCGACGCGACTTCATCGCCCAGACGGTCGACTTCGCGATGAGCGACATCCCGTTCCAGACGGAGGCCACGCCGGAGAATCCCGCCCCGGAGACGGGGATGCCGCCGTACGAGTACCTGCCGATGCTCGCCGGCGGCACGGCGCTGGCGTACAACCTCTGGGTGGACGGTCACCGCGTGACCGATCTGCGCCTGTCCGGTGCCGCCGTCACCAGGATCTTCGCGGGACAGATCACGCGGTGGAACGACCCCGCGGTGCAGGCGGACAACCCCGGGTTGACCATGCCCGACCAGGCGATCACGCCGGTCGTGCGTGCGGACGGCTCCGGGTCGAGCGCTCAGCTGACCGGGTGGATGGCCGACCGCTATCCGAGCATCTGGACGTACGGACAGCGCTCGCTCTTCCCGCACATCGACGATTCGTTCAAGGCGCAGAACGGCTCGCTCGGCGTCGCCGGGTACGTCTCCCAGGACTACGGTCGAGGCGCCATCACGTATGTCGAAGCGTCGTACGCCGCGAAGGCCGGTCTCCCGGTCGCGAAAGTGCTCAACGACGCGGGATATTACGTCGCGCCGACTCCTGCCGCGGCGTCCATCGCACTCCTCGCGGCAACGCCGGGTTCGGACGGAACTCTCGATCTGCGTCGTGTGCATCGCAGCACCGACCCGCGTGCATACCCGATCTCGTCCGTGTCCTACCTGATTGCGCCCACCGCGACGAACAGGATCTTCACCGCCGACAAGGGCCGTACGCTCTCCCGTTTCATCGAGTACGCGGCCTGCGACGGGCAGCAGGAACTGCCCGGCCTCGGGTACGGCGCCCTGCCGCTCCCGCTCGCCCAGGTCGTGGCGGACCGGGTCTCGCGGATCCCCGGCGCGTCCGGCTCGATCGACCTGAACGGATGCCGGAATCCGACGTTCGCGTCCGGTGACACCGCCTCCGACAACGTCCTGCTCCGCACGGCTCCGATGCCTCCCGAGAGTGATCGCTACCCGGGAGCGGCGCCGCGACCCGACGAGGTCGACGGGGAGAACCTCTCCGCCACCGTCACGGCATCCGATCTCTTTCAGCTCAGCGCGCCCGCGGCGACCACCGTCGATTTCGGCGATCTCGGCCGCGGCGGCGTCGAAGTGGCTCGGACCCTCGGACACTTCACTGTCATCGACGATCGCAATCGGCTCGGCGGCTGGACCATGCAGCTCTCCGTGAGCGACTTCGTCGGGATCGCCGACCCCACCGCGAGGTTCTCCTCGACCTTCCTCGGAGTCGCCCCTCGCGAGGTGACGCATCAGGATGGTGTGACGCTCGCGGAAGCGCAGGAGGCAGGCCAGGCGATCTACCCGATCAACCTCGCCACCGGAGACCGCGGCACGACGACGACCCTCGCGGGCGCGACCCTCGACGCCGATCTCAGCCTGCTGATCCCTCGGGATGCCGCGGTGGGCGACTACCGCTCGACGGTCACGATGACCTTGATCGGGCGATGAGGCGCGAACATGACGCTCTTCGATCAGCAGACCGACGTCCTGCCTCAGCCGCAGCCGCAGTGGACCGAGGCCGCTGAGCCCGCGCCGGTGCGTCTGGGTCTGCTTCTCTCGGTGCTCGGCGTCGTCCTCCTCGTCCTGGCGGCGAGCTCGCTCGTGATCGCCGAGATATTGGCCCATGGCGAAAGCGAGCGGGCGGTGGCCGACGAGGTGAGGATCCGGCTGGCGATCCCCGCCGGCGAACGCGTCGAGGTCGACATCGCCGGCTCGGTCCTTCTGCAAACGATGGTCGGCCGATTCGACGACATCGGCGTGACGATCTACAGTTACCCGGCCGGACCCTCCAACGCGGATGTGACGTTCACGATGGAGGGGCTCCAGTGGGTCGACGATGAGTGGGAGCCGCACCACGTGTCCGGCGCCATGACCTTCTCGGCGGCGCAGGCGGCGGCGTTGATGGTTCCGGCCCAGGCTCACAGCGCTCTGCGGGTCGATTTCTCCGGCGGAGACGTGGTCGTGAGCGGCTCCGCGCAGGCAGGGACGACCCCGGTCACCGCGAGTGTCGCTGTGACGCCTCGCTTCGAGAACGGGCGTTTCGGCGCGTCGATCTCGTCCGTCACGATCGGGGGGAAGTCCCTCTCGGCTGAAGAGGTCGCCGCGCAGACGGGCGCCGACCTTTCGGCGCTGCAGCCGGCTCCCGTCTGCCTCGCCGAACTCGTCCCGAGCGCCCTGCACATTCAGGACGTGCGCGTCGACGACGATCGGCTGCGTATGGATTTCGACATCGACGTGGCGGCGGTCGAGACCGCCGCGGGTCGCGCACTCGGCACCTGCCCCTGACCGGCGCCCCGTCGAGTCGGGCAGTCGTCTACCGGCGAGCCCTGGCAACGGTCGGTCGCTATGGAAAACGGCAATCGGGTTGTTACGACGACGTGGCTTTCCGATCTTTACTCGACCACACGCATCGACTACAGCAACGGCTCGTGGGAATGGGCCCGCAACTACATCGGCCGCTTCGTCACCGAGTCGATCCGCGAGATCGTCGGTCGAGTGATCGATCCGGGTCGGGTCGACCAGGAGCAGTCTGTTCCGGGGTTGACGGCTGCTCAGACCGTTCAGGCCGATGCCCGAAGTAGGGCAGAAGGTGCAGGGCAGTGTGGGCTCGGTGGAACTCTCGTGTCGTGCCTCAGCGGCGCACAGGGCCTTGAGGTGCAGTGCGCATCATGGTCGGGGCCAGCCACGGTGTGCGTGGGCCTGCGGTCGCAGGCTGGGCCGGCAGGTGCAGTCGGGCCTGCGGGGTCGAACGGTTCGGCGAGCGTTGCCAAGGGCGCGCAAACGGCGACGGGCGGGGCCTCGGGTGGTGGAAAGGACCGGGGCGGCGTGCCCAGCCTCCCAGACTGCGAGGATCATCCGGGATACTCTTCGTTCGGATCGGCCAAAAGGGGCATGGGCCCGACGGGCGAGGACGGCTACGTTTACGACCATATCGTCGAGCAATCTCAAGAAGGCAAGTCCGGCTTCAACCGCGAAGACATCAATAACCCCTGCAACATGGCCCCCGCGCCCTCCTGGGCGAACCAAGCGCGAGCGAACTACTACAACTCCAAGCCTGACTTCACGCAAGGCTTGAGGGTGCGGGATTGGCTTGCGCAACAGGAATACTCGTTCGAAGAGCAGAGGCAATTCGGGCTCGATATCCTCGGGAGGATCCTCAGAGGGGACAATCTGAATTGAACCATGACGCGAGCACGTTCAGGCTCCTGATCATCCGCCGACAGAACGAAGCCTCGACTGCGGCTCGAAATGTGCTGACCGATCAGCTCCAGCTGATCGACCTCGAGCTTCGCGAGACGCCGGAAGGTCGCCAAGGTTTGCTCTCCCTCCTTGACGACCGATCCTCACGAGTTCGACTGCGCGCCGCAGTTGCTGTGCTCGCGTTCTCGCCGGAGGTCGCCGTTTCGACGCTCGAATCCCTTGCGAGCGGTGGTGATACGACCGCGTGGGAGGCCGGGCTGATTCTCCGGCAGGTTCGCCGAGGTACCTTCGACGTCGGTTGGGTGCCCCGTGGTCGAGTTTCGCGACGGTTGCCCCAGCTCTCCGTAGAGCACCTTGACTCTGCGCTCACCGTTCACGGCCTCATCATGAACGGCGGTCTCGAGCACGCATGGGAGGTCGATCGGGAAGCATTCGAGGCGGCGGTCGAGACTTTGCGGACGATAGGGCGCGGTGACGCGGCCGACGTGTTGGCGTCGGTTGCGACATCGTACGCTTCCGAAGAAGATCCGGCGGGAGCAAATCCGGATTACCCGTTTCGTGAGCTCGACCACCGTTATCTCGCCCTTCCTGACGTGCAGGATTCGATTGAAGACGCCGTGCCCTGAGTCGCGCTAGAGGCGAGCCCGCGCGCGTGAGCGCACCACGCCGGACAGGGTCGCGCGGACCGGTTGACCGAGGTAGATGCCGAGCGACGCGCCGACGGCGAGGGCGATGCCGATCGTCGCGGCACCCGCGAGCGTCGTGACACCGGTCATGAGCACGGCCGCGTCGTCGCCGGACTCGACGATACCGAGCAGCCCCCGGAAGACGGCCGCGCCGGGGACCATCGGCAGGATCGCCGCGGTCGTGACGGCCACCGACGGCACGTGCAGGCGGTACGCCACCACCATGCCGAGGAAGCTCCCCAGGAACGCTCCGACGCCGCTGGCCGCGGCGACCTCGAACCCCACGGCCGAGGCGCCGGTATAGCCGACCCAGGCGACCACGCTGAGCCCGGCGCTGACGAGGACGATCCGCGCCCCGGCGCCGTTGGAGATCGCGACGGCCACGGCGATGACCGCCGCGCCGACGAACTGTAGCGGAAGGGGGCCCAGCGGCAAGGCCATCGACGGTGGTGACATCGCGAGTCCCAGCATCCGCACGGTCTCCAGCCCAGCGAGGATGCCGAGCACCACGCCGAGGGTCTGCGTCGTGAGCTCGAGGATCCGTCCCGTCGCGGTGAGCGCGAAGCCGTCGATGGCATCCTGGGCGGCCCCGACGACCGCGAGCCCCGCGAGCATCAGGACGATCCCGGATGCCACGATCACCGATGGACGTACCGCTTCGGCCGCGTCCCACCCGGTGGACCGCAGCAAGGGAGAGAGCGCTGCGACCACGGTGATGACGAAGCCACCGGCGATCTGCGCGAAGAAGTAGGGCACGCGCGCACGAGCCAGTGCGTGCTGGGTGGTCGCGGCGAGGGCAGCGGCCACGAACGACAGCAGGAGGGCGAGCCAGTTCGCGCCGTACATGATCGCGACGCCGAGGGCGAGCGTCGCTTGCGCGACGGCGACCGCCGCCGGCCGGTAGCGGAAGGGCAGTCGCCGGATCGCGCGGCACCGGGCGATCGCGGCGTCGAGCTCGAGGCCGTCGAGGATCTCGGCGACGAGCGCCTGCAGGCGCTGGAGCTTGGCATGATCCGGTACCGCGCCACGCACCACTCGCAGCAGCGTGGTCGGGTGGGCCGCCCCCGGGAGGCTGTGCGCGACCGTGATCGAGTTGTAGGTGACGTCGACGTGCACCGGGTCCAGCCCGTAGGCGCGGCTCACCCGCACGATCGTGGCGGTCACATCGCTCGCTGACGCGCCCACGACGAGCATCGTCTCGCCGATGCGGATCGCGAGGTCGAGGATGCGGGTGGCTCGCGTCTCGTCGATCACGGCGATGAGCTGGGTCTCGGGGGCGAGGGCGTCGTCGGCGTGGACGAGGCGACGCAACGACGTCAACCATCGAGCGGAGGTGGGGGGCATCCGAATCGCTCTCGGGAGAGGGGTGGAACGCCACGATCCTAACCGCGGGCCTCGCGCGGCTCGCCGCATGGCGGCGGCGGCATGCGGGCGCATCTAAGATGAACCCTCGGGCGTGGTATCCGAGCGCCCCGTCGTGGCATCCCGACGCCCGTCCCTCCCCGGGAGTTCCCTCTTATGGCGCTGATCGTCCAGAAGTACGGCGGTTCGTCCGTCGCCGACGCCGAGAGCATCAAGCGCGTCGCCAAGCGGATCGTCGACACGCGCCGCGCCGGTCACGAAGTCGTCGTCGCGGTGAGCGCGATGGGCGACACGACCGACGAGCTCCTCGACCTCGCAGGTCAGGTGGCCCCGATCCCCGCGCCGCGCGAGCTCGACATGCTGCTCTCCAGCGGCGAACGCATCTCGATGGCCCTGCTCGCCATGGCGATCCACTCGATGGGCTTCGAGGCGCGCTCCTTCACCGGTAGCCAGGCCGGCATGATCACGGATGCCACGCACGGTGCCGCGCGCATCGTCGACGTCACTCCGGTGCGCCTGCGCGAAGCGCTCGACGAGGGCGCGATCGTCATCGTCGCCGGCTTCCAGGGCTTCAACCGCGACACCCGCGACATCACGACCCTCGGTCGCGGCGGCTCCGACACGACCGCCGTGGCGCTCGCCGCGGCGCTCAACGCCGACGTGTGCGAGATCTACAGCGACGTCGACGGCATCTTCACCGCCGACCCGCGCGTCGTGCCGCTCGCCCGCAAGCTCGACCGCGTCTCCAGCGAAGAGATGCTGGAGCTCGCCGCCAACGGCGCCAAGGTCCTCTACATCCGCGCGGTCGAGTACGCGCGCCGCCACGGCGTCCTCATCCACGCCCGATCCACGTTCAGCTCGGGCGAGGGCACGTGGGTGCTCGACGCCTCGAAGAAGTCCCCGCTCGTCCCCGAGGGAGCCACCATGGAAGAGCCCATCGTCGCCGGCGTCGCCACCGACCTCAGCCAGGCGAAGATCACCGTCATCGGCGTTCCCGACGTCCCCGGCAAGGCCGCCGACATCTTCAAGATCGTCGCGAAGTCCGGCGCCAACGTCGACATGATCGTGCAGAACGTCTCCGCCGCCGCGACCGGCCGCACCGACATCTCGTTCACGCTGCCGAAGACGGATGCCGCGACCGCGCTGAAGGCGCTCGCCGGCGAGCAGTCCGAGGTCGGGTTCGAGAGCCTCGTGCACGACGACCAGATCGGCAAGCTCTCGGTCGTGGGCGCGGGCATGCGCACGCACTCCGGCGTCTCCGCCACCCTGTTCGAGGCGCTGAGCCTCGCGGGCGTGAACATCGAGATGATCTCGACGTCCGAGATCCGCATCTCCGTCGTCGTCCGCGGCGTCGACCTCGCCGAGGCCGCCCGTCTGGTGCACACCGCGTTCGGCCTCGACAGCGACATCGAGGCGACGGTCCACGCCGGCACCGGCCGCTGACCCGGGCCCCTGCACCGCTCCGTCCCCGGCCTCCGTCGCGCACAAGTCCTGCAGCTTCTCTGAATTCGACCGGAATCCGCCGGTCGGTGACCGACACGCAGGACTTGTGCGCACCCGGCGCGCGCTACCCTGTCCCGAACGCCGTCGTCTCGGCATCCAACACCCGAACCACCGAGGACCTCGCATGACCCGCATCTCCGATTCCGGAATCTCGATCGCCGTCGTCGGCGCCACCGGCCAGGTCGGCTCCGTCATGCTGGAGATTCTCGCCGAGCGTTCCTTCCCGATTCGTGAGCTCCGCCTGTTCGCGACGGCTCGCTCGGCGGGCTCGTCGCTCGACTTCGGCGGCCACTCGGTGATCGTGGAAGACGTCGCGACGGCCGACCCGGCGGGCATCGACGTCGCGCTGTTCTCGGCCGGCGCCACCGGCTCGCGCGCGCACGCCCCGCGGTTCGCCGAGGCGGGCGCGCTCGTGATCGACAACTCCAGCGCGTGGCGCATGGACCCCGAGGTCCCGCTGGTCGTGAGCGAGGTCAACCCGCACGCGATCGCCCACGCGCAGAAGGGCATCGTCGCGAACCCCAACTGCACCACGATGGCCGCGATGCCGGTCCTCAAGGTGCTCGACGCCGAGGCCGGTCTCGAGCGTCTCATCGTCAGCACGTACCAGGCGGTCTCGGGCTCCGGTCTCGCCGGTGCCCAGGAACTCCTCGGCCAGGTCGAGGGCGTCCTCGCGCAGGGCGACGTCGAGCGCCTCGTGCGCGACGGCTCGGCGCTGGACTTCCCCCAGCCGGAGAAGTACGTCGCCCCCATCGCGTTCGACGTCATCCCGTTCGCGGGCAACCTCGTCGACGACGGCCTCAACGAGACCGACGAAGAGAAGAAGCTGCGCAACGAGAGCCGCAAGATCCTCGAGCTGCCCGACCTCCGCGTCGCCGGCACGTGCGTGCGCGTCCCCGTCTTCACCGGTCACTCGCTGAGCATCAACGCCGAGTTCGCGCGCGACATCACGCCCGAGCGCGCGCGCGAGATCCTCGCCGACGCGCCCGGCGTCCGCCTCGAGGAGGTTCCGACGCCTCTCCAGGCCGCCGGCACCGACCCGAGCTACGTGGGCCGCATCCGCGCCGACCAGTCCGCGCCCGAGGGCAAGGGCCTCGTGCTGTTCATCAGCAACGACAACCTCCGCAAGGGTGCCGCGCTGAACGCCGTGCAGATCGCCGAGCTCGTCGCACAGGAGCTGTCCGCGCGCGCCTGAGCACGTGGCATCCGGGATGCCAACGGCCCGGGGTTGTCTCGATATCGAACCGTCGAATCTCTCGATGTCGAGACACCTCGCAGCCCGCACCTAGAATCGACGGGTGACCGAAAACGTCGACGTTCTCCTCATCGGAGGCGGCATCATGTCCGCCACTCTCGGCACGATGCTGAAGGATCTTCAGCCCGATCTGAAGATCGCGGTCCTCGAGCGACTGAGCGACGTGGCGCAGGAGAGCTCGAACGCGTGGAACAACGCGGGCACCGGTCACGCGGCGCTGTGCGAGCTGAACTACATGCCCGACAACCCGAACGGTGATCTCGACCCGTCGAAGGCGGTCGCGATCAACGAGCAGTTCCAGCAGAGTCGTCAGTTCTGGGCGTCGCTGGTGCGGGAGGGCGTCCTCGACGAGCCGTCGACCTTCATCAACCCGACCCCGCACATGACGTTCGTCCGCGGCGAGAAGGATGTCGCCTACCTCCGGAAGCGCTACGAGGTGCTCAAGCAGCAACCGCTGTTCGCGGGCATCGAGTACAGCGAGGACTCGCGTGTCATCAACCAGTGGGCGCCGCTGCTCATGCAGAAGCGCCGGAAGGGTGAGCCGTTCGCGGCCACCCGCGTGCCCGCCGGCACCGACGTCGACTTCGGCTCGCTGACGCGCCAGCTCTTCGCCGGGCTGCGCGAGAAGGGCGTCGAGGTCGTCACGAACCACGAGGTCAAGAAGCTCAAGAAGCTCAAGGACGGCCGCTGGCAGGTCGCGTACCGCCACACCATCGGCGGCACCCCCGGCACGATCACCGCGAAGTTCGTCTTCGTCGGTGCCGGTGGTTGGGCCCTCAAGCTCCTGCAGCGCTCGCGCATTCAGGAGATCAAGGGCTACGGCGTCTTCCCCATCGGCGGACAGTGGCTCAAGACCTCCAACCCCAAAATCGTCGCGCAGCACAAGGCCAAGGTCTACTCGCAGGCGTCGGTGGGCGCGCCCCCGATGTCGGTGCCCCACCTCGACACCCGCGTCGTCGACGGCGAGACCTCGCTGCTCTTCGGCCCGTTCGCGACCTTCAGCCCGAAGTTCCTCAAGAACGGCTCGATGCTCGACATCGTCACCCAGGTGCGCCCGCACAACATCTTCCCGATGCTGAAGGTCGCGATCGACAACCCGAGCCTGCTGAAGTACCTCATCAGCGAGCTGCTCAAGAGCCACGCGAAGAAGGTCGACAGCCTGCGTGAGTTCATGCCGACGGCCAAGGCCGAGGACTGGGAACTGCTCGACGCCGGCCAGCGCGCGCAGGTCATGAAGCGCGACAAGGACAAGGGCGGCGTGCTGCAGTTCGGCACCGAGGTCGTCACGTCCGCCGACCACTCCATTGCCGGCCTCCTCGGCGCCTCCCCGGGCGCTTCGACGGCCGTGTCGATCATGCTCGGGCTCATCAAGACCTGCTTCCCCGAGCGCATGCCCGAGTGGGAGCCCCGTCTGAAGCAGCTCATCCCGAGCTACGGCGAGACGCTGAACACGCGTCCCGATGCGGCACGCGCCGAACTGGAGGCCACGGCCCAGGCGCTCGCGATCAACGCCTGAGGCGTCCATGGCGAAGCTGTACTTCCGCTACGGAGCGATGAACTCCGGCAAGTCGACGGCGCTGCTGCAGGCGGCGTACAACTACGAGGAGCGCGGGCAGCGGGTTCTGCTGGCCAAGCCCGAGATCGACACCAAGGGCGCCGACCAGATCGACAGTCGGCTGGGGGTCACCCGCCCGGTCGACTTCCTCGTCGGGCCCGACGACGACCTCCGTGCCGTCTTCCACGAGGCCGCGGGCAAGGCGCCGATCGCGTGCCTGCTCGTCGACGAGGCGCAGTTCTTCACCGCCGGTCAGGTCGACGACCTGCTCCGCATCGCCGTGCTCGACGGCATCCCGGTGCTCGCGTACGGCATCCGCACAGACTTCCGCACGGAGGCTTTCCCGGGCTCGGCGCGGCTGCTCGAGATCGCGCACAGCCTCGAAGAACTCAAGACCATCTGCCGCTGCGGCCGCAAGGCCGTCTTCAACGCCCGGCTCGTGGGCGGACGCTTCGTCTTCGACGGCGACCAGGTGGCCATCGACGAGGCCCAGATCGCGGGCGAAGTGACGTACGAGTCGATGTGCGCCTCCTGCTACCTGCGCGAGTCCGGCGGGCGGCTCGACGGGCGCTGACGCGGCGAGTCGGGGCCGTCGCGGCCGATAGCCTGGATCCATGCGCGTACTTCTGGCCGGCGGAGCCGGCTACATCGGAGCCCACACCGCCGTCGCCCTCCTCGAGGCCGGTCACGATGTCGTCCTCCTCGACGACCTGTCCGGGACGCACCCGGTCGCCGCGGAGCGGGTCGAGCGGATCACCGGCAAGCCGGCGCCGCTGGTCGTGGGGAATGCCGCCGACGACGCGGTCGTCACCGCGGTGTTCGACGAGTACGGCCCGATCGACGCGATCATCCACCTCGCGGCCTTCAAGGCCGTGGGGGAGTCCACGCAGAAGCCGCTGGAGTACTACTCCAACAACCTCGACACGACGTTCGCGCTCCTGCGCGTCGGCATCGCCCGTGGCATCCGCTCGTTCGTCTTCTCGAGCACGGGCACGGTGTACTCCGACCCCGCGGACCTGCCGTTCACCGAGGAGTCGACGACGAGCATCGACCTCTCCAACGCGTACAGCAAGTCCAAGCGCATGAACGAGGTCGTGCTCGCGGACGTGGCGCGTGTGAATCCCGACCTGAACGTCACGGTGCTGCGGTACTTCAACCCGGTCGGCGCGCACCCGTCCGGTCTGATCGGCGAGGACCCCGCCGGCATCCCGAACAACCTCATGCCGTTCGTCTCGCGCGTCGCGATCGGGACACTCGACGAGATCGGTGTCTTCGGCGACGACTACGACACCCCCGACGGGACCGGCTTGCGCGACTACATCCACGTCGTCGACCTCGCCGAGGGGCACGTCATCGCGGTCGAGCAGGCGCAGCCGGGCCACCAGGTGTTCAACCTCGGCACGGGTCGTCCGGTGAGCGTTCTCGAGCTGGTCGCGTCGTTCGAGAAGGCCGTCGGGCACGAGCTGCCCAAGAAGATCCTCGCGCGGCGGCCCGGTGACGTCGCGGCCACCTACTGCGACCCCACCAAGGCTGCCGAGGTGCTCGGGTGGCGCACGCGCCTCACGATCGACGACGCGTGCCGCGACTACTGGAACTGGCAGACGCGGAACCCCGCGGGCTACGCAACCCCCGCGGACGCCTGATCCGGCGCGCGTACAGTGGTGTGGTCAGGCCACATCGCGACGCCTGACGCGAAGAAGGGGACGGGCGTGCCGGATTCCGAACTGCGGGCATGGCAGGTCGTACTCGAACGCATCGAGGGCGACCTGCGTGATGGACGGCTGACGCCCGGCGATCGGCTCACCCCGGAGCGGGAACTCGCGGCTCAACTCGGCGTGGGGCGCTCGAGCGTCCGTGAGGCCATCCGCGTGCTCGAGGTCCTCGGCGTAGTCCGCACCGCGACCGGCTCCGGCCCGTCTGCGGGCGCGATGATCGTGACGACCCCGCGGGGCGGTATCGAGGCCTTCCTCCGGCTCCAGGTCGCCGCCAGCGGCTTCCCCCTCGCCGACGTCGTCCGTACCCGCATCGTGCTGGAGGCGGACGTCGCCGAGACGCTCGCCGGCTCCCACCCCGACCTCGGCGAGGTGAACGACATCCTGGATGCCATGGATGCCGACACCCTGCGTCGCGACGAGTTCCTCGCCCTCGACGCCCGCTTCCACCAGGCGCTCGCGGAGGCGTCGGGCAACGCGGTCGTCGCGGCGATGATGGCGGGGCTCCGCAGCTCCATCGAGTCGTACACGCAGTCGGGAGCGGCGCTCCTGGACGATTGGGGGGCGGCCTCGGAACGCCTTCGCGCCGAGCATCGTGCGATCGTGGCGGCGGTTGCGGAGGGCGACGCGTCGACCGCGCGGGATCGCATCCGGGCGCACATCGCCGGCTACTCGGCGCAGGTCGCGGACGCACTGGGCGCGTCGGTGGCCACGAGAGAGGCAGACGCCGCATGAACGAACGTCCCGCGCGGCCGCCGCGCCCGCAGCACGTGCTCGAGGTCGTCTCGACGGAGCGGCTGACGCCCCACCTGGCGCGCGTGCGCGCGCGGGGTACCGATCTGACGTCGTTCCGCGAGAGCCCCTACACCGACCGCTACGTCAAGATCACGTTCGTCAAGCCCGAGCTCGGTCTCGAGCCGCCCTACGACCTCGCGGCGCTCCGAGAGACCCTCGCCCCTGCAGATCTGCCCGTGACGCGCACCTACACCGTGCGTGAGGTCGAGGGGGATGAGCTCGCGATCGACTTCGTCGTCCATGGCGACGAGGGTCTCGCGGGACCGTGGGCGGCCGGAGCGCGGCCGGGGGAGCGGCTGGTGGTCAGCTCGCCCGGTGGCGGATACACCCCCGACCCCGCGGCATCCTGGCACCTGTTCGCGGGAGACGAGTCGGCTCTCCCGGCGATCGCGGCGGGGCTCGAGGCGCTTGACTCCGACGCGCGCGGCGTCGCCTTCGTCGAGGTCGCGGGGGCTGACGACGAGCTGCCTCTGCGGGCACCCGCGGGGGTCGAGGTCGCGTGGTTGCACCGCGGCGCAGCGCCCGCCGGGACGACTGCGCTGCTCGCGGAGGCTGTCGCGGCGTGGACGGTGCCGGAGGGGCGCGGTCAGGTGTTCGCCCACGGGGAGCGCGAGGCGATGAAGGCCCTGCGCGACGTGTTCTTCCGCGTGTGGGGCCTGGATCGGGCCCAGGTGTCGCTGTCCGGCTACTGGGCGTACGGGCGCACAGAGGATCGATTCCAGGCCGAGAAGCGCGAGCCCATCGGCCAGATCCTCTGACGCGTCGTCAGGCCCGGGCGGGGAGCGTGGGGATCAGCCCGTCGAGGTAGTCGGCGGTGTCCTCCCACCCGTGCACCGCGTGGCACTCGACGCCCATGGCCAGGACCGGGTAGTCGTTGCCGTCGGGGTCGAGCCGGTCGCCGACGAACAGCATGTCGTCGAGCGGGATACCGGTCGCGTCGGCGAGCTGGCGCATGCCGTAGGCCTTGTCGATTCCGCGGTGGGTGATGTCGACGGAGGTCGAGCCGCCCGAGCGCACCTCGAGGTCGGGGATCCGAGCCGCGACGGCCTCACGAAGTGCGTTCTTCTTCTCGCCGGTCGGGTCCCACGCCATCTTCGCGTCGAGCGGAGCGGTCTGGCCGAGGGCCGAGAACGTGATCTGCGATCCGCGGTCCTCGAGGATCTCACCCCACGGCTCGGTCTCCCAGAGGCCCAGGCGCTCGGCTTCTTCGCGGACCGCGCTGAGGGCGCGCGTCTTCTCATCCTCGGTGAGCGAGTGCGCGTAGACGGTCTCGATCCCGTCGCCGCTCAAGCGGTAGTACTGCGTGCCGCACGTCGGCATGAGGTGCAGGTGCGACAGGAGCGCCGGATCGGCGGCGGGCAGGCGGTCCACGACCTGCGACCGGAACTGCTGCAGCTGACCGCCCGAGATGATCGCGACCTCGACGCGCTCGGCGAGGGCGAGCAGCAGATCGCCCATGCGCGGGTCGATCGCGGTCTTCGAAGGGGCGAGTGTGTCGTCGAGGTCGAAGGCGACGAGGCGGGGCGAGGTATCGGACACGAGGCTCCTGTGGGCGGGGTGAGGGCGGTATCTCGACACAACAGAGGCTCCGCCCGGTGGGGGAGCCTCGCTGCGATCGGCCTCGGCCGGCCGTGAGGTCGATGCCCGCGCGCGGGACGAGGTTGACTGCAATGGTATCCGAAGCGGACGAGATCCCCGGTCGCGCCGGTCAGGTGCTGCCGCGGACGGTGGCGATGGCTCGGTCGTAGAGTTCGGCGAGGTCGAGCGTGCCGTCGCTGCGCGCCCACGCTTCGCCCGCCGTATCGAGGCAGGCGATCGCAGCGGCGATGATCGCGGCGGCCGACACGTCGTCGGCATCCGGTCCGAGGCGGGCGCGGATGCCGGGGAGCAGTAGCGACTGCCAGTGTCGATGCTTCTCGGCGCTGCGGCTGAGCAGCGAGGGCGTGTCGTACATCATGCGAGCGATCTTGAGCAGGTCGCTCGAATCGCGTTCGAGCGCATGCACCGCGTCGAGAGCGCGACGCAGCGCCTCCCACGGGCCGATGTCGGTGGGTATGTCGTCGAGTGCGTCGCGGAGGCGCTCGCCGTCGCGGGCCAGGTCGCCGAGGAGGACGTCTTCCTTGGTGCCGAAGTAGCGGAAGAACGAACGGCGCGAGATGCCGGCGGCCGCGGCGATCTGGTCGATGGTCGTCTGCTCGAACCCCTGGTCGAGGAACAGGCGCATGGCAATTCCGGAGATCTCGGCGTAGGCGGCGCGGCGCGATCGCTTCCACAGTGAGGCTTCGGCATCCATCTCCGCAGCTTAGCTCATGTGCCTAGTTGACACTGAGTGTCAGTCGGGCATAGCGTGTCGGCATCCACGAACGAAGGACACCCCATGCCACGTCTCGATTTCCCCGCCCACACCGTGCTCGTCACCGGCGCATCGTCCGGGATCGGCGCCGCATTCGTCGAGGCCCTCGCGGCGCGCGGGGCGAACCTCGTCCTGGTCGCGCGCCGTGGTGACCGGCTCGAGGATCTGGCGCGATCGGTCCGCGCGCGGCACGGCGTCGAGGCGACGCCGATCGTGGCGGACCTCGCGTCGCCGATGGCGGCCGCGGATCTGCGCGATCAGGTCCGCCGCGCAGGCGTGCGGGTCACCGGCGTGATCAACAACGCGGGCTTCGGAACGTTCGGGAAGTTCGTCGACGACGATCCCGGGCGGCTCGCGCAGGAGATCGCGGTCGACGTCTCCGCGCCCGTGGAGATCAGCCGCGCGTTCCTCCCCGACCTCCTGGCCGGCGGACCGGGATTCCTGATCAACGTCGCGAGCATGGCCGCGTATGCTCCGACACCGCGCATGGCGGTGTACGGCGCGGCGAAGGCCTTCGTCCTGAGCTTCACCGAGGCGTTGTGGGCCGAGACGAGGAAGACCGATGTCGTGGTGTTCGCCGTGTCTCCCGGTGCGACGCAGACGGAGTTCAACAGCGTCGTCGGCACGGAGGATGCCACGTCGGGCGCGACCATGCGGTCGGCGGACGACGTCGTGCGCACCGCCCTCGGTCACCTGTCGCGGCGGAATCCGGGACCGAGCGTCATCGACGGCGAGGGTAACCGGTGGTCGGCTGCACTGCTGGGGCTGCTGCCCCGGCGCGTCGTCGCTGCTCTGATGGAGCGCGTCACGGATCCCGCGCGACGGGCCTAAGCCTCCCGTTCGAGATCCCCGGCGGTATGACGTCCCACTCAGGCGCGGTCGCCGAGTGCTGCGTGAAGGCGACTCGTGAGGTGGGACATCGCCTCTTCCATCGCCGCGGTGGAGTCGTCTTCCGCCAGGCCGAATCGCTTCAGGTCGCGAGCAAGCCGTTCGTCGATCTTGTCCAGCGTCCCGTCGCCGCTGCGGCCCGTGGCGAGGTAAGCCGTCAGGTTCGCCGCGATACCGATCAGGACCTTGAGGTCGTTCTCGTCGATCTCCACGTTCACGACCCACTCCCTTCGTCGTAGACGGAAATGATGCGACTAGGGTCGGTGCGGGTCAACCCGCACGGAGGAGAAAAGGAGGAGAGCCCCCCGCGGATCAGCGGGAGGCTCTCTTGGATTGGTCGGGGTGACAGGATTTGAACCTGCGGCCTCGTCGTCCCGAACGACGCGCGCTACCAAGCTGCGCCACACCCCGTGGCCAACCCTGTAAGTCTACCCCGTTCGCGGGCGTGGTTCGAACCGGGCCGTCGGGCGGGCGCGTCGCGAGCGGAGGCGCTCGCCCGACAGGGATCGGCTCAGGCTGGGGCGGTGGGGAAACGGCGGCGGCGTGCTGTCAGGATCACCCCGACCCCGATGGCCACCGTCACGGCCGCGAGGACTCCCGCGGGCGCCAGGCCGGCAGCGGAGACCCCGGTCGTCGCGAGAGCCGTCGGCGGTTCTGCGGCGGGTGGCGCCGCCACGGGGGCGGCGGGGGTCGGGGTCGACGCCGGAGTCTCCGAGGGCGGAGGCGGCACGAGTTGCCGGGTCTGCGAGGGGGTGGCGAACCGTTCCGCCCAGACGTATCGAAGAGGCAGGTGCAGGACGGTTTCCGGACTCTGGTCCACGCGTTCGATCCGCCACACCGCGGTGTAGACGCCGGGCCCCGGAAGCGGGTCGGGCGTGGCGACGGTGTACGTACCCGGACCCACCGCCGGATCGGTGGTCACCTCGAGCCGGGCGACCGGCGTCAGCCCGTCCGGGACGACGGGCGCTTCGACCGGAAACTCGCCCGTGCGATACACGTCGGCTCGGGCGCGCAGGCGCACGAAGCTCCCGTCGGCCGCGCGCGGCCAGACGTTCTCGCCGGAGGACAGCGTGACGGCGTCGAGGAAGCGACCGTCCTCGATGCGCGCCTCCGTGTGGATGCGCGGCGAGAACACGATCGGACGCGCGACGGCATCCTCCGCCGTCAGTTCGAATCGCTGGGGCTCGGCGGGGCCCGCCGACTCCTGCTGACCCGGTGTGGTGAACAGGCGCACGGCCGCCGCCCGAACCGTGAACGCGCCGCGGGCGCGCACGGTGTAGGGGCGCCCGTCTGTGTCGCGCGGGGGCGACGCGAGGATGGGGTAAGCCCGACCCGGTGTGACGTCGGCCCGGTCCGCCGTGCCGGTGTCGGCGAACACCGCACCATCCAGGTGCAGTCCGCCGGTGGCATCCGGATCGACGTCGGCCGCGACGGATCCGCGGGTGGGGTCGTCCGGGTTCGTCGTGAGGACGAGTGTTCCGCCGAGGCGCGGCACGCGGATCGCGGAGGCCTCCGCGAGATAGCGTTCCGCGCGCTCCTGCACGGCCGCGCTGTTCTCGGGACTCGCGCGGCGCATGATGTAGTCGATCGCCTCGCGCAGCGAATCTCCCTCATATCCCCACGAGTGCAGCGTCGTGTCGCGGTCCGCGGTCGCCTTCACGGCCCATCCGACGCCGGCCGCCTGCACCGGGTCGTCGGTCTGCCCGTAGGTGCTGACGAGGTAGTTGATCGAGACGAGCTGCTGCGGCGTCAGGCCCCTGGCATCCGCCTGGACGCCCTGGTCGGTCGTCGGACCGGTGGCGACGGGCAGCCCCGGATGGATGCAGTACGTCTCGACGTCGCCGACGCGCATGGAACCGTGCCAGCCGGTGGAGGAGAGCGGTGCCCAGGTGCCGAATCCGGTGCCGCGGTCGGCGGCCTCGGCCGGGGTCGCGACGGCCGTCGTTCCGGCGAGAAGTGCCGCGGAGGAGACGAGGAGGGCGAGGACGACCCGCGAAGCGCGTCGTCGGTGCGGGGGAGGGTGATGCATCGAGTGTCCCTTCGGTCGAGGAGACTCGATCATGCGATGTCGTGATGCCCGCAGAACGGGCGAAAGGGTCGATCCGTGGATGGATCGACCCTTTCGCAAGCGGGGGAGGAGGGGTCAGACGGGCAGCAGCGTGAGCAGCGTCGCCTCGGGGCGGCACGCGAACCGCACCGGCGCGTAGATCGAATGCCCGAGGCCGGCGCTGACGTTCAGCGGTACCGTGCGCCCGCCGTGCGTCCACTCGCTGAGGCCGCGCGCCTGGTCCAGCGGAAGGTCGCAGTTCGACACCAGGGCCTTGCGGCTGAAGGGGACTCGCACCTGTCCGCCGTGGGTGTGCCCCGCGAGCAGGACGTCGGCGCCCAGGTCGATGAACCGGTCGAGCGTGCGCCGGTACGGCGCGTGCATCACGCCCAGCGTCACGTCGGCATCCGGCAGCGTCGACAGCACCGGGGGGATGAGCTCGGGCTTGTCCCAGTTTCGGTGGGCGTCGTCGACGCCGAACCCGGTGATCCGCAGGCCCTTCACCTCGACGGATGCCGCGGTGTCGTCGAGCAGGTTCCACCCCAGGTCGTCGGTGAAGAAGCTGTCGAGCGAACCGACGTCGAGGTGCGTGTACGCGGGCAGGTTGCCGGACGGCCCGGTGAAGTAGCGCAGCGGGTTGCGCGGCGTCGGACCCTGATAGTCGTTCGAGCCATGGACGACGAACCCGGGAATCCCGCGCAGGGGCGCGAAAGCCTCACGGATGCCGCGAAGTCCGTCCCGGTGACCGAGATTGTCGCCCGTGTTGATGACGAGGTCGGGCGAGAGCTCGGCGAGCCGAGCCATCCACTCCTGCTTCCGACGCTGCCAGGGCGCCATGTGGGCGTCCGAGACGTGCAGGACGCGGATCGCGTCGGCACCTTTCGGAAGCACGCGGAGAGCGTGGTAGCGGACGGTGAAGAGATAGCGCTCGATCCCCACGCCCCACACCGCGGCCCCGACAGCGGCCGCCCCCGCGACCCCGAGGGGTGCGAGGGCGGCCTTCACGAGCGGACCGGTCACTGGCACTTCTTCTTCACGACCTCGAGCACGATGGGGGTGCTCTTGTTGGCCGAGGTGCCGCCGGCGGGGTTCGTGGCATTGACGCGACCGTCGTCGGGCGCCCCGCCGTCCTCCTTGCAACTGACCGACAGGTTGTTGTACCCGGACGACTTCAGAGCGGCCTGGGCGGCGTTGAGGTTCTGGCCTGTCACGTCGGGAACCGTTCCGCCCTGACCGTTGCCCGGGCTGATCGTGATGTTCGCACCGGCGGGAGCCGAGCCGCTGGGGTTCTGCGCGGCGACGCGGTCACCGCCGAAGTCCGCGTCAACGGGGTCGCCCACGGTCACACTGAAGCCGGCGTTCTGCAGGGTGTTCCGCGCGTCGTCGATGCTGCGCCCCACGACGTTCGGCACGTCCTTGGTCACCGTGCGCAGCAGGTTCTGAGCGGGATCGGGGAAGCGGTCGCCGCCGTAGAACTCGTCCGCGGCGCTCTGGACGTCGCGGGCCAGCGTGTAGCGCATATCGCTCAGCTGCAGGCCCTTCGCGTACTTCCCGAAGAGGTTCTTGTCACCGTCCCAGTTGCCCACCCAGACAGCGGTCGTCACGTTCGTCGACGACTCGATCATCCAGGTCTGGTAACCCTCGTGGGTACCGGTCTTGCCCATGACCGGGGTGCCGTCTCGGGGGTTGGCCGACTGGCCCGTGCCGCCGCCGGCCATGACGCTCTGCAGCGCGTAGGCCGCTGTGGCCGCGATCTCCGGCGTGAGCACCGTCTCGCACGTGCGCGCCGGGATGGGCCGATCGGCACCGTCGGGGTCGGTCACCTTGTCGATGAGCTTGGGCTGGCAGTGCGAGCCGCCGTTTGCGACCGTGGCGAAGGCCCCCGCCATGGCCAGGGGCGAAACGTTGTCGCTACCGATGACCTCGTTGGCGTTCTGCATCGTGATCTCTTTGCCGTCACCGGTGGTGCCGACACCCATCTTCTTGGCCACCTTCGCGATGTCGCAGAGGTCGAGCTGGGCGGCCATGGCGAGGTAGCCCGTGTTCAGCGAGTCACGCGTGAACATCAGCGGGGTGCCGTTGTAGCCCGTGCTGTCGCCGAAGTTGTTGATCGTGTACCGGTCCGTGTTCACCCAGTTCCCCCAGCACGAGTTGGTCATGTTCGGGACGGGCTTGAGGCGCCCGTTCAACTGAGCGTTGAGAGAGTTGCCCTTCTCGAGCCAGTCGACGAGGGTGAAGATCTTGAACGTCGATCCCGCGTTGAAGCCGATGGACCCGCCGTTGTCCTTGTCGCCCGCGAAGACGATCGAGTTGTACGACGGATCGTTCTCCGCCTGCGTCGGGTCCTGCGTGAACTTGGTGTTCTGCGCGATCGCCAGCACGCGCCCGGTCTTGGTTTCGAGGCTCAGTGCCGTGGCACCGAACTTCATGCCATCCATGCTCTCCGGGGTGTTGTCGTTCATCGTCGCCTGGGCGGCATCCTGAAGGCGCCAGTCGAGGGTCGTCTGAATCGTCAGACCGTCCTGCCGGAGCGCGCTCACACGCTCGTCGTCGGTGGCGCCGAACGCGGGGTCGCTCAGGATCTGCCCGACGACCAACTGGCAGAAGTACGGCGCCTTGGAGGCGCCACAGCCCTGTTCGGTCGGCGTGATCTGCGGGGTGATCGGTTCGATCGCGTACTGCACGTACTCTGCGTGCGTGATCTTCCCGTCCGCCTCCATGCGGCTGAGGACGTACAGCTGGCGACCCTTGGTCTCGCTGTAGCCGTCCGCGGCGTTCACGAGCTGCTCCTGCGTGATCTCGCCGTTGTCGCGCAGCGTGTAGAGCGCCTGGATCGTATTCGGGTCGACGTCGTCGATCGAGCCGTCGGCCTTCTTGTTGTACGCGGTTCCGTCGTCGTAGACGATGGACCCGCCTTCGCGATCGATGCGGAAGCGGTTGGGGTTCTGCACCATGCCGGCGAGGATCGCCGCCTGGCCGATGTTCAGCTGCGCGGCCGGGACGTTGAAGTAGTACCGGGCGGCGGCATCGATGCCGTACGTGACGCCGCCGAAGTTGGCGATGTTGAGGTAGCCGAGGAGGATCTGGTCCTTGGTGTACTGCTTCTCGAGCTGCACCGCGTAGCGCATCTCCTGCAGCTTGCGCTGGTACCCGGCGGTACCCTGCGCCTCGATCGCTTCCTGCGCGCACGCCTGCAGCGCCTCATCACGGGTCATCGCGGGCTTGGCGGGCGTGGTGTCGGTGGCCTCCACGGCGTCGGTCGCCTTGGCGTCGCGCTCGCAGCGCTGGACGAGCACGTTCTTGACGTACTGCTGGCTGATCGAGGAGCCGCCCTGGGTCTCGCCGCCGGCGGCGTTGCTCAAGAGCGCGCGCGTGGTTCCGATGAGGTCGACGCCGCCGTGCTGGTAGTACCGCGGGTCTTCCGACGAGAGGATCGCGTCGTACATCACCGGGTTGATCTGGTCGAACGTCACCGGCGAGCGGTTTTGATCGTAGAACTTCGCGAGCACCTGGTCGCCGGCCGTGATCGTCGTGGGCAGCATGAGCTGGTCGGGCTGCAGGTAGCTCGGCATGTTGTCGAAGATCGTGATCGCGCTCGACGCGGCCAAGCCCGAAACGGCGATCGCCGGGGTCACTGCCGCGGTCACGAGGACGCCGGCGGCCGCGCTCAGGCCGACGAGACCGACGATGCCGCCGAGGGCGCCGCTGGCCGTACGTTTGTTCTCAGGCATAGGCTTGATGCTAAGCGACGTTGCTGGGCGATGCCTCGAAGGCGTGCGCTCGCACGCGTCCGCGTCCACCCTCTCGCTCGACCGCCGAGCCGACCCGCCGGGAGCCCCGATGACCACGTGGGAATACCTCACCACGCCGCTGCTGATCCATAACACCGCCGCGATCCTCAACAACTGGGGCAAGCAGGGGTGGGAGCTCGTCCAGGTCGTGACCGGCCCCGAAGGTGGCCTGGTGGCGTACTTCAAGCGTCCCGTCGGCGGGGGAGAGGCCAACGCCGGCCTCGGTGCCGCCGCGACCGCCGCGCGCCAGTTCGAGGGTCAGCAGTGAGCGTCGCGGAGCGTCTTGCCGCGCTCGGTGTCGAGGTTCCGGGTGTCGTCCCCCCGGTCGCCGCGTACATCCCCGCGAAGCGCCACGGCGACCTCGTCTACACGTCCGGTCAGCTCCCGATGGTGAAGGGTGCGCTTCCCGCGACCGGCAAGGTCGGCGAGGGAGAAGGTCTGGTGTCCCCGGCGGATGCCAAGACCTACGCCCGTCAGAGCGCCCTCAACGCCCTCGCGGCCGCCGCGTCGCTCGTCGGCGGCGTCGACAACATCACCGGTGTCCTCAAGATCACCGGGTTCGTGGCATCCGTCCCCGAATTCACCGGCCAGCCCGGCGTGATCAACGGCGCGAGCGAGTTCCTCGGCGAGGTCTTCGGCGAGGCCGGGGCGCACGCGCGCTCCGCCGTCGGCGTGCCCGTGCTGCCGCTCGACAGTCCTGTCGAGGTCGAGGTCGTCTTCACCGTCGCCTGACGGTCCGCCGCGCGGGCGGGGCGCTCCTACGCCTCCGCCGCGCGTTCGGCGACCTCCCGCTCGGCCTCGGTGGCCACGTATCCCTCGATGTGTCGCTCGTCCACTCCGGCGTAGGCCGACAGCGGACGGATCAGGGCATTGGATGCCGCCTGCTCGATGACGTGCGCCGTCCACCCCGTGATGCGGGCGGAGACGAACAGCGGCGTGAAGGTCGGGGTGTCGAAGCCGATGAGGTGGTACGCCGGACCCGACGGGTAATCGAGGTTCGGGTAGATGCCCTTGCGTCCGACGAACTCGGCCTCGAGCGCGTCGTACAGCGAGGCGAGGTCATGGGCGTCGTAGTGCTCGACGAGGGTGTCGAGCGCCGCCTTCATCGTCGGGACGCGCGAGTCGCCCTTCTTGTAGACGCGGTGGCCGAAGCCCATGATCTTGCGCTTCTCGGCGAGGGCGGTGTCGAGCCAGGGCCCGACGTTCTCGGCGGAACCGATCTCGTCGAAGATGTGCATGACGGCTTCGTTCGCGCCGCCGTGCAGCGCGCCCTTGAGCGCGCCGATCGCCCCGACGACGGCGGAGTACAGGTCGGCGGTGGTGGAGGTGATCACGCGAGCGGTGAAGGTCGAGGCGTTGAACGAGTGCTCGGCGTACAGCACCATCGACACCGCGAACGCGCGCGCGACGACCTCGTCGGCCTCCTCGCCGAACGTCATCCACAGGAAGTTCCTCGAGTAGTCGAGGTCGGCGCGCGGCTCGACGATCGCCTCACCGCGCCGGCGCCGCTGGTCGTACGCCACGATCGCGGGGATCTTCGCGAACAGCAGTTTCGCCTTCGCGAGATCGGAGGCCGCCGAGTTGTCGGCCACCTCGGCCGCCGGAGCGAGCGCCCCGACCACCGACACGGCGGTCCGCACGACGTCCATGGGGTGGGCGTCGAGGGGGAGGAGGTCGATGGTCGTCCGGACGGCGTCGTCGAGCGCGCGGTGGGACCGCTCGAACGCCTCGAACTCGCGCAGCTCCTTGGTGGTCGGCAGCTCTCCGTTCCACAGCAGCAGGGCCACGGCCTCGAAGGACTGCGTCGCAGCCAGCTCCTGCACCGGGTATCCCCGGTAGAGGAGGCTGTTGGTCTCGGGGTTGACCTTGCTGACGGCGGTGTAGTCCACCGTCACCCCGGCCAGGCCCTTCTTGATCTCGACGTCGGTCATCGTCTCTCCTTTGAGTCTCGGGCGGGGGCGGGCGTCAGCGTTCGACGGTGAAGTCGAACACGTTCGCGTCGAACCGTGTGTAGTTCTCGTAATCGATGAGGTCGTACAGGTCGGCGCGGTGCTGCATCTCACCCAGCTGGTCGCGGAGGTGACCCGCGGATGCCAGCGCGTCCAGGCCCCGATCGGCGGCGCCCATCGCGAGGCGCAGGAGCGACACGGGCCAGATGACCATGTTCACGCCCACGTCCCGCAGCTGGTCGGTGGAGAAGAGGTCGGACTTGCCGAACTCGGTCATGTTCGCCAGGATCGGCACGCCGAGGGCCTCCCGCATGGCGGCGAACTCGCCGAGGTCGCGCATCGCCTCCGGGAACACCACGTCCGCGCCGGCGTCGACCAGAGCCTTCGCGCGGTCGATTGCGGCATCCAGTCCCTCCACGGCCCGCACGTCGGTCCGCGCGATCACGAGGAAGTCCGGATCGCGCCGGGCGTCCACGGCTGCGCGGATGCGCTTGATCGCGGTGCCGGCATCCACGACGCTCTTGCCGTCGAGGTGACCGCAGCGCTTCGGGTTGACCTGGTCCTCGATGTGGGCGCCGGCGAGCCCCGCGTCTTCGAGCGTCTGGATCGTGCGGGCGACGTTCATGGGTTCGCCGAATCCCGTGTCGGCATCGATGATCGCGGGAAGCTCCGTCATGCGCGCGATCTGCTGCCCGCGGCCGGCGACTTCGGTGAGGGTCGTGAGGCCGATGTCGGGGAGCCCCAGGTCGGCCGAGATGACGGCGCCCGAGATGTAGATGCCCTCGAAGCCCTTGCGTTCGATGAGGCGTGCCGAGAGCGGGTTGAAGGCGCCCGGGAAGCGGACGAGTTCGCCGGATGCCAGCTTCTCGCGCAGTGCGCGGCGCTTCTGCGCCGGGGTGGTCTGGGCGTACAGCATCAGAACAGGCCCTTCGGGGCGGGGGCGAGGGCCAGGACGCCCGGCTTCGCGACGATCGAAAGCTGCTGCACCTCGGCCGGGGTGAGTTCGGGCAGCCGCTCGGCGAGGTTGAGGAAGCGCTCGATCTCCTCGGGCGTCAGCACGGGCTCGGCGAGCAGCCGGAACTTGCGCACGTAGTCTTCGCGGGCGAACGGGCGGGCGCCGAGCGGGTGCGCGTCGGCGACGGCGATCTCGTCCTCGACTACGGAGCCGTCCGTCAGGGTGATCACCACGCGGCCGCCGAAGGCCTTCTCGTTCGGATCCTCGGAGTGGTAGCGGCGCGTCCACTCGGCATCCTCGGCCGTGGTGATTCGGTGCCACAGCGCGACGGTGTCCGCGCGGCCGGCCCGCTCGGGCGTGTACGAGTCGACGTGGTGCCATGCGCCGTCCTGCAGCGCCACCGCGAAGATGTAGGGAATCGAGTGGTCGAGCGTCTCGCGCGACGCGGTCGGGTCGTATTTCTGCGGGTCGCCCGAGCCCGAGCCGATCACGTAGTGCGTGTGGTGGCTGGTGTGCAGGACGATGGATGCCACGTTCTCCGGGTCGCGCAGTTCGGGGCGCTCCGTGCCGAGGCGGCGGGCGAGGTCGATCCACGCCTGCGCCTGGTATTCGGCCGAGTGCTCCTTCGTGTACGAGTCGAGGATCGCGCGCTTGGACTCGCCCTCCGCGGGGAGCGGCACGTCGTAGGTGGCATCCGGGCCGCCCAGCAGCCAGGCGATGACCCCGTCCTCGCCTTCGTAGATGGGGGAGGGGCTGGTCTCGCCGCGCATCGCGCGGTCGACGGCTTCGACCGCCATCTTCCCGGCGAAGGCGGGGGCGTGCGCCTTCCACGTCGAGATCTCGCCCTTGCGAGACTGCCGCGTGGCGGTAGAGGTGTGGAGGGCCTGACCGATCGCCTGGTAGATGGTCTCCTGGTCGAGGTCGAGCAGGGTGCCGATGCCCGCGGCCGCGGAGGGGCCGAGGTGCGCGACGTGGTCGATCTTGTGCTTGTGCAGCGAGATCGCGCGGACGAGGTCGATCTGCACCTCGTAGGCCGTCGCGAGCGCGCGCACCACGGCGGCGCCGTCGCGTCCGGTGTGCTGGGCGACCGCGACCACCGGCGGGATGTTGTCGCCCGGGTGCGAGTACTCCGCGGCGAGGAAGGTGTCGTGGTAGTCGAGTTCGCGGACCGCGACGCCGTTGGCCCAGGCGGCCCACTCGGGGCTGGACCGACGCTCGAGCGCACAGCCGAAGACGGTGGCGCCGACGCCGCCGATCGAGACCGCGTGGTCGAGCGCCTGCTGGCGTGCCGCGCTCACGGGCCGACGGGTGAGCGAGGCGGCGGCGACCGCGGCGTTGTCGATGACGCGGTTGATGATCATGTCGACGACGTCCGCGTCGACCGCGACCGGGTCGACGGCGATGCGCGCCAGGGCCCACGCGAGCTGCCCCTCGCGCGCGAGGTTCTCGTCGCTGCGGTGGACGCGGAGGTGGTGGGTGATCGTCATGCGAGGGCCTTTCGGTGGGGCGAGGGCGCGGCGTCGTCGAGGGACTCGAGGATGCTCGTCAGGGCGTTGTGCAGGTGCACGTGGGTGGCGTGCGCGGCGAGGTCGGCGTCGCCCGCGGCGATCGCGGCGGCGATGAGCCGGTGCTCCGCAACCGACGCGGAGAGCCGCTCGGGCTGGTCGCGGGCGAGGCGGCGCACGCGCACGAGGTGGGTGCGGACCGTGCGGAGAGCCGCGGTGAGGTAGTCGTTCGCGGCGGCAGTGTCGAGTGCCGCGTCGAAATCGGCGATGAGGCGGTAGTAGTCGTCGCGGGCCTCCTCGCGGTCGAGGTGTACGTCGTCGAACGCCGCGGCCAGCGCGGCGAAGTCGGCCGCGCGGGGGGACGCGGCGGCCAGGCGCACGGCGGTCTCCTCGAGCGCGCGCCGGACGACGAAGAGCGCGCGGATGTCCTCGCCGTCGATCGCGGTGACGACGGTGACGCGCGGGGATGCCTGGGCGACAAGCCCGTCGGCGGTGAGACGCGCGAGCGCCGCGCGGAGGGGCGTCCGGCTCACGCCGAGGCGGGCGGACTGCTCGACCTCGCCGAGGACGGTACCTGGCGCGAGCACGCCGGTCTGGATGTCATCGAGGAGGGCGGAGTACGCGCGGTCGCTGGCCCGCATGGCATCCCTCCCTCGCCGTTGATTCTCTCAGTGTATACACAAAGGGTGCCTGAGCGCTCTCACGGTCGCGCGGTTGCGCACAACGTATACACATGCGTGAAACGACGAAGGTCCCGGATGCCGTGCGTACGGCATCCGGGACCTTCGCGTGCCTCACTTCACCTGGGCGCTGATCACGCTCATCACGGCGGTGTCGGCGAGGGTGGTGGTGTCGCCGACCTCGCGGCCCTCGGCAACGTCGCGGAGGAGGCGCCGCATGATCTTGCCGGATCGGGTCTTGGGCAACTCGCCCACGATGTAGACGTCGCGGGGGCGCGCGATCGGGCCGATCTGCTCGCCGACCCACTTGCGGAGGACGTCGCCGAGTCCGTCGACGCCGTTCTTCTTCATGTACCGGCTCTTGATGATGACGAAGGCGACGACGGCCTGGCCGGTGGTCTCGTCGGACGCGCCGACGACCGCGGCCTCGGCGACGCCCTCGTGTCCGACGAGGGCCGACTCGATCTCGGCGGTCGACAGGCGGTGGCCCGAGACGTTCATGACGTCGTCGACGCGGCCGAGCAGCCACACGTCGCCGTCGTCGTCGAGGCGGGCGCCGTCGCCGGCGAAGTAGTAGCCCTTGTCGGCGAACTTCGCCCAGTACGTCTCGACGAAGCGGTCGGGGTCGCCCCAGATTCCGCGCAGCATCGACGGCCACGGCTCGGTGATGACGAGCAGTCCGCCGTTGCCGTGCCCGACGGGCTCGCCGGCGTCGTCGACGACGTCGATGGAGATGCCGGGGAGCGGCACCTGCGCCGAGCCGGGCTTCGTCTCGGTGACGCCGGGGAGCGCCGAGATCATGATCGCGCCGGTTTCGGTCTGCCACCACGTGTCGACGATCGGCGCGCGGTCGGCGCCGATGATGTCGCGGTACCAGATCCACGCCTCGGGGTTGATGGGTTCGCCGACCGATCCGAGGAGCCGCAGCGACGAAAGGTCGAAGCTCTGCGGCACGTCGCGGCCGATTTTCATGAACGACCGGATTGCGGTGGGCGCGGTGTAGAAGACCGTGACGCCGTGGTTCTGGATGAGTTCCCACCATCGTCCCGGGTGCGGGGTGTCGGGGGTGCCCTCGTAGAGGAGCTGCGTCGCGCCGTTGGCGAGCGGGCCGTACGTGACGTAGGTGTGGCCGGTGATCCAGCCGATGTCGGCGGTGCACCAGTAGACGTCCGTCTCGGGGTGCACGTCGTGCACGACCCGGTTCGTGAACGCCGCCTGCGTCAGGTACCCGCCCGAGGTGTGCAGGATGCCCTTCGGCTTCCCGGTCGTGCCCGACGTGTAGAGGATGAACAGCGGGTTCTCGGCGGGGAACGCCTCGGCCTCGTGCTCGGCCGAGGCCTGAGGCACGACGTCGTGCCACCAGATGTCGCGGTCGTCGATCCACTCGACGTCGTTCTCACCGCGCTTGACCACGAGGACGTGTTCGACGGTCTCCTGGATGCCGGACCCGTTGCGATCGGCGAGGGCCTGGTCGACCGCGGGCTTGAGGGGGGAAACCTTTCCCTTGCGCCAACCGCCGTCGGCGGTGATGACGAGCTTGGCTCCGGCGTCGTCGATGCGGGAGCGGAGGCTGTCGGCCGAGAAGCCGCCGAAGACGACCGAGTGGACGGCGCCGATGCGGGCCACGGCGAGCATGGATGCGATCGCCTCGGGGATCATCGGGAGGTAGATCGCGACGCGGTCGCCGCGCTCGATGCCCAGGTCGATCAGCACGTTCGACAGGCGCTTCACCTCGTCGGTCAGCTCGGCGTAGGTGACGTTGCGCCGGTCGCCGGGTTCGCCCTCCCACCGGAGCGCGATGCGGTCGCCGTTACCGGCCTCGACGTGCCGGTCGAGGCAGTTGTACGCGACGTTCAGCTCGCCGTCGGCGAACCACTCGGCGAAGGGCGGATTCGACCAGTCGAGAACCTTCGTGAACGGGGTGTGCCAGTGGAGCTCGCGCGCCTGGTCCGCCCAGAAACCCTCGCGGTCGGCGGCGGCGCGCTCGTACAGACTCGCGTCGGCGACGGCGTTCGCGGCGAACTCCGCCGACGGGGCGAAACGGCGGGTTTCGTTGAGGAGATGATCGATCTGGCTGCTCATCTGGCGCTCCTTCGCGGTCGAGGCACGGCGCGTCCTCGCGCCAGGGTCACGCTATCCCTCCGCTCCGAACGGCGGTTACCTCCGATAGTTGGGATCCGCTCTGGGCGAAACGCCTGATATATCGCTCGATCATCTAGCGATTCGGGTTGGCGTGGCGCGCTCGTGTGCGTACTCTTGTATCTGCCCGAACATCGCTTCCGGCAAGCGCGTCGGGGGGAGCCCCCCAATTTTTCCCCGGCGCGTGGCGGCATCCCTCGCCCCCCATTGACGGGATGCCGCCCTCTCTTTTTTTCCGGGCGGTTCCGCGCCCGACTCTCCCCGAGGAACACCTGCCCTCCCCAGGCGGCGAATCGGTGGAATCATCCACGGATCGTGGCATCGGCGCCGCGGCGGCCGGGCGGACCTCCGTACCGTCATCGGCGTGACCTCCCCCCGCCTCTTCCCCCTTCCCGCTCCCGCGCAGGCACCGCTCGCCGCGGAGCCTTCGTCCGCTCCCCGCCTGCTTTCCTTCGCGGGAGACGATCCGGCCCTCGCGTTCCTGCAGCCGTTCCTCGACGACCCCGACGTCAGCGACGTCTTCGTGAATGGCGACGAGGGGATGTTCGTCGACCGGGGGAGCGGCGCGGAACGGGTGCCGTCGTGGCGCGCGACAGAGGCAGAGGTCCGGCGGCTGGCCGTCCGGTTGATCGCGCGGGGCGGGCGTCACCTCGATGACGCGTCCCCGTGCGTCGACGTGCGCCTGGAGCGCGGTGTGCGCGTGCACGTCGTCCTCGCTCCGGTGGCCGCGCGAGGGACGGCCATCTCGATTCGCGTTCCGCGCTGGGGTTCGCCCGACCTGGACGATCTGCATCGAGCGGGCATGTTCTCGGTCGCGATCCGGCGCGCACTGGGTGCGCTCGTCCGCGAGCGATGCAACGTCCTCATCACCGGAGGTACCGGTGCGGGAAAGACGACTCTGCTCTCGGCCCTCCTGTCGTCCGTCCCCGCCGCGGAGCGGATCGTGACGATCGAGGAAGTCGCCGAACTCCGCCCGCGGCATCCGCACCACGTCGCTCTGGAAGCCCGACAGGCCAACCTGGAGGGCGCCGGCGGCATCGAGCTGCCGAGACTCGTCCGCGAGGCGCTGCGCATGCGCCCCGACCGCCTCGTGCTGGGGGAATGCCGAGGCGCCGAGATCAGGGAGCTGCTCCTCGCGCTGAACACCGGGCACGACGGCGGCGCGGGAACCCTCCATGCGGGCGGTCTCGCGGAGATCCCGGCGCGCCTGGAAGCGCTCGGGGCCCTCGCGGGAATGGATGCCGCTGCCCTCGCGCGCCAGGCCGTCAGCGCCCTGCACGCGATCGTGCACGTCGAGCGTCGGGAGGGTCGCCGACGGGTCGTCGGCATCGGTCGGCCGGTGCTCGTGGGCGATCGGCTCGGAGTCGACGTCGAGGCGATCGCGTGAGGGCGTCGGGCAGCGGCGGGCGCGACGACGCAGCGATCGAGACCGCGACGCGATTGGCCGTCCTCCTGGGCGCGGGTCTGTCCGGCCCAACGGCATGGCGGCATCTCGCCGTGCAGGGCGATGCGCTCGTGGTGGACGCCGCGCGCGTCGCGGAGGCGGGTGGCGACGTCGCGGGGGTTCTCCGCTCCGGGGAAGGGGCGTGGGGCGACATCGCGGCGGCGTGGTCGGTCGCCACGGCCGTCGGGGCGCCGCTCGCCGAGTCCCTGCGTTCCGCGGTCACCGCCCTTCGAGATGCGCGCGAGGTGAAGGCCGAGATCGCGGTGGCGCTCGCCGAGCCCGTCGCCACGGCTCGGCTGCTGACCTTGCTCCCGGTGCTCGGCCTGCCGCTCGGCTCCCTTCTCGGTCTGGACCCGCTGCGCGTGGTTGCCGAGCCGCTCGGGGCGTGCGCGCTGCTCGCCGGGCTCGTCCTGCTCGCGGCGAGCGTGATCTCGACTCCCCATCTTGCGCGGCGCGCTCGACCCGATGACGGCATCCCGGGGTGGGATGCCGAGCTCGTGGCGATGGCGCTGGCGTCGGGAGCGTCGATCGAGCGCGCGTGGGCGCTCAGCGCGGCAGCGCGGGGAGCCGACGCGGAACCGACGGCCGGGATCGCGACGGCGCTCGAGCTCTCGGCGCGGGCCGGGGCTCCTGCCGTGGAACTGCTGCGCGGCGAAGCGTGGCTCGCTCGTCACCGCGCCCGGGCGACCGGTCGGGAGGCGGCGGCCCGGTTGTCGACCCGCCTGTTGGTTCCCCTCGGCGTCTGCACGCTCCCGGCCTTCCTCCTCCTCGCGGTGGTGCCCGCCGTTCTCGGTGTCGTCCGGTCCACCTCCCTTCCTCTCTGACCGTCCGTTCCCTCATAGAAAGAAGAGTCCGATGTCCACTCCCTCCCTCACACCTACCCGATCCCACGCGTCGTTTCGTCCCCTCACGACCCGTCGCGCGTCGGCCCTGTTCCTGGACGACCGCGGTGCCGCGACGGCCGAATACGCGATCGCGACGATGGCGGCCGTGGCCTTCGCCGGCCTCCTCGTCGTCATCATGCGGTCGGATGAGGTGCGCGGCATCCTCACCGACCTCGTCCGTCGTGCTCTTTCCGTGCAATGAGACGGCCGTTCCTCGACGATCGCGGAGCGGTCACGGCAGAGTTCGCCGTGGCCCTCCCCGCGATCATCCTGGTGCTCGCGCTGGCCCTCGGCGCGCTGGTCGCGGCGGCAGCGTCCGTGCGACTCGAGCACACCGCGGCCGAGTCCGCGCGGCTGCTCGGGCGCGGAGACGAGCAGCGCGCCCGGGCTGTAGTGGCGGATGCCGGGGCGGACCTCTCCTTCGAACGGACCGACAGGCTCGTGTGCGTCGATGTCTCGACCCCCGTTCCGCTGCCGATCGCCCTCGAACCGCTGCGGGCTCATGCGTGCGCCCTCGGTGGGGGTGGGTGATGGCCGGGAGCGTCTCGGCCGTGGGCGTGGTGGCGGCGATCGCGCTCGCTGCCCTCGGGCTGGGCCTCGCGGGCGGCGCCGCGGTGCAGGCCCAGCGCCTCGCCGGAATCGCGGATGCCGCGGCCCTCGCCGCCGCCGACACCGTCAGCGGCGCGCTCCCCGGAGTGCCGTGCGAGGCCGCCGCCGCGATCTCCGCAGCCGGTGGCGTGAACCTGAGCGAATGCGATGTCGACGGCCTCGTCGCCACGGTGACGGTCGGCAGCGCGTACGGTGGGATTCCGTTCGCTGCACGCTCCCGAGCCGGACCACCCGATGTCTCGACGGCGCGCGACCTCCCGGATCCCGACCAGGAAGGCGTGTGTATGGTGTGCAACGAAGAAAGGACCCCAGTGGCAAACGGCAAGAAGCTCGTCATCGTCGAGTCCCCGACGAAGATGAAGTCGATCCAGGGATACCTCGGCGATGGCTACGAGGTGCTCAGCTCGGTCGGTCACATCCGCGACCTGGCCTCCAAGAAGGAGATCCCCGCCGACAAGAAGGCGGCGTACGGCAAGTACTCCATCGACGTCGAGAACGACTTCGACCCCTACTACGTCGTCAACGACCGCAAGACGAAGACGGTCGCCGAGCTCAAGCGCGCCCTGAAGTCCGCCGACGAAGTCCTGCTCGCCACCGATGGTGACCGCGAAGGCGAAGCCATCGCGTGGCACCTCCGCGAGGTCCTCAAGCCCAAGGTCCCCGTCCGTCGCATGGTGTTCCACGAGATCACCAAGGACGCCATTCAGGATGCCGTCCACCACACGCGCGACCTCGACGAGTCGCTCGTCGACGCCCAGGAGACCCGCCGTGTCCTCGACCGCCTGTACGGGTGGGACGTCTCGCCCGTGCTGTGGCGCAAGGTCGGCTCGGGCCGCGAGGGCACCGCGCTCAGCGCCGGCCGCGTGCAGTCCGCCGCGACCCGCATGGTCGTCGAGCGTGAACGCGAGCGCATGGCCTTCGTCTCGGCTTCGTACTGGGACGTCGAGGCGCTGGCATCCAAGTCCGGGTCCTCGTTCACGACGCGCCTCAACCGTCTCGACGGTGCCCCTCTCGCCCGCGGTGGCGACTACGACGACAACGGAAAGCTGAAGAAGGCCGTCGTCGTCCTCGACGAGGCCCAGGCCCGCGCGCTCGCCGCCGACATCGTCGCCGCGGCCAAGGCCACGGTCGCCAAGGTCGAGGCCAAGCCCGGCACCCGCAGCCCCCGCGCCCCCTTCACGACCTCCACGCTCCAGCAGGAGGCCGGACGCAAGCTCTCGATGAGCGCGAAGCACGCCATGGGCGTCGCGCAGCGTCTCTACGAGAAGGGCTTCATCACCTATATGCGTACCGACTCCACCGCGCTCTCGACGCAGGCCGTGAAGGCCGCGCGCGAGCAGGCGGTGGCGCTGTACGGCGACAAGGCGGTGCCGGCCAACCCGCGCGTCTACCGCAACAACTCCAAGAACGCGCAGGAGGCGCACGAGGCGATCCGTCCCTCGGGCGAGCACTTCCGCACGCCCGCGTCGCTCGCTTCGTCGCTCGACCGCGACGAGCAGAAGCTGTACGACCTCATCTGGAAGCGCACGGTCGCCAGCCAGATGTCGGATGCCAAGTACGAGACCACCACGGTGACCCTCGCCGTGAAGGCCGGGGAGAAGAACGCGGAGTTCACCGCCTCGGGCACGGTCTACACCTTCAAGGGCTTCCTCGAGGCGTACGAAGAGGGCAACGACGAGAAGCGCAACGACGAGGACGCGGACCAGTCGCTGCCCCCCGTCGCCGTCGGCGACGAGCTCGCGATCAGCGACGTCGAGCCCAAGGGGCACAGCACGTCGCCCAAGCCGCGTTACACCGAGGCGAGCCTGGTCAAGGCGCTCGAAGAGAAGGGCATCGGTCGCCCGTCGACCTTCGCCAGCATCATCGGCGTGATCCTCGATCGCGGCTACGTCACGAAGCGCGGTCAGGCGCTCGTTCCGAGCTGGCTCGCCTTCAGCGTCGTGCGCCTGCTGGAACAGCACTTCGCCGACCTCGTCGACTACGACTTCACCGCGGCCCTCGAAGACGACCTGGATGCCATCGCCCGTGGTGAGCAGCGCCGCACCGAGTGGCTCAAGGCGTTCTACTTCGGGTCCGAGAAGCAGGTGGGTCTCCGTCACATCGTCGAGAACCTCGGCGAGATCGACGCGCGCGAGCTGAACTCCACGCGTATCAGCGACACCGCGACCCTCCGCTTCGGCAAGTACGGGCCGTACCTCGAGGTCGTCCAGCCCGGCGCCCCCGAGGACGCCAAGCCGCGCATCGTCAACATCCCCGAAGATCTGGCGCCCGACGAGCTGACGCCCGAGAAGGCGCAGGAGCTCATCGATGCGCCCGTCGCCGGCGACCGCGTGCTCGGCGAGAACCCCGAGAACGGCAAGCTCGTCGTGGTCAAGGACGGTCGCTTCGGCCCCTACGTGCAAGAGGTCGAGGCTGAAGAGCCCGAAGAGGTCGACCAGGCCACGGGTGAAGTCGTCGAGGCGCCGAAGAAGCGCGGCGCCAAGAAGGAGGCCGCGCCCAAGCCCCGCACGGCGTCGCTCTTCCGCTCGATGTCGGTCGACACGATCGACCTCGACACGGCGCTGCAGCTGCTTTCGCTCCCGCGCGTCGTCGGCACCGACCCCGCCACGGGCGAGGAGATCACCGCGCAGAACGGCCGGTTCGGCCCGTACCTGAAGAAGGGCACCGACTCGCGGTCGCTCGACTCCGAGTCCCAGATCTTCGACATCACCCTCGAAGACGCCCTGGCCAAGTACGCCGAGCCCAAGTACGGCGCCCGCCGTGCGTCCAGCGCGCTCAAGGAGTTCGCGGCCGACCCCGTCAGCGGCAAGCCGATCAAGCTCAAGGACGGCCGGTTCGGCCCCTACGTCACCGACGGCGAGACCAACGCGACGGTCCCGCGCGGCGAGGACGCCATGGCCGTGACCTTCGAGCGCGCCGTCGAACTCATCGCCGACAAGCGCGCGAAGGGCCCCGCCCCGAAGCGCACCGCGGCGAAGAAGACGACGACCACGCGCAAGGCCCCGGCGAAGAAGTCGTGACCGCCGACGCCCCCCGGCCCCCGCACGCCCCCCGCGCGGCGACGGCCGGGGGACCCGGCCTCTTCCTCACCTTCGAGGGAGGCGACGGCGCGGGCAAGACCACCCAGGCCGCACTCCTCGAGGAGTGGCTGCGCGGGCAGGGTCGCGAGGTGGTGCGCACCCGCGAACCCGGCGGCACCGACGTCGGCGTGCGCATTCGCGACATCGTCCTGCACCACCGCGGGCACATCGCTCCGCGCGCCGAGGCGCTCCTCTACGCCGCCGACCGCGCCCACCACGTCGAGACCGTCGTGCGGCCCGCGATCGCGCGCGGCGACGTCGTGATCCAGGACCGCTACCTCGACTCCTCCGTCGCGTATCAGGGCGCGGGACGTGTGCTCGATGCCGACGACGTGCGGGAACTGTCGCTGTGGGCCACCGAGGGCCTCCTGCCCGACCTCACCGTGCTGCTCGACCTCGACCCCGCGTCCGCCCGCGCGCGACTCGATGCCGACGACAAGCCGTTCGACCGCCTTGAAGCCGAGAAGTCCGAGTTCCACGAACGCGTACGGACCGCCTTCCTCGCCCTCGCCGCGGCCGAGCCCGAGCGCTTCCTCGTCCTGGATGCCACCCAGCCGGCGCCCGCGCTCGCCGAACGGGTGCGTGCGGCCGTGGCATCCCGACTCGTCTGAGGGTCTGCCGTCACGCGATCGACACCCAGCGGATCGGCAGCGGCGGTGTCGGTGGCCACGATTAGGGTGGAACCCATGTCGACCGCCGTGGAGCCGCCCCCTTCGACGGTCGCCGCGCCCTTTCCGTGGGATGCGGTGTGGGGACAGGCCGAGGCCGTCGAGACGCTCCGTGCCGCCGCCGCCGATCCCGCCGCCCTCGCCCACGCGTGGCTCATCACGGGTCCGCCCGGATCGGGCCGCTCGACGCTCGCCTACGCCTTCGCGGCCGCGCTCATCGCCGACCCCGGCGACGAAGCTGCGCAGCGGCAGGTGCTCGCCCGCACCCACCCCGACCTCACGGCCCTGCGCACCGAGCAGGTCGTCATCCGCATCGACGAAGCCCGCCGTCTCGTCGAGCGCGCGTCGTTCGCGCCGTCGCTGGGCCGACACCGCGTCATCGTCGTCGAGGACGCCGACCGCATGGCCGAGCGCACGTCGAACGTCCTGCTCAAGGCCCTCGAAGAGCCGCCCGAGCAGACCGTGTGGGTGCTGTGCGCGCCGAGCGACGCCGACCTCCTGCCGACGATCCGCTCGCGCGTCCGGGTGCTGCGCCTGCGGGAGCCCTCCGTCGCCGACGTGGCGTCTCTGATCGTCGAGCGCACCGGCGTGCCCGCCGACGTCGCCGAGGAGTCCGCGCGCCACGCTCAGCGCCACATCGGCATGGCGCAGCGCCTCGCCACCGACGACGACGCCCGCGCGCGCCGCGCCGAGACGTTGTCCGCGGTCCTCGCCGTCCGCGGCATCAGCGACGCCGTCGAGGTCGCGGGGCAGATCGTCCGCCTCGCCACCGATGACGCCAAGGCCCTCACGGCCTCCCGAGACGAGGAGGAGCGCCGCACCCTGCTGCGCACCCTCGGGATCGCCGAGGGCGCGGCGGTGCCGCCGAGCGTCCGCAGCCAGCTGAACGCCCTCGAAGACGATCAGAAGCGCCGCGCGACCCGCAGTCTCCGCGACGGCATCGATCGCGTGCTCACCGACCTGCAGTCGCTCTTCCGCGACGTCGTCATGCTCCAGTACGGGCGCGACGGCGATCTCGTCAACGCCGAAAGGATCGACGACCTGCGCTCTCTTGCCGCCGAGTGGACCCCGGCCCGCACCCTCGGGGTGCTCGACCGGATCACCGAGACCCGCCGCAATCTCGAGCAGAACGCGGCTCCGCTGCTCGCGCTCGAGAGCCTCCTGATCACCGTGGCGAACGGATCCGCGCCGTGAGCCTGCGCCGGCGTCTCGCCACGGCCGTTGCCGGAATCGCGGCCCTCGCCGTCGCCCTCTCCGGGTGCCTCTACGCCCAGATCCCGCCCGTGCCGCCGACCGACGGTGCGTCTCTCGCGCCGCAGACCGACGGCGTCTCCGCCGAACTCCTGCCGTACTACGGGCAGACGCTGGACTGGCAGCCCTGCGGGACGGGCCTGGACTGCACCACGGTCACGGTTCCCCGCGACTATGCGGACCCGAGCGTGGGCGACCTCGAGCTCGCCGTCGTCCGGCACCGCGCGACGTCCGGCACGCCGATCGGGTCGCTGCTCACCAACCCCGGCGGACCGGGTGCGGCCGGCGTCTCCCTGATGAAGCAGGCACTGTCGATCCTGGTCGACGACAAGCTCACCCAGGACTACGACGTCATCGGATTCGACCCCCGCGGGGTCGGAGAGTCGACAGCGGTCACCTGCTACGAACCGGCTCAGCTCGATGCCTTCCTGTACGACATCCCGCCGGGGGCGCGGGGGAGCGACGAACGGAAGGCGGCGCTCGACCAACGCGCTGCCGACTTCGCGCAGGCCTGCCAGGACCACAGCGACGGCATCCTCCCGTACATCACCACCGAGAACTCCGCGCGCGACATGGACGTGCTGCGCGCCGTGCTCGGCGACCCCAAGCTCAACTACCTCGGCTTCTCGTACGGCACGTTGCTCGGCGCGACCTACGCGGGGCTGTTCCCCGAGCGGGTCAATCGCATGGTGCTCGACGGGGGCATCGACCCGAGCGTTTCGGGCTCCGACACCTCGCTCAGCCAGGCCGTCGGATTCGAGCAGTCGCTCCGGTCGTTCATGGCCGACTGTCTGAAGACGAAGGACTGCCCGTTCGCCGGCACGGTCGACGACGCGATGGCCGACGTCGCGTCCCTGCTCGCGCGCGTCGACGCGCGTCCGATCACCGCGGGCGACGGCCGTCGGCTCGGCGGCGACACCCTCATGACCGCGATCACCGCCGCCCTCTACAGCGAGGAGAGCTGGCCCTACCTCCGGTCCGCGTTGACCGACGTGAGCAACGGTCGTGCCGACGTCGCCTTCCAGCTCGCCGACTTCTACAACGGCCGCATGGGCGACCACTACGACGGCAACACGATGGAGGCGTTCATCGCCTACAACTGCATGGACTATCCCGATCAGGGGACGGATGCCGCCGTTGCTGAGCTGCAGCAGAAGCTGGATGCCGCGGCGCCCGTGATCGCGCCGTACTGGAGCGGCTCGGGCGGCGATCCGTGCAAGACATGGGCGGCGCCGCCGACGGGGAAGCGGGAGCAGATCACCGCGCCCGGGTCCCCGCCGATCCTCGTGGTCGGCACGACAGGCGACCCCGCCACCCCGTACGAGGGCGCGCAGAGCCTCGCTTCACAGCTGGCCCAGGGCATCCTCATCACGAATGTCGGCGAGGGGCACCTCGGCTACAACAAGGGCAACGCGTGCGTGACCGACGCCGTCGACGCCTACCTCATCGACGGAATCGTGCCGGACGACGGCCACCGCTGCGGCTGAGAGGCGCCGCCTCGCCGAGCACACCAACGTCCGCGGAACGTAGGCTTGTCGTCGTCCCCGCCCGAAGGAGCACCATGACCACGCCCGACCTGGCCACCTACATCGACCACACGCTGCTCAAGCCCGAGGCCACCCGCGCCGACGTCGAGCGCACGATCGCCGACGCCGCAGAGCTCGGAACCTACAGCGTGTGCCTGTCGCCGTCGTTCCTCCCCGTCGAGGTGCCCGCGGGGCTCAAGGTCGCTGTCGTCTGCGGCTTCCCGAGCGGGAAGCACCACGCCGAGGTCAAGGCCGCCGAGGCGGCGCTGTCGGTCGCCCAGGGCGCCGACGAGATCGACATGGTCATCGACATCGGTGCCGCCATCGAGGGCCGCTACGAGGTCGTCGAGGCCGAGATCCGCGCGGTGCGCACCGCCGTCCCCGCCCCGACCGTCCTCAAGGTCATCATCGAGGCCGCCGCGCTCTCCGACGACGCGATCGTCGCCGTCTGCGAGGCCGCCGTCGCCGCGGGAGCCGACTTCGTCAAGACCTCCACGGGCTTCCACCCCGCGGGCGGGGCGAGCGTCCACGCCGTCGAGCTCATGAAGCGCACCGTCGGCGATCGCGCCGAGGTCAAGGCATCCGGAGGCATCCGCACGCGCGCAGCGGCGGAGGAGATGATCGCCGCCGGTGCGACCCGCCTGGGCCTGTCGTCGAGCCGCGACATCCTCGCCGACCGTTCCGCAACCGGCGACTACTGAGCCGGCACGATTCGTCAGCCCGCCCGCTGACCATGTAAGATCGATGATCGTGCACGCCACAGCGGCGCGCGCCGCCTTAGCTCAGACGGCAGAGCGATTCACTCGTAATGAATAGGTCAAGGGTTCGATTCCCTTAGGCGGCTCCAGCACCACGAAAGGCCCGGGTTCCCCCGGGCCTTTCGTGTTCTCCCGGTCGATCGAGCCACCCCGAACACCGCGGAACGGACCGAGGGGCAACGGCCCGATAGGCTGAGAGCCCCGCCCGCCGCCCTTCGGCGTGGAGAACGTCGCCGCCCGCAGGAGCCCCCGTGTCGAACGTCGTAGATGTCGTCATCGAGCTCTTCACGTGGGTGGGCCTGGGAGTCGGCCTCCTGCTCGCCATCGTCGCGATGATCGTCTACGTCGCGGACGGCACCTGGGTGCCGGTGCGGGCCGTGGTCGAGGACGTCGACGGCCACCGCGTCGTGCGCTGGTTCGACGAGCACGGCGGTGTGAACGAAGCGCCGCTCTCTCCGCACGAGGACGCGCGGATCGGGGATGCCGACATGGCCGACGTCTTCGCGCGTCGCGGATCCCGGCACCGGATGCGACTGACCCGGTCGTCGCCCCACGTGCGGTTCCTGACGCTGCTCGCTACCGGGGTGCTGGGTCTGGGCGCTCTGGCGTTCGTGCTCTCGATCGTCCTGCTGTTCACCCGGGGATGACCGACCCGGTGTCGGCGCCCGCGCGTAGGCTCGACGCATGAGCCGGGCATTGTTCATCGTCGACGTCCAGAACGACTTCACCGAGCGGGGTGCCCTCGGCGTCACCGGGGGCGACGCGGTCGCCGAGCGCATCTCGCGCTTCCTCGACGCGCACGCCGATGACTACGCCGTGATCGTGGCCTCCCGCGATTGGCACCACGGCGACGACGACAACGGCGGTCACTTCGCGGCGGAACCCGACTTCGTCGACACGTGGCCCGCGCACTGCGTCGGCGGCACGTACGGCGCCGACTACGACGAGGTCTTCGACACGAGCCGCGTCACCCACCACCTCAAGAAGGGGCAAGGGAAGCCCGCCTACTCGCTCTTCGAGGGAGTGACCGACGACGGCATCACGGCCGATGGCATCCTGAACGAGAACGGCATCAGCGACATCGACGTGGTCGGGATCGCGACCGACTACTGCGTCCGCGCGTCCGCCCTCGACGCGTTGAAGGCCGGCCGCGGGGTGCGCGTGTTCACCGACCTCGTCGCGGGCGTCCACCCCGACTCCAGCGCCACGGCGCTCGCCGAGATCGCCGCGGCCGGCGCCGAGGTCACGCGCTCGGAGTGACCGCCGGAGTTCATTCGGCCGGCGTGACCTCGTCGTCGGCCCGTGGGATCGTCAGACGTACGGTCGTCCCGGCGCCCAGCTCGCTCGAGATCCGCACGGTACCGCCGTGCTGCGCGGCGATCCGGCGCACGCTCGCGAGCCCGATCCCGTTTCCGCCGTCGCGCGGGTCGGCGAGCCGCCCGCGTTCGCCCTCGTCGAGGATGACCGCGAGATCGTCGGGATGGATGCCGCGTCCCCGGTCGCTCACGGAGACCGTCGCGCCCTCGTCGGTTTCGTAGACCTCCACCTCGATGACGTCGTCGGAGTACTTCGCCGCGTTCTCGAGGACGTTGGCGACGGCGCGGCGGAGGCCCAGAACGTCACCCTCGACGGGGATGGCATCCATCTGCCCGAAAGTCACCCGATCGGGCGCGTCGCCAGGGAGGACGAGGGCGACGGCACCGCGCGCGATGAGGTCCATCGCCACGCGCCGACGTCCCGGCTCGGGTCGCGCGGCCGCGTCGGCGAGGAGCGCCTGCGCCATGGCGACGAGGTGGTCGCTGGCCTCGCCCGCGAGGCGGAGGAGCCGGTGGTCGGCGGGGAGTTCGTCCGCCAGGAGGTCCAGGTACCCGCGGAGCGCGGTGACGGGGGAGAGGAGGTCGTGGGCGAACGTCCGCTGCAGTGCGGCCTGCTCGTCGAGGATTTCCTTCTCGCTGGTCAGGTCGCGCACGATCTTCACGAAGCCGAGCACCTGACCGGACTCGCTGCGGATCGCCGAGATCGTGACGCGCGCCCAGAACTCGCCGCCGTCCTTGCGGACGCGCCACCCCGTGTCCTCCACGTGCCCGTCGCGCTGAGCCGCGGCGAGCAGCCGGTCCGGCAGGCCGCGTCGTCGGTCTTCCTCCCGGTAGAAGCGCGAGAAGTGCTGGCCGATGATCTCGTGCGCGGCGTACCCCTTGATCAGCTCGGCGCCGAGGTTCCATCCGCGCACCACTCCGCCGCCGTCGAGCTTCACGATCGCGAACTGGTCGACCTGGCCGTCCCAGTCCGGCGGCAGCGTGCGCCGCAGGCTAGCGATCGGTCGTCCTTCGCTGGGCGCGGCGTCGGCGGAAGGGAGCAAAGAGGACTCGTCCTCGGCCACACTCATGCGGCGGAGCCGCGGGGCGTCGGGCTGCTTGCTGAAGGCATGAGGCGATCATGCCCCGCGGGTCCTCATCGTGAACAGGACTTGACACCTATCGTGCGCTGGCCGTTATACGCAACGTCACCGGACGGTGACGAGCGTGCGCTGCCACCCGCTGGAGCCGTTCGGGGCGATCGCCGCGGCCTCCTGGATCTGGACGTTCCCCTGCTTGTCCGTTGCGCGCACCGTGATGTAGTGCGAGCCGGGCTGCGCATCCCACTCGAGTACCCACTGCACCCACGACTGATCGTTGATGGGGGCGGAGAGGGTCGCCTGCTGCCAGTCGCCGTCGTCGATGCTCACCTCGACGGTCTTGACTCCCACGGGCTGCGCCCACGCCATCCCGGCGATGGGGACCTTGCCGGCCGAGACGGGGGTGCCGATCTTCGGGGTGTCCACGCGCGACGACATCTTGATCGGCGCCTCGGCAGAGTATCCGCGCGGCGTCCAGTACGCCTCCATCTGGTCGAAGCGCGTCACCGTCAGCTTCGTGACCCACTTCGTCGCCGAGACGTAGCCGTACAGCCCCGGCACGACCATACGCACGGGGAAACCGTGTTCGAAGGGCAGCGGTTCGCCGTTCATGGCCACCGCGAAGATGGCATCCAGTCCGTCGTCCGTCAGCGACGACAGGGGAGTGGATGCCGTGAACCCGTCGACGCTCTCGGAGAGCACCATGTCGGCGTCGCCCTGGGGGGACGCCAGGCGCAGCACGTCGCGGATCGGGACGCCCTGCCAGATCGCGTTCCCGACGAGGTTGCCGCCGACCTCGTTCGAGACGCACGTGAGCGTCACGCCGTACTCGTCGAGGCCCATGTTCACGAGGTCGTCGAAGGACAGCTCGATCGGCTTGTCGACCATCCCCTCGATGCTGAGTCGCCACGTCGACGGGTCGACGTTCGGGACGGTGAGGGCGGTGTCGACGCGGTAGAAGTCGGCGTTCGGCGTGATGATCGGCGAGAGGCCGGGGACATCGAGGGACGCGCCCTCCGGCACGGTGACCGTGCTGCGCGCCGACGGCAGACGCAGGGCGTCGCGGGCGGCGGCGACGGAGTTCGTGGCCGCGTTGAGGACGCGCGCGCCGACGCCGACCACGACCGCGCTCGCCGCGGCGATGCCCGAGAGGAGGAAGAAGCCGCGACGGTTGAGCCCCGCCGTGGGGGCGTCGTCGGCGGCCGCCGCCGTGGACCAGCGCCGGAGGCGCCGGGTGAGGAGGACGAGGAGGACCACGCCCGCGACGGTTCCGAGGACGGGCGGGAGCCATGCCAGGGCACCGGCACCGGCGCGCGTGAGGATGGCGGCGGTGGCGAGGGCTCCGCCGATGCCGAGGAGGATCGCGCCGACCGGACGGAACCGGTACTCGAGGACGCCCGCGACGGCGGCGGCGACAGCCGCGCCGAGCCCGACCCCCACGAGGAGAGCGATCTTGTCGGACTCGCCGAAGACCGTGATCGCGAGCTCTTTCAGAGGGCGGGGCACGATGTCGACGATGAACGACCCGACCGCGAGGACGGGGCTAGCGGCCCGCGCGACGAGGAGCGCGAACAGTTCGGCGACGGCGAGGAGCGCGGCGGCCGAGATGAGCCCGGCCAGGGCGGCCCAGAACCAGCCCCGCGGACGCCGGACGGTGCCCGGCTCGTCGGTGCGGGTGGCGGTGTCGGTGGTCATGGCATCCCTCTCCCTGTCGACGACGTGCGAAGCGTCGCCGTCATCCGCTTATTCGGAGCGGGAGAGCGAATGGATGCCGCGGTGCTCGGCGCTCGAGACAGGGCGGTCCCGCGGTACGGGCGTCAGAGTCCGCGCCGTGCCATCCACATCGCCACGAGACCGCCGATGACACCGATGGCGAGCACGACCGCGCCCACCCAGATGAGGCTGCCGGATCCGACCATCGTGGAGCGGACGATGAGTCCGACACCCGCGATGATGCAGGCCCACGGCGCGAGGAGGCGCAGCGGGCCGTAACGCTGGAGAAGAGTGCGGTGCTCAGCGTCCTTCTGCCGGGTGGAGGACGGTGGCTCTTTGCTCGCGGAGGGGCTCATGCGGGAACCGTAACCGGCGAGGCGCCGGCCCGACAGGGCCTGGCGACCGGACGGTGTCCTGTGCGACGTGCGGCTGCCCGTGCCCCGACGGCACCGGCAGCCGCACGCGTCACTTGTGCGTGATCTCGGTGATCCTCCCGTCCGCGAGGCGCAGCCGACGCCGGGCGCGGCGGGCGACGGCGGAATCGTGCGTGACGACGACGAGGGTGAGTCCCTCGGCGTTCAGCGCGTCCAGGACGTCGAGGATCTCGTCGCGCATGTGCTCGTCGAGGTTGCCGGTCGGTTCGTCGGCGAGCAGCACCGTGGGCTGCTTCGCGACCGCGCGGGCGATCGCGACGCGCTGCTGCTGGCCGCCCGACAGTTCGCCCGGGCGGTGGTCGTGGCGTTCGGCGAGCCCGACGCGCCCCAGTGCCTCGTGGACGCGGCGCTTCCGTTCGTCGCGGGCCAGCCCGAGCGGCTCCAGGCCCATGTCGACGTTCTCGGCCGCGGTGAGCGTCGGGATGAGGTTGAACCCCTGGAACACGAAGCCGATCTCGCCCGCGCGGATGCGGCTGAGCCGGCCGTTCGAGGCCTGCGCGATGTCGAGGTCGCCGAGGCGCACACTCCCGGACGTCGGCCGGTCGAGCGCTCCGAGCATCTGGAGGAGCGTCGATTTACCGCCCCCGGTGGGTCCCTGGATGGTGACGAAGTCGCCGGCGGCGATCTCGAGGTCGATCCCCGCGAGCGCGGTCACCATGCGCTCGCGCTGACGATACGTGCGGGTGACGTTCTCGAGGTGGTACCCGGCCGCGTCGACCGCGGTGGCGTCGGTGGGGGATGCAGTTGTCATGGTCACGATGTCTCCTTGTGGGTGAGGGATGTCGGTCAACCGACCGCTCGGAGGGCGGCGGCGGGGCTGAGGCGTGCGGCGCGCCAGCCGCCGAAGGCCCCCGCGAGCACACCGCCCAGGATCGCGATGCCGACCGCGGCGACGATGACGGTCGGGGTGAGCGGGGCGTGCAGGACGACGTCCGAGGCCTGCGCCGCCGCGCGGCCGAAGCCGCCCCCGCCGCCGTAGCCGCCGCCCCCGCCGCCGAAGCCCCCGGCCCCGCCGCGCCCTTCCGTGCCCTGCGCGGACGCGGTCACCGCGATGGTCGGGGAGATGACGTTCACGATCAGGATGCCGCCGAGCCCGAGGATGAGACCCGCGGCGCCGCCGATGAGTCCCTGCACGAGCGACTCGCCCGCGACCTGGCCGACGACGCGGCCGTTGGACCAGCCGATGGCCTTCAACGTGCCGAACTCGCGGGTGCGGCGGGCGACGCCCGACAGGGTGAAGAGCACCGCGAGGGCGACGGCGACGGCGAGCACGACGATCGACAGCCACGTGCCGAGGTTGGTGATGAGCGACGACGCGCTGGACAGCGAGCCGGAGACGGTCGAGGCGAGCTGCGACTCCGAGCTCACGGTGGCGTTGGGCAGCGCGGCGGTCAGCTCGCTCTGCACCGTGCCGATGGCATCCGATGAGGTGGCCTGCACGTACACGGTCGACACGACGTCGCCCGCGCCCGACAGCGTCTGCGCCACGTCGAGGGGGAGGTAGACATTGGCGGCGGTGTCGGCGGTCGCCGCGGCCGAGGTGACGATGCCGACGATCTGCATCGACGTACCCCCGACATCGATCGTCCCGCCCACGGCGAGGCTCTTGCTCGCGGCGTAGGTCGCGTCGAGGACGGCGACGTCGGTGCCCGCGTCCGAGGCGGACAGCGCGCGGCCCTCGGAGACGGTCACGGCCGAGAGCGGCCCGACCGTGGCGGCGGGGTCGACGCCGAGCACGCTGAAGGCGTCGACGTTGAAGTTGCTCCCGCCGTTCCCGCCCGGGCCCCCGCCGGTGCGCTCGCCGGGCTGACCGGACTGCCCACCCGACTCGGTGGCACTGCGGTCGGGGATCTGCCCCGAGAAGGTGGTGTTCGTCAGCGACAGTGCGCCGGTCGCCGAGGCGACGCCGTCGAGTCCCGCGACCGTCGCCACCGTCGAGGCGTCGAGCGTCTGGCGTCGGAAGTCGGTGATCAGCCGCGATTGGCTGAGGGAGGTCGTTCCGTCCTGGCTGGAGCCGGCGTCGGCGCCGAAGTCGAAGCGCGGCCCGGTGCCCGACCCGGGTTCGCTCTGGGCTCCGGTCACCGTGAGGTCCGTGCCCACGCCGTAGACCGACGCGAGGGCCTCCGACTGCGCGTCGCGGACGCCCGCCGAGAGCGCGTTGACCACGATCACGAGGGCGATCGCGACGGCGAGGCCGACCGCCACGATGACGGTCTGTCGTTTGCGGCCGCCGAGTTCGCGCCGCAGGTACGTCCAGTACATGGTTCTCCTTCCGGGCGCGGGGTGCGGCCGTGGCCCCGAAGCTAGGGACGGCACCCTCACCGATTCCTCACCGTTGCTATGAAGCGGTTATGGGGGGCGCCGGGAGAAGCCGGAAGGGATGCCGAGCGGCTCCGGACACGGCATGCTGAGGCACATGCCCGCTTCCCGCCCGCCGCTGACCCGTCCCGACGGCACGCCCATCCGCGCGCTCGTCGTCGACGACGAGCTGAACCTCGGCGAGCTGCTGCGCATGGCGATGAGCAACGAGGGATGGGATGCGCGCGCGACCACCGACGCCCGGGCGGCGCTTGACGTCATCCGCGATTTCGCCCCCGACCTGCTCGTCCTCGATGTCATGATGCCCGGCATCGACGGCGTCGAGCTGCTCACCCGCGTCCGCGCTGCCGGGAACGACGTCCCCGTCCTGTTCTTGACGGCGAAGGATGCCGTGGAGGACCGCATCGCGGGGATCGCCGCGGGCGGAGACGACTACGTCACGAAGCCCTTCAACCTCGAGGAGGTCATCCTCCGCCTGCGCGGGATGGCCCGGCGGCACGTCGCCGCGGCGGCGATCGCCGATACCGTGCTGCGCGTCGGGGATCTCGCGCTCGACGAGGACGCGTACGAGGTTGAGCGGGGTGGCATCCCGATCAAGCTCACGGCGAAGGAGTTCGAGCTGCTGCGCTACCTCATGCAGAACGCGCGCCGCGTGGTGAGCAAGGCGCAGATCCTCGACATCGTGTGGGGGTACGACTTCGGCGGCGACAGCGGCGTCGTCGAGATCTACATCTCCTACCTGCGGCGGAAGATCGACGCGGGCCGGGAGCCTCTCATCCACACCGTGCGCGGGGTCGGCTACACGATCAAGCCGTCATGACCCGCCGCCCTCCGACGCTGCAGCGCGTGCTCGTCCTCGGGGCGAGCGGGCTCGTCGTGCTCGCGATCGTCGTGATGGCCGTTGCGACCCTCACGGCGCTCCGCGCGTTCGTGTACGACCGCCTCGACGAGCAGGTGACCTCGGCGCTGCAGTTCGCGGCGCAGCGCGACGGTGGGACGCCGGGAAGGACGGAGCCCACCCCGGCCCCCGATTCCGTCGCGCCGAGCGGGCGGCCGGCGCCGCGGGCGGGATCGTTGCAGGCGGTGGTCGGGAGCGACGGCACGCCGCGGGTCTCGGGGTACGTCGCCGCCGATGGCAGCGAGATCGAGCTCAGCGACGCGCAGGTGTCAGTGTTGACTGGCGCGGTGCGGCCCGGAGAGGCCCCGATCACGGTAGACCTCGGCGGTGACCTGGGCTCCTTCCGGGTGGTCGCCCGCTCGCTCTCGAGCGGGATCACGGTCTACGCGGGCCTCTCGCTCGCGGATGTCGACGCGACCACGCGCGCGCTGACCGCGATCCTCGTCGCGGTCGGTGCGGTGACGCTGATCGTCGCGGTGGCGGGTCTGTCGCTCTTCGTCCGCCGGAGCCTGCGTCCGCTGGAGCGCGTCGCGGGTGTGGCGCAGCGCGTCTCGGAGCGTTCCCTCGAACGCGGTGACGTCGACATCCCGGATCGAGTGGATGCCGCCGACACCGACGTCCGCACCGAGGTGGGCCGCGTCGGCGCCTCGCTCAACGACCTGCTCGGGCGGGTGCAGACCGCGCTCTCCGCGCGCGAACACAGCGAGAGCGAGCTGCGCCGGTTCATCGCGGATGCCAGTCACGAACTGCGTACACCCCTCGCGAGCGTCCGCGGCTACGCGCAGCTGTCACTCGCGGACACCGATCCGATGACGGCATCCCAGCGCCGTTCGCTCGAGCGCATCGAGTCCGAAGCCCGACGGATGGGGGCGCTCGTCGAGGACCTGCTGCTCCTCGCGCGCCTCGACGCGGGGCAGGGTCTGCGAGACGACGACGTCGAGCTGCCGCTCCTCGCGGTGGATGCCGTGAGCGACGCGCAGGCCGTCGACCGCGACCGGGAGTGGCGTCTCGAGATCGCCGCGGACGCCCCGCTCACCGTCCCCGGCGACGAGGACCGGCTGCGCCAGGTCATCGCCAACCTGCTGCGGAACGCTCACACCCACACCCCGCCCGGCACGGTGGTCACGACATCGGTGTTCCCCGACGGAGGGCACGTCGTCCTGCGGGTGTCCGACACCGGGCCGGGGATCGAGACGGCGGTCGTGGACCGCCTGTTCGAGCGGTTCGCGCGCGGCGACGAATCGCGCAACCGCGACGCGGGGAGCACGGGCCTCGGGCTGTCGATCGCACAGGCGATCGTCCTCGCGCACGGGGGAACGATCACGGTCGAGAGCCGCCCGGGAGAGACGACGTTCGAGGTGCTTCTGCCCGCGGCGAGGGAGGTCTGGGGCTGACGCATCGGACGCGCGGCGCTGTCTCGCCGCAGGCCCGCCTCAGCCGCGGAGTGCCCGCAGGAGTTCCCCGACCGGGTGATTGCTCTCGAGGGGATGCCGCAGCGGGAGGTCTTCGACGCAGTCGTAGCGATTGCGGCGGCCCTCCTTGGTCCGGCGCAGATAGCCGGAGTCGACGAGGTCGGTGAGGATCCCTTGGGCGGTGCGCTCGGTGATACCGACAGCGTCTGCGATCTCGCGCACCCGGGCGCCCGGATCGCGCGCCACGTAGATGAGCACGTGGGCGTGATTCGTGAGGAACGTCCACTGGCCCATCGGAACATCATAGCTGCACATTACGACAGGAGACGTGATACGGGTATTCAACTACCGGTGATTTGACACCTGTTTTTAAATGCAGGTAACGTCCCTCGCATGTCGATCTTCTCGCTCCTCACCGTGGTCGCGTTGCTGATCGCCGCCGTGGCGGCCCTCGTCCCGCGAGCCGGGTCTCGACGCACCGACGGGTTCGCGGCGGTGTGGCCGACGGGCGCGGCCACGATCCTGGCCGCTGCCGGTCTGTCCCGCGCGATCGCCGAGCGCCTCGACCTGGCGGGAGCGGTGGTCATGGTGCTCGTGGTCGCCCTCACGCTCGTCGTCCAGGTCTTCGCCGACCGTCACCTGCGCGGTGACCCACGGGCACGGGTGTTCTTCGCGCTCTCGGCCCTCGTCGCGGCGGGGTCGACGGTTGCGGTGTCGGCCGACTCGGTGGTGCTCCTGGCGGCGGGATGGAGCACGGCGACGTTCACCATGCTGGTGCTGATCGGAACCGGGGGCCGCGGGCCGCAGACGCGGGCGGCCGTTCGCCGTGCCGCGGTCGCTCTCGCGACCGGCGACCTCGCTCTGTGGGCGGCGGTCGCGGTCGTCCTCGCGACGACGGGGTCGGCTGGGTTCGAGAACCTCACGGCGTTGACCGGCGCCCCGGCCGTTGCAACCGGCGTCCTCGTCGCCCTGGCCGCGATCGCCCGCGCGGGATCCTTCCCGCTGCATCGCTGGCTCGCCGCCACGGCCGCCACCACGACACCCGCATCCGCCCTGCTGCACGCCGGATTCGTCAACGCGGGGGCGATCCTCGTCCTGCGCTTCGCCGAGGTCCCTTCGATCGCGGGGCCGTGGATCGTCGCCGTCGCGGGCGCGGTCACGATGCTCTGCGCCTCGGTGGCGATGCTCACCCGCCCCGACGTGAAGGGGCGGCTCGTGCAGTCCACGGCCGCGCAGATGGGGTTCATGCTTCTCGCCTGCGGTCTCGGCGCCTACGGTGTCGCTCTGGTGCACGTGCTCGGCCACGCGCTCTTCAAGGCGAGCCTCTTCCTCGGCGCAGGGTCCGCGGTCGAGCGTGCGGTCGCCGCGCGGTCGCGCGCCGCGACACCGGGATCACGCCTCGGCGCCGTCCTCGGCGCGGGGGTCGTCCTGGTCGGGGGTGGAGCGGCCATGGTCGCCGGCGGCATCCTGACCCACACTGCGGCCGTTCTCCTCCTCTTCGTGCTCGCCACCGCGGGTGTCGCGGGTGGCCGCATCGGCGCGGGCCGCGGGACCATCGGCATCCGGGCCGTTCTCGTCGCTCTCGTCGCCGTGGCAATCGTCGGATACGTGCTGCTGGTGGTCCCGACGGCGGAGGCGCTCGCCCACGCCGATGCCGCCGTCCCGCCGCTCTTCGCGATCGCGGTGTTCGTCGTCGCCGGCCTCCTCGCGATGCTCACCCGAACACACGGGCGAGCCGCAGACCGCCTGTTCGCCTTCGCCTTCGCGTGGGGAAGAGCTCCTCTGCCGTCCCCTCGCTCCGCCGCCTCCATCGCCCACCCGACCGCCGCCCGCGGTCCCCTCGAGTACGGGAGAACCTCATGACCACGACCGCACCGGCTCCGCGTCGCGCCCTCATCCGCGGATGGGTCACCGCGGCCGGGCGCGCGATCTCGCCGCACTACCCGCTCGAGACGTTCATCGCACGCAGCCCCGTCGCCGCCTACGAGCACCTTCCGCGCGAGGACGCGCTCCGCGCGATCGCCCGGGAGCACGGCATCCTGCTCACGCCCGACGAGCGGCGGTTCCGCGAACTGCACGTGCGGGGGCGCATCTCGGACGACGACCTCGCCGCAGCCCTCCGGCTCCGGGTGCCGGAGGCGCGCTCGCCGCAGTCGCTCATGGCGGACGGGCGGATCACGACGGTCGCCGAGATCCTTCTCCACGACCTGCACGTGTCGCCGCCGGCCGCCCCCGCCGGGTCGTCGATGCCGACGCCGGCCCGAGCGATCGACCCGGCCGTGCACGCGCGCGTCGACGACCTCACGGGGCGGTGGATGGCGGCCGTCCTCGGCGCACCGGCGTGGTCGGCGCCGGTGCGCCGCGACGGGATGTGGGCTTCCTGGCGGCGACTGGCCGCGCTCGACCCGACCCTTCCGCGGCAGGTGCGAGCAGGCATCCGTTCGAGTGCGCACGACCCGGCGGATGCCATCGATGCGGCGCTCGAGCGGTGGGGCGTGGACGGCGGCGGTGCGGAGCATTTCCTGCGCGCCCACGTCCTCGCCCAGCCCGGGTGGGCCGCCGTGCTGAGGACGGCGGGGGAGGGCGTCGATCTGACGTCGTTCCTCGCGATCCGGGTCACGCTCGAACGCCTGCTTCTGCCCGCCGGCGCCACCGTACCGCCCGCGCCGACACCGGCGGCGCAGGAGGACGCACGCCTCACTGCGGTGGCTCGGGCACTCGACATCGACCCGCGCGCCGCGGCGACGCGCGCACTCCTGCACCGGGTCCTGTCGCTCGTCGATGCCGTGGACCGGTTGGCGATCTGGGAGGAGGCGTACGAGCGACCCGTCGTGGCCGAACTCGCCCCGCCGACGGCGCCCGTGCTGCGCGAGATCGCGCCGTCCGCCGCGCGGCCGCTCGCGCAGGCGGTGTTCTGCATCGACCCGCGGTCGGAGGGATTCCGGCGGCACCTGGAGAGTGCGGGTGAGATCGAGACCCTCGGTTTCGCGGGGTTCTTCGCCGTGCCGCTGTCGTTCCGGCCGGCCGATGGTTCGCCGGAGATCGCCTCGTGCCCGGTGCTGCTGACCCCGCGCGTCGCGGTGACCGAGTCGTCGGTCGACCGCGCGGCCATCGCGCAGTGGCGCGGGCGCCGCGAGGCCGCGCTCGAGCGATCCGCGACCGTGCAGGCGCTCGAGAAGTCGACGGTCGCGCCGTACGCGTTCGCCGAGACCGCCGGGTGGGTGTTCGGCGCGGCCACGGTCGCACGCACCTTCGCACCGCGCGGGTGGGGGCTGCTCCGCGCCCGCTCGCGGCCGGTCGCGCCGCCCACGCACGTGGACGCCGACGTCGTCCTCACCCTTGAGGAACGGGTGCTGTACGCCGAGACGGCGCTGCGGATGATGGGACTCGTCGAGGGCTTCGCCCGGGTCGTCCTGCTGTGCGGGCACGGCGCCTCGGTCGTGAACAACCCGTACGCCTCGAGCCTGCAGTGCGGGGCGTGCGGCGGACACGAGGGAGAGCCCAACGCACGGGCCGCGGCGATGATCTTCAACGACCCGGCGACCCGCGTGGCACTGCACGCCCGGGGCATCCGCATCCCGGAGGACACGCTCTTCGTCGCCGCTCAGCACGACACCGTCACCGACGAGGTCACGGTCCTCGAACCGTGGCGGATCCCCGCGACCCACGAGAGCGCGATGTGGGAACTCCTCCGTGCGCTGGATGCCGCGCGGGAGGGCAACGTGCGGGAACGCGCCGCCGAGCTCCCGGGACCCGTCGACCCCGCGCTCGCCGTCGCCGACACGGTGCGGCGTTCGGTGGACTGGGCGGAGGCGTATCCCGAATGGGGTCTCGCCGGCAACGCGGCATTCATCGTGGGGCCGCGGGCGATCACGCGCGGACGCGATCTCGGCCGGCGCGCCTTCCTCCACAGCTACGACGCCGCCGCCGACCCGGACGGCACGGGACTGGAGACGATCCTCACCGCGCCCATGATCGTCGCGCAGTGGATCAACGCCCAGTACGCGGCATCCACGGTCGCTCCCGACCGATTCGGTGCCGGGCCGAAGCCGCTGCACAACGTCGTCGGATCGGTCGGCGTCCTGTCGGGATTCGGCGGCGACGTGCGGCTCGGCCTGCCGTGGCAGTCCGTCGGCGTCGGACGCGACCCTCGGCACGAACCGGTGCGGCTGCAGGTGTTCGTGCAGGCGCCGCTCACGCGCATCAACGAGATCGTGCAGTCGTCGGAGGTGGTGCGCAATCTCGTCGTGAACCGCTGGATCACCCTGCGCGCGCGCGAGCAGGACACCGACCGGTGGGTGCGGTTCGGCACCTACGGGTGGGAGACCGAGCCGGGTCGGGACGCTCCCGCAGAACTCGACCTGCCCGTTTCGACAGAGAACGACCGAGAGAAGGAGAACCGCTCATGAGCATGTCCGAGCTCACCCCCATGACCAAGATCGAGGTGGTCGTCCCGAGCGACGAGGTGGCCGGCATCGCCGAACTCCTCCAGTCCGTGGGAGCCACCGGGTACACCGCGATCACCGGAGTCGTCGGCGTGGGCCACCACGGGTCGCGCGGCGGACGTCTGCTGTTCAACGACCACGACGCGCTCACGCTGCTGGTGACGGTCGTGGCGCCCGAACGGGCGGACGCGATCATCGCCGGCATCCGTCCCATCCTCGACGGGGGTGCGGGCGTGATGTTCGTCTCGTCGACGGCGGTCAGCCGCCCCGACTACTTCGCGTGACGACGACCGCTGGATGCCACGACCCCTCGCCCTACGCCGAGGCCACCATCGCGGTGGGCACGCTCCACGGCAAGGAATCGGCGTTCGCCCCCGCTTTCGGGAGATGGCTGGATGCCGCGGTGCGGGCGACGACCGCGCTCGACACCGACGCCCTCGGCACGTTCACCGGAGACGTGCCGAGGGCGCTGAGCCCGATGGATGCCGCCGAGGCCAAGGCCGCGGGCGCCGCGGCCGAGCTCGGGACGCCGTTCGGGGTGGCGACGGAGGCGTCGTACGCACCCTCGCTCGGCGGCTTCGGGCCGGTCGTGCACGAGGAGCTCGTCGTCTTCGTGGACCTCGAGCGCGGTATCCGGGTTCCGCACGGTGTGCGGGCGTATGCCCGGGTCGCGGCCCCGCGCGACGTCGAGGACGAGGCTGCGGCCCGGGCGTACCTCGACCGCGTCGGGTTCCCCGGGCAGGCCGTCGTCGCGCGACTCGGGAACGAGCTGCGGAAAGGCCTGCAGGACGAACGGGTCGTTCTCGGCCTGGTGGCTCGAGGGCCGGTTCGGCTCGAGCCCGACCTCCGCGCGCACCTGAACCCGCAGCGCCGCCGCACCTTGCGCGGCGTCGCCTGGGGGATGGCAGCGCGTCTGCGCACACCCTGCCCCGCCTGCGCGTGCCCCGGCTTCGGTCCCGTCGACGTGGTGCGCGGGGTTCCGTGCGGCGGGTGCGGCACACCGACGTCGCGCGTCCGGGCCGACGTCGACGGCTGCGCGGCCTGCCCTGCCCGTCAGGAGCGACCTCGGCCCGTGACGGTCGCCGATCCTGCGACCTGCGACGTCTGCAATCCGTGAGGGCGCGGGCCCACGTCAGGACCGCGGCCCGCCGGGCGAAGACACGGCCGCCGAGGTCGTGGCATCCACCGCCACCGCGAGGGTTCCGACGTAACCGGTGCTCGCGTCGCCGACGAAGCTCGCCATCTCCAGGGCGTACCCGTCGGAGAACACGTTGTCGTTGTCGATGCTCCCGAGATCGGCGAGGTTCTCGGTCGAGCCGGAGTACGCGGAGTCGCGATAGACCGCGTCGAGCATGTCCTTCGGGAACGCCACCTGCGACGTCGCGATCTGATTCGACACGTTCGTCGCCGACGCGGCATCCGGGTACACCTCGAAATGGATGTGGGTCCAGCGTCCGCGGTAGCAGCCGGGAACGATCGTCGTGAACGTCACGCGCCCCTGCGCGTCCGCCACCTGGATGCCGCGGAGGTACGTCTCGTTCACGATCGCGTCGGAGTACATCGAGTACAACCCCTGCGCGTCGCAGTGCCAGATGTACACGGCCGCCCCGGCGTAGGCGGCGTTGCCGTTCGCGAGATCGCTCAGCGTGAAGGTGAACGTGAGGGGGACGCCATCCGCGGTCGCCCCACCGTCGAGGCTCGAGCGGATGTCGCTCCGGAGCATGCCCGAGCGCTCGAGCACGTTCACGTTCGCCGTTCCGTCGGCGGGGTAGGGGCCGTTGGTCTCCTGCGGGATCTCCTCCGTCGCGAAGCTCGCGGCGGATGCCGAGGCCGTCGGTGTCGCGCTGGCCGTGGGTGAGGGCGTCGTGGTCACAGCGGCCTCGCTCTGCGGCGTGCACGCGGCGAGGATCGTCGCTCCCGCGCCCAGGCCGACCAGGCCGAGCAGTCCGCGTCGACCGACCATCGTCCGCAGGTCGAACCCGGCGCCCTGGTCCACCACTTCGTCGTCGGGTCGGTCGAGCAAGCGCCCCTCGTACGCCGGGCCGGAGGGCGTCTGCTCGGGTTCGGGGATGCGGTTCATATCGGACTCCTGGATGCCGGTCGGTCGGGACTCCGTCATCATCGCGGCCCCGCCCTCACGGCATCCTCACCGTTCCTATGCCCTGTCTATGAGAGGTGCGGATGCGCTCACGGCCTTCTCACCGCACCCTCTCCGGTCTACGGTGAGAACGAATCGCTCCTCTCGCACGAAGGATGCCGCCGTGCCTACCTCGCTCGTCGTCTACATCTCGTTCGCCGGCCACGCCCGCGAGGCGATGACCTTCTACCAGTCGGTGTTCGGCGGTGACCTGCAGATCGCCACGTTCGCCGACTTCGGAATGCCCGACGCTCCCGCCGACGGAGTCATGCATTCGGAGCTCCGCGCCGAGGGGTTCACGGTCATGGGAGCGGATGCCTTTGGAGAACCGGCCGAGGGATGGGGGAAGAACCGCGTGCACGCGGCGTTCATGAGCGACGAGATCGATCGCGTCGCCGGGTTCTACGACCGGTTCGTCGAACAGGGCTCGGAGGTCGTGCAGGCGCTGGAGAAGCAGGTCTGGGGCGACTTCTACGGCGAGCTCATCGACCCGTGGGGCGTCGCCTGGATGTTCAACATCGCCGCTCCGGACGGCTGGGCGAAGAGCGGGAGCTAGCGGCTTCTGCCCTCGACGTACGCGCGCACGGCCGCGGCGACCTCGGCGGACGTCGGATAGACGTGCTCCGCCGCCGGGAACGCGCCCTCGCGGACCTCGCGCGCGTACGCCTCGACGGCCTCGACCATCGCGTCGCCGACCGCGGCGTACCGCTTCACGAACACCGGCGCGCGCCCCTCCGTGATCCCGAGGAGGTCGTGCTGGACGAGCACTTGGCCGTCGGCCGTGCCCGCGCCGATCCCGATCACCGGGATGCGGAGCGCCCGGCGGATCTCATCCACCACGTCGGCGGGAACGGCTTCGATGACGAGCGCGAACGCGCCGGCATCCTGAACCGCGAGAGCGTCACGCGCGACCCGGATCGCGTCGTCGGCCGTGCGGCCCTGCGCGCGGAGTCCGCCGAGCGCCGTCGCCGTCTGCGGCGTCAGGCCGACGTGGCCGACGACGGGGATGCCGGCCGCAACGATCGCCCGCAGTCGCGAGAGCCGCGCGGGATTCGCACCCTCGAGCTTGACCGCGTCGGCGCCGGCCTCCTGGACGAACCGCACCGAGGTCGCGACGGCCTGCTCATCGGTCAGCTCGGTGGTGCCGAAGGGGAGGTCGCACACGACGAGGGGCGTCTGCACGGCACGGCGGACGGCCTTGGCCAGCGTCAGCATCTCGTCGAGCGTCACCGAGGTCGTGTCCGGAAGGCCGAGGACGACCTGCGCGCCGGAGTCTCCGACCAGCACGATGTCGACGCCCGCGCGCTCGGCGACGCGTCCCGAGGGGAAGTCGTAGGCCGTGACCATGACGATCGGCGTGTCGGCGTTGGCGAGGTCGCGCAGCGAGCGCAGGGTGACTTTCGAACGCGTCATGCGTGATCGCTTCCGTTGGGGCCGAGGGGGATCCGGTCATCGAGACCCGGGACCAGCACCACGTTGTCGATGAGTCGGACCGGACCGACCCGTACCGCCAGCGCGAGGAGCGCGGGTCGCTCGACCTCCGCGATCGGCGCAAGGCTGTCGGCATCCACGACCTCGACGTACTCGGGGTTCAGGCCGGCGAGCTCGGCGCGCACCGTGTCCGTGAGGGACCGAGGATCCCGGATGCCACCGGCGAAGGCATCCTGTGCCGCTCGGAGCGACCGCGGAATCGCCGCCGCGACCGCGCGGTCGCGGGGGGAGAGGCGCGTGTTGCGGCTGGAGCGGGCGAGGCCGTCCGCGTCGCGGGAGGTGGGCAGCGTGACGATCTCGACCGGGATGCCGAGGTCCGCCACCATGCGGCGGACGACGACGACCTGCTGGGCATCCTTCGCGCCGAAGTAGGCGCGGTCGGGCTGCACCGCGAGCAGCAGCTTTGCGACGACCGTGGCGACCCCGTCGAAGTGGGAACGTCCGCGCTCGGCGCCCTCGAGCGTGCCGGTGATCGCCCCGCCCACCGACACCATGGTGGCGAAGCCGGCCGGGTACATCTCGGCGACGGAGGGCGCGAAGACCACGTCGACGCCCGCCTCCGCGGCGAGGGCGACGTCCGCCGCTTCGGTGCGCGGGTAGGCGTCGAGGTCGGCGGCTTCGCCGAACTGCGTCGGGTTCACGAAGATCGAGAGGACCACGGTGCCGTTGTCGTCGCGCGCGGCGCGCAGGAGCGAGAGGTGTCCCTCGTGGAGCGCGCCCATCGTGGGGACGAACCCCACGCCGTCCGCTCGGTGCGGGGCGAGCGCCGCGCGCAGTTCGGCGACGGTGCGGGCGATCCGCGGGCTCACGGGGCGGCCGTCGTTCCGGCGCGCTGCGTCGCGGCCAGGTCGCGCGTCGCGTCCACGAGTGCGTCGAAGAGCGCGAGGCGGTCGGGGAGTCGCTCCGCGATCGCGGCGCGCTGGCGGGCGACGGTGACGTCGTCGCCGCGCGAGACCGGTCCGGTGAGGGCGGATGCCGCCCCGCGGTCGGCCCAGTTCTCGACCGCGGCGCGCACGAGCGGAACCAGAGCGTCCCGGTCGACTCCCGCGGTCGCGGCGAGGTCTTCGGCCATGCCCTCGAGCGTGACCAGGAAGTTCGCGGCGATCGAGGCAGCCGCGTGGTACGCCGCGCGATCCTCGTCGCGTACCGTGACACCCGTCATCCTGAGCACGTCCGCGAGCGCTTCTGCGGTGGCGTGCGCCCGCGGCGTCGTACCGGCGAGGGCGGCGGTCACCCCCGCGAAGGTCGCTCCGGCGCCCGTGACGGTCATGAGCGGATGGATGCCGAATGCCTCGTGCGGCGCGAGCACGGAAAGGTCGAGCGCGCCCGACAGGTGTCCGACGAGTCGGCCGGGCGCGACGGCCCGTGCCGCGTCGGCGATCGCGGCATCCGGCACGGCCAGGAGAACGATTCCGGCATCCGCCCCGTTCTCGCCGCGGCCCGCGGGGCCGACCACGGGCACGCCCGCGTCCGACAGGGCGATCGCGAGCGCGCGGCCCATGCGACCGTCGCCGACGACGAGCACCGGCGCGTCGTGACGCAGGGCGGAGAGCGAGGAGGTCTTCATAGTGTGTGGGCGGGGCCCGCACGGGCGGCTGCGCCGGATTCCAGGGTATCGCGGCGGGGTGAGGGGAGGCTGCCGTGCGCGGAGCGGACCGCGACATCGAGGGCTGACCGTTCGCTGACCTGTTGGGGAGAGGAGCAGCCTCTAGGAAATCAGGAGGGGTGGGGCCGGATAGGGTGTGGGCACCGAGTTCGCGCCGTTGCAGCCCCTGGGGTGTTCGGGCAGGTTGGAGAGCGAGGGTGGCCGGACATTATCGAGCTCATGGGCGGAACCGTTGAGTAACTTGGCTGGCTTTGTCTTCTGTCTGGCAGGAGCATCTCTGCTGGTCTTGGCGGCGGCGATATACGCGGCTCGTGTATTCCTGGACTCCGAGACGATCGGTCAATTTCGTGAGATCCAGGGTGTGCCGTTTGCGAGCAAGCTCGACCTCGACAGGACTCCCGACGGCAAGAGATTCCTCATCGTGGCGTTGGGTGTTCTGGCAATGTCGGCGATCTTCTTCGTCCAGGCCGTCTTGGCATTTCTCGGCCTGTACGGAGGGGGGAGGGGAGCGGCGTCGATCGCGACGGCGGCAGCGACGCTCGGCTTCGTCCTGGGCGCGGTCGACTCCCTGCTCGCGTGGCTTTGCTTCCGCTTCACGCATCGCCTCTCGCTTCCGCCCACGTTCTTCACCTTCTCGCGCGAGCCGGTGCCGATCACGACACCGTCGGATGCCAAGGTCTTCTCGATCGCTTCTGGTGCGGGCGGGCTCATCTGCTTCGCTGTTGGCGTTGGTCTGGTACTGCGCTTCTGAGAGCTGCGACGGCAAGATCATGAGCGTTACCAGCGTCCATCTGAAGCGAGTGCCATGACAAGCCCTAACCCCACGTTCGTCTATGAGGTTAACGGTGCCTCGTTTGCCAACCTCCCCAACAGTCCGCGGTCCTACGAGGACAACCTGCGCCGCATGCTCTCTCTGGTCGGGGAACCGGGTCGTTCGACGTTCGCTCTTTCGAAGCTGACCGACGGTCAAAGCGTGTGGGACGTGACGCGTGAAAGCCTGCCGAGCGTGTTCCTGCAGGCAGCCGGAAGCGCGGAGGCGATGACCGTCGAGTGGCGACGCGTGGATGAGGACGGCGTGGAACGCCTTTATGTCGTCGGGCGCGGCGGCCGCCGCAAGAGAAAGCCGGCGGTGGCAATCGAGTTCTTCGGGGGGACGGGCCGCGCCGTCGTGTTCCCGGACGAGGTGTTCAGGGCGGACGAGGCGGGCGAGGTCTTCGTCCACTATTTCCACACGCTCACCGTCCCAGACCGCTATGTCCTTCGGACGTCGGCTGGGTAGCGGCCTGAAGGCCGCGGGAACGCCAGTGATCTCGACGAGGTTTCCGTGTCGTGGGCCCCGAGGGGCTCGAACCCTCGACCCGCGGATTAAAAGTCCGATGCTCTACCGACTGAGCTAGAGGCCCGTGGCATCCACCCTACCGGCGGTCGCGGGGTGTCCGCGCCCGCGCGTGGCCCCGGGTCCACGTCTGTCGCCCCGGGGCCACCAACGGCCGCGTGGAACAGCCGCGCCTGAACGCACAAAAGAGCGAGCGCCGGACCCCCTCGCCTGGGGTCCGGCGCTCGCCGTCAGGTCCGATCCGTCAGTGATCGGTCCGGACATGTGAGATCACATGGCCGGGGGCATCAGCACCGAGTCGATGAGGTACACGGTCGCGTTGGCGGTCTGAACGCCACCGCAGATGACGTTGGCGTCGTTGACCTTGATCGAGTCGCCCGAGCCGGAGACGGTGACGTCCTGGCCCTCGACCGTGGCGTGCGTGCCGTCGATCTCGTCGGGGGTGATCTGGCCGGGGACCACGTGGTACGTGAGGATCTTGGTCAGCGTGGCCGAGTCGGTCTTCAGCGAGTCGATGACGGCGGGGTCGATCTTGCCGAAGGCGTCGTCGACCGGAGCGAAGACCGTGAACTCGCCGCCGTTGAGCGTGTCGACGAGGTTGACGTCGGGGTTCAGCTGGCCGCTGACCGCAGCGGTCAGGGTCTTGAGCAGCGGGTTGTTCGACGCGGCGACGGCCACGGGGTCGGCGGCCATGCCCTCGACCGAACCGGCGCCCGACGGGACGGCGGCGGCGTAGTCGGCGCAACCGGGGCCCACGAGGTTGGCGGCCGGGTCCATCGTGTTCGACGAGGCCGAGGGGGACGCGGCCATCGAGGGAGCAGCCGAGGACTCCTCGGTGGTGCCGCCGGCGGTGGTGGAGCCACCCGAACATGCGGTGAGAGCGAAGGCCGAACCCAGCACGAGGGCGAGACCGGCGACGACAGGCTTCTTGTTCTTCAGCATGACATTCCTCCGAAATCGTTCGGACCGCGGCTGCGACCCGTAAGGACACCCCGGTGCGGGGGGCGGTTCGCCGTGTTGCGGCGTACACAGGGTCTTCGGGACCCCCTCGCGTTCGGATTGCGGATTTTTGCGAATCGGTGCCCGCCAGCCGGGAAAAGACCAGTTCAGAGGGCCGAAAATATTCTTGAGAATGTTTTCCTGGATGCCATCGACCCGACGTCCCGGCCATCGACCGACGATCAGGATCACGTTTCCGTAGCGCTCTTGCGCCACGCGCGCACGGGGGAGGGAAGTCCCGGGGCGGTACGGCATGCTGGGATTCATGGTGATCGACGGTTTCTCTCTCCCCGAGGACGGGGCGGACCACGTCGACCACGTCGGAGAATTGCTGCAGAAAATCGCCGCCGGCGATCGGAACGCCTTCGCCGAGCTGTACGACACCCTGTCGGCTCGCGCGTTCGGTCTCATCCTGCGGGTGCTCGTCGACCGGTCGCAGAGCGAGGAAGTGCTGCAGGAGGTCTTCCTGGAGATCTGGCAATCCGCCGCGCGCTTCACTCCGAACAAAGGTCAGGGAAGGTCGTGGGTCCTCACGATCGCACACCGACGAGCGGTGGACCGCGTGCGGTCATCGCAGTCGAGCGTCGATCGTGACGTGCGCGCGGGCTTCCGGAATATCGACGTCGCGTACGACGATGTCTCAGAGAACGTAGAACTCAAGATCGAAGGGCGGCGCGTCGTGGACGCACTCGCGACGTTGCCCGACGCGCAGAAAGAAGCGCTCTCGCTGGCCTACTTCGGTGGGTACAGCCAAAGTGAAATCGCTACGCTCGTCGGAGCGCCGCTCGGTACGGTCAAGACCAGGATGCGCGACGGCCTGTCGCGCTTGAGAACGGAGATGGGGGTGGACAAGTGAACGAGAGGGATTTCGCCGACCTCGCTGCCGGTCACGCGCTGAATGCGCTTTCCGATGCAGACGAACGCGCATACCAGGAGGCTCTGGCGGGCAATCCGCACTGGTCCTCCCACGTCCAGGATGCCGCTGACGCCGTCGCCGCGATCAGCGACACGATCGCGCCCGTCGAGCCGCCGGCATCCATCCGAGCCTCCCTGCTGGCGCGCATCACCGACCTCCCGCAGATCCCCGTCGAGCCGCAGCAGAACTCAGGCGACACGGAGGATTACGCGGCCGCCGGCCCCGCCCCGGTCGAGGTCGTGAGCGACGCGAAGCCCGCGGTCGTCGCCGGGTCCGGCTGGGGCCTCCGTCGCTGGTTCACCCTCGCCGCGTCCCTCGTGGCCGTGCTCGTGCTCGGCTTCGGTGCCGTGACGATCAGTCAGCAGCTCACTCGGCCGGCATCCGTCGTCGCTCTCGAGCAGATCACGTCCGCTCCCGACGCGCAGTCGGCCTCCACGACCATGCCCGACGGCGGCGTCGTGACGGCGCACTGGTCGGCATCCACGGGTCAGAGCGTGCTCGTGACCGATGGCATGCCCGCCCTCCCGACGGACCGGACCTACGAGCTCTGGTTCGTCCGTGACGACACGCCCATCGCGGCAGGGATCTTCTCGACGGATGCCACGGGCAAGGCGACCGCTGTGCTGCAGGGGCAGTTCCACTCCGGTGACGTGATCGCCGTGACGGTGGAACCCGCTGGCGGGTCGCCGGACGGCACCCCCAGCTCGGCTCCCGTCGTCGCGGTGGCCACCGCCTGAACGGTCGTCGCTCCGGCCCGGCCCGAGCGGGACACGCTCTAGCCTGGAACGATGAGCGATTCCCCTCGCGATTTCCACAAGCCCATCCGGCGCCCCGCTGAGCTGTTCGACCGACTGTTCGCCGCCGAGGACCCCGCCGAGGTGTCGCGCGTCGCGCACAGCACCGCCCACGCCCTCCTGTCACGCGTCCGTGCCGACCCGTCCGTCGACGTCGTCGAGCGTCTCGTGGCGTTCACCGACGACCACGGCATCGACGACATCGCCGAGCTGTGGTCCCGTTCCCCCGCCCGGTCGCTCCCGGGCGCGCTGTGGCGGTTGTACCTGCTGCAGCTCATGATCCACGACGACGCCGCGACCGCCGCGCTGCTGTTCGAGCGCGGGCGCGCCGAGATGGCGACCGTCGACCCGGTGGTCGTCGGCGCCCCGGCTCCCGCGGGTCCTGAGGAGCTGGTGCAGCTCATCGACACGATCCTGCGCGGCCTGTTCGAGGGCGATTTCGCCGTCGCGCTGGAGCGGGCGGCGGCCTTCTGCCGCATCCAGGCGTCTGGTGCGACGCACCTCGCCGACGACTACGAGAACACCGAGTCGGAGCGCGCCACGGCGCTCACCACGCGCGCGCTGCGCCTCTCGACCTACGCCGACGACCTCGCGGCCGCGGCCGCGCTGTGGCGCCGCGATGCGCTGACCTGATCCGAGGCGAGTGTCCACGACACGCCGCGCCGGGAGTGCCCAGCGGCGTGTCGTGGACACTCGGCGATGGATGCCGCGCCGCCGGGGCAGAAAAGTGCCGGGCCGCAGAACGCCTCTCGGCGCAAGGCCGCTCGCAGCGGCAGAAGATGGAGCCCGGGGTTACTGCGGCCCGGCTATGAAAGTGTAACAAGCGCGGCGCCGAGGCATTCCCTCGCGCGGGGTGGTTGACGCGAACCGGGCGTGTCGGTACGGGGGCATAGGGTCGATGCATGGCTTGGCGTTTCGCTCTCATGATCGACCCCGTGGCATCCGATATCCGGCGAAACGACTTCTCCGACACCTTCACGGTGATCGATCCCGGCGGCGCAGCGCTGCGCGTCGGCGACCTCAGCGCCCAGCGCGGTGACGGGATCTTCGAGTCGCTCGGCGCGATCGACGGTCACGTTCAGGAGGTCGAGCCCCACCTCGCCCGCCTCGCGCACTCCGCGGACCTGTGCGAGCTCCCGACGCCGAACCTCGACCAGTGGCGGGCCGCGATCGCCCGCGTCGCCGCCGAGGCGCCGGCGGGGGAGAGCGTCGTGAAGCTCATCCTCAGCCGCGGCGTGGAGCACGGCCCGACGCCGACCGCGTGGATCACCCTCGCAGACGCGCCCGACAGCGCGCGTGCGCGTACGGAGGGCGTGCGCGTCACGACGCTCGACCGCGGCTATGCCTCCGACGTGCCGGCGCGCGCGCCGTGGCTCCTCCTCGGCGCGAAGACCCTCTCGTACGCGGTGAACATGGCCGCGATCCGCGAGGCCAAGCGGCGTGGGGCCGACGACGCCGTGTTCGTCACCAGCGACGGCTTCGTGCTGGAGGCGCCCACGGCATCCGTGGTCCTGCGCTTCGGCGACCGCTTCGTCACGCCGACCCCGAACGCCGGCATCCTGCACGGAACCACCCAGCGGAGCCTGTTCGCCCACCTCGAGCAACGCGGTTTCGAGACCGCGTACGAGACGGTGCCCGCGTCGGACCTCTCGCGAGCGGATGCCGCGTGGTTGCTGTCCAGCGTCCGGCTCGCGGCCCCGATCGCGGCGGTGGACGGCGAGGCGAAGACCGTCGATCGCGCCCTCACCGACGAACTGAACGCGTATCTGCTCTCGCCGCGCGACTGAGTCCGGAAACGACGATGGCCCCGCCGAAGCGGGGCCATCGCGAGGGAGCGGTGCTTATCCGAAGCGTCCCGAGACGTAGTCCTCGGTCGCCTGAACGGTGGGCGCCGTGAAGATCGTCGAGGTGTCGTTGTACTCGATGAGCTTGCCGGGCTTGCCGGTGCCGGCGATGTTGAAGAACGCCGTCTTGTCGCTCACACGCGACGCCTGCTGCATGTTGTGCGTGACGATGACGATCGTGTACTGGTTCTTCAGCTCCGAGATGAGCTCCTCGATCGCGAACGTCGAGATGGGGTCGAGGGCCGAGCAGGGCTCGTCCATGAGCAGGACGTCCGGCGAGACGGCGATCGCGCGGGCGATGCACAGACGCTGCTGCTGACCGCCGGAGAGGCCGCCGCCCGGCTTGTCGAGACGGTCCTTGACCTCGTTCCAGAGGTTCGCGCCCTGCAGCGACTTCTCGACGAGCGCGTCGCCGTCGCTCTTCGAGAGGCGCTTGTTGTTGAGCTTCGCGCCCGCCAGGACGTTCTCGCGGATCGACATGGTCGGGAACGGGTTCGGACGCTGGAACACCATGCCGACGTGGCGGCGCACCAGCACCGGGTCGACACCGGGACCGTACAGGTCGTCGCCGTCGACGAGGACACGTCCCTTGACGTGTCCGCCGGGGATGACCTCGTGCATGCGGTTCAGCGTGCGGAGGAACGTGGACTTCCCGCAGCCGGACGGGCCGATGAAGGCCGTGACGGTGCGGGGCTGGATGTCGATCGAGACGCCTTCGACCGCGAGGAAGTCGCTGTAGTAGACGTTGAGGTCTTCGACCTCGATGCGCTTGGACACGGGGGCCTTCCTGGGATCAGCGCGCCTTCGGTGCGAACACCGAGGCCACGATGCGGGCGATCAGGTTGAAGATGACGACGAGCACGACCAGCAGGAACGCCGCGCCCCAGGCCTGGGCCTGAGAAGCGTCGATGTCCTGCCCCGGGAAGCTGTACGCGGTGTACGCCATGACGGGGAGGGTCTGCATCGGGCCGTCGAACGGGTTGGAGTTGAAGTTGTCGGTGAAGCTCGCGGCGATGAAGATCGGCGCCGTCTCACCGACGACGCGAGCCACGGCCAGCACGACACCGGTGATGATGCCGCTCGCCGCCGTGCGCAGCACGACCTTCACGATCGTGGCCGATCGCGGCACGCCGAGGGCGAGCGACGCTTCGCGCAGATCCGCGGGCACCAGACGCAGCATCTCTTCGGTGGAGCGGATGACGATGGGGATCATCAGCACGCACAGGGCGATGGATGCCGAGAACCCGCTGAACGCCTTCGGTCCGACGATGAGGGCGAACAGCGAGAAGGCGAACAGACCGGCGACGATCGAGGGGATACCCGTCATGACATCGACGAGGAAGGTGATCGTCCGGCGCAGCGGGTTTGTCGGGAGCGCGTACTCGACGAGGTAGACCGCCGCGAGGATACCGATCGGCACCGAGATAAGAGCGGCGATGCCGGTGATGATGAGGGTTCCGACGATGGCCTGGAGAGCGCCGGGTGTCGCGACGACCGCCAGCGTGTCGGGATCGAACGCGCTACCGCCCGTCTGCGTGATGAAGTTCCAGTTCACAACCTCGAGGCCCTTGGACACCACGGTCCACAGCGTCGAGATGAGGGGGGCGACCGCGAGGAGGAACGCGGCGGTCACGAGACCGCGGATGACGCGATCGACGGCCTTGCGGCGGCTCTCGACGATCGTCGACCCGACGCCGATCGCGATCAGGTACAGCACGGCGGTGAGGATCAGCCACGCGGCCAGATTGAACCCGCCCACGAGGAACTGGATGACCGCGACGATCACCGCGACGCCGATCAGCACCATCGGCTCGATGAAGCGCGGGAGCTGACCGCTGGTCAGCGCGAGGGCAGAGGATGCCGTCGACACCTGCGACGACGCCTTCATGGTGGTCACGAGCGCTTCCCCTTCTTGCGACCCTTCGCACCGGGGCCGGTCGCGCCGATGATGTAGCGAGCGAGGATGTTCACCGCGAGGGACACCACGAACAGCATCAGACCGGTGCCGATGAGCGCCGAGCGCTGCAGGTCGGTGGCGATGGGGAAGTTCAGCGCGATGTTGGCGGCGATGGTCTGCGAGTTGTAGCCGTCGGTGAGGATCAGCACCGAGTAGATGAGGCTCGGCGAGATGATGAGGGCGATCGCCATGGTCTCACCCAGCGCGCGGCCGAGGCCGAGGAGCGTGGCGGACACCATGCCGCTGCGCGCGTAGGGGAAGACCGACAGGCGGATCATCTCCCACCGCGTGGCGCCGAGCGCCAGTGCGGCCTCCTCGTGCAGACGCGGGGTCTGCAGGAAGATCTCGCGCGTTATCGAGGTGACGATCGGGAGGATCATGACGGCGAGCACCACCGAACCCGTGAGCAGCGTCGACCCGGTGCTCGAGGGCGAACCCTCGAAGAGGGGGATCCACCCCAGGTACTCGTTGAGGAACTGGCCCACCGGGATCAGCAGCGGGCGCATCACGATGATGCCCCACAGGCCGAACACGATCGACGGCACCGCGGCCAGCAGGTCGACGATGTAGCCGAGGGCGCCGGCGATGCGGCGCGGCGCGTAGTGCGAGATGAACAGCGCGATGCCGATGGCCACCGGCGTGCCGAGCACCATGGCGATCAGCGCCGCCCAGATGCTGCCCCACAGGAGCGGGCCGACGTACTCCCAGAAGTTCGTCCACGACCCGTTCTGGTAGCCGGCGAGGTCGCCCTCGGTCCAGTTGCCGGTGATGGCGGGCAGGCCCTTGATGATCAGGAAGATCGCGACGCCCGCGAGGATGATCATGATCGAGACGGCCGCCGTCATCGACAGCCCGAGGAACGCCGTGTCTCCGGCGCGGCGCTTGCCGACGATGGTCGATGGGCCCCCGGCCGGGGGAGCAGAGACGGTGTCAGCCACGGCTGACCTCGCGCTCGGCAATGGTCATGGTGTGCTCCTCGGGTCGGGATTCTCTCTGAGGATGGTCGGGCTCAGCGGAAGCGTCGACGCGGACGTCGACGCTTCTGATCAGCCCGAACCGGCCCGCACCGAGGTGCGGACCGGTTCGGATCCGAGAGATATTTACTTGATCGCCACGAGCGTCTTCGCGGCGTCCGCGAGGACCGACTCGGGCAGCGGCGCCGAACCGGCGTTCTTCGCGGCGACCTGCTGGCCGAGCGAGCTGGTGATGAAGCCGAGGTACGACTTCACGAGCTCGGCCTGCTTGGTGTCCTTGAACTCGGTGCAGGTGATGGCGTACGAGACCAGCGGGATCGGGTACGTCTCGGCGGTGAGCTTGGTGTAGTCGAACTTCTTCGACAGGTCACCGGGAACGCCGTTGTCGGCGTCGACGGCCGCGGCCGCGAAGGTCGCCGTGACGGCCTCGGGGCTGAAGGGGATCGCGGTGCCGTCCTGGATGATCGCGACCGACTTCAGGTCGCCGATGGCGGAGTGGTCGGCGTAGCCGATGGTGCCCGAACCGGCCTTGACGGCCTCGACGACACCCGAGCCACCCTTCTGCTTCGACACGTTGCCCTCGATCGGCCAGTCCTTGCCCGCGGGCGAGGTCCAGACCGACGACTGCGTCGCGGCGAGGTAGTTGGTGAAGTTGGTCGTGGTGCCCGAGCCGTCCGAACGCGCGACGGTCGTGATGGGGCCGGCGGCCAGAGCCGTGCCGTTGTCCTTGGTGATGGCCGGGTCGGACCAGTCGGTGATCTGCAGCGCGAAGATCTTCGCGATGGTCTCGCCGCTGAGCTTGAGCTCGGTCACACCGGGGATGTTGAAGATGATCGCGACACCGTCGAGGTAGATCGGGATGTTCACGCCACCGTCGGTGCAGAGCGCCTTGGACTGCGTGGTCTGGTCGGCGTTGAGGGGCGAGTCGGAGCCGGCGAAGTCGTACGCGCCGCTCAGGAAGTTGGTGACACCGCCGCCGGAGCCCTGCGACTTGTCGTAGTTGATCGTCACGCCCTTGGCGGTGGCGTTGTAGGCGCTGGTCCACGCAGCCTGCGCGTTGGCCTGGGCGCTCGAGCCACCGGCGGTGATGGTGCCGGCGAGGCTGGGGTCGATCGTGAACGCGACGTCGGAGGACGAGGCGGACGGGGAGGACTCGGTGGTGCCTCCGCTGGAGGAGGAGCAGCCGGCGAGGGCGAGAGAGGCCACTGCGGCCACGGTGCCCAGCTGGGCGAGTCGGGAGAGCTTCACTGTGTGAATCCTTCGCATGTCGGGGACACGAACCCGGTGCAGGGTTCTCCGGAACGCTAAACACCGACTCTTACGAGAGTGCGTTGCACGGGTGAACGGAAGGTGAACCGGTGCCGCCGTTCCGGGGCCGATCCGGGGTGTTTTCCTGGCCTGTGTACGCTTCATCCCCGTGACGACCCCCGCGATTTCCGGCCAAGAGCTGCTCGACCGCACGAGCTTCGCCCCACCGGCGCGCACGCTCATCGACATCCTCGCCGACGTGGCGTCCCGGCATCCGGAGGCCTCCGCGATCGACGACGGGTCGGGTGCGCTCAGCTACCGCGAGCTGCTCGCGCGCGTCTGGCGAACCGCGGCGGCCCTGCACGCGGCGGGGGTGCGCCGCGGCGACCGGGTCGGGGTGCGCATGCCGTCCGGCTCGAAGGAGCTGTACGTCTCGATCCTCGCGGTGATGGCGGCCGGGGCCGCCTACGTGCCGGTGGATGCCGACGACCCCGACGAGCGCGCCCGCCTGGTGTTCGGCGAGGCCGGGGTGAAGGGCATCATCGCGGGCGACGGCGAGTTCGTCGGGGGCGACGACGACCTCGTGCGCCTCTACGACGGGGAGGCGCCGCACCCGAGCACGAGCGCGGTGCCCATCGTGGCACCGCCGACCGTCGACGACGACGCGTGGATCATCTTCACCTCCGGCTCGACCGGCGTGCCCAAGGGTGTGGCCGTGACGCACCGCTCCGCGGCGGCGTTCGTCGAGGCGGAGCGGCGCCTGTTCCTGCAGGGCGATCCGCTCGGCCCCGGTGATCGTGTGCTCGCGGGGCTCTCGGTGGCGTTCGACGCCTCGTGCGAAGAGATGTGGCTCGCGTGGGGACACGGCGCGTGCCTCGTGCCCGCTCCGCGCTCGCTCGTGCGGTCGGGTGAGGATCTCGCCCCCTGGCTTCTTCGGCAGAGCATCTCGGTCGTCTCGACCGTGCCGACCCTCGCCGCGATGTGGCCGGCCGACTCCATCGAGAACGTGCGCCTGCTGATCTTCGGCGGAGAGGCGTGCCCGCCCGAGCTCGCCGCGCGGCTCGTCGCCGACGGCCGCGAGGTCTGGAACACCTACGGACCCACCGAGGCGACGGTCGTCGCGTGCGCCGCCCCTCTCGACGGGACCCTCCCCATCCGCATCGGCCTGCCGCTCGACGGCTGGGCGTTGGCCGTGGTCGACGCCGAGGGGCAGCCGGTGGCCGAGGGTGACGTCGGTGAACTGATCATCGGGGGAGTGGGCCTCGCCCGGTACCTGGATCCCGCGAAGGATGCCGAGAAGTACGCGCCCATGCCGACCCTCGGGTGGGAGCGGGCGTACCGCTCCGGCGACCTCGTGCGCTTCGAGCCGGAGGGGCTCGTCTTCCAGGGTCGCGCCGACGACCAGGTGAAGGTCGGCGGACGACGCATCGAGCTCGGCGAGGTCGAGTCCGCGCTGCAGGATCTCGCGCAGGTGCATGCGGCGACCGTCGCGGTGCGCACGACCGAGGCGGGCGTGCCCGTGCTCGTGGGATACCTCGTCATGGAGGACGGCGCCGAGCTGGATCGCTCCGCCGCACGCGCGGCGCTCGCCGAGCGGCTGCCGGCCGCCACGATCCCGCTGCTCGGCGTCGTCGACGAACTCCCCGTCCGCACCTCGGGCAAGGTCGACCGGGCCGCGCTGCCGTGGCCGCTGCCCGGCGTCGACGCCCCCGCCGCGACCGACTTCTCCGCCGACGAAGCCTGGCTCGCCGAGCAGTGGCAGGCCGTGCTCGGACTCCCGGTCACCGACCGCAAGGCCGACTTCTTCGACCTCGGCGGCGGCTCGCTCGCGGCGGCGCAACTGGTCTCGCGTATCCGTGCGCGCGTTCCCGAGTTCTCGGTCGCCGACATCTACGACGTGCCGCGCCTCGGGGCGATGGCGAAGGCCCTCGGCCCGCAACTCGGCGACGAGACTCCCGCGGCCTTCCACAAGCCGACGCCCACCCCGCGGGCGACGCAGTGGGTCCAGACGCTCCTCGGTGCCCCGCTCTTCATCCTCTCGGGCGTGCGCTGGCTGCTGTATCTGCTCACGGCATCCGCGATCCTCCAGCTCGTCCCGGGCTTCGAGGTGCTGCCCGACGTTCCGTGGCCGGTGCTGCTCATCGGGCTGCTCGTCTTCGCGACACCGTTCGGCCGCATGGCGATCGCCGTCGTGTCCGCGCGGCTGCTCCTCGTGGGGCTCCGCCCGGGCGACTACCCGCGCGGTGGCTCGGTGCACGTGCGCCTGTGGCTGGCCGAGCAGATCGCCGCCCAAGTCGACGCGGTGGGCCTCGCCGGCGCCCCGTGGGTGTCGTACTACGCCCGCGCGCTCGGCGCGCGCATCGGCCGCAACGTCGACCTGCACGCCCTGCCCCCGGTCACCGGCATGCTCGTCATCGGCGACGGCGCCTCGATCGAACCCGAGGTCGATCTCACGGGCTACTGGATCGACGGCGACCTCGTGCGCATCGGCGAAGTGCGGATCGGCGCGGAGGCCACGGTCGGCGCGCGCTCGACCCTCGCCCCGGGCACGCGCATCGGCCGGCGCGCCGAGATCGCGCCCGGCTCGGCCGTGTTCGGCCGCGTCAAGGCCGACCAGTCCTGGGCGGGGTCTCCCGCGGTCCGGGTCGGGGGCACCGCGAAAGGCTGGCCGGCGGAGCGTCCGGCCGCGCCGACGCGCTGGCTGTGGGCCTATGCCGCCTCCGCGGTGCTCCTGGCGCTGCTGCCGCTGCTGTCGTTCGCCGTCGGTGGGCTCGTCGTCGCCCGTGGCATCAGCGGCGCGGACTCGCTCGCGGCGGCGACCGGGGCGGCGTTCGCCTGGCTCGTGCCCGGCGTCGCGGCCACGGGCCTGGTGTTCGCGGCATCCGTCGTCCTGCTCGTCCGCGCGTTCTCGGTCGGGCTCGTCGAGGGAACCTTCCCGGTTCGGAGCCGCGTGGCCTGGCAGGCGTGGACGATCGAGCGGCTGCTCGACTCCGCGCGCACGATCCTCTTCCCCCTGTACTCGAGCCTGTTCACCCCCGTCTGGCTGCGGATGCTGGGCGCTCACGTCGGCCATGACGTCGAGGCATCCACGGTCCTGCTCCTGCCGACGATGACGCGGATCGAGGACGGGGCGTTCCTCGCCGACGACACGATGGTCGCGTCGTACGAGCTGCGTGCGGGCTGGCTGCGCGTCGGGTCGGTGCGGATCGGCAAGCGGGCGTTCCTCGGGAACTCCGGCATGGCCGCTCCCGGACACCGCGTGCCGCGCGACGGCCTGGTCGCGGTGCTGTCCGCCGCGCCGCTCAAGGCGAAGCCCGGGTCGTCGTGGCTCGGCTCGCCCGCGGTGCGTCTGCGACGTCTGTCGGCCGAGGGTGACGAATCGCGCACGTACCGCCCCACCCCGGCCCTGCGCCTCGCGCGCACGCTGTGGGAGCTGTGCCGCTTCGTGCCGGTCGTCGTGACGTGCGCGATCGGACTCGGGGTGATCTTCACCCTCGCGGGACTCTGGGATGCCATCGGCCCGGTGTGGACGCTGCTGCTGTCGGGCCTCGTGCTGCTCGCGGCGGGCGCGATCGCCGCGGCCGTCTCGACCCTCGCGAAGTGGGCGATCGTCGGCGTCATCCGCGCGGGGGAGCAGCCGCTATGGTCGAGCTTCGTGTGGCGCACCGAGGTGTCGGACACGTTCACCGAGATGGTCGCGGCGCCGTGGTTCGCGCGCTCCGCCGCCGGAACGCCCGCGCTCGCGATGTGGTTGCGGAGCCTCGGCGCCCGGATCGGCCGCGGCGTGTGGTGCGAGAGCTACTGGCTGCCGGAGCCTGATCTGGTCACTCTCGGCGACGCATCGACGGTCAACCGCGGGTGCGTCGTCCAGACCCACCTCTTCCATGATCGAATCATGAGTATGGACACCGTCGAGCTGGAAACGGGTGCGACCCTCGGGCCGCACAGCGTGGTGCTCCCCGCATCGATCCTCGGGGCGCACGCGACCGTCGGTCCCGCGTCGCTGGTCATGCGGGGCGAGACCGTCCCGGTCGGCTCGCGGTGGAGCGGCAACCCCATCGGACCCTGGCGCGCCGTGAAGGTCCGCGCCTACCAGTCGACCACGTGAGCGGGCCCGACCCGTACGCCCCGCAGAGCGGTGACGGCGGTTACCGCGTCGAGGCGTACGACCTGACACTCGGCTACCGCGTGCGCACGAACCGGCTCGAGGGGACGGCGGTCATCTCCGCGGTCGCCCACACCGAGCTGACGACGGTGGTCCTCGATCTCGTGGGGCTCCGTGCCACGCGCGCCCGCATCGGCGGGGCGCCGGCGCGGTTCTCCGCCGCAGCGGGCAAGCTGCGCGTCGCCGCGCCGCGACCGATCACGGCCGGAGAGGCGTTCGAGGTCGAGGTGGCCTACGCCGGAGCTCCCGCCCCCCGCCGGTCGCGGTGGGGCGCGGTCGGGTGGGAGGAGCTCACCGACGGCGCTCTCGTCGCCGGTCAGCCGATCGGGGCGCCGACCTGGTTCCCGTGCAACGACCGCCCCGACGATCGCGCGCGGATGACGATGCGGATCACCGTCGACGACGGCTACGCGGTCGCGGCCACCGGCGTGCCCGGCCCCGAGAGCCGCCGCGGCGGGCGCGTGACGACGACCTTCACGTCCTCGGTCCCGACCGCCACCTACCTCGCGGCCGTGCACGTCGGGCCGTACCGCACGCGGACGCTCGCCGGTTCCGGCGCCGGGGTGGTTCCGGCCGTGACCGTCACCGCGCCGCCGGCGCTCGCCGCCGCGGCGGATCGCGCCTTCGCCGCCGTCCCCGAGATGCTCCGGGTCTTCGACGGCCTCTTCGGGCCCTACCCGCAGGAGGTCTGCTCCCTCGTGGTCACGGCCGACGAGCTCGAGATCCCGTTGGAGGCGCAGGGGCTCGCCGTGTTCGGCATGAACCACCTCGTCCCCGCGGCCCAGCGACTCATCGCGCACGAGCTCGCGCACCAGTGGTTCGGCAACAGCGTCGGCATCGCGCACTGGAGCGACATCTGGCTCAACGAGGGCTTCGCCTGCTACGCGGAGTGGCTGTGGTCCGAGGCCTCGGGCGGCCGCTCCGCCGACGACTGCGCGCGCGGCCACTACGCGCGGCTCGCCGCGAAGCCGCAGGACCTCCTCCTCACCGACCCCGGGCCCGACGACATGTTCGACGACCGGGTCTACAAGCGCGGCGCGCTCGCGCTCCACGCGCTGCGGCGCGTCGTCGGCGACGCGGCGTTCTTCGACCTGCTCCGTCGCTGGACGGCCGAGAACCGCCACTCCCTGGCATCCACCGGCGACTTCCGTGCGGCGGTCCTCGCGGCCGGGGGCACGGATGCCGCCGAGCTGTTGTCGGCGTGGATCGACCGGCACGAGCTGCCCGCACTGCCCTGAGCCCGCCGCCGCAGTACATCGGCGATTCGCCTTCGGTGAGTCGGGAGGGATGCCGGGTGGCTGAGGTCGTGCGGATCGCTGAGTTTGTGCGGATCGCTGAGGTTGCGCGCTGCGCACGGTGCTCCTGCGCAGGGTCAGTGATTCGCGTTCGGTGAGTCGGGAGGGATGCCGGGTGGCTGAGGTTGTGCGGATCGCCGAGGTTGTGCGCGGAGCGCGGCGCCACGGCGCAGGGTCAGCGATTCGCGTTCGGTGAGTCGGGAGGGATGCCGGGTGGCTGAGGCTGTGCGGATCGCTGAGTTTGTGCGGGTCAGAGAGGGGGCGCGGGGTCCGCGGCCACCGCCACGACGGTGCCGGGCGGACCGGCGACGTCCCAGCCCGCAACCGGAGTGCCGTCGTCGATCCGCGCGCTCCAGTCGGACCCGGGCGCGAACGGATCCGTCACGTGCACTCGCGCCGGATCGACCGCCAGCCCGCGGCCGTCGGCCTTGAGGACGGCCTCGACCCGGGCCCACGCGCGCGCATCGCCTCCCGACAGCACGCGGTCCAGACCGTCGGTGTCGGCCGGGACGGCATCCAGTCCGACGCGCATCCGCCCGGGCACCGCCAGCGCGAACGCCCACCCCGCGGCATAGGACACCGAGGCCGAGGCATCCATCCCGACCACGCGGATGCGGCCGTGGTCGCCGCCGCAGGCCGGGCAGCGCGAGACGAACTCCGCGCCGGGGAGCAGCTCGGCGAGCAGCGCCCGCGACACCGTGCGGCGCGCGAGACCCGCCGGCACCCGCCGCCAGGCGAGGCGGACGTCGGACGGGAGCGTCACACCTGCGGCTCGTGCGTTTCGATCGCGACGATGCCCGACCCGGGGTGCGCCACCGGGATGTGCGCGACGGAGAACGCCGCGGGCTCGAGCGCCGACGAGCTGCCGAGGTACGAACCGCGCATGGTTCCGGTGGCGAGGGCCAGCTCGTGCATGATGTCGGGCAGCACGGGGCCGTGGCTCACGACCACGACCGGCTTGCGGGCGCGCACGCGCTCACCGACGACCGTCCGCGCGTCGCCGCGTCCCTCTTCCCACGCGTCCTGGCTGATCGCTTCGGTGAGCTGGACGCGCTGAGCGAGCGCCGCCGACAGCGGGACGACGGTACGCACGCAGCGTTCCGCGGGGCTCGACACGATCCGGCGAACCCCGAAGGCCAGCAGCGGTCCCACGATGGCGTTCGCCTGCTTCCGGCCGCGCGGTGTCAGCGGGCGGGCCGTGTCCGTACCGTCCCACTCGTCTCGGGCGCGGGCCTTCGCATGGCGGAGCGCGATGATCGGGAAGGTCGGGAGCGCGTGCTCGTCGACCAGACGCACGAACTCGTCGAGGATCTCGATGTCGACCGGGTAGCTGAGGTGCTTGCGCGCCTTTTTCAGCCCGACCCATTCGATCGCCGCGATCTCCTTGTTCGGCACGAACGTCGAGATCCGCAGGGCCGCGTCCGTCGCCTCGGCGGCCCAGTAGTGGACGATCTTCGTGCGCGAGTTCGGCATCCGATACCGGGAAACGCCCACGGGGACACCCAGGGAGACCCGGATGCCGGTCTCCTCGCGGATCTCCCGCACGGCGGTCTCGGCGAGGGTCTCACCGGGATCGACCTTGCCCTTGGGCAGCGTGACGTCGCGGTACTTGGTGCGATGGATCAGGAGCACCTTGTACTTGCCGTCGACCATGCGCCAGACCACGCCGCCGGCGGCGTAGACGGCCGTTTCCGTCACCGGACCGCCCGCGATCGGCGCTTGCGCTGCACCTGCGCCATCGTGTGCTCCTGCAGGTCGATCAGCGGGGCGCCCTCGGCATCCACGCTGTGCCGGACCCACTCGCCCTCGGGACCGAGGTGCCACGAGCTCGTGCCGCCGTCCATCGCGAGGTCGAACAGGTCGGAAAGCTCCTGGATCTGCTTCGGGTCGACCACGCGGACGAGCGCTTCGACACGACGGTCCAGGTTGCGATGCATCATGTCGGCGCTGCCGATGAAGATCTGCGGGTCGCCGTCGTTGACGAACGTGAAGATGCGCGAGTGCTCGAGGTAGCGGCCGAGGATCGACCGGACCCGGATGTTCTCGCTCATGCCCTCGACGCCGGGCTTGAGCGAGCAGATCCCGCGTACCCAGACCTCGACGGGCACGCCGGCCTGGCTTGCGCGGTAAAGCGCGTCGATGATCTGTTCGTCGACCATCGAGTTGACCTTGATGCGCACACCCGAAGGCTTGCCCGCGAGCGCGTTGGCCCGCTCGCGTTCGATGTGGCGGATCAGGCCCTTCCGCAGGTGAAGGGGAGCGACGAGGAGACGCTTGAACTTCTTCTCGATCGCGTAGCCGCTCAGCTCGTTGAACAGGCGCGTGAGGTCGCGGCCGACCTGGTCGTCGACGGTGAAGAGACCGAAGTCCTCGTAGATGCGGCTGGTCTTGGGGTTGTAGTTGCCCGTGCCGACGTGGCTGTAGTGGCGGAGGTGCCCCTCCTCCTCGCGGATCACGAGCGCGAGCTTGCAGTGCGTCTTGAGTCCGACGAGGCCGTACACGACGTGCACACCGGCCTTCTCGAGCTTCCGCGCCCACACGATGTTGTTCGCCTCGTCGAAGCGGGCCTTCACCTCGACGAGCGCAAGCACCTGCTTGCCGGCCTCGGCGGCATCGATCAGCGCCTGCACGATCGGGCTGTCACCCGACGTGCGGTAGAGCGTCTGCTTGATCGCGAGGACGTGGGGGTCCTTCGCGGCCTGCTCGAGGAAGGCCTGGACGCTGGTCGCGAACGACTCGTACGGATGGTGCACGAGGACGTCGCCCTTGCGGATCGCGCCGAAGATGTCGGCGCGACCGTTCTGCTCCGGCGGCTGGAAGGCCAGCGCCGTCTTCGGAACGTGCGGCGGGTAGTGCAGGTCGGGGCGGTCGATGCGCGACAGGTCGAACAGTCCGCGCAGGTCGAGGGCGCCGGGCAGCCGGTAGACCTCCTGCTCGGTGATGTCGAGTTCGCTCAGCAGCAGAGCCCGGGTCACGTCATCCATGTCCTCGGTGATCTCGAGGCGGATGGGCGGTCCGAATCGGCGCCGCAGCAGTTCGGCCTCGAGCGCCTGGATGAGGTTCTCGGTCTCGTCCTCCTCGATCGTCATGTCCTCGTTGCGGGTGAGGCGGAAGGCGTGGTGGTCGAGCACCTCCATTCCCGGGAACAGGTCGCCGAGGTGGTTGGAGATCAGTTCTTCGAGGGGGAGGTAGCGCACACCGGGGCCGTCGCCGGGCACCTCGACGAATCGCGGCAGCATCGGGGGCACCTTCAGACGCGCGAATTCCTGGCGCCCGGTCCGCGCGTTGCGGATGCGGATCGCGAGGTTGAGCGACAGGCCGGAGATGTAGGGGAACGGGTGGGCCGGGTCGACGGCGAGCGGCATCAGCACGGGGAAGACGTTGCGCTGGAAGTACTCGGTCAGCCGCGAGGCGGAGTCCTCGTCGAGCGAATCCCACGAGACGACCTCGATACCCGCCTCGGCGAGGGCGGGGCGCACCTGGTCGGTCCAGACGGCGGCATGCCGGAGCTGGAGACGGTGGGCTTCGGCAGAGATGTCCGCCAGGACGTCCTGCGGGGCGCGGCCGACGTTCGTGGGGACCGCGAGACCCGTCATGATGCGACGCTTCAGGCCCGCGACCCGCACCATGAAGAATTCGTCGAGGTTGCTGGCGAAGATCGCGAGGAAGTTGGCCCGTTCGAGAATCGGCACCGTGGGGTCCTCGGCGAGTTCCAGCACGCGCTGATTGAACGCCAGCCAACTGATCTCACGATCGAGGTAGCGATTGTCGGGCAACTGCTCGTCGGCGGCCTCGATCGCTTCATCGAAGTCGTCGTCATCCGCGTCGCCCAGGCCCGCGTCCAGCACGTCGTGTTCGATCATTCCCTCATCATTGCAGGGGTCGATGACGTACGCGTGAACGGTTGCGTGGCGGGGCTCAGGCGGGCGTCGCCGGGACGGGCGGCTGATCGTCCTCGTACACGTTGAAGCGGTAGCCGACGTTGCGCACCGTGCCGATGAGCTGCTCGAGGTCGCCGAGCTTCGCGCGGAGGCGTCGCACGTGCACGTCGACCGTGCGCGTACCGCCGAAGTAGTCGTATCCCCACACCTCGCTGAGCAGCTGCTCGCGCGTGAAGACGCGCGACGGGTGGGTGGCGAAGAAGTGGAGGAGCTGGAACTCCTTGTAGGTCAGGTCGAGCGGCTTCCCGTGCACCTTCGCAGAGTACGAGGACTCGTCGATCGTGATGCCCGAGGTCGAGATGCGCGACGACACCTGCTCGGCGCTGCGGCGCCCCACCGCGAGGCGGATGCGGGCGTCGATCTCGGCGGGGCCCGCGCCGACGAGGACGACGTCGTCGACTCCCCAGTCGGTCGAGACCGCGGTGAGACCGCCCTCGGTGACCACCAGGACGAGCGGCGCTTCCATGCCGGTGGTCGTGAGGATCTTGCACAGCGACTTCGCGCCGACGAGGTCGACGCGCGCGTCGACGAAGACGACATCCGCACTCGGGGCATTGACCAGCTGCGCCGGTTCGGCGGGAATCTGCCGGACGCGGTGGCTCAGCAATTCGAGCGCAGGCAGCACCGCGCTACCGCCGGGGGCGGAGCTGAGAACGAGCAGCTGAGCCAAACGGACCTCCCAGTGCGGGCCTGCCGCACCCGCCCATCTTAGGGGGGTGCCGCTCCGTCGTGCCGTCACGCCCTCGGCGGGACCGCTCCGGCGCGACGCGCCCCGGCCATCGTGTGCGCACGATGGCGGCGGTGTGCGCGATGATGGAGGGCATGTCGACCCCCGACCTCGCGCCGCGCCGCACGTACGGCGGCATCGTCGCGGTCTGGGTCCTCGCGCTCGTGGCCGGGCTCGCGATCGGACTCTTCATCCCGGCCGACTGGCGCGCGCAGTGGATCACGGTCGCGCTCGGCGGCTGCGTCATCGCGGCCTTCGCCGTGCAGCTCTGGTACGGCCGCTCGCAGGCGTTCATCCAGCGGGTCGCGGCGAGTGTGCTGGGGGCGCTCGTGGTGCTCGGTGTCGTGACGGCCGGGTTCGGGCTGGCATCCATCGTTCCCCGGTAGAGTTGGGCCATGGACCTCCTCGCGCTCGAACTCTTCTTCGTGGGACTTCTCGGTCTCGCCTCGCTGGCGATCGCCTTCGTCTCCGGCACCGTCATCTGGAACCTCTACCGCGGCCAGCGCTGACGAGCGCCGTCGTGATCGAGATTCCGACCGACCTCCCCGCCGACCTCGTCCCGCTCTCGTGGCTGATCGGCGTGTGGGAGGGCACCGGCGTCATCGACTACGAGGCCGACGGCCGCACGTTCTCGGGCGAGTTCGCGCACAGCGTGAGCTTCAGCCATGACGGCGGCGACTTCCTGAACTACTCGGCGCGGGCCTGGCTCCTCGACGGCGACGACCGCCGTCCGCTCGTGTCCGAGACCGGGTACTGGCGCGTTCCCCGTCCGGCCACCGACGCGGATGCCGGTCCCGCGCTGCTCCCGCCCACCGAAGCCGCCCCGCCGCGCACCGCCGACGACGTCGAGACGCTCCGTACCGCCGAGGGCGGCTTCCCGCTCGAGGTGAGCCTGGCCCACTCCAACGGCGTGCTCGAGCTGTACCTCGGTCAGGTCCGCGGTCCGCGGATCGACCTGGCGAGCGACGCCGTCGTCCGCACAGCGGGCGCCAAGCCCTACGCCTCCGCTACCCGCATCTACGGACTCGTCGACGACCATCTGCTGTGGGCGTGGGACATCGCGGCGTTCGGTCGCGAGCTCGCGTCCCACGCCTCGGCGCGACTGGCACGGGCCGAGTGATGGCGTCTCTCACCGAGGTTCCCGGGGCCGTCGTCGACGACGCGGGTCTCCGCCACGTCGGCTCGCCCCTCGCGGAGCAGCGTCGGCTGGCATCCGGTTCCGCGCTGGCGCCCCTGGGCGATCGCCGCGTGCTGTCGGTCGGCGGTCCCGACCGGCTGAGCTGGCTCGACTCGCTGTCGTCGCAGGCGCTCACGCATCTTCCCGCGGGCGTGTCGACCGAGATGCTCATCCTCGACCCGAACGGTCGCGTCGAGCACGCGGCGTCGGTGATCGACGACGGTGAGACCGCCTGGCTGATCGTGGATGCCGCCGACGCCGAGCCGCTCGCGGCCTGGCTCGGGCGCATGCGCTTCCGTCTGCGCGTCGAGGTGCGCGACCGGTCCGACGAGGTCTTCGTCGTCGGCGGCACCCGGGCCGCGGTCGCGGGGCTGAGCGCGCTGGCCCCCGCGGGTGTCCCCGTCGTGTGGGTCGACCCGTGGCCCGAGGTCTCTCCCGGCGGCTGGGCCTACGCCCGCGTCGAGGATCACCCCGGTGCCGAGCGTGACTGGGCCGAAGCGGTCGTGGATGCCACCGAGTTCGACCGCATCGTCGCCGCGGCCGTGGCCGGCGAGGTCATGCTCGCGGGGCGCGAGGCCGTCGAGGCGCTGCGCGTCGCGGCCTGGCGCCCGCGCGTCGCCGCGGACGCCGACGAGCGCCTGCTGCCGCACGAGATGGACTGGCTCCGCACCGCCGTGCACCTGTCGAAGGGCTGCTACCGCGGCCAGGAGACGGTCGCCAAGGTGCACAACCTCGGCCACCCGCCGCGTCGCGTGGTCGCACTGCAGCTCGACGGCAGCGACAGTGTGCTGCCCGCACGCGGTGACGTCGTGCGCGTCGGCGACGACGCCATCGGCGCCGTGACCTCGGTCGCCGTGCACTTCGAGGAGGGCCCGATCGCCCTCGCCCTCGTCAAGCGCACGGCTCCGGCCGACGTGACGTACGTGGTCGACACCGCGGACGGTCCCATCGCCGCGGCGGTGGAGGCGGTCGTCCCCTCCGACGCGGGCGCGACCGCCGGCGTTCCCCGGTTGCCGCGCCTCGGGCGCCGCCGCGCCGCGGAATGACCGCCGCGAAATGACCGCCGAGGAGTCCTCGACGACGCTCGGCGTCGTCGTGCCGCACTCGCGCGTGCGCACGACCCTGCGGCGCCGGTGGGGGCGGGTCCGCGAGTCGATTCCCGCGATCGTGCAGATCGTCGTCGCCGCGACCGTGGCGTTCGCGTTCGCGCATTTCGTGCTCGGACATACCGTGCCGCTCCTCGCCGCGACCGTGACGGTGTCGAGCCTCGGGCTGGTGCGGGATGCCCGTCCGTGGCGCGTGGCCGAGACCGTGGCGGGAATGCTCGTCGGCATCCTCCTGGCGGAACTCGTGCTCCTGGTCGCGGGCGCGGGGTGGTGGCAGATCGCGGTGGCGATGTTCGTGACTCTCGTGGTGGCGCGCTTCCTCTCGCCGCAGCCCGGGTTCGCGCTGTCGGCCGTGGTGCAGTCGCTCATCGCGCTGGTGCTGGTGACCGGCGCGCCGTTCGTCCGCCTCATCGACGGCGCGGTCGGGGGAGCGGCGGCCCTGCTCGTCACGGCGCTCATCCCGCGGACGCTCCGGCGCACCGAGCTCCGGGATGCCGATGAGCTCTTCGACGCGTTCGACGTCGCGACCGCGACGATCGTGCGGGCGCTCCGGCGCGGCGACCGTGCCCGTGCCGAGCGAGGGCTCGAGCGTGCGCGAGCGTTGCAGACCTACGTCGATGCGTGGAGCGGATCGCTCGAGTCGGGACAGGAGGTCGCGCGCATCTCGCCGTTCCTGCGCCGCCAACGCACCGAGCTCGAGCGCCATGCGCGCGTGCGGGCGGCGATGGACCTCGCCACCCGCAACCTCCGTGTCGTCGCCCGCCGTGCCGCCTACCTGTGCGCCGACGGGCAGCCACGCGCGGTGCCGGCGGACCTGCTCGGCGAGATCGAGCGCGGTGCCGGCCTCGTCCGCGACGCGCTCGACGACGTCTCGGTCGAACCGGCCGCCCGCGCCACCCTCGCGGCCCTTGCGATGCGGCTCGATCCGGCTCAGATCCTGCCCGACGGCAACATCGGAGAGCTCAACCTCGTCGCGGCCCTGCGCCCGCTGACGGTCGATCTGCTCGTGGCGACCGGGATGCCGTTCGCCGAGGCCCAAGCACTGCTTCCGCGGGTCTGACTCACGCCGGGGCGACGGCGTCCCAGTCCACGCCGACCTCGCCCAGTCTCCAGCGCGACCGTCCCCGCACCGGCCAACCATCCGCGGCCAGCGCCTCGATCGCCGTGCGCCAGCGGTGCACGGGACCGAACGGGGCGACGGAGGCGGCGCGGTTCCACTCGCGCTGCAGCGCCGCGACGTAGTCGTGCACGCGCTCGCCGGGGACGTTCCGGTGGATGAGAGCCTTCGGCAGGCGCTCGGCCAGGATCGCGGGGTCGTCGAGCTCGGCGAGCCGCAACGAGACGGTGAGGCTCCGGGGGACGGCATCCGCCCCCACCTCCACCCACGTCACGACGCGGCCGATCTCGTCGCACGTCCCCTCGACCAGGATGCCGTCGGGCGCGAGCCGTGCGCACATGCGCGCCCAGGCGTCCGCGACGTCCGCCTCGTCGTACTGCCGCAGCACGTTCATCGCGCGGATGATCGCGGGGCGCCGGCCGTCGGGTGTCGGCACCTCGAAGCCGCCCCGCGCGAAGCTCACGCCCTCGACTCCCTCCGCCTGCGCGCGCGCCCGCGCGACGCGGTCGGGATCGATCTCGAGACCGAGGACCGTGGCATCCGGCCGGACCCTCGTCACCCGTGCGTGCAGTTCGAGCGGGGTCACGGCGCTCGCCCCGAATCCGAGGTCGACGACGAGCGGATCCGCGGCCCGTCGGAGCACCGGATGCCGCGCGATCCAGCGGTCGACTCGTCGCAGGCGGTTGACTCCGGTCGTGCCGCGCGTGGGGCGGCCGACGGGGGAGGGAGTCACTCCGACATGATGCCAGGCGCGGCCCGGAGGAGACTCGTCGGCGTCGCTAGCATGGAGACATGCCTCACACGCTGATCCTCCTCCGCCACGGGCAGAGCGAGTGGAACAAGACCAACCAGTTCACCGGCTGGGTCGACGTCCGGCTGACCGACCAGGGGAAGGCCGAGGCCCAGCGCGGCGGCGAGCTCCTGAAGGAGTCGGGCGTGCTGCCCGACGTCCTGCACACCTCGGTCCTCAGCCGCGCGATCCAGACGGCCAACATCGCCCTCGACGCGGCGGACCGCCTGTGGATCCCCGTCCAGCGCTCGTGGCGCCTGAACGAGCGCCACTACGGCGCCCTCCAGGGCAAGGACAAGGCGCAGACGCTCGAGGAGTTCGGCAACGAGCAGTTCATGCTGTGGCGCCGCTCGTTCGACGTTCCGCCGCCGCCGCTGCCCGCCGACGACCAGTACAGCCAGGTCGGCGACCCGCGCTACGTCGGCATCGACGGCGAGGTGCCCGACACCGAGTCGCTGAAGATCGTCATCGACCGCATGCTGCCGTACTGGCACAGCGACATCGTCCCCGACCTGCAGGCCGGCAAGACCGTTCTCGTGACGGCGCACGGCAACTCGCTGCGCGGCCTCGTCAAGCACCTCGAGGGCATCAGCGACGCCGACATCGCCGAGCTGAACATCCCCACCGGCATCCCGCTCGTCTACCAGCTCGACGACGACATGAAGCCGCTCGGCCCGGGCGAGTACCTCGACCCCGAGGCCGCCGCGGCCGGTGCCGCCGCCGTCGCCGCGCAGGGCAACAAGAAGTAACGCCCACCGCAACGAGAAGGGGGTGGATGCCACTGGCATCCACCCCCTTCGACGTTCGCGGCGTCAGACCACCGGGGTCGGGGCCACGTCGTCGGCGCCGGCCCAGTCGCCGGTGGCGAGGTAGACGACCTTCTTCGCGACGGAGACCGCGTGGTCGGCGAAACGCTCGTGGTAGCGGCTGGCGAGGGTCGCGTCGACCGTGGCCGTGGCCTCGCCCTTCCAGGAGTCACCGAGGACCTTCTCGAAGACGCTGACGTGCAGCTCGTCGATGTCGTCGTCGACGTCACGGATCTCTTCCGCGATCTTGAGGTCCTGCGTACGGAGGAGCTCGGCGAGGCTCCGGGCGACCTGGACGTCGAGCTCGCCCATGCGGGTGAACGTGCTCTTGAGGCCCTTGGGGATCGCGCGTTCGGGGAAGCGCGAGCGCGCGAGCTGGGCGATGTGCTCGGCCATGTCGCCCATGCGCTCGAGCGACGCGCTCACGCGGAGCGCCGTGACCACGATGCGCAGGTCGCGGGCGACCGGCTGCTGGCGGGCGAGGATCTCGATCGCGAGCTCGTCGAGGGCCATGGCCTTCTCGTCGATGATCGCGTCGGCCTCGATGACCTCCTCCGCGAGGGAGACGTCGCTCGACCCGAAGGCACGCGTCGCGCGGTCGATGGCGACCGCGACCAGTTCGGCGATCTCGACCAGTCGGCTCTGGACGTCCTCGAGGGACTGGTGGAACACTTCGCGCATCGCGATACCTTCCTCGTCGGCGGCACGGCACACATACGTCCCGCGACCCTCCGGGATTCTTCCCAGCGAAGGTTAACGAGTGGTGCTGTGACAGTGAATAGTAGCTGTTGGGTGTGGTCGGCCCCGTCTGAACGGCCGGTGACGTCCGAAGGGCGGCTCTACGCTGGAGCCATGGATCACACGCAGCTCTCGCTGCTCGCGCTCCTCGTGGGAATCATCGTCGGGAGCTCCGTCGTGAGCCTCATCGTCGTCGCGCGGCGCGCCCGGGACCGGGCTCTCGCCCAGCGCTCCTCGGAGCTCCCCGAGGGTGTGGAGTCCATGCTCGGCGCCCTCGATGACCCGGCGGTGGTGTGCGACACGTCCGCCACGGTGCTGGCGCTCTCTCCGGCCGCCGAGGTCTTCGGACTGGATGCCGGCTCCGCCATCGTCGACGAGGATCTCCGCCGCGTCGCCCGCGCGGCCCGGGAGAACGGCGCCCCCGTGAGCGAGACGCTGCGCCTGCGGCGCGGAGCCGCCCCGGCGGAGCCGCGACTGGTCGCCGTGCGCGCCGCCCCGCTGTCGCCCCGCCTGGTGCTGCTCGTGCTCCGCGACATCACCGAGCGCGAGCGCGTCGAGGAGATGCGTCGGGACTTCGTCGCCAACACCAGTCATGAACTCAAGACGCCGGTCGGCGCGGTGAGCCTCCTCGCCGAGGCGATCGAGTCGGCCGCCGACGACCCGGCGCAGGTGCGGTACTTCTCGGGCCGTCTGCAGGCCGAGATCCAGCGTCTGTCCGCGCTCACCAATCGCATCCTGAGCCTGTCCCGTCTCCAGGCCGCGGACGAGCTCCGCGACGTGCGCGACGTCTCGATCGACGAGGTCGTGACCGCCGCGATCGAATCCCACACGATTCAGGCCGACTCCGCCCAGGTCACCGTCGTGCGGGGCGGCACGAAGGGCTTGTGGGTGCGGGGCGAACCGCAGATCCTCACCGAAGCCGTCGGCAACCTCATCGCCAACGCGATCGCCTACTCGCCACAGGGATCGAAGGTCGGGGTGGGGATCAAGCTCGACGAGGACGTCGTCGAGATCGCCGTGACCGACCGGGGAATCGGCATCCCGGAGAGCGATCAGCACCGCGTGTTCGAGCGCTTCTATCGCGCCGATCAGGCCCGCTCGCGCCGCACCGGCGGCACGGGTCTCGGCCTCTCGATCGTCAAGCACGCCGTGCAGCGACACGGCGGCGAGGTCCGCCTCTGGTCGCGACCCGAGCGCGGCTCGACGTTCACCATCCGCCTGCCCCTGTCCGAGGCACCCGACCTCGACCTCGTACGCCCCAAGGCGCGTCGCAAGAGCCGCAAGTCCGGCACCGCGACCCGCCCCGCACCCGTGAAGGGAGACACCGCATGACCCGCGTTCTGATCGTCGAGGACGAGCCCGATCTCGCTGACCCGCTCGCCTACCTGCTGCGACGGGAGGGGTACGAGGTCGAGATCGCCGAGGACGGCGCGCTCGCCCTGGCGGCGTTCCGGGAGCGCGGAGCGGACATCCTGCTGCTCGACCTCATGCTCCCCGGGATGCCGGGCACCGAGGTGTGCCGCCAGCTGCGGCTGACGTCGCAGGTGCCGATCATCATGCTGACCGCCAAGGATTCCGAGGTCGACATCGTGGTGGGTCTCGAGCTGGGCGCCGACGACTACGTCACGAAGCCCTACTCGACGCGCGAGCTCCTGGCCCGGATGCGCGCAGTTCTGCGCCGTCGGAGCCCCGAGGAGTCCGACATCGACGAGCGGATCCTCAGCGGCGGCCGCGTGACCCTCGACATCGACCGCCACACCGTGTCGGTGGACGGCGCCGAGATCAACATGCCCCTCAAGGAGTTCGAGCTCCTCGAGGTGCTGATGCGCAACGCCGGTCGCGTGCTCACGCGCGGTCAGCTGATCGACCGGGTGTGGGGGGCCGACTACTTCGGCGACACCAAGACGCTCGACGTCCACATCAAGCGCATCCGGTCGCGCATCGAGCAGAGCCCGAGCGAACCGTCCATGCTCGTGACGGTGCGCGGCCTGGGCTACCGCTTCGAGGCCTGACCGCGGGAACGACGAAGGCGCCGACGGAGAACCGTCGGCGCCTTCGCGTTGCCAGGGCGGGCGGAGATCAGGAGGACGGCGTCGGCGACGGGGTGGCCGCGGGCGTCGCCGGGATCAGCGTCGTCGTCGGCGTGGGTGTCGGCGCGAGCGGCGCGAGGTACTCGAGCGCGCCGTCGAGGACGGGGACCTGGACCAGCGCGCCCTCGGCGTCACCGGACTGGAAGTAGACCGGGACGGTGGAACCCGGGGCGCCCTCGAACCCTTCCAGGGCGAGGGGCTTCACCTTGTTGGCGAGGTCGCCGAGGCTCACGGTCGAACTGGCGGGGACGTTGACCGACGCGCGGACCGTGCTGCCGCCCTCGCCGACCTCGAGGCGCAGGGTCTGCGACTGGTTGGTGTCGTTGACGATCGCGGCGACGAAGTTGCCGGCCGTGCCCTCCTCGTCGGCCACGATGAGGGCGTTGCGCACCTGCAGCGGGCCGGATTCGGGCACGTTGACCCCGTCGGAGGCGGAGTACTCGATCGTGGTCGCCTGGGGAGCGATGAGGTTGCAGCCGGTCGTTCCCAGAACGACGGCGGCACCAACGGCCAGGGACGCGAACAGGCGCGTTTTCACGGATCCTCCCGGAACGACAGACGGCATCCTGATCATCCTACGGGGTTGCCGACCCGCGCCCGGTCCGGGCACCGCCCTCGCGGGCGCCCTACGCGCGGGAACGACAGCTGCCGGGGAGGGGGCGGAACCTTAGCGCATGGGGGCCTGTGGTATCCTGGATGTTGCCGAAAGGACATAACTCCATGCTTTTTGAGGTTGGCGAGACCGTCGTTTACCCGCACCATGGCGCGGCCACGATCATCGAGGTCAAAGAACGCGTCATCAAGGGCGAGACGAAGAAGTACCTGAAGCTCAACGTCACGCAGGGCGACCTGGTCATCGAGGTCCCCGCCGAGAACGTCGACCTCGTCGGCGTCCGCGACGTGATCGGCAAAGAGGGTCTCGACCGCGTCTTCGAGGTGCTCCGTGCGCCCTTCACCGAGGAGCCGACCAACTGGTCGCGCCGCTACAAGGCGAACCTCGAGAAGCTCGCTTCGGGTGACGTCATCAAGGTGAGCGAGGTCGTCCGCGACCTGTGGCGCCGCGATCAGGACCGCGGCCTGTCCGCCGGCGAGAAGCGCATGCTGGCCAAGGCCCGTCAGATCCTCGTGTCCGAGCTCGCTCTGGCCGAGAAGACCGACGAAGACCGCGCGAGCGTCGTGCTCGACGAGGTCCTCGCGTCCTGACGTCGGTCGCGGTTCGTCCGCGCGTCCGCGCTAGCGTGGTCGGGTGATTCCCGCACCCGTCCCGCGTCTGGCCGTCATCGTCGTGGCCGCCGGTTCCGGCACCCGCCTCAACGGGGGTGCGCCGAAGGCCTTCGTCGGCCTCGACAAGCACACGATTCTGCGTCACGCGTTGCGCGGTGTCTTCGCCGCGCCACGCGCCCAGGTGGTGATCGTCGTGCCCGCGGGCTTCGAGGGAGCCGCGCTCACCGACGTCCGCGAGGTCGCCGGTGACCGGATCGACCTCGTCTCCGTCGTGGCCGGGGGAGCGACGCGTCAGTCGTCCGTCGCCGCCGGGCTGGCGGCGCTGTGGGCCGACATCGACACGGTCCTCGTCCACGACGCCGCGCGCGCGCTCACGCCGGTTGCGGTGTTCGAGCGTGTCGTCGCCGCTCTCGACGACGGTGCGCTCGCGGTCATCCCGGCCGTCCCGGTTGTGGACACCATCAAGCGTGTGGATGCCGCGGGGGCGATCGTCGCGGCCGTCGACCGGTCCGAGCTCGCCGCCGCACAGACCCCGCAGGGCTTCCGCCGCGGCATCCTCGAGGAGGCGTCGCGCGCCGCGGACGCCGACCACACCGACGACGCGGCGCTCGTCGCGGCTGCCGGTCACCCCGTGATCACGGTCGCCGGGGACGCGGCATCCTTCAAGATCACCACCGGCCCCGACCTCGACCGCGCGCGAGCGCTGATCGCGGAGGCCGCGCCTCGCGCCGTGCGGCATGACGGTCCCGCCGCTCCCCGCGTGGGCATCGGCACCGACGTACACGCCTTCGGCGGCGACGGCGCGTTGTGGCTCGCGGGCCTGGAGTGGCCGGGGGAGCAGGCGCTCTCCGGGCACTCAGACGGCGACGCCGTCGCGCACGCCATCGTCGACGCCCTCCTGGCGGCGGCCGGACTCGGCGACATCGGCACGCACTTCGGCACCGACCGGCCCGAGTTCGCGGGCGCGCACGCCGAGGCGTTCCTCGCCCACACCCGGAATCTGCTCGGCGCCGCGGGCTGGCGCATCGGCAACGTCTCCGTGCAGGTGCAGGCGAACCGGCCGCGGTTCGCCGGGCGGCGGGAGGAGGCCGAGCGCGTGCTGTCGGCCGCGCTCGGGGGCGCACCCGTGTCGGTGAGCGCGACCACGACGGACGGCCTCGGCTTCACCGGCCGCACCGAGGGCGTGGCAGCGTTCGCGACCGCGCTGGTCGTTCCGGCCTAGATCTCGCGCGTCATGAACGTCGACAGTGGATCCGGGCGGTACGACCCGAACGGCGGGCACTCGACGAACCCCTCGCTCGCGTAGAGACCGCGCGCGGCCGCGAAATCGTCGCCGCTCCCCGTCTCGAGCCACAGGGTCCGGATGCCACGCTCCCGCGCCTCCGCCATGATGTGCCGGAGGATCGCGCGTCCGATCCCCTGGCCGAGGAACCGTTCGGCGACACGCATCGATTTCAGTTCGCCCGCGTCGTCGCCGAACGGGGCGAGCGCGCCGATGCCGGCGAGCTCGCCGTCGACGCGCGCGGACCACAGGGACGCCCCGTTGTCGACCAGCGCATCGGCGTCGAGCGCGTGGCAGCTCTCGGCCGGCGTGTTGGCCAGCATCCCGGAGACGTGGGCCGTCACGAGGGCCCGGGGTCGGGAACGCTGACGTCGTCCCGTGCGATGTCCAGGGGCATTCTGCGACCCTAGCGCCGGCATGTTTCGTGCACGGGTCGCCGTCAGGGGCGGCCGGTAGGCTTGTGCGGTGACCGTCCGGCTGTATGACACGAAAGCGCAGGCTCTGCGCGACTTTGTCCCCGTCGACCCCGCGAACGTCACCATGTACGTCTGCGGCCCCACCGTGCAGTCCGGCCCCCACATCGGACACGTCCGCGCGGCCCTCGCGTTCGACGTCCTCCGCCGCTGGCTCGCCCACCGCTTCGGTCGCGTCACCTTCGTCCGCAACGTCACCGACATCGACGACAAGATCCTCGCGAACGCCACCGACACCGAGCCGTGGTGGGCGCTCGCCTACCGCATGGAGCTCGAGTTCTCGCGGGCATACGACGCCGTCGGCATCCTTCCCCCCACCTACGAACCGCGCGCGACCGCGTCGGTGACCCAGATGCAGGAGCTCATCGCCGAGCTCATCGAACGCGGCCACGCCTACGCCGCCGCGGGCGACGTGTACTTCGACGTGCGCTCGTGGCCCGCCTACGGCGAGCTCACGCACCAGAGCGTGGATGCCATGGAGTCGGCGACCGACGCGGATCCCCGCGGCAAGCGCGACCCCCGCGACTTCGCGCTGTGGAAGGGCGCGAAGGAGGGCGAGCCGACGTCGGCGACGTGGGCCTCGCCGTGGGGTGCGGGGCGCCCGGGCTGGCACATCGAGTGCTCGGCGATGTCGCGCCGCTACCTGGGCCCCGAGTTCGACATCCACGGCGGCGGCCTCGACCTGCGTTTCCCGCACCACGAGAACGAGATCGCGCAGTCGACCGCGGCGGGCGACGCGTTCGCGCGGTACTGGGTGCACAACGGCCTCGTGACGGTGGACGGGCAGAAGATGTCGAAGTCGCTCGGCAACTTCACCCTCGCGGCTGACGTTCTCGCGGAGCGCGACCCGCGGGTGGTGCGCTACGCGCTCGCCGCCGCGCACTACCGCTCGAACCTCGACATCTCCGACCGCGGTTTCGCCGAGGCCGCGAGCGCCCTCGACCGCATCTCGACGTTCCTCGAGCGCGTCGTGCGCGCGGCGGACGCCGACCCCTCGGCGTACGAGCCCGGGGTCCTGCCTGCGGACTTCGCCGCGGCGATGGACGACGACCTCGGGGTGCCGCAGGCGCTCGCCGTCCTGCACGAGACGGTGCGGGCGGGCAACACCGCGATCGACGAGGGCGACCTCGCCGCGGCGGTCGAGGCCTCCCGCGCGGTGGTCGGCATGCTCGAGGTGCTGGGGCTGGAGGCCTCGGCGCCCGCCGCCGCCGGCGGGGGAGCGGAGACGGCGCTCGACGCGCTCGTCGCCGAGATGATCGCGCAGCGCGCCCGTGCGCGCGCCGACAAGGACTGGGCCGCTGCCGATCGCATCCGTGATGCCATCGCTGCCGCCGGAATCACGCTGGAGGACACTCCGGCCGGAACCCATTGGAGTATCGAATGACCAAGCCTGGACGGCCCGGGGCGCGCAAGCCCGGCAAGAAGAAGGGCCCGCTCAAGGGCACCGGCGGTCACTCCCGCAAGGCCCTCGAGGGCAAGGGCCCCACGCCCAAGGCGGAGGACCGCAGCTGGCACGTCGCCGGCAAGCGCAAGGCGGCGCAGGAGCGTTACGCCGCCGCCGGCGGCAAGGGCAAGCCCGGCGTCCGCCCGGTCGGCTCGTCGCAGGGCCGTGCCCGCGCCAAGCAGACCGACGACACCGAGACGGTCACCGGCCGCAACTCGGTGCTCGAGGCCCTGCGCGCCAAGATCCCCGCCACCGCGTTCTACATCGCGCAGCGCGTCGAGATGGACGACCGCGTCAAGGAGATGCTCTCGATCGCCACGCACCGTGGCATCCCGGTGCTCGAGGTGACCCGTCCCGAGCTCGACCGCATGGCCGGTTTCGACGGCGTGCACCAGGGCGTCGCCCTCAAGGTGCCGCCGTACGAGTACGCGCACCCGCAGGACATGCTGGAGGAGATCATCGACCGCGGCGAGCTGCCGCTGCTCGTGGCCCTCGACGGCGTGACCGACCCGCGCAACCTCGGCGCCATCATCCGATCGACCGCCGCGTTCGGCGGGCAGGGTCTCGTGCTCCCGCAGCGCCGGTCGGCGAGCGTGAACTCTGCCGCGTGGAAGACCAGCGCCGGTGCCGCCGCGCGCGTTCCCGTGGCGCTCGCGGCGAACCTCACCGCGACGCTCAAGGAGTTCAAGAAGCAGGGCGTCTTCATCCTCGGCCTCGCCGGTGACGGCGACGTCGCGCTGCCCGACCTGCAGCTCGCCGATCGCCCCGTCGTGATCGTCGTGGGCTCCGAGGGCAAGGGTCTGTCGCGCCTGGTGACCGAGACGTGCGACCAGGTCGTGTCCATCCCGATCTCGACCGCGGCCGAGTCGCTCAACGCCGGGATCGCGGCATCCGTCGCCCTGTACCAGGTGTCGACGCTCCGCAACGCCGGCTGATCCCTCAGCCGCGCTGCATCCGCTGCAGCGCGGCGAGGGCGGGCTCGAGGTCGCCGCGCTCGATGGCGTGGCCCACCTCGACGATCGCTTCGTTGACGGGGGTCGGGATGCCGAGCCTCCGGCCCGCGGCCACGACCGCGCCGTTGATGTCGTCGACCTCGCTGTGGCGGCCCTTGCGCCAGTCCTGGAGGACGGTCGTCGTGGCGCCCGGAACCGTGAACCGCTCGTAGAGGGCGTCGAGCATGGTCTCGACGACGTCGGGTGAGCTCGCGATCGACTCCGGGGTGAGACCGAAGATCGGCAGCACGCGGTGCTCGCCCGCGACGCGGAGCGCCTCGCGGCCCGCGTCGAGCATGAGCTCCCGCATGCCGGGGACGCGGATCGCGTCGACCATCGGCAGGCCGAGCGCGGCGGTGGGCACGAGGACCGACGCGTTGCTGACGAGCTTCATCCACTTGGCGGAGGCGATGTCGTCGACCCGGGCGACCTCGCCCGAGTGCGACAGGACGTCGGCCACGTCGTTCCCGCGGGGGGCCGTGGCATCCACGGCGAACCAGGACCGCTCCGGATCGACGTGGCGGTGTACGACACCGGGGTCGGTCATGGTGGAGGAGATCTCGATCACGGCGCCGACGCAGCGGTCCGCGCCCACGATGTCGGCGACCGTCTCGGTCGTCATGCCGTTCTGCACGGCCGCGATCGCCCCGTCGGGCGCGAGGTACGGCTCGATGAGAGCCGCGGCCCAGCGGGCGTCGTAGGCCTTGGTGACGAGCAGCACGAGGTCGAACGGTTCGCGCAGGGTCGCCACCTCGCACAGGTGCAGCGTGCGGGGGCGCACGTGGCGCGTGCCGGACGGCATCTCGATGCGCAGACCGTCGTGGCGGATGGCCTCCACGTGCGCCGGCCACTGTTCGATGAGGACCGGATCGAGCCCTGCGTCGAAGAGATCGGCGCCGATCGAGGCGCCGTTCGCGCCGGCGCCGAGGACGGCGATGGACGGAGTGGACATGTCGCTCCTTCGTTGGAGTGTCAGCGAACGGGAGGGCGTCGGTGCTGGGGTTCATGAAACCAGGCTGAACGAAAACCCGACTCTTGCCACGTCCTCACGGAGAGTGTAAACCAGGAACGTACATTCTCAATGGGGAGAAAGCCATGACAGAATCCACACCCGTCGCCGACCAGTTCTCGTCGGAGCGCCCGTTCGTCTTCCGCAACGCCACGGTCATCACCATGGACCAGCAGGGCGTTCTGGAGGATGCCGATGTCCTCGTGATCGGCCGCGACATCGCCGCGGTCGGCCACCGTCTCGAGGTGCCCGAGGGCACGCTCGAGATCGACGCCTCGGGGGGCATCGTCACCCCCGGCTTCGTCGACACGCACCGCCACATGTGGCAGTCCGCGCTCCGCGGCTACGGCGGGGACTGGGCCCTCAGCCAGTACTTCGTCTTCTACTACCTGAACTGGGGCGAAGTCTTCCGCCCCGAGGACGTCTACGCCGGCAACCTCCTCAGCGCGCTCGAATCCGTCGACACCGGCGTGACGACCACCCTGGACTGGTCGCACGGCCTTCGCACACCCGAGTACGGCGAGGCCGCGCTTCAGGCACTGCGCGAGATCCCGGGCCGCTTCGTCCTCGGCTACGGCAACTACCTGGGGGCCCCGTGGGAGTGGGCCAACGCCCCCGAGTTCCGCGACTTCGTCTCGAAGAACTTCTCCTCGCACGACGACATGCTGACGCTGCAGCTGGCGTTCGACGTCCCCGGCGCGTCCGACTTCCCCGAGCGCGGGGCGTTCGAGGCGGCTCGCGAACTGGGCCTGCGCGTCACGACCCACGCGGGAGTGTGGGGCGCGACGACCGACACCGCCATCACCCAGATGTACGACGCCGGATTCATGACGCCCGAGATCACGTACGTGCACTCCGCGTCCCTCAACGAGCAGAGCTACCAGAAGATCGCCGCCACCGGCGGCACCGTCTCGGTCGCCACGGAGTCGGAGCAGAGCGCCGGACAGGGATATCCCTCGACGTGGGCGATCCGCAAGCACGGCATCCCGGCATCCCTCTCGATGGACACGAGCGTGTGGTGGAGCGCCGACTTCTTCTCGGCCATGCGCGCCACCCTCAGCGCCGACCGTTCGCGCGACCACCTCGAGGCGCACGCGCGCGGCGAGACGATCGTCGCGAACCGCCTGCGGGCCGAGGACGTGCTGCACATGGCGACCATGGGCGGGGCGCTCTCGATCGGTCTCGAGGACCGCATCGGCTCGCTCACCCCGGGCAAGCGCGCCGACATCGTGCTCATCAAGAACGACGAGTCGCCCGCGATGACCCCGATCCTCCACCCCTACGCGCACGTCGTGTACCAGGCCGGAACGGCCGACGTGCACACGGTCGTCGTCGACGGCAAGGTCGTGAAGTACCAGGGCAAGCGCATCGGCCTGCCGCTCGCACCCGTTCGCGACAAGGTCGCCGCCTCCGTCGAGTACGTGCGGTCGAAGCTCGGTGAGAAGGCGTGGACCGAGGGCATGCACCCCGAGATCCCCGTCGACGAGGAGATCGAGAACCCGTACCGCTACACCGACGGGGACGCGCACGTCGTCGCCCGTGCCCACGACTGAGAGGACCGCATGATCCTGCACGCCGCCCTGTTCACCTGGAGACCCGAGGTCGGCCCCGAGGAGGTGGAGGCGGTGACCGCGGCGCTCGAGGAGATGGCATCCGGTCTCTCCATGCTCCGCGGGTATCGCTGCGGCGTGAACCTCCGTCTGCGTCCGAGCCCCGCCGACTACGCCGTGGTGGCGCTCGTCGCCGACGAGGAGGCGCTCGCCGCGTACCTCGACTCGCCCGCGCACGCCGCGGTGTACGAGGCGCACCTCGCGCGGATGATCGAGTCGCGCCAGGCCGTGCAGCTCGCCGTGCCGGACGGGGTGGCCCTGTGACGCGCATGCGCGCGGCGGTGCTGTACGGTCCCGGCGACCTGCGCATCGAGAGCCGCCCCGTGCCGACTCCCGGCCCGGGCGAGGCACTCGTGCGGGTGAGCGGGTGCGGCGTGTGCGGATCGGATGCCACGGAATACTCCCGCGGCCCGGTCCTCACGCACCTGCCGGTCGTGCTCGGCCACGAGTTCACCGGCACGGTCGAGGCGGTGGGCGACGGCGTCGACCTGCCGCTCGGTGCACAGGTGGTGTGCGGAGCCGGAATCTCCTGCGGCGAGTGCAAGCCGTGTCGGGCCGGACGCACGAACCTCTGTCGGCGCTACCGGACGGCGGGGCTGCAGATCGACGGCGGGCTCGCGGAGTTCGTCCGCGTGCCCGCCGCGACGCTGCTCGACGTCACGGCGTGGGGCCTGGCATCCGACACTCTCGCCCTCGCGCAGCCCATGGCCATCGCGGTGCACGCGGTCGCGCGGAGCGGTCTGTCCGCGGGGCAGGATGCCGTCGTCCTCGGGATCGGCGGGATCGGCGCCTTCCTCACCTACGCCGCCGCGTCCGTCGGGGCGCGCGTGCTCGCGGTCGACCGGTCCGAGGCGCGCCTCGCGCTCGCCCGCGACCTGGGTGCCGAGCGCACGCTGCTCGCGGGGGAGCAATCCGTCGCGGCCGAGCTCGCGGCGTCCGGCCGCGAAGCCGACGTGCTGTTCGAGGTGAGCGGCTCCCGCGCGGGCTGGGACGAGGTGGTCGCCGCGGCGCTGCCCGGCGCGGTGCTGGTGCCCGTCGGCATCCAGCGGGAGGACGTCCCGGTGCCGCTCGGCTCTTGGACGCTGCGCGAGTACACGATCGTCGGGACCGTCGCCCACGCGATCGCGGCCGACCTGCCGCGCGCCGTCGAACTCCTCGCGGGGCGCCCGGACTGGACCGACGTCGCCGACGAGGTGCTGCCGCTCGACGAGGTCGCGGGGGGTGCCCTGGAGCCGCTCACACGCGGGGGGTCGCGACAGATCAAGACGATCATCGACCCGACGGCGTCACGGCGCCGTGTGGCCCGCCACTCCTGAGGCTCCCACCCGGGGAGCACCGGTCGGGTCAGCGGTCGAGATCGTCCATCGCCCGAAGGACGTCGACCGCTGATCCGATCGTGTCGCGCGGGGCGCTGAACTGGTGTCCGGCCGAGGGCATCGCCTGGTTCTGCTCGCGGCGCCCCACCACGAACCAGATGCCGCGCGCGATCGCGTCGCTCTGGTTGATGTAGAGGTGGGGGCGCACCGAGTCGAAGTGCAGGCTGTCACCGGCGCGCAGGGTGTACGTGTCGAACTCCAGGCGCAGCGTGAGCTCGCCCTCGAGGAGGTAGGCGTACTCCACACCGGCGTGCCGCATCATCTTGCCCTCCACGGAGCTCGAGGCGCCCGGCTGGTAGGTCACGAGCAGAGAGTCGGCCGGGCCGACACCGGCGGCGAGACGCTCCCAACGGACGCCGTTCTCCATGTCGAGGACGGCGTTGTCCGCGGCGTGCTGCACGGTGGGATCGGTGGGACGCGGCTCGGGCGTCGGGGCGGCGGCGCCCGTCGGCGGCGCCGGCGAGACGCCGAGCAGTTCGTCGATCGAGATGCCGAGGTGCGTCACGATGGCGTAGAGCGTCGACACCGAGGGCTGCGTCTTCCCCGTCTCGACCTGCGAGATCAGGCTGGCCGAGACGCCGAGCGCGCTCGCGACGCTCCGCAGGCTCATCCCGCGCTCGAGCCGTGCGTCGCGCAACCTGCTGCCGATGTCGTCCGTCATGTCGGCGCCTCCTCGTCCGAAGGCGGTGACCCCGATCACGGGTGCCCCGCCTCTCGCGAGACCACGCTACCGGCCGATGCGCGCACATCCTGTGCGCCGCGCCTGAACACGGGCGGACCTCACCCGCGTCCGGGGACGTCCAGCAGGGCGTCGACGTTGGCGGCGGAGCGTGGCATCCGTCCGGCCTCGATCTCCTGGGCCAGGCGCACGGTATGGGCGTTGTAGGGGGCGTCCTGGCCTGCCGCGGCGAGCACCGAGACAACGAGCCCGTTCACTTCCTGGTACTCGGCGTGGCGACCCTTCATCCAGTCCTGCAGAACAGTGGTGTTCGTGTCGGGGAGCGAGAAGCTGTCCAGCACCTCGCCGAGCAGGTCGGCGGCGTAGCGGTCGGGGTCGGTGACGGCGTCGTCGGAGAGGCCGAAGATCGGCACGAGGCGGCTGCCGTCGGCGAGCGCGGCGCGCGCGGCCTCCTTGCCGCACTCGATCATGAAGTCGTGTACGCCGGGGAGCGCGACGGCGGAGGCCAGGGGGAGGTCGAGGATCGCGGACGGGACGAGCTCGCCGGCGTTGGCGACGAGCTTCATCCACTTCGACGAGCGGATGTCGGGGGAGACGTCCACGCGGCCGGTGTGCGAGAGCACCGCTTGAACCTCGTGCTCGCGACCGCGGGCCGCGTCGTCGTAGGCGCCGACGGCGAACCACGAGCCGGCGACGGGGGTCTGGCGGTTCACGATGCCGGGTTCGAACATGTTGGATGCCACCTCGATCACGGCGCCCATGGTCCGGTGCGCGCCCACGGCGGCGGCGATGGCATCCTGGGTCATCCCGTTCTGGAGCCCTACGACGAGGCCGTCCTCGGCGACGTGGGGGGCGATGAGTTCGGCGACCCAGCGCGTGTCGTACGCCTTGACGACGATGAAGACGATGTCGAACGGTTCGCGGAGCGTCGCGACCTCGCACAGGTGCAGGGGGTGCACGGGCGTGACGTGCGTCTCGCCGGGGAGGCGCACCTCGATGCCGCGGGCGCGCATGGCCTCGACGTGTGCGGGCCACTGCTCGATGTAAGTGACATCGAGACCCGCGCGCAGCAGGTCGGCGCCGACGCTGGCTCCCTGTGCGCCGGTGCCGAGCACGGCGATACGGGGGCTCGTTCGTGACATGGGTCCTCCTTGACCGCGGAACGTTCGCTGAGACTTTACAAATCTGGGAGCGACTGTACATTCGTGTGTAGTTCAGCACAACGCCGGGTCGAGGGTGATCCGGTCGGATCGCGAGGGAGCGACCATGCGCACACTCATCCGCAACGTGGCGGCGGCCACCGTCGACCCGGAGCTGGGCGACCTCGCCCGGACCGACATCCTCATCGAGGACGGCGTGATCCGGGAGATCCGCCCGGACATCGCCGTCGACGACGCATCGTTCGATGGAGAGATCGTCGACGGGACCGACAAGATCGCCATCCCGGGGATGGTCGACACCCACCGCCACACGTGGCAGACGGCCCTGCGCGGCATCCTGGCCGACGGGAACATCCCCGACTATCTGCGCGGCATCCGGCTGCACATGGCTCCGCTCTACCGCGCCGAGGACATGTACGCCGGCAACTACGTCGGCGCGCTCGACGCGCTGAACTCCGGCATCACGACGATCGTCGATTACTGCCACAACATCCTCGATCCGGACGGCGCGCACGCGGCCGTCACGGGACTGCGGGATGCCGGCATTCGGGCGCTCTACGCCCACGGGCTGACTCCCATCACGACCAACACGTGGAGCCAGTCGCGCGGGGGCTCGACGGCGGGAGCCGACCCCGCGGCCTTGGCCACGCGGGCGATCCTCGCCCGCCGCATCCGCGAGGAGTACTTCTCCAGCGACGACCAGCTCCTGCGATTCGGGATCGCCCCGCAGGAGCTCGCGATCGCGCCCGTCGCCGACGTGGCCGCGGAGTTCCGTCTCGCCCGCGAACTCGGGGCGCGCATCACGTTCCACGCCAATCAGGTCATGGTGCGGCAGCTGTTCCGGGACGTCGAGGTGCTGCACGCCCACGGGCTGCTCGCCGACGACCTGCTGCTCGTGCACTGCACGTTCAACACCCCCCACGAGTGGGATCTGCTCGACGACAGCGGGGTCACGGTGTCGGTCTGCGCCGAGACGGAGATGCAGATGGGCATGGGGTATCCGGCGATCGCCGAGGCCACCGCGCACACCCCGGGACCGAGCCTCGGCATCGACTGCGTCTCGGGCAACGGCGGCGACATGGTGTCGCACAGCCGGCTGGTGCTGCAGGCCACGCGCTACCGCGCCGACGAGCCCGAGTACGCCGCGATGCGGGCGCCGCAGACGATGTCGTGGACGACCAAGGACGCGTTGCGGTGGGCCACGCTGAACGGGGCGCGGGCGGCCGGCGTCGACCATCTCGTCGGCTCCCTGACCGTGGGCAAGCGCGCCGACATCGTGCTCGTGGACATGTCGGGGATCAGCCAGGTCGGCTGGAATCGCGCGGATCCGACGGGCGCGGTGGTGTCGCAGGCGCACGCCGGATGCATCGACACGATCTTCGTCGACGGGCGCGTCGTCAAGCGCGGCGGGGTCCTCACGCACGTCGACCTCCCGGCCGCGACGGCGACCCTCGAGCGCTCGCACGAGTACCTGTACGAGCGGATGGGCGGCGCGGGGGAGTTCATCCCGCAGCCGCCGATCGACATCCCGCTGTACCGCGAACGCGCGTGAATTTCAGCAGCGCTGGACGAACTGAACACAGTGATAACAAATACTTGACACGTTCAGTGCTGCTTTCTAGCATCCAATCAACGAACACCACCGGCGCGACGACGCTCCGGTTCGACGAGGGAGTCACCACCACATGAGCACGCGCACGCTGCTGCGGGGAGGGACCGTGATCACGGCCGTCCGTCCCGGCGAGGTCCTCACCGACACCGACATCCTGATCGGGGCCGACGGAACGATCGAGGCCATCGGACAGGGCCTGGATGCCGCGGACGCCGAGGTCATCGACGTCCACGGCCGCATCGTGCACCCCGGCTTCGTCGACACCCACCGCCACACGTGGCAGTCGGTCGTCCGCAACCTCGCTTCGGACTGGTCGCTCACGGAGTACCTCGCGGGTCTGCACACCGGTCTCAGCAAGCACTTCCGTCCCGAGGACACCTACACGGGCAACTACCTCGGTGCGCTCGAGGCGCTGGACTCCGGCATCACGACGCTCGTCGACTGGTCGCACAACCTCGCGACCCCCGAGCACGCGGACGCCGCCGTCGCCGCCCTCAAGGACACCGGGATGCGCGCGGTCTTCGCCCACGGCGGCGGGGCCGAGCAGTGGGGGAGCCTGCCGTCGGCCAACGTCCACCCCGCCGACGCGCGCCGGGTGCGCGACGAGCACTTCTCCTCGGAGGGCGGGCTCGTCACGATGGCCCTCGCGCTGCGCGGTCCGCAGGTCGTGACCCCCGAGGTCAACGTCGCCGACTTCCAGCTCGCCGCCGACCTCGACCTCCGCGTCACGATGCACGCCGGCGACGGGTACTGGGGCAAGTCGGGTCCGATCCGCAAGATGCACGCCGACGGCCTGCTGTCCGACCGCATCACGTACGTGCACTGCTGCACGCTGGGCGACGACGAGCTGAAGCTCATCGCCGACAGCGGCGGCACCGCCTCGGTCGCGCCGGACGTCGAGATGCAGATGGGCCACGGCTTCCCCGCCACGGGCCGACTGCTGCGGGCCGGCATCCGTCCGACCTTCTCGATCGACGTGTGCAGCTCGAACGGCGGCGACATGTTCGCCACGATGCGCACCGCGATCGGCATGCAGCGCGCACTCGACAACGCCCCGTCGGTCGACACCGGCGAGGTGCTCGAGCGCATCAGCCTCACGTGCGCCGAGGTCGTGCAGTTCGCCACGATCGACGGCGCCCACGCCGCGGGTCTCGCCGACACCACGGGCTCCATCGCGGTGGGCAAGGCCGCCGACATCGTCGTGCTCGACGACCGCTCGCTCGCCCTCACGCCGCTGAACAACCCCATCGGCAGCCTCGTCTACTCGGCACACCCGGGCCTCGTCCGCGACGTGTTCGTCCAGGGGCGCCGGGTGAAGAAGGACGGCGAGCTCGTCGGCGTCGACATCGCCCGGCTGAAGGCGGATGCCGAGTCCTCCCGCAGCTACCTGCTCGGCGAGATGCCCGAGGCGCGCCTCGACGGCACGTGGCACCCCGCCCTGGTGACGGCATGACCGACCTCGCCGTTCCCGCGCGCCTCGCGCCGAAGGACCACGGGTCCACGGCGCGGATGGTGCTGGCGTGGCCGGGGACCCGGGCGCTCATCGCTGTCGCGGCGCTGTTCCTGATCAGCCCGCTGATCGCGCCGGGCAGCGTCGGGCCCACGGCCATCGTGTCGATGCTGCCGTTCGCGGCGCTCATCGCGATCGTCGCGATCGGACAGACCCTCGTCATCCAGCAGGGCGGCCTCGACCTGTCGATCCCGGGCGCCGTCACGCTCGGCGCCCTGATCGTGGCGCGCTTCGGCGGTGACGACGCGCTCGGTCTCCCCGCGGCGATCACCGTCGCGATCGTGGCCACCGCGGCGTTCGGCCTGGCCAGCGGCCTGGTCATCACGCTGTTCGGTCTTCCGCCGCTCGTCGTCACCATCGCGGTCAACGCGCTGATGATCGGCACGGTCCAGGCGCTGTCCGGCGGATTCGCCACCCAGAGCCCCGACGCGCTCAACCAATTCGCGCTCAGCCGGTGGGGTGGCATCCCGGTCCTGGTCTTCTTCGCCCTTGTGCTGACGCTCGCCGTCCACGTCGTGCTGAAGCTCACCCGTCTCGGTCGCCGGTTCGAACTCGTCGGTGAGAACCCGCGGAGCGCCGCGAACCTCGGCATCGGGACGCGCGGGTACACGATCATCGCGTACGTGCTGTCGGCCGCGCTCGCCGCCGTCGGCGGCGTGCTGCTCGCGGGACTCCTCCGCACGCCCACGCTCACCGCCGGAGACGACTACCTCCTGCCCTCCATCGCGGCGGTGGTGCTCGGTGGCACCGCCCTCACGGGCGGGCGGGGCAGCGTCGTCGGCACCGCGCTCGGCGCACTCTTCCTGGCCCAGCTGACCCAGCTCGTCCAGACGTTCACGCAGGCCACCGCCGTGCAGAACATCGTGCAGGCGCTGATCATCGGCGTCGGCATCGTCGCCCAGCTCCAGCTGGGCGGTTCCACCTCCCGCATCCGGAACCTCATGCGACGGCGTCCGGGAGCCTGACACCGGCTCATTTCCGACCGCGACCCATCCGGGTCGACGGGCGATCCGTCGCGCCCGAAACCCGTCCCCGCATACCCGATCACCACTCGAAGAGGAGTACCCCCATGATCACCACAGCACCCGCACGGCGAGCCGGTCTCGTCGTCCTCACGCTCGGAGCGCTGGTCCTCGCCGGCTGTTCGTCGACGAACAGCGCCGGCGGAGGCGGCGGCACCGACGGTGCCAGCAACCTCACCGCCGACATCGCCGCCGGCAGCACGGGCACCGTCGACCAGTTCACCGACATCTCGGCCGTGTGCCCCACGGACGGCAAGAAGGTCTCGGTCGGCGTCGTCGACGGCTACGGCACCAACACGTGGTCCAAGACCGTCCTCGCCGAGATCCAGAGCGAGGCGGCCAAGTGCTCCGCCATCTCGGGCGTCGAGTTCATCGCCGGCCGCGGCGACCTCGAGGCCACGACCTCGGGCATCACGAGCCTCGCCGCCAAGGGCACGAACATCATCCTCGTCATCCCCGACGCCGGTCCCGGCGAGGCGCACCTCCCCGCGATCCGCCAGGCCACGCAGGCCGGTTCCACGGTGGTCGCCTTCGCGTCCGACCCGCAGGGCACGGCCGGCACCGACTACCTCGACTACACCGACCAGATCCCCGCGTTCGTCGGCAAGTCCAAGGCGCAGTGGATCGTCGACCAGCTGGGCAGCGCCGGCGGCAACGTCGCGTTCTTCGGTGGTCCTTCGGGGGCCCTCGTGTCCACGCAGGAGTTCGCCGGTGCCAAGGAGGTCTTCGACGCCAATCCGCAGATCAAGCTCGTGAACACCGAGCCGATCTGGACCAACTGGGACCCGGCGCAGGCGCAGCAGGCGATGGCCGGCGTCCTCTCCCAGGGCACGCCGATCAACGCGATCATCGCCGACTACGGCGCCTCCGCCTCGGGCATCATCCGCGCGTACGAGGCCGCGGGTCAGCAGCTGCCGATCCTCACCTCGACCGATGACAACTCCCTCAGCTGCGGCTACGCCGACCTGAAGGCGAAGAACCCCGGCTACGAGCTGGCCACCGTCTCGTCGCGCACCTGGATCGGCCGCGTGGCGCTGCGCAAGGCCCTCGCCGCCGTCGCGGGCAAGTCCGACACCGAGCCCTCGCTGTACGAGCTCGCGCTGTTCGAGGACTCCACCGGCAAGACGGCCGGCGCGGTCACGCCCGACAAGGCGTGCCTGTCGTCCGCCCCGTCCGACGCGACGCCGTCGACGCTGCTGACCGCCGACGAGATCACGAAGCTCTTCGGCTGATGAACGAGACCCCCACGACCGTGGCATCCGCACTCACTCTCTCGGGCATCACCAAGACCTACCCCGGTGTCACCGCGCTGGACGCGGTCTCGGTCGACATCGCCGCCGGTCGCGTGCACGCCGTGCTCGGCGAGAACGGCGCCGGAAAGTCCACCCTCGTGGGGATCGCGGCGGGGTCGGTGGTGCCGGATGCCGGCACCATCGGCCTCGCCGGGCGCGAGTTCGATCGCATCCGCCCTGCCGAGGCGCGGGAGGCAGGACTCGCCATCGTCTACCAGATCCCCGCGCTCGCTCCCTCCCTGAGCGTGGTGGATGCCGTCCTCCTACTGCTCCCCGCGAGCAAGCGCCCCTCCCGTCGCACGGCGGCCGCCTGGGTCAGCGCCCACTTCGAGCGTCTGTCGCTGAAGATCGATCCGCACGCTCTCGTGTCGTCGCTCTCGCTGCGCGAGGCGCACCTCGTCGAGATCGCCGCCGCCCTGGCATCCGACCCCCGTGTGCTCGTGCTCGACGAACCGACCGAGGCGCTCGGCCCGGAGGAGACCGCGTGGCTGTTCGCCCAGGTCCGGGGGCTGCTCGAGAAGGACGTCGCGATCGTCTACATCACCCACCGGATCCCCGAGGTGATGGAGATCGGCAACGACCTCACCGTGCTGCGCGACGGCCGCGTCGTCGGGCGCGGCCTGGTCGCGGACTTCACCGCGGATCAGGTGGTCGAGCTCATCGTCGGACGGTCGCTCGAGACGACGTTCCCCGACAAGCCCGCGGCTCCGGCCGCGACGGCGACGCCCGCGCTGGAGGTCCTGGAGCTCAGCGGCCCCGGGTATGACAACGTCTCCTTCTCGGTGTACCCCGGCCAGATCATCGGTCTCGCCGGCGTCGAGGGCAACGGCCAGCGCCGCGTGCTCCGCGGCATCGCCGGCGGAGGCGCGACGGGCGGCCGGGTGCTCGTGAACGGCGAGGAGATCTCGACCCGCTCGCGCCGGTCGGCGTCGTCCGCGGGGGTCGTGTTCCTCCCCGGCGACCGCATCGGCGAGGCGATGTTCGGCAAGATGTCGATCCGCGAGAACGCCGTCGCCGGGGCCCTGCGCGCCGCGATGCCCGGCGGCTTCGTCCGCCGGAGCCGCGAGTACGAGCTGACCCGCGAGGGCGTGGCCGGACTCGCCGTGAAGACCCGGCACTTCGAGGTGCCGGTGTCGGCGCTGTCCGGCGGCAACCAGCAGAAGGTGCTGCTCGCCCGGGGACGCCTCGGTGACCCGAAGGTGCTGCTCGTCGAGGACCCCACGCAGGGCGTCGATGCCGGCGCGCGCGTGGACATCTACGCGTTCCTGCGCGAACTCGCCGCCTCGGGCGTCGCGGTCGTCGTGCTGTCGACGGATGCCGTCGAGCTCGAGGGACTGTGCGACCGGGTCGTGGTGTTCTCCCGCGGCCGTGTGCAGACGACCCTCATCGGCGACGACGTCGACGAGCGCGCGATCACGGGCGCCGCGGTGATGTCTCACGAGACGGCATCCATCGAAGTCGCTCGCGACACGCGCCGTCGGTCGCGCGGCTTCCTCGCGGGGGAGACGCAGGCCGTCGTCCTCCTGGGGCTCGCCGTCGCTCTGTCGATCGTCGCGTCGTTCGCGTCGTCGGCGTTCCTGAGCCCGCTGAGCATCAGCCAACTGCTGGCGGCGACGAGCGTCCTCATCTTCGTGGGGCTCGCTCAGCTCGTCGTCGTCATGACCGGTGGCATCGACCTGAGCATCGGGTCGGTGACGGCGCTGTCGGCGGTGATCCTGTCGTTCTTCGCGCAACAGGGGATCGGCTACTTCCTCGTCGGCCTCGTGCTCGCGCTCGCCGCGGGTGCCTCGGTGGGGTGGGTCAACGGACTCCTCGTCACGCGCCTCTCGCTGCCGCCGGTGATCGCGACGCTCGTGAGCTCGATCGCGGTCCTGGGCCTCGCGCAGGTGCTGCGTCCGAGCCCGGGCGGCTCCGCCCGCGCCGACGTCCTCACGACTCTCGGCCTCGCGATCGCGGGGGTGCCGATGATCCTCGCGCTGGCCGTGGCGATCGCGGTGGTGATGTGGTTCGTCATCCAGCGCACGCGCGGCGGTCGCGCGCTGCGCGCCGCCGGCTCCGACCCCGTCAAGGCCAACCGTATGGGCGTCCGCGTCCCGCGCACCCGGTTGCTCGCCTCCGTCACCGCGGGCGTGCTCGCGGCCCTGGCCGGACTCGCGGTGTACTCGCGGTCGGGCATCGGCGACGCCAACGCGGCGCAGGCGCTCACCCTCACCTCCGTGACGGCCGTCGTCATCGCCGGGGCGAGCATCTTCGGCGGTTCGGGCTCGGCCCTCGCGGTCGCCGCGGCCGGGCTCTTGCTGCAGACCGTGACGAGCGCGCTGGCGTTCCTCTCGCTCGGGCTGTCGTGGCAGTACTGGATCCAGGGCGCGTTCGTCCTGTTCGCCGCCGTCGTCCCGCTCGTCATGGCGCTCGTGCGCCGCGGTCGCTCACCGGGCGTGCGAGCCGGCTGACCGCCGCGGCGTCCCCCTTCGGAACCCTCAGACCTCTCGGAAAGGCCATCATGAAGAACACCGGAACCACCGGCACCAACGGTGTCGACTGGGAGGCGCGCGTCGACTTCGACCGCCTCCGCGACGAGCGTCTCGCGCGCGTGAAGGCGGAGCTGGAGCGCTCCGACCTCGGTGCGGTGCTCGCGTTCGACTTCTCCAACATCCGCTACATGACCGCGACGCACATCGGCACGTGGGCGATGGACAAACTCATCCGCTTCAGCCTGCTCACCCGCAACACCGACCCGATCTCGTGGGACTTCGGTTCGGCGGCCAAGCACCACGCGCTGTACAACCCGTGGCTGGACGTCACCTCGTCCGAGATGGATGCCGATCCCCACGCGCCGCACGAGGGCACCAAGCGTCCACGGCTCGAGTCGGGCGCACGGGCGGGCATCTCGACCCTCCGCGGAGCCTTCCCGCCGGATGCCGGGATCGCCGAGGAGGTCGCGCGCAAGATCAAGCGCGAGCTGGAGAAGTTCGGGGTCGCCGACCAGCCGCTCGGCGTCGACGTCATCGAGCTCCCGATCCTTTTCGCGCTTCAGCAGGTCGGCATCCGGGTCGTCGACGGCCAGCAGATCTTCATGGAGGCTCGGCGCATCAAGACGAACGACGAGATCCGGCTGCTCACGCAGGCGGCGTCGATGGTGGACGCGGCGTACGAGGACCTGTACCGGTTCCTGCGCCCCGGCGTCCGCGAGAACGAGGCCGTGGGGCTCGTCGCCAAGACGCTGTACGACCTCGGGTCCGAGTACGTCGAGGGCGTCAACGCGATCTCGGGCGAGCGCTGCTCCCCGCACCCGCACGTGTTCTCCGACCGGCTGATCCGGCCGGGCGACCCCGCGTTCTTCGACATCCTGCACAGCTGGAACGGCTACCGCACGTGCTACTACCGCACGTTCGCGGTCGGGTCGGCGAGCACGAAGCAGAAGGATGCCTACACCCGGGCACGCGAGTACATGGACCGCGCGATCGCCCTCGTGCGGCCCGGCGCCACGACCGCCGACATCGTCTCGGTGTGGCCGACGGCGCAGGAGTTCGGCTTCGCGGACGAGGAAGCGGCGTTCGCGCTGCAGTACGGCCACGGGGTCGGCCTGTCGATCTGGGAGAAGCCGATCTTCTCGCGGCTGGTGTCGTTCGACCACCCGGAGGAGCTCAAGGAGGGCATGGTCTTCGCCCTCGAGACGTACTGGCCCTCCGCGGACGGCTGGGGCGCCGCGCGCATCGAGGAGGAGGTCGTGGTCACCGCCGACGGCTGCGAGGTCATCACGAAGTTCCCCGCCGAGGAGCTGCTGATCGCCGGCCCTCGCTACATCGCGGTCGGCGGCCCGCTGAACAACCAGCGCGACTCGCAGTCGCACCTGAACACGACGTGGGGCCGCGGGGAGGCGTGATGGCGTCGGTCGGATTCCTCGGCCTCGGCTCGATGGGGGCGGCGCTCGCTCGCCGCCTCGTCGACGCCGGCCACGACGTGCACGTCTGGAACCGCTCGCGCGGCCCCGTGGACGACCTCGTCGCGGTCGGGGCCGTGGCCTGCGCGACGCCGGGCGAGGCGCTCGCGCACCCGGTGTCGTTCTCGATGCTCGCCGACGGGCCCGCGGCCCTCTCCGTCCTGGATGCCGGATCCGTGGCATCCGCGACCGGCGGCGTCCACGTGAACATGGCGTCGATCAGCCCCGCGGAGGCGGGGGAGCTGCAGCGCCGGTTCGCGGCCGCGGGCGCGCGTTACGTCGCCGCTCCGGTGCTCGGTCGCCCCACCGTCGCGGCGGAGGGCAAGCTCAACATCCTCGTCGCGGGCGCGCCCGACGACGTCGCCGCGGTCGAGCCGTTCCTGCAGCTCTTCGCCGCGCGCCTGTGGCCGCTCGGGGCGGAGCCGTCGACCGCGAACGCCGTGAAGATCGCGGTGAACTACGACATCATCCACGCGATCCAGGCGATCGGGGAGTCGGTCGCCCTCGTCGAAGCGCGCGGCGTCGATCCCGGACTCTTCGTCGAGATCCTCACGTCGACGCTGTTCGCCGGGGTCGTGTACAGCGGCTACGGCGGGATGATCGCCCGGCAGGCGTACGACCCGCCCGGGTTCGACGTGGCCCTGGGCTACAAAGACCTGCGGCTGAGCGCCGAGATCGCGGGCGAGACAGGAACGCATCTGCCGACCCTCGCCGCGCTCACCGCGGTGTTCGAGCGGGCGCTCGCCGAACCCGACCTCGCGCGCCTCGACTGGGGCGCGGCGGCCGAAGTCACCCGGCGGGGGCTCCTGCCGGCATCCGATGACGAACGAGAAGGAGGTGCGGCATGAGCCGCAGGTATCTGGTGGTGGGGGGCACGTCCGGGATCGGACGCGAGATCGTCGCGTCGCTCGCCGCGGACGGCCACGAGGTGACGCTCACGGGTCGTGACCCGATCGCCGCCCAGGCGATCGCCGCGGAGATCGGCCCGAACGTCCGCGGCATCGCGGTCGACATCTCCGAGCCGGAGGACATCGCCCCCGCCCTCGCCGACGTCGGCGAACTGGACGGCCTCGTGCTCGCCGCGATCGAGCGCGACGCGAACACCGTGCGCGACTACGACATCGCCCGCGCCCGGCGCCTGGTGACCCTGAAACTCGTGGGGTACACCGAGACCGTGCACACGCTCCTGGACCGCCTGGTGCCGCAGCGCTCCACCGGCATCGTGCTGTTCGGCGGCCGCGCGAAGGACGCTCCGTACCCCGGCTCCGTCACGGTCTCGACCATCAACGGCGGCGTCGAGGGGCTCACCACGGCCCTCGCGCTCGAGCTCGCACCGCTGCGCGTCAACGCGCTGCACCCGGGCATCATCGGCGACAGCCCGTTCTGGGCCGGGAAGCCCGCGGGCGTCCTCGAGGGCTACTCGTCCCGCACGCCCGGCGGTGAGCTCGCGACGATGAACGACGTGGTGGATGCCACCCGCTTCCTGCTCCATAACGAGGGCGTCTCGGCGGCGAACCTCTACGTCGACCGGGGCTGGCGCATCACCTGACGCCGGGTCGGGTGAGTCACGTTGGAACCTCGGTAATGACCTTCTTACGGGCTCCCTGCTGTAGCCCGCCGTTCGAGGAGTAGTCGGTACCAACGGTCATACTGACCGCCCCCTTGTTGGTGATCTTGCCGCAAAGCGGCTTCGTGCAGACACCTCCGACAGCCATCGTGGTGATCCGGCCCTGCGCCGCCGGATACTCGATCCATGACGGCGCCCCTGGCTCCAGGTAGGCGCGCGGGCCCTCCACCGTCCGCCCGTCATCCAGCGTCAGAGTGCCAACCGGTGAGGTTGGCTGTGCTGCTGCCGGTGCCTGCGTCGAGACCTGTGGTGTCGCGGCGTTGGCCGACGACGCGGTGATCGCCGAAACACCGAGTGTGATCGAGGCGACGAACAGCATCGAAACCGTTCGCCGCAGAAGTGCGTTCTTGCTCATCATCTTTTGCCCCCTCTTCCAAGTGAGTCGGCGTGTGCCGCCCCCTGGGCAGCTTTCAGGCTGGGGAAAGCGACCGCTACAGTGTTCACCAACAGACCTTGGCCCCTTACCGGAGCGTCGGTATCGTGTTCGGCATGACAGGAGAATCGCTGGTCGGGAAACTCTCCGTACTCATGCTCATCTGCGCCTCCGCCACCCTGGGGGCACTTATTGCGAGTTGGAATGTGTGTTTCGGTGGGCTGTCGGCGGAGTGCGCAGCCGCATCAAGCGAGGACTCATCATGGGTCCTACCCTCGACACTGTGGCTTGTCAGCATCGCAATCGCCATCGTCGGCTTGTTTCTCGCTCCTCGGCGACCGCTGGCGCTGATCGCGGTGGGCATCCTGGTCGTGATCAACCCTCTAACCGATCACGGAGCCTTCTTTCTGCCCTGGGACACAGCCGACACCATCCCCTTCACGGGGATGTGGATCGCAGTCGCTGCGAGCATTGGGGCACTCCTGCTCCTCCTCTCGTCGCAGCCATCTGCAACCCAACGGATCAGTCCGAGCGTGCATAACGCTACGACGCTACGCAGCATCTCGGCGCGCGTTCGGTAACATCGCCGCCGGAACGGCGGACGTACTGGCCCACCTATCCACGACGATCGGTCGCGCCGGGATGCCAACGCGAATGATTGAATGTGGATACATCTCGGCGTATCGAAACCGATATGGCCACTGTGGAGCCGTCAGAGTGTGTCGCTTGAACGTTACCGCACCATCCTCGGTGCTGCTGCTTCAGGTCGAATCGCCCGGTGATGCGGTGGCTCTCCTGCGTGAACATCTTGCGGAGAAGTACCCCGAACTGGGTATTCGGCAGGTCCGTGTTGAGATGGACAATTCGCGATCGGAGACCATTGTGAGACATTTTTGTCTCTTCAGTTCGTCGCGCGTCTCACGGCTTGACGAATACGCCTCCATCGACTCCTTTCGCTGGGGTTCCGTTATCGAACCCCAGCGAGGGACGATGCAAGCCTGAGGTGGCTCCCGCCCTGACGTGGGGTGCAGCTGGCCGTCGTCACCGGGGAGCCTCTACCCGCGCAGGACGTGCGTCCTGATCGCGGTATCACACGCGCTCCAGGCGACCGAGTTCCGACGTTGCCTCAGTGTGCTCCGCTCTCGCCGAAGATCTCGGGATGCCGCTCCAGCTCGATGCGGGTGCGCCGGATGTGCCGTTCGAGTACATGGGCGGCCTCCTCGGCGTCGCCGCGGCGGAGGGCGGCGACGAGCAGCCGGTGGTCGAGGTGCGCGGTGCCGTCGTGGCGGGCGTGCGCCGCGGTGACGAAGGCGCGACGGTAGTGGTGGGTCCGGTTCCACAGGCCCACGACCGTGTCGCCGAGCATCACGGTGCGCGCGGGCGCGTAGGTCGCGAAGTGGAACTCCCGATCGTGGCGCAGGAAGTCCTCGGCATCCGCGTGCTCCATGCGTGCGGCGAGGTCGTCGAGGGCGTCGAGGTCGTCGGGGGAGAGGAGCGGCGCGCTCATCCCGAGGAGCACCGGCTCGATGCGCTCGCGCACGAGGTACAGCTCCTCGCACTCGGCGAGCGTGAGGCGCGACACCCACGCGCCCGAGTTGGCGACGAGCGTCACGAGTCCCTCGGCCTCGAGGATCCGCAGCGCCTCGCGCACCGGGATGCGGCTCGTCGTGTGGCGGGCCGCGAGGTCTTCCTGCCGGATCCGGGTCCCCGGCGGATGGATGCCACGGAGGATCTCGTCGCGGAGCGTGTCGGCGATCCCCGAGCCGGCGCGCCCGTGATCGCGGGCGACGGCGAGCGGACCGCTCATTCGGCGGGCCTCGCGGGATGCCACAGCAGCGTTTCGGCGTCGCGCTCGTAGGCCTTGCCGTCGGGGTAGCTGACGAGTTCGAACTGCATGCCCCACGGGGCGCGGAAGTAGATCCAGCGCTGCCCTGCCGACGCAGCGCCGCTGACGACCGGTTCGCCCATGACATCGACGCCATGGGCATGCAGGTGGGCGACCGCGGCATCCAGGTCATCGACGTACAGCGCGAGGTGGTGCCCGCCGATGTCGCTGTTGCGCGGGGGAGGAGCCTGTCCGTCGGCGGCGTCGTACGCGAAGACCTCGAGGTTCGTGCCGTTGCCGAGGCGGTAGAAGCGGATCTCGCGGATCGCCGTCCGCGGGTGGACGCCGAGCTGTCGTGTCATCCAATCGCCCTCGCCGCTGCGCCCGGGCAGCGTGTACACCGGCACGGCACCGAGGACGTCCACGAGGAAGGCCTCGGCCTCGTCGAGATCGGGCACGGTGAAGCCGATGTGGTCGCTGCCGCGCAGTCCCGGAAGTCCCATGTCGCATCCTCCATTGGATCCATTGACGCCGATGGAGGCGTCTCTCGACAGTATCTCGCGGCGATTCTGCCTTGTATTGGAGACAATCGAATCGTACAGTGTGAGCGAACGACCTGTATAGGTGGACGCAACGACGCGTGAGGAGCGACATGGCCAAGCGGAAACGGCTGAACACCGGTGTCGAGTGGGTGCAGCTGGAGACGACCGCCGCGGACTGGAAGGCCGCCGACCCGGAACTGCTCGGGACGATGCTCGGTCAGCTGCATCTCATCCGGGCCTTCGAGGAGGCGGTGCTCGACCTGGCGGGCGCGGGCCTCGTGCACGGTCCCGCGCACTCCAGCATCGGGCAGGAGGGCGGCGCGGTCGGCTCGATCGTGTCGCTCCGACCCGCGGATGCCGTGAACGGCTCGCACCGCGGGCACCACCAGTTCCTCGCCAAGACGCTCGCGTACGTCTCCGGCGGCGCGCTCGACCCCGCCGCTCTCGTGACGCCGGACATCCAGACGCTGCTCGACCGCACGCTCGCCGAGATCCTCGGGCTCGCTTCGGGCTTCTCGGGCGGTCGCGGTGGCTCGATGCACCTGCAGTGGCTCGAGGCCGGAGCGCTCGGCACGAACGCGATCGTCGGCGGTGGCGCACCGCTCGCCACCGGTCACGCGTGGGCGCAGAAGCACTCCGGCACCTCGGATGTCTCGATCAACTACTTCGGTGACGGGTCCAGCCAGATCGGCTCGGTGCTGGAGTCCATGAACCTCGCGTCGACGTGGAAGCTCCCCGTCGCGTTCTTCATCGAGAACAACCTCTACGCGGTGTCGACCCGCGCCGACGAGGCGAGCGCCGACACGCGCTTCTCCGTGCGCGGCCAGGGCTTCTCGATCCCCGCGTGGCGCGTGGACGGCATGGACCCGCTCGCCGTGCACCTCGCCACGGGCGAGGCGCTCGACCGCATGCGCGCGGGGGAGGGGCCCGCGATCGTCGAGGCCGAGGTCTACCGCTTCTTCCACCAGAACGGCCCCTACCCGGGGAGCGCGTTCGGGTACCGCACCAAGGACGAGGAGGGCCAGTGGCGCGCGCGCGATCCGCTGGAGCGTATGGCGTCCGAGATGCGCCGCCTGGGCCTCCTCGACGACGCCGAGGCGCAGGCGGTCCGCGAGCAGGCCGTGGCCGCCGTCGCGCAGTCGGTCGCGGCCGTTGTCGAGGCCGACCCCGAGCGTCCCGGCCGACGTCGCATCCGCCCGGAGCTGTGGCCCGACCCGGCCGTGGTGGACACCGGCATCCGGGGGGATGCCTCCGAACTCGCCGCGCTCGCGACCGCCGAGCCCGCGGAATGGACCGGACCCTGGCGCGACGTGAAGTTCGTCGATGCCGTCGCCCAGACCATGGACCGCCGCATGGAGACCGACCCGCGCATCATCGTGCTCGGCGAGGATGTGCACCGCCTCGGCGGCGGCACGAACGGCGCCACGAAGGGGCTCGCCGAGAAGTACGGCCCCGACCGCGTCATCGGCACCCCGATCAGCGAGAACGGATTCTTCGGCGCCGCCGGCGGCATCGCGATGGACGGCCGGTTCCGCCCCGTCGTGGAGTTCATGTACCCCGACTTCATGTGGGTCGCCGCCGACCAGGTGTTCAACCAGGTCGGCAAGGCGCGGCACATGTTCGGTGACAACAACACCGTCCCGCTCGTGCTGCGCACGAAGGTCGCGATGGGGTCCGGCTACGGCTCGCAGCACCTCATGGACCCGGCCGGCATCTTCGCGACGCAGGCGGGGTGGCGCATCGTCGCCGCCTCGACCGCCGCGGACTACGTCGGACTCATGAACGCCGCGCTCGCGCTCGAAGACCCGGTGCTCGTGATCGAACACGTCGACCTCTACGGCACGCCCGACCGCGTGCCCGACGCCGATCTCGACTACGTCATCCCGCCCGGATCCGCCGCCGTGCGCCGCAAGGGCAACGACGTGACGGTGCTCACGTACCTGTCGATGGTCGGTCACACCCTGGAGGCGGTCGAGCAGACCGGAACGGATGCCGAGGTCATCGACCTCCGCTGGCTCGACCGCGCCTCGCTCGACTGGGACACCATCGGCGAGAGCATCCGCAAGACCAACGCCGTCCTCATCGTGGAACAGGGCGCGCGCGGACCGTCCTACGGAGCGTGGCTCGCCGACGAGATCCAGCGCCGGTTCTTCGACTGGCTCGACCAGCCGGTCGAGCGCGTCACCGGCGGCGAGGCGAGCCCGAGCATCTCCAAGGTGCTCGAACGCGCCGCGATCGCCCGCACGGAAGAGGTCGTCGAAGGGCTCGAGCGCGTGCGCGCGGCGGGAGGGATCCGCTGATGGCCGTCGTCGTCCGCATGCCCGAGATCGCCACCGGGGCCGCCGAGGCCGCGATCCAGAGCTGGCTCGTCGAGGTCGGCAGTCCCGTCCGCGCCGGTCAGGCGATCGTCGAGATCGAGACCGAGAAGGCCGTCGTCGAGTACGAGGCCGAGCGCGCCGGCATCCTGGCCGGGATCCTCCTGCCCGCCGGTGACGCCGCCGCTGTGGGCGTCCCGATCGCCGTCCTCGCCGAGGAGGGGGAGAGCGTGGATGCCGCCCTCGCCGCCGCCGGAGGGGCGCCCGCCCCCGCGACCGCGACGCCGTCCGACGCCGAGGTCGCGGCCGCGCCCGAGGAGGCGGCGGAGGCTCCGGCCGCCCCGGCACCGGCGTCCACCCCGGCTCCCGCCGCCGCTCCGGCTTCCGCCCCCGCCGGCGCCTCCGCCCCGGCTCCCGCTCCCGCTCCCGCGGAACCGCTCGCCGAGGAGCGCCGCCTCTTCGCTTCGCCGCTCGTTCGGCGCCTCGCGGCGGAGCGCGGCATCGACCTCGCCGAGGTGCCCGGATCGGGTCCGCGCGGACGGATCGTCCGCCGCGACCTGGATGCCTGGACACCGGCGCCGGAGGAGCGGCATCCGCAACCCGCCCCCGCCGCCCCCGAACCGCTCGCTCCGGCAGCGGCGGGGAGTGAGTACGAGGACGTGCCGCACACGGGCATGCGGCGCGCGATCGCGCGGCGTCTCACCGAGTCGAAGTCCACCGTTCCGCACTTCTACCTGCAGGCCGACTGCCGCGTCGATGCGCTGCTGGCGCTCCGGGCTCAGATCAACGCGGGGCGCGAACAGCGCATCTCGGTCAACGATCTCGTGGTGAAGGCGGTCGCCGGCGCGATGCGCGATGTTCCGGAGGCGAACGCGATCTGGACCCCGGATGCCACGCGCCGGTTCTCCGCCGCCGACATCGCCGTGGCCGTGTCGGTGCCCGGCGGGCTCCTCACCCCGGTGGTCCGCCAGGCCGACCGTCTCTCGATCGGCGAGCTCGCCGCCACGGTCCGCGACCTCGCGGCGCGAGCGCGCGAGGGGCGCCTCAAGCAGAACGAGCTCGAGGGCGGTTCCTTCGCGGTGTCGAACCTCGGCATGTACGGGACGACGTCGTTCTCGGCCATCATCAACCCGCCGCACGCCGGCATCCTCGCCGTCGGAGCCGCGACGCGGCGGCCGGTGGTCGAGGAGGACGGGTCGCTCGCGGCCGCCACCGTCATGTCGGTGACCCTCTCGGCCGATCACCGGGTGCTCGACGGGGCGGTCGCGGCGCAGTGGTTGGCCGCGTTCGTGGCGCGCATCGAGAACCCGCTGCAGATCCTGCTGTGAATCGTGTCGGTTTCGGGCGTCCGCGCTTCGCGACGGGGCCCGGAACCGGCACGCTGGGAGGACACGTCCGCGGGTGATCGCGGACCGGAGGAAAGGAACACCCGTGACCCGTATCGCCGTCATCGGAGGAACCGGCTACGCCGGCAGCCACATCGTCACCGAAGCCGTCCGTCGCGGCCACACGGTCGTCTCGGTCGCCCGTTCGGTGCCGGCCGAGCGCGTCGAGGGAGCGACCTACATCGAGGGCACGGTCCTCGACGTCCCCGGCCTGCTCGCCGAGCTCGAGGGCGTCGATGTCGTCGTCTCGGCCGTCGCGCCGCGCGGCGACATGCTGGGCAAGCTCCGCCCCGCGATCGCGCAGCTGAACTCCGTCCTCCCCGAGGACGTGCGTCTGGGCGTCATCGGCGGCGCCGGCGGATCGCTCGTGGCCGAGGGCGGCCCGCGCCTCATCGACACCGAGGGCTTCACCGACGAGTACAAGCCCGAGGCGTCCGAGGCCATCGGCATCCTGGAAGACCTCGAGGCAGACTCCTCGGACCGCGACTGGTTCTACGTGCACCCCGCCGGCGGGTTCGGCGTGTGGGCTCCGGGAGAGCGCACCGGTACGTACCGCGACGGCGGGCACGTCCTCGTCGTGGATGCCGACGGCAACTCGTTCATCTCGGGCGCCGACTTCGCCGTGGCGGTGCTCGACGAGATCGAGAACCCGAAGCACTCGCGCGACCACTTCGCCGTCGGTTACTGACCGCGCGAACGACGACGGCGCCGTCCCTTCCGGGGCGGCGCCGTCGTCGTTCTGTCAGACCAGATCGCGCCAGTCGATGACGTCCGTGTCGGTGGTGGGGACTTCGCCGGTATCCGGGGCCGAGGCGTCGGAGATGGTGGCCAGCGACATCGTGTCGGTCGGCGGTCCCATGACCGTCGCCTCGTCGCGACGGTGGCTCAGCACGTCGTCGATGTAGGAGGTCACGACCTCGGCCAGCGGCACCGACCGGCCGCGCGCCTGGGACATGTACCAGCGGTGTTCCAGCACCTGGTGGAAGACCTCGGCCGGTTCGAGCTTCGCGCGCAGGTCGAACGGGATCGCCATGACGATGGGCTCGAAGACGCGGGTGAGCCACTCGTGCGCGACCATCTCCTCGTCGGCTCCGAGGCGCGAGACCCGCGCGCGGAACTCGTCCAGGTCGTTGAGCAGGCGGCGGGCCTGGTTCTCCTCCACGTCGAGACCCGTGAGCCGCAGCAGGCGACGCTGGTGGTGCCCGGCATCCACGACCTTGGGCTGGATCGAGACCTGCGTGCCGTCGCTCGCGGTCTTGATCGACATCTCGCCGATGTCGAAACCGAGAGCGTTGAGGCGGTGCACGCGCTCGGTGATCCGCCACGACTCGTCGACGGCGAACGTCTCCTTGTCGGTGAGCGCGCCCCACAACGAGTGGTACGAGGCGACGAGTCCGTCGGCGATCGCGACGGCATCCACTCCGCCCTCGAGGCGGCCTCCGGCCTCGAGGTCCATGATCTCGCCGGCGATGTTGATGCGGGCGATGTCGAGATCGTGTGCGCGCTGCCCGGCGGTCAGGCGGTTGCCCTGCAGCTCGCCCGTCTCCGCGTCGACGAGGTACGCGGCGAACTCACCCGCGTCGCGGCGGAACAGCGTGTTCGACAGTGACACGTCGCCCCAGTAGAAGCCGACGTTGTGGAGGCGCACGAGCAGAACCGCCAGAGCGTCGACCAGACGCGTCGCGGTGTGCGGGCGCAGCACCTGCGTGAACAGCGCGCGGTAGGGGAGCGAGAACTTCAGGTGCGCCGTGACCAGCGCCGCGGGGAGCGGGCGGCCCGAGGCATCGGTGCGCCCCGCGATCACGGCAACGCGGTCGACGCAGGGCGCGTCGAGGCGGTCGAGGTTGCCCAGCATGTCGTACTCGCGACGGGCCATCTCCTCGGTCGTCTCCTTGATGGCGACGACGCGGCCGGACAGGTTCGCGAACCGCACGAGGTGGCGCGAGATGCCCTTGGGAAGGGCGACGATGTGGGAGCTCGGCCAGTCGGCCAGGCCCGTCGACCACGGCAGCTGCAGCAGTCCCGGGTCGACGGCGCTGGCGGTGATGCTGAGGGATTCGGCCACGGTTCCTCCGGGGAAAAGGGTGCGGCGCGGGGAGTCGAAGAAGACTCCCCGCGCCGCGACGGTGCGTAGATCAGGCCGAAGCGATGGCCTTGTCGGTGAGGCGCTCGCCCGACTCGAGGTCGAAGACGTGCACGTGACCGGGGACCGGCGCCAGAACGACCGTCTCGCCCGCGTTGGGGTGACGGCGGCCGTCGACGCGCGCCACGATGTCGGTGCGCTTGCCGTTGATGTCGGTGTGACCGTAGAGGTAGCCGTCGGCGCCGAGCTCCTCGACGAGGTCGACGACGACCGTGAGGCCCTTGCCGTCGGCCGGGGCGACCTGGATGTCCTCGGGGCGGACACCGATGGTGACCTCCGATCCGTGCGCCTTGCCGATGACGTCGGCCTCGACGGGGACGACGAGGTCGCCGAAGCGGACGCCGCCCTCGGCCAGGTCGACCGGGAACAGGTTCATCGCGGGCGAGCCGATGAAGCCGGCGACGAAGACGTTCTTCGGCTTCTCGTACAGGTCGCGCGGGGTGCCGACCTGCTGGAGCAGACCGTCCTTGAGGACCGCGATGCGGTCACCCATGGTGAGGGCCTCGGTCTGGTCGTGCGTGACGTAGACCGTGGTGACGCCGAGGCGGCGCTGCAGCGACGCGATCTGCGTGCGGGTCTGCACGCGGAGCTTCGCGTCGAGGTTCGACAGCGGCTCGTCCATGAGGAACACCTGGGGCTGACGCACGATCGCGCGGCCCATGGCGACACGCTGACGCTGACCACCCGAGAGGGCCTTCGGCTTGCGAGTCAGGTACTGCTCGAGGTCGAGGAGCTTCGCCGCCTCGAGGACGCGAGCGGCACGCTCTTCCTTGCCGACGCCGGCGATCTTCAGGGCGAAGCCCATGTTCTCGGCGACGGTCATGTGCGGGTACAGCGCGTAGTTCTGGAAGACCATCGCGATGTCGCGGTCCTTCGGGGGGACGTCGGTGACGTCACGGTCGCCGATGAGGATGCGGCCGGAGTTGACCTCTTCGAGGCCGGCGAGCATGCGCAGCGACGTGGACTTACCGCAACCGGAGGGGCCGACGAGGACGAGGAACTCGCCGTCTCCGACCTCGAGGTTGAGCTTGTCGACCGCCGGGCGAGTGCCTCCGGGGTACAGACGGGTTGCGTTGTCAAAGGTGACGGACGCCATTTCTTCTTCTCCTTCACCGGCAGGTACGTGCCGGACGATCCGTAGTGAATGGAATGAACGGGGGCGACCCCGAGCGCGCGCGACAGTGAGCGCAGGGTCAGTATCGCACGTGTCTGGTCATTTCTCAGCCAGGCTTACTACCATCGATCCTCGTTCGCCTACCCGTGCGTTCCCATCATCGTCAGCGGCATCCGTCCGCGCCCGAGAGGTCCCATGTCCAACGACCAGACGCCGAATCTGCCCGCCGAGAACGCCCGCCGCGAGGCGGTGCGCGAGAAGGCGCAGCAGGTCAAGGCGCGGCAGACCCGGGCGCGGATCGTGCGCCGGACGCTGCTGGTCGTCGGCGCCGTCGCGGTCGTGGCCGTGGGCGCCGCCGGCGTGACCTACGCGCTGTCCTCGCGCGATGGACGTTCGCAGGCGCTTCCGGATGCCGCCTCCGACGACGGTTTCGTCGTCACGGCGGCGACCGGCATCGCCGACCCGCGCGCCGATCAGACCGTCGACGGCAACGCCTCCGCTCTGGCGGCCGAGGCCACGCCCACCCCGACTCCGACGCCTACCCCGTCGCCGACCACCACCGCCGCGCCGGTCGACATCCGCGTGTACGTCGACTATCTCTCCAGCGAGGCGCGGGAGTTCCAGCTCGCCAACGCCGAACAGCTGTCGAAGTGGGTGTCCCAGGATGCCGCTTCGCTCACGTACTACCCGGTGGCGATGCTCACCTCGAAGTCGAATGGCACCAAGTACAGCCTCCGCGCCGCCGGTGCCGCGGCCTGTGTCGCGACCCACGCCTCGGACAAGTTCTTCGCGTTCAACCACGAGCTGCTGATCAACCAGCCGCCCGTCGACTCCGACGGTTACAGCGACGAGAAGCTCGCCGACATGGCGCAGGGCGCGGGCGTGAGCAACCCCGACACGGTTCGCCAGTGCATCGAGGACGAGACCTACACCGCGTGGGCCAAGGCCGCGACCGATCGCGCGATCAAGGGCCTGCCCGACACCAAGGGCCAGGCGCTGACCGCGACCCCCACGGTCCTCGTCAACGGCACGCCGTACGTCGGCCGCATGGACGACCCGAAGGAGTTCGCCCAGTTCGTGCTCACGGTCGACAGCAACGCCTACTACTCGACGGCCACCCCCACCCCGACGCCCACCCCGACCTCCGCGGGCTGAGGTCTTTCGCGCCGCGCCGATAGACTGGCGTTCTCGCCGGCTTGGCGCAATTGGTAGCGCACCGTACTTGTAATACGGGGGTTGCAGGTTCAAGTCCTGTAGCCGGCACTCTCGTGGCGACGCCACGTCGATGCATGCATCGGCAGGGATGACACCCGGTCCCGCCGGCGCCGCTGATGCCCGCGCGCAGGGGCCCTCTCGCTCGCCCCGGTGTGTTTTCCCGGGGCGGATCCTGGCGGCCCGGTCGGCCGACGCGATGACGTGCGGGGTCGTCGACGAATCACACGACCGCACAAACGTCGCCCGATGTCAATCGGCCCGTCCTGTCACCAAGCCCACACAGAATCGCCCGCGGGGCAAAGAACGAGATTCATGAGCGAGGCGCAACGCATCACCTGGGACACCATCGAAGGATCGTCGGACCATGAACGCGACCTCGGACGGTGGATGTTTCCCGACGTCGATCTTCGGCACGTCTCGCTCGTTCAGTGCCGTGTGAATGGCGAGATGCTCCGAGACGGACGCTGCGTCAGCGCAGCTCCACCCGCAGCCACAGCACCCCGTGCGCCGGAACCGTGAGCCCGCCCGCGAGGGCGACCGGTTCGTCGGCGATGAGGTCGATGGCATCCGGTTGCAGTCCGGACAGCGTCAGCGCCTCGATCTCGACCGCGTGGTCGGCGACGTTGGCCAGCACGAGGACCGCCGCGCCGGTGTCGCCCGGACGGAGGAACGCGACCAGCGAGTCCACGTGGGCGTCGAACGCGATGAGCTCGTTCCCGGCGAGCTCGGGCGTCGACCGGCGGACGTCGATGAGCCGCGTGAGCCGTGAGAAGACGCGACCGGCGGGGGTCGTGGCATCCCCCCGGTCCGCGTAGTTCTGCTCGGGGCGGTGCGGGCGGTGCACCCACCGGCTGTCGCCGGCCTCGGCGCGATTGCGGCGATAGGAGTAGTCGTTGAGCTGGGCGACCTCGTCGCCCAGGTAGAGGAGCGGGATGCCGCCAGTGGACAGCGCCAGGGCGTGCGCGAGGATCACGCGGTCCTCGCCACCCGCGTCGCCGGCCTCGATCCCGGCGAGGGAGGCCGTCGTCCCGGTGATGCGGGCGTCGCCGGTGCGCGGGTTCTCCTGGAACGGGACGCCGCGCGAGAACGACCCTTCGACCCGCCCGACGTAGAAGTCGTTGAGGAACCGCCGGTGGGGATACCCCTGGATGCCGAGTTCTTCCGCATCTTCGTCGGCGAACGTCCACCCGATGTCGTCGTGACTGCGCACGTAGTTGACCCACGAGGTTCCCTCGGGGAGGGCGTGGCGGCGCTCGAGCGCCTGCTGCAGGAGACGTCCGTCGCGCGTGGCGAGCGCCTCCCACGTGAGCGCCATCTGCAGCGGGTTGTACGACAGCTGGCATTCCTCGGGGGAGATGTATGACACCACCTCGTCGGGGTGCACGATCGCCTCGGACTTGAACAGGAGACTCGGGGCCGCCATGCGCAGCACCGCGTTGAAAGCCTGCAGAAGAAGGTGCGCTTCGGGCAGGGACTCGCACGTCGTGCCGAGCCGCTTCCAGATGAAGGCCACGGCATCCATCCGCAGGATCTCCACGCCCTGGTTCGCGAGGAACAGCATCTCGCCCGCCATCGCCTCGAACACCGCGGGATTGGCATAGTTCAGGTCCCACTGGAAGTGGTAGAAGGTGGCCCAGATCCACCGGCCGTCCGGCAGTTGGACGAAGGAGCCGGGGTGGTCGTCGGGGAAGATCTCGCGCGTCGTCCGCTCGTAGGCGTCGGGCATCTCGCGGTCGGGGTAGATGAGGTAGAAGTCCTCGAAGCCGGGCTCCCCGGCCACGGCCTTCTGCGCCCACTCGTGCTCGTTGCTCGTGTGGTTGAAGATGAAGTCGACCACGAGCGAGATTCCCGCCCGGCGCAGATCCGCGGCGAGGTCGGCGAGTTCGTCCATCGTGCCGAGGGCCGGGTTCACGCGCCGGTAGCTCGACACCGCGTAACCGCCGTCGCTGTTGCCCTCGGGGCTCTCGAACAGCGGCATGAGGTGCAGGTACGTCAGCCCCAGCTCGCGGAAGTACGGGATGGAGTCCCGGATGCCACGGAGCCCACCGGCATACCGGTCGACGTAGCAGACCCCGCCCAGCATCCGTTCGCTCTCGAACCAGTCCGGTTCGCTCGCGCGGTTCCGGTCCACGTCCCTGAGCTCCTCGGGGCGGGCGTGCCACGATCGGCGGGCGAGGTCGACCACGGATGCCAGCCGCTCGACGCCGTCCGGCCGGTCGCCGTACAGGCGCAGGAACAGGTCGTGCAGCCGGGGGAGATGGAGTTCGACGCCCGCGAGGAACTCGCGATCGGCGCGCGCGGCGGTCAGCTGGGACAGGATGCCGGAGACGTCGTCGGGACCGGAGCTGAGGTGAGGCACGCGGAAAGCCTCGCGCATCCGGGCGCCGGGGTCCACACCGGCGCGCGGGCACGTACGATCGACGACGGCCCTCGACGGCAGCGGCCGGGGGAGAGGGCCCATGTCTCACCGACGATCACCGGGGATCGCCGTGCTCGGGGCCGTGCTCATCGGGGCGCTCACCGCGCTGCAGGCGCGCGTGAACGGATCGCTCGGCGGCGAACTCGGCGACGGGGTGCTCGCGGGCGGGATCTCGTTCGGGTCGGGGCTGGTCGTGGTGCTGATCATCGCCGCGGCGCTGCCCGCGGGCCGTGCCGGGCTGGCGCGGCTGGTCGCGGGGGTGCGCGAACGCTCGATCCCGGCCTGGATGCTGTTCGGCGGTGCCGCGGGGGCCTTCACCGTCGCGTGCCAGGGCCTCGCCGTGGCCACGATCGGCGTCGCCCTGTTCACCGTCGGCTTCGTCGCGGGCCAGAGCACCGGCGGCCTGCTCCTCGACCGGTTCGGCCACGGACCCGCCGGCGTGGTGCCGGTCACCGTCCGCCGGGTCGTCGGCGCGCTGCTCGCGCTCGCCGGTGTGGCGGTGTCGCTCGCGGGAGACCGGGTGGGCGGCATCCCGGTCTGGATGCTCGTCGTCCCCGTGATCGCCGGCGCGGGTGTCGCGTGGCAGCAGGGAACGAACGGTCGCCTCCGACTACGGGTGCAGAGCCCGCTGGCGGCGACGGTCGTGAACTTCGCGGGCGGAACGGCCGTCCTCATCGTCGCGGCGCTCGTGCACATCGTCGCGGTGGGCGCCCCGCGAGCGCTGCCCGCCGACCCGTGGCTGTACCTCGGCGGCGCGATCGGCGTCGTCTACATCTTCTTGTCGTCGGTCATCGTCCAGCGCACCGGCGTGCTCGTGCTGGGGCTCGGGTCGGTCGTGGGGCTGCTCACGACCTCCGTGATCCTGGATGCCGTCTGGCCCGCGCCCGCGGCACCGCCGGTGGCCGTGGCCGTGATCGCGGCCGCGGTGGCGATCAGCGGCGTCGTCGTCGCGGCTGTGCCGTGGAGGCGACGAGCGGGCTGACCGCCGCCGCGGATCAGAGGCGGGTCTCGTCGACCTTCCGGCGCTTCTTGCCACCCGGCAGACGCGAGATGTGCTTCGCGGCATCCACGGTCTTCCGTCGGACGGGACGGGACCGTACCGGCTTCCCGCCGACGTAAAGCCATCCCAGCAGCACTTCGCCCTTGGCCAGGCCGTGCGCCTTCGCGAGGACGCGACTGCGGGTGTTGTCGTCGGTGCGCCAGAACACGCCGAAGCCCGCCTCGTCGAGCGCCAGGCTGAGCATGTGCGCGACGCCCGAGGCGACCGCTTCCTGCTCCCATGCGGGGATCTTCTTCGACCGGAGGTCGGCGACCACGGCGATGATCAGCGGCGCGCGACGCGGCTTCGACGACAGGCCCTTCTTGCCGTCGGCCTTGTTCAGCGCGCGGGCGAGGACGTCACGGTCGGTGCCGCGGATCTCGATGAGCCGCCACGGCCGCAGGGACTTGTGATCGGCCACGCGACCGGCGGCGGCGACGAACGCCTCCAGCTCGGGGCCGGTCGGGGCGAGGTCGGTGACCTTCGACCACGACCGGCGGTCGCGCATCGCCTCCAGCGCGCTCATGCCTCGTCAGTGGGCGCTTCGGCGGGGGTGAAGCTCAGCGACAGCGAGTTCATGCAGTAGCGGTCGCCGGTGGGCGTGCCGAAGCCGTCGGGGAAGACGTGACCGAGGTGCGAGCCGCAGTTCGCGCAGCGGACCTCGGTGCGCTGCATGCCGTGGCTGTTGTCCTCGAGCAGCTCGACCGCTTCCGGTCGTACCGACTCGTAGAAGCTCGGCCACCCGCAGTGCGAATCGAACTTCGTGCCGCTCTGGAACAGCTCGGCACCGCACGCGGCGCACGTGTAGAGGCCGGCGCGGCTCTCGTCGAGCAGCTCGCCGGTCCAGGCCCGCTCGGTGCCGGCCTGGCGCAGGACCGCGTACTGGTCGGGCGTGAGCTCTGCCCGCCACTGGTCGTCGGACTTTTCGACGGCGTAGGTCATGGATGGTCTCCTTCGTCCCCTCCATTCTCTCGTGTCCCGAGGACACGGTGCCCGTGGCGGCATAATCGCCGAGTGGACCAGGATGCCGTGACCGCCGTCGTCGACCGCTACGGGCGCTTCGCGCGCGACGAGGCTCCGGGACGTTCTCCGGTGTACGAGGCGTGGGCGCGGCGGGTCACCGCCGATCCGGACGTCGCGGCGGTCCTCGCACGGATCCCCGACACGCATCGGCAGCCTCCGCTCGTCTTCGCGGTCATGCGCCTGCTCGGCGCTCCGCTGGTGACCGGGGACCCGTGGGCCGCGTGGGTCCTCGCCCATGCGGACGCGATCGTCGCGGAGTCCGGGCGGCGCTCCGTGCAGACGAACGAACCGCTGCGGTGCGCCGCGCTGCTGCCCGCGCTGTCGCTCATCGACGGGCCCATCGCGCTGATCGAGATCGGCGCGAGCGCGGGGCTGTGCCTGTACCCCGACCGCTACTCGTACCGTTTCCGTTCAGCGAACGGCGTGGTCACGCGCCTCGACCCGACGGACGGGCCGAGTGCGGTGGTCCTGGAGTCGGACGTCGACGGCGACCCGCCGCTGCGCCTCCCTCAGATCGTGTGGCGAGCGGGCATCGACCTGCAGCCGCTCGACGCCCGCGACCCCGGCGACCGCGCGTGGCTCACCGGGCTGGTGTGGCCGGGGGAGGAGGGCCGCCGTGAGCGCATCACGGCCGCCCTCGACATCGCCGCCGCCGATCCGCCGCTCCTCGTCGCCGGTGACGGGGCCGCGGCGCTGCCGGCGCTCGCGGCTCTCGCCCCGCGCGATGCGACCCTGGTCGTGACGACCCCGGGTGTCCTCGCCCACGTTCCGCGCCGCCATCGCGGTGCAGTGATCGACGCCGCCCGCACCGCGGGGAGATGGGTGACCCTGGATGCCGCCGGCCTCCACGACGCCTGGAACGAGACGCCCGAGCTGCGGCCCGGCGGGTTCGCGCTCGCGCTGGACGGGGAAATCCTCGCCAGCGTCGATCCGCTCGGGGCATGGGTGGCGTGGCATCCGGGATCCGCGACCCTCGCGCAGTAGCGTGACGGCGTGGCTCTCTCCGACCGTGATCGTGCATTCCTCGTCTTCGAGGGCGAGTGGCGTCGGCACGGAGGTGCGAAGGAAGAGGCGATCCGCGCGGAGTTCGGCCTCGCGCCGGCCCGCTATTACCAGCTGCTGGGGCGCCTGCTCGACGATCCCGAGGCGCTGGCCGCGGACCCCATGCTCGTGCGACGCCTCCGCCGTCGCCGCGACGAGGCCGCGCAGCAGCACCGCGCGCGGTTGGGGCGCGCTGCCGCCCACTGAGGGTCGCCACAGAATCCGACCGATAACATCGTCCAATGCCCAGATCGACCTTCCCTCGGGATCGCTTCGACGACCTTCCGGCCGAGGGGGGTCGCGTCGGCGCCCACCGGGCTCAGCGTCCGCGTTCCCGCGGCTGGGTCGTCTTCTTCTGGGCCCTCCTGGCGACGGTCGTCCTGATCGTCGTCGGCGTCTTCGGCGTTCTGGTGGCATCCGGTCGCATCTCGCTCGGCGGTGAGGCCGAGCCGACCCCGACCGCCACCGAGACCACCCCGGCCGCCATCGACACGTCGTACTCGGTGCTCGTGCTCAACGGCACCGGGAACGCCGGGCTCGCCGGCGAACTTCGCGACCGGATCGTCGCGCTCGGATGGTCAGGTGACGCGGTGCAGACGGGGGACTCCGACACGACCGATTTCGCGACGACGACCGTCTACTACCGCGGTCCTGAGGATCAGGAGGCGGCGCGCGGGCTGGCCGACGCGATCGGCGGAGCGGAGATCGCGCAGAGCGACTTCCTGCAGCCCACGGACGACCCGAACACGTCCGGGGACGAGAGCGCGGAGAAGCGTCTTGTCGTGGTCATCGGCCTCGATCGCGCGTCGGCCCAGCCCACTCCCTGACCCTCGTTCCGCAGCGTGTTTCCGCGGCGTAAAAAGTTGGCTGCCGCCGTGTCAACAATGCCCGCCCGGGCCGGAACGGCGCGGGTCCGCGTGCTTACGATGACCTCGTCGTTCAGCAACAGGAGAGTTCGCATGGCCCAGGGCACCGTCAAATGGTTCAACGCCGAGAAGGGGTACGGCTTCATCACCGTGACCGACGGCCAGGACGTCTTCGTCCACTACTCGAACATCGAGATGTCCGGCTTCCGGGTCCTCGAGGAGGGTCAGGCCGTCGAGTTCACGGTCGGGTCCGGCCAGAAGGGTCCTCAGGCCGAGTCGGTCCGCCTGATCGCCTGACCTCCTTCCGCTTCGCACACGCCGCGGTCCCCGCTCTCGGGGGCCGCGGCGTCGTCGTGCTCCGGGCCCTGCGCGTGGCTTGCACTCCCCAGGGGCGAGTGCCAGAATGAGTTAGCACTCGCTTTCGTCGAGTGCCAAATCTGGAAGTCACCCGTCCGGGAGGGACGACACACTTATGGCAAAGATCATCGCTTTCGACGAAGAGGCCCGTCGCGGTCTCGAGCGCGGCCTCAACACCCTGGCCGACGCCGTCAAGGTGACCCTGGGCCCCCGCGGTCGCAACGTCGTGCTCGAGAAGAAGTGGGGCGCCCCCACGATCACGAACGACGGCGTCTCGATCGCCAAGGAGATCGAGCTCGACGACCCGTACGAGAAGATCGGCGCCGAGCTGGTCAAGGAGGTCGCCAAGAAGACCGACGACGTCGCCGGTGACGGAACGACCACCGCGACCGTTCTCGCCCAGGCGCTCGTGCGCGAAGGCCTGCGCAACGTCGCGGCCGGTGCCGACCCCATCTCGCTCAAGAAGGGCATCGAGAAGGCCGTCAAGGCCGTCACCGACGAGCTGCTCGCCTCGGCCAAGGAGGTCGAGTCGAAGGAGCAGATCGCCGCGACCGCGTCGATCTCAGCCGCCGACCCCGCGATCGGCGAGCTCATCGCCGAGGCCATCGACAAGGTCGGCAAGGAGGGCGTGGTCACCGTCGAGGAGTCCAACACCTTCGGCACCGAGCTCGAGCTCACCGAGGGCATGCGCTTCGACAAGGGCTACATCAACCCCTACTTCGTCACCGACCCCGAGCGCCAGGAGGCGGTCTTCGAAGACCCCTACATCCTGATCGCGAACCAGAAGATCTCGAACATCAAGGACCTTCTGCCCATCGTCGACAAGGTGATCCAGGAGGGCAAGGAGCTCCTCATCATCGCCGAGGACGTCGAGGGCGAGGCTCTCGCGACGCTCGTGCTCAACAAGATCCGCGGCATCTTCAAGTCGGTCGCCGTCAAGGCTCCCGGCTTCGGCGACCGTCGCAAGGCGCAGCTGCAGGACATCGCGATCCTCACCGGCGGCCAGGTCATCACCGAAGAGGTGGGCCTCAAGCTCGAGAACGCCACCGTCGACCTGCTCGGCCGTGCGCGCAAGGTCATCATCACCAAGGACGAGACGACCATCGTCGAGGGCGCCGGTGACTCCGCTCAGATCGAGGGTCGCGTGACCCAGATCCGCCGCGAGATCGAGAACACCGACAGCGACTACGACCGCGAGAAGCTCCAGGAGCGCCTCGCCAAGCTCGCCGGCGGCGTCGCCGTCATCAAGGCGGGTGCGGCCACCGAGGTCGAGCTGAAGGAGCGCAAGCACCGCATCGAGGACGCCGTCCGCAACGCCAAGGCCGCTGTGGAAGAGGGTGTCGTCGCCGGTGGTGGCGTCGCGCTCATCCAGGCCGGCAAGACCGCGCTCGCGAACCTCCAGCTCTCGGGTGACGAGGCCACCGGTGCGAACATCGTCCGCGTCGCCATCGAGGCTCCGCTCAAGCAGATCGCGCTCAACGCCGGTCTCGAGCCGGGCGTCGTCGCCAACAAGGTCTCCGAGCTCCCCGTGGGTCACGGCCTCAACGCGGCGACCGGCGAGTACGGTGACCTGTTCGCACAGGGCATCATCGACCCCGCCAAGGTGACGCGCTCCGCGCTGCAGAACGCCGCGTCGATCGCCGGTCTCTTCCTCACGACCGAGGCCGTCGTCGCCGACAAGCCCGAGAAGGCCTCGGCTGCGCCCGCCGACCCGACCGGTGGCATGGACTTCTGATCCCCGCCTAGGCACGAAAGAACGCCCCCTCCTTCGGGAGGGGGCGTTCTTTCGTGTCCGAGCCTGCTGACTTCGGGCGAATGTCCGCTCACACGCATGTGCCCGAAGTCGCGGGACTAGTCGTCCGTGGCCTCGGGGCTCAGGGCCTCCGGAAGGCGCTCCAGCGGCTGCGTCGTGATGAGCGCGTGCTCGCTGGCATCCCGGCGCTCCGCGAGCGGCAGCGAGACGCGGAAGGTGGCACCCCCGCCGGGCGTATCCGTCACCTCGACCGTCCCGTGCAGGAGGTCGACGATGGATGCCACGATCGACAGGCCCAGGCCTGACCCGCCCGTCTCGCGCGTCCGCGACGTGTCCGCGCGCCAGAACCGTTGGAAGATCTGCTCGCGGATCTGCTCGGGGACGCCCTCGCCGTGGTCGATGACCTCGATCCACCCCATGTCGGTGGCGGCATCCACACCCACGCGCAGGCCGATGGGGGAGTCGTCCGGCGTGAATCGGCGGGCATTGCCCAGGAGGTTCGCGACGACCTGACGCACGCGGTTCTCGTCGCCGAGAACGATGGGCGCGAGGCTCGGCATGCGCTGGGGTCCCGACGAGGCGTCCCTCTCGTGCGTATCCGCCTCGGCGCCCGCGGTCGTGTCGCCCGCGTCGCGGCGACGACGCAGTCGCGAGAGCGTCGCTCCGGCGATCGCCATCGCCGACGTCGTGGGTGCCGTGCGACGACGGCCGGATGCCGAGGCCGCCCCCTCCGCGGGCTGTTCGGCGTCCAGCGTCATCACGGGCAGGATGATCGCGGCGCGACTCGTCGTGTCGTCGACCGTGACCTCGCGCTGCGGGGACGTCACGCGCAGATCGAGGGCGGCATCCTTCGCGATCGGCCGCAGATCGAGCGTCGTGATCGCGACGTCGCGCCGTTCGTCGAGGCGGGCGAGCGCGAGGAGGTCCTCGACCAGGGCGCCCATCCGGATCGCTTCCTTCTCGATGCGCTCCATCGCCTGCGCGACGTCCTCGTCGGAGCGGATCGCCCCCATGCGGTACAGCTCGGCGTACCCGCGCATCGTGACGAGGGGGGTGCGCAGCTCGTGGCTGGCATCGCCGATGAACCGCCGCATCTGACGCACCGTGGCATCCCGCTGGTTGAGGGCACCGTCGATGCGGGCGAGCATCGCGTTGATCGCGGTCTTGAGGCGACCCACCTCGGTGTCGGGGACGATGTCGGTCAGTCGCTGGCTGAAGTCGCCCGCCGCGATGTCCATGGCCGTCGTCTCCACCTGACCGAGACTGCGGAACGTCAGCGTCACGAGCGCGCGCGTGAGCAGGGCGCTGGCGATGAGGATCAACAGGGCGACGAACCCGTAGATGCCCACGTACGCGGCGACGATCCGGTCGGTCGGCGCGAGCGGCTGGATCACCATCTGGGTGTACACGCCGTTGTAGCCGGGGAGCACGAGCTGTCCTACGCGCGCGAGGAAGTGCTGACCCGAAACGGGGTCCTCGAGCTCGATGCGCCGGTCGACCTGGCTGTAGGTCTGCTCGACCGTGAACGTGTCGGGGAGCTCGGGCACGGTCTTCATCGCCGTGCCGTTGTAGAACGCCTTCCGGGCGCCGTCCGGGGCGTAGACGGCGACCATCGAGCCGATCTGCGGGGCGTTCTCGACCTGCGTGAACCGCGGCTCGCCGTCGACCTGGTCGGTGACGAAGATGCTGTTGGCGATGTTGCCGGCGGCCTGCTGCCCCAGCTGTTCGTCGAGGTTGTTGATGAGGGTGGTGCGCAGGAACACCAGGGTGCCGATGCCCGCGGCGATGAGCCCCACCGCCAGCAGGGTCACTGTGACGCCGGTGACCTTCGTGCGAAGGCTCAGCCGGCGCCACCAGTGCGTCAGGGCATCGTCGGATTTCTCCAGGATCGCGCTCCGCTCAGGCGCTCTTGCCGGACTTCAGCATGTAGCCGAAGCCGCGCTTGGTCTGGATGAGGGGCTCGGAGGAGTGCGGGTCGATCTTGCGGCGCAGGTACGAGATGTAGCTCTCCACGATGCCCGCGTCGCCGTTGAAGTCGTACTCCCACACGTGATCGAGGATCTGCGCCTTGGAGAGCACGCGGTTGGGGTTCAGCATCAGGTAGCGGAGCAGCTTGAACTCCGTCGGGCTCAGGTCGATCGAGACGTCGCCGACGCTGACGTCGTGCGTGTCCTGATCCATCGTGAGCTCGCCCGTGCGGATCACGGACTCCTCGTCCGCCTGCATCGTGCGGCGGAGGATGGCCTGGATGCGCGCGACGATCTCGTCGAGGCTGAAGGGCTTCGTGACGTAGTCGTCACCGCCCGCGTTCAGGCCCGTGATCTTGTCCTCGGTCTCGTCCTTCGCGGTGAGAAAGAGGATCGGGGCGGTGTAGCCGGCCCCGCGGAGGCGCTTCGTGACGCTGAACCCGTTCATGTCGGGGAGCATCACGTCGAGCACGATGAGGTCGGGTTCCTCCTCGAGGACCGCGGAGATGGTCTGCGCGCCGTTGGCGACGGCCCGGACCTGGAATCCGGCGAAACGCAGGCTCGTGATGAGCAGGTCGCGGATGTTGGGTTCGTCGTCGACGACGAGGATGCGCGGTGCTGTCATGCGCCCCATTATCGTGACTCCACTCAGGGAAGTGCTGGATGTCGCGAGAAACGCCGCGTCCTGATAGGGCTCAGGCGGCCGCGGCGCCGATTCCCTCGGCATCCAGGATCGTGTAGGCGTAGCCCTGTTCGGCGAGGAATCGCTGACGGTTCTGCGCGAAATCCTGGTCGACCGTGTCGCGCGCGATGAGCGTGTAGAAACTCGCCGTGTGCCCCGACTGCTTGGGTCGGAGCAGACGTCCCAGACGCTGCGCCTCCTCCTGGCGAGACCCGAACGACCCCGACACCTGCACCGCGACGGAGGCCTCGGGGAGGTCGACCGAGAAGTTCGCGACCTTGGAGACGACGAGCAGCGAGATCGAGCCCTCGCGGAAGGCCTGGAACAGCTCCTCCCGCTCCGTGACGGGGGTGGCGCCCGTGATCTTCGGCGCGTTCAGGGCGTCCGAGAGTTCGTCGATCTGGTCGAGGTACTGCCCGATCACGAGCACGCGTTCGCCCGGATGCCGATCCACCAGGCGCTTCACGACGTCGATCTTCGCGGGCGCGGTGGCCGCCAGGCGGTAGCGCTCCTCGTCGGCCGCGGCCGCGTACTCAAGGCGTTCGTCGGCGGGGAGGTCGATGCGGACCTCGTAGCAGGCGGCGGGGGAGATGTAGCCCTGGGCCTCGATCTCCTTCCACGGCGCGTCGAAGCGCTTGGGGCCGATGAGGCTGAAGACATCGCCCTCGCGGCCGTCCTCCCGCACCAGGGTCGCCGTCAGTCCGAGGCGGCGACGCGCCTGGAGATCGGCGGTGAGCTTGAACACGGGCGCGGGCAGCAGGTGCACCTCGTCGTAGAGCACCAGGCCCCAGTCGAGCGCGTCGAGGAGGGCGAGGTGGGCGTACTTCCCGCCGCGCTTGGCGGTGAGGATCTGGTACGTCGCGATCGTGACCGGCTTGATCTCCTTGGACTGGCCGGAGTACTCGCCGATCTCCTCGGGGGTCAGGCTCGTGCGGCGCAGGAGCTCGTCGCGCCACTGGCGGGCGCTGACGGTGTTGGTGACGAGGATGAGCGTCGTCGTGCGGGTCTCGGCCATCGCACCGGCGCCGACGAGCGTCTTGCCGGCGCCACAGGGAAGGACGACGACGCCGGAGCCGCCCTCGGAGAAGGACTCGACCGCCTGGCGCTGGTACGGGCGCAGCTTCCAGCCGTCCTCCGCGAGATCGATCGGGTGCGGGGTCCCGGGCGTGTACCCGGCGAGGTCCTCGGCCGGCCAGCCGATCTTCAGCAGCTCCTGCTTGATGTGGCCGCGGGCCCACGCGTCGACGGTGTAGCTGTCCGGGGTGGGGTGGCCGATGAGCAGCGGCGAGATGCGCTTGTTGCGCGACACCTCGCCGAGAACCGCGGGATCGGTCGAGCGCAGGACGAGCGCCCCCTCCTCGTCGCGTTCGATGACGAGCCGGCCGTAGCGCCCGACGGTCTCGCGGATGTCGGTGCTCACCGAGGCCGGGACCGGGAAGCGCGACCAGCGGTCCAGCGTCTGGAGCATCGCATCCGCATCGTGCCCGGCTGCCCGGGCGTTCCACAGGCCGAGGCGCGTGATGCGATAGGTGTGGATGTGCTCGGGGGCGCGCTCGAGCTCGGCGAAGACCGCGAGCTCGTGCCGCGCGGTCTCCGCGTCGGGATGCGCGACTTCGAGGAGCACCGTGCGGTCGCTCTGGACGATGAGGGGGCCGTCAGCCATAGCGTTCGATTCTACCGGTGCGCCGGGGGCGGCGTCGTCGCCGGTCGCTCAGGAGACGGGGCTGACGGAGTCGATGTGCGACAGCGGGAGGGTGCGCTCCACGTCCGCGGCGCGGTCCCTGCCGCGCAGGCGCCCGCCGCCGAGACCCGTCGCCTCCAGCCGGAAGACGCGCGCGGAACCGTCCGGAAGGCGGACGGTGACGTCGACCACGGCGCGGGCGCGCACCGCCTGGTCGAGTTCGCGCTCCAGCCACGCGGCATCCGAATCCTCGCCCCCGGCCCGCAGCCGGGCGATGAGCGGCGCATAGACGGCGGTGGGCGTCTCGTGCGTCTCCGCGGCGGCGAGCCGCGCGCGGTCCACCGCGCGAGGGCGGCCGTCCTCGTCGACCGCGACCGCGGGGTACCGGGCGTCGGTGAGCGCCCAGAAGACGACGTCGGCGGCGACGTGCGTGATGAGTTCGTCGCCCGACCGGGTCAGGGCCACGGAGCGGAGCGACGTGTCGACCTCCATCGAGCGCCGCAGAGTCTCGTCGTCGGTACGGACGGTGGTGAGACCGGATGCCGTGTCGGCGGTGACCCGCACGCGACCATGCTCGGCCGAGGTGCGCTCGATGACGTAGGCGAGCGGCTGCGGGAGCCCGGTGAGCGAGATCCCGGTCAGGAACTCGCGCAGGCTGTCCGCCGTCTCGCCGCCCGTGATGGCCGCGCCGATCGTCGCGGCGCTGAACCGGTAGCTCGAGGCCTGCGCGCGCGACTCACGCGCCGCCATGCTGCGCAGCCGTACATCGAGGTGCGGGGCGAGCGGTCCCGGCGCGATGGCCGTGAGGTCGTTCTGCAGGTAGACGCGGTCCACCTCGGGCGGCAGCAGCGCGCTGAGCGCCGACACGTCCACGTCGCCGCCCTCGGAGAGTCCCCGTCCCCACGGGGGAACGGCGCCGCGGTCGTCCAGCAGCCCCCAGGCGCGGAGGCGGTGCGTCCACCGTGCGGCGCGTTCGGGCCCCGCGGGATCGAACGGGGTCGCGGTGGACCAGGTGGCCTGTGGCATCCATCCGCCGTCCGGCCTGCGGTAGGCGCGAGGGAGCGCGTCGCGCAGCGCTCGGGCGGTCGTCGCCCACCGTTCGAGGGTGGGCAGTCGCAGCCACGCGCGACCGGAAGCCGTCACGAGCCATGCGCGACCGTTCGTGCCGAGGAGCCCGGTCCGCGCGGCCATGCCCACGAGCAGGTCGGCCTCCTCCGGAGTCGCGGCGGCTCCGGAATCCACAAGCCGGCGTCGCTCGCCCGCGCCGAGCGAACCCGAGCCGATGCGTCCGAGCGGAGCCTCCAGCGTCAGCAGGAGGACGTCCGCCAGTGCGGCGGCGTGGGTGAACGCCGACTCGGCCGCGGCGGCGTCGTCCGACGCCGGGACCTCGGCGGTGGCGGGGGCGTCAGGGAGTCCGTCGGCGGCGGCCTCGCGGACCGCCGTGGCGACCACCGCGTACGGCAGCCCGTCCGCGTCGACGAGGCCGCGTCCGCGCAGGGCCTCGCGGGCGTCATCCGGGACCGGGATGCCGTCGACCGCCGCCGCGATGAGGGCGTCGGCCTCCGCGCGGTCCAGGAGGGGGAGGGCTCGAGCGACGGAGGCGGGATCGAGGAGGGCGTCCGCGGCGTCGAACATGTCGCGCCACGTCGCGGACTCCGACACGTGGCGATCCGCGAGGAGAGCGGCCAGGACCCCGTCGTCGAGAGCGCTCAACGAGACCGCCAGCGCACGTTGGTCGGAGGTCTCGGGCACGTCAGCGTCCCCTGTTGGCGCGTGCCCTTCGCACGAAACTCATGATGAGCACGGCCATCATCATGAGAAAGGCGATCGGGAGCGCGACCAGAGGCAGCACCACGATGGTCGGCCAGATGCCTTCACCGAAGTTCGTGACACCGGCGGGCCGCGCGAGGATCACGACGAAGAAGCACACGATCGAGAGGATGCCCAGCCCCAGCGACATGAAAGCCAGGATGCGATCGATGCGACGGATCGGGACATCGCCGTCGGGGGTGCGCGTGCTCATCGTCGTCAGCCTAGCGCCTGGCGGGCGTGCCGTAGGCTGAGGGGCCGGGATCCGATCGGGTTCCGCGTTCCGCCGCGCAATCGCGCACACACTCAGCGAGGTGTCCATGCCCACCGGCAAGGTCAGGTTCTACGACGAAGAGAAGGGCTTCGGCTTCGTCACCACCGATGACGGCCAGGACGTGTTCCTGCACGCCACCGCCCTGCCCGCCGGGACACCCGCCCCCAAGGCCGGCACGCGTCTGGAGTTCGGCGTCGCGGACGGCAAGCGCGGGCTCCAGGCCCTCTCGGTGCGTGTGCTCGAAGCTCCCGTCAGCATGGCGAAGCGGTCCCGCAAGCCCGCCGACGACATGGCGATCATCGTCGAGGACCTCGTCAAGCTCCTCGACGGCATCGGCGGCGACCTGCGCCGCGGTCGCTACCCCAGCGGCGCGCATGCCAAGAAGATCGCTGCGGTCCTGCGCAAGGTCGCCGATGACTTCGAAGCCTGAGCCCGTCGCCGACGAGCGACTGCTCCACGCACACGACCTCGCGCTCTCGGCGCTCCGGGAGATCACCCCGGCCGACACGATCGGACCCCCGGCGGGCCACGTCGTGGAGGCCGACGACGTCGTCTCGCTGCGGTTCCACACGCGCCTCGCGGGATACCCGGGCTGGCACTGGACCGTGACGATCGCCGTTGTGGAGGACTCCGAGCCGACGGTTCTCGAGGCGGAGCTGCTGCCGGGTGAAGGCGCGCTGCTCGCCCCGGACTGGGTGCCGTGGGCGAAGCGCCTCGCGGAATACCAGGCGGCTCAGGCCGCCGCAGCCGCCGCGGGTGAAGCGTCCGACGACGACCTGGACGATCAGGACGACCTGGACGACGAGGACGACGACGACCTGGACGACGAGTCCGACGACGAGGATTCGGACGACGACGAGGACGACGAGCCGAAGGCGCGGTTGCACGCGGGCGACCTCGACGGCGTCGACATCGACGAACTCGACGACTCGGCGGACGACGAGGACGACGACTCCGACGAGGAGGACGACGACTCCGACGAGGAGGACGACGACTCCGACGAGGACGATGACTCCGACGACGACTCGGATGAGGACGATTCCGACGAGGAAGACGACGACTCGGACGAGGACGACTTCGACGACGACGAGCACGAACGCAGCTACTGAATCGCGTACACCCGTCGCTGACGGCGCCGGTTTCGGCATCCGGGTCCGCTCTGAACGACGGAAGCCGCCCCGCGGCGGCGGGACGGCTTCCGGTGCGATGCGAGGTCAGGCCTGCGGCAGGCGCTCGATCGTGTAGTCGATCGCGCCGATGAGGCGTCGGACGTCTTCCGGCTCGATCGAGACGAACGTCGCGATGCGCAGCTGGTTGCGGCCGAGCTTGCGATACGGCTCGGTGTCGACGATGCCGTTCGCGCGCAGACTCTTCGCGATCGCCGCAGCATCGATCGAGTCGTCGAAGTCGACCGTGACGACGACGGGGGAGCGGTCGGCGGGATCGGCGACGAACGGCGTCGCGACCTCGCTCGCCTCGGCCCACGCGTAGAGAGCCGAGGAGGACTCCGCCGTGCGGGCACCGGCCCAGCTGAGGCCGCCGTTGTCGAGGATCCAGCCCAGCTGCTCGTCGAGGAGGAGGAGCGTCGCGAGCGCCGGAGTGTTCAGCGTCTGCTGCAGCCGCGAGTTGTCGACCGCGTTCTTCAGGCTCAGGAACTCGGGGATGTACCGACCGGATGCCGCGATGCGCTCGATCCGCTCGATCGCGGCCGGTGACACCGCCGCGTACCAGAGGCCGCCGTCCGAGCCGAGGTTCTTCTGCGGCGCGAAGTAGTAGACGTCTGCCTCGGCGACGTCGAAATCGATGCCGCCCGCGGCGCTCGTCGCGTCGATGACCGTCAGGGCTCCGGCATCCCCGTGCACGCGCGTGACGGGTGCGGCGACGCCCGTGGAGGTCTCGTTGTGCGGCCACGCGTACACGTCGATGCCCTCGACGGCCTCGAAGGCGGCCCGGGTGCCCGGCTCGGCGCGGCGCACGTCGGGTGCCTGCAGCCAGGGCGCGGCGGCCGCGGCGGCGAACTTGCCGCCGAACTCGCCCGACACCAGATTCTGGCTGCGGTTCTCGATGAGACCGAAGGCCGCGGCATCCCAGAATGCCGTCGACCCGCCGTTGCCGAGGAGGATCTCGTACCCCTCGGGCAGACGGAACAGCTCGGCGAGGCGCTCGCGCGTGCTGGCGACGAGGTTCTTCACGGGCGCCTGGCGGTGCGAGGTCCCGAGGATCGAGGCGCCGCGGGTGACGAGCGCTTCGAGCTGCGCACCGCGCACCTTCGAAGGGCCGCATCCGAAGCGTCCGTCGGTGGGCAGGAGGTCGGCGGGAAGGTCCACGTGCGGCATGCGTCGATTCTAGGGCGGGGGTCGGACGCGACCGGCGCGTGTGTCGGACGGGGTCGGTAGGCTGGGAACACCGCCACGACGCCCGAGGACTGCTGAATGACCGATCTCATCGACACCACCGAGATGTACCTGCGCACGATCCTCGAGCTCGAAGAGGAGAACATCGTCCCCCTGCGCGCGCGGATCTCGGAGCGTCTGGGGCACTCGGGTCCCACGGTGTCGCAGACCGTCGGCCGGATGGAGCGCGACGGTCTCGTCGTCGTCTCGGAGGATCGGCGTCTCGAACTGACCGGCGACGGGCGTCAGAAGGCCGTCGACGTGATGCGCAAGCACCGTCTCGCCGAGCGCCTCCTCAGCGATGTGATCGGTCTCGACTGGGCCTACGTCCACGACGAGGCCTGCCGCTGGGAGCACGTCATGAGCGAGCAGGTCGAGCGCCGCCTGGTCGAGCTCCTCGGCCACCCCACCGAGTCGCCGTACGGCAATCCGATTCCGGGCCTGGACCAGCTCGGCGACGTCGCGAGCGCCACCTTCGAAGAGGGTGTCGTCGGACTCGTGCGCAAGCTGACGGATGCCGGTGAGCCCATCTCCGGCACGGTTCGCCGTCTCGCCGAACCGGCGCAGGTCGATCCCGAACTGCTGCAGCAGCTCAAGGCGGCCGGCGTCCTTCCCGGCGCGCGAGGGAACTACCGCTTCAACGAGGGCTACGTCCTGGTCGAGATGGACGGCGTCGAGGACGGACTCGAGCTGCCGGTCGAGGTCGCCTCGCACATCTTCCTCGTCGACGAGGCCTGAGCCGCGGGGCGATCGCGCCCCCGGAGCGACTCGACGCGCGCGGCGATCGGGCGCGGGTGACGCACGGTGTCGCCGCGTGACGGCCGGAGACGTCGCAACCCGGCCATCGCCTGCACGCGGGGGTACCAGGCGTGACAGTTTCGTTATGTTCGGGTAGCCTCGAAAGGTCCACAGGCGAGAAGCCCGCCGTCGGACCCCTCGCGGTTTGCCTCACCGGCTCGTCGTCCGCAGAGGGTGAAGCCCGCACATCGCGCCCACAATCGAGTGCTGACGAGCCAGCGTATGAACGCAGAGGCGCCGGAGGAAACTTGGCTGAACACACCGATTCCGTCGCGGACCTGCCCGAGGTCCCCGCAACGGGTCAGACTCGAAAGAGCGCGCGCGCCGCGGTCACCCGGCCCGCCGCCCGCCCCCCGCGGAAGCCCGCTGTCGCGTCGTCGACGGTCTCGCGTACCGCTCCCACCCCCAACTCGTCGTCGTTCCGGCGGAACACGAAGCCGCTGCGCAGCGCAGTGATCCTGTCCATGGTGGCCGGGCTCGTCGCGACGGTGGCCATCCCCGCCTATGCCGCATCGCTGCCCGCGGCCGAGACCATGACGCTGCAGGAGATGTCGGCCCCCGACAACCAGTCGCTCGTCGTCGCCTCGAACGCGAACGCCGAAACCCTGGATCGCAGCAGCTACTCCGCCACCACGGCGGAGGAGATCCAGAAGAAGAAGGATCAGGAGGCCGCCGCGGCGGCCGCCGCCGAGCGCGCCCGGCAGCTCGCGGCCAGCGCCAACGTCGCCGTCTCCTCGATCAACCTGAACATGACCGCACCCGGCTCCGGCGAGGTGCGCTGGCCCCTGACCAGCTACGTCCTCGGCCGCGGCCTGTGGGACTCGGGCTACCACCAGGGCGTCGACATCCTCGCGCCGCAGGGCCAACCGATCTTCGCCGCTGCCGCGGGTGTCGTTTCGGTGTCGTCCGAGAGCTACGGCGGCTACGGCGTGGGCATCGTCATCGAACACGTCATCAACGGCCAGAAGGTGACCACCACCTACGGCCACATGACCTACGGCAGCCGCCAGGTCCAGGCAGGCCAAACGGTCGCCGCCGGGCAGCTGATCGGCCTCGTCGGCTCGACCGGCAGCTCGACCGCCAACCACCTGCACTTCGAGGTGCACATCAACGGTTCCGTGGTCGATCCGTACGCCTGGCTTCAGCAGAACGCGGGCTGATCACCGCATCACAGACGGCGTGCCGGAGACGATCGTTCTCCGACACGCCGTCTGTCGTTTCCCTGTGGAGCGGACCCCGGGCGTGTCGCGGTGGGTTAGCCTGTTCGCGACGTCGGGAGAACCGAAGGGAACGCTGATGGACACCATGCCTCACATCCGCACCATGGATGCGCTCGGGCTGCTCGTCCTTCGGCATCGTGTGAGCGGATGCCGCGGCCTCACCGCGACTTCTGGGGCGCTGTCTGCATAGACGGCGCCTTTTTTCATGCCCCAGCGCCTCTTCCACCGTCGCGAGTCGAACATCCGAGAAGCCGTCTCGGCCATTCGAGAGGAAACGGAATGCGCACACTGGTGCTGAACGCGGGCTACGAACCGCTCGCCGTAGTGTCGTTCAAGCGGGCCCTGGTGCTCGTGATGAACGAGAAGGCCACCGTCGTCGAACGTGTGGACGGCGATCCCGTCTGGGCGGCGGCGGGGACGTACGATCGCCCGGCGGTGATCATCCTCACCCGCTACGTCCGCGTGCCCGGCGCGCGCCGCGTGCCGGTGACCCGCCGCGGGGTTCTGCGTCGGGATGCGCACCGCTGCGCCTACTGCGGGAAGGCGGCGTCGACCATCGACCACGTGCTTCCCCGGTCGCGCGGAGGCAAGGACACGTGGGAGAACCTCGTCGCGTGCTGCCTGCGCTGCAACAACGTCAAGGGGGACCGCACGCCCCAGGAGATGATGTGGGAGCTGCGCCTGATCCCGGGGCCGCCGCACGGGTCGTCCTGGACAGTGCGCGGCGTGGACAAGTCCGACCCGCGGTGGGAGCCGTACCTGGCGCTCGCGGCCTGAGGCGTCGCCCTCCGCGATGGCGGGGGGGGGGGGGGGGGGGGGG
>NZ_LQQP01000003.1 GCF_001619615.1 Microbacterium sp. T32
TCTGACGCGGCTCAGCCTAGTTCGGGGGTGGGGCGAAAGGCCCGGGGCGGGGGTGGGTGGGTGGTGGCCCCGCGCGGGTTACCCTCCGCGGCGTCGGGCCGACGAGTGGGATGGATGCCGCGATGTCGGCCTTCGCGGTCGAGAGATTGTCCATGCGGAAGTAGGCGCCAGCCATGGCGACGAGAAACAGCGCAACCCAGATGAGGCCCGCGATGGGCAGGTTCAGGGTGGCGGCGGCGCCGAGGGTGATGACGATCGGCGCGAGGAACTGAGCGACCGAGGCGCCGAGGTTGCCTCCGGCGGCGTTGAGGCCGAGCGCGTAGCCCTTCTGCGCGGCCGGGTAGAAGAACGTGATGTTCGCCATCGAGCTGGCGAAGTTGCCGCCGCCGAGGCCCGCGAGAGCGGCGACGAGGAGGAGGACGCCGAAGGGCGTCTGCGGGTTGCTGACGGCGATGGCCAGCCCGATCGTGGGGATGAGCAGGAGACCGGCCGACACGATCGTCCAGTTACGGCCGCCGAAGCGCGGAACCATGAACGTGTAGGGGATACGCAGGGTCCCCCCCGACGAGGCTCGGCATCGAGATGAGCCAGAAGATCTTACCCGTCGACAGCTGGAAGCCTGCCGCGGGCAGCGACACGACGACGACCGACCACAGCTGCCGGACGACGAACCCGAGGAACTCGGCGAAGATCGACCACCGCAGGTTGCGTGCGGCGATGGCCTTGCCCTCTGCGGCCCACTGGGCGGCGTTCTCGGGGTTCCAGTTGTCGATCCAGCGGCCGGGGCGGTGTTGTAGCTCTTGCGCTGGCGTTGCGGCCGCGGGCGGCGTTGCGGTTTCGGGGCGCGGGTCGGTGACGGTCACGGGGATCCTCCGGCCAGCGATGGGGGAGGTGCAGCGCCCCGCATTGACGAGGCGTGTCGTCAGCGTAGGAAGGAGGCGTTACCCCGGACCGCGTCGGGTGGGGCGGCGGGGTAACGATGTGCTCACCGCGGGAGGGGGCGGGGGAGAGGGGGAGTTTACGCGAGCGTTACACGGCCAAAATCGAAGAGCAACAGATCCACCTGGCGTGTGGAGATTGGGTCAAAAATTCTATTGACCGACCAAACAGCATCTGCCAGATTTAGCCCGATGGTCAGCCTCTACCGCAGCTACCGCCGCCGTATTCGCGACCTGAAGACCTGGAAGTGGGGGCCAGTCCATGATGTCCGAGCCTGTCGCAAGTGCCGACGATGCCGAGGCGCATCTCAAGAAGCTGGTTGCCGAGGCGGCGGCCCTTTACGCGGAGGCTGAGCTGACTTCTGAGTGGGTGACAGAGGAGCGTCCGGTTACGGAGATGCTCGCCGAAATAATCGGGTCTCTTCGTGAGCAGTACACGGTGATGAAGATCATCGGTCTGGGTGGAGCCGGACTCATTGCTCTTGTCCAAGATGATCGACTTAGTAGCGCACTTGACACGGACGTCCTCGCTGTTCTCAAAATGCCCCGTCCCGTCGCCAATCAGGTTGAACGACTCAACAAGATTCTGTTCGGCGAAACAAAGAAGCTCATTCCGTTGAAGCACCCTCACCTCATCAGGGTCTTGACTGCGGACATCACGCAAGCCGGAACTCGATTTTTCGTGATGGAGCGTCTTGATGATCCAGCCGACGCGGACAAATACCTCAAAGAAAACGCAAGTATGAACGCTGCTCTTCGAATAATTCGAGGAGCAGTCTCGGGTCTTCGACATCTACACGAGCGCGGTATCGCGCATTTGGATGTTAAGCCGCCCAACATATTCGTGTCGAAAGACGAGACTGTTGTTCTGGCGGATCTCGGGTTCGCGAAGAGCGTGACCAAACCGGGTGTCACTACGGAGGTGGGTGGAACGGCAGGCTATCAGCATCCCGACTACATTCGACTCATCCTCGACGTCGCCAGAGAATCAGAGGTCGATAACAGCGACAACAACCGGATGCTGCGAACAAGCGCTGTCGCGAATTCTGACCTTAAGCTGGCGTGGGACCTGTACTCGCTTGGCATAACTGTGTTGGTCTTGTTGAAGACCGTTGAGTTGGCGGCCCCCCGAGAGACAGCAACGTATCCTTTCAGGTACCTGAAGCTCATGGCCTACAGAATGCTCGGTGCTGAGCATCACTATGCGGAAAGCGGTTCCGTCGAGCTGGATCGGAGAATATTCGGCGGTCGAGGAAAGCCTCTAGTCGCGCAGTCATACCTCGGGTTGGGCGCCGCGGCATATTCGAAGCTCGCGTACGAGACTGTGGAGCAAATCGATCACGATCTAGATAAACTTGATGGGGTCGCCGATTTGCTTCAAATCGTGCCTGAACTTGCGGAGCATCAAGAGAGTGTTATACAGGCCTCGTCTCTTGGTTTCGTCCCTTTCACTTCACGCATCCAGCGGCTCGTCGCCACTCGCACGGTCTCGCGACTGCGGAACGTTGATCAATTAGGCCTTGTTCGACTGATCTATCCTACGGCGTCGCACTCGCGACTTGAGCATTCGCTCGGAGTCTTGGGTGCCTCTCTGCGCTTTGCGCGCGCTCTTTACTCGGACCCGCTTAGCCCACTATTCCGGCAGATCATGTCAGCGCACGATATTGAGCTGATAATGCTGAGTGCGCTGCTACATGACGTGGGTCACTATCCATTGGCTCATGACCTGGAAGAAGTGGATTCGACCGTCTTCGCACATGAGCGCCGCACCCTCAGCATTCTGGAAGCGCCGTCCGGGGGCAGAGAACCCGGCGATGTTCTGAAGCTACTTCAGTCTGACGATTGGAGCGTGGACGTAGCTTCGTTGCGGAGAGTGCTTGGGCGCGAGAATGCTCGCGATCTGTCTCTGCAAGAGCAGATCGCACGATCGATCATTAGTGGTCCAATCGACGCGGATAAACTCGACTACCTTATTCGCGATTCCGAGAACCTCAGGCTGCCCTACGGTCAGGGTATAGATGTGCCGAAACTGTTGCATTCCCTGACGATTGCCGTCACGAGCGCAACAAACACGCCGATCGCCCGGCTTGGAATACATGACAAGGGTCGGATACCCGCTGAGAGTGTCCTCTTCGCGCGATACAGCATGTTTGGCTCCGTATACTGGCATCGCGCGCATCGCACGATCAAGGCAATGCTGGGTCGTCTTGCCCTGGAGGTTCTGAGTGAATTGCCAAAGTCGCCGTCTGTAGAGGCGCTGAACAAGTTTCGGGCAGACCTCTACGGGTTCTTGGACGCTCAGGCCCAGAAAGCGGCGGTTCTGCCTCTGGAGGAATGGCTTTCTTCGGGTTCGGTAGAGTCTGCGCCTCTCCTCGACTGGCCTACGCAGGAGTTGGTCTGGTGGCTTGCCCGGCGGCTAGAAGATCGTCAAGAGTACGCAGATCTTGCCCGCATGATAGTCGCTCGCCAGTTGTACCAACGGGCATTAGTGGTGACGAGAGCCCGTCAGGGCGGGGGCGCCGATAGCGGGAACCCTGGCAACTGGGACGACGTTGATGCCGTGTTTGGAAAGACGGGTCGTAACTGGACGCGGCGGTACCGCCTCACCACCGATCTACAGAGGCGAGTCAATATTTTGATTCAGGCGTGGGACGGACAGGCGGTCGTGCCCCTGACCACATTCGAGCCGGGCGGTTTGGTCTCGAAATTCGATTTGATGACGGCTGTGAATGCGCCGCTGATTTTGGTCGATTTTCCCCCAACGAAGGTTGGCTCGGACGAGACTCTTAGTTACCTACGTGAGGCCGAATGGTCAGCGGAGGCCCGCGGCGAGTTGAGCGTGGACAACATCGAGCCTTCGTCTGTGTGGCGCGCCCTCCAGAACTCCTACCCGACCAGTCTGGGCAAGCTCCGCGTTTATGTGCATCCGGAGTACGCGGCGCTGATTCAGGCGGCTGTTCCACGAGACACGTTAGAGGGGCTGCTCTGGGATGTCCTTCGTGACGCTGCGAACGCGTGATGTTGCGTATCGTCCGCCGCCCCTTCCCACGGGGTGCTGGACCCGGACTTGGGCTGATCTGCGTAGCCGAGAAACCGCAAGGAGAGTGAGGTCGGGGGTCGGGCGCTGACAGACTCCCGCGGGAATGGTCGACGCTGCTCTCAGGCGAGTCAATCGTCTGGGGAGCTGGCCAGCTCGCCTCGAAAAGGCGTCGCTGAGACATGCCGGTCGGTCTGGGTTGCTCAGGGCGAGCGTCCGACGATTCGTTGCCCGCCCAGATCACACAACCCGCCGCAGCCGCGGTCCCGAAGACCCTCCCGCTCCATGCTGCCCAGGAACGTCTCCACCGGTCGCGCCCACTACGAGTCACTGTCGTAGACATCGCAGTGAAGGGCGGGCAGATGGTCGGCGTCCGCGGGCGCGCGGTCGACATCGTGAACCACGGCCGCCTCGGCCCGAAGGGCACTTCGACAGCTGGGAGGGGATGGACAACCCCGACCGGCTCATCCGCCCGCTCATTCGTGAGAACGGCGAGGTCGTCGAAATCAACTAGCGTATCGCGATGTCGCATCGTCGAGCCCAGAAGGCAGCTCCTGTCCGAGAAAGGCCCGTATCCCCTCAACCTTCCCCCAGTCGCGGCATCACGATAGCTCGATCGTGATGTCAACTAGCGAGAGTCTTCGCCGCGTCCACCAAGAGGTCACCGCGGGCAATCAGGAATGCTTCGTAGTCGTCATCGAATACCGACAGCGGGCACAATGCCGATGCGAGGATCTTGTCCAGACTCTTCGCGGGCATCTTGCTCTTGTAGCCGCTGGGCGCCGTACCTCCGAGAGTCTTGTTGTCCGACGCTGAAATGATCGCAAAGTTGGCAAGACGGTTGACGTCAGCTATGTCTCGCCCCTGCCCTTTCAAGAACTTTTGCGGGTTGATGTGATGGAACTCCTTTCGGTTGTAGTGGCGGAGAACGTCCCCCAGCGCGACAGGAGACCCAGAAACGAAGCTCAATGGGTCGTATTGCGCAAGCATCAGAATGAATGTCTTGGTAGCGACGGAGCCGGCAGTGAATCGCGATTCGGTGAAAAGCTCGCGGTCGACGGACCAGGGGATATTGGCGATCCCCGGCGTGCCACTCTTCCGCAGAGCGAGCACCTCGGCGACATCTCGACTGAGATTCCGAAGGACACCCGCACTGAAGCGCCTAGAGAAGCATGCGCGCCAGAACCAACGAACAAGCTCATCTCTTTGGTCGTTAGTCACTTTCACGCTCTTTGCATTCGGAGCCGCGAAGTAGACGGCTAGCGGCACGATCAACGTGGGGTAGGGCAGGTTGTCCAGCTTCTCCACTTTGAGATTTGACCGCAGAAAGTCAACCGCTCCCTTGATCCCGTTCGTGATCTCGTCGAACCGGTCGCGAACCTCCGCACCGTTGAGCCCGAGCAAACCGGAAGAGGTTGCGTCGCCACCGATGACAGCGGAGCAGCAACGCAAAAGAAGGTTCGAGTCCTCGCCGACCGCCGCGAAGCCGAACGGCTTGAGGTCCTCCGCGAGATCAGCAAACTTGTCTTGAAGGTCGAATTCCTCACTCCAGGTCCATGCTGACAGCAATTGGAAGATGTCGAGTTCGACCCCCATGCGGTTGACTCTCTCGAAAACGATGGCAACCTTTGCTCGATCGTCGGTCTCGATCATCTGTACCGGGATGTCAGCCTCCTTGAACACGGCCTGGACTCGGTCAATCTCTTCGAGTTGCGGCGCCGACAGCCCTTCTGTCGCCGCCCGAAAGCCGCTGACGTCGAAGAATGAGCCAATTGGAAAGTGGCGCGCCGGGTCGACCTGATCGTCCGGCAAGACGAGGAACTGCGACTCTTGGACGTCCTTCTCGGCTTGAAAGTCGTAATAGACTTTGGTCCATGCATCATCCTCGTGGAGTTCGGTCTCAATTTCAGTTTGAAAGACTCCAAAAATCGACGTAAGCCTTTGCTGTCCGTCGAGGACGTAGTCAACGGGGAAGTCTGCCTCGCGATCCGGAATCTTGAACGGCCCCAACTGGCGTTCGATTTTCAACTGTTCCTTCGTTCGCCACAGGATCAGCGCACCGAATGGATAGCCCTTGTGAATCGAATCCATGAGGTATGCGACCCGGTCGGCGTCCCACACAAAGCCCCGCTGGAACGCAGGGATACGAAGCTGTCCATTCTGGACCTGCTCCAGCACCTTTCGAATCGACAAGTCAGCCATGACTTCAGAGTAGGGCAACATGCGCGGATGGAGAGGTTCGCCCGCGGTGACGTGTCGAGGCGCCGTACCCCGTCTCAGCACGCACCGATCTGCGCCCCTTTCTCGCAAAGTGTCGTTTGCGTTGATCACGCCGGTGTAGCTGCGCCTCGTCGGACCGACGCTCGACATCGCGGTGGTCGAGCGGGCGGCGCGCCATCCGCCGCCGAACGGCTGAGCCGCATCCGCGTCCTTGTGACCGCGCGCCTCGCATAGCTGCGCGGCCGTCGACGAGACGTATGCGGCCGCGCCAAGAGGAGAACTCCGGCGGTCGTCGGGTCGTCGTAGCAGCAATCTCGACCATGATGAAGCGCATCACGCAGCGCGTGGCCACCTCGGCGCTGTGCATCATCTCGCTGCTCGCGCAGATCGCGGCGGCCATGGTGCCGGGCACTTGCGCTTCGCATGTCCCTGCATGGCGGGAATGTCCGACCGCGTAGGCAGCGGGTTGTCGCGTAGGGGTCATCCGGTCGGGCAAAGCTGCTTGTGCAACGCGTGCTCTCGCGCTCAGAAAAGCGAACTGCCAGGCATCGTGCACAGCGCGAGGATCACTCGACCCGCCGAAACCGCGGCCCCACATACCCGTCCCGCTCGACATCCCCCAGGAACATCTCGACCGGACGCACCCAGTACGAGTAGTCGTCGTACAGCTTGCGATACGAGACGAAGACCTCCTCAGTCTCCGAGTGCCGTGCGATGCCGAACACCTCGTACCGCTGGCCCTTGAAGTGCTTGTAGATGCCGGGCTCGATCTCCATGCAGGCGTCTCCCATTCGTGGCGGTGAACCACGAAGAGTCTGTCAGCCGGGCGAACCTTGGCACTGCTCCGACCCCCTGTCGAGGCTCTCGGTGATCGCGATCCTCCGCCGTACGTTCTCGCGCGGACCGCAGGGAGGGAACCATCATGGTCGATCGCATCGAGCACATCTGGGGCACCCGCACACCGTTCGCGCGAGGGGAGCGGTGGCCCGTCCGCATCGACACCAAACTCGCCGACGGCCTCACCGAGCTCGACGTCGACCGCTGGGTGCAGTCCGCGTGCGTCCTGTGCAGCAACGGATGCGCCACTGACATCGCGGTCAAAGACGGGCACATGGTGGGCGTCCGCGGCCGCGCGGTCGACATCGTCAACCACGGGCGCCTCGGCCCGAAGGGGCTGTTCGGCAGTTGGCAGGGAATGGCGAACCCCGACCGGCTCACACGCCCGCTGATCCGCGAGAACGGCGAGCTGGTCGAAACCGATTGGGACACCGCGATGTCGCGCATCGTCGCGCGAAGCCAGCAGCTCCTCGAAGAGAAAGGTCCGCTCACCCACGGCTTCTACAGCTCGGGCCAGCTGTTCCTCGAGGAGTACTACGCCCTCGGCATCATCGGCAAAGCCGGCCTCGGAACCCCGCACATGGACGGCAACACCCGGCTGTGTACGGCGACGGCCGCGGCATCCATGAAGGAAAGCTTCGGGTCGGACGGACAGCCGGGCAGCTACGCCGACATCGACGAGTGCGACGCCATCTTTCTCTTCGGTCACAACATGGCCGAGACGCAGACCGTGCTGTGGACGCGGGTGCTCGACCGGCTCGCCGGAGCCAATCCGCCGCGCGTGGTGTGCGTCGATCCGCGTCTGACCGAGGTCGCGCGCCGCGCCGATGTCCACCTCGCGGTGCGCCCGGGAACGAACCTCGCGCTGATGAACGGGCTCATCCGCGAGCTGCTCGTCAACGGCTGGATCGACCACGACTACATCGCCGCGCACACGATCGGCTTCGACGAGCTGAAGTCCACGGTCGAGCCGTGGACGCCCGAGGCCGTCGCCGAGACGTGCGGAGTGGATGCCGCCGACGTCCGCGCCGCCGCCCGGATCTTCGCCGAGTCGCCCCGCGTCCTCTCGACGGTGCTGCAGGGGTTCTATCAAGCGTCGGATGCCACGGCATCCGCGTGCCAGGTCAACAACCTGCACCTGCTCACCGGACGGATCGGGCGGCCGGGGTGCGGCATCCTGCAGATGAACGGCCAGCCCACGGCGCAGAACGCGCGCGAAGCCGGCGCGGACGGCGACCTCCCGGGCTTCCGCAATTGGGAGAACCCCGAGCACGTCCGCCAGCTCGCCGAGCAGTGGGGCGTGCACGTCGACAAGATTCCGCACTGGTCGCCGCCCACGCACGCGATGCAGATCTTCCGCTACGTCGAGCAGGGGAGCATCGAGTTCCTGTGGGTGCAGGCGACGAACCCCGCGGTGTCGATGCCGCAGTCCGAGCGGATCCGCGGGATCCTCGCGAAGCCCGAGCTCTTCCTCGTCGTGCAGGACCTCTATCTCACCGAAACCGCGATGCTCGCCGACGTCGTGCTGCCGGCCGCGGGCTGGGGCGAGAAGCAGGGCACGTTCACGAACGTCAACCGCACCGTGCACCTGTCGGAGAAGGCCGTCGAGCCGCCGGGCGAGGCGCGCAGCGACCTCGACATCTTCCTCGACTACGCCCGGCGCATGGACTTCCGCCGCGACGACGGCTCGCCGCTCCTCGACTGGACCGGCCCCGAGGACGGCTTCCGCGCCTGGCAGGACTGCACCCGCGGCCGACTCTGCGACTACACCGGCCTGAGCTACGACAAGATGCGCGGGGGAAGTGGCATCCCGTGGCCCTGTAATGACGAGCACCCCGACGGGACCGTCCGCCTGTACGGCGACGGCATCTTCCCCACCGACGTCGACCGCGCCGAGACCTTCGGCCACGACCTGCTCACCGGCGCGACGATCGGCCCCACGAACTACAAAGCCATGGGCGTCGAGGGCCGCGCGATCCTCAAGGCCGCCGCATACAACCCTCCGCACGAGACGCCGAGCGAGGAGTACCCCCTGCAGTACTCCACCGGCCGCACCGTCTACCAGTTCCACACCCGCACCAAGACCGGCCGCACGCGGCAGCTGCAGAAGGCGGCTCGGTCGGCGTGGGTGGAGGTTTCGAGAATGGATGCCGAGGCGCGTGGCATCCACGAAGGCGACCTCGTGCGGGTGTGGTCGGCGCGCGGCGAGATCGTCGTTCCGGCGCGGATCGGCCAGGTGCGCGAGGGCTGCGTCTTCGCCCCGTTCCACTACGGGTACTGGGAGGACGGGCGCACCGGACCCGACGGACACCCCACCGCGGCCAACGAGCTGACGATGACCGAGTGGGATCCGGTGTCGAAGCAGCCCATCTTCAAGGTGGCCGCGGTGCAGATCGAGAAGATTGCGGATGCCACCGCCCCCGCGCCCGCGCCGACCACCACGGCATCCCGTCCGGTCGATCCCTCGCGCGTTCCGGCCACGGTCGGTGGACCGGACGGTGAGGCGGAGGAATCCCTGCGACCGGTCGACCCGCCGCGCATCGCCACCCGGGAGGAAGCATGAACCTCGCGTCGTACATCGGCCTGCTGCACGCGGGGGAGGACGTGCTCGCCCGGTCGTTCCGCCAACTCGCCGAGGGGCACGGCGACGAGCCCGACGTCTACCACCTCTGTCACACGCTCGCGAAGCAGTGCGATGAGCACGGGCGGAGGCTGGGTCCGGTCGTCGAGCGGTACGGGGAGACTCCGGATGCCGAGCCCGAACGCTTCCACGCCGAGGCGATGAGCGAGAGCCGGGGTGGGCCGCTCGGACTGCTGCGCGACCTGCAGGACCTCCACGCGCTCGTCGGGTTCGTCGACACGACGTGGACCGTGGTGAAGCAGGCCGCGCTCGCGCTGCGCGACGAGGAGCTGCTCGCGATCATCGACGACTGCGAACCGCAGACGAAGCTGCAGCAGGACTGGCTCTCGACGCGGCTGAAGCAGGCGGCGCCGCAAGCGCTGCTGGTGGCGTCGTGAGGCTCGGCGCGCGGGTACGGCAGGGGCGTGCGGGCGCGGCGGCGTACGCCGGCGGCCTGTCGCTCGTCGTGCTCGCGCTCACCGGCGCGGTCGGTCTGGCGCTGCATCAACCGTGGCTGTTCCCCAGCCTCGGCCCGACGGTGATGCTGTTCTTCGAGTCGCCCGAGCAGCCCGCGTCGCGGCCGCGCAACGCGCTGGTCGGGCACGCTGTGGGGCTGGTGGTCGGCGTGGCGTGCTTCTACGCGCTCGGATTGAGCGGTCAGCCGCCCGCGCCGGTCGGGGGACTCACCCCCGGGTACCTCGTGGCGGGGGCGCTGTCGGTGGCCGTGACGACGGTCGTGCTGACGCTGCTGAAGGCCCCGCATCCTCCGGCCGGTGCGACGACGCTGATCGTGAGTCTCGGCATCCTGACGCAGCCGGTTCAACTCGTCGCGATGGCCGGGGCGATCGTGCTGGTGACGCTCGCCGGGTGGGCGCTGAACGCGGGATTGCTCGGGGGTGAGGCGCGGCGGCTCTGACGGGGTGGGAAGGATGGCGGAACGATTCGTGCCCAGATAGAGCTATCTGCCTACGTTTTGTTTCTTGAGCGCCTCAGCTCTCGTGCACGACCGCGGTCAGCTCCGGCAGCAGGTCCCGCGCGAGGAAGCCGATGCCGACCTGCTCGGTGAGTCGGTCGCCGGCGCGGGCGTGCGTCCATCCGCCCCAGACCGCGGCGCGCTCGGGCTCCATGCCGAGCGCCGCGAAGCCGGTGATCGCGCCCGACAGCACGTCGCCGCTGCCGGCGGTCCCGAGGCCCGAGCTGCCGGGTTCCGCCTGCCAGACACGGCCGTCCGGGTGCGCCACGGTGCCGAAGCAGTGCACCACGGCCTCGTAGCTTTCGGCGATCTCCCGGATGTCGGCAGCGCGGTCCTCGGTGAGGTCGCGGTCGAGCAGCAGCGCGGCCTCCTCCTCGTTGGCGTTGAGGATCAGCTCCGCGGGCAGGATGCCCCGATCGACCGACCCCAGGATGCCGAGCGCGAAGGCATCCAGCACGAGCCGGTCGATGTCGGCGGCGGCGACGGCTTGGAGGGCCGCGCGGGTGGCATCCGGATCGTCGAATCCGGGACCCAGGAGCACGGCATCCGCGGATTCCAGGGTGGCGCGCAGAGCGTCGTCGACGGCCGCGGAGACGGTGGGGAGGGAGTGGATGCCGGCCTCGGGCATCGCGGGCCCCAGGTGCGGCGCGATCTCGGCGGGGACGGCGAGGGCGGTCCGCCCGGCGCCCACGCGCAGCGTCGCCTCGGCGGAGAGCAGCACGGCGCCGGGGGAGCGCGGCGATCCGCCGACGACGACCACCTGCCCGCGGGACTTCTTCGACCCGGCCGGGTCGGGGCGACCCCACTCGCGCAGCAGCGCCAGCGTGACCTCTTCAGGCGTGGTGAGCATCGTCACCTCCCGAGTGCACGGTGATGTTGGCGCCCTCGGCCGCGAGGTGGTCGACGGACGAGAACGTCACGAGCTTCCAGCCGTCGTCGGTGCGCACGAGCTCGGTGACCGAGGCGTTGCGGACCGTGTGGCTGGCGCTGAACGCGAGCAGTTCGGCCTCGGTCATCCGCAGCAGCACGTACAGCACGAGCATGATGACGGCGTCGTGCGCGACGACCAGCACGGTGGCGGGCGATGCGTCGAGCCGCTCTCCGAGGAACGACCGGAGCCGCAGCGTGACATCGGCCCACGATTCCCCGCCCGGTGGGCGGTGGGAGAACTTGCCCAGGTGGCGTCGGCGGGCCGCCTCTTCCGGATGCAGTTCCCGCACTCCGCGGGTGGTGAGGAGATCCAGGATGCCGAGTTCCCGGTCGCGCAGCCTCCCGTCGATGAGCGTGGGAACCGACGCCGGTCGATCACCGAGCGCGAGCGCGAGCGTCTGCCGCGCCCGCCAGTAGGGCGACACCCAGTATTCGTCGACAGGGACGTCGAGGGAGTCGACCCACGCCCGCAGCGCCGTCGCCTGCTCCACGCCGACGGGGGAGAGCTCCACGTCGCTGTCGCGAGTGTCGAGCGCGATCACCGGGGACCCCTCGTGTTCGGCTTTCGACGCCGCCACGTTCCCCTCGCTCTCGCCGTGCCGGATGAGCCAGAGTCGTTCCACTGCCATGGCGGCACGGTAGGTCGGCGAGCGCGATGTGCGCGCGGGCGCTGACAGCCGACCGGCGATCAGCGACGCGCGTTCAGGGGATGTCGGCCTCGGGGGCCGGCATCCGGTCCGCTGATCCGAGCAGCGGGCGCAACGTCTGGACGAGGGATGCCGTCGCGGCGTCGTCGTCGCCGAACCACCGCTCGCTGCCGGTGACGAGCGGCCATGCCTCCGCGAGAAGACGTTCGCCGCTGCCGGTGAGCGTGAAGCGTGAGACGCGCCCGCGACCCGGGAGCGTGTGCCGCTGCAGCAGGTTCCTCCCCGCCAGGCCGTCGATGAGCGTCGTCATGCTCTGCGGCCGCACTCCGACCGCGCGAGCGAGATCGGCTTGACTCATGCCGTCGGACGCGGCGAGCTGCGCGAGCACCCCGAACTCGACGGGGGTGAGGTCGACGGGCGCGAGCTCCGCGGTGAGTCGGCGAGCCAGTTCCCGTGCCGCCCGGATGACGGCCCACGCCGGAATGTCCTCGATGTCGCGCCGGGAAGGAAGGGGGGCACGCATGGCCCGATCGTACTCTGAGCGTCGTAGTATCAGATAACTGATACTGACGAGATGATGGTGAGGATGCGATGAGCAACGTGGTGGCGGTCACGGGCGTGACCGGTGATGTCGGCGGCAAGACCCTCGAGCTCCTGCACGCGGCGGGCGTTCCCGTTCGCGCTCTCGTGCGCAAGCCCGAGCAGGCCGCTGACCTGCGAGCGCGTGGCATCGATGCGCGCATCGCCGACCTCGGGGACGTCGCGGCCGTCACCCGCGCGCTGGACGGCGTCGACCAGCTCTTCCTCGTCACGGCTGCCACCGAGCAGCAGCTGGCGCACGGAACGAACGGCGTCGCTGCCGCGCGCGCGGCGGGGGTCCGCGCCATCGTGCATCTGTCGGGAGCGGATGCCGCCGAACACTCGCCCCTGCCCTGGGGGCGGGCGATCTGGCGTATCAACGCCCTCGTCCGCTCCAGCGGCCTGTCCTGGACGCTGCTGCACGCGTCGGGCTTCCTGACGAACCTCATGCCCTCCGCTCCGGCGATCCGTCGTGGCATCCTCCCGCAGACGATCGGTCGCGGGCGCATCCCGTGGATCGACACGACGGACATCGCCCGGGTCGCCGCCCGGGTGCTCGAGCGGGGTATCCACGACGGTGCGGAACACGTCCTCACCGGACCGGAACTGCTCGACGGCCGCGGACTCGCGCGGGCTCTCTCGATCGGGGTGGGCCGACGCGTTCGGTATCTCCACCTGCCGAGTCGCCTGTTCTCCGGCGTGCTCCGGCTCACGGGGATGCCGGCCTGGCAGGCGGAGGGACTGCGGCAACAGTTCGGACGCGTCGCGCGGCGCGAACTCGACGGCATTGCGGTGCAGACCAGCGACGTCGAGCGTCTGACCGGTCTCCCCGCCCGCCCGGTCTCCGAGTGGGCGCGCGCGCATCGCGCGGAACTGCTGCAGGCCTGAGGCGGGTCCCGCGACCTGCCATCATCGACGCATGGCTGACGACCTCGCCCCGACCGACCTCGCCCCCCTCCGCCGCGCGATCGAGCTCTCGATCAGGGCGCGGGAGCACGGCAATCACCCGTTCGGCGCGGTGCTCGTCACCGCCGACGGCCGCGTGCTCGAGGCCGAGAACACGGTGCTCACCGACCGCGACGTGACGGCGCACGCGGAGACGAACCTCGTCCGCCTCGCCTGGAGAGAACTGGATGCCACCGAGCTGGCGGCATCCACTCTCTATACGTCGTGCGAACCCTGCGCGATGTGCGCGGGGGCGATGTTCTGGGCGGGCATCGGGCGCATGGTCTACGCCCTCTCGGGACGCGGACTCATCGCGCTCGCCGCGTCGGAGGACGGCGGCCGCGAGCTCGACCTGCCCTCGCGCGAGGTGTTCGCGCACGGGGAGCCGGTCGTCGCGGTGTCGGGCCCGCACCTGGAGGACGAGGCCGCCGAGCCGCACCGGGGGTTCTGGGGATGATCGTCCGGGTGTCCGAGGCGCACGTCCGTGAGGGCATGGAGGACGAGTTCCTCACGGCGCTGCGCGAGCTCGTCGCGACGTTCCCCGGCCGATATCGCGGGCTGCTCCGCCATGACGTGCTCGTCGACCTGGCCGACCCGGGCCGGGTGCAGTACGTCAGCGAATGGGAGGACGAGTCCGCGCTCGTGGCTTACGCGGGCGACGACTGGCGGACGCAGCCGGTGACGTTCCCCGACGAGGAGCGGTTCTTGCGGAGGCCGCTGATGCTGCGGCACCTGGCCAGGGACACGCCGCCGCCTGTACGGCAAGAGTCGTGAGTCACCCGGCGCTGAGGTAGCGGTGCACCAGCGTCACGGCCATCGCCCCCTCTCCGACGGCCGAGGCCACGCGCTTGATCGAGTTCGAGCGGACGTCACCGGCGGCGAAGATCCCCGGGACGGACGTCTCCAAGAAGAAGGGGTCTCGCGCGAGCGGCCATGCGGCCCGCTGCTCCGGGGTGAGGTCCGGTCCGGTCGCGACGAAGCCGCGGGCGTCGAGCTCGACATCCGTCTGCGCCGCCCACCGCGTGTTGGGATCCCCGCCGATGCAGACGAATAGGTGCCGGGCGGGGAGCGTCCGGAGAGCTCCGTGCTCGTCGAGGGTGATCTGGCGCAGCCGTGTGTCGCCGTCCAGACCCACGACGCGGGCGTCGGTCAGTACGCGGATGCGCGGATGGGTGAGCACCCGGGTCGACAGGTAGCTCGACATCGTCGAGGAGAGCGAGGGCCCGCGCACGATCAGGGTCACGCACCGCGCGTACGCGGCGAGGTTCATCGCGGCTTGCCCGGCGGAGTTCGCCCCTCCCACGACGTAGACGTCCTGATCGGCGCAGGCCGGCGCCTCGCTGGTGCCGGCCCCGTAGTAGACGCCCGCCCGGAAGTACTCGGCTTCGCGCGCCAGACCCAGACGGCGCCACTGGATGCCGGTGGCGCAGACGGCAGCGTCGGCATCCAGCCGCGATCCATCGGCGAGGACGGCGCGCACATCGTGATCGCGGAACGTCCGGTCGACACCCTCTCGCATGAGAACGAACTCGGCCCCGAACCGCACGGCCTGCTGCCGCGCATGGTCGGCCAGCTCTGCCCCCGAGATACCGTTCGGGAAACCGAGGTAGTTCTCGATGAGGCTGCTGGATCCGGCTTGACCGCCGACGGCGTCACGCTCGATGACGGCGACGTCCAGGCCCTCTGAGGCGGCGTATACCGCCGCCGAGAGACCGGCGGGGCCGGCGCCGAAGATCAGGACGTCGTATCGGCGACGTCGGGGCGGCAGCACCCAACCGAGGTGCATCGCCACCTCGGCCGGGGACGGGTCCTCCAGCACCACCGCCCCGTCGATGAGCAGGACGGGGAGTCGCCGGTTCGTCAGATCGACGCCGTGGACCTCTCCCGCGAACGGGGGAGTCGCCGTGTCCGACGTGAACGGGATGGCGCTGCGGGTCAGGTAATCGCGGAGAGTGAAGCCGTCGCGGCTGTCGGCGACGTCGATCAGGTGGAGTCGGGGCGCGATTCTGTCGCTCATGACGCTGCCGTTCTCTGGCGGGGCGGGCGGGGTGTGCGTGAATCTAACGGTCGATCGCACGCGACCCCTCCGACCGGCGTCGAATCGTCGAGCGACGGCCGTCGCCCTGGACCGGCGAAAGGCCGGAGACCCCAGCCGTTCTCGACCCACTCCGCGCCCGTGCAAAGCTCGCCCTCGCCTCGGCGCGCAGCTCGGCGCTGGTTGATGTCGATCGTGCGGTTCTCGAGGCCGAGCGTCTTGGCGAGTTCGCGCACCTTCACGTCGTACGCGAGCACGAACGAGGGCACCCCGAGCAGGCGCGCACGGGCATTCTGAACGTATTGAACGTTTTGGACGAATTGGATGATAATGGATGCCATGACGCGCACGCCGATCTCGTCTCGCCAGGCACAGGTGGTGGAGCCTCCTCACGATCTCGAAGAGATGCTGAAGCTGGCGAACTTCCTCGAACAGAACTCCGCACCCGCGATGCTCCTGGGGCCGGACGGGGAGCAGATTGCGCTGCCGCTTCCCGCCTACGAGGCGTTGCGGCGAGTGGTCTCGGCCATGCAACGAGGAGAGTCCGTCAGTCTCGAGCCCATCGATCGGCAGCTGACGACACAGCAGGCGGCAACTCTGCTGGGCATCAGCCGAAACACTTTGGTGCGGCTGCTCGATGAGCACGAATTGCCTTTCGAACGACTGGGGGAGTCGCGTCATCGGCGTCTTCGGCTCCATGACGTCCTCGCGTACCGTGACCGAAAGCGCGACGAACGGCGTAGTCGTTTGGACGAGATGACCCGACAGGCGAACGACGATGGTCTCTACGACGTGGACGCATCGACGTATTCCGATGCCCTGGCGCGTGCTCGCAAGGCCTGAGCGTGAGCCTGTTCGCGGCCTTTCTCGACGCCTGCGTCCTCGTTCCAATAGCCCCGTGTGACACCCTGCTGCGTTTCGCGGACTCGGGCGCCTTCCGGCCGTTGTGGTCCGACGCCGTGGAGCAGGAGGCGATTGCCGCTCTTTGCGAGATACATCCCGACATCGACCCGAGCCGCTTTCACAGTCGCTTTCGCAACATGAACGAGGCATTCGAAGACGCCAGTGTTTCGGGATGGGAGCCGCTGGTCGAGGGCTTGGAGCTCCCGGACCCGAACGACCGCCACGTCCTGGCGGCAGCGCTACGGGGCCGCGCCGATGTCATCGTCACGGAGAACGTGAGGGATTTTCCTCCGGCATTGCTCGAGCCATTCGGAATTGAAGCCGTACGTCTCGATGAGTTTCTAATGACTCAGTTTCATCTGAATCGAGCGGCGGCGGCCCGGATAATCGGCGAGCAGATGTCTGCAATGGGGAGGCCCCCTGTGACGATCTATCAGCTCCTGAACCGGTTGGCTGCAAGCGGCGCGCCGCGCTTCGCGCAAGCAGTCTCGCGTGAGGTGGCGACTTCGCGCGAGTGAGGCCAACGGACTCGCACGCGACCGCTTTTCCGTTCGGCCCGCTCCTTTCGTGAGCCCGACGGCAGTCGAACTTAGCGGTCGAGGACGGCGGCGACCGCCTCGATCTCGACGAGCTGGTTCTCGTAACCGAGGACGGTCACGCCGAGCAAGGTGCTCGGAGCGTCGTGCTCCCCGAAGGCATCTCGAACCACTCGCCACGCCGCCACGAGATCTTCGCGTTGCGACGACGCGACGAGCACCCGGGTGCTGAGGACATCCGTCAGCTCCGCCCCGGCCTCCGCGAGCGCGATCGCAAGGTTCTCCACGCACTTCGCCGCTTGCGTCGCGATGTCGCCCACGCCCACCACGAATCCATCGAGACCGAGCGGGCACGACCCCGCGAGGAACACGAGTCGCGCGTCGGCGGGCGCCGTGGCGGCGTAAGCGTACTCGGCCCGATCGGTGAGTGACGTGGAGCGGATGAGGGTCACGGCTCGGGGAATCGACGCGGTCACGCGCCCTCCACCCAACCCCGGGCCCGGGCGAAGCTCGCGCGGGCCTCGGCGCGCAGCTCGGCGCTCCGGGCGTCGACCGCCGCCCCCACGGCATCCCGTCGCTCGATCAGATCGACGAGACCGTCGGCCAGCGCTGGGGCCTCGAAGGGTCGGTTGATGTCGATCGTGCGGTCCTCGAGCCCGAGCGTCTTCGCGAGTTCGCGCACCTTCACGTCGTAGGCGAGCACGAACGAGGGCACGCCCAGGATGGATGCCATCACGATCGCGTGCAATCGCTCGCTGACCAGCACGTCGCTGTCGCGGATGAGGCGGGCGGCATCCACGTGCGTCCGGGGTTCATGGCGCACGAAGGGGACGGATGCCAAGCGCCCGGCGAGGGCGTCGAGCACCTCCACGTCGTCGTGGTCCTTGAAGCCGATCTGCATCGGGAGCGAATGCACTTCGATCGGATGCCGGGAGTGGACGGACTCGAGGGCGGCGGCGAGCCGATCGAGGAACGGCTCCCACGCGTCCGGGTTCTCGATGTCGAAGTTGAGGTTGAGGGCCACCCGGAGCGGCCCGCCCGGCCGGGGAGCGGGGGAGTCGTCAGTCGGCCGGAGCAGGAACTCCTCGTCGGTGGAGAACACGGCATCCGGGACGAGGGTCGCGTCGATCCCGATCTGGCGGCAGGTGTCGAACGACTTCTGGTCCCGCACGGTGATCAGGTCGACCTGCGACAGGATCCGGCGCGCCAGCCACAGCCCGGTCCGCGTGCGAAGGGGACCGACGCCGATGTTGAGCATCGCGACGGGCTTACGGGCGATGCGCCGCGCGAACGTCACGACCCCAAGGATCATCGCGAGCGTCGAGTACGGGTTCCGCCCCGTGGACGCGTACAGCTCCTTGATGATCGAGCCGCCGCCGAACACGAGGAGGTCGGCACCCCGCAGTGCCCGCAGCAGCCGCAGGCGGTCCGCACCGGTGTCGATCACCTCGACATCGAACCGCGGGCGCAGCTGGGTGCGCGTGAAGTCCGGGTCGTAGCTGTTGACGAGGTAGCGGTGTTCGGCGCCGAGCTGCGTCAGGAACGTCTCCAGAAGCAACTCGTCGCCGATGTTGTACTGCCCGTGGGTGCCGAGGAAGACGATGCGGCGGGACGGTGCGGTCATGATCTTGGCTCCTGGGGTGGCGGGTCGGTCGGGTCGTCGTCGGGGTCGTCTTCGTCGCGATCCTCGTCCTCGTCGTCGTCGTGATGCAAGCGCGCGCGCCAGCGCACGAGGACGAGGCTTCCCGCGATGAGGAGGAGCGTCAGCGCCACGCCGACCCAGCTCGACCCGACGACACCTCCGGCGGGCGGTTCGAGGTCGGTGACATCGGCCGCAGCGAGGTTCAGCAGCTCGTCCTGCGTGAGGTTCGCGTGCTCGGGGTTTGCGGCCGGATCGACGTAGCCGTCCTTGCCGCCGGCGCTCTCGGTGCGCTCCGAGCACTCCAGGGCGTTCGGGTCGGTGATCTTCTCGACGTTCGCGGGGAGGGCGAGCGACTGGTACGTCTCCTCGGGGACGAGCATGACCCCCTCGAAGAGCATCGGATTCGTGTCGGTCTTGTCGATCGCGAACGTGTGCTTTCCCGCCGCGGCATCCACGACCCCGAGGTCTTGAAAACTGAACCCCGAGTTGACCGGCACGAGCGCGTCGGGGATCTGCTGTTCGAGATCGGCGACGGACATCCCGGAGGTGTCGGCAGCCACACGGCCGGGCTTGTAGACGTCGTCGACGGGGAAGAGCTTGACGTTCTCCGGCGGTGACCTCAGCTCGAACGATTGGTCGTACGACAGCGACGGCGAGGTGATGTGCAGCGTGTTCGCGGTGTTCGCTGTGCGCATGAGCACGCGGTACTTGCCGGGTTCCTTCACCGTCACGGGCACGCTGATCTCGGTCGCGCGGGGGAGCCCGATGAACGAGCCCCGGAGCGTCCCGAAAACCCCCGGCGTGATCATCCCGGTGCGATTCCACTTCGTATTCGAGAAGAGCAGGAACGACCGGAACATCGGAGACAGGTAGTAGTTGGATGCCACGACATCGGGGTTGAAGGCGAACATCCGCGTGTCCGGACCGGCGATGGCATCCGGATGGTCGAGCAACCACAGGTCGAGAGCCGACGTGGACTCGTCGTCGGTGAGCAGATGGATCGGCGCTCCCGGCGGGAGAGCCGTGGGGTCGTAGTACGGCGTGTACTCGAACGTGTAGCAGCGGCTGAGGTTGCGTCGATTGAAGACGAGGTTGAGGTACGTCTGCCAGCTCGAGTCCACCAAGATCGTCTCGCGGTCCGCTCGCGGCTGGTCGGTGATCTCGTACAGCGCGTAGCTGTCGTTCTGGAACCGGAGCTCGACGTCGCCCTGGAGCCGCGCGAGGCCAGGCTCGACGTAGCTCTCCACGTTCGGCAGGTACTCCGCGCCGACGCCGTTGTTCGAGTGGATCTTGCGATTCACGACGATGTACTTGATCTGGATGTCGCGGGCGACGTCGATCCACCAGTCCTGCTGGTAGTAGAGCCCCCGCAGGATCAGGAAGAAGTCGAACTTGTTCTTCACGTCCCCGGTGAGGCCGTAGTAGTAGCTCGGTTTGTCGAGGTAGTAGATGAAGAACTTGTCGATGAATTTGTGGTCGACGCCGTTGGCATCCTGAACGAGCTTCGCGGTCTCGGTCGGCGGGAGGACCACGGTCTTGCCCTCGGGCAGGGAGTTGAGCTCCTGCTTCAACTCCTTCAGGTCGTGGAGCGGGAACGGCGAGAGGAAGCCGGCCATGTTGCCGGATCCGAAAACCGTCCGGTAGGGGTTGTTCGACCAGAAGGGGGTGAAGAACACCGCCCCGATGCACGCGGTCGCGAGGAGCGCGATGAGCACTTCGCTGCGGGCGCGCGTCCGCGCGGGATCCTTCGGCCGCGACGACGGGGGAGCCGTGGGCTTGCGCGGTCCCCGGCGCCGGCGGGGCGAGAGCCACCGCCCGCTCACGACGTCGATGAACAGCGCCAGCGTGAGCGACATGACCAGCGGCGCGAGCATGAACAGGATCAGCTGGAACCGGTGCGGGAAACGGAGGATCTGGACGACGGTTCCGGCGGCCGTCACCACGAGGTTGCCGATTGCGGAGTGGCTCTCGTTCGCCGTGATCGCGATGGCCGCGAGCGTGCGGTGGAAGGTGGGGAACCACAGCGGCTCGCCGTAACCGATCGTCGCCCAGAGGGCGAAGACGATCGCGACGATGAGCACGCCGAGCAACTGCCGGTGCGGGCGGGAGCGGAAGAGCCTCCGGCGCACCCAGGGGACCGCGAGCGGCACGAACAGCAGCAGCGTGTACACGGCGTCGGGATAGCGGGGCACCTTCGCGAGGTAGTCGCCGAAGAGGATCTTGTCGGTGATCCCGGCGAGGTCCCACGAGAGTTCGTGCAGCCACGAGACCGAGGCATCCTGAATGAAGTAGAAGTCGCCCGGCACGGTGTCGGACAGATTCGACACGCCCGCGAGCGCCACGTACTTCACGAACAGCGCGTAGGGGATCAGGGTGATCAGGCCGTAGATGACGACGGCCCAGACGATGCGCCCGGTCGTCGTGAGCGACCACCGGCCGAACCAGGCGCGCAGGCGTCTCCACCGTCCCCCGTGGAGGACCAGGGTACGAACACGGCCGGGCAGCCGGTGCAGCCGGCGGGGGCCGCCCGTGCGGATCCACTTGCCGATCTCGCCCACGAGGAGCGTCACGATGGTGATCGCGAAGAACAGGCTGAACAGCACCAGGTAGTGGATGGCCGGGTTGAACAGCGTCGCGAGCGCCGCGATCACCATCCACCGCCTCCATTTCCGGCCGGCGAACAGCAGCGCGTACAGCATCCACAGCGACGAGATCGTCATGAGGACGAGGCCGAGCACCAGAGTGTAGAAGTGCGTGATCTTGGCGTAGACCATGATCAGGTAGATCAGCGAGACCGGGAAGAACGTCGCGAGGTAGATGGCCTGCGACGACAGCGAGGTGAAGACCTTGTCCATGAACCGTGCGACGGTCAGGTACGCAGACCAGAACAGGGCCGGGATGACGATGAGGATCGCGAACGGCAGGACCGCGTAGTACCGCAGCCACGTGGTGAGGAACGCGTAGCGGACCCGGAACTCGTACCCGTTCACGAGCTCGTTGAACTGCCCGGCGGCCTGGTCGAGCAACTGGCTGTGCCAGTTGAAGAACGGGACGAGCTCGTCGCCCGCGATGACCGCGTCGCCGCGGAGCACCGAGGGGATGGCGAACAGCACGTCGCGGAAGATCACGAGGGAGCCGACGAAGTACACCGCCCCGACGACGAGGGCGATGGTCCGCGTCGACAGGCTCCGCGCGCGTTCGGGGCGCGGGTGCTCCGCGCGCGCGTCGGGGAGCGGGTGATCCGTTTCGGGGGGAGAAACGGATGCCGCATGCTCAGCGCGCCGAAAGGGCACGAAGCTCCCTCTCGGCGTCGTCGACCACCAGCGCCGCGGCGTCCCGGACCGCGGCAAGGCGCCGCGGATCGATCGCCTGCTCGTCGGAGCCCCTCTCGATCCGGGCGCACGCCTCGGCGAGCGTCGTCGCGCCCAGCGCGAGGCTCGACCCGCGCAGGCGGTGGGCGAGCGCCCGCGCCTCGTCGGCCGCGCCGCGATGCACCGCGTCGGCGATCGCCGCGATGTCGTCGGTGTTGCGCAGGACGAACGTGCGCAGGACGTCGGCTTTGACCTCCGGACCCAGGTCATTGAGCAGCGTGAAGCGGTGCGGGGCCGCGGCGGCCGGTTCGACATCCTGGGCGGGGGTGTTCAACTCCGCCGTCTCGAACGCGAAGCGGAGGTCCTTCATCGTGAAGGGTTTGGTGACGTAGCCGTTCATGCCCGCCCGGAGACAGTCGTCGCGGTCCTGTTCGGTCGCTCCCGCCGTGAGCGCGATGATGTACGGCTGCGTGATCGAGTCACCGGCGGCGCGGATCGCCCGGGTGGCCTCCAACCCGTCCATCACGGGCATGTGGATGTCCATGAGGACGATGTCGTAGGCCTCCCGCGCCACCGCGTCGACGGCATCCGCGCCCGTGCCGACGACGGCCGAGCGGTGCCCGAGTCGGCTCAGGATCTGCGTCGACAGCAGCTGCAGGGTCGGGTTGTCCTCCGCGACCAGCACGTTCAGCGAGCCGGTACCCGGAAGACCGACGGATGCCGTGACGACCGGCGCGGAGTCGTTCCGGGGCGGGCGAGACTCGACGGGAGTGCGAGGCGCGGAGGGGTCGCGGCCGATCCGGACCACGGCACGCGGGGAAATCGCCGGTGGTGCCGTGGCCGCCAGGGCGATCTCGAACGAGAACGTGCTGCCCTGCCCGATCTCGCTCTCGACTCGCATGCGGCCGCCCATCATGCGCACGAGCGCGTCGCAGATCGACAGCCCCAACCCCGTTCCGCCGTGCGTGCGGGTCGTGGACTCGTCCGCTTGGGTGAAGGGCTCGAAGATGCGCTGCAGAGCCTCGGGTGGGATGCCGATCCCGGTATCGGTCACCGCGAAGTGCACGGCATCCGGCCCGGTGCCGCGCGTGACATGGACCCGGACCTCGCCCGCGGCGGTGAACTTCACGGCGTTGCCGAGCAGGTTGACGAGCACCTGCCGCAGCCGCGTCGCGTCGCCCATCACGTACGTCGGCACGGCCGGATCGTACTCGGCGCTGACGGTGAGGCCTTTGCTCTCGGCGGCGAACGACAGCACGGTCACCGTGGAGGTCACGAGGCGTCGGAGGTCGAACGGCGCCTTGACCAGATCGATCGCGCCGGCCTCGATCTTCGAGAAGTCGAGGATGTCGGTGACGACGTCCAAGAGCAGGGAGCCGCTCGCGGCCGCGCGGTCCGCGTAGTCGCGCTGCACCGGGTCGAGGTCGGTGCTCGCGAGGAGTTCGTTCATGCCGAGGATCGCGTTCAGGGGCGTCCGCATCTCGTGACTCATCGTCGCGAGGAACGTGCTCTTCGCCGACGTCGCGGCCAGCGCGGCATCCCGGGCGCGTTCGAGACTCACGCTGAGTTCTCGCTCGCGGCGCCCGCAGACGCTCGGCCTCGACGACGGAGGCCAAGAGCCGCACGATCCCCGCGGCGAGGGTGGCGAACGCCAGGAACTCGATGACGCCGCCGCCGGTGTCCAACTCGTTGAACACCAGGATGATCAGGGCGCCGGTCGTGAAGATCGCCGGCACGTAGACGACGATGCGCAACGGGCCGCTTCGGCTGGGGCGACTGGCCGGGACGCACCACGCGGTGAACGCGAGCAGCAGCGCCGCAGCTGGCCAGAGCGCGTCGACGGGCGAGATCTCGCGCAGAAGTCCGACACCCACGGTGGGTCCGACGATGAGTGCCGCGACGAACAGCAGCACGGCCGCGGCGAGGGTGAGCCACCACGCCGCCGAGGGACGGCGGTTCAACGCCGACAGGAGGGCGACGAGCATGCTGACGTAGAGCAAAGAGGGAACGAGGTAGGCCAGGCCGAGAAGGGTCGCCTGCTCGGCCACGCCCGCCTGGGCCGTGAGGAAGAACGCGACGCAGAGCAGGCCCAGCGTGCTGATCACGGCATCGAGCCAGGTCGAGAGCGGGAGTCTGGTGAATCGATCGCGGACGAGAGTGCCGAGGGACCCGATCAGGGCGAGGAACATCAGCAGGTTCAGCGCCGGCATCAGCCACCGCAGCGCGTCGCCGGAGAGCCCGCCGATCGAAGCGATGGCGTCCGCGAGGAGGAGGATGCCGAGAGCGACCGCGAGGAGGCTCCAGGCCGCCTTCTCCCTCGGCAGGCGGACGACGCGGATGACCACGAGGGTGAGCGCGGTCGCCTCGAGGACGAGGCGCGCGACGATCAACCAGCCGAGAGCCGGTCCCCGGGCCGGGATCGCCCACAGCGTGACCGCGTAGACCACGGTGACCGCGAGCGCGAGACCGAACGTCGCCCACAGCGCGGAACTCTGACCCGGCTCCACGCCGAGGAGGTTTCGTCGCGCCATCGTGGCATCCCGCCTGCCGCGCCGAACTCCGCCACGGGCGCGTTGGGTCCACGTTGCAGGAGCGCTCTCAAGATGTCAACAAGATCGCCTCAAGAGGTGAGAAATCGTGTGACAACGGTGTGCACGGTGCGAGTACTGTCGTCCTCACACGGCGGGGGGAGCCACGGTGCAGGAACACGGAGCAGGGCAGCTCATCGGCGCCCCGCGTCTGCGCATCGGCGTCGTCACGGCGTTCCCGCCCGGCCGGAACAGCCTCAACGAATACGGCTATCACCTGGTCCGTCACCTCAGCCGACTCGAGGAGGTCAGCGGCGTCGTCGTCTATACGGACGAGACGGATGCCGGAGAGCCCGCGCCTCTCGACCGCGTGGCGTTCGAACCGAGCTGGACGTTCAACGACGTGCGGACGGTTCTGCGCGTCGCCCGGGCCGTCGCCCGCACCCGACCGGACGCCGTGATCCTCAACCTGCAGTTCGCGACGTTCGGTGACAAGCGGGTGCCCGGCGCGCTCGGGCTGCTCCTCCCCGCGCTGCTGCGGGCCCGGGGCGTGCCGACGCTGGTGATCCTCCACAACCTGGCCGACAACGTCGACATGCAGGACGCGGGCTTCGCCGGGTCGGCCTTCACCGCGCGGCTCATGACCCTCGCGGGCCGGATCCTCACCCGTGCGCTGCTGCGTGCCGACATCGTCGCGCTCACGATCCCGCGATACGTCGAGTTCCTGCGCGACAGCTACGGCGCGACGAACGCGCTGCTCGCCCCGCACGGCAGCTTCGAGGAGATCGCCAAGCCCTCCTTCGGCGTTCCGCCGGGGCGCCGGACCATCATGGCGTTCGGCAAATGGGGCACGTACAAGACGGTCGATCTGCTCGTCGAGGCCTACCGCATCCTGCTCGCCCGCGGATACGACGACCTTCGGCTCGTGCTCGCCGGCACCGACAGCCCCAACTCGCCGGGATACATGGCCGAGGCCGCTGAGCGGTACGCCGAAGTCCCGCACCTCGAGATGCCGGGCTACATCGCCGAGGAGGAGGTCGCGCCCCTCTTCCTCTCGGCATCCGTCGTCGCCTTCCCCTATACGTCCACGACGGGAAGCTCGGGCGTGCTGCACCAGGCGGGGGAGTACGGGCGCGCCGCCGTCCTGCCGCGCATCGGCGACCTCGTCGACGTCATCGAGGAGGAGGGGTTCCAGGGCGTGTACTTCGAGCCCGGCGACGCGGGAAGCCTCGCCGACGCGCTCGCCCTGGTCCTCGACGACCCCGAGCGCCGAGAGGAGCTCGGTCGCCGCAACTTCGCCGCCGCGAGCGGCGTGCCGATGTCGGAGGTCGTCCAGTGGCACATCGCCCACATCGACCGGTTGCGGACGCGGAGGCGGACGTGACCGAGGAACGGCGCGCGCCGGCGGCGGGGGCCGGCCGACTCGTCGCCGGCGGGTCGATGCTCGCGGGCGCGATGCTCGTGGCCAACGCCGGCAACTACGCCCTCAACCTCTTCCTCGGCCGGGTCCTGACTCCGGCGGAGTTCTCCGATGCCAACCTCATGGTGACGCTGCTGTTCACCCTGACCTCCGTCGCCCTGTGCCTCCAGATGGTCGCCGCCCGCTTCGTGGCGCGCGCGGACGCGTCCGGATTCCCCGGCGACTCCGACGCCCTCGTGCGCCGGCTGCGGCGCCTGGCGCTGTGGTCGGGGGTGGTCGCGGGGGTGGCGCTCGCCGCCGGCTCCCCGCTGTGGTCGGAGCTGTTCCGCACGGCGTCGCCGTGGCCGTTCGTCGTGCTCGCCGTCGGCGTGCCGTTCTGGCTCGTGCAGGCCGTCGGCCGCGGCACGCTGCAGGCGCGGCTCGCTTTCCCCGCCCTGGCGCTGTCGTTCCTCATCGAGATGGTCACGCGCGTGGGGCTCGGGATCGCCCTGGTGTGGGCCGGGTTCGGCGTCATCGGCGCGACGGTCGCTCTGAGCGTGTCGTTCATCGTGACGTGCGCGGTCGTGAGCGCCGTGGCGCGCGCGAGCAACGGCCCGGTGAGCGGTGCCATCGACCCGCGCGAGGTGCGGGCCTACGCGGGAATGGTGTCGATCCTGCTGGTCGGGCAGATCATCGCGAACAACAGCGACATCCTCGTGTCGAAGGCGGTCTTCGCGCCGGCCGACGCCGGTGTCTACGCGGCGGTGGCCCTCGTCGGTCGTGCCGTGTTCTTCCTCGCCTGGTCGGTCGCGACGGTGGTCTTCCCCGTCGCCGTCCGTCGCCACGCCGCGGGTCAGGATGCCTCGAACGTGCTGCGGAACGGCATCGTCATCGTCACGGCCATCGGTCTCGTCTGCGCGGTCGGCGGCTTCTTCTGGGGCGGCCCCGTGCTCGGCGTGGTCCTGGGACCGGCGTACGCGGAACTGTCGGTGCCGATCGCGGCCTACGCGCTGACCACGACGCTCTTCGCGATCGGCAACCTCGTGGCCAGCTATCACCTGTCCCGGTCGCGGACCCGGCCCTCGTGGATCCTCCTCGGCGCGTCGGTGCTGCAGCTGATCCTCCTCCTCGTGTGGCACGGGGACATGGCATCCCTCATCGCCGCCCAGGGAGTCGCGATGAGCGTGCTGCTGATCGTGCTGGCCGGGAACGCGCTGGTGTCGGCAGCGAGCGGGCGGCGGATCGCCGCGGAAGGGGGAAGCGCGTGAGCGAACCGACATCGGCCTACCGGGCCTACAAGACCTGGGTCCTGGAGCCGTTGACCGAGGACCCCGCGGTGAGCGTCGTGATCCCCGCCTACAACGAGGAGTGGCGGATCCTCCCGACGATCGGCGCGATCGCGACCCACATGAGCGCGCGCGGCGAGCCGTGGGAACTCATCGTCTCGGACGACGGATCGACGGATGCCACGGCCAGCCTCGTACGCGACCTCCGCTTCGCGAACCTGCGCCTGCTGACGGCCCCGCGGAATGCGGGGAAGGGGGACGCCGTCCGCCGGGGCATGCTGGCCGCGCGCGGACGCCTCGTGCTGTTCGCCGACGCCGACCAGTCCACGCCGATCGAGCAGTTCGACCGCCTGGCCGCGCGGGTCGCCGACGGGTTCGACGTCGTCGTCGGCTCTCGCGCCGTCGCGGGGGCGGCGGTGAGCAACAAGAGCCTCGCGCGCCGGGTGCTGAGCGGCGGTCTCCACATCCTGGTGTCGCGGGTGTTCGGCATCGACGTCGCCGACACCCAGTGCGGGTTCAAGCTGTTCACGGCGCCCGCGGCCGAGCGCCTCTTCTCGACCCAGGTCGTCGACGGTTTCTCGTTCGACCTCGAGGTCCTCTACCTCGCGCACAAGCTCGGCTACCGTGTGACCGAAGAGCCGGTCGACTGGTACGACGCCCCCGGATCGACGGTGGATGCCATGAAGGTGACGCTGCAGTTCCTCCGGGACCTCGTCCGCATCCGGTATCTGGACCTGCGCGGGGCCTACCGCGCCGAGCGACACCGCCCGATGCCGCTCACCCCTTCGGACGTCGGAAGGACCCCGCGATGATCGTCAGGACCGAGATCGAACCCTCGCGCCGCACCGTGCACCTGGCGGGGCGCTTCGACGCCCACGAGGCTCCGGGATTCCGGGCCGCGGTGCACCCGCTCGTCACCGCCGAGCACCCCGTCGTGCTGATGGACCTGTCGCAGGTGGCGTTCTTGGACTCCACGGCGCTCGCCGAGCTCGTGCGACTTCAGAAGCAGGCCCGGGCGTTCGGGGGCGAGGTCGTGCTCGTCGACCCCGCCGACGCCGTGCGCGTCATCCTGGAGATCACCGACCTCGCCGAGCTGTTCACGATCCGCTCCTCCGGCGACGATCCGTCATGAAGACCGACGAGACGGGCGCCCGCGCGGGTGTCGGCGCGCCGGACTCGCTCGCGAGCGCGCTGGACGTGCTCGCGTCTGCGGCCGCCGCGAACTCGGGGGCGGAGGAGAGCGATCGCGTCGCCCTCGCGGAGCGGGTCGTCCGCGAGGCCGTCGCCGAACTGCAGGCGACGCAGCTCGCCCTCACCGAGGCGCTGATCGCGAGCCAGGACCGGCAGCTCGCGGTCGAAGCCCTCGCCCGCATCAACCTGCGCGGCACGGCGAGCGACGACACCCTCGCGCTGCTGCTCGACCGCGCGCTCTCGATCACCGACTCCCGGCAGGTCGTCCTGTTCGAGCGGGGCGAGGTCGCGCTGGTCCGGGGCGACCACGCCGACCTGGACGTCCACGTCCGCCTGGTCGAGGACGTCCTCCGGTCCGCCGCGGACGACGCCGTCCGTGCCGTCGCGGCCGACACCGCGGTCGTCGCCGTGCTCGACCCCGAGGGGGAGGACGACCAGCACATCGCCTTCTTCCGGTCGAGCGACCGCCCGTTCTCGACGAGCGACGTGCCGCTCATCGAGGCGATCGTGTCGGCGATCGGCATCATGCTCGCGTTCCGCGAACTGCACCGGCACGAGTTCGAGCGGGCGGTCGTGGAGCGCGAGCACCAGTTGGCATCCGTCCTCGCCCAGTCCGTCATCTCGACCGAACCGCCGCCGTCGACCGGGGTCGATGTCGCCGCCCGCACGGTGCCGGCGGCGCTTACGGGCGGGGACTTCTACGTCTTCGGGCGCTCGACCGGTTCGCTGTGGTTCGCGGTGGGAGATGTCGCAGGCAAGGGCCTCCCCGCCGCGATGCTCATGACCCGCGCCGTCGCCGCGTGCCGCATCGCCTTCCTCACGCGCCCCGACGACTCCGTCGTCGACGTGTTCCAGCGCATCGAGGACGAACTCTTCGACCATCTCGACGACGTGGGCGTCTTCATCACCCTGGCGGTCGGCGTGCTGCAGGAGGACACGGGAGAGGTGTCACTCGTGAACGCCGGGCATTCCCCCGTCCTCCGGATCGGTGCGGATGCCGAGACGGTGAAGGCCTCCGTCCCTCCGCTCGGCATCGTCCGTGGGCGCGTGCCGCGGGTCTGGTCCACCGTGCTCGGTCCGGACGACGTGCTCGTCATCGGGTCCGACGGACTGGTCGAGCAGACCGACCCGGACGGCGAGCAGTTCGGCTACGCACGCTTTGCGGACCTGTGCGCGTCGGCGGACCGGGGTGATTCGGCGGGTTTCGTTTCCACCGTGTTCGACGCCGTGCAGGACTTCGCCCGGGGGGCGGCGCCGTCCGACGACGCGACGCTCATGGTCGTGCGGCGGGAGAGGACGTCGGCATGACCGAGATCGTCCGCTCGCGTCTGGAGCTCGAGCCCACGGCCCTCGCGACCCGGCGCATCGGCGACTGGCTCGCGGCCTCCCTCGCGCACCTCGACACCGCCACGGCGTCCGCGCTCGCCGCGCGCGCCGAGCTCGCCGTCCACGAGGCGTGCATGAACGTCATCGAGCACGGCGCCTTGCCCGCCGGGTCGACGATCGACCTCGCGCTCGAGGCGACGCCGGGCGAGCTCGTCGTCCGGCTCGTCGACCGGGGTGCGCCGTTCGACCCGTCGGGGGTCGCCGCGCTTCCCGCCGATCCGGAACGCGAGCGCGGCTACGGGCTGACCATCATCCGCTCGCTCACGACCGCCGTGACGTACCGGCGGGTGGGCGATGAGAACGAACTGGAATTGCGCATGGAGATCGGGGGCGACGATGCACAGCGCTGACTCGACGGGCGGCAGCGCCCTGAGGATCGATGTGGTCTACGTGGATGCCGTATACGCGCTGGTGGCGCTCGCCGGCCGACTGGATGCCGTGGAGGCTCCGCGTGCGCGGCAGGTGTTCGACGGGCCGCAGGTGTCGGCGGCCGCCCGCCTCACGATCGACCTGACCGACGTCGAGTTCGTCGACAGCGCCGGGCTGGCCGTGCTCGCCCGGGCGCGCCGGGATCGCGGACTGACGGGCGGATCGGTGACGCTCATCCGGCCGCGCTCCGACGACGCGATGCGCGTGTTCCGCTTGACGCAGTTCGACCAGATCTTCGTCATGCGGGACTCCGCCGAGGAGGAGGATCAGTGAGCGACGCCCTCGTCGTGGACGACGACCCCGTCACCCGCCTCGTCCTCACGCACATGCTCCGGGCGCAGGGCTGGACGACGGATGCCGCGACCGACGTCCCCGAAGCCGCCGTGCTCCTCCGCGAACGCGCGTACGCGCTCGTCATCTCGGACTTCCAGCTCCCCTCGGGGACCGGCACCGAACTGCTCGACGTCCTCGGGGAGTCGGCATCCACGAGGTTCGTCCTGCTCACGGGGATCATCGAGTACTCCGCCGTCCCGGTCGAGGCCTCGCAGCGGCTCTCGGCGCGGCTGACCAAGCCCGTCAGCTCCGAAGCGCTGCGGGAGGTCCTCGGCCGCATCTTCGCCGAAGGGCCCGCGTGAGCCGTCGCGCCCGCCCTGCGCCCGCGCGCATCGGGTGGGCGGTGATCGCCGCGTGCGCGGCGGTGACGAGTGCGCGGGTGTGGCCGCTGCGGCTGCTCCCTCTCGCGATCGGGGCGCGGGCCGTTGAGCGTCGTGTGCTGGTGGCGGCGTACCTGGTGGTCGCGCTCGCGCTGGCGACTCGGCGCCGCGGGCTTGCGGCGCTCGCGGCCGTCTTCGCCGTCGTGCACCTGGTCTCGCGGGTGCGCAGCCGCGGGTCGCGGTCGCCGCGGCCGATCCGCGAGGACTCGCTGCGGGTGCGGCTCGTCACGGCGAACGTCCTGTGCACCAACCCCGACGTCGCCCGCCTCGCGGACGACCTCGTCGCGGAGGATGCCGACATCGTGATGGTGCAGGAGGTCACGCCCGAAGTGCTCGCGGTGCTGCGGACGTCGCGCCTGTGGTCGGCGTACCGCCATCATCGGGTCGCGGAGCGCCCCGGCTATCACGGTGCGGCGACGTTCTCGCGGTTCCCGGTCGTCGCGCACGAGGTGCTCGACGTCGCGGGGTCGCCGATGCTCCGCACCGACCTCGCGACCCCGCACGGTCCGCTCCTCGCGGTCAACGTGCACACCGTGGCGCCGCTCACCCTCGGGCAGGCACGACGGTGGCAGCGGCAGATGGACGGGCTCGCCGCGCTCGCTCGGTGCGCCGACGGCGCGATCGTGATGGCCGGGGACTTCAACGCCACCGGCGACCACCGCCCCTTCCGCCGCATGCTGCGGGGACGCCTGCGGGATGCCTTCGACGCGGTCGGTCGCGGATCGGGGGCGACGTGGCCGATCGGGCACCGTCTCCTCCCGCCCCTGCTGCGGCTCGACCACGTCGTGGTGAGCGACGACGTCGAGGTGGGAGCGCTCTCCACCGCGACCAGCGTCGGCAGCGATCACGCCCGGCTCGTCGCCGAGCTCGGCATCCGGAATCGCCTCCGTTCGAAGGGGCAACCGTCCGGGCCGTTCAGCGCCGTCTAGTAGGGTTGTCGCTGGGCAAGATCTCTTGATATCGAGAGATCTGAGCCTCCTCCCACCACCGATCGCCCAGCGAAGGATCATCCGTGGATCTCTACGAGTACCAGGCCCGAGACCTGTTCGAAAAGTACGAGGTGCCGGTGCTCGCCGGCATCATCGCCGACACCCCTGAGGAGGCGAAGGCAGCCGCAGAGAAGCTCGGCGGTGTCGTCGTCGTCAAGGCTCAGGTCAAGACCGGAGGCCGCGGCAAAGCCGGCGGTGTGAAGGTCGCGAAGAACCCCGACGAGGCCTTCGAGGCGGCGCAGGCCATCCTCGGCCTCGACATCAAGGGCCACGTCGTCAAGCGCGTCATGGTCGCCGCGGGTGCCCGCATCGCCAAGGAGTTCTACTTCTCGGTGCTGCTCGACCGCGCCAACCGCTCCTACCTGTCGCTGTCCAGCGTCGAGGGCGGCATGGAGATCGAAGAGCTCGCCGTCGAGCGTCCCGAGGCTCTCGCCCGCGTCGAGGTCGACCCGCTCGAGGGCATCTCGCCCGAGAAGGCGCTCGAGATCGCCAAGGCCGCGAAGTTCGACGACGAGCTGGCCCCCAAGGTCGCCGACGTGTTCGTCAAGCTCTACAACGTCTACAAGGGCGAGGACGCCACGCTCGTCGAGGTGAACCCCCTCATCCAGTCCGAGGACGGCGACATCATCGCCCTCGACGGCAAGGTCTCGCTCGACGAGAACGCCGGCTTCCGTCACCCCGAGCACGAAGAGCTCGAAGACAAGGATGCCGCCGACCCCCTCGAGGCCAAGGCCAAGCAGCACGACCTCAACTACGTCAAGCTCGACGGCCAGGTCGGCATCATCGGCAACGGCGCGGGTCTGGTCATGTCGACCCTCGACGTCGTCGCGTACGCCGGTGAGAACCACGGCGGCGTGAAGCCCGCCAACTTCCTCGACATCGGCGGCGGCGCCTCGGCCACGGTCATGGCCGCCGGCCTCGACGTCATCCTCGGTGACGAGCAGGTCAAGAGCGTGTTCGTCAACGTCTTCGGTGGCATCACCTCGTGCGTCGCCGTCGCGGAGGGCATCGTGAAGGCGCTCGAGATCCTCGGCGACGCCGCCACCAAGCCGCTCGTGGTCCGTCTCGACGGCAACCAGGTCGAAGAGGGTCGCGCGATCCTCGCCGCCGCCAACCACCCGCTCGTGACCCTCGCCGCCGGTATGGACGAGGGCGCCGACAAGGCCGCCGAACTGGCCAACGCGTAAGGGACAGAACAGATGTCGATCTACCTCAACAAGGACTCCAAGGTCATCGTCCAGGGCATCACCGGCGGCGAGGGCACCAAGCACACCGCCCTCATGCTCAAGGCCGGGACGCAGGTCGTCGGTGGCGTCAACGCCCGCAAGGCCGGCACGACCGTCACCCACAAGGACGCCGCCGGCAACGACGTCGAGCTCCCCGTCTTCGCCTCGGTCGAAGAGGCCATCCGCGAGACCGGCGCTGACGTGTCGATCGCGTTCGTGCCCCCCGCCTTCACGAAGGACGCGATGGTCGAGGCCATCGACGCCGAGATCCCGCTGCTCGTCGTGATCACCGAGGGCGTGCCCGTCGGCGACACCGCCGAGGCGTGGGCGTACGCGAAGTCGAAGGGCGAGAAGACCCGCATCATCGGCCCGAACTGCCCCGGCATCATCACGCCCGGTGAGGCGCTCGTCGGCATCACGCCCGCGAACATCACCGGCAAGGGCCCGATCGGCCTCGTGTCGAAGTCCGGCACCCTGACGTACCAGATGATGTTCGAGCTGCGCGACCTCGGCTTCTCGACCGCCATCGGCATCGGCGGCGACCCGATCATCGGCACCACGCACATCGATGCGCTCGCCGCGTTCGAGGCCGACCCCGAGACCAAGGCGATCGTCATGATCGGCGAGATCGGCGGCGACGCGGAAGAGTGCGCGGCCGCGTTCATCCAGGCCAACGTCACGAAGCCGGTTGTCGGCTACGTCGCGGGCTTCACCGCCCCCGAGGGCAAGACCATGGGCCACGCCGGTGCCATCGTCTCCGGCTCCGCCGGTACCGCCCAGGCGAAGAAGGAGGCCCTCGAGGCCGCCGGCGTGAAGGTCGGCAAGACGCCGTCCGAGACCGCCGCCCTGATGCGCGAGATCATCGAAGCGCTCTGACGCTTTCGCTTTCGGGCCCGGATGCCATGGCATCCGGGCCCTTTTGCGTCGGTTGCGGGCGGCGCGGGGCCGAGGTGGATGCCGGGCCGTGGGTTGCGGGCGGGGTGGGCTCGGGGTGGATGCCCGGCGCGGCGCCTCGCTCCTCGGTTCGGTGTCCAAGACACGCGGACGGCATCGCGCTGCGTCCGCGTGTCTTGGACACTGGATCCGGGGTGCGGCTGGGCGGGTCGTGGGCGGTCGGCGCGCTCGGGATGGGGCCCGGATGCCGTGGCATCCAGGCCCCTCCGTGCGCACGGGGTCAGCCGAGCAGCGACTCGACGGGGCCGCGCGCGAAGAAGACGACGAAGCCGGCGGCGACGATCCAGAGCAGCGGGCTCACGCGGCGGGCGCGGCCGGACATTGCCTGGATGACGACCCAGCTGACGAAGCCGGCGCCGATGCCGTTGGCGATCGAGTAGGTCAGCGGCATGACCGTCACCGTGAGGAACACAGGGATCAGCACGGACAGGTCGCCGAGGTCGAGGTGTCGGATCTGCCCCATCATCAGGGCACCGACGATCACCAGCGCGGCGGCGGCGATCTCACTGGGCACGATGCTCGTCAGCGGCGTGAAGAACATCGCGAGGAGGAACAGGCCTCCGGTGACGACGTTCGCGAGGCCCGTGCGGGCGCCCTCGCCGATGCCGGAGCCCGACTCGATGAACACCGTGTTGGACGACGCGGAGGTCGTGCCACCGGCGACCGCGCCGATGCCCTCGATGATCAGGGCCGAGCGCAGGCGCGGGAACGTGCCGTCCGGGGCGGCGAGGCCCGCCTCGCGGGAGAGGCCAGTCATGGTGCCCATAGCGTCGAAGAAGTTCGTGAAGACCAGCGTGAACACGAGCATGAGCGCCGCGAGCACGCCGATGCGCCCGAACGAGCCGAACAGGTCGACCTGGCCGACGAGAGACAGGTCGGGGAGACCGACCCACTGCGTCGGGAGGGTCGGGACGCTGAGGCTCCAGCCGCCGGGGTTGTCGGTCGAACGCGCGCCGAGCTTGGCGATCGCCTCGACGATCACCGCGATCACGGTGCCGGTGAGCAGGCCGATCAGCAGCGCTGCCTTGACCTTCCGCACCATCAGCACGGCGGTGATGAGGAGGGTGAGGACGAACAGGGCGGTGGGGATGGTGGCGATCGAGCCCTGCACGCCGAGGCCGACCGGCGGTGACGACAGGCCCGTCGAGGTCACCAGGCCGCTGTCGACGAAGCCGATGAACGCGATGAACAGGCCGATGCCGACCGTGATCGCGGTCTTCAGCGCGAGCGGCACCGCCTCGAAGATCATGCGGCGCAGGCCCGTGACGGCGAGCAGCACGATGATGAGGCCGTTGATGACGACGAGGCCCATGGCCTCGGGCCACGTGACGCCGCCGACGATGCCGACGGCGAGGAACGAGTTGATGCCCAGGCCCGCGGCGAACGCGAACGGCAGGCGGGTGACGAGGCCGAACAGCATCGTCATCACACCGGCGGTGAGTGCGGTGACCGCCGCGACCTGCGGGAAGCCGAGGGCGTTGCCGGCCACGTCGGGCGTGCCCGACAGGATGATCGGGTTCAGGATGACGATGTAGGCCATCGTCACGAACGTGACGACGCCACCGCGCACCTCGGCGCCGACGGAGGATCCGCGAGCGGTGATCTCGAAGAAGCGGTCGAGCGCGTTCTTCGGGGCGGGGGCAGCAGCGGTCTCGGGAGCGGAGGTGCTCATGGGGCTCCAGGAATGGGGGAGGGGACGGGGCCGGAGGCGGAGGAACGGGCATATCGTGGGGTCATGCCGCTCTCAGGACAGTATCTGCCCAGCACCAGCGAATGGGCCCGTTCGCAGGCCGAGACCTTCGAAGCCACGGGGGGTCGGGAAGGCGCGGAACTGCGGGGCGTTCCCATCATCGTCCTCACCACGGTCGGCGCCAAAACCGGCGGTCTGCGCAAGACGGCCCTCATGCGCGTCGAGCACGACGGTCGGTACTTGGTCGTGGCATCCAAGGGTGGCGCTCCCGAGCACCCCGCATGGTTCTACAACATCGTGAAGAACCCGCGGGTCGAGCTGCAGGACGGCGACGTCAAGCGCGAATACGACGCGCACCAGGCCGAGGGCACCGAGCGCGACGAGTGGTGGGCCCGCGCCGTCGCGGTCTGGCCCGACTACGCCGAGTACCAGAAGAAGACCGAGCGCCGCATCGAGATCTTCGTCCTGGAGCCGGTGGCGTAACTGCTCGCGTGAGGGGTCAGTTTCTGTCGCCACCAAGCGTCCGAAGCGACAGAAATTGACCCCTCACGCGGCGACGGGGCGGGGATGGGGCACCCCCGCCGCGCCTGAGCGGGCGGAGAGGGTTGCGCGGGTAGGGTCGCAGACGCTCATGCATCGTCTCCTCGTCGCCCTTCTCGCCGCCCTCGACGCGCTCCTGGCCGCCGCGGTCGGCATCGCCGTCGTGCTCGCCCCGCTCACCCTCATGTGGGTGGTCGCCCTCGGGAACGCCGATTGGTCCGCGCTCTGGCCGTCCGCCGCGGCCGTGTGGCATCTCGGCCACCTCGTCCCGATCACCGTGACGCTGCCGGACGCCTACCTCGCGGCCACGGGCGTCGACCCGTCGCTCGCAACGTTCACGCTGTCGCTCGCTCCGCTCGCATTCGCCGGATTCACCGGGTTGTTCGCCGCCCGCTCCGGCATCCGCGCCGCCGAGGCCGGCGCCGCGCTCACCGGATGGCTGTCCGGTTCGCTCGTCTTCGCCGCGATCGCGGCCGCGGTCGCCTTCACGGCCGAGGCTCCGCTGGTGTCGTTCCAGACGTGGCAGGCGATCCTCTTCCCGGCGCTGATCTTCGCGGTCCCGTCGCTGATCGGCGCCTTCGTGGGCGCCTGGGGCGTCGGCGACGAGGGGCTCGTCGACCGCCTCCGCGCCGCGCGGGATCGGATGCCGGCGGCCTGGGCGCCCGTCCCCTCCCTCGTGCTGCGCGGCGTCGCGCTCACGACCCTCGGCCTCCTCGCCGTGGGCGGTCTCGTCGTGGTCGCGGGCCTCCTCGCGCGCGGGACGCAGATCATCACGCTCTTCCAAGCCAGCAACGTCGACGCGATCGGCGCCACGGTCCTCGCCCTCGGGCAGCTCGTCTACCTCCCGACGCTCGTGCTGTGGGCCGTGGCGTTCGCGGCGGGCCCCGGCTTCGCGCTCGGCACCGACGCCGCGGTCACGCCCGCCGCCACGCAGGTCGGTGCGGTTCCCGGCATCCCGATCCTGGGCATCATCCCCGACACGTCCTCGTCGTGGCTCCTGCTGCTCGCCCTGCTGCCCGTCGCCGTTGGCGCGCTGACCGGGTGGATCCTCCGATCCTGGATGCCAGACCCTGCCGGACACGAGCCGGTGGCGCCGCGGCTCACCCTGGCCGTCGCGGTCGCCGCCCTCACGGGCGGGGTCGGGGCGTTGATCGCGGTGTTCGCGAGCGGTGCGATCGGCCCCGGCCGGCTCACCGAGACCGGGCCACAACCCGGCCCCCTCGCCCTCGCGCTCGGACTCGAGGTCCTCGTGGGCCTCGCGATCCTGCTGCTCTCTCCACGCGTGCCCGGTGGACGTCGCCCGGTGCGGGACGAGGCTCCCCGTCCGGCGCGCGCGGAATCTCCCCGCGAGCGGGAGACGGTTCCGGCGTTCCGCGACCGTCCGGCCGAGGTGCTGTTCGCGCCGGCTCCTGTCGCCGAACCCCCGCGCGCGGATGCAGCGCCCGTCGGCCTCGACACCGACGCCGACGTCCAGGCGCGGATCCGCGACGCCTGGGCGCGCATCGAGGGAGCGGACGGCTCCGACCCGACCGATGGCCGCGGCGCGCGCCCCGTAGACTGACCCCCGTGCTCACGGTCGCCGTCCTCATCTCCGGCACCGGCTCCAACCTCCGCGCCCTGCTCGAGGCGGCTGCCGCCCCCGACTTCCCGGCGCGCGTGATCGCGGTCGGTGCCGATCGCGAAGCCGACGGCTTCGCCCACGCCGAGCACTTCGGCATCCCGACCTTCCTCGTGCCCTTCGACGCGTTCGAGACGCGCGAGGAGTGGGGCGCGGAACTCGGCGCGCAGCTGCGCGTCTGGCAGCCCGACCTCGTCGTCCTGAGCGGGCTGATGCGCCTGCTGCCGGCCGAGCTCGTCGCCGAATGGGAGCCGCGCATCATCAATACGCACCCCGCGTACCTGCCCGAGTTCCCGGGCGCGCACGGGGTCCGCGACGCCCTGCGCGCCGGCGTCGAGCAGACCGGCGCGAGCGTCATCGTCGTCGACTCCGGCGTCGACACGGGGCCGATCCTCGCGCAGGAGCGCATCCCCGTCCTCCCCGGCGACGACGAAGAAGCGCTGCACGAGCGCATCAAGCCCGTCGAGCGACGTCTGCTCATCGACGTCGTTCGCCGCATCGCCGAGGGCGACCTCGACCTGGATGCCACGGCATCCCGCCACCCCTGAACCCCCGCGGGCGGTCGCCCGCGTTCCGCACCCCACGAGACACAGGAGCCGCAGCCATGGCCGGACCCCGCCACGACCCCGCCGACTACCGTCCCCGTGACGTCGTCCCCATCCGCCGCGCACTGGTGTCGGTGAGCGACAAGACCGGCCTGCTGGAGTTCGCCCAGGCGCTCGCCGCGGCCGGCGTCGAGATCGTGTCGACCGGCGGATCCGCGACGCTGCTGCGCGACGCCGGGCTCGCCGTCACCGACGTCTCGGCCATCACCGGCTTCCCCGAGTCGCTCGACGGACGCGTGAAGACGCTGCACCCGAACGTGCACGCGGGCCTCCTCGCCGACCTGCGCCTCGCCAGCCACGAGACGCAGCTCGACGAGCTCGGCATCCTGCCCTTCGAACTCGTGGTCGTGAACCTCTACCCGTTCGTCGAGACCGTGGCATCCGGAGCGGAGGGCGATGACGTCGTGGAGCAGATCGACATCGGCGGCCCCGCCATGGTGCGCGCGTCCGCGAAGAACCACGCGAACGTCGCGATCGTCGTCTCGCCCGAGTCCTACCCCGCGATCGTCGAGTCGCTGCAGCGCGACGGCGGCACGTCGCTCGTGCAGCGCCGCGAGCTCGCCGCGCGCGCCTTCTCGCACACCGCCGCCTACGACACCGCGGTGTCGACGTGGTTCGCCGAGGGCACGCTCGGCGACGACATCGACCTTCCCGCGCACCTCACGATCCAGGCGGAGCGCCTGTCGACCCTGCGATACGGCGAGAACTCGCACCAGCGCGCCGCGATCTACACGCGCGTCGGCGGGCACGGCATCGCGCAGGCGACGCAGCTGCAGGGCAAGGAGATGTCGTACAACAACTACGTCGACGCCGACGCCGCGCTGCGCGCCGCGTTCGACATGGTGAAGCCCGCCGTCGCGATCATCAAGCACGCGAACCCGTGCGGCATCGCGGTCGCCGCCCCGAACGCGCTCGACCCGATCGCCTCGGCGCACCTGCGCGCGCACGAGTGCGACCCGGTCTCGGCGTTCGGCGGCGTCATCGCCGCCAACCGCACCGTGACGCTGAAGATGGCGGAGAACCTCCGCGACATCTTCACCGAAGTCATCATCGCGCCCGACTTCGAGCCCGAGGCCCTCGAGGTCTTCAAGCTCAAGAAGAACCTGCGCGTGCTGCAGCTCCCCGCCGACTGGCGCCAGGAGCCCATGGACGTGCGCCTCGTGTCCGGCGGACTCCTGCTGCAGGATGCCGACCGCTTCCCCGCCGACATCGAGTCGGTCGCGAAGGACTGGGAGCTCGTCTCGGGCGAGCGCCCCGCCGACGAGGACATGACGAACCTCATCTTCGCCTGGAAGGCGTGCCGCGCCGTGAAGTCCAACGCCATCGTGCTCGCCAAGGGCTCGGCGACGGTCGGCATCGGCATGGGCCAGGTCAACCGCGTCGACTCGTGCCGCCTCGCGGTCGAGCGCGCGGGTGATCGCGCCGCCGGGTCGATCGCGGCATCCGACGCCTTCTTCCCCTTCGCCGACGGCCCGCAGGTGCTGATCGACGCCGGGATCTCGGCGATCATCCAGCCCGGCGGTTCGGTGCGGGATGCCGAGGTCATCGACGCCGCGCGTGCCGCCGGCGTCACGATGTTCTTCACCGGCGAGCGTCACTTCTTCCACTGACGCGCGGTCGTCCCGCCGCCCCCGCGACTTCGGTTGCGGGGGCGGTGGCGTTCGTGCGGACGGTGGGTGCTGCCATAAACGCTCGCCGTCGGCAGAAACGCCCTGTCCGCGCGTTTCTGCGGCTGGGCAGCGTTTATGCGGCTCATCTCGTGCACCGCGCACCGCTGGGCGCCGACGCGGCGGCGCCGTCCGCCGTCGCCGCGCTGGGCACCGACGACCCGGCGGTCGAGCGGCGCGTCAGGCGCTCAGGTCGAGGAGCTTCGCGATCGTGTTCGCGTTGCGGGCCGTGCCCGTGACGCCGAGGCGTTTCTCGAACCAGCCGGCCTGCAGTTTCGATCCGCCGATCCCGTCGGGATACCGCACGAACACCTCGCGACCGTCGAGCACGGCCTCTTCCGGGATGCCATCGGGCACCTCCAACGCGACGGTGGGCGCGGCGTCGAGGAACACCGTCTGCACCCACCGCCCCTCGGCGGCGTCGGCGAACGGGTTGCGGGCGTGGGTATCGGCGAGCTCGGCGTGCGAGCGCACGATGACCGGAAGGTCGTGGCCGAACGCGGCGCGCACGGCATCCCGGATCGTCCCTGCGATCTCGTCGGGGGAGCGGCCGCCGTCGTCGAGCACGACGTTCCCGGCCACCTGCAGCGTCACGACCTCACCGAGACCCGCGGATGCCAACACCTCTCGCAGCAGGGGCATCTTCAGGGCCGTGGGGCCACCGACGCCGCGGATGAGCGCGATCGTCTTCGGCATCCGGTTCTCCCTTTCCCGTGCGTGAGTCGCCAGGAATTGTCGCCGCGACGTGCACGGAAGCGACGAATCTCGGCGACTCACGCGAATCGCGAGGCTCAGGCGGAGTCGCGGCCGAGCGTCTCGAGGAGGCGCAGCCAGACCTCGCTGACCGTGGGGTACGACGGCACCGCGTGCCACAGCCGCTTCACCGGCACCTCCCCGACGATCGCGATCGTCGCGGAGTGCAGCAGCTCGGCGATCTCGGGGCCGACGAATGTCGCTCCGACGAGAACCCCGCGGTCGAGGTCGACGATCGCGCGGGCCTGGCCGACGTACGCGTCGGACTGCTCGCTGGACCCCGCGACGTGCGCCAGGTCGTAGTCGAGCACTTGGACGTTGAGGCCGCGCTCCTCGGCCTTCTTCGCGGTGAGGCCGACGGATGCGACCTCGGGGTCGGTGAACGTGACCTGGGGAACGGCGTCGTGGTCGGCGGTCGCGACGTGGGCTCCCCACGGGCTGTCGTCGACCTCGCCGCCTCGCGCGCGTGCGGCGATCACGTCGCCCGCCGCCCGGGCCTGGTACTTGCCCTGGTGCGTGAGGAGTGCGCGGTGGTTCACGTCGCCGACGGCGTACAGCCAGTCGAAACCGCGCACGAGGAGCGTGTCGTCGACGTCGAGCCATGAACCCTCCTCGAGGCCGACGGTCTCGAGACCGAGGTCGGTGGTCCGCGGAACACGGCCGGTCGCCACGAGCACCTCGTCGGCGGTCACCGTGGTGCCGTCGGACAGTTCGAGCACGCGGCGCCCGTCGTCGTCGCGGCGGGCGGCCGTGGCATCCACTCCCGTCTTCACCGTGACGCCGCGCGAGCGGAGGGAATCCGCGACCAGTTCGCCGGCGAACGGCTCGGTGCCGCCCAGCAACCCCGAACGCGCGATGATCGTGACCTCGGCGCCGAGGCTCGCGAACGCGGTCGCCATCTCGGCGCCGACGACGCCGCCGCCGAGGATCGCGAGCGAGCCCGGGATGGTCTGCACCGCGGTCGCCTCGCGGCTCGTCCACGGCTCGATGTCGGTCAGGCCCGGGATGTCGGGGAGCAGCGCCGCCGACCCCGTGCACACCGCGACCGCGTGGCGGGCGACCAGGTCGGTCGTCGTGCCGTCGTCGGCGGTGACCTGCACCGTCTTCTCGCCGGTGAGGCGACCGTGGCCTCGGACGAGCTCGATGCCCGCGCCCTCGAGCCACGACACCTGACCGGCGTCGTTCCAGTTGCTGGTCATGGAGTCGCGGCGACGGAGGACCGCGGCGATGTCGAGGTCGCCGGTCACGGCCTGCTTCGCGCCGTCGACGTCGCGGGCCGCGCGGAGGGCGGCGCCGCTGCGCAGCAGCGCCTTCGACGGCATGCACGCCCAGTACGAGCACTCGCCGCCGACCAGCTCGGATTCGACGATCACGGCGGTGAGACCCGCCTGCAC
>NZ_LQQP01000004.1 GCF_001619615.1 Microbacterium sp. T32
TCAGACGTGACTTTCGAGAGATTTCCGGCGCAAGAAACGCGGATCTTTCGGTATCGTCAAGGAATGGCCTCGTCGCTCGAACTCACCACGCTGGGACACCGGATCCGCCACCACCGCCTGGCGCGCGGATACACGCTGGACGAGCTCGGGGCCCTCGTCGGGGTCGCCGGCAGTCAACTCAGCCTGATCGAGAACGGCAAGCGCGAACCGAAGCTGTCGCTTCTGCAGGAGATCGCCCGCGCCACCGAGACCGAAGTCACCGAGCTGCTGTCGACCGAGCCGCCGAACCGCCGCGCGGCGCTCGAGATCGAACTCGAGCGGGCGCAATCGAGCCCGTTCTTCCGACAGCTCGGCATCCCCCCGATCCGGGTCACCAAGGGCACGAGCGACGAGACGATCGAGGCCGTGCTGGGGCTGCATCGCGAGCTGCAGCGCCGCGAGCGCGAGACGATCGCGAGCCCCGAGGAAGCGCGGCGTGCCAACACCGAACTGCGTCTGCGCATGCGCGCGCTCGACAACCACCTCCCCGACATCGAGAAGCTCGCCGAGAAGCAGCTCCGCGCCGCCGGACACACCTCGGGCGCCCTGACCCACCGCACGGTGAGCGTCATGGCGGAGCAGCTGGGCTTCGAGCTGATCTACGTCGCGGACCTCCCCCACTCGGCCCGGTCGGTCACCGACCTCGAGAACGGACGCATCTACCTGCCCCCGGCATCCATCCCCGGCGGACACGGCCTGCGCTCGATGGCACTGCAAGCGATGGCGCACCGTCTGCTCGGCCATCGCCCGCCCACCGACTACGCCGACTTCCTGCAGCAGCGCCTCGAGATCAACTACTACGCGGCGTGCTGCCTCATGCCCGAGACGAACTCCGTCGCGTTCCTCGCGCAGGCGAAGAAGGACCGCAACCTCGCCGTCGAGGACTTCCGCGACGCGTTCGGCGTGACGCACGAGGCCGCCGCGATGCGCATGACGAACCTCATGACGACGCATCTCGGCATCCGTCAGCACTTCCTCCGGGTCGACGGGGACGGAGCGATCTCACGGGTCTACGAGAACGACGGACTCCCGCTGCCGACGGATGTCACGGGGTCGGTCGAGGGGCAGATCGTGTGCAAGAAGTTCTCGGCCCGCGCCGCGTTCGCCGAGCACAACCGCACCACCGAGCACTACCAGTACACCGACACGCCCGCGGGGACGTTCTGGTGCTCGACCCAGACGGGCACGACCTCGGACGGCGACTTCTCCATCACCGTCGGGGTCCCTTTCGACGACGCCCGATGGTTCCGCGGCCGCGAGACGACGACCCGCGGCATCTCGCGCTGCCCCGACGAGTCGTGCTGCCGTCGCCCCGACTCGGAGGCCGCGCAGCGCTGGCAGGGCAAGGCCTGGCCGAGCGCCCGCGTGCACCGACACATGTTCTCGCCGCTCCCCCGCGGCATGTTCCCCGGCGTCGACGACGCCGAGGTCTTCGCGTTCCTCGACCGGCACGCGTCCCCGTCCGACGCCCGGTAGGGGCGCGTGAGGGGTCAATGTTCGTCGCTTCTGGGGTCCCCAGGCGACACATATTGACCCCTCACGCGAGGAGACGGCGGATGCCGCGGCACCGACGCTCGGGAGAGCGCGGGGCCGTGGCATCCGGGGGTGTCAGGCGTAGGGGTTCGCCGTGAGCGTGTACTTCGTCTGCAGGTACTCGTGGATGCCCTCGTCGCCGCCCTCGCGGCCGAGGCCGGACTGCTTCCATCCGCCGAACGGAGCTGCGGCGTTGGAGACGACGCCGACGTTCAGGCCCATCATCCCGGTCTCGAGGCGCTCGATCATGCGCTGTCCGCGCGCGAGCGACTCGGTGAAGACGTAGGACACGAGGCCGTACTCGGTGTCGTTGGCGATGCGCACGGCGTCGTCCTCGGTGTCGAAGGGGACGATCGCGAGCACCGGTCCGAAGATCTCCTCGCGGAGGATCTCGCTGCCCGGCTGCACGTCCGACACGACGGTGGGCTCGAAGAACGTGCCGGGTCCGTCGACGGGCGAACCGCCGGTCGTGATCGTGGCGCCGCGCTCGACGGCATCCCCGACGAGGGTCTTGGCCTTGTCGACCGCGCGGTCGTCGATCAGGGGTCCGATCTGCACGCCCTCCTCGGTGCCGCGGCCGATCTTCATGCCCTGCACGCGCTCGGTGACGCGGCGCGTGAACTCCTCGACCACCGAGCGCTGCACGATGAAGCGGTTGGCCGCGGTGCACGCCTGGCCGATGTTGCGGAACTTCGCGAGCATCGCGCCGTCGACCGCCTTGTCGAGGTCGGCGTCGTCGAACACGACGAACGGGGCGTTGCCGCCGAGCTCCATCGACGTGCGCAGAACGCCGGGGGCGGCCTGCTGCAGCAGCTTCACGCCGACCGGCGTGGAGCCGGTGAACGAGAGCTTGCGCAGGCGCGGGTCGGAGATGATGCGCTCCGAGACGGGGCCGGTGCTCGTCGTGGTCACGACGTTGACGACGCCCGCGGGGACGCCGGCGTCCTGGAGGATCTGCGCGAAGAACAGCGTCGTGAGGGGCGTGAGCGTCGCGGGCTTGATCACGACGGTGCAGCCGGCGGCGAGCGCGGGCGCGATCTTGCGGGTCGCCATCGCCAGCGGGAAGTTCCACGGGGTGATGAGGTAGCAGGGCCCGACCGGGTGCTGCGTCACGATCACGCGACCGGTGCCCTCGGGGTTCGCGCCGTAGCGCCCCTGGGTGTGGGCGGTGACCTCGCTGAACCAGCGCAGGAACTCGCCGCCGTAGCCGACCTCGCCGCGCGCCTCGGCGAGGGGCTTGCCCATCTCGAGGGTCATCAGCAGGGCGACGTCCTCCTTGCGCTCCTGCAGCAGGTCGAACGCGCGACGGAGGATCTCGGCCCGCTCCCGCGCGGGGGTCGCCGCCCAGGACGGGAACGCGTCCGCTGCGGCATCCATCGCGGCCACGCCGTCGGCCACCGAGGCGTCGGCGATCTCGCGGATGACCTCGCCGGTCGCGGGGTCGCTGACCTTCACGGTCTTGCCGCCCTCCGCCGCGCGCCACTCGCCGTTGATCAGCAAGCCGGTGGGCACGGATGCCAGCAGTTCGCTCTCGCGCGAATCGGTCATGGGTCCTCCTGGGTCGGTGCGGGTCTCCCCGCTCATTCTGGCCAGCCCGCCGAGCCGCGCCGATATACGTTGCGTACAACTGGGCGCTCCCCGTCGCCGCGGCGTCCAGGGCCGTGGCATCCGCTCCGCCGTCGCCTTCGCATAAACGCCCTCTCTCGGCAGAAACGCCGTGTCAGGGCGTTTCTGCAGAGCAGGAGCGTTTATGCCGCGAGCGGCGCCGACCACGGATGCCGACTCGCCGCCGGGGCGACCGTCACGCCGGGACCGGGGAGCGCAGCGCGCCGGCGAGGAAGCGCTCCAACGCCTCCGGCTGCGACAGCGGCAGCACGTGCGCGACGTACTGGTCGGGCCGGACGACGACCACCGCGCCGTCGGCGCCGATGCCGCGCTCGGCGAAGATGTCGGCGCTCGTCCAGGCCGAGGGGGCCGCGGCGAACACCTTCTCGTGATCGGTGAGTCCGAGCGGGCCCGAGCGCGGCCGGAACAGGGCCGGGACGTCGGCCACGTCCTCCCACCGCCCGGGGTAGACGACCTTGACGTCGAACACCGCGTCGAGGTCGGCGTCGGCGGGAGTGAAGCGCTCGACGATCCCCCGCGCGGCGTCGGCCCACGCGCGGAGCGCCGAGCCGCCGGCATCCGCGAAGGCGTAGATCCGCCACCGGCCGTCCGCTTTTGCGTGATGACCGAGGTGAACGGCGTTGCCGTCGCACACGCGGACGACCTCGACGCTGTGGAACCGTTTGCCGATCGGGAACCCGGATGCCAGGTCCTGCGCCGCGTCCGCGGCGACGATCCGCGACGGGCCGTACTGCGTCATGAACCCCGAGGGGAACTCGGCGGTGGCGAGGTAGTAGGTCGACAGCTCGTCGGGGTCGGTGATCTCGCCGGGCTTGCGCGCCATGAGCGAGGACCACTCGCGGTCGAAGTCGATCAGCTGCTGGGCGACCGGACGCCGTTCGTCGTCGTACGTCCGCAGCAGTTCGGCGGGAGCGAGGCCCGTGAGCACATGGCCGAGCTTCCAGCCGAGGTTGAAGCCGTCCTGCATCGAGACGTTCATGCCCTGCCCGGCCTTGGCGCTGTGCGTGTGGCAGGCGTCGCCGGTGAGGAAGACGCGGGGGTTGTGGAGGTCGTCGACGAACTGGTCGGTCACGCAGTGCCCCACCTCGTAGACGCTGTGCCAGGCGACCTGCTTCACGTCGATCGAGTACGGGTGCAGGATCCGGTTTGCGCGGCGGATGATCTCCTCGATCGGCGTCTGTCGGACGCGGTGGTCGTCGTCGGCGGCGACCTCGCCGAGGTCGATGTACATCCGGCTGAGGTACCCGCCCTCGCGGGGGATGTGCAGGATGGCGCCGGCGGCGGCGGTGATCGCGCACTTGATGCGCCAGTCGGGGAAGTCCGTCTCGACCAGCACGTCCATCACGCCCCACGCGTGTTGCGCCGCGGCGCCGACGTGCGTGCGCCCGATCGCGTGTCGCACGCCGCTCCGGGCCCCGTCACAGCCGACGAGATATTTCGCGCGGATCGTGCGCTCACCCTCGATCGTGCGCACGCGCACCTCGACGTCGTCATCGCCGACCGTGAGCCCCAGGAACTCCACGCCGTAGTCCGGCACGATGCGCGCCGGTCCGTGCGCGGCCGCCTCCGCGAAGTAGTCGAGCACGCGCGCCTGGTTCACGATGAGGTGCGGGAACTCGCTGATCTTGAGGGCGTAGTCCTCGGTGCGGGTCGTCCGCACAATGCGGTCGGGAGCGTCCGGGTCGGGCGCCCAGAAGTTCATCCAGCCGATGTTGTAGGCCTCCGCGGTGATGCGGTCCGCAAAACCGAAGGCCTGGAACGTCTCGACGCTACGGGGCTGGATGCCATCGGCCTGTCCGAGCACGAGGCGTCCGTCGCGCTTCTCGATGAGGCGCGTCGTGACCTGCGGGAACTGCGACATCTGCGCCGCCAGGAGCATGCCGGCGGGTCCGGACCCGACGATGAGCACGTCCACTTCGTCGGGCAGCTCGGTCGGCCGGTCGATGCCCGCGCCCGCGGCGGGCTGAATGCGCGGGTCGCCGGAGACGTAACCGTGGTGGTGGAACTGCATGGTTCTCCTGACGTCGATGTCGGGTCACCGCGACGGTGCGGTGCTGGCGAATCCCCGGCGTTCTGTTCTATATTCGAACACACCGTTCTTCTATCGAACGAGAGGCTAGCTCGCCCATGCCCGCACGGCAAGACGCGCCCCCCGCATCGCAGACGTTGAGCCGTGGCATCCGGTTGCTCGAAGAACTCGCCGATGCACGGGCTCCCCTGTCGATCGACGATCTGGCCGGCCGCGTCGGCCTGCACCGCTCGGTCGCGTATCGGCTGCTGCGCACCCTCGAGGACCACGGGCTCGTGACGAGGGATGCCGCGGGCGCGGTGCGCCTGGGAACCGGCCTCGCCGCGCTGGCCGCGGGCGTCGCCGCCGACCTGCAGGCGGAAGCCCTGCCCGAGCTGACCGCGGCGGCGAACGATCTCGGCATGACGTGCTTCCTCGTCGTGCTCGACCACGACGAGTGCGTCACGCTCACCAGCGTCGAGCCGCGGCACTCGGTCACCGCCGTGGCGCAGCGGCCGGGCGCACGGCATCCCGTCACCCGAGGTGCACCCGGCCGGGCGATCCTCGCCCAGCTGCCGCCGCGTCGC
>NZ_LQQP01000005.1 GCF_001619615.1 Microbacterium sp. T32
GGGGGGGGACCGCCGATGACACGAGCCGATCGGCGGACGCCGCTGTCCGCCCGCCTGGGGGTGGGGGTGCTCGTCTCGGTGCTGGCCACCCTGCTCGTGGCCGGCGGATCGATCGTGGCGGCGGCCGCCGTCGGCACATGGCCGATCGGTGCGACCGCATCGGTCGCCGCGCCGAGCCCGTCGCCGACGGACCCCGTGTCGCCGCGCCGTACGTCGTCACCGGCCCCGAGCCCGACGCCGACCGCGACCCCGACGCCGACCGCGACCCCGACACCCGCCTCGCCCGCCGCCGAGGCCTGCAGCGGCGACACCGTGCTGACGGTGTGGGCGCACCCGGACGACGACATCATCTTCGCCAACCCGACGATCTCGGACGCGCTCGCGGCCGGGCAGTGCGTGCGCAGCCTCTTCGTCACGGCGGGAGATGCCGGCCGCGGGATCGGCTACGCGCGGGAGCGCGAGCAGGGGATCCTGAACGCGTACGACCACATGCGCGGCTCAGCGGGGGCCTGGGACTCGACGCTCGTGACCCTCGACGCGGGGCTGCGGGTGGAACGTCGGACTCCGGAGGGCGATCCGCGGGTGTCGGTGCTGTTCGCTCACCTGCCGGACGGGAACATCACCGACGGCGGATTCGACGCGACGGGCCATCAGACGTTGAGCAAGCTCCTCGACGGAGGGATCGGAACGATCTCCCCCATCGACGGCGGCCCGGCGGTGGACCGACCGCATCTGTCGGCCGCGCTCGCAGAACTCGCCGCCGCGCTGCGCCCGGCCCGAACGCTCACACACGTTCCGCGGGGGAGTGCGTACGCGTCGGGCGATCATCCCGACCATTCCGTGGTCGGCACGTTGGTGCGGGACTCCATCGGTCACGACGCGGCGGCGGCCCCCGGCATCCTGTACTTCATCGGGTACCCGTCGAAGGACCTGCCCCGCACGCTGGACGGCGCGATCCTGGATGCCAAGGTGGAGACGTATCGCCTCTATGCGGAGCACGACGACGTGGTCCGCTGCGCCGACAGGGAGGCGTGCCTCAAGACCCGCAGGTTCGGTGAATGGTTGCGGAGGTCGTACCCGTTGACCGAGGCCGACCTCCGCCTCTCCTGATAGCGGAGGTGTGGACCCCGTCAGTGCTGGAAGGTGCCGTGGACGATCGCCCGACCGAGGGTGTGGAAGGCGAGCGTGAACGACACGACCGCGGGCGTCGCGGAGGCATCGAGGCCGAGGCTCGGTGCGTCGACGGCGTGGACGACGAAGAAGTACCGGTGCGGCTGATCGCCCTCGGGAGGCGCGGCGCCGAGGAAGCCGGCGTCGCCGCCGTCGTTGCGAACGTGGAACGCCCCTTCGGGCAGTCGTCCCGACGCGAATCCCGCGGGGATCTCTCTCAGATCGCCGGGGAGATCGACGAGCACCCAGTGCCAGAAGCCGCTCGGGGTCGGGGCATCCGGATCGAAGCACGTGATCGTGAAGGACTCGGTGCCGTCGGGGACGTTCGACCAGCGAAGATGCGGCGACGTGTTGCCGCGCGCGGCGACCTGCGCGTCGTCGAGCGGCTGGGCGTCGGCGACGTCGTCGCTCACGACGTCGAAGGAGGCCACCGCCGGGAGGAGCGGGTACGGATCGGGGGTCTGCGGGCGGGTGAGATCAACCATGGCTGCACGGTAGAAGGTCGAGGGGAACGCGGGGGCGGGCTTGCGCCAGGAGGTGTCCGTGAGTAGTCAGGGGCGCCGACGGGAGCCGTTCAGATCCAGGAGCGCGCGGGCGACGTCGTGGCATCCGTCGGGCGAGGGAAGACCGTAATCCGTCTCGAGGACGGTGCGCAGGTCGGCGGCGAGCTCGTCGGCATCCGGACCCTCGGCGAGGGCGGCCATGATCGGCGACAAGAGATCGTCGTACTCGTCCTCGGGCCATCCCTCGCCGATGAGGCGCACGCCGATCGGGTCCCACTCCCACAGGACGGCGCGGATGCGGCGAGCGAGCGGGGACAGCGACCGCGGCGGTGAGGACGTCTGCATGCCGCGAGTGTTGCCGTGCTCCCTAGGTGTCGGCTGGGTGGCCGCGATGAACCCGGTGCGCGCGCGACCACCTTCCCCCGACCGGCGCGTCTCCCCCCGCCTCCCGGTGGGGTGTGGCGTGGAGTGACGCGTGTCCGGGGACCCGGCGCGATAGCGTCGTCAGGTCAGGCCGAACGCGCGACGGCCCGAATGCGTCGCGTCCGGCCGGGGGGACACAGGACGGAGCTACGGTGGAGCACGACGACCTTTCCGGGGCGGAAGGGGATAACGACGACGCCATGAAGGCGGCGCGCCGCGTGCGCGTGACGCGCCGCGGGTTGATCATCGGCGGACTGGTCGCGGCCGTCGGCCTCGGCGGTGGGGCGCTCCTCGCACGGCAGCTGCGCCGCGCCGGCCCGCCGACCGGGGTATGGACGCCGCTGCGACCGATCCCCGCACCCGCGTCGCCGGCGGGGGTCTCCCCGGCGGCTGAGGCGCCGGGGATCAACGCGCGGGCGACGATCTGGGCCCACGCCGACGACGACATCATCTTCGCGAACCCGGAGCTGTCCGAGGCGATCGACTCCGGCGTCGCGGTCCGTGCCGTCTACGTCACCGCGGGCGACGCCGGGAAGGGGCTCGAGTACGCGAAGGAGCGGGAAACCGGCATCCGTGCCGCGTACGACCTCATGCGCGGCTCGTCGGCACCGTGGGAGGAGCGCACGCTCACGCTCCTCAGTGGCGCGCGTGTCACGCGATTCGTGCCCACCGACGAGCCCCGGCTCTCGATCACGGTGCTACGCCTCCCCGACGGCGGCTTGAACGCGAAGGGCTTCACCGCGACCGGCAACGCCGGGCTGACGCAGCTCATCAACGGCGAGGTATCCGAACTCACGCCCGTCGACGGCGCGCCGTCGTACGACCTTCCGCGTCTGACGGCGACGCTGGCCGAACTCCTGGGTGCCGCGCAACCCGACCGGGTGAGCACGAACGTCCCGCATGAGAGCGCGTACGCGCGCGGCGACCATCCCGACCACTCGTGCGTCGGCTCGCTGGTGCGCGCGACCGCTCCCGTCGTCGGCCTCACCCCGGAGGCGGTGTCGTACTACCTCGGCTACCCGTCCCAGGATCAGCCCGTCAACGTCACCGGTCCGGCCCTGGATGCCAAGGTCGACGTGTACCGCACGTACGCGGCCGACGACCCCGTGGTCCGCTGCGCCGATTCGGCCACGTGTCTCGCGCAGCCCGGATTCGGAGAATGGCTGCGCCGGACGTACCCGAAGACCGAACCGGAGCTGCGTCTGTCCTGACGCCGGCGCTCAGTGCTCGGGTTCGCGGGCGGGGAGCTGCACGGCGAGACGGAAGCCGCCGTCGAGCCGTACCGTGGCGTCGAGACGGCCGCCGAGGAGCTCGGCCCGCTCCCGCAGTCCGCGCAGGCCGGCCGCGCCCGAGGGCAGGGGAAGAGCGGGGGCCGTGGGCGGCCCGTTCTCGACGAGGACCTCGATCGTCGTGGTCGACGTGCGCACGCTCACCCGCACGGGAGCGCCCGGCGCATGCTTACGTGCGTTCGTCAGCCCCTCCTGGACGGTTCGGTACACGGCGCGCTGCAGCGGAGGCGCAACGTCCGTTCCGAGGTCGGTGATCAGCGCGGCGGGGAGGCCGCTGTCCGCGACCAGGCGGGGGAGATCCTGGAGAGTCGGCTGCGGCTTCTCGCCGAGCGTGGGCGCGCCGTCGGCGCGGAGGACGCCCACCATCTGTCGTAGCTCGTCCAACGTGCGGACGGCCAGCGAGCGGATCACGCCGGCGGTGCGGCGGGCGTCCGGGTCGGTCGACGAGACCTGGAGGGCGCCGGCCTGCACCGCGATCAGACTCACCTGGTGGGACACCACATCGTGCATCTCGCGCGAGAGTCTCGCGCGCTCCTGCCGGAGAACGTCCTGCTCGTCGCGGCGCCTCTCGGACTCCCGCGCCGCGGAGAGGTCTGCGATGCGGTCGCTCAGTTCGCCGCGCGTCCGGACGAGGGCGCCGAGCGCGATCGGGGTCGCGGCGTACAGCAGAGCGTAGAGGAGGGACGGCGCGAGGTAATCGAGCTCGGGCAGCTGCCAGTCCGGCAGGAGGAAGCAGACGAAGGTGACGGCCCCCGCCGCGATGAGCGGGGGAAGACGTCGTTCGCGCACCGCCACGGAGTAGAGGGCGATGGGGGCGGCGATGGTCATGGCATCCACCACCAGTCCGGGGAGGACGAGCACGAAGGCGACCCAGGGCAAGCGTCGACGCAGGAGCAGCCCCGCGACCGCGACCGCGGCGAGAGTGACCTCGAACGGCGTCCAGTCCGGTACCAGCACCATGACGTCGACGACGGCGGCGGCGGCCAGCGCGAGGTCGGTGATCACCGCGAACCACCGACGGCGGGTCAGTTCCGCCAGACCTCCGCGGGGATCGGCGCTCATCGTCGGTCGCCGCCCCGGCGGGCGCGCTCCGCGATGAGCGCCGCCTCCAGACGCGAGGAGACCGACAGCTTCGCGAGGATCGCGCTGACGTGGTCCTTCACGGTCGCACCGCTGAGGTGCAGGCGCTTGCCGATCTCGGCGTTCGACTCGCCCGTCGGCAGGTGCTCCAGCACGTCGCGCTCGCGTTCGGTGAGGAGGGCCACGCGCTCGGCCGCATCCAGGTCGGGCGCGCCGACGTATCCGTCGACGAGCGTGCGCGAGACCTGCGGGGAGAGCACGACCCCGCCGGCGGCCAGCGAGCGCACCATCGCCGCCAAATGCTCGGGCGGAGTGTCCTTCACCAGGAAGCCGGACGCACCGCCCTGCAGAGCGCGCGCGATGTGCTCGTCGGTGTCGAAGGTCGTCAGGATGCCGATGACCGGGCGATCCGGATCGTCGCGGATGTCGGCCAGGACATCAAGACCGCTGCGGCCCGGCATCCGGATGTCGAGGAGGACGACGTCCGGGCGTTCGCGCCGGATGATATCGACGGCCTCATCGCCGTCGACGGCGCCGACCACCTCGATGTCGTCGGCCGCGCCGAGGATGAGCTCGAAGCCCGAGCGGACGAGGGCTTCGTCGTCGACGATCAGGACGCGGATCACGACAGTCACCCTACGTCCCGGTCTTCCTGCGGAGATACGGAAGGGGGCACCCCGTTCCCGGAGCGCCCCCTTCGGTGATCGCGTCTCAGTCGTCGGAGACCGTGACGGTGACCTCGATGTTGCCGCGCGTGGCGTTGGAGTACGGGCAGACCTGGTGCGCCTCGTCGGCGAGCTGCTGGGCCTGGTCGTGCTCGATGCCCGGCAGGACGACCTCGAGCAGCACGGCGAGCTGGTAGCCGCCCTGGCCGTTCGGGCCGATCTGGACGCGTCCACCGACCGACGAGTCCTGCAGCTTCACCTTGTGGCCGCGGGCGACCGCGTGCAGCGCGCTGTGGAAGCATGCGGCGTAACCGGCGGCGAACAGCTGCTCGGGGTTGGTGCCGGCGCCCGAGCCGCCCATCTCCTTGGGGACGGCGACGTCGAGGTCGAGGTCGCCGGCGACGACGCGGCCGTTGCGACCTTCTCCGGTCGAGAGGGCTTCGGCGGTGTAGAGGACGTCCATGGGTGGGGTTCCTTTCTCGGGGACGAACGGATGCCGTGCGGCATGCGTGGGGGAGCGGGGCGCGGTGCGCCGGCCGGTCAGGAGGCGCGGCTGCCGCCGCCGACCGCGTCGATCACGGTCTGCGGGTGATCGCGGAGATCGCGCATCGCCACGGTCAGTTGCTGGAGTGCGCGGATCATCTCGTGGGCGCTGTCGGCGTCGGTGATGCCCGAGCCCACCGCGATGCAGCGCGGGACGTGGGCGAGCTCCTCGCGCATCGCGCGCCCACGCGGGGTGAGCGACACCGTCACGACGCGCTCGTCGTCGGCGCGACGCTCGCGGGTGACGTACCCCGCGGCCTCCATGCGCGCGAGCATCGGCGACAGCGTGCCCGAATCGAGCTGCAGCGCATCACCGAGGCCGCTCACCGTCTGGTCGCCGTCGTTCCACAGCGTCACGAGGGCGAGGTACTGGGGATACGTGAGGTCCCACGGGTCGAGGAGGACCCGGTACGCCTGCGTGGTGGTGCGGCTGGCCGCGTACAGGGCGAAGCACACGAGGGAGTCGACGGCGGGCATGCGAAAACAATTGCACACAATTTAATTGTGCACAACTCAAATCCGACGTCGCCCGCGAAGTCAACCCCTGATGTCTTCATCCCCGCTCGCCCACGATGGGAGCCATGACCCCCCGCAGCGACGCGAGCACCGTCCCTCCGTCGGGCTTCCTTCCCGACGGAGACCGCGACGTCCTCGCCATCAACGGGCACCACTTCGACCTCGGGATTGCGAGCGCGCCGGGGCTCGCCGACCTCGCCTGAGCGGCGACCGCGTCAGCCCGCGGAGCGCACGATCGTGCCGTCCGTGACCGACACCGCGACGTCGCTCGCGTCGGTGAAGGCGACCTTCCACGCCGCGTCGTCGCCGTTCTCCAGGGAGACCTCGTCGACGCTGCCGTCGCCGTCGTGCGTGGCGGCGGCCACCCGCACTGCGTCCGCGAGCGTGGTGGGCGCGGCATCCATCGTCGCCCGATCGTCGCCGTCGAGATCGCCGTCGTCCCGACGGTCGGTGACGGTGGGGCCGGCCAGGTCGACATCGACCTCGACGTCGCGGCCCGCGGCGGCGACGTGCACCTGCGCCGTGTCGCCCTCGATCTCGAGCTCGAACGCCCGGCCGCCCGCCTCCGATTCCGCGAGGACCACCGCGGCGATCACGGTCTCGTAGCCGACGCCCGCGGAGGGGCCGGCGCCGGGGGAGGAGCCGCAGCCCGCAAGGGCGAGTGAGAGCCCGAGGGCCGACAGGCCGGCGGCGAGAGAACGGAGGGATGCCATGGCGCGAGGCTAGCGACGAGGAGACGTCCTATCCGAGTCGTTGCATCGGCGTGCGCGATGTGCCACCGGGCCGGCCGCACCGCGGGTGAGGAACCGGCGTCGTGCGGGTGGGAACCGTGGACGTCCATCGCTCGCTCGCACGCAGCCGTGCGGCGGGTCGCGGGCCGAGCCGTACCGTACGTCCCATGTCCGAGCCCGTCCGTGCTGCCCCTGCGCGCTCGCGTCGGCGCCCTCGGGCGTGGCGCGACGGCGGATCGAGCGTCGGGGGGTGGGGCGCCGACCTCCTCGGCTGGTCCGTCGTCTCGCTCGGGGTGGGGATCCTCGGGGCTCGCGCCGGTGCCGTTCTGCTCCCCACAGCCGTGGCGTCGTTCGTGTGCCAGGGAGTGTTGTGGGCGGCGTTCGTGATGCCGAGCGTGTGGGCGTTCCGCCGTTCCCGACCGCGCGGGCTCCTGCGCTTCCGCGGGACCGATCTTCTGATCGGCGCGGTGTGGGGCGTCGTCCTGCGCTTCGCGCAGGGGGCGCTCGCGCGCGCGGCGGGCGAATCGGCATGGCCCGCCCCCGTCGATCTCGCCTCCTCGTCGCTCGTCACGGAGGCGATCCTCGCGACGACCATCGCCCCCGTCCTGGAGGAGACGTTCTTCCACGGGGTGCTGCTCGTGTCCCTCTATACCGTGGTGCGACGTCTCAGCGGTCGCGTGGCCGCGGCCATCGCCGCCCTCGCGGTGACGACTGTGCTCTTCGTCGCCGCCCACGGACTGGTGGCGCCGATGGGTCCCACCGACACCGCGTCGCTCGCGCTGGTCGGCGCGGCCGCGGGGGCCTGCGTGTTGGCGACGGGGCGGTTGTGGCCCGCGGTCCTGGTGCACGCGGTCTACAACCTCACCGGCATCGCCGTGGTCGTCGTGGCCTCCGTCGCGGCGTGACGAGAGCGCCACCGTTTGGCCGTGGCATCCGGATGCCGTAAGCTAACCCTTTGGTGCCCGCCTCACTGCGAGCGGGTAGCCCGAACGTGAGCCCTCCACCGGCCCAGTTACCCGGTCATCGACCGGAGAACCGACCACCGGAGCGGGATTCACGAACTCCTCCGTTCGATCAAGAAAGCAGCACTACTGTGACGCGCACTTTCACCCCCAAGGCCGCTGAGGTCACGCGCGAGTGGGTCGTTATCGACGCCACCGACGTCGTCCTCGGCCGTCTGGCCTCGCACGCGGCGGCCCTCCTCCGCGGCAAGCACAAGGCGACCTTCGCCAACCACATCGACTCGGGCGACTTCGTCATCGTGATCAACGCCGACAAGGTCGCGCTCACGGGTCAGAAGCTCCAGAAGAAGATGGCCTACCGCCACTCGGGTTACCCGGGCGGCCTCAAGGCCGTCAGCTACGAGGAACTCCTCGAGAAGAACCCCGTCCGCGCGGTCGAGAAGGCTGTTCGCGGCATGCTGCCCAAGAACAGCCTCGGTGCGGCCCAGCTCAAGAAGCTCAAGGTCTACCGCGGCGCCGAGCACCCCCACGGTGCCCAGCAGCCCACCGCGTACACCTTCGACCAGGTCGCCCAGTAAGCGCCGCCGGATAAGGACGAAACAGTGTCGAACATCGACCCCACCAACTACAGCACCGAGACGCCGGCCGAGCAGTCCGTCGTCGCGGCCGAGCGCCCCGTTCTCTCGGTCCCCGGCGCGGCCGTCGGCCGTCGCAAGCAGGCCATCGCCCGCGTGCGCCTGGTCCCCGGCTCGGGCACGATCACGGTCAACGGCCGCACGATCGAGGACTACTTCCCGAACAAGCTCCACCAGCAGCTCATCAACGACCCGTTCACGGTCCTCGAGCTCGCCGGCGCCTACGACGTGATCGCCCGCATCTCCGGCGGCGGCCCCTCGGGTCAGGCCGGCGCGCTGCGTCTCGGCATCGCTCGCGCGCTGAACGAGATCGACGTCGAGAACAACCGCCCGGGTCTGAAGAAGGCCGGCTTCCTCTCGCGCGACGCTCGCGTGAAGGAGCGCAAGAAGGCCGGTCTCAAGAAGGCCCGCAAGGCGCCTCAGTACTCCAAGCGCTGAGTTCGACGCTCCGAATGCCTCTGTTTGGCACGGACGGGGTGCGGGGGCTGGCCAACGGCCTCCTCACCGCCGAACTTGCGCTGCACCTGGCCCAGGCGACCGCGGTCGTCCTGGGCCAGGGCCGTTCGGCGGAGGCGCGGAAGGCCGAAGGCCGCCGTCTCACCGCCGTCATCGCGCGCGACCCGCGGGTCTCGGGGGAGTTCCTCGCGGCCGCGGTCGCCGCGGGCCTCGCCTCCTCCGGCGTCGACGTGCTCGACGCGGGTGTCATCCCGACGCCGGCCACGGCGTTCCTGATCGCCGACCGTGACGCCGACTTCGGCGTGATGGTCTCGGCGTCGCACAACCCCGCCCCCGACAACGGGATCAAGATCTTCGCCCGCGGCGGCACCAAGCTGCCCGACATCGTCGAGGAGCGCATCGAGCGCGCCCTCGAGTGGGATCGGCTGCAGCCGACGGGCGCCGGTGTGGGCCGCATCCGCCGCTTCGCCGACGCCGAGGACCGCTACGTCGTGCACCTTCTCGGCTCGTTGCCGCACCGGCTCGACGGCATCCACGTCGTGCTCGACTGCGCGAACGGCGCGGCCGCCGGTGTCTCGCCCGAGACGTTCCGCGACGCGGGCGCGCAGGTGACCGTGATCGGCGCCGATCCCGACGGTTTGAACATCAATGACGGTGTCGGTTCGACGCACCTCGACGTCCTCTCCGAGGCCGTCGTCCGCCTCGGCGCCGACGTGGGCATCGCGCACGACGGCGACGCCGACCGCTGCCTCGCGGTGGACGCGCAGGGGAACGTCGTCGACGGCGACCAGATCATGGCGATCCTCGCTGTGGCGATGAAGGAACGCGGCGCTCTCGCGCACGACACCCTCGTCGCGACGGTGATGAGCAACCTCGGGCTGCACCGCGCGATGGCGGCGCACGGCATCCAGGTGAAGCAGACGGCCGTCGGCGACCGTTACGTCCTCGAGGCGATGAACGAGGGCGGGTACTCGCTCGGCGGCGAGCAGTCCGGCCACGTGATCATGAGCGACTTCGCGACGACCGGCGACGGGCTCCTCACCGGGCTGCATATCGTCGCCGAGATGGCGCGGCAGAAGAAGACGATGGCCGAGCTGGCCGCGATCATGACGGTGTACCCGCAGGTGCTCGTCAACGTCCGCGGCGTGGATCGCGACGGTGTGTCCGACGACGTCGTGCAGGAGGCCGTCCGCGCCGCGGAGGCCGAGCTCGGCGATTCGGGCCGTGTGCTGCTGCGCGCGTCCGGCACCGAACCGCTCGTGCGCGTGATGGTGGAGGCCGCGTCCGAGGACGTCGCACGCGCCCACGCCGATCGCCTCGCCGAGGTCGTCCGCGAACGTCTGTCCCTCTGACGCACGAGTCGCCAGGATTTGTCGCCTGCGCGGGTTCCGAGGCGACAAATCCTGGCGACTCACGCGCCCCCGAGAGTCAGTACTCCAGCGACTCGATGTAGCGCAGGAGCACGCCCTCGCGCAGCGCCCACGGCGAGACCTCGAGTTCGTCGACGTCCATCGCCTTCATCGCACGCTCCACGACGATCGCGGCGGCGACGATCTGGAACGTGCGGTCCGCGGTGATGCCGGGCAGCGCCTCGCGGGCGTCCGCGGGAATCCGGGCGAGTCGCGGGATCCAGTCCTTCAGCTCCCGGCGCGGCAGCACCATCCGGTCGATCCCCGACCACCCGGGCACCGGGTATCCGGCGAGCTTCGCCAGCGAGCGGATCGCCTTCGACGACCCGATCACGTGGTCGGGCCGGGGGAGGGCGGCGAATCGCTCGGCGACGGGGGCGAGGACGGATGCCGCGTGCTGACGCAGCGCGTCGATCTCGTCCTCGCTGGGCGGGTCGTGGGGGAGGAACTGCACCGTCGAGCGGCCCGCGCCCAGCGGCACGGACTCGGCGAGCTCGGGCAGGTCGTCGGCGCCGCCCGCGATCTCGAGCGACCCGCCGCCGATGTCGAACAGCAGGATCTGGCCGGCCGACCAGCCGAACCAGCGCCGCACGGCGAGGAACGTGAGGCGCGCCTCGGTCTCGCCGCCGAGCACCTGGAGGGGCTGACCCAGCACCTCCTCGATGCGGGCGATGACCTCCTCGCCGTTGGTCGCCTCGCGGACCGCGGACGTCGCGGTCGCGAGCAGTTCATCGACGCCCTCGGCGCGGGCCGTCTCGCAGGCCTGCGTCACGGCATCCACGAGGCCCGCGACGCCCTCGGCGGAGATCGAGCCGTCCGGCTCCAGGTACCGCATGAGGCGCAGGACCGACCGGTGCGACGTCGTCGCGGTGGGCCGCCCACCGGCGCGCGCATTCGCGACCAGCAGGTGGACGGTGTTGGAACCGATGTCGAGTACCCCGAGTCGCACGCTCCGAGCGTATCGGGAGGCCGCGGGTAGCATGGGCGGGTGTCCGCTGCCGAGACCGCTGCTCCCGCGCCGTCGCTGAGCCCCTACCGTCAGATCGATCGCGCCGACTGGGCCCGCATGGCCGGCGGCATCGAGCAGCCGCTCACCGAGACCGAGGTCGTGCAGCTGCGTGGCATCGGCGACCGGCTCGACCTCCGCGAGGTCGCCGAGGTCTACCTCCCGCTCAGCCGTCTGCTGAGCCTCTACGCCCGTGCCACGCGACGGCTCGGCGCGGACACGAGCGCGTTCCTGGGCGAACCGGATGCCACGACCCCCTTCGTCATCGGAGTCGCCGGTTCCGTCGCGGTGGGGAAGTCCACGATCGCGCGTCTGCTGCGCGAGCTGATGAGCCGCTGGCCGGACACCCCGCGCGTCGAACTCGTGACCACGGACGGCTTCCTCTATCCCAACGCCGAACTCGAGCGTCGCGGCCTCATGGACCGCAAGGGCTTCCCCGAGTCCTACGACCGCCGCGCACTCGTGGAGTTCCTCAGCGAAGTGAAGTCCGGTGCGGAAGAGGTGCGTGCGCCGTTCTACTCGCACGTGCAGTACGACATCATGCCCGACGCCCACGTCACCGTGCACCGGCCCGACGTCGTGATCGTCGAGGGGCTCAACGTGCTGCAGCCGCCGCCCACGCCGAACGACGTCGCGGTGAGCGACCTGTTCGACTTCTCCATCTACGTGGATGCCGATGCGGCCCACATCGAGCGCTGGTACGTCGACCGCTTCCTGGCGTTGCGCGACAACGCCTTCACGAACCCCTCCTCCTTCTTCCGGGTGTTCGCCGACATCAGCGACGAGGAGGCGGTGTCGCGCGCCCTCGGGTTCTGGCGCGAGATCAACCTGCCGAACCTCGAGGAGAACGTGCTGCCGACGCGGCACCGGGCCAAGCTCGTGTTGCAGAAAGGTGCCGACCACACCGTCGAGTCGGTGTTGCTGCGCAAGCTGTAGGCACCCCGGCCCACGGGGGTTCCCCCAGCAACGGCCCCGTAGACTCGGAAGCTATGTGCGGAATCATCGGATACGTGGGTCCTCGGCAGAGCCAGGACATCCTGCTGGCGGGTCTGGCGCGGCTGGAATACCGGGGCTACGACTCCGCGGGCATCGCGGTGATCGACGGCGACGGCGGCCTCGGCATGCGCAAGCGCGCCGGCAAGCTGTCCGTGCTGCGTGACGACCTGGCATCCACGCCCCTCGCCGACGGCACCACGGGCATCGGACACACGCGCTGGGCCACGCACGGGGGACCGACGGATGCCAACGCGCACCCGCACCTCGCCGACGACGACAAGCTCGCCGTGATCCACAACGGCATCATCGAGAACTTCGCCGAGCTGAAGAGCGAGCTCATGGGCGAGGGCGTGACCTTCCGCAGCGAGACCGACACCGAGGTCGCCGCCGCCATGATCGGCCGCGAGTACGCCCGGACCGGAGATCTCGTCTCGGCGTTCCGCGCCGTGGTGTCGCGCCTCGATGGCGCGTACACGCTGCTCGCGATGCACAAGGACCACCCGGGTCTCGTCGTCGGCGCGCGCCGCAACTCTCCGCTGGTGATCGGCCTGGGCGAGGGCGAGAACTTCCTCGGTTCCGACGTCGCCGCGTTCGTCGAGCACACCCGCAAGGCCCTCGCGATCGGCCAGGACGAGATCGTCGCGATCACGCCCGGCGGTGTCGAGGTCACCGACTTCTCCGGTGCCCCGGTCGAGGTCGAGGCCTTCGAGGTCACGTGGGACGCGTCCGCCGCTGAGAAGGGCGGCTGGTCGTCGTTCATGGCGAAGGAGGTCTCGGAGGAGCCCGAGGCCGTCGCCAACACCCTCCGCGGTCGCATTCACGAGGGCCGCGTCGAGATCCCCGAGCTCGACGGCATGGACGAGTTCCTCGCCGACATCGATCGCATCCTCGTCATCGCGTGCGGCACCGCCGCGTACGCCGGCATGGTCGGCAAGTACGCGCTCGAGACGTGGACGCGGGTCCCCGTCGACGTGGAGCTCGCGCACGAGTTCCGCTACCGCGACCCCGTGCTCTCGCCTCGGACCCTCGTCGTGTCGATCAGCCAGTCCGGCGAGACGATGGACACGCTCATGGCCGTGAAGTACGCCCGGGCGCGCGGCGCCAAGACGCTGTCGATCTGCAACACGCAGGGGGCGACCATCCCGCGCGAGTCGGATGCCATCGTCTACACGCACGCCGGTCCCGAGGTCGCCGTCGCCTCGACGAAGGCGTTCGTCGCGCAGATCACGGCGCTGTACCTGCTCGCGCTGCACGTCGGTCGCGTGCGCGGCGCGGTCGACCCCGTGGCCGCCGTCGAGGCGGTCACCGAGCTCGAGGCCGTCCCCGGCAAGATCGCGCGTGTGCTCGAGACCGAGCAGACCCGCATCGAGCAGCTCGCGCACTGGATGGCGGACACCCGCTCGGTGCTGTTCCTCGGCCGCAACGTCGGCTACCCGATCGCGCTCGAGGGGGCGCTGAAGCTCAAGGAGCTGGCGTACATCCACGCCGAGGGCTTCGCCGCCGGTGAGCTCAAGCACGGGCCGATCGCCCTGATCGAACCCGGTCAGCCGGTGTTCGTCGTGGTGCCGTCGCCGCGCGGTTCGGGCGAGATGCACAAGAAGGTCGTGTCGAACATCGAGGAGATCCGCGCCCGCGGTGCCCGCGTGATCGCGATCGCGGAGGAGGGCGACGTGGCCGTGCTCCCCGCCGCGGACGAGGTCCTCCGCATCCCGCTCGCCGCGCCGATGTTCGAGCCGCTGCTCGCGGTGGTGCCGCTGCACATCTTCGCGATGGGCCTCGCCGAGGCCAAGGGCCTGGACGTGGACCAGCCGCGCAACCTCGCGAAGTCGGTGACGGTCGAGTAGGACCGGATGTTTTCGGGGCCGGATGCCGATGGCATCCGGCCCCTTCTTCGTCGAGGGGCGGCGCACAACTCCTGCAATCCTGTCGCGCGGAGCCGCGGCGCGGGTTCGGTGGCCGGTGCTGCAGGAGTTGTGCGGGCGCGTCGGCGGCGTCGCGGACCGCGCACAACTCCGGCAGAAGGCGCCGGGGTGGCCGGTGAGCGGCGACATCGGTGGGATGTGCCGGAGTTGTGCGCGGGGGTGGGCGCGGCGGTGGTACGGCACCGGCAGAATGGACAGGATGCCAGGGAGGGAGGGCGCATGATCGTCGGAATCGGCGTCGACCTGGTCGACGTGCCGCGCTTCGAGCAACAGCTCGCGCGGACCCCCCGTCTTCTCGAACGGCTCTTCGCGCCCGCGGAGCGGCTGCTCAAGCCCCGCTCGCTGGCGGCCCGATACGCCGCGAAGGAAGCGCTGATCAAGGCCCTGGGCGGGTCCGACGGGGTGTACTGGACCGACATCGAGGTGACGCCCGAGCCCTCGGGCCGCCCGACGTTCACGCTCACCGGCGAGACCGCGGCGACGGTGTCCGCGCGCGGGATCACCGCGCTGCACCTGTCGATGTCGCACGATGCGGCGCTGGCCACCGCGTACGTCATCGCGGAAGCGGGCCCCGCTGAACCGACCCGGGAGGGCGTCGAATGAGGATGGCATCCGGAGTTCTGCGCGAAGCGCTGATCGACGTCGACGCGATCGCCGAGAACGTGCGGCACCTGCGCCGCTTGACCGGCGTCGAGGTCATCGCGGTCGTCAAGGCCGAGGGGTACGGGCACGGCGCGCACCGGGCGGCCCTGGCGGCGCTCCGCGGTGGGGCGACCCGGATCGGCGTCTCCGACATCGACGAAGCGCTGGCCCTCCGGCGCCGGGGGATCCGCGCGCCGCTCTTCGCGTGGCTGCACGCTCCCGGTGCGTCTTTCGCGGAGGCCGTCCGCGAGGACGTCGAGCTCGGGATCTCCGACATCGACCAGCTGTTGCGCGCGGGCGAGGCGGCACAGGGCGACCGGCCCGCGGCCGTCCACCTGAAGATCGAGACGGGCCTCTCGCGCAACGGCATCGCACCCGCGGACTGGCGCGTGGTGTTCTCCGAGGCCGCGCGCCTCGAGCGCATCGGTCGCCTGCGAGTCGTCGGGCTCTTCTCGCACCTGTCGAACGCGAGCGAGGTCGACGACCGCGCCGCGCTGGCGAAGTTCGAGGAGGGCGTCGTGCTCGCGGCCGCCGCCGGACTGAATCCGCCGCTCCGGCACATCGCGGCGACGCACGCCGCGATCGCCCTGCCCGAGGCGCGGTTGAACGCGGTGCGCATCGGCATCGGCATCTACGGCATCTCGCCGTTCGACGACCGGTCCTCGGCGGACCTGGGCCTTCGTCCCGCGATGACGTTGCGCGGAGCCGTCGCCGCGGTCCGCCGCGTGCCCGCCGGCACCGGCGTGTCCTACGGCTACGCGTATCGCACGGAGACCGACACGACGCTCGCGCTCGTGCCCCTCGGGTACGCGGACGGCGTGCCGCGGCAGGCGTCGGGTCGCGGTCCGGTGACGATCAACGGCCGGCGCTTCACGGTCGCCGGTCGCATCGCCATGGATCAGTTCGTGGTCGATGTCGGCGACCACCCCGTCGCTGTCGGTGACGAGGCGGTGCTGTTCGGCGACCCGACGCTCGGCGTGCCGTCGGCGAGGGAATGGGCGGATGCCGCCGACACCATCGACTACGAGATCGTGACGCGCATCGGCGCGCGCGTGCCGCGACGGGAGGTGGGTGCGTGAGCGTTCCCGACGAGCTGCTGGGCGAGCGCGAGGTCGCCGGTCCCGCCGACATGGAAGAGCTCGGGCGTGCGCTCGGCCAGGCTCTCGAGCCCGGCGACGTGGTCGTGCTCACCGGTCCGCTCGGCGCCGGCAAGACGACCCTGACCCGCGGGATCGGCGCGGGGCTCGGCATCCGGGGTCCGGTCCAGAGTCCGACGTTCGTGATCGCGCGGACGCACCCGTCGCTCGTGGGTGGCGCTCCTCTCGTGCACGTGGATGCCTATCGCCTCGGGGCCGCCGTCGAGCTCGACGACCTCGACATCGACGTGGAGCACTCGGTCGTGATCGTGGAATGGGGTCGCGGCGTCGCCGACCACCTCGCCGACGCCTGGTGGGAGATCGAGATCTCCCACCAGGCGGGCGGACGAGGCGTCGACAATGCGTGCGGCGAGATCGCCCCGCACACCCTCGACCTGGACGCGGACGCGCCGCGGACGGTGACGGTGTCGCGGAGGCACTGAGGGCTCAGGTCGGCTGGCGGTCGCGCGACGCGCTCGAGCGGCGGTCGGGCTCGGCGGTCCAGACGTCGCGCAGGGCGCGGAGGGTCTCGTACGCCTGCTCGACGTGGGCGAAGTGGCCGCTGTCGTCGAGCACCGTCTCGCGATAGCCGGGGATGCGGCGGCGGGCATCGCGCGCGTCGTGGTGGCCGGCGAAGACGTCGTGGCGACCGCGAACGGCCCGCACCGGCGCGGTGATCCTCTTCCAGGCGTCGTCGTCGTGGGTGCGGGCGGCGCGCGCCGCCGCGAGGAAGGCGGCGGGCCGGATCTCGTCGGCCAGCGCGTCCGAGACGGCCGGGGCGACGCGGTCCGGATGCCGGAACAGCGGGCGCGCGAACAGGCGCAGCGCCCCGATGCGGCGCAGACCGCGGAGCAACGGACGGGCGAGCGGACCGAGGCCCCGGAGGATCCCCATTGCCACGACCATCCCGGCGAACGCCGGCAGCGCCGCCCAGCCGGTGGCGGGCCTGCGTACGACAGCACGCACCGCCGCGCCGGTGGGGGAGACGAGTCCGACCGCGACGGTCTGCGCCGGGAATCGTGCCGCCACGTCCAGGGCGATCACGGCGCCGAGCGAGTGGCCGACGACGCGCCACCGCGGATATCCGAGGGCCCGGGCCACCGCGACGACCGCCTCCGCGGCATCCGTCGGCGAGGGTGCCGGCCCCGGCGACTCGCCCCACCCCGGCAGGTCGATCGCGATGACGTCATCGAGCGGGATGCCGAGCCGATCGGCCGCGCCCAGGAGTGGCATCCACGTCTTCCATGACCCCGCGGCACCGTGCAGCAGCACCGTCGCAACCGTGCCGCCCGAGCGTCGGCCGGCGTGCGCGACGATCGGCCCCGCAGCCGTCGGCACCACCAGTCGGCGCAGCTGTCGTTCCATGCCTCTTGTTCGGAGCGGAGCGCTCCGCCGGATGCCTGCAGAACTCCGGCAGTTCCGCAGATCCGCGGCCGTCGATGCGCGGCGCGGCGCCTTTTGCCGGAGTTGTGCGCGTGGGCCGATGGAGCCATGTCCCACTTAGTGCGGTTGGCGGCGCCCTCAGGCAGCAAGAAGTGGGACATGCCCCGCCAGAAAGGGGACGAGGTACCCCGACCCGCCGCCGACGGCACCGACGTCGGACGCCCCGGATACCCTGGAACGGTGATCATCGGCATCGACACCTCCCTCGGCACCGCGGTGGCGGCCATCGCGCGCGACGGGGAAGTGCTCGCCGACGAGCAGAGCGCCAACGCCCTCGGGCACGCCGAAGTCATCGGCGACCTGCTCCGCCGCGCTGCCCAGGCGGCACCCGCCCCGACGCACGTCGCGATCGGCATGGGCCCGGGGCCGTTCACGGGTCTTCGCGTCGGCATCGCCACCGCACGCGCGTTCGCGCGGGGGCGTGGCATCCCGGCCGTGCCCGTGCCGAGTCACGACGGCATCGCGCTCGGCATCCTGCTCTCCGACGCCCTCACCGGCACCGAGACCCCGCGCTTCGCCGTCGTCACCGACGCCCGCCGCAAAGAATTCGCGTACAGCGTCTACGACGGCATCGACGACGACGGCCTCCCGATCCGGATCATGGATGCCACGCTCAGCCCCCGCGACGACCTCGACGCCCGTCTCGCCGAAGTCGGAGCCCTGCGTCATGACGCGACGAGCGTCTCGGCCGCGATGGTCGCGCTCGCCGCGGCCCGCGCGCTCGACGCCGGTCGTGAACTCGCCGACTCCGAGCCGCTGTATCTCCGCAGCCCCGACGTCGTCGCCGCCCACGCCCCGAAGCGGGTGAGCTGATGCCCACCCGCACCGCGACGCTCGACGACCTCGACGCGATCATGGCTCTCGAACACGCGTCGTTCCCGACCGACGCGTGGAGCCCGGCGATGATGCGCGAAGAGCTCGCGTCGCCGCACGGCTGGTACGTCGTCGTCGAAGAGGCCGGCCGTCTCGTCGGCTACGCGGGGCTGCGCGCCGTCCGCGGGGCGAAGGATGCCGACATCCAGACCATCACGATCGCCGAGACCGCGCGCGGACGCGGCCGCGGCCGCGCTCTGCTGACCGAACTGCTGGAGGAAGCCGAGCGCCGCGGCGTGCACGACGTGTTCCTCGAGGTGCGCGCCGACAACCCCGTCGCGCAGGCGCTGTACGCGTCGGAGGGATTCGCCGAGGTCGGCCGACGCCCGCGGTACTACCAGCCCGACGACGTCGATGCGATCGTCATGCAGCTCGACCTGCGGGCGTGGGCGGCTCGACGCACACCCGACGACGCCGCGACGACCGGAAAGGGATGGTGCTGATGGACGCGCCCCTCGTGCTCGGCATCGAGACCAGCTGCGACGAGACCGGGATCGGGATCGTCCGCGGTCGGCAGCTGCTGAGCAACACGATCGCCTCGAGCATGGACGAGCACGCGCGCTACGGCGGCGTCGTGCCCGAGGTCGCAGCCCGGGCTCACCTCGAGGCGCTGCAGCCGTCGATCGACGCGGCGCTCGCCGAGGCCGGTGTGACCCTGGACGAGATCGACGCCGTCGCCGTCACGAGCGGCCCCGGCCTGGCCGGTGCCCTGATGGTCGGCGTCGGCGCGGCCAAGGGCCTCGCGGTCGCCCTCGACAAGCCGCTGTACGCCGTGAACCACCTCGTCGGCCATATCGCCGCCGACATCCTCGACGACGACGCCGGCGAACTGGAGTACCCGACGGTCGCGCTGCTCGTGAGCGGCGGTCACACGTCTCTGCTCCTCGTCCGCGACCTCACCAGCGACGTCGAACTGCTCGGCGAGACCATGGACGACGCGGCCGGCGAGGCGTTCGACAAGGTCGCGCGGCTGCTGAAGCTGCCGTATCCCGGCGGCCCCGAGATCGATCGCGCCGCGGCGTCGGGCGATCCGACCGCAATCCGCTTCCCCCGCGGGCTCTCGCGCGCTTCCGACATGGCATCCCACCGCTACGACTTCTCGTTCTCGGGCCTCAAGACCGCCGTCGCCCGGTGGGTCGAGCAGCACGAGGCGGCGGGGCAGCCGGTGCCGGTCGCCGATGTCGCGGCGTCGTTCCGCGAGGCCGTCGTCGACGTGCTGGTCACCAAAGCCCTCGACGCGTGCGAGCGCTACGGGGTGCCGCGCCTGCTGCTCGGCGGGGGAGTGATCGCCAACAAGCGTCTGCGCGACGTCGCCCTCGAACGCGCCGCCGCGGCGGGCGTCGCCGTGCGCATCCCGCCGCTGCGGCTCTGCACCGACAACGGCGCCATGATCGCCGCGCTCGCCGCCGAGCTCATCTCCTCGGGTCGTCGCCCGTCGACGCTCGCCTTCGGCGCCGACTCCACGCTTCCGGTCACCGAGATCCAGGTGGCGGAGGATCCGGATGCCATGTTCCCGGCGCCGCTCCCCGCCCGGGCGGCCTCGTGAGCGAGACGCAGCCCCCGCCGAGTCGGCGCGCGCTCAAGGCGACCGAGGCCGAGGCAGCCCCCACGGCCGCGGAGCAGATCGCGGCGGGCGACGCGTTCGACGACCACCGCCTGCCCACGGCGCAGCTCGAGCGCGCGGCGTTCGGCGAGCACGTCGTGCCGTGGAGCCCGCCGGTACCGGTCGCGCCGCCGTCCGTCGCCCCGTGGGCCCTGGCCGTCGCGATCGCCGCTCTGATCGCGTCGCTGTTCGCGGGTGTCCTGTTGCCGCTCGGTGTGATCGCGATCGTCATGTCGATCATCTCGCTGCGCCGCGCGCACGACAGCCGCCGCGTGGCGATCTGGGCGCTCGCCCTCGCGGTGCTCTCAGTGATCTTCAGCGTCGGGTGGCTGCTGTGGGCGCTGCCGCAGCTGTCACCGGTGTAACCCGCGCAGCTCTCCGAGCACCTCCGACACGATGTCCCGGATGCCGGGATGCTCCGCGGTGCGTCCGACGCGCGGCCCGACGGCCGGCCCCGGCACCGTGTGACCGCCCCCGTGGACGATGGAGAGGGTCACGGGTGGCCGCCCGGGCTCGCGATAGGCGAGGGTCTCCACCGGGACTTTCGCGGATGCCGCGGGCTCGCTCCGCTGCGGCGCGACCGTGATTTCGTTCCGCCGGGCGAAGTACTCCGCCGTCGCGACCGCCGAGAGCGTCCGCCCGTCGATCGAGAAGACCTTCCGCACCCACCACGACATCCGTCCGCCCTCGAACGGGATGATCGGGTCGGCCGTGCCCGCCACGATCGCCACGGGGACCGGATGGTCGGTTCGCGAGGAGAATTCCGCGCTGAAGTTCTCGCGCTCGGGCATGGTCGCGGCCACGATCACGGCGCCGGCGAGGAGCTCCCCGGCCTCGTGGAGGAGCCGGATGACCATCTGGCCGCCGTTGGAGAAGCCGACCGCGACGACGGACCCGGTGTCGATCCCGTGGCTCTCGGCGAGCGACGACACGACCTCGCGGGCGAAGGCGATGTCATCGACGTTCTCGCGTCGGGCCGGGAAGGAACTCTGGACCCGGGCGTCGTTCCAATTGCTCCGGTACCCGTCGAGGTAGGCGACGACGGTGCGGCCCTCCGCGGCGAGGGTGTCGAGCGAATGACCCGTGAAACGCCGGTGGCTCTCGCCGGTCTGCTTCGACCCGTGGAAGACGAGGACGAGAGGGCGACCCGCCGGGCCCTCCGGGTCGCCGACCACGACGAATGTCCGGGTGCGGCCACCGGCCTCGACTCGCGCGTTCATGATTCCCTCCCGCCCCGCGGCCCTCTGCCCGATGGCGTGGGAGAGCGTATAGATTGACATCGTGTCAAGGTCAAGGCGGGATTCATGAGGATCGGCGAGGTCAGCCGGCGCAGCGGCGTGAGCCCGCGCTCGCTGCGCTACTACGAGCAGCTCGGGCTCATCGCCTCCGAGCGCGAATCCAACGGGTACCGCCGCTACGACCAGGTCGCGGTCGAGCGAGCCATCGTCATCCACATGCTGTTCGGAATGGACTTCCCGCGCGAGATCGTCACGTCGGTGCTCGCGTGCACCGGTGATGCGCCCGCCGGGGCTCACGACGAGCTCTACGCACAGTTGGATCGCGTCCGCGCGGACCTGAGCGAGCGCATCGAGACGCTCGTCGAGACGCGGAGCCGCATCGACGAGTTCCTTGCGGCACGCGCCGCGGGTGCGGCGGCCTGAGCCGCGAGGCCGCACGCGCCGCGCGCCGCGGCCTGACCCGCGCGCCAGCGGGTGCCGCGGCCTGACCCCCTGCCTCAGCGCACGCGGTCGGCGAGCAGCGCGACGCGGCGCCCCTCGACCCGCGTCATGAGCAGCGTCGCCGACTCGTCGCCGCGCAACGACAGCCGCGTCCGCAGCACGGCGGGGTCGATGTCCACGCCGCGCTTCTTGATCTCGAGCGTTCCGATGTTTCGCTCCCGCAGCGCCCGAGCGAGCTTCTTCGTGTCCGCGGGGAGCTCCTCGCGCACGCGGAACGACGAGACGAAGGGGCTGGTGAGCGCCGCGTCCGAGGTCAGGTAGGCGATGCCCGGCGCCAGCATCCCGGCATCCAGGGAACGAGCGACCTCCCCGATGAGCCGCGCGCGGATCACGGCGCCGTCGGGCTCGTGCACGAAGGCGCCGAGTTCGCGGGGTTCGGCGTCGGGGGCGTCGGCTGGAGCGGTGAGCTCCCAGGCGTCGTCGCCGCGCACGACGAGCGCGGCGCGGCGGACGCCCTGGCGCGCCAGGCTCCCCGCCCACAGGACGAGCTCGATCGTGGAGCCGTCGGCGCTGATCCACTGCGCCTCGACGTCGTCCGGGATCAGTTCGCGGTCGAACGCCGGCCCGAGCTTCACTCCGCCCGGACGCTCCCGCAGCAGCCCGAAGACCCAGTCCAGCGACGGCGACCACTGGTCGGCCGACACGCGCCGCGTGTCGCCGTGCCCGGCGGTGCGCCGCGCGGGGTCGAGCCACACGGCATCCACTCGGCCGAGGTCGGCGTCCTCCGCGCGCCCGTGCGCCACGGTGACGGCGTCGCCGAAGGGTGCGAGGTTGTACGCGGCGATCGCGGCCGTGACCTCGTCGGCGTCGACGGCGTGCACCCGAATGTCGAGGCCCGCGAGGCCCAGAGCGTCGCCGCCGATACCGCAGCCGAGGTCGGCCACCGACGTGATGCCCGCGGCACGGAAGCGTCCCGCGTGCCGCGCCGCGATCGGCAGTCGCGTCGCCTGTTCCAGTCCCGCTCGCGTGAAAAGCATGCGGTCGGCGAACGGACCGAACTTCGCCCCGGCCTTGACGCGCAGCCGGGCCTGGCTCACGACGGCGGCGACGAGATCGGGCGAGTGGCCGGCGGCGCGCAGTCGCGACACCGCGCGCGCGGCCTCGTCGGTCGTGGTGAGCGGACCCACCTCGTCGAGCAGGGTCAGCCCCTCGGGGGTGAGCAGGGCGGTCAGCTCGGCGATCTCCACCGAGCCAGCCTAGGTGGCCTGGCGAGGGAGGCAGCGCGCACGATTCCCCAGCGCCCGTAACGCCGGCGCCGGGGAATCGTTGTCATCCGAAGGTTGACGTCAGCTGGCCCAGCACTGTCGCGTTGGCACTTGTCCTCGGTTGTAGGTCACGCAGTTCTCCTTGCAGTTCGCCGCGGTCAAGCAGCAGGAGGAAGACGAAGCGAACTACATGTCGCGTCGCGCGGTCGATACGACCTCCTCCACCCCGTCGGAGGCGGAAATCGCGGCCGCACGGGCAGCGGGCGGGCAAGCGGCCGTCGACGAGTTGACGGCGGCTCGCCAGAGTCTCGGCAGCGGCGATCTCGCGCAGTACATCATCAGCATCGGTGGCCAGCTGCTCCTCGACTTCTTCGGGATCACCGACATCGTCAACTGCGTCACCAAGGGCGACCTCGGAGCCTGCGCCATGGGGCTGATCGGGTTCCTCCCGATCGGCAAGATCTTCCAAGCGGGGAAGGCCATCGCCCTCCTCGGCAAGCTCGTGCCGCAGATCGTCGAGTTCTTCGCCAAGCACCAGAGCGCGCTCCGGACGATCGAGAAGTACAGCTCGGTCGCCGTGGCTTGCGGGGTCGGGGCGGGCTTCCGTGTAGCGGCCTCGTCGCTTGCGTCCCAGTCCAGTTGCGGTGGGCCGGGGCCAGTGCGTCTTGGTCAAGCCGGGGAAGAGGCAGTTCGTAACGCCGTCGACATCGGTATCAAGCCCACCAAACCTCCGATCGATATGGAGGGGCTGCCAAGAATACCCGATGGACTCACCGCTACGACACTCACAGAGGTGAAGAACGTTAGTAAGTTGTCCTATACCAAACAGCTTCGCGACTACGTCACCTGGGCCAAGAAGCAGGATCCGAAAATCGTCGTTCATCTTTACGTCCGTGGAGCGCCCAATGCGACGAACCTGTCGGATCCCCTCATTCGGGCGATAACGGCAGGAGACATCAAGATCTTCCCCATCCCCTTCCCGTAAATTGAAGAAGCAGGAGAAGCAAGCTTGAGTAGCTCGTGGATGATTTTTCTCTCCCTTGTCTCGTACGCGGATTTCTCGATGGATGAGGCGCGGGAGGTCGCGCGGGTCTTCGATGCGTACCCGGAGTTCCGCCCTGCGCGGGTGGGTGGGGACCCGGCGCGCATCGCTGTTCAGGGATCATTTGAGGAAACCGTTGCGAAGCACGGCCTCCCTATTCGATGGTTGACCGAGTGGCGAGATGGTGACGGGACGCGATATTTCGGGCAGATCGGTCTCTTCCCTGGTCGCGGCAGCTACGTGGGGAGGGCAGGCAGAGAGGGAGACTTCATCCTGACCGGTCATGAAATCGAGCAGGAGTGGTCCGAGACCGGTGTGGGTTCGGGGGACCGTATTGAGCGGGTGGTCGAGTTCTTTGAGGCGCTCGCCGTCGCGTCGAATGCCGCCTACGGCCTGGTGAGCACCCTCCCCACGTCTGTGCGGATCATGTACTGCCTCCCGGGTGTGTTCTGGTTGAACTACTTCGGGCCTGCCTTCGTGACGAGAATGCCTGGTCTTAGAGAGATCGAGGGGGGCCGGACCACCTCCCGGGGTGGGGTGCTCGTGCGGACCACCCGTCGACCGTGGTCGATGATCGAGGATCCGCCCGAGGCGGCTGCGCGCGTCCGCGCGCTCTTTCCCGATGAGGCCTTTTCTGATGCGGGAGGGGGCGTCGGCGTCCCCTCGATCGCGGACCATCTGGCGGCAGCCGGGGGCACTCTCGTGATGCCGTGGGAGGTTCATCGCGCGGCGAGGGCGTCCGCGCTCCGAGAGAAGAAGTACTCGAAAGCACGCGCGGAGATTTTGCGTGCCGTCGAATCTCGGCCTGTCCCGGAGCTGAACGCGGATGCCAGGGAATGGTCGGCGTCGTTCGACCTCGGGGAGGGGAAACGGTTCCTGCGGGCTCTGAACAGGAAGCTCGGGGGTGAGCTCTCCGGACCACTGGGGAAGGCGCTCATGAGCGTTGTGGAGACGGCGCCGAAGGATGACGAAGACCACGTCCTCGTGAACACGGATTTCGGTGTTGTTCGAATCGGGTGGTTCATCGACGACGTCGAGACCGTCGATGTCTACGTGTTCGGTGCGCCCGAGGTCTGCGATTTCAGTGACCGTTGGTACGAGAAGAACATCGCGGACTGATCGTGCAGATCCGGTGGGGGCCGGGAAGGAGTTATCAGCGTCGTGTCGTATGAGGTGGAGATTTATCTGCCCGCTGCGGTGCCGATGGGGCAGGTGCTGGGGGCGGTTCGGGGGTCGTGGGGGTTGACGGTGGATGGGCCGTTGGTGGTGGAGCCGGAGGATGTGCCGGTGGAGGTGGCGGCGCGGGTGTTGGGGGCGTCGGTGGTGTATTTGGTGAATGTGGATGCGGCGGCGGCGGTGCCGGTGTGGGCGTGGGTGAAGCGGGTGGCGAGGGCGCATCGGGGTGGTGTGTGGGATCCGCAGACGGAGGAGGCGTGGTCGGCTGCGGGGTTGCGGAAGGTTCCGCGTCCGCCGCGGCAGGAGGACGTGGACGTTGTCACCGTCCGGTGGTGGCTGCGGGCGCGGGATACGGAGACGGCGCTGGTGGCGTTCCTGGATCAGGCGGCCAAGTTCCTCCCGGAGGCGCTCCCACGCCGCTACGGGGTGACCTGGCCACTGCAGTACACGTTCGCATCGGACGCTCCGAACGCATTTCTTGGGGTAGTACGTGCCGAGGACGGTTCGGTGAACTTCACGACGTCGCAACCCTTTTTTGAGGGTTCCGTTCTTGCTGATCCCACCCTTCCGTTCGGTTATCTCCAGCTGCGCGCTCGGCGGCACCCTGTCGACGAGCCGGGGTGGCGTCGGTTGGTGAAGCAGCTGTTTGTGGAGGTGGCGCAGCGCTCGCCGGTGGTTTACGCCAACGCGGTCGTGTCCAGCGGGTGGAGATGGTCTGGCACGGGGCTGTTGTTGACGGGCCGGTCGACGGCTCATGCGCCGGTGAACTTCCATCATTGGTCGGGGTTGCATCCGAGTGCGCCGTGGTGGGGATGGTACGGCCCGGAGTACGCGGACGTTCTCGCCCCGTATCTGCCGGGGGCGGAACGGTTCGGTGACGCGTTGTTCCTCGAAGCCGCTGAGCTTCCCGCGCCGAGCACCGGTCTGCCACCCACGCTTATTCCTGCGGAGTACCGGTGTACACGCCCCGACGGGCGCGGCCCCGAAGACGTGTCCGACTACAACGAACACCTCATCGACGCCGAGACAGCCCCCGGGGCACTGCGGAATGCCGATGGGTGACAGCGGATCTCGTGTTGGCACTCGCGTTGCGTGAGTGCCAGCGCTTCTCTACACTCGGATTAGCACTCTCCTGGCGTGAGTGCTGACAAGTCTTCTGTAACGAGAAAGAAGAGGTAGACCGTGTCGGTTTCCATCAAGCCGCTCGAGGACCGCATCGTCATCAAGCAGGTCGAGGCTGAGCAGACCACCGCGAGTGGTCTCGTCATCCCCGACACCGCCAAGGAGAAGCCGCAGGAGGGCGAGGTCGTCGCCGTCGGACCCGGCCGTATCGACGACAACGGCAACCGTGTCCCCCTCGACGTCACCGTCGGCGACCGCGTTCTGTACAGCAAGTACGGCGGCACCGAGGTCAAGTTCGGCGCCGAGGAGTACCTCGTGCTCTCGGCGCGCGACGTCCTCGCGGTGGTCGTTCGCTGATCGCGCTGCGATTTCCTCGGAACCCCGGATGCCTCGGCATCCGGGGTTTTCGTTTGCCCGCTTACGCCCCGTGACCGGTCGCCCGGCCGCGACACGCATGCCCGAATACGCTGGGTGGATGACCGCGAATCTGGCCGCGCGCCTGAGTGAGACGCTCCCCGCCGGACGCATCATCGACGACCCGGCCCTCGTCGCGGCGCAGGCGACCGACTCCTCGCGGCATCCGGCGCCGCGCGCCGCGCTGGTCGCGCGGCCGCGCAGCGCAGAGGAGGTCGCCGCCGTCCTCCGGGTGGCGAACGAGACCGGGACCCCCGTGGTCCCGCAGGGTGCGCGCACGGGCCTCGTCGGCGGATCCGCCGCGATCGAGGGCGCGATCCTCCTCGACCTGACCTCGATGGATGCCATCCTGGCCATCGACGCCGCCGAGGGCATCGCTGTCGTGCAGCCGGGGGTCATCGTCGCCGACCTCCAGCGCGCCGCCGCGGCCCGCGGGCTCTTCTACGCGCCGGATCCGGCCTCGGCCGAGTGGGCCACGATCGGCGGGACGATCGCGACGAACGCCGGCGGCATGCGCTGCATCCGGTACGGGGTGACCCGGGATGCCGTGCTGTCGCTGCAGGTGGTCCTGGCCGACGGCTCGATCGAGCGCACGCGGCCCGCGACCGTGAAGGGTGTCGCGGGGCTCGACCTCACGAGCCTCGTCGTCGGGTCGGAAGGGACGCTGGCCGTGGTCACGGAGGCGACGCTCCGCCTCCTTCCGGCGCCGGGCCCGGCCCGCGGTGTCCTCGGGCTGTTCCCCTCGACCGCCGCAGCGCTTGCCGCGGCGGCCGCGATCACCTCCGGCTCGCGTCTCCCCTCGACGCTCGAGTTCCTCGACGACACCGCGCTGCGCGGCATCCGGATCGCCCGTCCCGATATCCCTCTCGACCCGGATGCGCGCTCCTGGCTCCTCGCGGTCACCGACTCCCTCGAGGGCGGCGACCACGATCTCGATCACTTCTCCGCGATCTTCGCCGACCACGGGGCGGTGTCGATCGAGCGTGCCGACGACGAGGAACGGCTCGACGACCTCCTCGCCGCCCGTCGCGCGTTGAACCCGGGACTCCAGGTGCTGTGGGGGGATGCCACGCACGGCGACCTCGCCGTGCCGCGGTCGCGGCTCGCCGCGTTCGCGAAGGAAGCCGAGCGCATCGCTCGCGAGACCGGCGCCGAGATCAGCCTCGCGGGGCACGTCGGCGACGGCAATCTCCACCCCACGGTGGTCTACGACGGGTCCGATCCGATCGCGACGCCAGCCGCCCACCGCGCCGCCGCCGAGCTCCTGCGCCTCGCGCAGAGCCTCGGCGGCACGGTCGCGGGGGAGCACGGCGTCGGCACGCTCAAGCTCGACGACGTGGACGGCGAGCTGTCGGCGCGCCTGCGGGGCCTGCAGCGCGAGATCAAGCGCGTCTTCGACCCCCGCGGCATCCTGAACCCGGGGCGGAAGCTCTGAGGCGTGTGTGGGGGACCTCGCCGAGACCTAGGCTGAACGGGTGACCCCCGCCCCACCGCCCGCCTCGGGAGCCGTCCGCGGCGGCCTGTTCGCCTTCTGCGCGTATTTGCTGTGGGGAGTCCTGCCGCTGTACTTCCTGCAGCTGTCACCGACGGGCCCGTTCGAGATCGTCGCGTGGCGCATCGCGCTTTCGCTGGTGTTCTGTCTGCTCCTGCTCACGGTGTTGCGGGCGTGGCATCCGTTCCTCGTCATCGTCCGCCAGCCGCGCCTCCTCGGACTCACCGCTCTGGCCGGCCTGCTCATCTACGTCAATTGGCAGACCTACGTCTACGGAGCACTGACGGGGCATGTCATCGAGACGAGCCTCGGCTACTTCATCAACCCCATCGTGACCGTGCTGCTCGGTGTGACGGTTCTGCGTGAGCGCCTGCGTCCCGTCCAATGGATCGCGATCGGTCTGGCCGTCGCCGCGGTCATCGTGATCATGGTCGGGTACGGAAGCTTCCCGTGGATCGCGCTCACGCTCGCGGTGTCGTTCGGGGTCTACGGCCTGGTCAAGAAACAGATCGGACCCTCGGTGGATGCCGTCAGCGGCCTGACGCTCGAGTCGCTCTGGCTGCTCCCCGTCGCCGCGGTCCAGCTCATCGTCGTGGGGGTCACATCGGGCCTGACGATGGGCGCGAACGGAGCGCTGCACACGGTGCGGCTCCTCGCGGCGGGGGCCGTCACGGCGATTCCTCTCCTGCTGTTCGCCGCCGGGGCGCGCCGCGCGCCGCTGACGGTGATGGGGCTGATCCAATTCGTCGCGCCGATCATCCAGTTCGCGATCGGCGTGTGGCTCCTCCACGAACCGATGACGCTCGAGCGATGGATCGGCTTCGGTCTGGTCTGGGTGGCGCTCGTGGTCCTGAGTGTGGATTCCCTCCTCGCGGCTCGTCGTCGTCGTGCGTCCGTATCGGATGTCTCCGAACCCGTCTAGGGGCGTTATCCCGCTGTGACCTGGGCGACCCACATCGTTAACGAACGGCAACACGGCGAAAACGTGGGGGCCATTAGGTTTAGGACACCAGACGGCACCCCTGTGCCGTCGAACGTTCATCCACAGCAAGGAGCACTATGAGCGTCTTCACGCGCACGCGTGCCGGCAAGGTCCTCGGCGGCATCGCCCTGGTCGGTGCCAGCGCGCTCGTTCTCGCCGGTTGCGCCGGCGGTGGCGGCGACGCCGCGCCCAGCGCATCGTCCGGCGGGGGCGCCGTGTCGAAGTCCGACGGAACCTTCAGCGTCGGCACCATCCTTCCCGCCACCGGAAACCTCGCCTTCCTCGGCCCGCCCGAGGTCGCCGGCGTGAAGCTCGCGATCAAGGACATCGAAGCCGAGGGCGACGCGTTCCCCTTCACGACCAAGCTCACCGAGCGCGACTCGGGTGACACGACGACCGACATCGCCACGCAGTCGGCGACCGAGCTCGTCGATGCCGGTGCCGACGTCGTCATCGGTGCCGCCTCGTCGGGTGTGTCGTTCACGTTCGTCGACCAGCTGGTCAACGCGGGCATCGTCCAGATCTCTCCGGCCAACACGTCGCCCGACTTCACCACGTACGCCGATGACGGCTACTACTGGCGCACCGCTCCCTCGGACGTCCTCCAGGGCCGCGTGCTCGGTAACCTCATGGTCGGTGACGGAGCGGCGAACGTCGGCATCATCTACATCAACGACCCGTACGGCACCGGTCTGAAGGACAACGCCACCAAGGCCATCGAGGCCGCCGGCGGCGAGGTCTCGGTCGCGGTCCCCTACAACCCGGGTGACACGGTGTTCACGTCGCAGGTCGACCAGCTGCTCGCGGCCAAGCCCGACGCCATCGCCGTGATCGCGTTCGAGGAGACCTCCTCGATCATCCCGCAGCTCGTCAACACGCAGGGCTTCCCGGGCTCGAAGGTCTACTTCGTCGACGGCAACCTGTCCAACTCGTACGAGTTCCAGGCCGGCACCCTCCAGGGCGCCAAGGGAACGCTGCCCGGCAACCCCGCCGACACGTCGTTCCAGTCGCGTCTGAAGGAGGTCGACCCCTCGCTCACCGACTTCAGCTACGCGCCGGAGTCGTACGACGCGGTCATCGTCGCGGCGCTCGCGGCGGCCCAGGCCAAGGACGACTCGGGCACGGCCATCCGTGACAACCTGCAGTCGGTCAGCGAGGGCGGCGAGAAGTGCACGACGTTCGCGGACTGCCTCAAGCTGATCAACGACGGCAAGGACGTCGACTATGACGGTGTCTCCGGCCCGATCACGTTCGACGAGAACGGTGACCCGACCGAGGCGTACATCGGTATCTACCAGTACGGCGCCGACAACAAGTACACCCTGCTGAACACGGAGTTCGGCTCGCTCAACGAGTGACCTGACCCGATCGAAGGGCCCGGATGCCATGGCATCCGGGCCCTTCTTCGTGCGCTGAGCCCCGCGAGACCGCATCTGGCTGACATCTCCCTTGCAGTGCGCAGGGGAGATGTCAGCGAAATGAAGTCTCGGCGCACGCTGGCGGCACCGGGCGGGGCGGCGCCGGGTCGAGCGGAGCGGCGTGGGGCTGAGGGGTCGGGGGAGGGCGCCGGGTCAGGGGGTGGGCGTGAGGCCGCACGCGGCGGCCGTGAACGCCAGCAGAGCGTCCGCGACCGACTGCGGCCGCGGGAGCGACACGACGACCTCGCGGCCGTCCACGCGGGCGACGAGGTCGAAGAGCGTCCCGACCTTGTCCTCCGCGATCGCGTGCGGATCGCAGCGGCGCGGTGTGACCGCGACGGTGAGTGTCGACGGGGCATCGCCCGCGGACACGGTCGTGTCGAGCGTCGCCTCCTCGCCCCGCGCGAAGTGCAGCAGGGGCGTGCCGCGCAGCGCGACCAGTTCGACGCCGCCGCTGCCCGCAGCGGTCGGCGTGATCGAGATCGTGAGGTCGGCCGTGCCATCGCCGCGCGCGGACGCCGCGGTCGCCTCGATGCCCGCGACGGCCGCCAACGCGTCGCGGTCGCATTGTGTCGCGTTCAGACGCGGCAGGATGCCGAGCGGGTCATCCGCGGCGACATCCATGCTCCTCGCGCCGCCGGCGGTCTCGACCTCGAGCGTCGCGGACGCCGACTCACCGTCCGATGCGCAGCGGAGCGCGGGGAGGGGGACCGGGAGGTCGACGACGCGGCCGGCGGCGATCGTCTCCGTTCGCCGCGCGGCCCAGGCCGCGGGCTCGGACAGGCCGGCCCATGTCAGGGTCGCGGCGGTGACGGTGAGCGTCTCCGCGGAGCCGTTGTCGATCCGCAGCTGGAGGCGTCCGGGAGCGATGTCGCCGCGTTGTTGGATGACGGACACGCTCACGCCCGCGGGGACCGCCGGGGGAGCGTCCGCCGAGCATCCCGCGAGGGCGACACCCACCAGGGTGAGCGTCGCCCCCACGGGACGCGAGCGGATCAGGCTTCTGTCTCCCGTGCGTCGCGCTTGGCGTCCTCATCGGCCGCCAGCGTGCCCAGGTACAGCTCGATGACGCGAGGATCGTTGAGCAGGTCGCGTCCGGTGCCCGTGTAGGCATCCTTGCCCTGGTCGAGCACGTAGGCCCGGTGGCAGATCTGCAGGCAGCGGCGGGCATTCTGCTCGACCATGATGATCGTCACGCCGGCACGGTTGATCTCCGCGACGCGGAGGAACGTCTCGTCCTGGCGCACGGGTGACAGGCCGGCGGACGGCTCGTCGAGGAGCAGCACGGACGGGTCCATCATGAGCGCGCGGCCCATGGCGACCATCTGGCGCTCACCGCCGGAGAGCGAGCCGGCGCGCTGACGCCGCCGCTTGGCGAGTTCGGGGAACAGGCCGCTGACGAACTCGAAGCGCTCCGCGAACACCTTGGGGCGCTGGAAGAGCCCCATCTCGAGGTTCTCCTCGATCGAGAGGCTCGGGAACACGTTGTTGTTCTGGGGCACCATGCCCACGCCCTTGCCGACGAGCTTGTCGGCCTTGAGCGAGGTGATGTCCTCGCCGTTGAGCAGGACGGCTCCGCCGCGGATCTTCACCTGCCCGAAGATGGCCTTCAGCAGCGTCGACTTGCCGGCGCCGTTGGGGCCGATGATGCCGATCAAGTCGCCCTGGTAGGCATCCACGGTGCAGCCGTTGAGGATGTTCACCCCCGGCAGATAACCGGCGACGAGATCGTCGGTGCGCAGCACCGCGGTGCGGGTGGCGGTTGCGGTGTCGGTCATCAGAGCTTTCCGTCCTTCTCGTCGGCGACGAGGTCGGCTTCGGCTTCGGCGGCGGCCTCGGCCTGGATGGTCTCCATCTGCGACGTCGTCATGTCGCCGAGATCGGTGTCGTGGTGCGCGCCGAGGTAGGCATCGATGACGGCATGGTCGCTCATCACGGTCTCGGGCGGGCCCTCGGCGACGACGCGTCCCTCCGCCATCACGACGACCCAGTCCGAGATGTGGCGGACCATGTGCATGTCGTGCTCGACGAAGAGGACCGTCATCCCCTCCTTCTTCAGGTCGAGGATGTGGCCGAGCAGGCTCTGCGTCAGGGCCGGGTTCACGCCGGCCATGGGCTCGTCGAGCATGACCAGCTTCGGGTCGCTCATGAGAGCACGCGCCATCTCGAGGAGCTTGCGCTGGCCGCCCGAGAGCGAGGCCGCGAAGTCCTCGCGCTTGGCATCCAGCTTGAAGCGCCGCAGCAGGTCGTCGGCGCGTTCGGTGTTGGCCTTCTCCTGCGAGCGCCAGAACGAGGGGATCAGGGCGCGGAAGATGTTCTCGCCCTTCTGGTCGCGCGCGCCGAGAAGCATGTTCTGCAGCACCGACAGGCGGCCCAGCGACTTCGTCAGCTGGAACGTGCGGACCATGCCCTTTCGCGACACCTTGAACGCGGGGACGCTCGCGAGGTTCGATCCTTCGAAGCTCCAGCGGCCGGTGTTCGGCTTGTCGAATCCGGTCAGGAGGTTGAACAGCGTGGTCTTACCGGCGCCGTTGGGGCCGATGAGGGCGGTGATCTGCCCGCGCGGGATCTCGAGGTGCTCGACATCGACGGCCTTGAGGCCGCCGAACTGCCGCGTGACTCCGTCGGCGACGACGATCGGGTCGACCTTCGCGCAACCGGGGCCGACCTCGCCCTTCACCAGCGGGTGGGTGACGGTCGTGTCAGACATTGAACGACAGCTCCTTCTTGTTACCGAAGATGCCCTGTGGCCGGAAGATGACCAGGAGCATCAGCCCGATCCCGACGAGGATGAAGCGCACCTGGCCGGTCTGGGTCGAGCTCATGAAGCCCAGGATCCCGACGTCGCGCAGGCCCACGATGATGCCGTTCGACAGCGACAGCAGCACCCAGAAGAGCGCGGCACCCACGATGGGGCCGAGCAGGGTCGCCGCGCCGCCGAGGAGGAGAGCGGTCCAGATGAAGAACGTCAGCGCAGTGCCGTAGTTCCCGGGCTGGACGGCCCGGGGGAGGATGAAGACGACGCCGGCGAGACCGCCCATGACACCACCCAGGACGAGCGCCTGCATCTTGTACGAGTAGACGTTCTTGCCGAGGCTGCGCACGGCATCCTCGTCTTCCCGGATGCCCTTGACGACGCGGCCCCACGGGCTGCGCATGAGCAGCCAGACCAGCAGGGTCGCGAGGATCACGAGACCCCAGCCGAACACCCGCACCCACCAGTCGTTCGCCGAGTAGGTCCACGGCCCGATGCCGTAGGTGCCACCGGGCAGCGGGTTGAGGTTCTGGAACTCGCGGTTGTAGCCGTTGAGGCCCTGCGAACCGCCGGTGATGTCGGTGAGTCCGACGGTCGAGACGACGTATCGCACGATCTCGGCCGCGGCAATGGTCACGATCGCGAGGTAGTCGGCTCGCAGACGCAGGGTCGGGATGCCGAGGAGGAACGCGAACAGCACCGATGCGACGATCGCGACGAGGATTGCGAGCCACACGGGGGCCGAGAACGACAGGGTCGCGATGGCGAAGGCGTAGGCGCCGACCGCCATGAAGCCGGCCTGACCGAAGTTGAGCAGGCCCGCGTAGCCGAAGTGGACGCTCAGGCCGATGGCGGCGAGGGCGTAGGCCGCGGTGGTCGGGCTGATGAGCTCGCCCGCGGCGTTGTTGATGATCGAAAGCCAGTCCATGTCGTTCTTCCTCAGCCGATCCGCTCTTTACGACCGAGAACACCTTGCGGCCGGAACAGCAGCACGCCGATGAGCACGATCAACGCCACCGCGTACCGAAGGTCCGGGGGGATGACGATGGTGGACAGTTCCGTGATGATGCCGATGATCAGCGAGCCGACGAGAGCGCCGAATGCGCTGCCGAGGCCGCCGAGGGTCACGGCCGCGAACAGCAGCAGCAGGATCGCGAAGCCCATGTCCCACGTGACTCCGCGGTACAGGCCGTAGAGGACGCCCGAGAGGCCCGTGAGCGCTCCCGCCAGGACCCACACGATCCGGATCACGCGGTCGACGTTGATGCCGGAGGCGGCGGCGAGCGACGCATTGTCGCTGACCGCGCGCGTGGCCTTTCCGATCCGGGTGCGGGTCAGGAAGTACGCGACCGCCGCGAGCATGACGACGCTGACGCCCATGCTGATGAGGGACGTGAGCGTGATGGTCACGGGACCGATCGTGACGTTGTCGGTGATGCCCGTGTCGATGTTCCGGGTGCCGCCGTCGAAGAAGTACAGGTACAGGTAGCGCAGCACGATCGACAGACCGATCGTCACGATGAGCACCTGGACCAACCCCACCCCGCGTTTACGGAGGGGTTTGAACAGCACGGCATCCTGCGTCCATCCGAGCGCCGCGGACAGGGCCACGGTGAGCAGGACCGCGAGAAGCAGGTTCCAGCCCATCGCGGTGAAGACGTAGAAGATGATCGCGCCGAAGGTCAGCATCTCGCCGTGCGCGAAGTTGTTCACGCCGGTCGTGCCGAAGATCAGCGAGATGCCGATCGCCGCGAGGGCGAGCAGCAGGCCGAAGTTCAGGCCGTAGATGAAGCGCGAGAAGATCGTGTCCCAGATCGAACCGGTGACCGCGGTGCCCTCGCCGGTGGGGAAGAGGACGTTCACGGTGTTCGTCGTGCCGACCGTCACGTCACGCGTGATGTTGTCGGGGTCGCGCGGGGCGACACCGTCGGGCAGCGAGTCGACGTTGAGCTTCGCGGTGTACTGACCTGGTCCGGGCACGGCGACCGACCACCGGCCGTCCGCGCCTGTGGTGCCGACCTCGGAGAAGCCGGAACCCTCGACCGTGATCTCGACACCCTCGACGGGTTCGTCACCGGCGCGGATGATGCCGCCGATCGTGAACTGCGTCGCGACATCGACTGCGCCGGGTGTCCCCGATGGCGCCGGTGAGGGGGTGGTCTGCGCGTGGGCAGGTGAGGCGAGGAAAAGGCTCAGCACCGCGACCGCGCTCGCCAGAAGCGAGACGAGAAGGACGGCTGGGCGGGCAAGGGTTCGCGATCGTGTCGCGGTGGGAGAGGAATGACCCACGGAGTCTCCAGTTCGGCAGCGCTGACGATGTCGTTCTCGTCAGCTTCGACGGTCGACGCTACGAGCGTAATGTGTCGTTCGTGTTTCGGCTCGTCGCCGTTACCGAACGGCATCGTGGCGATCCTTCTCCGAAAGCGCATTCTCGGGAATGATCCGGCCCCTCTCGGCGCTTAGAATTCAAGGCGGAGCGCCTTGCGCGCACCGGCCGACGTCGTCCCCTTTCGAGTAGGCGCCGCGCGCGCAGGAGGATCCATGGAGCAGCACGACCCCTTCGGTTTCGTCGGATTGACGTACGACGACGTCCTCCTTCTGCCCGGGCACACCGACGTCATCCCCAGCGAGGCCGACACGTCGTCGCGACTCACCCGCCGGATCACCGTCGCCACCCCGCTGCTCTCGTCAGCGATGGACACTGTGACCGAGGCCCGTATGGCGATCGCGATCGCGCGCCAGGGCGGGATCGGCATCGTGCACCGCAACCTCTCGATCGAGGACCAGGCCGCGATCGTCGACCAGGTCAAGCGCAGCGAGTCCGGCATGGTGTCCAACCCCATCACCACGACTCCGGATGCCACCGTGGCCGAGGTCGACGCGATGTGCGCGCAGTACCGCATCTCGGGTCTGCCGGTCATCGACGAGGACGGCGTCCTCGTCGGCATCATCACCAACCGCGACATGCGCTTCGTGTCCGGCTTCGAGCGCCAGACGACCAAGGTCAAGGATGTGATGACGAGCGAGGGCCTCATCACCGGGCCGGTCGGCATCCACGCGAACGACGTCATCGCGACCTTCGCCAAGCACCGCGTCGAGAAGCTGCCCCTCGTGGACGAGGACGGCAAGCTCGCCGGCCTCATCACCATCAAGGACTTCGACAAGAGCGAGAAGTACCCGCTCGCCACCAAGGACGACCAGGGCCGTCTCCGCGTCGGCGCGGCCATCGGCTTCTTCGGCGACGCCTGGCAGCGTGCCGAGGCGCTTCGCGACGCGGGCGTCGACGTCCTCGTCGTCGACACGGCCAACGGCCAGTCCGCGGGCGTCATCGACATCGTGCGCCGCCTCAAGGCCGATCCGACCTTCGACCACGTGGACGTCATCGGCGGCAACGTCGCGACGCGCGAAGGCGCGCAGGCGCTCATCGACGCGGGTGTGGATGCCGTGAAGGTCGGCGTCGGTCCGGGCTCGATCTGCACGACCCGCGTCGTCGCCGGCGTCGGCGTGCCGCAGATCACCGCGATCTACGAGGCGTCGCTCGCCGCCATCCCGGCCGGTGTCCCGGTGATCGCCGACGGCGGCCTCCAGTACTCGGGCGACATCGCCAAGGCCCTGGTCGCCGGTGCCGACACCGTGATGCTCGGTTCGCTCCTCGCCGGCACCGACGAATCGCCGGGCGAGATCGTCTTCCAGGGCGGCAAGCAGTTCAAGCAATACCGCGGCATGGGTTCGCTCGGCGCGCTGCAGACCCGCGGCAAGAAGACGTCGTACTCGAAGGACCGCTACTTCCAGGCCGACGTGCCGAGCGACGACAAGCTCATCCCCGAGGGCATCGAGGGCCAGGTCCCGTACCGTGGGCCCGTCTCCGCGGTGGCGTACCAGCTCATCGGCGGTCTGCGTCAGTCGATGTTCTACGTCGGCGCGCGCACGGTCGAGGAGCTGAAGGCCAAGGGCAAGTTCGTCCGCATCACCTCGGCGGGTCTGAAGGAGTCGCACCCGCACGACGTGCAGATCGTCGTCGAGGCGCCGAACTACAAGAAGTAAGCCGGATTTTCGAAGGGGCGGGCGAGCGATCGCCCGGCCCTTCGGCGTTCCCGGGTGCGCGGCTACGCTGTGGCGCATGATCCGGCGCGAGAGGCATCCCTCGGTCACGGTCTCGGCGCGACGCACCGAGGCGTACACGGACGGCGTCTTCGCGATCGCGGCGACGCTGCTCGTCCTGGACCTCACGTCGAAGTCGCTCGGCGAGGTGAATTCGGATGCCGATCTCGCCGGCGCTCTGCGCGACATGCTGCACCCGGTCTTCTCGTTCGTCATCAGTTTCCTGGTGCTCTGCATCATGTGGATGACGCACGTCCGACAGTTCGAATGGATCGTCCGGATCGACAACGCCGGGATGTGGATCAATACCCTTCGGCTGCTGCTGGTCGTGCTCGTTCCCTTCACGACCTCGCTGGACACCGACTATTCCGACTATCTGCTCGGACGCGTGCTGCTGCCGGTGAACTTCTTCCTGGCGATCCTCGTGGGCTGGCTCCAGTGGACCTGGGCGCTTCGCTCGGGCGCGATCCCCGACCTCTCGCGCGACGACGCGAAGCGCCTGGGACGCGCAGCCCTCAGCGCCGTGATCATCAGCGGGCTCGCGGTCGCCGTGAGTCCCCTCGTGGGGTCCGCGGGGTTCCTGCTCTTCTTCCTCGACGGGCCGTTGACGCGGGTGCTCCGCGGGGCGGACGCGCCGACCGATCCTGTCGCCGCGCGCGCGACGCCCCCGGGGGGACCGGGGGCGTCGGCCGGGGCTGACCCGCGAGAGGACTGAGCGACGGTCTCAGTGGGTCAGGGAGGGTTCCGCCGGCGCCTCCTCCGCCGCGACCGCGGAGCGCTGTGAGCGTCCGGCGGGGAGGAGGAGGGCCAGGCCGGCGGCGACCAGCAGCACGGCCGAACCGACGAAGATCGCGGGGCGGGCGGCATCCACGTAGAGGTCCGGGACGAGCTGGCCGCCGGCACCGACGAAGATCGCCGTCATCACCGCGGTTCCGAGGGCCAGTCCGATCTCGCGCACCGTCGAGTTGACGCCCGACGCCTTCGCGTGGTCGACGACATCGAGCGTCGCGAGCAGGGCGGTCGCGGACGGGGCGAACACGAGGCCCATGCCGACACCCGCGAACACGAACGGGGGAACCAGGGTGGCGTACTCGACGTCGGCCGACATCGTGAGGGCGATCCAACCGAGGGCGATGGCCTGCAGCAGGAGCCCCGCGATCATCAGCGGACGCGTCCCGACCCGCGGCGCGAAGATCCCCGCGAGGGGTGCGACGACCATGGGGGCGAGTGTCCACGGAGTGGTCTGCAATGCCGCTTCGAACGGGCTCGACCCCTGGACCACCTGCAGGAACTGGATGAGGAGGAACACGGCTCCGAAGGTGCCGAAGCTGAAGGCGAATCCGACGACGTTCGTGACCGAGAACGACCGATCGCGGAACAGCCGCAGCGGAACGAGCGGTGACCGGGTCCGCATCTGCCAGCCCAGGAAGGCGACCACGAGAAGCGCTCCGACCGCGAGCTCGATGACCACGGATGCCGAACCCCACCCGTCGTCGTTTCCGCGGACGATCGCGTGGACGAGGGCCAGCACCCCTCCGCCGGCGAGAAGAGCCCCGACGACGTCGATGCGGGCGCGATCGCCGAACGTGTTGGGCAGCGCCCAGAGGGCGAGCGGGATCGCGATGATCGCGACGGGGACGTTCAGCCAGAAGATCGCCTGCCAGTTCCACCCCTCCATGACGGCGCCGCCGACCAGCGGCCCGACGGCGACGCCGAGACCGGAGATGCCGCCCCAGATCCCGATCGCGAGCGGTCGACGCGCGGGAGCGACGGCCCCGCTGATCAGGGCGAGCGAAAGCGGCATGACACCGGCCGCCCCGAGCCCTTGGATCGCCCGAGCGGCGATCAGCTGGGCGGGATCGCCGCTGAGCGCCGCGAGCGCCGAGCCGACGCCGAAGGCGACGATACCGACGACGAAGGCGGTGCGTCGGCCGAAGCGGTCGCCGAGTGCGGAGGCCACCAGGATGAGGCTCGCGAAGGTGAGGGTGTAGGCGTTGACGAACCACTGCAGCTCTTCGATGCTGGCGCCGAGTTCGCTGTGCAGCACGGGGAGGGCGTTGGTCATGACCAGGTTGTCGAGGGTGGCCATGAACATCGGGAGGGAGGCGGCGATCACGACCCAGACGAAGGGGCGCGAGCGGATGGTCGGGTTCACGAGGTCTCCTTGTTGTAATCGACTGATAACAAGATGCGGCTCACTGTAGTAATCGACTGATAACCTGTCAACATGCCGTCACCGACAGAGCCCGCGACCGCGCGACGAATGAGCTCGGAGGAGCGGCGGGAGCAGATCCTTGCCGCCGCGCTGGCCGTGTTCGGAGCCAAGGGGTACGTCGGCACCACCACCGACGACGTGGCCCGCGCGGCGGGGATCTCGCAGCCGTACGTCGTCCGACTGTTCGGGACGAAGGAGAACCTTTTTGTTTCGGCCCTCGACGACGCGCTCGGGCGGCTCCTGGATGCGTTCGCGGCGGCGGCGGACGGGGCACCCGCCGACGAACGGGCCCATCGCGTCGGCCAGGCCTACATCGGCCTCCTGCAGGTGCGGGGTCTGCACCAGACCCTCTCCCACGCCTTCCTGCTCGGTGCGCACCCGGTGATCGGGCCCCGCGCCCGCGACGGATTCGCCCGAGTGTGGGCGTTCCTGCGCGACGTCGGGTTCGACGTCGCCGAGGCGCAGGCGTTCCTCGCGCAGGGGATGATGATCAACTCGATGTTCGGTCTGCGGCTCGCCGACGACTACGACTCCGATCCGCGCGTGCACGAGCTCTTCGACGCGTGCTTCCCCACCGACAAGGTGCGGGTGCTCGCGATGGCGCCGCGCGCCGATGAACCGTGGTGAGGACGCGGACCGGGAAAATGCGGGCGGGTAGGCTGGGGGAGTGACCATGGAGATCGACCTCGGACGCGCCAAGCGTGCCCGCCGCGCCTACACCTTCGACGACATCGCCGTCGTTCCGTCGCGCCGCACGCGCAACCCGGAAGACGTGTCGACGGCGTGGACCATCGACGCGTTCCCGTTCGAGATCCCGGTGCTGGGTGCGCCGATGGACTCGGTCGTGAGCCCCCGCACGGCGATCGAACTGGGCCGCCTGGGCGGTCTCGGAGTCCTCGACCTCGAGGGGCTGTGGACGCGCTACGACGACCCCGAGCCGCTGCTCGCCGAGATCGCCGGCCTGCCCGACTCCGAGGCCACGCGGCGCATGCAGCAGCTGTACTCCGAGCCGATCAAGCCCGAGCTCGTGCGGGACCGCCTGGCCGAGGTGCGCGCGGCCGGTGTCACCGTCGCGGGAGCCCTCACTCCCCAGCGCACGCACGACCTGTACGAGACCGTCGTCGCCGCGGGCGTCGACCTGTTCGTCATCCGAGGGACGACCGTCTCGGCCGAGCACGTCTCGAGCGTCGCCCAGCCGTTGAACCTCAAAAAGTTCATCTACGACCTCGACGTCCCGGTGATCGTCGGTGGCGCCGCAACGTACACCGCGGCGCTCCACCTCATGCGCACGGGCGCGGCCGGTGTCCTCGTCGGCTTCGGCGGCGGCGCCGCCTCCACGACCCGCGTCACCCTGGGGCTGCACGCGCCGATGGCGACCGCGGTGGCCGACGTCGCCGGCGCGCGGCGCGACTACCTCGACGAGTCCGGTGGGCGCTACGTCCACGTCATCGCCGACGGCGGCGTGGGCACCTCGGGCGACATCGTGAAGGCTCTCGCCATGGGTGCGGATGCCGTCATGCTCGGCGTCGCGCTCGCCCGTGCCACCGACGCCCCCGGCCGCGGCTTCCACTGGGGCCCCGAGGCGCACCACGCCAAGCTGCCCCGCGGCCACCGCGTGGCCGTGGACCGCGTCGGCCCGCTCGAGCAGATCCTCTACGGCCCGGCTCCCGTGGCCGACGGCACCGCCAACCTCATCGGTGCGCTGAAGAAGTCGATGGCCACGACCGGGTACTCCGACCTCAAGGAGTTCCAGCGCGTCGAGGTCGTCGTGGCGCCGTACGGACACTGACCGGGTGACCGCATGACCTCTCCCACCGCGATCGAGCAGGAGCCCCGGCAGGTCTTCCCGCCGACCCTGCGCGAGGTCATGCTGCGCCCACGATGGCTCGCGCTGCTGGCGTTCTCGCTCGTGGTGGCGGGCTCGCTCGCGTGGCTCGGGCAGTGGCAGTTGGGTCGCGCCATCGACACCGCGCCCGTCGAGCCCGGGCAGACCGAGGTCGTGCGGCCGCTCGCCGATGTCGTGCAGCCGGGCCAGTACCTGACGGACCCTCTTGTGGGTCAGCGCGTCGAGGCGTCCGGTCACTGGATCGCGTCCGACTTCCTCGTCGTCGCGTCGCGCTTCAACGACGACGTCGAGGGGTACTGGGTCACGGGTCAGCTGCGCCTCGACGGCACGGCGACGCCGACGTCGATCGCCGTCGCGCTCGGCTGGACGAAGGATGCCGCGGCGGCACAGAACGCCGTGCGAGAACTCGACGCGCAGGTCGCGGCGGACCCCGGGGCGACCGTGGACGTGACGGGGCGCGTGATCGCCGACGAGGGGCCGTCCCGGCCGCCGGCCGGCGTCGACCCGCAGACGATGACCCGCATGTCGCCCGCCGCGCTCCTCGGCCGCTGGCACGACATCGACGGGGTGGCCGTGTACCGGCCGTACCTGGCCTCGCAGACCGCGATCGGGCCGCTCGACGCGATCGACTCGCCGGCGCCCGACGAGCGCTCCGGGGTCAACTGGCTCAACATCTTCTACGCCGTCGAGTGGGCGATCTTCGCGGGCTTCGCGCTGTACCTCTGGTACCGCCTCGCGCGCGATGCGTGGGAGAAGGAAGTGGAAGATCTCGAGGACGAACAGTCCGAGGCGCTCGCGGCAGGTTCCGCGGAATCCCGCGACTAGACTGGCATCCATGCCCCGCGCCCCGAAGCTCGCCACGTTCCCGGCGATCCGCGGAGCCCTGAAGTTCTACCAGATCTGCTCGATCATCACCGGTATCGGCCTGCTGCTGCTGGTCGCCGAGATGATCGTGAAGTACACGCCCATCCACAAGGAGCTGTTCCTGGGCGGATCCGGGGGATTCCTGTGGTTCGCGGGTGCCATTCCCGGTCCCGGATGCCAGTGGTTCTCGCTGTTCGTGCCCGGCGGCAGTGGATGCGAGATCCTCTCCACCGGTGACGGCCTCAACCTGTCGCTCGCGATCCTCGTGATCCACGGCTGGTTCTACGTCGTGTACCTGTTCTCGTGCTTCCGCGTGTGGAGCCTCATGCGCTGGCCGTTCCGCCGCTTCGTGTTCCTCGCGCTCGGCGGCGTCGTGCCGTTCCTCTCCTTCATTCTCGAGGTGCGTACCGCCCGCAGCGTGCGCACCTACCTCGCCGAGCGCGAAGCCGCCGAGGCATCCGCTCCCGTCCCCGCCCCGGAAGGACCCCGGTGACCGAACAGACCGAAACGTCGCAGCGTCCCGTCCTCGTCGTCGACTTCGGCGCCCAGTACGCCCAGCTGATCGCGCGCCGCGTGCGCGAGGCCGGCGTGTACAGCGAGATCGTTCCGCACACGGCCACCGCCGATGAGATCTCGGCGAAGAACCCGGTGGGCATCATCCTCTCCGGCGGCCCGTCGTCGGTGTACGAAGAGGGTGCGCCGCGGCTCGACGAGGGCGTCTTCGACCTCGGCGTCCCGACGCTCGGCATCTGCTACGGCTTCCAGGTGATGGCCCAGGCCCTCGGCGGCGAGGTCGCGAACACGGGCCTGCGCGAATACGGCGCGACGGATGCCACGGTCGTCACCGAAGGCACGCTGCTCGAGGGGCAGCCCCTCGAACAGAACGTTTGGATGAGCCACGGCGACCAGGTCTCGCGCGCGCCCGAAGGCTTCGAGGTGCTCGCGCGCACCGCGCACACGCCCGTCGCCGCCTTCGCGAACGACGCCCGACGCATGTACGGCGTGCAGTGGCATCCCGAGGTCAAGCACACCGACCACGGCCAGCGCGTGATCGAGAACTTCCTGCACGGCGCCGCCGGCCTCCCCGCCGACTGGAACAGCGGAAACGTCATCGCCGAGCAGGTCGCCCGCATCCGCGAGCAGGTCGGCACCGGTCGCGTCCTGTCCGCGCTCTCGGGGGGCGTCGACTCCGCCGTCTCCACGGCGCTCGTGCACGAGGCCGTCGGCGACCAACTCGTCGCCGTGTTCGTCGACCACGGTCTCCTCCGCAAGGGCGAGCGCGAGCAGGTCGAGAACGACTACGTCGCCTCGACGGGTGTGCGGCTCATCACGGTCGACGCGCGCGAGACGTTCCTGAACGCCCTCGCCGGCGTCAGCGACCCGGAAGAGAAGCGCAAGATCATCGGCCGCGAGTTCATCCGCGCGTTCGAGAAGGTGCAGGCCGACCTCGTCGCCGAGGCCAAGGCCGACGGCGAGCCCATCCGCTTCCTCGTGCAGGGCACGCTGTACCCCGACGTCGTCGAGTCCGGCGGTGGCGCGGGCACCGCGAACATCAAGTCGCACCACAACGTCGGCGGACTGCCCGAAGACCTCCAGTTCGAGCTCGTCGAGCCGCTGCGCACCCTCTTCAAGGACGAGGTCCGCGCGATCGGCCGCGAACTCGGTCTCCCCGAAGCGATCGTCGGCCGCCAGCCCTTTCCGGGGCCCGGTCTTGGCATCCGCATCGTGGGCGAGGTCACCGCTGACCGCCTCGAGATCCTGCGTGAGGCCGACGCCATCGCCCGCGCGGAACTGACGAAGGCGGGCCTGGATGCCGAGATCTGGCAGTGCCCCGTCGTGCTGCTCGCGGACGTGCGGTCGGTGGGCGTCCAGGGCGACGGCCGCACCTACGGTCACCCCATCGTGCTGCGCCCCGTCTCCAGCGAAGACGCGATGACCGCCGATTGGACGCGCCTGCCGTACGACGTGCTGTCGAGGATCTCCAACCGCATCACCAACGAAGTGCGCGAAGTGAACCGCGTGGTGCTCGACGTGACGTCGAAGCCGCCGGGGACGATTGAATGGGAGTGAGCCGGGTCTGACACCGGCTCCCGCGCCTCCGCCGTCGTCCGGCTCCGGGGTGTCGTCTTCCGATCGAGAACAGGGCCCCTACCCCGATCGACCGGAAGACGACACCCCTCCGCCGGACGGCGGCGGGGGCGCTCTGTCGTCAGCGGCGAGGTATGCGGGCGCACCTGCGGTGCGCCGGATCGAAAACAGGGCCCCTACCCCGATCGACCCGAGGACGATGCCCCTTCGTCGTCCGTCGGTGTCGGCGCTCTGTCGGTCCGCTGAAGGCTATGAGGGCGCACCTGCGGTGCGCCCGGATCGGGACCGGGGCCCCTACCCCGATCGACCGGAAGACGACACCCCTCCGCCGGACGGCGGCGGGGGCGCTCTGTCGTCAGCGGCGAGGTATGGGGCGGTGCGGGGCGGGTTTCGAGCAATGGGGCGTGCATCTTGCGCCCCGGAGCACCAAGTCCGCCCCAAAACCAGAGGTAGCGGGGCGAGGGGAACCCGTGGTGTCGGAGCGCAGACCCGTGGGGGAGGATGGGGGCATGAGTGAGAGGTTCGTGCGCCCGACCCGTCTCGACACGGTCTTCAACGCCGCGGTCGCCGCGCTGACGCGCATCGGGCTGCCGCTCGCGGGGAGTCGCGTGCTCGCCGTGCGGGGCCGCACGTCGGGCGAGTGGCGGACCACCCCGGTGAACCCCCTGCGGGTCGCCGGCGAGCGGTATCTCGTCGCGCCGCGCGGGACGACGCAGTGGGTGCGGAACCTCCGCGCGGCTGGAGGGGGCGAGCTCCGCGCCGGACGTGCGATCGAGGTGTTCCGGGCGGAGGAGGTTCCGGATGCCGAGAAACCTCCGATCCTGCGCGCCTACCTCGTCGCGTGGGCGTGGGAGGTCGGCCGCTTCTTCGAGGGCGTCGACAAGAACTCTCCGGACGACCGGCTGCGCGAGATCGCGCCCGGCTTCCCGGTGTTCCGACTGCGCTCGGAGGGGCGCCGATGACGGGCTTCCCCGACGCGTGGTACCTGATCCTCTCGAGCCGGCTCATCCCCGACCTCGACGGTGGGTACACGATCTCGACCCTCGCTCGGGCGCGTCAGATGGCGGATGCCGGTGCCCCGGCGCTGCTCCTCACGGTCGACCCGGGCGCGGCGGACGCGCATGCCGACCAGCGCGCGGAGTTCGTTCGGCGCGGGGCGGCAGGGGCATCCGAGGTGTTCCGGAACCTCTTCGACGAGGCGGTCGGACCCGACGGCGGCGCGGCGGAGTGGCTGCGGGCGGCTGCGCGACCAGGCGAGGCCGACCCGACGCTGGAGTACCGGAGCGTCGCGGGGGGAGCCGTGGACCTGCCGAACGTCGTCGATCCGCACTGGCACCTCGCAACGGCGCCGATCGTCGTGCGGAACGCGGCGGGCGATGCCCTCGGCGTCATCGACGGGTTCGGGGCGCTGTATCGTGCGTGGCTCACGCACGTCGCCGCGGGGCTCCGCGCCGAGCGCGACCGTCCCGTCGTGCTGATCTGCGAGTCGCGGCAGCTCGGTGAGCTCCTCGTGGACTGGGACGACCCCGACGTGCGGATCCTCCACACCGTCCACACCATCCACCTCGAGCCGCCGTTCACGGCCGACGCGCCCATCAACGCGCTGTGGGAGCGGTGGCTCGCCGTGGCACCGCGCTTCGACGCCGTGCTCTGGCCGACGCCCTGGCAGCACGACGACGTGCGGGCGCGCTTCGGCGACGACCGGGTCGACGTCGTCGCGCCGCACGGCATCCCGATGCCCGACGCGGTCACGTACGCCGCGGACGGACCCGTCGTGGTGCTCGGGCGGTTGGCGCCGGGGAAGCGGCTGGACCACGCGATCCGGGCGTTCGCGCGGGTCGTCGGGGAGGTGCCCGCCGCCCGGCTCGAGCTGTGGGGAGCGGGCCCCGGACGCGAGGCGCTCGAGACGCTCGTCGCCGAACTCGGGCTCGGCGATGCGGTGTCGCTCCCGGGGCTGACCCTGGATCCGGGCGCGGTACTCGACGCGGCTTCGGTGTACCTCACGACCTCGGCCTTCGAAGGGCAGGGGCTCGCGCTCGCCGAGGCTCTCGCGCACGGCGTTCCCGTCGTGGCCTACGACATCCGGTACGGCCCGCGCGACATGCTCGCCGAGGGAGGTGGCATCCTGGTGCCCGACGGTGACGAGGTCGCGCTCGCCGACGCCCTGGTGCGGGCGCTGCGCGATGCGGCGTTGCGGGAGCGGCTCGCCGCCGAGGCGCGCGCCGCGGCGGTCGCGCTGAGCCCCGCGCGCGCGATGCAGACTCTCGCCGCCGCGGCTGCCGAGGCGTTGTCGCGTCCGACGCGGCGGTAACCGGGGTCGAGTGTCCAAGACACGCGGACGGACGCGAGCGCGCTCCGCGTGTCTTGGACACCGAACCGCGGGCGGGGCGCGTCAGCCGCGGCCGGCCCAGGGGTCGTAGTCGGCGATCAGCGCTTCCTGCGGCGGGCGGGTGGCATCCGGAACGTGTTGCAGGTTAACCCGCACGCGGTACCAGAGCGAGCTCGAGCCGCGCATGCCGTCGAGCATCACATCGGCGGGATGCAGAGCAGCCGTCGCCTCGGGATACCGGCGCTTCCACTCCTCGAGGGCGTCGAGGGCCTCGGGCTTGGTCTTCGTCCGCGCGACCTCGATGAGGGGCATCGTCGAGGTGCGGCGACCCGATCCGTCGGAGCCGCGCGGCGGCTTCTCGGCCGGCCCCATCTCGTCGGCGAGCGCCAGCAGGGCGGCGAGGGACCCGGCGGCGGTGTCGATACCCGCGTGCGGGTCGCCGATCGCGGCGAAGCGCTCGGGCACCGTGAGGACCGTGAACTCCTCGGGACGGCGTTCGCGCACCTCGTCCCACGTCAGCGGCGTCGACACCCGGGCATCGGCGAGCGGGCGGATGGAGTACGCGGATGCCACGGTCCGGTCCTTCGCGTTCTGGTTGAAGTCGACGAACACGCTCTCGCCGCGCTCCTCCTTCCACCAGCGCGCGGTCGCGAGCCCGGGCGCCCGGTTCTCGACCTCGCGGGCGAGTGTCTCGGCGGCCCGGCGGACGTCGGGGTACTCCCATTCCGGCCGGATCCGCACGAGGATATGGAGCCCCCGCGACCCGGAGGTCTTCGGCCATCCGAGGAGGCCGTGGTCGTCGAGCACGTCGCGGGCGGTGAACGCGACGTCGACGATCTGCGCCCAGTCCACGCCGGGCATCGGGTCGAGGTCGATGCGCAACTCGTCGGGATGGTCGAGGTCTTCGGCGCGCACCGGATGCGGGTTGAGGTCGAGGCATCCGAGGTTCACGATCCACGCGAGCCCGGCGGCGTTGCGCAGGACCGTCTCCTCGGCCGACGTGCCCGAGGCATAGTGCAGGGTCGCGGTGTCGATGAAGTCGGGGTGATTCTCGGGCACGCGCTTCTGGAAGAACGGCTCCTGGCCCAGGCCCTTCGCGAAGCGCTTGAGCACCATGGGGCGGCCGCCCGCGCCGCGCAGCGCGCCGTCGGCGACCGAGAGGTAGTAGCGCACGAGGTCGAGCTTGGTGAGGCCGGGCTCGGGGAACACGATGCGGTCGGGGCTCGTGACGCGGACCTCGTGACCGTCGACGTCCAGGACCGTCGGGGGCGTCTTCGCGGGGCTCATGCCGTGAGGCTAGTCCCGTGGCATCCGCGGGGGGACTCCCTTGCGCGGCGTGCGGCGCGCGGGAATTGAGTGTCCAAGACACGCGGATGCCACGGCGATGCGTCCGCGTGTTTAGGACACCGAAATGTGGGCTCGGATGTCACGCCGTGCGGTTGACACTGAACCGCGGGCGACGCGCGCCGAACGACGGAGGGCCGCCCCGAAACGGGACGGCCCTCCGTGTGAGGTGATGCGTCAGTTGTTGCCGCGCAGGATCGCGAGCAGGCGCAGGATCTCGACGTACAGCCACACGACGGTGACCATGATGCCGAAGGCGCCGACCCAGCCGTAGACGCGCGGGGCGCCATTACGGACGCCGCGCTGGATCTGGTCGAAGTCGAGGACCAGCGAGTACGCGGCCATGATGACCACGAAGACGCCGACGATGACACCGAGCGGGATGCCGAAGAGCTTCACGTCGCTGAGCAGGCCGAAGGCTCCACCGGCGAGCGGCACGTTGAAGAGCATCAGGCCGACGTTGATGAGGCTGAACACCAGGTAGCCGACCATCGCGATCAGGAAGATCTTGGTGGCGCGGGCCGAGGCGCGGATCTTCCCGCTGGCGAACAGCGCGAGAGTCACGCCCACGACCGACAGCGTCGCGAGGGTCGCCTGGACGACGATGCCCGGGTAGATGAACTCGAAGAACGCCGAGATGCCACCGATGAACAGGCCTTCGAACGCCGCGTAGGCGATGAAGACGGGAACCGACGGCTTCTTCTTGAACGTCGCGACCATCGCGAGCACGAAGCCCACGAGACCGCCGATGACCATCGGCAGGACGTTCGGCGACGGGTTGGCGACGGTCACCGTGCTCATCGTCCAGATCCAGCCGACGACGGCGGTCACGACGAGGACGGCGAAGAGGCCGAGGGTCTTGAAGACGGTGTCTTCGACCGTCATGCGGTCGGTCTGCACCGCGCCCGCGGACGGGGCCGCGTACATGCCCTCGATGTTCGCCGTCTCGGCGGCCGCAGCGGCTGCGGTCATCGACTGGGCGGGCGGGGGGCTGTAACGGGTCTGCGCTCCGCCACGAGGGTCCTGGAACGCCGGGTTGTTGAATGCCGGGTTGTTGAGGGCCACAGGGACTCACACTCCAAATTGCTGGTGATCACAGCACCGTGCTGTAGACCAACACTAGCCGAGCAGGCCGGGAGAATCCTTGTGCCGACTGGGATTCTGCTTTGAGCGGAGCGCTTGCCGGATACCCTGGGCGCGTGCCTGTCGAGCGCCCCCTGATCATCGGTCACCGCGGCGCGCCGGGGTATCTTCCCGAGCATTCCCGCTCCTCATACGAGCGCGCGATCGCCGCGGGCGTGGATGCCATCGAGCCCGATGTCGTGCCCTCGAGGGACGGTGTTCTCATCGTGCGGCATGAGAACGAGATCGGCTCCACGACGGATGTGTTGACGCGCGCGGAGTTCGCGGATCGCCGCCGGGAGGCCCTTGTCGACGGCGAACTCCTGGATGGCTGGTTCACCGAGGACTTCACCTGGGCGGAGCTGCGCACCCTCCGTTGCCGCGAGCGCATCCCGGCGCTGCGACCGGCGAGCGCGGCGCACGACGACGAGGATTCGGTGCTCAGCCTCCGCGACGTGCTCGACCTCGCTCGGGCCGGCGGCGTCGGTGTGGTGCTCGAGATCAAGCACGCGGCGTTCTTCGCCCGCGCCGGGTTCGACATGGCCGCGCTCGTCGAGCGAGAGCTACGGGATGCCGCCTGGTGGGACGACCCGGGGCTGGTCATCGAGTCGTTCGAACCTCTCGTGCTGCAGCGGCTGCGGGAGCGTGGCATCCAGGCTCCCCTCGTGCAGTTGATCGAGGCCGAGGGGGCGCCCTGGGACCTGCGCGAGCGGGACGGGGCGGATGCCGCGTCGTACGCGTCGATGCTCACACCCGCGGGGCTCGACGTGTTGGCGCGGGAGGTCGACGGGATCAGCCCTGACAAGCGGCTGATCCTCGCGCCGGATGCGGCCGGGGTGGTTCGGGCGCCGGCGCCGTTCGTCGCGGGCGCGCACGAGCGCGGGCTGCGGGTGTTCACGTGGACGTGTCGGCCCGAGAACGCGTTCCTGCTCCCGGTGTTCCAGGGGACGGGCGGACCGGCGGAGTTCGGCGGGTACGAGCGGGAGTGGGCGGTGCTCCGAGATTCCGCGCTCGACGGCGTGTTCGTGGACCACCCCGACCTGGGCGTGGCGTTCTTCGGCGCGTAGGCGCAGGGCCGCGACACCCGCGCGACCGCGCCCGCGCGGAGGCGCAAGCCCCGACTGCGGCGCGACCGTGCCCGGGAGGATGGCGAAATGACGGTGGACGTGACGGTGGTCGGCGGAGGCATCTCGGGCTTCGCGTGTGCGCGGGCGGTGCAGGATGCCGGGGGGACGGCGCGCGTGATCGACCGCGGGCGCCGGCCGGGCGGGCGCCTGGCGAGCCGCACCATCGACGGGCGTGCTGTCGACCTCGGGGCGTCGTACTTCGTCGTCGGCGACGACGAACGGTTCGCGCGGGTCGTCGCGGGCTGGGAGACGCGCGGCATCGCGCGGCCGTGGACCGACACGTTCTCGGCGTTCGACGCCGACGGGACCGAGACCCGCAAGAGCGGTCGGATGCGGTGGGCGGCGCCGGCGGGCTCGCGTTCGCTCGTCCTCGATCTGGCCGACGGCGTCGATGTCGAGTCGGGGCGGGAGGTCGAGCGCGTCGCTCCGTACCGGGTGGACGGGAAGGATGCCGGTGAGGTGGTGCTCGCGATGCCGGAACCGCAGGCGCGGCGTCTGGGGCATGGCATCCCGGTCGCTCCGCAGGACTGGGAGCCGGTGCTCGCCGTGGTGCTGCGCTGGGAGAAGCGGCGTTGGTCCGCCGATCTGCACGGCGCTTTCGTGAACGGTGACCCCGACGTCGCTTTCATCGCGGACGACGGGGACCGCCGCGGCGATGGCGCGCCGGTGCTCGTGGTCCACACGACCGGCGGAGCCGCGCGAATGTACCTCGACGACCCTGATGCCGCGGTCGCGCCGGTCGTGGCGGCCACGCGGCGACTGCTGCGGATCGACGCCGAGCCGGTCGCGACGCACGCCCACCGCTGGACGTTCGCACGCCCCGCCCGGGCGACCGGCGAGCCGTTCTTCCGCTCGCCGGGGCTGTCCCTGTGCGGGGACGCGTGGGGCCAGTCGCCCGCGGTCCGCACGGCGTGGGCGTCGGGCGATGCCCTCGGCCGCGCGCTCGCGGCATCCTGAACGCTCGCCCCAAACCCCGGGCCGTGTCGGAGGCCGCGCATAGGGTGGGGGAATGGACGCAGGGGGCGCGGGCATCGAAGCGGTGCAGGTGAAAAGGGCGTTCGGCGCCGTGACGGCGGTGGCGGACGTGACGTTCACGGCCGAACCGGGCCGGGTCACGGGCCTCGTCGGGCCGAACGGATCGGGCAAGACGACGCTGCTGCTCATGCTGGCGTCGCTGCTGCGACCCGACGCGGGCGAGATCCGGATCGGCGGGGTCGACCCCGTCGCCGACCCGGCGGGCGCACGGCGACTCCTCGGATGGATGCCGGACTCCCTGGGCGCGTGGCCGACGCTGACCGCGCGCGAGGTGCTGGTCGCGACGGCGCAGCTCTACGACCTGTCCCGCGCCGAGGCGCGAACGCGCGCCGACCGGTTGCTCGAACTCGTCGACCTCGTGCCGCTCGCCGGCTCCGCCGCGCGGGTGCTGTCCCGCGGGCAGAAGCAGCGATTGGCTCTCGCGCGCGCGCTCGTGCACGAGCCGCGCGTGCTGCTGCTCGACGAGCCCGCGTCGGGCCTCGACCCCCAGGCGCGCATCGACCTCCGCGTGCTGCTGCGGCGCCTCGCGGACGAGGGGCGCACGATCCTCATCTCCAGCCACGTGCTGTCGGAACTGGAGGAGGTCGTCGACGACGCGGTCTTCCTGCTCGACGGCCGCACGGTCGGACGTGATCGTGTCGCCGCGGCGACCGCGCGCGTCCGCGTCTGGCGGGTGCGGGTGGCGGTCGATGCTTCTCGGGGAACAGCCTTCGACCGCGAGGCCGTCGCGGGGGCGCTGGGACGCGCACCGGACGAGGTGGGCGTCGATCGACGCGACCTCCTCGTGCCGTTCGCCGACGAAGGAGCCGCCGTCGCGGGCCTCCGGGCCCTCGTGGGAGCCGGCATCCCGATCGTCGAGTACGCCCCCGCGGTGGGAGACCTCGAACACGCGTTCCTCGACCTGCGAGGGAACGCCGCGACCGAGGGGAGCCCCGAATGAACGTCCGCCGGCTCGGCACGGTGATCGGCATCGACCTGCGCCAGCGCGTGCGGTCGGTGGGCTGGTATGTGCTGCTCGGGATCTTCGCGGTGATCCTCCTCGCGCTCCTCACGCTGTCGTTCTCGTCGTTCTCGCTGAACGAGGGTGGCAACGGCTGGTTCTACTCGCTCGTCATCATGTTCGTGCTGCTGCTCGTGCTGTTGGTGTCGCCGACGCTGAGCGGCAGCGCGGTCAACGGAGATCGGGATGCCGCGACGTTGGCTCCCGTGCAGGTGACGCTGGTCACGACGGCCGAGATCGTGCTCGGGAAGTTCCTGGCGGCGTGGATCTCGGGTCTCGCGTTCCTCGTGGTCGCGCTGCCCTTCCTCGTGGTCGCGACGTTCGCGGGCGAGCTCAACCCCGCGGTCATCGCCTCGTCGCTCGGCATCCTGGTCCTCGAGGTCGGCGTCGTGGCGGCGATCGGGGTCGGGGTGAGCGCGATCGTGGCGCGTCCGGTCTTCTCCGTGGCGACGACGTACCTGATCGTGGCGGCGCTGACGCACGGGACCGTCATCGCGTTCGGTCTCGGTGGCACGGCGCTGCGGACCGAGCAGACCGTCACGACACGCGACGTGGACTGGAACGCGGTGCCGGTCGGGTGCGATCCGTATCTCGAGAACGACGCGACCGAGTGTCCGCGGCTCGACGAGATCGGGTGCACGACCTCGTCGTACACGAGCGAGGTGCCGCGGTTCGACCGCGTCTGGGGTGTGCTGGCGGCGAACCCGTTCGTCATCCTCGCCGACGCGACGCCGCCGACGTATGACAAGTACGGGAATCCGTCGGACCTCTTCTCGCAGATCGCGTCGGGCGTGCGGCTCGCGCAGATTCCCCCCGACCCGGCACCGTCCTATGACTCCTGCGCCGGCGTGACGCTTCAGGACCGCTCGATGGAGGACCGGATCGCCGGCACGGTCCCGAGCTGGTTCGTCGGGCTGTTCCTGCAACTGCTGCTGAGCGCCGGTCTGCTCGCGTGGGGCATCGCCCGCACGCGGACCCCGGCCCGGCGGCTGCCGCCCGGGACGCGGATCGCCTGAGCTCGCGGGGCCTCGGAAGAGACGCGGATCGCCTGTGCGTCACCGCAGCCGCGCCTCGAGCGCCACGGCGACGTGCGGGGCGCGACCGCGCGCGTCACCCGCCCGACGTGCCGACGAACGCCCGGGCCGCTCAGGCGTGGCCCTCCGCGGCAGGGGCATCGTCGTCGGCCTCGGCGTCGGTGAGGGCGTCGCCCGTGTGATCGTCGAGGTCGACGTTCTCCTCGGCTTCGGCGGCATCCTCGCGGACGTCGTCGGTGACGGCATCTGTGGGCGCGCCGCTGTCGGCACGGGCATCGTCGGCGTGGCGGGAGGGGAGATCCGGTGTGCTCATGCGGCCACGGTGCCGGAAGGGTGCCGCCCCGGCGAGTGGCTTGACAGGACGGATGCCGTGGACCTCGGCACTCGCGAGGCTCAGAACTCGCAGACCACCCCGTCCTTGTCGCGATCCTTGTACCAGTCGTACTCGGGGTCCTGTCCGCGCACGTAGTTCCCGTAGCCGTTGGCGTTGGCCTCCTTGCACGACCCGAAGTGCGGGTCCGTCGCGGGGGCCGGGTCGGCGGGGGCCGGCTGCGCGGGCGCCGGTTCCGGCTGTGCGGGCGCCGGTTCCGGCTCTGCGGGCGCCGGCGGTGCGGGCGCCGGTTCGGTGGGCATGGGGACCGATTCGTCGAGGCTGATGTAACTCGCCTGCAGCGGGTGCGCACCGTAGCCGTCGCGTCCGTCGTACCGCGCGACGGCCCATCCCGTGCCGATGAGGTGGGTGCCGGCATCCTGGCCGTTGACCTGGACGTAGCGCAGCAGCCGCCCGTACTTGTCCTTGTCGTCGCGCCCGGGGACGCTCACGAGGACGACACCGCCGGGAGCGAGGAAGGACGTCAGCTCCGCCGTGGCCTGGTCGTACCCCCATGAGCCGGATTCGGGGGCATCGATGCCGATGAGTCGCACCTTGCCGACGCTCGTGTCGATCGTGTCGCCGTCGATGACCGAACGGACTTCGACCGGCGTCGTCGTCGCCGACGGAGTGGGCGTCGGAGTCGGCGTCGGAGTCGGTCGGGGCGTGCGGGACGGCGCCGCCGATGCCGCATCGGACGGCGGGGCGGAGGTCGCGGGCGTCGCAGCGAAGGCGACGGGGGCCTTCTGTGCCGCGCCGGCGACGGTGGCGCTCGTGATTCCGCCGGTCGCGAGCACTCCGACGGCGGCAACGGCCGTCACCCAGGCGGCGGTCTTGCGGCTCCGGAAGCGCAGCCATGTGCGACTGTTCTTCGCGAGACCGACGATTCCCGTGATCAGAATGATGAGGAAGATGACGGCGAAGATCGGCGACAGGATCAGCGCCACGATCAGCAGCGCGACGCCGAGCACGATCCAGAGCCAGGTCGGAATGCGTCTTTTCGTCTGACGGCTTCCGGGCGCGGAAAACGGATTTGTTGCGCCTGCGCGCACGGTCGATCGAATCATGAATGCGCCCCCCGACGCGTGGGAAATCCCCCCAATTGATTCCGAGAATAGCGGGAAAAGGGGCGCGTGTGTTCGTGGGGTGGCGGTGGATCCGGGGTGCCGTCAGTCGGTGGCATCCGGGATCGTCAGGTCGACCGTCGGCCACGCCGGGAGCGGGTCGTCGAACGCGGCCCAGGCGTCGGGGCCGGCGGCGAGCTCGTCGTCGGTCAGAGCCGCGAGGTCGAGGATGTGTCGCAGCCGCGGCGCCGAGAGATCGAGTCCGGTGAAGGCGATCTCCTGCCCGAAACCGAGGTTTCCGTCGTCGGCGCGGAGCGGTTCGATCCACATCGCCGAACCGACGTGCTCCCACCGCGCCAGGATGCCGGGGCGTGAGGCGAGCCGGCAGAACCCGGCGGATCGGACCAGGCGCCCCGCCGCGCCGTGGTCGAGACGGTCGAGGGAGGTCTGCAGGCGGGCGGGGTGGAATGGCCGCACCTGGTCGTAGCGCAGGGTGCTGACCCGGTTGTCGCGCATGTACGGGTCGTGCTCGTCGTTGAGCGCGCGGATCCACCCGGCGCGTTCGAGCACCTCGGTCTCGTGGTCACGGGGAGCGCCGGCGTGCAGATCGGCCTGGGGATCACGGGTGAGCCGGAGCGTGGCGCCGGGATTGAGGTGCGACGCGAGAGCCATCTGCAGGGCCAGGGCGGCCGTCGGCACCTGCTCCCAATTCACCCAGACGATGCGCGTGGCGATCTCCAGCGCCACGGCAGCCTGACGTGCGCGGGCGCCGACGTCGCCGCGGGGGTCGCCCGGAGCGGTGGATGCCACGAGCGGAGCGTCGTCGAGGAGGTCGCCCATCATGTGGCGGGCATCGACGACGCAGACCGCCTCGACCTCGACCCCGCCGCGCGCGGCGATCGCGTGAATCAGGTCGACGTCGGTGCCGAGGTCCACCACGAGGCGCTCGCCGTTGATGCGCGAGCGAGGGTGGGGGAGCGGGTGCGCGGCGCTCCGGACGACCGCGTGAAGCGGACGACCCAGGGCGAGGGCGGCACGCTCGGCGTAGGCCCGGCGTTCCGGCGCGCACACACCCATCGTCGCGATCGTCGTCTTCACGGTATCCGCCTCTCGTTTGTCGGGAATCGGGGGACAGCCTATCTTGTTATTGAGAACGGTTATCAACAGGAGGATGCCATGAAGGTTCGCAACTCGATCAAGTCGCTGAAGAACCAGCCCGGCGCTCAGGTGGTGCGCCGCCGCGGCCGCGTGTTCGTGATCAACAAGCTGAACCCGCGATGGAAGGGTCGCCAGGGCTGAGCGCGCCGCGTCGTTGCGTGCATGCCATCCGCGGCCGATAGTGTTCGGCTGATCTAGGGGGATGCCATGCCGCGGAGAGTGCTCGTGCAACGAGATGGTCAGTCGTTCGATCTCGTGGAGGTGCCGGCTCCTAACGAGCATCACCTCCAGGAGATCCTGAAGGCTCAGCCCCAATTGATTCCCGCTGACGACATGGGATTCGACGGCGACTTGCTCGTCGTGGGAAGGGAGACGAGCCTCGCCTCCGGATACATCGATCTGATCTGCCTGGCGTCATCCGGCGACATCATCTTGATCGAATTCAAGACCGGCCCGCAGAATCCGGACTTCCGTCACGCGCTCGCCCAGCTCATCGATTATGGATCGGACCTCTGGCGACTATCGGTCGAGGACTTCGATCGCGGCGTCGTGCAGCGCTATCTGGCCAGTGGCCGGGTGGATGCCGCCTCGAGGGGGGCATCCACTCTCGCGGAGGCCGTCGCGCGATCGGGATGGGACCTCGGCGAAGAGGGATGGGCGGCGTTCGTCTCTCGGTTGGAGGACGTTCTCGCGACCGGGGATATCCACTACGTCGTCGCCGCGCAACGCTTCACGTCGGCGATGCAGACGAGCCTCGAGTACCTCAACGCCACGATGCGGTATGGCAAGTTCTACCTCGTCGAGATCGTCCGGATGCAGGGGGAGGAACTCGTCGCTCATGCGGCTCAGGTCGTCGCGGCGCCTTCCCGGCGGTCGCAGACCGGGGCCTCGGGCTCAGCAGGGCAGGCCGACGAAGCGGCGTTTCTGTCGGGTCTCGCCGACGACGCTTACCGAGATGCGATGCGCGACGTTCTCTCCGGCTGTGCCGCGCTCGGCATCGAGGTGAAGTGGGGATCGAAGGGCGCGTCCATCCGGATCGCTGCTCCCGACCGGCGGCATCCCCTGTCGATCGGATGGGTGCTTCCCGACGACAGCCATTGGCAGGGTGCGCGTTTCGCCACGTTCGGAGTCGATCCCGGTTCGCTCGCCAAGACCCCGGCCGTCGAACAGGCAGTCCGTCGCTACGTGGACCGCCTCGCGCTCATCCGCGGCGGGCGCGCGGCCCCGTCCAAGCTCGAGGCCTTCACTTTCGGCGTCGACGCTCTGCCCGGCGCGCATTCGGACATCATCGCGGCGATCGCGACCCTGGTGAACGAAGTCCAGGAGAGCGGCGCGGCGGAGGGATGATCACGCGCCGACCGATCGCCGTGTCGGTGGTGTTCGCGTGCTCCGACGTCAGCCGAGGCGCTGCTCCGCGTATCGCGGTGCCATCGACTCCATCTGGTCCATGACGAGCTTGATCGCCTCCGGCTGCTTGTCGGGCGGGTACTTGTACTTCACGAGCAGACGCTTGATCGACGAGCGCAGCTTGGCACGGACGTCGTCGCGCACGGTCCAGTCCGTCCGCACGTCCCGACGCATCACCGCCACCAGCTCGCGCGCGATCTGGGCGAGCACATCCTCGCCCTGGAGGTCGACGGCGGATTCATTCGTCGAGACGGCGTCGTAGAAGGCGAGCTCGTCAGTTGTCAGCGGCGGGGTGAAGGTCGTCCCGCGCGCGGCTTCGGCGGCGACGTCCTTTGCCAGCTCGACCAGTTCGGCGATCACCTCGGCGGCGGTCAGCTGCTGATTCGTGTACCGGTTCATGATCTCGGCGATGCGCTCGGAGAAGGCGCGCTGACGGACGAGGTTGCCGCGGGTCGCCATCGCGCTGGCATCCACGAGGCTGGCGCGGAGCGCCTCGATGGCGAGATGGGGGTTCGGTGCGGCCTGCGCGCGTGCGAGGAAATCCGGTCCCAGGTTGTCGAGAGACAGGCGGGGAAGCCCAGCGGCGTCGTAGATGTCGAGCACTTCACCGGGGGCGATGGCCTCGGCCACGAGCGCACTCAGAAGGCGCGCGATGTCCTCCGGGATCGGTTCGTCGCGGGCTTGGCGTTCCCGCGCGTCGTACTTCGCCATCCACACGCGGACTTCCTCGTAGAACGCGATCTCGTCGTGGAGTTCTGCGAGCCCTTCCCGTCCGGATGCCAGGGCCCAGGCCCGTGCGAGTCGACCGGTCGCGACGCGGTACCGCATCGAGAGTCGTTCGTTCTCGAGATCCGGAGCGTTCAGGGGGTTGGCTGGGTCCCGGAGGTAGTTTGTGGTCGTGGTGGCGGCGGTCCGCCATGCGCGGGGACCACCGCGCGCGACGATCGCCCGCCAGTCGCAGCCCAGGAGCATCTCGCGGATCTGCGCCACCAGTTCGGTGGCGATCGTCACGGCTTCCTCGATGTCGCGACCGATCGGCCGGTTCTCCCGGTCGGAGCCGGTGTACTCCGCCAGGGCGTTCGCGAGGTTCTCGGCGAGCGGCGCGTACGCCACGAGGAGCCCGTCCTCCTTGCCACGGAACGTCCGGTTCACGCGCGCCAGGGTCTGCATCAGCAGCGCACCCTTCAGCGGGCGGTCGAGGTAGAGGGTGTGCAGCGGGGGAGCGTCGAAACCCGTGAGCATCATGTCCTTGACGATCACGAGCTCGAGCTCGTCGTCGGCATCCTTCAGGCGGGCCTTGATGGCCTTGTTCTCAGACTCCCGACGGACGTGGTCGCTCACCGGAGGCTGGTCGGTCGCCGAACCCGAGTACACGACCTTGATGCGCCCCGAGTCGAGGGCGGACGAGTGCCAGTCCGGGCGGAGCGCGACGATCGCCGAGTAGAGCCGGGCGCAGATCTCACGCGTGCCGCCTACGATCATCGCCTTTCCGGGGGACTCGATGAACGGCTTCATCCGTTCGCGCCGCTCCTCCCAGTGCTGCACGATGTCGGCCGCGAGGGTGTCGATCCGTTCGGGCGCTCCGTACACGGCATTGACGACGGCGACGGATGCCTCGAGGCGGGCGCGTTCGGTGTCGTCGAGGCCGACCGTGTATTCGTCCGCGGCGCGGTCGATGTCGTCCTGGCTGGCACCGTCGGCGAAGGCGACCTTCACGAGCCGGGGCTCGAAGTACACGGGAACGGTGGCTCCGTCGTCGACGGCGCGGGACAGGTCGTAGATGTCGATGTAGTCGCCGAACACCGCCTGCGTATTGCGCTCGGTGAACGAGATCGGCGTGCCCGTGAAGGCGATGAGCGTCGCGTGCGGGAGGGCGTCGCGCAGGTGGCGGGCGTAGCCGTCGAGGTCGTCGTAGTGACTGCGATGGGCCTCGTCGACGACCACGATCACGTTGCGCCGATCCGTCAGGAGCGGGTGCGCGGTGCCCGAAAGCTTCTCGGCCTCGGTGAGCCCGAACTTCTGCAGGGTCGTGAAGTAGATTCCGCCCGTGTTCCGGTTGCGCAGTTCGTCGCGCAGCTGGGCGCGCTCGCGCACCTGGACGGGCTTCTCGGGCAGCAGCAGGCTCTGATCGAACGTCTGGAAGAGCTGGCCGTCGAGTTCGGTCCGGTCGGTGACGACGATGACGGTCGGGTTGCGGAGCTTCCGGTGCCGCGACACCTGGTTGGTGTACAGCTCCATCTCCATGGACTTGCCCGAGCCCTGCGTGTGCCAGACGACGCCGGCCTTGCCGTTCGTCTCGACCGCCTGCACCGTTCGGCCCACGGCCTTGGTCACGGCGAAGTACTGGTGGGGCTTGGCGATGCGCTTGGCCAGACCGTCGGCGTTCTCGTCGAACGCCGTGAAGTTCCGGACGAGCTGCAGGAACCGCTCCTGGTTGAACAGTCCGTCGAGCGCGTCGTCGATCGGCTCGACCGAGACGCCGCCCTCGACCCGCGGTTGTGTGAGCGGGATGCCGTCGTCATCGACGTTCCACGGTGCGAAGTGATTCAGCGGGGTGAAGGGGGTGCCGTACTTGGCATCCAGTCCGTCGCTGGCGAGCGTGAGCACGCAGAAGCGGAAGGCCATCGGGAACTCGCGCAGGTATGTGCGCAGCTGATCGTGCGCGTCGGCGACGCCGGCGGACTCGGCACCCGCTCGCTTCAGTTCGATGATGCTGAGGGGCATCCCGTTGACGTACAGCACGATGTCGAACCGGCGATGCGCGTCGCCCTGTCGCACAGTGACTTGGTTGACGGCGAGCCAGTCGTTGTCCGACGGATCGGAGCCCAGCAGACGAAGGCGCGGGTTCTGCTCGCGACCGTCCGTGTCGATGTAACTGAGCGGGTACCCGCTCACCAGGTACTGGTGGATGCGGTAGTTCTCCGTCAGCGCGTCCTGCGATTTCGGGGAGGCGATCTCGGCGACCGCCTGGCGGAGATATTCGGCAGGGATGCCAGGATTCAGGCGCCGCAGTGCGTCCAGCAGGCGCGGGCGGATGAGAGGGTCGTCCCACGTGTCGCGCTCGCCGCTGCCCGGCGCGATGTCTTCCCCGCGCACCGGCCGCCAGCCCAGCGGCTCGGAAAGCCGGTCGATGGCGTCCTGCTCCCACGTGGATTCGGCCAGGAGGTTCATTTCTTCGCCAGTTTCTGTTCGGCCAGCTTCTTCACCACATCGAGGAGCCCAGGGACGAAGTCGCCGAGCGCCCCGCCCACATTCGCGAGATCGATCTTGCCGGTGTGGACCTGCTCGCAGAGCCGCATCCACCCCTCCCCGGTCGCCGCGGTGAGTGCTCCGGCGACGCCCGCGTTGATGACGCTGCCCGCGCCGGGAATGATCTTGAGGAAGCTCGTGGCGAGGGACTTGCCGGCGAGTTGCACACCGAGTTGAGCAAGTCCGCCGGCGGAGAGCATCGTCTTCATCTCGAGGTCGAAGATGACCGCGATACGTCCCATCATTCCGAGCTGGATCGGCGCCAGGATCGCGGCATCCGCGACGGGAACCGGAACCGCCGCCGCTCCGACAGCGGCGGTGGTGGCGGCGCCGATGACGCGGCGGGCCATGTCGCGCTTCCAGGGGAGGTTGAGTCGCTGCGCGATGCGAAACGCGTCCTTCTCGTTCTCCGGAGAGAGCGCGAGGGTTTCCGTGACGAGATCACCGAGGCCGTGCCCCTTGCCCTTCCCGTGCTTACCGCTTGCGGAGGTCAGGATGACGCGGCGGATCGGGATCTCGATTCGCTGCCCGTCCTCGTCCCGCGGATCCTCGAGCCAGTCGGCGAACTCCTGAACGTCGTCCGGTGCGGAGCGTCGTCCCGTCACCGGGTTCCTGACCCAGTCGACCTTCGTGAGCACGAGAACGACCGGGAGCCCCCGCGCGTCGAGTTCTCGAATCATGGCGATGTCACGTTCGGTCAGCCGGGGAAGTTGGGAAAGAACGCAGTACCAGACGACCGAGATCTGCTCGATCGGCGGTCGTCCGGCGATCGTCTCGAGGTGGCGCCGGAGGATGTCAGCAGGCTGTTCCGCGGTCCCGATCTCGAATCCCTCGAGATCCCAGATGCCCAGGATGTCGTCGTTGTAGTAGTGGACGCCGCGCGTGACCGGGAGACCCTTCCCGACCTTCGCGAGATCACGACCGAACACCGCGTTCACAAGGGAGGACTTTCCGACGCCCGTCCCCCCGACGATGGCGAGGTTGAATCGGCTGTAGCGAGACTTCGCGTCTGCCGTGGCGTCGAAGAAGGCCTGGTCGTCGATGGGCGGCGGATTGCTTGCCGTGGGTTCCGCGTCCGAGGTCATGATGTGTCGCTTCCGTGGGGATCGGTGGGTCAGCCGGCGAATTCGAACGTGAGTTCTGCGTCGGGGTCGATGCTGTGGGCGAGTTTGGTGAAGTGGAACTCGGCTTGATTTCGGAGCGCTTCGTCATTGGCGCTCAGATACTGGTTCTTCAGTTCGTCGTCGACGATGGCGTTGAACTGCTCCGACTCCGACATTTGCGCGGTGAACGCGCTCAGCACGCCGTCGTCGCTGATCACCCGATCGATGTTCGTGTCTGCCTCGCCGATCCAGGTGAACGGCGGGACCTTCACCGTGAATTGGTGGTCGCCGGTGGCGTCGATGGTCACGGTATCGACGCCGAGCTTCGCCGTCAGGCTGTACTGCATCAGCCGGACCTTCTTCAGAACCGGCACGTCCTTCAGGATCTCGGGCGGGATCCCTTCCGCCTCGGAGATCCCCTCCACGCCGAGCGTGAGAAGCACCGTCTGCTCCTCCTTCGTAATGAAAGTCACGACCTGCTCGTTCCGGACGACGCTCTGCGGTCCCAGAGCGGATGCCAGCCACGGCGGGGTCAGCAACCCCGCTGCCACGCCGGCCGCCAGACCGCCGAGCACGAGCACGACGACACCGAAAGCGGCCAGGTGAGACCACAGGGGCACGGGCCTGCGCAGGAATCTCATGACGCGCGTCCCCTGGTGAGTCGCGGGAGCGCGGGCGTGGTGGTCATGCGGCGAATCCCCCCAGATTCGTGCGGCGGTGCAATGGTGCGAACATACCGGCTTTCCGTTCCTCAGGCTCCGGCGTCCGCGACGATCGCCTCGGCGTCGCGGACGCGGAGCTTCCCCGACATGAGCTGGGGGAGGAGTGCGTCGCGGGTCGCGGCGAGCGTGCGATTCTCGGAGAGCGTTACCGCAATTACGGACTCGAGCGCTGTCAGCTCGTCCTCGATGTATCGCACCCGCTCGGGGCGGATAGAACGGACTTGCACAGCGTGCAGCTGATCGCGATTGATAGAGCCGAAGACGGTTCCTTCGGCTTCAAACGGCTTCCAGATGTCGCGCTCCGTCTTGAGCTGGTGAAAAAGCGTCGCTTGAGCGTCGACCGTCGAACGCACTGCAGCGAGCCCGCGGCCGATGCAAAGTGACTCCTGAGCGACGTTGACAGCGCCCACAGGTGCCCGCACGCTGACAAGAATGTCGCCGGCTTCCGCAGTTCTGACCGGGGAGGTAGTGAAGACCCGGCGTGTGGGCGTGCGGAAGCCATAGTCGCGCACACCCTGGTAGAACGGCACTCCGAAGCCAAGTTCGTTCAATGTCTCGCCCCGGGGTGACGACCCCATGGTGATTCGCGCCACCGAGTCGAGCCGCACCCGATCTGAGCTGAGTGAACCCATGAGGACAGACGATGCGCAAGCATCCGCGACGTTCGCGAGGGTCGTGTTCACGGCGATCTTTTCGTCGAGCGCGGCCAGCAGATCGGCGATGGCCGTTTGCTCCGCAACTGGCGGAAGAGCGAGTTTTATGGACTCCAGTGCCGACTTAGTGAGTTTTGGCTGCGTCGAGCCAGTGAGATATCCCGATATGTCGATCTGTTCGATTGCGTGAGCCAGAAAGCGCGTGTCCGCGTGCTCGTTCCCTTGAAGGACATGGGCATGGTTGTTGACCCAGAATCTACCGTCGGCCAAGAATGCGACAGGGGTTTTTCGCGTTCGGAGATTCTCGCCGTCTTCCGCAACAAGTAGGTAGAGGCCCTCGTAGAGGTAGGCGTCAACGAAGTCGACGACTCCGGAGGCGCCGTAGTAGGGGTACTGGCCAGCTCGTCGCTCCGTACCCTTGACGGGGCGACGAAGCGAGTCGAAGTTCACGCTGACGTCTTGGAGGCGATATTCGCGAACCTCAAAGGCTGACATCGACACGCCCCAACTGCTCGCGCACCACATCCGCGAGCCGCGCCGACTCGGCGAACTGAGCCTCCAGCTCCGCGCGCAGCCGCGCGAGCTTCTCCTCGATCGGCTCGCCGTCGTCCTCGAGTTCCGCGGCGCCGACGTAGCGGCCGGGGGTCAGGGCGTAGTCGGCGGCCTTGATCTCGGCGAGCGTCGCCGAGTAGCAGAAGCCCGGAACGTTCTCGTAGTGATCGAGGGCGGCATCCGATTCGATTCCGCGCCACGCGTGGAAGGTGCCGGCGATCCTCGCGATGTCATCGTCGCTCAGGGCGCGCTCGGCGCGGTCGACCATGTGGCCGAGGTTGCGGGCGTCGATGAAGAGCACCTCGCCGGCGCGCGCGCCCTTGTCCTTCGCGAAGAACCAGACGCACACCGGGATGCCGGTCGAGCGGAAGAGCTGCGTCGGCAGGGCGACCATGCACGACACGAGGTCGGCCTCGACGATCTCGGCGCGAATGCGTCCCTCGCCGCCGGAGTTCGACGACATCGAGCCGTTCGCCATCACGACGCCCGCCTGCCCGCGGGGAGCGAGCTTCGACAGGATGTGCTGGATCCACGCATAGTTCGCGTTGCCCGCGGGCGGCACGCCGTAGCGCCAACGCGGGTCGTCTTCGCTGCGCGACCAGTCCTTGATGTTGAAGGGCGGGTTGGCCATGACGAAGTCGGCCTCGAGGTCGGGGTGCAGATCGCGCGCGAACGTGTCGCCCCAGCGCGACCCGAGCTGGCCGGTGAGGCCGTGGATCGCGAGGTTCATCTTCGCCATCTTCCACGTGCGCTCATTCAGCTCCTGGCCGTAGACCGAGATCTCGCTGCCCTCGCCGTGGTGCGCGTCGATGAACTTCTCGGCCTGCACGAACATGCCGCCCGAACCGCAGCACGGGTCGTACACGCGGCCGTGCGTCGGCTGCAGCAGCTCGACGAGCACGCGCACGACGCCGGCGGGAGTGTAGAACTCGCCGCCGCGCTTGCCCTCGGCGGCGGCGAACTTCTCGAGGAAGTACTCGTACACCTCGCCCAGCAGGTCACGGGCGCGACGGCCGTCCGAACCACCCTGGCCCTGGGCGGCGAAACGTGCCGAGTTGAAGAGGTCGACGAGTTCGCCGAGGCGCCGCTGGTCGACGCTGTCGCGGTTGAAGATGCGCGGCAGCGTTCCGCTCAGCTGCGGGTTCGCGTGCATCACGGCATCCATCGCCTCGTCGATGAGTTCGCCGATCGACTTCTCCGCGGCGCTCGTGGACGGACCCGTGCCCTTGGCGTTCTCGGCGAGGAAGCCCCACCGCGCCTGGGCCGGCACCCAGAACACGCCGCGCCCGGTGTACTCGTCGGTGTCGTCGATGAGGTCGGCGATCTGCTCCTCGTCGTACGACTCGGCCAGCAGCTCGGTACGGATGGCCGCGCGGCGCTCGTCGAAGGCATCCGACACGTACTTCAGGAAGACCAGTCCGAGGATCACGTCCTTGTACTGCGAGGCATCCATCGATCCGCGCAGTTTGTCGGCGGCTTTCCAGAGGGTGTCCTTCAGCTCTTTCATCGTCGACGGCGCCTGCGGCGCGGCTTTCGGTGTGCGGGGCATGGGGTTCCTTACGGTGCTTCGGATGCCGCGTCGGCGGCGGGATCGGTGAGGGTCACGACGCCCGCGGCGATGCCGTGGGCGAGCAGGTCGGCGTAGGTGTCGAGCGCGTCCATCCGCTGGGCGAGGGCCAGACGCCGAGCGGCGATGTCCGCCAGCGCGCGATCGAGGGTGCGGGTCGACGACGGGGCGACGCGACGCAGCCGCCATCGACGCCAGGCGCCGGGATCGCCGGTGGCGCGCGCGATGTCGACCGCGACGAGGTGCGGCACGAGCCCGCCCGGGTCGGCCGATGAGATGCGGAGAACGCGCGCCGGATGCACGACGACGGACGAGCCCTCGCGATCCACCCAGGCTCGCGGTGTCGGCGACGTGCGGAAGACGACATCTCCCGGCAGGGTGAGGCGGGCGTTCGGATGCCGTTGTGCGAACGCGATTTGGTCGACGCGGCGGCCGCCGATGGCCGCGGTGTCATCGAGGTCGTCGGCGGTGACGACGACCAGCCCCGCCGTGGTGAACTCGTCGGGTTCCATGCGCGTCCCGGGGAGGACGCGCAGGTGCCCTTCGTCGATCATGGTCTCGATCGCGCCGACGTCCGGCCCCGGTCGGGTCCGCTCCGCGGGGACCGTCGCGGGAACCGGATCGACCATCGCCGCCCGCGCCTGATCGAGCAGCGCCGGGATCTCTCGGCGCTCGGGAGCCGAGACGGAGCGAACCGCCGAAGCCACCAGGCCTTCGCGGGAGGCAAGCAGCGAAGTCGTGCGCACGAGACCCGTGAACCGGAACGCGTGCGCCCGGACGTCGCGTGCCCCACCCATCGCGGCGACGACGTCACTCACGAGGTCCTGGCGCGCGGCCGTCGTCCAGCTGGCGTCCGTCAGGTCGGCGACGGCGGTGAAGCGCTCGGCGACCGGCACGTCGCCGGTCTCGCGACCCATCACCCAGACGGCGAGCGGTTCGCGCACGGCAGAGGTGACCAGACCCCGGGGGAGTCGGGCGATGGCCCGCACGCGACCGGTGCGCAGCGCGTCCGCACGCACGAGATCCTCGGCTGCGGGGAGCGGCCCGATCAGGACAGCGGCGGGCCCGAGGACCACCGCCCGATCGTCGTCGCGCATCCCCAGAGTCACCTCGTTGACGGCGTCGAGCATGTCCGCCGAGAACCGGTGCTCGGGGGACGGGAGACGGAGAATCGTGAGGCGTGCGGCCCCGACTCTCGTGGAGCCCTCGGGAACCGGCATCCCTTCGAGCACCATCCGTCGTCGAACGGCCCGGCTTTCGGGATGATCCGGGAGCCCGAGCTCGTGCTCCCCGGATGGGGCCATGAGCCGGACGGTGAGGGAGGGGGACATGCCCGGGGTGACGGTGAGGATGGCGTCGCGCGCGGGGAGGAGCGCGGTTCCCAGCGTCACGAGGAAGTCCTCGGCCTCCGGGGCCAGGGGACCGGCCGACCCCGCCGACGAGCGGGTCGCGGCGTGGCGGCGCTCCAGCAGGATCGACGCCTCGAGAGGGGAGTAGGCGGCGTCGGCCAGCAGATCGGCCCAGGCCGCCCAGGCCGCCGATGCACCGACGATTTCCGATGCGAGCAAGAGGTCGTCGGCATCGGACGAGCGCGCGAGAGCACGCAGGTCGTCGGAGCTCCGTCCGGCGAGGGTCTCCCCGGTCAGCGCGGACAGCGTGAGCAACGCATCGATAGTTGCAACGTGAGCGGGGTCGGCGATCTCGAAGCCGGCGGGCGCCGCCGAGGCTGCGGCATCCGCCACCGCCGAAGGGTTGTTGCCGTGCGATGTGCGCGCCAGCCACTGGGCGACGGACAGGGCATCGAAGTACGGGCGGCCGTTCTTCTCGGTCCGGACGGGCGGGAACGGGTCGGGCTCGCCACGGAACCGCTTCCGCCACATCGACGGCACGGCGCGCCGCACGCCGGCCAGGCGGGCAACGCCGGGCAGGTCGATGAGGAGCGGATCGGATGCCATGAGGCCAAACTAGCGAGTCCGGAACCCGCCTGCTGAAACAAATTGATAAGGGGGCTTATCACGCGTGCAAATTAGATAGGACCTACGGCACGCCAGCATCATCCTCGCCGGCACCCGCCGAGCGACCCCACACCGGGATCACCGATGAACGGAACACAGCATGAACAAGATCGCCCCTCTCGCCGCGGCATCCCTCGCTCTCACTCTGATCCTCGCGGGCTGCTCGCCGGCCTCGCCCGACGACACGGGCAAGATTCCCGATACCGCGCCGGTCGCGTCGACCGGACCGACCGGCGCTCAGCCCGAGGCGTTGGCGTCGGCGGAACCCGCCAAGAGCTCCCGCGGGAACCTCGTGAAGCAGATCGGGGAACTCGCCGGAACGACCTCGATCCCGTCGGGCGTCGTGACGTCGCGCTTCGCGGTCACCGACATCGTGGTGGACCCGGAATGCACGAGCGGCTTCTCCGATGCCCCCGCGAACGGTCACTTCCTCGGCATCCACATGAATATCGAGACGACGCCCGAACTCGCCGACGAGGCCGTTCCGTTCCTGCTGTTCGGACCGTACGACTGGCAGGCGTACGACGGCGAGGGCAAGCGGCTCAACGACCCGATGGGGAACGCGTGGTCCTGCTTCGACAGCGGTCAGCTGTTGCCGTCGCAGATCGGTCCGGGTCAGAGCGTGTCCGGATGGGTGGTGCTCGATGTCGCGGCGACTACGGGGTCGCTCGTCATGACGATGGCCGGGGGCCCGACCGGGTGGGAGTGGAGCTACTGACCGAGCCTCACCGCCCCCGCAGCACAGCCTCCGCCTCGTCCCATAGCCGCGACGCCGCACCGGTGTCGACGGCGTGGGCGGCGACGCCGCTCGTGCGCCCGACCGTCTCGACGATGACCTCGGCCTCCTGGTTGTCTTCGAAGTAGCGTCCGGTCACGCCGTCGAGCAGGGGGGATGCCACGACCAGCACCGACGTCGACGCACCCTGTTCGACGGTCTTGAAGTGGTCCTGGTCGATGCGGTTGCCGTCGGCATCCATTGCTCCCATCGAGCGGAGCGTGTCGTCGTCGAGGTGGCGCTGCAGGTTGGTCGTGATCCAGCCGGGCATGAGGGCGTTCGCGGTGATGCCGTCGGCGGCCCAGCGCTCGGATATGCCCACGGCGAGTAGCACGTCGGCCGTTTTGGACTGCGCGTACGCGGCCCAGCGGTCGTAGGGGCGCTGCTCGAACTGCGGGTCGTCGAAGACGAACGGCGAGCGGAGGTGGGCGGTCGAGCTCACGATCGCGACGCGAGCCGTGCCCGCGGCGGCCAGAGCGTCGTGCAGGCCCAGAAGCAGGGCGAAGTGGCCGAGGTAGTTGACCGCGAGCTGCCGCTCCCAGCCTTCGGGCGTGCGTTGGAGGTCGGCGAGGGCCATGATCCCCGCGTTGGCGACGAGGCCGTTCAGCGGACCGCGCCAGTCGTCGGCGAAGCGCCGCACTGAGTCGAGGTCGGCGAGGTCGAGGGCGGCGACCTCGACGTGTCCCGGACCCGTAGACGGCTGGAGGTCGCGCACGACGTCGGCGACCCGCGCGGGATCACGGACGCCGATGGTGACCTCGGCACCCGCGCCGGCGAGGGCCCTCGCCGTCTCGGCGCCGATCCCCGATGCGCCGCCGGTGACGACGAAGCGCTGGCCGTCAAGTTTGACGCCCGCAAGGATGTCGCGCGCGGTCGTGCGAGGACCGAAGGGGGTGGTGAGCAAGGCGTGGGGGGTCATTTTTGCTCCTCTTCACGGGGCGGTCATCGGTTCGCGCCTCGACGACGGGATGCCAGGGCGGCGGTGACGCCGAACGCGAGCATCAGCAGCACGAGCACGGCGAGGGTGCCGGGGGCGAATTCGGGGTGTGTGCCCGGCGCGACTCCGGCGAGCAGCAGGGACTCGGCGACGGCGACGGCGACGGCCGCCGCGGCGGCGATGAGCGCGGCGGTGACGACGCCGATGATCGCCTCCCACGTCACCACCAGGCGACGGGCTCCGGGCGCCGCCCCGACGATGCGGAGCGTTTCGTCGTCTCGCGCGCGTGGGGCGCTGGCCATGAAGACCGTCGCCGCGGCTCCCACCGCGGCCAGGAGCGTCGGCCCGCCGAGCAGCAGCGCGAGAGGGCGGACGTCGAGGGCCACGGCATCCGTCATCGCGGTTGCCGCCGTCTGCTGACCCACGAGGAAGGTCCAGGGGAGCCCGATCGCCACGAGGAACGCGGTCGTCGACGCGTTGCTCCGACGCGAGGTCTCGGTCGAGACGGCCCGCGCGACATGCCAGCTGGCGGAAAAGGATGCCGGCACGATCGCCGTCCACGCGCGGATCAGGAGTGGCGAGAAGACGGGAACCGACACGGCCGCCGCCGCGATCAGCACCGGTCCGATGAGTACGGACTGAGCGGCGCCGGTGGGCAGCGAGCCGGGAAGACCCGCGATCATCGAGGTGGCGATCGTCAGGAGAGCGGCGGAGCCGAGGATCCGGGGTGTCACGCGGTTCCGCGCGGTCTGCTCGCCGCGCAGAAGGGTGAGGACGGGCGTCCGGCTCGCGGCCCGCGCGAGGGGGATCGCGCTCAGAACCGTGAGGAGAAGGGCGGCGGCGGCGACCACCGCGGCGGGGCCCGTATGGAGTGCGATCTGGACGGCGTCGAGCCCGGGGGAGGTGGAGAGGAGCGCCGTCAGGACCGGCGGCGCGACGGCGACAGCGACCGCGGAGCCCGCCGCGACGGAGACCGCCGACACGACCGCGAGCTCGGTGAGGAGAACGGCGCTCACCTGCCGCGGCGTGAGTCCGACGATCAGCCACAGCGCGAACGTGGGGCGGCGCAGTTCGACCAGGATCCGGACGACCGAGGTCAGGACCGCCACGAGGCTGACCGCGGTCAGCGCGATGACCACGCCGGCGATGGCCAGGAGTCCGAGCATGACCGTGGTCTCCGAGGCGAGCGCGGTGTCGATCAGAGCCTCGGGGATCCCCGCGATCGCCCCCGCGGCGACGAGCACCGCGATCACCCCGACCCACACCACGGCGTTCGTCCGCAGGTCGGTGGCGATGAGACGGAGCATCAGGCCGCCGCCGTGACGAGGTCGAACAGGTCGCCGGCAGTCGGACGGACGAGTTCGTGATGGATGACTCCGTCGCGCAGCACGACGGCCCGATCGGCGAGCGCCGCGGCGTCGAGGTCGTGCGTGACCAGGACGACCGCGCTGCCCGTATCCGTTGCGGCGCGGAGCAGGCCAAGGACGGTCGTGCCCGATTTTCCGTCGAGGGCGCCGGTGGGCTCATCGGCGAAGACGACGTCCGGGGCGGCGAAGAGCGCCCGCGCCACCGCAACGCGCTGCTGCTGCCCGCCCGACAGGGTCGCGGGGAGCGCCGTTTCCTTTCCCTCGAGGCCGACGGCGGCCAGCGCGCGTCGCGCGTCGTCGGTCGTGACCTTCTGGCCGCGCAAGCGGGCGGGGAGCAGCACGTTCTCACCCGCGGTCAGCGCGGGGATGAGGTTGTACGACTGGAAGACGAATCCCACCCGGTCGCGGCGGAGTCGAGTGAGCCGCGACGGCGACAGACGTCCCAGGTCGTGTCCCGCCAGGGTGACGGTGCCCGTGCTGGCGGGTTCGAGGCCGGCCAGGCACGCGAGCAGCGTCGACTTCCCCGAGCCGCTCGGGCCCACGATGCTCACCATCTCGCCCCGAGCGACCGTGAGGTCGATGCCGTGCAGGACCTCGGTCTCCGGCATCCGCGAGTTCGAGAATCCCTTGCGAACGCCGACCGCCGAGACGGCGGGGACGGATGCCGTGGCGTCGGAGCCCATCACGCGTGCGAGGATCGGCGGTCGACCCAGTCGAAGACGAGGCGCCGGTCGGCGATCAGCCACCCGCCCGGGGTGCGGGCGAACGCGTCCAGGTACCGGATCGACATCGTGAGCAGCTCGCGGCCCGCGCCCTCGTCGAGCACGTGCATCGCGAGGCAGTAGGTCTCGCCGGTGGCGGTGTCTCTCTCGACGTCGATCAGCGATTGGCCGTTCAGGTACGTCGTCACCTCGTAGCGCGCGATGAGCTCCGCGATTGTGCGCTCGAGCTCATCGCGGCCGGTCACCACATCGATCGGCTCGGTCGTGTCGGGATCGCCGTCGTAGAGACGGACCCGTCCGTCGACCGTGAAGACCGCGGCCTGCTCCGCCGGCTGCTTCCGATCGGCGTGATGGGCGTATCGGGCGACCAGATCCCGCAGGGCGAGCTGGTCGGCCAGGTCATCGACGTTCATGGCGTCCTCCCGTGGAGCGCGGTCGGTCGGCGTTCGACCTTGGCCGTGGCATCCCCTCGCCCTAGTTTAGGTGAAAGTTCACGTAAAAGGGTGGGAGTGACATGTCGCACGGCGATCTGAAGGCACTGATGGAAGCGAACCTGCGGGAGGTGTTCGGTGAGCGCGACCGCGAGGCGCGCCGCGCAGCCATCCGCCGCACATACACCGAGGACGTCGTCTTCGCGGATCCGGATGCCGAGGTGCAGGGCCACGACGCGCTCGACGCCAAGGCGCAGGAGATCCTCGACGGGGCGGGTCCCGACTTCGTCTTCGTGCCCGACGGGTCGTTCTACCAGGTGCAGGACCTCGGATACCTCGCGTGGGCCTTCGGTCCGGAGGGTGCGCCGGTGCTGCACGGCGCCGACATGGGCATCCTGCGCGACGGACTCCTCGCGAAGGTGTACACCGTGCTCTTCACGTGAGCGAGGACGGAGGCCCGATTAGCCTGGAGGGTGGCCCGCTCGGATGCCGGGTCGGGAGCGCCGACGGACGGAGAGCCCATGAGTCGATACGACGTCCCCGCCGAGTCGCCGTACGCGTTCCTCGACGACGACGCGGACGTTCGGGCGTGGTTCGCGTTCATGAAGGTGCAGCTGCGTCTGCGCTACGAGATGAACCGGCAACTGCGCGACGACAGCGGGATCTCGCTGGTCGACTACGACGTGCTCGTGGCGCTGACGAGCGAGCCGACCGGCACCATGACGGTGTCCGATCTGGCGATCCGCATCGGTGCGGAGCGCAGCCGGGTGTCGCATCAGACGCGACGTCTGGCCGGGGAGGGTCTCGTCGAGCTGGCGTCCAACGCGATCGACCGGCGTGCCACGGACGTGACTCTGACCCCCGCCGGACGTGAGCTCCTCCGTCGCGCGTCGCCGGGGCACATCGCGTTCGTCCGGAAGGTGTTCTTGGACGCGCTCGACGGCGAGAGCAGCGCCGCGCTTTCCGAGGCGTTCGAGAGGATTTATGAGCTGCTCATCGCCCACGGGACTCTGCCGCGGCCGGCGGACCACCCTTAGCCGCCGCACAACGTTCAGGCGGGAAGGCCGTCAATAACTCTATTGCCGTTAAAGTTAATAACGGAGGCGACGGTGGCAACGTACGTGGAGCGAACGTGGGCGCCCTCCGACGGAGGGCAGCTCAGTAGGCGTGATCGCGCGCCCGGGCGCTACCTCGCCTACGTTCCCGACGAGCTCGGTCCGGATCTTCCGAGCCTGGGCGAGGAGGCGCGAAGCGCCGCCGCCGACGCGCTCGTGGCGCTGGCGCGCGCGGACGAACGCTTGGGAACTCGAGCGGCCTACCTCTCGCACCTACTCGTCCGCTCCGAGAGCATCTCGTCGTCGTGGATCGAGGGCAATCGCGTCACCCCCAAGCGCCTCGCGATCGCGGAGTCCCTGCAGCATGGTTCGCGCGTCGCCCTGGATGTCATCGCCAACGTCCGTGCCACGGAGGATGCCGTCGCCTCGCTCGCAGACCGCGATCGCGCGATCTCGGTCGACGACATCGAGAACCTTCAGCACCGCATCGAACCCTCACTTCCGCGGGGCCTGCGCACGGAGCAGAACTGGGTGGGAGGGTCGGGCTGGAGTCCGATCCGCGCCGAGTTCGTCCCTCCTCCCGAGACGGAGGTGGGTCGGCTCGTCGCTGACCTCGCGGCTTTCGTGACGCGGACCGAGGGCAACCCGGTTATCCGGGCGGCGATCGCGCACGCGCAATTCGAGACGATCCACCCGTTCATCGACGGCAACGGGCGCACGGGGCGAGCGCTGATCCACACCGTGCTCCGGCGGTCGGACGCGCTGCGCTCGATCCTCATCCCGATCAGCACGGTCTTCGCCGGCGACACGGGCGCATACATTTCGGGACTCACCGCCTACCGCGCGGGGCGACTCGACGAATGGGTCGTCTCGTTCGCGCATGCCAGTGAACTCGCGGCGGAAAATGCTGTGCGCCTCGCTGAGGATGTCGCTGAACTCGACGGGCGGACGTTCCAGAAATTGCTCGACCACCGTCGCGAACGAGGAACAACCCCGGTGGTTCCCCGGAGCGATGCGGTGGTGCGGAAGGTTCTGGATCGACTCGCGGCGGAGCCGGTCGTCACTCTCCGCAGCGTCGCCGAGAGGTACGGGGTTTCGACGACGGCGGCGCACCGAGCGCTCTCCGAGCTTCAGGATGCCGGCATCCTGGCCCGTACGAAAGATCAGCGCGGCCGCACCGTGTGCTGGAGCGCCGACCGGCACCTCGGCCTCGTCGCGCTGACGGAGCGCAGCAATCGCGTGGGCGCGGGAGACACCGCCGGCCGGAGGCCGCGCAACGCTCCGGCGGCGCCGGATATCGAACAGGTCGGGAGGTTGCGCGGGGGCGAGCTGTAGTGCTCGCGGTGTGGGGAAGTGGACGCGACGGCGGGAGTCGAACCCGCCACGCCTTCGGTTATGAACCGAGGCCCGGGACCGCCCGGATCGCCGCGATGTGCCCCCACGCTAACCCGGGGTCGACGTGCCGCCAACGGCCGTTTCGCCGCGTGACGGGATGTGTCGTCATGATCCGTGACGTCCCTCGAGGATCATGCGCGTCGAGTGGTCGAGGTGCTCTCGGACCGCGTGCTCCGGGTCGGCCAGTGCCGCCTCGACGTACGCGCGGTGCTCGGTGGTCAGGGCCCCCGGAGCGTACGCGGGTCGGACGTGCGTGAGCAGCAGATGCATCTCGGAATCGAGGCGCCGGTACTCCTCGGCGATACGCGGCGAGTCGGCGGCATCCACGAGGGCCCGGTGAACTCGGGCGTGCGCGTCGAGCGTGGCGGGCCAGTCCCCGGATGCCTCGGCGGCGGCCAGCGCGTCGAGGGCGGCGTCGACCTCGGTCGGATGGATGCCACGCCCCCGGACGATCCGCAGTGCTTCGGTCTCGAGGGCGCAGCGCAGCTGCTGGAGGGCGACGAGGGCCGCGTCGTCGAGAACCGACACCCGGACGCCGCGGTACGGCTCCGCGGTGACGAGCCGCTCGGCGGTGAGGGTCGCGAGCGCGGTGCGCGCGGTGTGGCGCGAGACGCCGTGGGTGGAGCTGAGCTCCTCTTCGCGGAGCGGGGTGCCGGGGGCGAGTTCGCCGGACAGAATGGCGCCGCGCACCGCCTCCGCGACGACGTCGGCGGTGCGAGGGCCGGGGGTGCCGCCGCGCGCGGGCGCTTCCCGGCGAGGCGCGGTGTCGGTGCCGCGCGGCACGGGCGGCAGCATCGGGGGATCACGCCGGGGCCGTGGCATCCGGAACCTCCTGACGTCGACGGGATGGAGCGGAGACGACGGCGAGGCCCACCGCGATGAGCGCGAGGCCGATCGCGCTCACGGCCGTGAGCTGCTCGTGCAGCACGAGGAGCCCGAGGATCGTGGCGCCGAGCGGCTCGGCGAGGGTCAGCGTCGAGACGGTCACGGCGGTGAGGCGCGCCAGGCCCCACCCGAACAGCAGGTAGGCCACGGCGGTCGTCACGATCCCGAGCCACAGCGTGAGCGCGAGTCCGTTCGGGGTGAGCAGCCACGACGTTCCCGCGACGAGCAGCACGGGGACGCTCGCGACGGCGGCGGTGCCGAACACCGTTCCCATGACGCGCGTGGAATCCCACCCCCTCTCGATGAGCGCCTTGCCGCACACCGTATAGAGGGCGTACGACATTCCCGCGCTCGCCGAGGCCAGGAGACCAGCGGGGGCGAGGGCGACCGCGCCGCCCGTGACGCCGGACACCAGCACGACGCCGGCGAGGGCGACGGCGGTGGCGAGCATCCACCGGCTCGAGGGCGCGCGCCGGGAGCGGATGGCATCCACGATTCCGGTCGCGATGGGGGCGGAGCCGAGCGCGACCACCGTGCCGATCGCGACGCCGTTCTCGCGCGTGCCGAGGAAGAAGAGCGGCTGGTAGGCGAGAACGCCGACCGCTCCGAGCGCGATCAACAGCGCCGTCGGTCCCTTCGCCGCGGGGATCTTCGCACGGGGGCGGGCCCGCACCAGGGCGATGAGGCCCAGGATGCCGCCGCCCACCACGATCCGCGCGGCGCCGACCGCGAGAGGGGAGGCGTCGACGCCGGCGAGCGCCTGCGCGGTGCCGGTCGTGGCGAAGCAGAGCGCGGCGGCGAGGACCGCGAGGGCGGGAAGCATGAGCAGATTGTTACACAATCTGCCATCCGGTGTCACGGTTCGCGAAGCGCCTGCACCATCGATCGCAGTGCGGTCCGCGCCGCCGCCTGCTCGGCATCCGTCATCCCGCTCAGCATGCGCCGCTCGACCGATCGCACCGCCGCGCTCGCCGCGGCGAGGTCGCGGCGCCCCTTGTCGGTGAGGCGGGTGGGGAGAACCTTGCCGGACGGGGCCGTCGCGGGTCGCTCGACGACGCCGTCGCGCTCGAGCGACTGCAGGAGAACGTTCATGGACTGCCGGGTGACGAACGCACCCCGGGCGAGGTCGGAGTTGGATGAGCCGGGGCGCTGCGCGAGCAGTTCGAGGCACGAGTAGTGCGTGATGGTCATGCCCAGGGGGCGGAGGACGTCTTCCATCGCCGCCCGCAGGGCGCTCGCCGCCTCCTTGAGGAGATAGCCGAGCGAGGTGTCCAGATCGATCGCCTCTTGCGTCATGTCAGTATTCTGACATATGCTTTATGTCAGATAACTGACACGAAAGAAGGAACCCATGCCCGTCACCGGCCCCGACTTCATCTCCTTGCAGGTGCGCGACCTCGACGCCTCCCGCGCGTTCTACGAGCAGTACCTCGGCCTCGTGCGCTCGCCCGCCGGGCCCCCGCACGCGGTCGTCTTCGACACCGCCCCCATCGCGTTCGCGCTCCGCGACCTCGTCCCCGGCACCGACCTCGACGCGATCGCCCAGCCGGGCATCGGCGTCGCGCTGTGGCTCCACGCCACGGACTCTCAGGCGATCCACGACGCGCTCGCCGCTGACGGACACCGGATCGTCTCGGCCCCCATCGACGGGCCGTTCGGACGGACCTTCACGTTCACCGACCCCGACGGCTACCACGTGACCCTTCACGACCGCGCCTGACGACGATGGCCGGGGCCGCCGGGCGGCGGACGCGCGTCGCCCGGCTGCCCGGGCGGGCGGGGCTCCGCCCGGTACCCGACCGGGCGAAGGAGCCCCTCCCGGCCGGGTAACGTGGGCACATGGCGACGACGGCGGGGCGAGGCATCCTGGCCCTGGGGACCGTCGCCGCGCTCCTCGTCATCGGCGTGCTGCTGGCCCTGCTGGTCGACCCGTTCGCGCGGATGCCGATCGAGGTCGACGCCGCGACCGAGTGGATCGCCCGTGTGCTCCTCGTCCTCGGGGTCGCCTGGGTCGTGATCGGCATGCTGGCGGCGCGGACGCGCCTCGTCGGACGCCCCGGCGCCGCCGCCGCGCGGGCGACGTGGATAGCTTCGACCCGCCCGTGGCGTGCGCGGGAGTCGACGCTCGGCGTGCTGCCGCTCGACCGGTGGTGCATGATCCTCGTGCCCGGGGCGCTGTTGCTCGCGACGCGGATCGTGCAGGCGCACGGCGACGGGCTCGGCGGCGTGGTGCTCGCGATCGCCGGGTGGCTGATGTTCGCCCTCGTCGTGCGACTGCTGCTCGGTGCGCGCTCGCCGTGGCCGATCATCGCCGCCGTCGGCGGAGCCATTGTGCTGCGCTGCATCGTGACGCTCGGTGCGATCTCGCTCTCCGGCCCCGACGGGGTCTGGCTCACGCTGTGGGGTCTGCCGTTCGTCCGGATCGTCTACGTGACCGTCGCGCTCGCTCTCGTCGCGTGGGTCTTCGTCGTCGCGGGATGGTCGCTCGAAGCGCAACTCGGCGTGCGCCGCGCGGTGGGCGTCGCGCTCGCCGGGGTCGGCGCGGTGTTCGCGCTGCCGACCGCCTCGGCCGCCGCGATCGGTGCGAGCGAGGCGCTGCGCGGGTGGAACAGTCAGATCGGCGTGCTGCCGTGGCATCTCGCCCGGGTGACGGGTCTCTCCGACGAGCGGTTCCCGACCGGGGTGCTCGTCACCGTCGCCGTGATCGCGACGCTGTCGGCGATCACGGGTCTCGTGCTCGCGCTGCCGCTGCGCCCGGGGGAGCACCGGAGGCGGCGGCCACCCGCCTGAGTGGTGGCTCGCCTGGGCGGTGGCCCGCCCGAGCGGCCGCCCGCCCGAGCGGCCGCCCGCCCGAGCGGTGTCGTCAGCCCGCGAGCGTGCGGTCGAAGGGTCCGCCGCGTCGGATCTCCCGCACCTCTTTGCCGAGCGGCATGAGCGACACGGGAACGAGCTTGAAGTTCGCGATCCCGAGCGGGATGCCGATGATCGTGATGCACAGCGCGAGGCCGGTGAAGATGTGGCCCAGGGCGAGCCACCACCCGGCGAGCACGACCCACACGACGTTTCCGAGGAACGACCCGACGCCCGCCGTCGGCTTCGCGACGATCTCGCGACCGAACGGCCACAGGGCGTACAGGCCGATGCGGAACGACGCGATGCCCCACGGGATCGTGAGGATCAGGATGCAGAGCACGATGCCGGCCGCGAGATACCCGAGGAACAGCCAGAATCCCGAGAGGACGAGCCACAGGACGTTGAGGATCAGGCGCATGCGTCCATGATCCCCGAACGGGCGGCGTGTCGGAGGCCCCGCCTAGACTTGATATCGCCATGACCGACGCCTCCACCCCCCTCATCGTCGGCGGCTCCGCCCCGTCGGATGCCCGCCCCGACGCCGACCTGCTCGAAGGGCTGAACGGGCCGCAGCGCGAGGCCGTCACCTACCGTGGGCAGGCGCTGCTCATCGTCGCGGGGGCCGGGTCGGGCAAGACGAGTGTGCTGACGCGGCGCATCGCGTCGCTCCTCCGCACGCGCGAGGCGTACCCCAGTCAGATCCTCGCCATCACCTTCACCAACAAGGCCGCGGGCGAGATGCGCGAGCGCGTGCACAACCTCATCGGTCAGCGCGCCGACGGCATGTGGATCTCGACCTTCCACTCGGCCTGCGTCCGCATCCTTCGGCGCGAGGCTCAACAATTCGGGTTCACGAAGGCGTTCACGATCTACGACTCGGGCGACTCGCGCGCGCTCATCAAGCGTCTCGTGAAAGACCACGAGGGCGACGCGTTCGGCCTGACCCCCGCCGGCACGCAGAGTCGCATCTCGAAGCTCAAGAACGAGTTGGCGGATGCCGAGTCCTACGCGCGCCAGGCCAACACCAGCGATCCCGCGGAACGCGTGTTCATCGAGATCTTCGCGGCGTACCAGCGTGAGCTTCAGCGCGCGAACGCGTTCGACTTCGACGACCTGATCGCGCAGACCGTCTACCTGTTCCGGGCGTTCCCGCAGGTGGCCGACGTGTACCGGAAGCGGTTCCGCCACATCCTCGTCGACGAGTACCAGGACACCAACCACGCGCAGTACGCGCTCATCCACGAGCTGACCCGCCCGCCGGGCAGCGACGCCGAACCGCTCTCGGGCGGCGGCGGAATGATGATCTTCGAGCCCGAGCCCTCCGGCGAGACCGGCGCGTCGCTCACCGTCGTCGGTGACTCCGACCAGTCGATCTATGCCTTCCGTGGCGCCGACATCCGCAACATCAGCGAGTTCGAGCGCGACTACCCCGGCGCCAAGGTCGTGCTGCTCGAGCAGAACTACCGCTCGACGCAGAACATCCTCTCGGCGGCGAACGCGGTCATCTCGAACAACTTCGACCGCAAAGACAAGAAGTTGTGGACCGACGTGGGCGCCGGCGACCCGATCATCGGGTTCACCGGGTACTCGCAGCACGACGAGGCGCAGTTCGTCGCCGACGAGATCGAGGCGCTGCATCGCAAGGGCATCGACTACGCGCAGATGGCGGTCTTCTACCGAACCAACTCGCAGTCCCGAGCGCTGGAGGAGATCTTCATCCGCTCCGCCGTGCCGTACAAGATCATGGGCGGCACGAAGTTCTACGAGCGCGCCGAGATCAAGGACGCGCTGGCCTACCTCGTCGCCGTGGCGAACCCGGCCGACTCCATGGCTCTGCGCCGCATCCTCAACCGCCCCCGGCGTGGCATCGGCGACGTCACCGAGACGGCGATCGCGCGGTACGCCGCCGAGCACGACATCACCTTCCGTGACGCCCTGGCCAACTCGGCTCAACTCGGCGTCGGCCCGAAGCTGCAGAAGGCGATCGATCAGCTCGACGCGGTTCTGACCGAGGCCACGGCCGTGATGCTCCCGGCATCCGGTGAACTCGCCCCCTCCACCTCCGTGACCGAGGGGCTCACGCTGCTGCTCAACAAGAGCGGCTACTTCGACGCGCTCCGCGCCAGCCGCGACCCGCAGGACGAGGCGCGGCTCGAGAACCTCGACGAGCTCGTCGCCGTGACGCGAGAATTCGCCCGCAACAACCCGGACGGCACGATCATCGACTTCCTCACCGAGGTGGCCCTGGTGGCGGATGCCGACGACCTCGACGATGCGTCCGGCTCGGTCTCGCTCATGACCCTGCACACCGCGAAGGGCCTCGAGTACGACGCGGTGTTCTTGACCGGCGTCGAGGAAGACCTGCTCCCGCACCGCATCTCCGCCGGGGAGCCGGGCGGCCCGCAGGAGGAGCGGCGTCTGTTCTACGTGGGCATCACGCGGGCGCGGAAGCGCCTGCACGTCTCGCTCGCGATGACCCGGGCGCAGTTCGGCGAGGTCACCGTCGCGATGCCGAGCCGGTTCCTGCAGGAGATCCCGTCCGAGCTCATCGACTGGCGCCAGTCGCCCGGTGACGTGAACGGTCGCGGCGGCACGCAGTCCCGAGCGCTCAACGCCCGCGGGCGCCGGCCCGGGCAGGCCGGCGGCGGTAGCCGCTACGGCGACGACCTCGTGCCGCTGCCGAAGCGCGCCCCGGCCGACCCGAGCAAGTTCCCCAACCGCATCCCCGCCAAGGTGCGCGACAACGGCGACATGGAACTGGCCGCGGGGGATCGCATCCGCCACGACGACTTCGGTGAAGGACGCGTGGATGCCATCACCGGCGAAGGCGCCAAGCGTGTGGCGCACGTGCGGTTCGAGACCGTCGGCGCGAAGAAGCTGCTCGTCAAGATCGCGCCGATCGCCAAGCTGTGAGGCGACCCGCGACACGCCGGGCGGACACGCGACACGGATAGGGTCGAACAATGGCACTTTTCTCGCGCCGCAAGAATTCCGATTCCGATGACGTGTCGGCCGACCGCCCCGAGGGTGTGATCGAACCGGGCGAGCAGCCCGTCGACCCCGCTCCGGCGGAGGCGGAGGCCCCGGTGCCCCAGGTCACGATCTCGACCTCGTCGTTCCGGGGCGTCGGCGCCCCGGCGGACGCGGCTCCCGTCACCGACTCCACTCCGCCGGTCGCGGCGCGCCCGTCGGCACGGCAGCCCGGACCGATGGAGGCGCCCGCGCCCCGCGAGTCCATCCCCGGGGTCCAGGACAACGTTCTGCTCGCGATGGCTCTCGCCGAGATCACCGGCTCGGCGGAACCGGCGCAGCTCCTCAACGTCGCGCGCCAGCTCCTGCAGGGACATGTCTTCCTGCGCGTGAAGGGCGACGCCCGCGCGCTCGTGGCCGAGGGCAAGGACCTGCCGCTCGCGATCGCGACCCGCGGCGACGAGCAGCTCGTCCTCGCATACAGCAGCGGCCAGGCGCTCAGCCAGGCCGTCGAAGCCGACGGCGACCGCGACACCTCGGCGATGGGGCAGCCGGTCATGGCGATGATCAACCACGCGCTCAGCGGACCCTTCGCCGGCGTCGTCCTCGACCACTCGTCCGGCGACGCTCGCGCCGTTCTGCCCACCGCACTGCTGGAGCGAATGGTGTCCGAGGCCGATCCCGAGCTGCGCATCAAGACGGCGCTCAGCCAACCGCGCACCGAGGCCACGGCATCCACGGTCGTCGAGGCGATCCTCGCCGGTGCGCCCCTGTGGATCGCCGTCGCGCAGCCCGAAGAGGGCGGACCCGTCGGTGTCGCCGAGTCGCGGACGGCGACCGGCGAGCGGTTCCTCGAGGTGTTCTCGCACCCGCTTGAACTGCTCGCGCTCGGCCGCGGCGACCAGGCCGTGCCGCTGCAGAAGGAGCAGCTGGCCAAGGCGATCGCCGGCGACGACGGTCTCACCGGCCTGCTCGTCGACCCGGCCGGGCCCTGGATCCGGCTGACGCGCGACGAGCTCTCGACGCTGCTGGCGCTCGCGGAGTAGGACTCTCGCCCGCGCGCTACACCCCGTATAGCTCGCCGACGGGCACCGTCACAGGCAGCACGTTGCCGACCGGCGCGAGCGGGCACGCCCACGCCGGGTCGTACGCACACGACGGGTTGTAGGCGAAGTTGAAGTCGATCACGAGGGTGTCGGGCGCGGTGCCGGTGCCGAGGTCGGCGCCCTTGATCGTGTCGAGCAGGTACCGACCGCCGCCGTAGGTGCCGCCCGGGCGTCCGGCCGACGCGTCGCGCACGGGGACGAACAGCCCACCGCCGTACGAGGTGAGCCGCCACACGTCGAGCGATCCGGTGTCGGGCAGCTCGACGCGGCCGATGCGCTCGAAGCCGACGTCACCGTCGGTGCCGGTCGTCGCGACGAAGGAGGCTTCCTCGGCGTCGAGCAGCGTCACTTCGAAGCGCCACGCGGCGTCGTACGGCGCGAGCGGCAGGCCCGTGAATCCGTCGCGCTGCTCGGGCAGCAGGGGAGTGGCGGGGTGGTCGGCGAAGAGCGCGTCCCGCTCGATGCGCCACAGCTCGTGGGCGTCTTCGGGATCGTCCGCCTCGCGGACGGCGGCGTAGAGGGCGAAGACGCGGCGCCGCCAATCGGCGACGTCGAGGGCGGTGCGGGCGGCGCGCGAGGTCACTCGAAAAGCTTACGGTTGGAACGGTTCCTCGGGGCGGCGGTGACCGACCGATCACTGTGCACCGTGGCCGGCTCAGCGGCGGGAACATCGCGCAGGGGTCTCCATCCCGTCCCCGAGTACAGACGTTCAAGAAAAGCTTCTTCTGGCCGTAACACTTCGGGGTGGGCATCGACCGGGGGTGTTCGGCATAATCGAGCCATTGCCGGGGGTCGCGGTGCGCTTTGGGGGTGCGCCTTCATGCCGACCAGCCGCATCTGTGGGGGGAACACATGCTCGGTGCGTTGCGCCATCGTCCGTCACGTCGTCTCCGAGCCGCCATCGTCAGCGTGCTCATCGGCGTCCTCTCGTTCGGCGCGGTGCCGTCGGTCGCGACGGCCGGCACCCCGTCGCCGACCGCGACGGGGGCCGGGAGCGGATCGATTTCGGGAGCGGTCACGGACTCCGCGGGGGCCGCAGTGCCGGATGCCGTCGTGTCGGTGAGCGCGGCAGACGGGGCTGTTACCGCCGAGGTGACGACGGGCTCGCAGGGTGGGTACACCGTGCCCGACCTGCCCGCCGGCGCCTACTACGTGTCGGTCGCCACGGAGGGATCGGACCCGATCTTCTGGCCGGGTGCGCTGACCTTGGCCGAGGCGCAGACCGTCGTGGTTTCCGAGGACGTGGCGGTGACGGGAATCGACCTCACGACTGCCCCCTCGCCGGTGCGCCCCACGGGCTCGCCGACCGCGTCATCGTCGAAGACGGCCTTTGCGCTGGCGTCACCATCGCCTTCGCCCTCCTCCACGAGCGCCACGTACACACTCTCGGGCGTCGTCACCGGGGATGGGGGCGCGCCGATTCAGGCCGCGATGGTCTTCATCTCGGGTGGATCGCCGTGGACGTACAAGTCCGCGCAGACCGGCGCCGATGGCGGCTACTCGGTCTCCGGTCTTCCCGCTGGCGAGTACGAGGTGCAGGCGAGCGTGTTCATGGGGTCGTACTCCGACCAGACCGCGACTCTTGATCTCACCGCCGACAGCGAGCTGAACTTCCGATTGGTGAAAGGCGGGACGATCAGCGGAAAGATCTCGGGTGGCGACGGCTCCGAGGTGAGCATCGAGCTCCTCAAGGCCGACACGCTCGAGATGCAGGACGTGGCCAGCACGAAGGGATCGTTCAAATTCCAGAGGGTCCCCGCGGGTCGGTACGTCGTTCTCGCCATCCCTTACTACTCGAGCGAAGCGGCCGCGGCCTTCTACCCGGGGGTGACCGATCCGCATGATGCCACCGTGATCACCGTGGCGTCGGAGAAAGCCGTCTCCGGCCTCGATTGGGAGGTCGCCCCGGGTCGACGCATTTCGGGCACGGTCCAGAACATGCCGGGGAGCTCCGCGTCGGTTTCTGTGACGGCAGCGCCGTGGGACTGGAACGGGAAGAAGATCTATCCGTATTGGAACGACGCGTACGGCTCGACGGGCCCCGATGGGCGGTACACCGTGACCGGTGTGGGTGACGGGGATTACACCGTGCGAGCGAACGCCTACGTGGGTGATCCGGTGGGCGGGCATGGCGTTGTCTGGGAGGGCTATTACGCCAACACGCCGATGTCCGATTCCGCGACGCGGGTTGCTGTCCACGGTAACGACCAGGACGGTATCGACATCCGGCTCTTCGGAGAGGGGACGGCGTCCGGCACCATTCGCGCGGAAGGCGGAAGCGCGCCGCTGCAGAACACGCTCATCACCGCCTACCGGTGGAATGGAGCGACCTGGGATACGACGCTCGCCATTTCGGGCTGGGGTCGCTACAGCCTGGGCCTGCAGATGAGCGGCGCCAGTTACGGAGTCCCGGAGGGGACGTACACGATCGGTTTCTCCGATCCGGACAACGAGTGGGTCAATGACGGCGTCGACTACCCGTACTGCCCGCAGTACTGGAACGGCAAGGCGACGCTCGATCACGCGGACCGGTTCGAGGTCGCCCCCGGCAAGAACACGCCCGGGATCGACGCCACGCTGCGTCTGAAGTCGGACGGGTGTGCGGCTGACGTCATCACCCCCGGAACCCCGGCCATCGAGGGCACTCCCCGCGTCGGCGGCGCGCTCACCGCGAACCCCGGCACGTGGGCCCCGGAGCCGATCCAGCTCTCCTACCAGTGGCGCGCGAACGGCGTCGACATCGACGGCGCCACTTCGGCGACATTCACGCCCGGCGCGGCTCAGGTCGGCACGAAGTTGACCGTGGCAGTCACGGGTTCCCGGCCGGGATACGACAGTGTGACGGCCGTCAGCCCTGAATCCGCTGTCGTCGCTGCCGCCGTCATCACCCCCGGGACCCCTAATGTCTCCGGCACGCCGAAGGCGGGATCGGAACTGACAGCGGATCCCGGAGCCTGGACGCCCGGCGATGTGTCGCTGGCCTACCAGTGGCTCGCGAACGGGGTGACGGTCCCCGGGGCAACCGGCTCGACCTTCGTGCCCGGCGATGACGAGGTCGGTAAGACGATCGCGGTGACCGTCACGGGCACCAAGGCCGGTTACGCGACAGCCTCGGCCACGAGCGCAGCCGTCGGCCCGGTCGTCGCGGCTCCGCTGCTCGACCTCGAGGTCGGGACACCTCGCCTCGACGGTGACGCGCGTGTCGGCGCGGAGCTCACGGCATCCCCCGGGACCTGGGGACCGCAGCCGGTGCAGCTGTCCTACAGCTGGTCGGTGGACGGCTCCACCGTCGCGGGGGCGGAAGGCCCCCGGTTCACGCCGGGACCCGACGCCGTGGGCAAGACCGTCACCGTCACCGTGCGGGGGTCCAAGAGCGGCTACCGTCCGGCGACCGCCACCGCTGCTGCGGGCCCGGTCGCGCCGGGCGTGATCACGGGCGGCGCGGCCAGCATCGCCGGAGACACCAAGGTCGGTGCGACCCTCACGGCGCAGTCGACGGGGTGGATGCCGACCGACGTGACGCTCGCGTACCAGTGGCTGAGCGGTGGCACGCCGATCGAGGGTGCGACCGGTCAGACCTTCCAGCCCGGCGCCGATTCGCTCGGCGCAACGCTCCAGGTGGAAGTGACGGCCACACTTCCCGGCTACACGGGTGCCACCGTCCGGTCCGAGCCGGTCGGCCCGATCACTCCCGGAACGCTGCAGGCGGGTACTCCTTCACTGTCGGGGCCGGCGTTGAGCGGTGCGCCGATCACGGTGAACCCGGGAACCTGGGGTCCTGAGCCGGTCGGTCTCACCTACCAGTGGTCGGTGGACGATCAGCCGATCGAGGGCGCGACGTCGGCCGTCTACACGCCGACGACCGCGCAGGTCGGTGGCCACCTCACGGTGTCGGTCACGGGGATCAAGCCGGGCTACACGACGGTCACCACGATCGCGGATGCCGGTACCGTTTCGGCATCCATCGCCCTGGATTCGTCCTCGGCCCTCCCGGGTGGGGCGATCGTGGTCACGGGGACGGGGTACGACCCGGGCGAGACGGTTCGCGTCGAACTGCACTCCACGGTGACCCAGCTCGGGACGGCCGTGGCGGACGCCGAAGGAAACTTCCGGCTGCCGACCACGCTGCCCCTCACGGCGGTGCCGGGGGAGCACCGCGTGTTCGGAATCGGGGAGCGGAGTGGGCGGGAGGCGTCCGCGTCCATCACGATCGGCTCGCCCGCGTCACCCGGCGGGGGAACCCCCTCGACTCCGGCTCCCGCTCCGCAGACCCTGCCGGCGACGGGTACCACGGTCCCGATCGCGCTGACCGCCTTCGGCATTCTGCTCACCCTCGGGGGTGTCCTGCTCCTGTGCCGCCCCGCGCGACGCCGAGTGTGACACGACACCGGGCGTCGCGTCCGACCACCCCTGCCCGGGGGGCGGACGCGGCGCCCGCTCGTGTGGGTGAGGTTGCGCTCTCCCTGTTGTGGGTGGCGCCGGTCCTCGTCCTTCCCGGCGTCTACCATCGCTGGGGCTGGCCGACGCTGATCGCGGCTGTCGTCGCGGTGGGGCTCGCGGTGTGGGCCCGGCCCACCGGACGGGTGCCCGTCTGGTGGGCCGCGCTCGCTGCGGCGGTGGCCCTCGCGCTCACGCTCCGTGCGCTGCTGGGGGAAGCGCCCCTCGCTCAGTTCTTCGGTCGCGCCCCTCGGTACGAGGGCTTCGTCGAACTGGCTGTTCTGCTCGCGGCCGTCTGGTGCGGTGCGCGACTCGCGGGCCCTCGCGCGGCGACGTCCGCTCATCGCGCGATCGTCCGGGCGATGACTGTGGCATCCAGCGCCCTCGCCCTCGTCGCCGTCCTCGAGGCGGTCGGGCTCAGGCCGATCGAGACCGACCTCGAACGGCCCGGATCCCTCGCCGGCAATGCCACCGACCAAGGCATCCTCGGTGTCGTCTTCGCCGCGTGGTTGTTCCATGTCGCTCTTGGCGTGTGGATGCGCACTCGACGCGTGGCGTGGTGGGCGGTCGTCGGTGGGGTCGCCGGTGTCATCGCGGTGGTGACGTCGGCGTCGCGCGCCGCGCTGCTCGGGCTCGCGGTCGTGGCGCTCGTGCTGTCCGTGCGAGCCGTGTGGGGCGCGCGGCGCCGCGCGGCGGCGATCGGGTGGACCGCCGTGGGCTTTACCGTGCTCGTCGGGTTCACCCTGGCGGTGCCGTTCACGCGGGACCGGCTCCTGGGAGCCGACGGGTTCGCCCGCAAAACGGTCGGCGACCGGCTCGTGATCTGGCGCGACGCGCTCGATCTGGCGTGGGCGCATCCGTGGACGGGCGTGGGACTGAACGGATACATGGATGCCATCACCTCGCGCTTCGACGACACCTGGTACCGGAACGTCACCCCCGACCATGTGCTGGATTCCCCGCACGACCTGCTCGTGCAGGCGGCGGTCGTTGCCGGCATCCCGGGTGTCGTGCTCGTCCTCGTGGGTGCGGCGCTCGTGTTCTTCAGCGGTGTTCGCGCCGTTCGGGGAGCGGTGGGCCCCCGCCGCGATGCCTTGATCGGCGCGTGGACCGTCTTGGCGGGCGCATCGATCGGGCTCCTGGCGAGCCCGACCTCGCCGAAGACGCTCCTGCCGATGGCTGTCGCGGTCGGCGTGTTGGTGGCTCGGGAGCCGTGGGACCGCCGCTGGCGGGCGCTTCGGATCTTGGGCACCGTCGCGGTCGCTGCGTGGATGGTCGCGTTGCTTGCATGGACGGTGGGCGACGCGTTCGTGTGGAAGGGCGTTTCCGCGGCCGTCCGGGGCGACGCGGTCGCGGCGGACTCCGCGTTCTCGTCGGCCGCGTCCCTGCGTCCGTGGGACGTCGACCTTCCGCTCATCGCGGCGCAGGTCACCGGCGGTGCGCTGGAGCAGGGGATGGTCGGAGCGAGCGACAGTGCGAGCCGCTGGAGCACGGAGGCCGCGGCGCGCCTTCCGTCGTCGGCGGCGGCGCAGGAGGCAGCCGGGATGGTGGCTCTGCAACGCGGCGAACTCGCCGCGGCGGGGGCATATCTGCGTGCCGCTCGCGCGTTGTCGCCGGCGAATCCGCGCATCGCCCACGAGGAGGGACTCGCTGAGCTCGCCGCCGGCGACTATGCCGCCGCGCGGGATGCCTTCGAACGTGTGCTGCAGCTCCAGCCCGACCGCGAAGAGTCCCGGCAGGCGTTGGCCGAGGCATGCCGCCGTCTCCCGGCGGGTTCCTGCCTCTGATCGGCCCACACCCCGGGCAGGGGCAACGGGGCAGACATGGCCCGCCCCGACCGTTAGCGTCGGGGCATGGCATCCCCGCGTATCACGCTCACCGTTCCCGGGCCCGACGGCGATCGCGAGATCGGCGTCTCCAACCCCGACCGCGTGCTGTGGCCCGAGGTGGGCATCACGAAGCGCGAGCTCGCGGAGTACCTCATCGCCGTCGCCGAGCCGTTCCTCGCGGCCAACGGCAACCGCCCGGTCTCACTCGAGCGCTTCCCGGACGGCGTGGGCGGGGAGAGCTTCTTCTCGAAGAACCCGCCGAAGGGGTCGCCGTCGTTCGTCGAGGCGGTGACCGTGACGTACAACAGCGGGCGGCGGCATCCACAGCTCGTCCTGACGGAGATCGGCTCGGCGGTCTGGGCGGCGCAGATGAACACGATCGTGTTCCACCCGTGGGCCTCGCTCGCGAGCGACCCCGACCATCCCGTCGAGCTGCGGATCGACCTCGACCCGCAGCCCGGCACCGGGTTCGCCGAGGCGGTCGTCGCGGCGCACGAGCTTCGCAAGGTCCTGCGCGAGGCGGGCCTCGACGCGTGGGCGAAGACGAGCGGCAACCGCGGACTGCACGTGTTCTGCCCGATCGAGCCGACGCACGAGTTCCTCGATGTCCGGCACGCGGTGATCGCCGCGGCGCGCGAGCTGGAACGACGGATGCCGGATGCCGTCACCACGAACTGGTGGAAGGAGGAGCGCGGGGAGCGGATCTTCGTCGACTTCAACCAGGCCAACCGCGACCGGACGATGGCCGGGGCGTATTCGCCGCGAGCGCTCCCCGCCGCGACGGTGTCGACACCGGTGACCTGGGACGAACTGGATGCCGTGGACCCCACGGCCTTCACGGTCCGCTCGGTGCCCGAGAGGTTGGCAGCCGTCGGCGATCCGTGGGCGGGGTTCGGGGCCGCACCCGGCCGCATCGACACGTTGCTCGAGTGGTGGCAGCGCGACCTCGACGCGGGGCTCGGCGAGCTGCCGTTCCCGCCGGAGTTCCCCAAGATGCCGGGGGAGCCGCCGCGCGTGCAGCCCTCGCGGGCGAAGAACCCGGCGGAGTAGCCGCGCCGGCGTCAGTTCAGGACGTCGCCCAGGTCGTACGCGCCGACGGTCTCGAGCTGTTCGAAGGTGCAGGACATCGCATCGCGATCGGGGCGCCAGCGCTCGAACTGCACGGTGTGGCGGAAGCGCGTGCCCTCGAGCTGGTCGTACCGCACCTCGAGCACGCGTTCGGGGCGGAGCCGGACGAACGACACATCCTTGGATGCCGAGAACCTCGAGCGATCGGTCTCGCCGACGACCGCTTCGCCCTCGGCATCCCGCTCGACGAGCGGCGCGAGCTCGTCGATGAGTTCGAGGCGGCGCTTGTCGGTCCACGCGGAGACGCCGCCCACACCGTGCAGACGCCCGGCTCCGTCGAACAGCCCAACGAGCAGCGACCCGACGCCCTGACCCGACTTGTGGATCCGGTATCCCAGCGCGACGACGTCGGCCGTGCGGGCGTGCTTGATCTTGAACATCGTGCGCTTGTTCGGCGCATACGGCTGGGTCAGCGGCTTCGCGACGACGCCGTCGAGCCCGGCGCCCTCGAACTCGGCGAGCCAGCGGCGCGCGAGGTCGGGATCGTCGGTGGTGCGCGTCACGTGCACGGGGTGGGGGACCGAGCCGAGGAGGTCGACGAGCTGTGCTCGGCGTTCCGTGAACGGCGCGTCCTGCAGATCGCGGTCGCCGCGGGCGAGGAGGTCGAACGCGATGAACATCGCCGGGGTCTCCTCCGACAGCAGCTTCACGCGCGAGGCGGCGGGGTGGATGCGTTGCGACAGCGCCTCCCAGTCGAGGCGCTGCGCGCCCGCCTCGCCGCGGGCCACGACCACCTCGCCGTCGATGAGGCACGGCTCGGGCAGGAGCCGGGCGAACGCCTCGACGAGCTCGGGGAAGTAGCGGGTCAGCGGCTTCGCGCCGCGGCTGCCGATCTCGACGTCGGTGCCGTCCCACGACACGAGCGCGCGGAATCCGTCCCACTTCGGCTCGTACGACAGCCCGCCCGCGACCTTGCCCGGTTCGGGCACGTCGGGCACGGCCTTCGCCAGCATCGGCGCGGGGATGTCGTACGGCATCGGCTCAGCCCTCGCTCTCGTCGCCGGCGAGCGGCACGGGGTTCCGGCGCTTCTTGCGCCGCGCCCACTCGGCGGGCTGGTCATCACCGTTCCAGACGGTGATGATGCCCCACGCGACGGCGGTGAGCGGCACGGCGAGGAGGGTCCCGAGGATGCCGCCGATCGCGGTTCCACCGGCCAGGACGACGAGCACCACGAACGAGTGCAGCTTCATCGAGCGGCCCATGAGCACCGGCTGCAGGAAATTGCCCTCGAGCTGGTTCACGAGCACGACGATGCCGACGACGATCAGCGCGACGACCCACCCGTTCGTCACGAGGGCGACGAGGGCAGCGAGGATGCCGGCGGTCACGGCCCCGACGATCGGGATGAACGCGAGAAGGAAGACGAGGACCGCCAGCGGTAGCGCGAGCGGCACCTGCAGGATGAGCAGACCGATGCCGATCCCGATCGCGTCGACCGCGGCGACGGAGGCCGTGCCGCGGACGTACGAGCCGAGCACGGTGACGGTCTTGTCGCCGATGCGGCGGGCGCGGTCGTAGTCCGAGCCGTGGAGGGGGCGGAGGACGAACTCCCACATGCGCGGGCCGTCCTTGAGGAAGAAGAACAGGATCACGACCATCAGCACGAAGCCGGTGGCGAAGGAGGCGATCGCGTTGACACCGGCCAGGGCGCTGTTACCGAAGTCGGAACTCGTGACGAAGCCCTGAATGCCTTGGACCGCCTGGTCGACCTGCTCCTGCGAGATGGCGAACGGCAGCGTGTGGTACCACTCCTGGGCCTGTTTGAAGCCCTGCGTCGCCTGAGTACTGAGTTTGGGCCATTGGTCGATGACGGCGCTCACCACGAGCCACCCGAGGAGCCCGAGGACCACCACGACCGAGAGAAGCGTCAGCAGGGTGGCGATCACCGCGGGGACGCCCTTGCGGCGCAGCCACATCGTCACCGGCCCGAACGCCGACGCGAAGATCAGCGCGAGGATCAGCGGGATGATGACGAGTGTCAGCTGCTGGATGCCCCAGATGAGCCCGGCGACGAGCAGCACGACGACGATGATCTGCACGGCACGCACGGCCAGACGCCCGAAGCCGTCGGCCCAGAGGCTGCGCGGTGGCGCCTGCACGGTCTGGGCGACGGTGGTCACGGCGTCGCGAGCGGCAGGATGGCGAGAGAACAGGCCCATGGTCAGAAGGTAGCGAACGCCACCGACATGGGTGGGCCGGTTGCGCACGACCCCGACGGTGGTTACTCGCCGGGGGCGTGGCATCCGGGATCAGACGAAGGCGCTCATCCCGGTGATGTCGCGGCCGAGCAGCAGCGCCTGCACGCTCTCGGTCCCCTCGTACGTGTGGATCGCTTCGATGTCGGCCATGTGCTGCATGACGCCGTTCTCGAGCAGGATGCCGTTGCCGCCGAGGAGGTCGCGCGCGATCGCCGCGATCCGGCGGGCGGCGCGGGTGTTGTGGTACTTCGCGAGCGAGGCCTGGGTGGGACGCAGCCCGCCGGAGGTCTCGAGGTCCGCGAGCCGACGGCAGAAGAGCTGCATGGCGGTGAGTTCGTCGAGCATCTGCGTGAGGCGTTCCTGCACCATCTGGAACTTCGCGAGGGGCTTACCGAACTGCATGCGCTCGGTGGCATATGTCCGCGCGGCCTCGTAGCAGGCGGTCGCGTGGCCCAGCGCCGACCACGCGACGCCCGAACGCGTGGCGAAGAGCACGGTCGACGCGTCCTTGAAGGTGTGCGTGCCCGGGAGCACGGCATCCGCGGGAAGACGAACGTCGTCGAGCGCGATGTGGGCCTGATGGATGCCACGCAGCGACGCCTTGCCCGTGATGACGGTGCCCGTGTATCCCGGGGTGTCCTGCTCGACCAGGAAGCAGCGGACCTGATCGTGGTCGGCGTCGCCCTCGGCATCCACGCGGGCCCAGACGAAGGTGACGCCGCCGGACGCGCCGTTGCCGATCCACTTCTTCGTGCCCGACAGCGACCAGCCGTCGTCGGTGCGGGTCGCTGTCGTCTCGAGCGAGACGGAGTCGGAGCCGTGATCGGGCTCGGTGAGCGCGAAGGCGCCGAGCACCGTGCCCTGGGCGAGCGGCTTCAGCCAGCGCGCCTGCTGCTCGGGGGAGCCGAACAGCGCGAGCGTGCGAAGCGCCAGGCCGCCCTGCACGGCGAGGGCCGTCGCGAGGGACCCGTCGCCCCGCGAGACCTCCATGTTCACGAGGCCCGCCGCGAGCGGAGTGGATGCCGGGAGCTCGGGGTGCTCGATGCCGTCGGTGAACAGCTCGAGCTCGCCCATGCGCCGGAGCAGCTCGACCGGGTAGGTCGCGGCATCCCATTCGCCCTGCATGCGGGTGCCGACCTCGTCGACGAAGGTCTTGGCGCGGTCCCATGCGTCGCGGTCGGCGTCGGGGATGTCGGCGAACACGGCGTAGTAGTCGGTGTCGCGGCGGCCGAGGAGGTCGTACGAGGCGATGCGCTCGCCGGGGAGTGTGCGGGGCTGGGCGTCGGTGCTCATGTACTCAGTATCGCGCATGGTGGTACTGAGTGTCACGCTTCGGGTGCGAGTGGGGAAGCTGCATTCAGGGAAACGCTTGCATTCTCATACGTCATTCATATGATGTTTAGCGTGCAGCCGCACACCCCGTTCACAAGGCCGTGATCGAAACCGCGAGTCGCGCGTCCGGGACATCCCCCTCCTCGACAGGACCCCCCCGTGAAGACAAGCCCCCTCCGTGGCGGCGCACTGGCGGTGATCGGAGCCCTCGCGGCATCCCTCGCCCTCGCCAGTCCCGCCGTCGCCGCCCAAGCCCGGACCCTCCACGTCTCGCCGGACGGCTCGGGTTCCGTCTGCTCCCCAGGCAAGCCCTGCGACCTGCCGACGGCGAAGGACCGCGTCCGCGATCTCGTCGCCGACGGTCGCGCCGATGTCGTCGTCGAGCTCGCCGACGGGGAGTATCGGATCGACGAGCCGCTGCAGTTCCGCCCCGAAGACGCGGGCGGTGACGGCGGTTCCGTGCGCTGGACCGCCGCCAGCGGCGCCCACCCCGTGATCTCGGGCGCCGACCGGGTATCGGGATGGCGCGTGCACGACGGGGACGCCGGCATCTGGGTGGCCGACACCCCGCAGGGCGTCGACACCCGTCAGCTCTACGTCAACGGTGTCTACGCCCAGCGCGCGCAGCGCCAGGTCGCCGGCGCCGATCTCGCGCTCGACGAGTCCGGGATCACGCTGAAGAACCCCGACCTCGCGTTCCTCAACGACGTCCCGCAGCCCGATCGCATCGAGTTCGAGGCGAAGGGCGACTTCACCTACCGGTACTCGCCGGTGGCGAGCATCGCGAACTCGAAGCTGACGATGGTCCAGCCGGCGTGGGAGAACAACACCTGGGGATGGGACACCCCGCAGTTCGCCCTCCTGGGCGGTTCCACCTATTGGCTCTCGAACTCCCTAGCGTTCATCGACCAGATGAACGAGTGGTACATCGATCCCGATGGCGGGAAGCTCTACTACAAGCCCGGTGACGGCGTGGACCCCAACGACCTCGACGTCGAACTCCCGCGGGTCGAGGTGCTGCTCAGCGTCGGTGGCACGTACGACCAACCCCTGAAGAACCTCGCGTTCCAGGGCATCACGTTCACGGGCACATCGTGGCTCGGGCCGAGCACCGACGGGTACGCGACGCAGCAGAACGGCTCCTACATCAAGGGCCACTACGACTACCGACCGGCCGACGCGTTCACCAGCTGCTCGCGTGGATGCGAACAGTTCGAACGCGCGCGGACCGGCTGGTGTCAGCAACCGGCCGCGGTGCAGGTGTCCGCGGCATCCGGTGTTCGATTCGAGGACAACCTGTTCGTCGGGCTCGGGTCGTCGGCGCTCGGGATCGGCAACGACACCAACGCCGCGCTGAGCGGCGTGGGCCTCGGTGCACAGAACATCCAGGTCATCGGCAACCGCTTCACCGAGGTGGGCGGTCACGGCGTGTTCGTGGGCGGCAACCGTCCCGAGGCGCACCACCCTGACGACGCGCGGATGATCAACCGCGACATCACGGTCGAGCAGAACACCGTGACGCGCGCGGCCGTGGAGTACAAGGACAACTCCGGCATCCTCAGCACGTACGTGACCAACGCGCGCATCCAGAACAACGAGGTCGCCAACGTCGCGTACGACGGCATCGACACCGGATACGGCTGGGGTATGAACGACGCCGGTGGCTCGGGGGAGTACACCAAGCGCGGGTACTACAACTGGAACACCCGCTACGAGACGCCCACGACGCTCAAGGACAACCTCGTCGCCGGCAACCTCGTGCACAACACGAAGTCGCAGTTCGCCGACGGCGGGTCGATCTACAACCTGTCGGCCAGCCCCGGGTCGGTGACGGAGCGGAACTACCTCTACAACGTCTCCGGCGTCGGACTGTACCTCGACGAGGGCACGCGCTCGACGATCTACCGGCAGAACGTGCTCCAGGGCACGAATCCGTGGGTGTTCACCAACGCCTACAACGCCACGAACACGAGCGACAACCTCATCACGCAGAACTGGTACAACTCCGGCGGCACCCAGACGCCGAACCTCGAGGCGAACCGCAACAGGCTCGTCGACAACGTGCAGGTGTCGGGACTGAACTGGCCGGATGCCGCGCGCCAGGTCATCTGCCAGGCCGGGGTCGCTCCCGAGAGGCGGACCGCACTGAACGCCACGCTGTTCACCGAGGACGCCGCGTGCGGTGACACGGGCGAGCAGGTCGGTGCACCGTTCACGACCACGGCGGCGTCGGCGAACAGTTCGCACTTCGCTCAGTCGGACGGCCACTTCGCCATCCGTGCGCAGGGCGCGGACGTGTGGGGCGGCGGGGGTCAGCGCGACGACGCGTACGGCTCCATCTTCCAGAAGGACGCCGTGAACGCGGTGTCCAGCGTGTCCGCGCGCGTCGACACCGTCGGCGACGCGAACGCCTGGGCGAAGTCGGGCGTGATGATCCGCAACGACATCGATCAGCCGGGGGCGTCCGCCGGGTACGCGCTCGTGGCCGTCACTCCGCGCAACGGCGTCGTCTTCCACTGGGATGCCAACGGCGACGGCTACGTCGAGAGCTCGGCCGCGGTGAACGTGAACACGTTCCGCCCGGTGTGGGTGAAGCTCGACCGCAGCGGTGATCAGGTGAGCGCCTGGTACTCGTTCGATGGGACCAACTACGCGCAGATCGGCTCGACGGTCACCCTGACGGGAGCAGCCGCGGTGCAGGATGCCGGGATCTTCTCGTCGTCGCACGATGCGGGCCGCTCGGCTCTCAACGTGTTCAGCGACCTGCGCATCGCCCGCGACGACGTGAAGCCGACGGCGACGCTCGTCGCGCCGACCGCCGCGGGTCCGTCGCGCACGCTCGACCTCCGGGTCGACGCGACCGATGACCGCGGTCTGTCGCAGATCGTGGCCAACGTCTACCAGGGCGGCACGCTCGTGCGCAGCACGCAGACGACGGTTGCGGACGAAGCGCGCGAGGCGACGCACACGGCGTCGGTGTCGCTGCCGGACGGGCAGTACCAGCTGAAGTACAACGCGCACGACCGTGCGGGCAACGTCTCGGCGACCGGAACGTTCGCGTTCACGATCGACGCGACCGCGCCGACGGTGACCGTGAAGGACGGCACGAACTTCACCGTCGCCACCGGGGAGTCGTACGACCGGGTGAGCTTCAAGCTGTACGACGCCGGCCGCGTCGACCGGGTCGAACTCAACGGGGTCGTGAAGGATCTGGCGAACGCGCCCTGGTCCGACGTGAACTTCGTTGCGCCCGGCGTCTTCGGCGCGGTCCGCGGAGAGAACACGCTCGTCGTGTTCGACGTCGCCGGCAACAGCCAGTCGACGGTGTTCACGCTGAACTGACGAAGGGGCGTGCCCCCTCGTTCCGCGGAGCGAGGGGGCACGCCCGTGTCCGGCGGCGCGTCAGCGCACGACGGGGTCGCCGTCTCCCGCCGCGAGGAGCTCGAGCTGGCGGCGGTGCGGGAGGCTCTCCCAGTCCCCGCGGCCGAGGCAGGCGAATGCGCCCGCGGCCACCGCCGTGTCGATGCGGCTCTCGAGAGGCGCTCCGCGCAGGCTCTCCGCGAGGTATCCCGCCACGAAGGCGTCGCCCGCGCCGACTGTGTCGACGGGGTGGATGGGCCACGCCGGTCGGTGCAGCAGCCGTCCCTCCGCGAGGACCGTCGCCCCGTCGGCGCCGCGCTTGAGTGCGACCGTCGACGGGCCCAGCGCCGCAATGGCATCCATCAGCTCGTCGTCGGGCCTCTCGCCGACGAGGAGCGCCGCCTCCTCGCGGCCGGCGAACACCATGTCGGACTGCGCGGCGAGCCGCCGGTACACCGCGGAGGCATCTCGCCCGCGCCAGAGCGAAGGCCGGTGGTTGACGTCGAACGACACCGTCGCGCCGGCGGCGCGTGCGGCTGACATCGCCGCGTCGACCGCGGTGGACGCGGATGCCGAGAGCGCGGGGGTGATCCCGGTCACGTGCAGGACCGTGGCGGGGGTGAGCGGCGCGAGGTCGAGGTCGTCGGGGTGCAGCCGGCTGCCGGCACTGCCCGCACGCCAGTACTGCACGCCCACCCGCCCCGGAGCGATCTCGGTCTTCATCATCGAGCCGGTGGATGCCTCGGCGTCGACGGTGACGCGGAGCTCGACGCCCTCGGCGCGCAGTTCCCTGCAGATCCGTCGCCCCGCGACGTCATCACCCAGGCGTCCCATCCACACCGCGCGGCCGCCCAGCCGCGCGACCCCTACGGCCACATTGCTCTCGGCGCCGCCGAACGACAGGCGGTAGTCGGTGGCATTCTCGCCCTCGGCGGGGTCGGTCGGGCGGAACAGTGCCATGGTCTCGCCGAACGTGACGACCGCGGCGCTCACGACGCCGCCCGCAGCTGCATCGCCGCCCGGCTCCGCTCGGCGACGCGCGACAGGTCTCCCGTCGCGATCTCGGCGCGCGGAGCGAGCCAACTGCCGCTCACGGCCGGCACCGCGGGGTGCGCGAGGTAGTCGGCGGCGTTGTGCGGTCCGACGCCGCCGCTCGGCACGAAGCCGGTGTCGGCGAACACCGCGGCCAGCGCATTGATCGCGGCCGGCCCTCCGAGGAGGTCGGCCGGGAAGAGTTTCACCGCCGAGAGGCCCGCGCGTCGGGCGCGCTGCACCTCGGTCGCCGACGCCACACCGGGCAGGACGTGAAGCCCCCGCGTCCGGGCGTGGTCGACGACGTCGTCGTCGAATCCGGGGCTGACGACGAACGCCGCGCCGGCGTCGGCGACGCGGTCGACCTGCGCGGCCTCGAGCACCGTGCCGGCCCCCACGACGAATCCCGGCGGAGCCGCCGCGGTCATCGCGGCGAGCACGTCCAGCGCACGCGGCGTCCGCAGCGTGATCTCGGCGCAGTCCACGCCACCGTCGTGCAGGGCGTGCGCGAGGTCGACCGCGAGCTCGGGGCGGTCGCACACGATCACCGGGACGATGGGGAACGCGCGCAGCCAGTCGTTCATCGGCCGAGCCACCCGCCGTCGACGGGGAGCACAATGCCGTTCACGTAGTCCGAGGCGGCGGATGCCAGGAACACCGTCGCCCCGGCGAGATCCGAGCCCTCGCCCCAGCGTCCCGCCGGGATCCGCTCCAGGATGCTGCGCGAACGGTCGGCATCCGCGCGCAGCGGGGCGGTGTTGTCGGTCGCGATGTAGCCGGGGGCGATCGCGTTGACGTTGACGCCCCGCGCGGCCCACTCGTTGGACAGGGCCTTGGTGAGTCCCGCGATGCCCGACCTCGCCGCGGCGTAGCCGGGGACGTTGATGCCGCCCTGGAAGCTCAGCAGGGAGGCCGTGAACACGATCTTGCCGGACCCTCGCTCGAGCATTCCCGCCGCGACGGCCTGAGTGAGGAGGAACGGGCTTGTGAGGTCGACCTCGATCACTCGCTCCCACAGGGCGGTCGGATGTTCGACCGCCGGGGCGCGCTCGATCGTGCCCGCATTGTTGACGAGGATGTCGATCCGCCGACCGCGCAGGTGGTCGATGAGCGCGAGCACCGCGGCCCGGTCGGAGAAGTCGCATGCGAACGACGTGAACGCCCGTCCGCTGTCGCCTACCGCGGTCGCGATGTCGCTGTCCTCTCCGGCCTCCTTCGTGCTGACGGCGATGACGTCGGCGCCCGCCGCGGCGAGAGCGGATGCCATGGCCAGGCCGATGCCGCGGCTCGCGCCGGTGACGAGGGCGGTACGACCGGACAGGTCGAACAGGCTGACGCTCACCGGTCGCCGCCGACCGCGACGAGAAGCTTCAGCGCCTGACCGGCTTCGAGCGCGGCGAAGGCGTCGGCGGTCTTCTCCATCGGCACGACATCGGTGATCAGCGTGTCGGTGGGGATCGCGCCGCCCGCCAGGAGCTCGACGGCGGTCTCGAAGTCGCGGCGCTGGTAGACGCGCGCGCCGAGCAGGCGCAGCTCGCGCCAGAAGATGCGCTGCAGGTCGACCTCGCGGGGCTGCGAGTGGATGGCGACCACGACGATCGTGCCCCGGACCTTCGCCAGCGCGGTCATCCCCCGCACGGCGGCGGCCGCACCCGACACCTCGAACACCACGTCCGCGCCGGCCCTGGCGGTCCACTCCTCGACCCAGGCGGCCTGGTCGGTCGCGCGGGGGTCGAGCGTGCGGAACCCGAGGTCCTCGATCGTGCCCCGGCGTCCGGCATCCGGCTCGATGACCACGACATCGGCTCCGGCGTGCCGGGCGACGCTCGCGATGAGCACGCCGATGGGGCCACCGCCGATGACGACCGCGGTGTCTCCCGCGGACAGCTCGGAGCGGCGCACGTCGTGGACGGCGACGGCCACCGGCTCCACCAGCGCTCCCTCGCGCAGGTCGAGGTCGTCGGGCAGGCGGACGACGGTGGATGCCGGGACGTTCCAGAGCTCCTGCAGAGCGCCGGGGGAGTCGATCCCGATGAAGTCGAGGTTCTGGCAAATGTGCTCGTTGCCGGCGCGGCAGGCGGGGCACGTGCCGTCCCAGTCCAACGGCATCACGGTGACGCGGTCTCCTGGCATCCATTCGTCCACGCCGTCGCCGACGGAGGTGACGACGCCGCTCATCTCGTGGCCGAAGACGAGCGGTCGCTGGACGCGGGCGTCCATGTCGCCGTGGAAGACGTGCAGGTCGGTGCCGCAGAGGCCGGTGTAAGCCACGCGGATCTGGACCTGCCCCGCGGCGGGTGCCTCCGGCGGGATGTCTACGGGGTCGACGGTTCGAGCCGAGATGTAGTGAAGTGCGCGCACGGCGGGTCCTCTCCAGTGAGAGCGGATGGAATCGGCATCCGCTCCTTCACTGTACGGGGGTTTTCCTCATAGGTCACATGTATGATCTAATGAAAGCGCGCCGCATCGCGGTGAGTCGTCAACGACGTCGACCATGTGAGGACTGGAAATGGCAACACAGCACCGTCGCTTCATCCGTTTCGCCCGATTCGGAGCCTTGGCCCTGGCGGGGGTGACCGCGGTCGCTCTGAGCGCCTGCAGCCCCGGCGCCGGTGGCGGAGACACCTCCCTCGGCTTCACGCAGGCCGAGCAGGAGGCCGGCAGCCCGATCACCGTGTGGGTGGATGCCACTCGCGAGCCGATCATCGATGCCTTCAAGAAGGCGCACCCCGACATTCAGATCAACGCCGAGACGTACGACGGCAACGCGAGCGGCTCGGCGAGCCTCCAGACGCGCATCGCGCTGTTCGACCAGGCCGGTGAGGGCTGGCCCGACGTGGTGTTCTCGACGCAGAACAACGACGCGCCCTGGGCCTCGAAGGAGTCCAACGGCCAGCAGGCGTTCGCCGCCCCGGTGAACAAGGGCTGGTTCGACGACGACTTCCTCGCCGGGTTCACGCCGGGGTCCCTCGATCCCCTGACCATCGACGGCACCACCTACGGGCTGCGCAACGACCTCGCGCAGGTCGTGTTCTGGTACGACAAGTCGCTGTTCGACCAGTTCGGCTACCAGGTGCCCACCACGTGGGAGGAGTACGAGCAGCTGAGCGACCGCGTCGCCCAGGAGCACCCCGGCTACCTGCTGGGCTCGGTCGGGGACGGTTTCCTCGGGTCGTACGTCTACTACTGGGGTGCGCAGGCGCCGATCTTCCAGCTCGACGGCAACGACTTCACGTCCGACTTCGGGGCCGAGAACTCGGAGAAGATGACCGACCTGCTCGACCACATGGTGGCGAACAAGACACTGTCGACGGCTTCGGTGTTCGGTTCCGACTTCATCCAGCAAGCGCAGGGCAAGGTCCTCGGCATGCCGGGACCGGTGTGGTTCACGGGCGCGCTGTTCCAGAACCCCGACAGCCTCAACGTCCCCGCCGGTCAGCTCGGTGCGGGCACCCCGCTGCACTGGGAGGGCGAGGACGTCGGGACCGGTAACGTCGGTGGCGGAACGTGGCTCGCATCGAGCCACTCGAAGAACCTGGATGCCGTGAAGACCTTCATGGAGTTCGCCACCAGCTCCGACGAGTACCAGGTCGACCTCGCGCCCGGATACCCGGCCTACGCCGCAGCTGGTGAGAAGTGGATCGCCAAGCAGGCCGCGGACGGCTACTTCGTCGGCGACTTCGAGAAGAACGTGATCGACGCCGCCGGAGAGGTGTGGAGCGGCTGGGGATTCCCGAGCTTCAGTGCCGAGACCGCCTACAGCAAGGTCGTCCTGCCGGCACTCGCCGCGGGCAAGTCCATCGGTGACGTCACCGCCGACTGGCAGGCCGAGATCCTGAACGAAGCCCAGGTGCAGGGCTACACCGTCACTCGCTGACCCCGCTCGATCCCACGAAAGGCCAGGCCATCGTCACTTCCACGATGACGCCCCTCTCCGCCGGCGCGGAAACGCGCCGGCGGAGAGGCGAGCAACGGCGTCGAAACCCGAACCGTTCCCAGTCCGCGATGGCGTACGCCTTCAGCTCGGGGTACGGCATCCTGCTGCTGTTGTTCGGCCTCGGCCCGGCCCTGTACGCGGTGTATCTCGCGTTCACCAAGGCGGGGAGCTTCGCCGGCCTCGACAACTTCGCCCGCGTCTTCGGCGACTACCGCTTCTGGCCGGCGGTCCAGCACGTCTCGGCGTACCTCGTGATCTGGTTGATCTTCCAGATCGTGTTCGTCGTGCTGCTCGCGCTCATCGTGCACAACTTCGCGTCGCGGTGGCTGTCCACGTCGGTGAGGTTCGTCTATTACATCCCGGGAGCGCTCGCGGGGGCGTCCAGCGTGCTGCTGTGGCTGTTCCTGCTCGACCCCAGCGTGAGCCCGGTGTCCGGCATCCTGCGAGGCCTCGGCTTCGACTCCTTCGTGGCCACGGTCTCGCTCGACAACCTGCCCGTGATCTTCACGATCGTCTCGTTCTGGACGGGTGCGGGCCAGTGGATCGTCATCATGTACGGCGCCTTGAACAACATCAGCCCCGAGATCATGGAGGCGTCCCGCATCGACGGCGCCGGGCCGATTCAGACCGCCTGGTACATCCAGCTGCCGCTGCTGCGGAAGTGGATCTCGTACATGGTCGTGATGTCGATCGCCGCGGGAAGTCAGCTCTTCGTCGAGCCGCGTGTGCTCTCCCAGGCGAGCAAGGGCGTCGTCCCGCAGGACTACTCGCTGAACCAGCTCGCCTACCTCTACGCCTTCCGGCAGAACGACTTCAACGGTTCGGCCGCGATCTCCCTCATCCTTCTGGCCGTCGCCCTGATCCTGGCTGCCTTCTTCGTCTTCCGAGGAGGACTCTTTGAGCGCGACTGAAACCGCGACCCTGCTGCGCGCCGACGAGCGCGCCCTGGCTGCCCGCACGCGTCGGCGGCGGATGACGCCCGGCGAATGGCTCGGCCGGGCCCTCGTCGTCGTCATCGCCCTGTTCTTCGTCGTGTTCTTCCTGCTGCCGCTCGTCTGGCTGCTGCTGGCGCCGACGAAGACGCCGCGCGAGCTCCTCCTGAACGGGCCCTTCGACTTCGGGGCCTTCTCGACCCTGGCCGACAACTGGAACGCCCTCATGGCCTTCCAGAACGGCATCGTCTGGACGTGGCTCGGCAACGCCGCGTTGTACACCGGTGGCGCGCTGATCCTGACGCTGCTCGTGACCATCCCCGCCGGTTACGCCCTCGCGATGATCGACTTCCGGCTGCGTCGGACGCTCCTGGCGGTGACCCTCGTGGTCATGCTCATCCCGAGCACGGCCCTGGTGCTGCCGACCTTCCTCGAGTTGAGCGCGGTGCGGCTGATCGGCAATCCGCTCGCCGTGATCCTGCCCTTCTCGTTCTTCCCCTTCGGCGTGTACCTGACGTACATCTACTTCTCGACGAGCATCTCGAAGGATCTCCTGGATGCCGCCCGCATCGACGGCGCGGGGGAGTGGCGGGTCTTCTGGCGCGTGGCGATGCCGCTGGCGACTCCGGTCATCGCGCTCGTCGGCTTCTTCAACGTCGTGGGGAACTGGAACAACTACTTCCTGCCGTTCGTCATGGTGCCGGGGCGTCGCGCTCCGATCCAGGTCGGCCTGGCCGAGCTGCTCTCCAACGTGCCGCTGTTCAACCCGACGTCGGCGGGGTCCGTGACGATCGAGCTCCCCGTGCTCGCGCTCGCGACCCTGGTGTCGGTGCTGCCGGTGCTCGTCATCTTCCTGTTCTCGCAGCGCTTCCTCGTGACCGGCATGACCGCCGGCGGGACCAAGGAGTGAGCGTGCTGCGGGTGGGGATGGTCTGCCGGATGGTGCCGGAGAAGCGCGACGAGTATCTCGCTCTCCACCGCGCGGTGTGGCCCGGCGTGGAGCAGACGCTCCGCGAGGGGAACATCCGCAACTTCACGATCTTCGTCCGCGGGGACGTGCTGTTCGGCTACTACGAGTACGTCGGCGACGATCTCGCCGCCGACGACGCGAAGATGGCCGCCGACCCGGTGACGCAGGAGTGGTGGGCCCTCACCGGTCCCTGCCAGGTGCCGTTCGACGACGTCGGGTCGGAGCCGAACTGGCAGATCATGACCGAGGCGTGGCACCTTGACTGACCCCGGATGCCGGTGCGCTCAGCGCTCCGGGGCGGTGACCGCCGGGTGCGCTCAGCGCTCGCGAGCGGTGGGAAAGCGTCGGCGCTGCCACGCGTCGAGGATGTGCGCGCGCATCGCGGCTTCGGCCGCGACCGGGTCGCCGGCCGCGATGGCGTCGTGGACGCGCCGGTGCTCCTCGAGCGTGATGTGGAACGCGTCGGTGGACTGATTGCCGACGAAACGGGCCGACTGGCGCGCGCGCGAGAACAGGATCTTCGTGATGCTGCTCGCGAGCTCGTTTCCGGACAGCGTCATGACGAGGAAGTGGAAGTCGAGGTCGGCGTCGGGGAAGACCTCGGGGTCTTCGACCGACTCCTCCATGCGCGCCAGGGATGCCGTGATCTGAGCGATCTGCTCCGGCGTGCCGTGCTGGGCGGTCGCCGCCGACATCGACCCTTCGAGGGCGGCGCGGATCACCGAGATCTCATCGAGCACGCCGAGCGAAGAATCGTTCTCCAGCAGCACGGCGAGGACCACGGGATCGAGGACGTTCCACGAGGTCTTGGGCTGCACCGTCGTGCCGCGGCCGGGGGCGACGCTGATGAGCCCCTTCTCCTCGATCCGCTTCACCGACTCGCGGATGACCGTCCGGCTGACGGCGAAGTGCTGGGCCAGCTTCTCCTCGGGGGGCAGCGTGTCGCCGGGGGGAACGTCACCCTTGACGATCGCCTCGACCAGGTCGTGCACCACGGCGACCCCGAGCCGGGCGGTCGGCGTGCGCGGCGTCAAGCTGCGCAGGGCCGACGTGATGCCGGTGGGCGCGGTCTCCTCACTCATGCGGTCAGCCTAGTCGCGCGTGATCCGGCCCTCGGGCCGCTCGTCGCGGTCGACTTCGGGCACGAGCCGGAGTCCCGCGCGGTCGGGGCGCACGTGCGGCCCCGCGCCCACGAGCCAGCTCGCCCCGCGGTCGCCGCCCTCGGCGATGAGAGCCTCGTCGACGCTCACGCCGTGTCCGGGAGTGTCGCCGAGGACGATGCCGCCGTCGGCGAAGTGCTGGTCGATCCGCAGGCCGAACGGTGCCCCGAGGTCCCGCACCTCGGCGCTCAGGTGGTTCGGGACCGCGAGCGCGGCGTGGGCGACGGCCTGGTTCGCGGTCACCCCGACCGGGCTGATCGGAAGGTCGCGCCCGTGGGCGAGGATGGCGACGCGGAGGAAGTGCGTCACGCCCCACGTGCACCCCACCTGCACGACGTCGACGCCCCCGGCATCCATGATCGGACGGAACTGCTCGAGGCCCGAGAGGTTCTCGCCCGTGGCGACGGCCGCGCGGATGCTGCGGGAGAGCCGTGCGTGGCCCTCGGCGTCCCACCGCCGCAGGGGCTCTTCGACCCAGGTCAGGTCGATGTCGCGCTCGAGCTCGCTGATGTAGCGGACTGCCTGCTTGAGGTTCCACGACTCGTTGGCGTCGAACATCACCGCCGGTCGACGGGAGTTGCGGCCCATGGCATCGCGCACGATGTGCAGGCGACGACGGTCGGCGTCGAGGTCGCGTCCGCCCTTGAGCTTGCCGCTGCTGAAGCCGAGGTCGGCCATCTGCGCGTAGAACGCGGCGAGCTCCTCGTCGGAGAGGGCGATGTCGAGGCCGGAGGCGTACCCGGTGACGAAGCGGTCGCGACCCCCGAGCAGGCGCCACAGGGGCTCGCCGGCGGCCTTGGCCTTGATGTCCCACAGGGCCATGTCGAACGCGCCGATGCTGCCGAACGTGGCGCCGGCGTGACCGGCCTTGAAGACCCGGGCGAGCATGCGGTCGTAGAGTGCGGTCACCGCACGCGGGTCCTGGCCCTCGATGGCGGGGAAGAGGCGGGCGAGATCGGCGGCGTGCCCCGTGCCGACACCGGTGATGCCGGCGTCGGTGTCGACCAGCACGACCGCTTCCTCGGTGATGCCCGACGCGATGTGTCCATTCACGTCGCCGATGGGGCGTCCCCATTCGCGGAACGTGCGGAGCACGCGATAACCGGTGACCTTCATATCGCCCTTGACTTCCTGCTGGAGGGGCTCAACTCGAACCCTCAAAGAACATACATCATATGTTACTGTTCGATCGGAGCGACAGATGCGACGTTCCCTGACGGAGGCGAAGATGCAGACGCGATCGACGGCGAGGACGCCGGTCCTGACCGAGATCGGTTTCGGCGGGGCGCAGATCGGAAACCTGTCCCGCGAGGTCGACGACGCCACGGCGCGCGGAGCCGTCGACGCGGCGTGGGATGCCGGCATCCGGTACTTCGACACGGCTCCGCACTACGGACTCGGGCTGTCCGAGCGCCGACTCGGCGCGGCTCTGCGAGATCGGCCTCGCGACGAGTACGTCCTGTCGACGAAGGTCGGGCGGCTCCTCGTCGACTCGCCCGACACCGCCGATCGCCCGGACGACGACGGGTTCGCCGTGCCGGCGTCGGTCGTGCGGCGGTGGGACTTCTCGCGCGATGGCATCCTGCGCTCGGTCGAGCAGAGCCTGACCCGTCTCGGACTGGACCGCATCGACATCGCCTACCTGCACGACCCGGACCAGCACTGGGATGCCGCTTCGACCACCGGTGTCGGCGCGCTCATCGAGCTGCGCGACCAGGGCGTCGTGTCGGCCATCGGCGCGGGCATGAACCAGGCGGCGATGCTCGCCGACTTCGTCGAGAAGTGCGACGTCGACATCGTGATGGTCGCCGGCCGGTACACGCTGCTCGACGACGCGGCGGCCGATCGGCTGCTGCCCCTCGCGGCCGAACGCGGAGTGGGCGTGGTGGCCGCGGCCGTCTACAACTCCGGGCTGCTGAGCGTTCCGCGCCCCGCACCCGGCGCGAGCTACGACTACACGAGCGCGCCGGACGCGATGATCGAACGCGCGCACCGGATCGCCGACGTCTGCGAGCGCTACGGCGTGGATCTGCCCTCGGCTGCGCTCGCGTACCCGCTGCGGCGTCCGGAGGTGGTGTCCGTCGTGGTGGGCGTGCGGTCGCGCGCGCAGGCCGAATCGACGCTCCAGCGTTACCTCGCCACGGCACCCCAGGAGATGTGGCGAGAGCTTTTCGCGGCGAGACTCGTCGCGGCATGACGCGGGCGCGAACCGCGCACGCCACGACCCGAGGGAAGGACGCTGACGCATGAGATTCGCACGACGGGGAGCCCCCGGCTCCGAGCGGGTGATCGTCGAGATCGACGGTGAGAGCTACATCGTTCCTCCCGAGCTCGGCGACTTGAACGGCCGCTTTCACGAGGACGGTGCGCTCGAGCACCTGGCGGGGATGGATGCCTCGACCCTCAGCCCGTACGATCCCACCGGCGACGAGCGGTGGGCGGCGCCGATCGCGCAGCCCGGCAAGGTGGTCGGCGTGGGGCTGAACTATCGCGATCACGCGGCCGAGACTGGCGCCGACATTCCGGCGGAACCCGTCGTCTTCATGAAGGACCCCTCGACCGTGGTCGGGCCGTTCGACGACATCCTCATCCCGCGCGGCTCGGTGAAGACGGACTGGGAGGTCGAGCTCGGCGTGGTCATCGGCCGCACCGCGCGCTACCTCGACTCGGTCGAGAGCGCCGCCGACTGCATCGCCGGGTACGTCCTCTCACACGATGTCAGCGAGCGCGAGTTCCAGCTCGAGCGCGGCGGTCAGTGGGACAAGGGCAAGAGCTGCGAGACCTTCAACCCGTGCGGACCGTGGTTCGTCCCGGCATCCGAGGTCCGTGATCCGCAGGCGCTGCGGCTCTGGGCGAGCGTCAACGGCGAGATGCGACAGGACGGCACGACGGCCGACATGGTCTTCCCCGTGCACGAGATCGTGCGGTACCTGTCGCAGTTCATGGTGCTGCGACCGGGCGACCTCGTCAACACGGGTACCCCGGCCGGGGTGGGGCTCGGGATGCCGACTCCCGTCTACCTCCGCGGGGGCGACGTCGTGGAGCTCGGGATCGACGGCCTCGGCACCGCCCGGCAGCGGATGGTGCAGGCGTGAGCGCCGCGCCCCTCGACGGGCTCGTCGCCGTGGTGACGGGCGCGGGTTCGGGTATCGGCCTCGCCACCGCGCTTCTGCTGCGCGATCGCGGCGCCGAGGTGTGGAGCCTCGACGCGGCCGACGGTGATGCCGTTCCCGGCATCCCTCGCCTTCGGTGCGACGTCCGCGATGGCGCGTCGATCGCTGCGGCGGTCGCCGAGGTCGCCGCCGTCCACGGGCGGATCGACGTGTTGGTCAACAACGCCGGGATCAGCGCCGTCGGAACCGTCGAGGCCTTCGACGAGGCCGAGTGGGCGCGCGTCCTCGACGTCAACGTCGTCGGGATGGCCCGCATGAGTTCGGCCTGCCTCCCCTGGCTGCGGCGCTCCGAGCACGCCGCGATCGTGAACGTCTGCTCGATCGCGGCGCTGAACGGTCTGCCAGAACGCGCCCTGTATTCGGCATCCAAGGGAGCCGTCTACGCGCTGACGCTGGCCATGGCCACCGATCACGTGGGCGAGGGCATTCGCGTGAACGCAGTGAGCCCCGGCACCGTCGAGACGCCGTTCGTCACGCGGATGCTAGAGGGCTTCGCCGACCCGGTCGCCGAACGCCGGGCTCTTGAAGCGCGGCAGGCCACACGGCGACTGGTGCAGCCGGAGGAGGTGGCGCGGGCGATCGCGTACCTCGTCGATCCGGATGCCACGTCGACCACCGGCACGATCCTCGACGTCGACGGCGGCGTGACGCGTCTGCGCGTGCGGGCCGAGTCATGATCGACGCCCACGTCCACCTCTGGGACCCCGGGGTGCTGACCTACGAGTGGCTCGACGGGACGGAGCTGCGACGCCCGATGCTCCCCGCGGAGTACGACCGAGGCGGAGTCGGGGTCGACGGCGCGGTGTTCGTGCAGGCCGCCGACGGCCCGTCGGATCCGGTTTCCGAAGCGCGGTGGGTCGACGGGCTCGACTGGCCCGAGCTCGTGGCGATCGTCGCGAACGCCGACCTCGGGTCCGGTGCCGTGGACGCGCATCTCGAGGCCCTTGCGTCCATTCCCCGCGTGACCGGGGTCCGGCATCTGCTGCAGGATCTGGCGGTCGACACCTTCCCCACCCTTGTGCCGGGGCTCGCGGCGCTCGCCGCCCGCGGAGGGAGGTTCGACGCGTGCCTCCGTCATGCGCAGTTGCCCGCGCTGATCGCGCTGCTGCGGGAGGTTCCTGAACTGACGGTCGTGGTCGACCACGTCGCCAAGCCACCGATGGGCGAGGGCATCGACAGCGCCGCGGGGGCGGCGTGGGCTCGGTCGCTCGCGCTGCTGGCCGAACGGCCGCGGACCTTCGTGAAGCTGTCGGGACTCACCGCCGAAGCACGCGACACCGCAGAGGTCGAGCGCCACGCGCCCGCCTTCCTCGCCCACGCCGTCGAGGTCTTCGGTCCGGAGCGGGCGATGATCGCCAGCGACTGGCCCGTGAGCTCGCACTTCGGCGCGGGCGGGTCATTCGCCGACTGGGTGGAGCTGGTGCGCGCCGTGGTCCCCGCCCAGGGCTGGGACGAGGTCGCCGAGGGCGCCGCGCGGCGAGCGTACCTGCCGGGCGGCGAGCCGGCGCTCGCCCGCGGCTGACGCGTCGGGTGCGGCCGCGTCGGGGTGCGGCGGCGTGGGGTGCGGCCGCCTGGGGTGCGGCGGCGTGGGGTGCGGGCCGCTGGCGTTTCGGTGTCCAAGACACGCGGACGGTGCGGCGTGGCATCCGCGTGTCTTGGACACCCAACTCAACGACACCGCCGCAGCGTGCACGTCGGCGCAGCCACCGGCGCTCGCGCAGCGAACCCCCGGCCTACTGCGGCAGGCTCGCGCGCAAGCGGCGGGTCACCTCGGCCGCCGGCATGCGGCGGGGGAAGGCCGCGACGATGAGGTCGTCGCCCGCGGCGTCCTCGCCGTCAGGGTGCACGCCGTAGCGGCGCAGGACGTCGTCGAGGGCACGGCGGAGAGTGGATGCCGGCACCCGCGCGCCGCGCATGAGGCGGCGCAGCACGTGGTTGTGCACGGCGGTGACGAGGGCGGCGAAGCCGACGGCATCCAGGGGGTCGAGGCCCGGAAGCGACTCGCGCAGGTACTGGTCGAAGAGGCGTTCGTACTGGAACACCGTCACGATCTCACGGTCGCGCAGCGCGGGTTCCTCGCGCACGATCGCGTAGCGGCGGCGGGCGAGCTCGGGGTCGGCGGCGAAGTGCCGGAACACCCGCATCGACGCGTCGCACACCGCGGCCCACGGGTCGTCGTGCGGCTGCGACAGGAAGGTGCGCGTCTCGTCGAGGAGCACCTCGTGGTCGGCGAACACGACGTCTTCCTTACCGCCGAACTGCCGGAAGAAGGTCGACCGCGAGACTCCTGCCGCCTGCGCGATCTGCTCGACCGACGTCTGGTCGTAGCCGCGCTCGGCGAAGAGCGCGATCGCGGCGGCCACGACCGCGGTGCGGCCGGGAGGGGCGGGGACGTCGGTCATGACGGGAAGCCTAGGGGAGCCGCGGCCTCTCGACAGTTGTCGGGTGCCTCGCCGCGGACAGTGTCGTACGTTCGGGCCGCGGGGTGGACGGACCGATGGGAGAAGGTATGGCACATCGGACCGGTGCCAGCGGTGGGGCGTGGGCGCCGTTCGCCCACCCCGCGTTCCGCAACCTGTGGCTCGCGCAGCTCGGGTCGAACATCGGCAGCTGGATGCAGTCGGTCGGTGCGCAGTGGTTCCTCCTCGAGGCGACGCACTCGTCGGCGCTCGTAGCGTGGGTGCAGACGGCATCCCTGCTTCCGGTTCTGCTGCTGTCGCTGGTCGCGGGCGTGCTCGCCGACGGCGGCGATCGGCGGCGCCTCTTGATCGTGCTGTCGGCGGCATCCACGGTCGCCGCGAGCGCCCTGTGGGTGCTGGAAGCGGTCGGCGCGCTTGCGCCGTGGTCGCTGCTGCTCATGACGTTCGTGCTCGGATGCATCGCCGCGCTGTCGAACCCGGCGTGGCAGGCGATCCAGCCCGATCTCGTGCCGCGCGCCGAGATCCCGGCGGCCGCGTCGCTGTCGGGCATCACGGTCAACGGCGCGCGGGCGATCGGTCCCGCGCTCGCGGGAGTGCTGGTCAGCCTCGGCGGTCCCGCGCTGGTGTTCGGGCTCAACGCCGTGTCGTTCGTCGGCGTCGTCGCGGTGCTCGCGAGATGGAGACCGGATGCCACGCCCCCGCGCCCCGCGCGCGAGCGGTTCCTGCCGGCCGCGGCCGCCGGCATCCGCTACGTACGGTCGGCGCCGGGTGTGCGGCGGATCCTGCTGAGGTCGGGGTTGTTCGTGGTCCCGGCGTCGGTGCTGTGGGCTCTTCTGCCGGATGTCGCGAACACCCACCTAGGCCTCGGCTCCGCGGGGTACGGCCTGCTGCTGGGCGTACTGGGCGTGGGCGCGGTGCTCGGGGTGTTCGTGATGCCGGCGCTCCGGCGGCGCCTGTCGGACTCGTGGATCCTCGCCGGCTCGGCCGCGGTCTACGCCGTGGGTCTCGCGGTTCCGGCGACGGGGTCGCTGCCCGCGGTGGTGGTGGCGTTCGTCTTCGTGGGGACCGCGTGGATCGCCACGGTCACCAACCTCAACGCCGCACTGCAACTGACGCTCGCCTCGTGGGTGCGGGCGCGCGGGATGGGCATCTATCTGCTGGTATTCATCGGCGGACAGGGCGTCGCGTCGTTCTTCTGGGGCGCGCTGGCGCAGGCGATCGGGTCGCTGGCGTGCTTCCTCATCGGTGCGGCGCTGCTGGTGCTGGTCGCCGCGAGCGTGCCGCTGTTGCCGCTGCTCCCGTCGACCGGGCGCCTCGACCGGACCGTCGTCGCTCTCGCCTCGGCGGCGCCGACGCTCGTCTTCCTCCCCGGTCCCGCGGACGGACCGGTCGCGATCACCGTCACCTACACGGTTCAGCCGGGCGACGAGACGGAGTTCGTCGCGGCGATGGCGGCGGTGGAACGCTCACGTCGCCGCACCGGCGCGAGCGACTGGCGACTCGACCGCAGCGGGGAGCGCGAGAACGTCTATCGCGAGGAGTTCGTCGTGCCCTCGTGGGGCGAATTCACGCGCGCGTCGGTCGAGCGGTGGACGGGGTACGACCGGGGAGTCCTGGATGCCGCGATCAAACTGACCGTAGGGGAGCCGGTCGAGGAGCACTTCTTCCCGGTGAGCTGATTACTCGCCCGTGGGAGGCGTGACGCCGAGATCCTCGTCCAGCTGCTCCTCGTCGATCGCGTCGCCCGGGACGGGCGTGCGGAACGGGGGCGTCGCGGTCGACGCGGGAAGCGTCTCTCCCTCGGCGCCGTCGTCGAACAGCACGTCGACGTCGTGGTCGAGGTCGATCTCGCGCGGGTCTTCCTCGGTCCCGTCCCGATGCACGGGCAGAAACGGATCGCTCATCGACACGGTCGTGTTCCCTTTCGGCCGGCGTGGTCTGACGCGGCTCAGCCTAGTTCGGGGGTGGGGCGAAAGGCCCGGGGCGGGGGGTGGCCCCGCGCGGGTTACCCTCCGCGGCGTCGGGCCGACGAGTGGGATGGATGCCGCGATGTCGGCCTTCGCGGTCGAGAGATTGTCCATGCGGAAGTAGGCGCCAGCCATGGCGACGAGAAACAGCGCAACCCAGATGAGGCCCGCGATGGGCAGGTTCAGGG
>NZ_LQQP01000006.1 GCF_001619615.1 Microbacterium sp. T32
CCCCCCCCCCCCCCCCCCCGGGCGTCGCGGTCGCGGGCGTCCGCGCGCCGTAACCGGGAGCGAGTGTACCGGGCGCGGGTGTCGCGCCGAGGAGGGGCTCACCCGGAGGGGTGTTTCGACCCCGACGGGGACCGCGGCCGCACCGCCGGACAGGCCACGGAACCGCGTCCCCCGTTCGGAGGACAACGATGACATTCGCGGAAATTCGGGGTGACCGCGCCGCGTCCTCAGGAAACAATTCGTTCATACAGGGGTGATTCACGGGGTGAGTTCAGGCTGTTATCGTTCACCACGTGAACCACGATCCGGATGACCCGGAGAAAGGGGCCAAAGCACTGTGACGTCTGACCTCAAGGTCGGCGCGACACCGACGTCGCAGGGCGCCGTCGCCGACATCGATGATGTGGCGACAGCAACACCGATCCGCGCATCATTCCTCGACCGTGAACCGCGGGGCTCGGCGGCCACGCGCGACCGGTGGCGCCAGCGCTACCGGCGCAACCTCATCATCACCGACCTGGCCGCGCTGATCTGGGTCGTGTACGGCACCCAGTTGGCCTGGTTCGGTACCGGGAACGCGGCGATCGCGGCCAGTCACGACAGCCGGATCTCCGACCTGTCTTACTGGCTCTTCTCCGCCGTGCTGATCGTCGCGTGGATGTGGGCGCTCTCCTTCATCGATTCGCGCAGCGACCGCGTGATCGGCACGGGTTCGCAGGAGTACATCCGCATTGTCGACTCCAGCTTCCGCCTGTTCGGGACGATCGCGATCATCGCCTTCCTGACCCAGATCGACATCGCCCGCGGATACCTCCTGATCAGTCTTCCCGTCGGCATCCTGGTCCTGGTCTTCACGCGGTGGCTCTGGCGCAAGTGGCTCGTCGTCCAGCGGTCGCGGGGGAAGTACTCCGCCCACGTGCTGCTCGTCGGCTCCCTCCCCTCCGTGACACAGGTCGCCCGGGAATTCGCGCGCAACCCGAACGCCGGCTACCGCGTCGTCGGAGCGTGCGTCCCCAGCGGCAAGGTCGCCGACACGATCCCGGGGACGGACATCCCCGTCATGGGGCACGTGGGCGACGTGTCACGCGCGCTCCAGGTCACCGGTGCGGACACGGTCGCCGTGACCAGTGCGGACGAGCTGCCCGCCGACAAGGTCAAGCAGATCTCCTGGAGTCTCGAGGCGGGCCGTCAGCACCTCGTGCTCGCGCCGAGCATCATCGACATCGCCGGCCCGCGACTGCACACGCGCCCGGTCGCCGGACTCCCCCTCATCCACGTCGAGACCCCGCGCTTCTCCCGCGGGCAGGTGTTCTTGAAGCGCACCGTCGACCTGGTCGCGAGCGTCATCGGCGTCATCCTCCTGAGCCCGGTCCTGGCGTTCCTCGCGATGGCCGTGCGCCTCTCGAGCGAGGGTCCGGTGTTCTTCCGGCAGAAGCGCGTCGGCTTCCGCGGTCGCGAGTTCACGATGATCAAGTTCCGTTCGATGGTCGTCAACGCCGAGGACATGCTGGAACAGCTCGCCAAGCAGGAGCGGGATGCCGGCAACGAAGTGCTCTTCAAGATGAAGAACGACCCGCGCGTCACGCCGATCGGTCGGATCATGCGGAAGTTCAGCCTCGATGAGCTTCCCCAGCTGTTCAACGTGATCGGCGGATCGATGTCGCTCGTCGGCCCGCGACCGCCGCTGCCGTCCGAAGTCGCCCTCTACGCTGACCACGTGCACCGTCGATTCCTCGCGAAGCCCGGTATCACCGGTCTGTGGCAGGTGAGCGGTCGTTCGTCCCTGTCCTGGGAGGAGTCGGTGCGTCTGGATCTGTCGTACGTCGAGAACTGGACTCTCGTCGGCGACTTCGTGATCCTCGGCAAGACCGCCCGTGCCGCGCTGGCGCCGGGCGAGACGGCCGCGTGAACTCCCCGCGCTCCCGCGTGGGTCGACGGCGTGGCACCCGCGCGCCGTCTCGGTACAGAGCTGGAGGAGACCCGTGCGTCTTTCTGTGATTGGTTGCGGATACCTGGGAGCCGTTCACGCGGCGGCGATGGCCTCGATCGGACACGAAGTGGTCGGAATCGACGTCGATGAGCGGAAGGTCGCCGCGCTCTCGAAGGGAGAGGCGCCGTTCTTCGAGCCCGGACTCCAGGAGATCCTCACCGAGGGCATCCAGTCGGGCCGCCTGTCGTTCACCACCGACATGTCCGCGGCGCAGGGCGCGAAGGTGCACTTCATCGGTGTCGGGACGCCGCAGCAGCCCGGTGGCTACGCGGCCGACCTCACCTACGTGCACGCGGCCGTGGACGGCCTGCTTCCCTTCCTCTCGGAAGGGGACATCGTCGCCGGAAAGTCGACCGTGCCGGTCGGTACGGCCGAGTCGCTCGCGCCTCGCGTATCCGAGCGAGGTGCGACCCTCGTCTGGAACCCGGAGTTCCTGCGTGAGGGATGGGCCGTGCAGGACACGGTCGACCCCGACCGTCTCGTCGCGGGCGTGCCGAGCGCCGACGGCGGCCCGACCGAGGAGGGAGCCCGCACCGCCGACGTGCTGCGCGAGGTCTACCACCCGTCCGTCGCCAAGGGCACTCCGTTCATCGTCACGGACTACGCCACCGCGGAGCTCGTGAAGGTCTCGGCGAACGCGTTCCTCGCCACCAAGATCAGCTTCATCAACGCGATGGCCGAGATCGCGGAGGTGACCGGCGCCGACGTGACCACTCTCGCCGACGCGATCGGTCACGACGCGCGCATCGGGCGTCGCTTCCTCGGTGCCGGCATCGGATTCGGCGGGGGCTGCCTGCCCAAGGACATCCGCGCGTTCTCGGCGCGGGCCGAAGAACTCGGCCGGGGCGAGTCCGTGGCCTTCCTCCGCGAGATCGACGCGATCAACCTCCGCCGCCGTGATCGCGCCGTCGATCTCACCGTCCAGGCCCTGGGCGGCTCGGTGTTCGAGAAGAAGGTCACCGTCCTCGGCGCCGCCTTCAAGCCGCACAGCGACGACATCCGCGACTCCCCCGCTCTCGACGTGGCGGTGCGCCTGCACGGGCTCGGCGCCGACGTCACCCTGACCGACCCGGCCGCGATCGAGAACGCCCGTCGCATCCACCCGCAGCTCACCTACGTCGAGGACCGCGACGAGGCCCTGCGCGACGCGGACGCCGTGATCGTCGTCACCGAGTGGGACGAGTACCGTCGCGAGCTCGACCCGGCGCACGCCGCCGAGCTCACGGCCGGTCGCATCGTCGTCGACGGCCGGAACTGCCTGGATGCCGCCGCCTGGCGCTCCGCCGGCTGGACGTACTACGGCATGGGTCGCCCCTGACCGACCCCGGAATGCATGAACGCCCCGGCATCGCCGGGGCGTTCATCGTTGCGGCGGGCGCGGAAGAAACTTCCGGCCACGGCGTGACGAAACACCCGCGGCGCACGTCTCACCAGTAAGCGAACACCGCTGCACCGGGATCGATGGGATCGCCGGGGCAGAACGTACTGGAAGGACACTCCGATGGCTATCGAAGAGAAGCCCGCGGCATCCGTCGCCGCGTCGCAGACGTCGCGCGTCGACCGCGCGTTCACCGGCTCCGCCACACCCACCGCGGACACCGCAGGCAAGACCACCATTGCCGACTCCGTCGTGGCCAAGGTCGCCGGTATCGCCGCGCGTGAGGTCGCCGGCGTGCACGCCCTCGGTGGCGGCGGCGCCCGCGCCTTCGGCGCGATCCGCGACGCGATCAACGCCACCGACCTGACGCAGGGCGTGAAGGTCGAGGTGGGCGAGACGCAGGCCGCAGCCGACCTCACCATCGTGGTCGAGTACCCGGCCCCCATCCAGGAGGTGGCCGAGCAGGTGCGCGCCCGCGTCGCCGGTGCCATCAGCCGCCTCGTCGGCCTCGAGGTCGTCGAGGTCAACGTCGACGTCAACGACATCCACATCCCGGGTGACGATGACGACGACTCGACCCCCTCGCGCGTGTCATGAACCCGACCGTCACCGGCGCCCTCGTCGGCCTCGTCCTGGCCGCGGCCGCGCTGATCTTCGGATTCTGGGGCTTCCTCCTGGTCGCCCTGTTCATGGCGATCGGTGCGGTCGTCGGTCGGATCGTCTCCGGACAGATCGACATCCGCAGCATCGCCAACGCATTCTCGGGTCGGAGCACATCGTGACCACCGCGCTTCCCGGGGTGGCCTCCGCCATCCCGGGGGGCGGGGTCCCCGTGCGTACCGCAGGTCGAGTGGACGTCGCCGACCGCGTATTCCGCAAAGCGGCCGAGCAGGCCGCCGCCGAGACGATCGGTGTGGACCGCGCCGACGTGTCCGTCGACATCGCCGCGTCCCGCGACACCGTCGTGGTCCGCGTGCGGGCACCGTTCCCGATCCCGCGTCTGGACGACACCGAAGCCGTGCGCGCAGCGACGCCCGTCCTGGAGGCGGCGCACGGCATCCAGCGCGACCTCCACGACCGCCTCACCCGCCTGTTCGGGCGTGAGGTGTCGCGCGTGGATCTGACCATCGCCGGGGCGACGACCCCGAAGAGAAGGAGGGTGAGATGACGGATTCCGTTCTGCGCACCGTCGTGCGCCGCGAGACGCATTCGCCCCGCACCGGTGCGATGCTCGTCGTCGTCGTGCTGCTCATCCTCGCCGCCGTATACGCCGCGGTCGAGATCGCCCTGTCGCTCGCGGGCCGGCCGCCGTTGCTCGTGACGCCCGGGGCCGCCTTCGACGCCCTCGCCGGGCTGCCGTCCGCGCTCGTTCCCGCGGGGCAGATCGTCGTCGGTGCCGTCATCGCTCTCGTCGGCCTCATCGTGCTCGTGATCGCGGTGGCCCCGGGCCGCCTCTCGCGGCACGAGATGGCATGGGGGGAGCGTGCCGTCGTCGTGGACAACGGCGTCGTGGCCTCCGCCCTCGCTCAGCACCTGAGCCTGGCCTCCGGGATCGCTCGCGAGAACGTCGTCGTCGGTGTCGCGCACCGCGCCGTCGATGTGACCGTGCGTCCTCCCCTCGGCATCCCCGTGGATGCCGATCGCCTCCGTCAGATCGTGGAGGACGAGGTGGCGACCTACCGCCTGAGCCCGTCCGTACGCACGCATGTACGCGTGGCGCGTCCGGACGATACCGGGAAGGAGAACTCCCGATGAGGAACACCAACCGCGCCCTCAACCGCATCGTGCTGTTCATCGTGGCCGCCGTCCTGCTCGCCTTCGGCGCTCTCGTCATCGCTGTCGCCGCGGTGCCGGGCTGGGCCGACGCGTGGACACGGACCGCCGACGGCATCCGCGGCTGGGCCGAGGGTATCGGCGAACCCGCCTTCGGAATCGGTGCCATCGCCGCCCTCGCGGTGATCGCACTCGTGCTCGTGCTCATCGCCGTGGGCGCCGTGCGCGGGAAGCGCCGTGTCCCGCTCCAGTCCACCGGCACGGAGAGCGACACGGGTCGCATCACCGTTACGGACGGCTTCGCCGCCGCCGCGCTGAAGAACTCGCTCGACGAGCGCGACGAGATCCTCGTCTCGCGCATCGCGTCGAACGAGGTCCGCAAGGAGACGGTGCTGCACGTCAGCGTCACGCCTCGACAGAACACGTCTCCCCGCCGCATCGCGGAAGACGTGGACACGCTCGTGACCAACCTCGCGACCCTGACCGGCCAGCAGTTCCGCACCTTCGTCTCCGTGCACTCGAGCCTGCGCGCGAAGCTCGCCCACGATCAGAAGCGTCTGCAATAGGAGGGATGCCATGCGCAACCGCATCATCGCCGTGGGCGTCGTCGGCGTCGCGGCCTACGTCCTCGGCACGCGTGCCGGCCGCGTCCAGGTGAAGAGTCGCGAGTCGGTCGGGCACCAGCTGGTCCGCCTGTGGGACGACCCGCGCTCGCGCCGACGTCGGGCCGCCGCGAAGGCGGAGAAGAGGGCGACGAAGGCGCTCCGGAAGCTCCGCCACTAGAGCAGGCGCGATCAGCGCGTCGAACGGGGGAGGGTGCTGGGCACTCCTCCCCCGTTCGGGTTCGCGCGGGCTCCCTGTGGAGGGAGCGCACCTCCTGTCGCATGCGCATGTAAAAATGCCCTCGACAGAAAGGCTGCGATGTTCTTCCCGCACCATCCCCCCTCCCCCTCGGCTGACAGGTCTCCCATCCCTCGCGACGACGGGACCGCCGACGGCTTCCCCCCGGGATGCCCTCGATGCCTGCACACACTCCAGCCCCGGCGCCGCGCGTCGTCGGACGTGTGGGCGTGCCCCGGATGCGAGCTCGTTCGCATCGCGTGACCCGCCAGCTACGCTGACCCCGTGGTCGTCACCCTCCTCATCGCCCTCGTGGCGATCGTCTGCGCGATCCTCGTGGGCTTCGTCGCCCGTCAGATCCTCGGGACCGCCGTCGGGTGGCCGCGCAGCATCGTGGTCGGCCTCCTGGTCTTCTTCCTCGGCGTCCCGGTCGCGGGATGGGTGCTCCGCCAGACCGGGATGCCGGATGGTGCGACGCTCGCGGCGGACGACGTCTGGCTCTGGATCGGGCTCATAGCCCTCTCGGTGAGCTGGGTCTTCGCTCTCGGTGTCGCCGCCCTGGTCGCGAGCGAGGCGATCTTTCCGACGCGGCCTCTGCCGAATCCGATCGATGTGATCCGCGCCGCGCTCCGTCAACGCAAGCGCACGCGTCGCTATCTGGAGATCCTGGCGATCGCCTCGCGACACGGCGTGGGCTGGCTGTTCCACGGCGGCCATTCGCGCGTGGAACAGCAACTGAGCACCTCGGAGGAGCGGGCCCGCGCGATCGTCGCCACGATCAATGACGCCGGGGTCAGTTTCGTCAAGCTCGGCCAGGTGCTCTCGACGCGCCGCGACCTCATCCCGGAGCCGTACCTGAGCGCTCTGGCGTCCCTCCAGACGAACGCCACGACCCTCCGATGGGAGATGGTCCGCGAGGTCATCGAGACCGACCTCGGCCGCCCCGTCGATGAGATCTTCGCCGAGATCGACCGTGAGCCCCTCGCCGCCGCATCAGTGGCACAGGTGCATCGCGCGGTCCTGCACGATGGGACCCGCGTCGTGGTGAAGGTGCAGCGGCCCGCCGCGCGGGCGCAGGTGGAGGCGGATGCCGACATCATCGGACGATTGGCGCATCGCGCCCAGGCGCGCACCCGGGTGGGTCGCGATCTTCACATCGAGTCCGTCGCCCGGGGGTTCACCACGACCCTGCTGGAGGAGCTCGACTACCGCATCGAAGCCCGCAACACCGAGATGATCCGCGCGACGATCGAGCGCATCGACGACGCCGAGCCCGCCCGACGGGGATTCGTCACCGTGCCGGCCGCCTTCCCCGATGCCTCCAGCACCCGTGTCCTCACCATGGAGTTCGTCGACGGTGCCGCGCTCAGCGACTCCGCCGACCACCTGGCGTCGCTGAGCGCAGAGCAGCGCGACCATCTCGCCCAGGTCCTGATGACGACGGTCATCGAACAGATCCTCGTCTACGGCGTCTTCCACGCCGACCTGCACCCCGGCAATGTGCTTCTCACCGCCGACGGAACGCTCGGTCTGATCGACTTCGGCGCGGTCGGCATCATCGAACGCAGCCGCCGCCAGCACATGACGGCGTTCCTCCTCGCGGCCCTGAGCGAGAACGACGTCGCGGCGACAGACGCGCTCCTGCTCATCGTCGATGCCCCCGACGACGTGGATCTGGATGCCTTCCGCCACGACGTCGGCGTCGTCCTCACCGCCGAACACGTGCGAAGTGCAGGGCAGGGGTCGATCTTCACGCGGATCGTGGACGTCATCCGGCAGCACCGCATCGCCCTGCCGGGGGAACTGGCATCCGCCCTGCGCAGCTTCGCGACGCTGGAGGGATGCCTCCGCGTGATCGTCGAGGACTACGACATGGTCGGTCGCGCCCTGCCGCTGATGCCGGCGCTCCTCCGTCGGACGATCTCACTGAGCCGCCTCGCGACCGACCTCCAGGCGACGGGGGTGATCTCCCTCGCTCGCCTCCAGCGGATGCCGCAACGACTCGAAGCCCTGCTCACGGGCATCGAGCGCGGTTCGATCGGCATCACCCTGCGCTCGGACGACGGCACGGACACCAGTGGCATCCTGAGCAGGATCACCTCGGAGCTCGCCACGACGCTGGTCTCGATCGCCGCCGTCGTCATTGCCGTCGTGCTCGTCGTGTCGGGCGGTGGCCCGGTCCTCGGGGGCTCGGTGACGCTGTTCGCCATCCTCGGCGCCGTGATCGGACTGTTCGGCTTCCTCGGCCTTCTTCGCGTCGTACGGCGAACCTTCGCTCGGCGGAGATGACATACCGCATTTCGTCGCGGCGCGGCAGTCTCTTCAGGAACCTCATCGGACCGCTACAGTTTCACCCAGTTACCCGTTGTGCACCACCGGACTCCAAAGGAGAAGTCCCATGGTTCTTGTCATCGTTGCCGTGGTCATCGGCATCGCCACCTGGATCGTCGCGGCGCTGGCCGCCGGAATCGGACTCGGCCGCATGATCGCCCGAGCCGACACCGAGGAAGCGCGGACGCTCGACGCCGCGCCCTCGCCTGCCTCGCTGAGCGCCGCGATCACCCTGTGATCGCGTGACCTCGCCCGGGCGTCCGCGATGATCGGGATGCCTACCGTGAGGCATGCGCATCACGGTACGTCCCGCTCGAGCGCGAGGCCCCGCCACCGTCCTCGCCACCGGTTATGTCGTCGTACTCGCGCTGCTGTTGCTCTGGCCGGATCACGTCGACGCTGACGCCGGGCCGGTGTACGCCGCGCTTCTGCAGATCGCGCCCGCGGCGTTCCCGTTCGGCGTCGAGCCGACCCTGAACGTCGTGCTCTTCGTGCCGTTCGGAGTGATCCTCGCGTCCGTGCTCCCCGGGCGTCCGTTCGTGATTCTCGGAGTGGCATGGGTCGTGCCCCTGCTGGTCGAGATCGCGCAAGGGGTGTTCCTCCCGGGGCGCACCTCGAGCGTCGTGGACGTCGCGGCCAACACCGTCGGTGGGGTCATCGGCGCGGTGGGACTTTCGGTCGCGCGACGTCTTCACCGAAGGCGCACGCCCCACCGCTGAACGGCGGGCGTTCCCGCTCCGTCTGCGGAGAATCGAGCAGAGCACGTGCCGCACGCCACTCGCGTCGCGTGCGCGGAGGCTGGTCGATGCGGGAGGCCGAGCCATTCGGGCCGAGAAGGCGAACCGCGTGGTGGACGATCCGATCGACGGCCTCCACCGCGTGCCGCTCGAATTCGGCCCACACCTCGGCGGGTTGGGCGATGGGATCGACGAGGTCGTCATCGCCGCGGGCGCCTCTCCGCGGGCTCGAACGATGCCGCGCGGCCGCCCGCGCCAACGCGCCCCAATCGCCGCGCTCCCCCACCGGATCGACCTGCTCACTCAAGAGTCGGGAGAATTCGCGGACGGTGAAGGTCGCATCCAAGAGATCGGGGCGCATGTCGAGCACGGCGCGCCGATGTATCGCCGCCGCGCACAGGACCGGCGCGCTCGACGCAAGCACGTGTTCGTCGAGTCGGCGGGTCCGATGACCGTCGAGGTCGAGACCATAGGCCCGAGCAATCTCGACGATTCGCGGTTCTGCGGGGCGACCCGGACGGGCGGCCGAACCGGCGCTCTCGATGACGGGCGGGGTGAGGCCCGTGCCCGAGAGACGCGCCCGGAGCAGATGCTCGAGGAAGGGAGACCGGATCGCGTTGGCGGTGCACACGATGAGGACGCGCGTCGGCGTTGTGGAGATGACGGTTCCCCTCTCTTGGGATGACGCGCGGAATGCTCGCGCTCCTCCAGTTCACCGCCCCCGCTCGGCGTGCGCGCACACCCCGGCGGCGACCGGAACGCCTCGGGCAGGGGTGAATCACCCCGCCGAGTGCGTCCGCGTCGGGTTCAGGACGACAGCGCCCGGCCGATCCCGGGATCCTCGGTCAGGATCCGTCTGAGCTCGGCGGCACCGCTGAGGCTCAGCGCGAGGCCGCCGCCCGCCACCTCGATCACGATCCAGTCGTCCGCGTCATCCGGACGGCGCAGCACACCCACCTCCACATCGACATCCCTTCCACGCCCCTTCTCGTCGACACCGCGCACGCGGGCCGCGAAGGCGATGCCCGCGCTCCGGTGCGCCTCGTCGTCGGGATGGACCGTACTGCCGTGCAGCGTCGTACACCACGCGAACCCGCAGCGCGCGGTCTCCGGGCGGGGATGGACATCGGAATCGCTCATGCCGAACACCTCTCTCTTCGGGCCACCCGCGAGGGCGACCCGATCATCGGTGGGCACAGAGGAAGTGAAGCACGAGCCTCCGACACAGCCGTCAGCGACCGGGCGCGATGCCCTCCGGCGGCTCCGGAAGCAGGTCGGACAGGCCGATCCCCAGCACTTCCGCCAGGCTGACGATGGTCCGGAGGCGCGGATTCGCCGGCGTCCCCGGGTTGGATTCGCCGCGCTCGAGCTTGCGGTAGGTGAACGTGGCCAGCCCGGCGGCATGGGCGACATGCTCTTGCGAAAGGCCTCGCTGGCCGCGGGCCTGCAGAAGACGGGCACCGAACTGGCGGGCGAACTCGTTCCAGGGATCCGGCGCGTCGGTCATGCACCCAGCTTGACCGGTCGCCTACGCGCACATGAACATGTAAACATACCCATGGTCCGCTTGTGGAGCGCCGGGGGCGGGCATTCTCCGGGGTGACGCGCTTCCCGCTCGAGGTGACGGCCGGGGCGATCCCGTCGACACCGGCGCGCATGAGGGCCGCGCCCGGGCAGCGAGACCCCCGGGGCTGATCACTCCACACCCCTGTTCACCCCGCTCGCCACGATCGGGGGCAGCCCGAGCGCGCATCTGTCGGATGACAGAGTGCCCGAACCCCGCGCCTCCTGTTCCAGCCCAGAGGCGCATCATCTCCGGCCACTGAGCCCGATCAGCGGAGGACCCATGGATCTCGCCACCTCGTCGTTGGCTTCACCAGCCATAGCGAAAACCTTCACCCCATCACGAACGGCGCGAAGACGCCCGTGGCACACGCGCTTCGCCCGTCTGCTCGCCGTGACGGATGCGCTCGTCATCACCGGGGCCGTCTTCGGAACCCAGCTGATCTGGCTCGGACCGCAACCTCTCGGCGTGGGCGCGTCATCGATCGATTACACGACGGTCTCGGGCGCTCTGTGCATCGCCTGGTTCCTCGCGCTCACGCTGTGGGGAACGCGCCTCCCCCGTGTGGTCGGTCACGGTGTCGTAGAGCACCGCCTCGTCATCGCCGCGTCGCTCCAACTCTTCGGACTCGTCGCCATGATCGCCTATCTGTCCTCGATCGAGCTCTCCCGCGGGTACTTCCTCCTGAGTCTCCCGGTCGGGACGGCCGCGCTGCTGGCGACCCGAACGGCGGCCCGCTCGTGGCTGACCGCGCGCCGCCGGAACGGCGACATGTCGGCGCGGGTCGTCCTCGTCGGAAGCGCCGAGGAGAACGCGCGCGTGGCGGCCCAGATCATGCGCCAGCCGGGCGTCGGCCTCACCGTCGTCGGCGTCCACCTCGTCCCCTCCGACGACGCGGAGCCCTGGGACGACGCGCACGCCCGGCACCTCCAGCGACGTCTCGACGAGCTCGATGCCGACAGCGTGCTGGTCACGGGAGGAGGTCACCTCGATGCCCACGACATCCGGCGGATCGGGTGGAGCCTGGAGCCCGGACGGCAGCACCTGATCGTCGCCGTGAACCTCACCGACGTCGCCGGTCCGCGCATCCACACGCGTCCGGTCGCGGGCCTCCCGCTCGTCCACGTCGAGACCCCCCAGTACTCGACCCGTCAGCGCGTGCTCAAGCGCGCGCTCGACATCGCCGGGTCCCTCATCCTCCTCGTCGCCCTCAGCCCGCTGCTGCTGATGCTGGCCGCCCTCGTGCGCCTCTCCGGCCCGGGACCGGTCCTCTACCGTCAGGAACGCGTCGGGCAGGGCGGGAATCACTTCGGGATGCTCAAGTTCCGCTCGATGATCGACGGGGCGGACGCACGCCTTCCCGAGCTGCTCGCCGCACAGGGGCGCGAGGGGTCACCGCTGTTCAAGGTCGAGAACGATCCGCGCATCACTCCGGTCGGCCGGATCCTCCGGCGATACTCCCTCGACGAGATCCCGCAGCTGATCAACGTGCTCATCGGCCAGATGAGCCTCGTCGGACCTCGCCCACAGCGCGACGCGGAGGTGGCCTTCTACGACGATGACGCCCGTCGACGCCTCATCGTCCGGCCGGGGATGAGCGGCCTCTGGCAGGTCAGCGGACGCTCGACGCTGTCCTGGGAGGACTCCATCCGTCTCGATCTCTTCTACGTCGAGAACTGGTCGCTCGTGGGCGACATCGTCATCCTGTTCCGAACCGTCAAGGCGGTGCTTGCTCCCGGAGACACCGCGCACTGAGTCACACGCCGAAGGCGCCGGCCCCTCAGGGGACCGGCGCCTTCGACGTTCTCCGCAGACGCGGCGGTCAGCCGCGCTGCCGCCGGCGAGACGGCAGGTCGTCGCGCGCGCTCTGCGGAGCGGTACCGGCGGCCTCCCGTCCTTCACGACCCGGATCACCCGGGAGGGCTGGAACGTTCCGCCGCGGCGAGAGGGTGCGCAAACCGCTGACGTTGTCCGGCGGCAGGTCCGTCGAGCGCCGCCGGGGCCCGGGTGCCGCCTCGTCGGCGCCGGGCGTCGCCGACTCACCGCGGCGGAGCAGACGACGCCACCAGACCGTGCGAGCCGCCCCCGAAGTGGGCACCCCGTAGCCGTAGTAGCCGCCGTACTGCGTTCCGTAGTAGCTCGAATCGACGCCGCGAAGGGGCACCCGGTTGAGCACGACCCCCAGCAGCCTCCCCCGCGTCTTGGCGATGTTGCCGACCGCCCGGACGAGCATGTCGTCCGTGGTTCGTCCGGCCGTGACGACGAGCACCGCGCCGTCCGCCCAGCTCGCGATGACCGCGGCGTCGGCCACGGCGAGCGTCGGCGGGGAGTCGATGATGACGACCATGTCGTCGGCGAGCCCCCGAGCGAGCTGTTGCATGCGTTGCGATCCGACCATCTCGCTCGGGTTCGGAGGCGTGCGACCGGCCGCGACGATGAACAGACGTCCGTGTTCGTCCACCTGGTGTGCGACCTGATCGATGCGCGCACGCCCGGCCAGGACATCGGAGAGTCCGACGTCGTCGGAGAATCCGAAGGTCGCACCCAGCACCGGTCGACGCAGGTCTGCGTCGATGAGGATGACGGACTGCCCCGTCGCCGCGATGCTCACCGCGAGATTGGATGCCGTCGTCGACTTGCCGTCACCCGGAAGGGGGCTCGTCACGACCATGACCCGGGCGGGATGGTCCACATCGACGTACTGCAGATTGGTCCGCAGTTCGCGCACCGCCTCCTTGTGGGCGAAAGATCCACGGCCGTCGCGGATGTCGTCGAACGAGAACACCGCGCGACCGGCCGCGAGTTCCTTGTCGACGGGCAGGATGCCCACCACCGAGGCGTCGACGGCGTCGGAGATGTCGCGCGCCGATCTCACCCGCCGGTCGAATGCGCGACGGACCAGGGCGAACACGACGCCGGCCACGGCGCCCACGATCGCGCCGACGGCGACATCGAGTTTGACGTTCGGCGACGAGGGCGCCGACGGCAACCGCGCCGAATCACCCGCGACGAGACGCACGGCTCCTCGACCGCCGCCCGTCGACTCCAGCTGGTCGACCTGCACCGTCATGCCGTGCAGCCAGGCCTGCGCGAGATCGCGCGCCGACTCGGGCGTCGGACCGGTCGCTTCGACGCGCACGTTGACCGTGTCGACGGGGTTCGAGACGTGGACGCGCTCCACGAGGGACTCGGGGCTGTCGGCGATGCCGAGTTCGTCGCGCGCCGTCTCGGCCACCGCTCGCCAATAGCCCATGTCGATGAAGGACTTCACCTTCGAGAGCGCGAGGGTGTCCCCGGCGAGAGCGGCACCCGTCGACCCGTCGGACGAGACGCTGGCGACGTACCCGCTCGCGTCAGCCGTGTACACCCGCGGCTGAAGCGCGCTCCATGCCAGACCGGCGAGCCCTCCGATGATCGTCAGGGCGACGATCGTCTTCCAGTACGCGCGCAGGATTCGCGCAACGCGTTGCATGTCCACTCGGGTTCCGCCTTTCGCCTCGGCCCGCCTCGGAGTGTCGGGCCGGTGGGCAGCTTAGGCACGCTCCGCCGAGCCGCTCCACGCGCCCCCGAGCCCGCGAAGCGGGCGAAGCGAAGGGGGAACCACCGCCGTCGGCCGATGGTGAGACGGGCCTGCAAAGTGTGATGTCGGTGGGGTGAAGGCGGGATGACGACGGGGATGAAACCGCTCCCTCTGGGTCAGGCGAGGGCGAACATCAGCCCAAAGATCGGGTGAAGCGCACCGCCCGCCCCGCGCTTCCTCGCCGCCCGCAACCCGAACCCGGGCCGTCGACACAACCGTCTTGAGAGTTGGAGAACACGATGCTGATCGATCTGGACACCCCTCCCACAGCCGCTCGCGCCGCCCGGCGGTCCAGCCGCTTTTGGACGCCGCGGACCGTGACCCTCTCGGCACTCCGCACCGCCTTGGAGAGCGACGTCGTTCTCCTGCGCGGTCCGGCCGGAGTCGGGAAGAGCGCGTTGCTCCGTCAGTTCGCCGGCGCCCTGGAGGACGACCCGGGAATCGGCATCCAGCTCCTCGATGCCGGCGTCGTCGACTCGGAGACGCTCGAGCGAGTGGCCGCGGCCTTCCGCGACGGGCCGCCGCAGCACGTCCTGCTCCTGGACAACCTCACCGATGGGCCCGGCATCGACTCCGCCGCGATCCTGGAGCTCCTCCGCTCGGACCCCGCCCTTCGAGTGGTCGTCGCCACGCGCCATGTGACTCGCCTGGAGAGCCCGCTGGTCGCCCTCGAATTCGACGTGCACGTGCTCACGCCGGCGGATCTCCTGATGTCGAGGGACGAGCTCACCCTCGTGCTGGAGCTCAACGGCATCGAGACCACGGACATCGCCATCGACGTCCTGATGCGACGGACGCACGGGTGGCCGGCGCTCGCTCAGCTCGCGAGTTCACGACTCCGCCTGGAGGGGCTGCCCCTCCGCACGCGGGACGAGGCTGAGGCCATCGCCGACTACGCGGCGGAGGCGCTGACGGCGGACATGGAGGCGCACCTCTCCGCGCCGATCACCGATGAGGTGCGCCTGTTGGCCGTGGCTCCGTACATCAACGTGGAGCTGGCGGATGCGATCGGCATCGACTCCACGACCGGCACCACGAGCGAGCTCCTGACGGAGCTGCAGGACGCCGGCTTCGTTTGGCCCAGCACGACGCGTCTCGTTCTGGCCGAGCCGGTGCGGACGCAGTGGCTCCGCGAGATCACCGCCGGCGCGCCCGAGCTCGTCGAGCACGCACGCCTGCGTCTCCTGGACCACCTGGTCGCCGCCGGGGAGCCCTTGCGCGCCGCGCAGCTCGCCGTCGATGCCGGGCAGTGGCCGACCCTGGGATCGATTCTGCGTTCGGCCGGGCCCGAGATCTGGGCGCGCGACGCCTCGGCCTTCGCGGCGCTGACGGAGATGCTCCGCAGCAACGTCGGCTTCGATCCGGTGTCGGTGGACGCTCTCCTCGCCGTCGACGACCAGACCGCAGCATCCGCCGAGACGCCCGCGCTCGTCGTCGGCGCGCTCGGTCGCCTCCCCGAGGCCAAGGCGGCCGCTCAGCACAACGTCGAGGCCCTCATCATGCGGGTGAACCTCCTGCGGGCCGCCGGGCGATTCGCCCTGGCGACCGAGTCCGCGGCCCTGCTCGTGGACGTCCTCCGCAAGCGCCCGGCCCTCGCGGAGGACGTCATCGCGGAGGGCTGGTACCAGGTGGGCATGACCCACCTCGCGATGGGGAAGCTCCGCGACGCCAGCCTCGCGCTCGGGCAGGTCGAGCGCCTGGCCCCACCGGCGCGGCGGCTGCGAGCGCGGGGAGTGCTCGCGATCGTGGCGCTCCTCGAGGGCGACGTCCGTGCGGCCGGGGCTCTGTGCGACGCCGACCAGGAGGACAGCTGGCTCCCGTCGCCGTGGGGCGAGGGCACGCGTCTCGCGGATGCATGGCTCCGACTCGAACGCGGGGACGCCGGTGGCGCCCGTGAGCTGCTCGACTCCATGACGGCGACGGGAGGCGCTCGGGAACTCTGGCCGTTCGCGGCGTCGATCCAGGCCGTCGCCTTCCTCCTCTCGGGCGCCGCCCCGGACGCCCTCGGGATGCTGCGATCGTGGATGGCTCGCACGCGGAGCACCCCTCCGTCGCACTTCCAATCGATCCAGCTGCTCACGGCCCGAGCGAAGGTCCTCATCGCCCTGCGCCAAGCACGGAAGGCCCTCGCGCTGTTCGAGGGACCGTTCGGCCTGTCCGCCGCAACCGCGCCCGCGATCGCGCTCTCCCAGCTGTACGCGGGCCGCGCGCACGAGGCGTACGTCATGAGCGTCAAGTGGGGCATTCACCAGGACTCGTCGCCCCGAGCAGCCCTCGAGAGTCTCGTGGTGAGCATGGTCGCCGACGTCCGACTGAACGGGACGGCCGCCCACCGTTCCACGGCTCAGCGGGCGGAGGCGCTCAGCGCTCGTCACGACCTGTGGAGCCCCTGGAGCGCCGTGGCGCCCGAGGATCGCGGGCTGGTACTCCGGCTCCTGTCGCCCAGCGCACGGGACCGCGTGTCCGAACGCGCCTCCTTCTTCGCCTCCTCCGTGAGCGTTCCTCACCTGACGAAGCGGGAGCAGGTCGTGCTCGCCCAGCTCACCCCCACCTCGACGATCGCGGACATCGCCCGCGCGTTGGTCGTCTCGCCGAACACCGTCAAGACGCAGTTGCAGAGCCTCTACCGCAAGCTCGAGGTGTCGGATCGGGCGAGCGCCATCCGAGCCGCGCACGCGTGGGGCTTGATCGAAGCCGAGAGCGACGCGTGAGGAGCGGCGCGCCGGTCAGCGACGGCCGGCGCGCCGCTTCCGCGTCACCGCGAAGACGAGACGGCCGACGACCAGCAGCAGCACCACGACGATCACGCCGGGAACCGTGAGAGGAATCCCGGCTCCGTGGACGACGACGAGAAGGACGACCACGGCCGCCACCGGCGCGAGCAGGACGAGGATGCGGCGCAGGCGGGATCTCGTCATGAGAGAACGCTATCCCGTGGCATCCGGCTCCCGGTGTCCCCCGACGGCACGGGCTGAGGTGATGCGCTCGTCCGCGACCACCTGGAGGCCGAACACACCGAACCAGGCGATCGCGAGCGTCGCCGCGGTGAACTCGAGGTTCCCGCCGAGGACGGTGTCGCCGCGGAAGAGCGCGAGCATCGCACCCGTGAGAGACGTGAGGCCGACGGCGACGAGCGTCGCCAGGCTCGCCCGACGCATCCAGGGTCGGCGCCGCAGCAGAGCGACCTGCGCCATCGCGACGATCGCGAGGACGAACCCGAGAACAGCGGCGCTGATGTGGATGAGGTCCTGCGGCAGCGCCCCGGGTGTGAACGGCACCGGGCATCCGGGCGAGCAGGTGACGACGGATGCCACCGCGAAGCACGCTCCGCACACCACCAGAGTCGCCGCGATCGGCCATCCCGTCACGTAGACCTCCGGCCGATGCAGCAGTGCGCGGTCGACGAGCACGGCCGCGATCCCGAGGAGAAGGAGTGCGGAGTTGAAGAGCGGGGCCGTCGGCATCCCCGTCGCGCCGAGCTGGCTCACGTAATGGACGCTGGGATCCCACAGCCGACTGAGCCAGATGAGCGCCGCGCTGAGAAAAGCGGCTGTGCCGCCGACTCCCGCGAGGAGGACGACGCGGCGGCGTCCGGGGCGGACCGCGGGTCGGGTCGACCGAACGATCGTGTCGGTCATGGGCGGCTCCGGCGTCGTCGAGGGATTCCGTCACGATATCGCGCCGACATCGTCCAGGACGGCGACGGGCGCAGGAAATCGATCCGAGCGGTCGTAAGGCGGAGGCCGGATGGGCGATCTCTCGGGTGAGGTATTCCCCTCGAGCGGAACGATGCCCCCACTCACGTGGCATCGTCGTCGTCGAGTGATCGTGAATGGTTCTCCCCCAAGATCCCTTCTCTTCATGTCGATCGCTCATCATGGATGCGCGGTTTCGTAGCCACGGCACCCGGTTCGAGACCGCGCATCCCCTTCCGCTCGGGCATCGGTCCCGCGTTCGCCACAGGGTGCCGCCGGCGCCGCAGGAACGCGTCGACGTTCGAGAGGAACTCCCATGACGGACGACCAGCCCGGATCCGCCCGACGGCCGGTATCCCCCGGCGACGAGGCCGTGCCCGACTCCCCCCTCGACGAACTCCTCCGACGCGACGACGACGCGGACATCCCGAGCTTCCCCGTCGGCTTCCGGGGGTACGACCGTGAGGCCGTCGATGACGCGATGCGGATCCTGCGTGAGCGCGTCCGCACCGCCGAGGACAGTGCCCACCGTGAGAAGCTCCGCGCCGAGGCGATGTTCGCGCAGCAGCGCGCGGACCACGATGCCGAGCTCGCGGAGTCGGTGCGCCACCACACCGAGGAGACCGGCCGGCTCCAGGAACAGGTGCGCGCGGCCTCCGCGCGTGCGGCCGAGGCGGAAGCCCAGGTCAGCGCCCTGTCGGGCGATCTCGTCGCGGACCGCGACGGCGATGGCGCCGATCCCGCCCAGGCCCGCCAGCAGTTCGAGGCGATCCTCCGGGTCGCCGAGGAGCAGGCGGGCGTTCTCGTCCAGAACGCCGCCGCGCAGGCCGAGCGCCTCCTGGCCGCCGCGCGCGACGAAGCCGCACAGATCCGCGACGACGCCGTCGCCGAGCGGGAGCGGATCCGGACGGAGGCGCAGCACGATGCCGAGCAGGTGCGTCTGCGCATCGAGACCGAGGCCACCGCGCACGCCGCGCGCCTGGAGCGCGAGGGCGCACACGCCGTGGAGAAGGTCGCGCAGGCCGAGCGCGAGGCCGCAGCGGTGCGCACCGAGGCCGAGAAGGGCGCCGCCGCGCTCCGATCTCTCGTCTCTCGAGAGACCACGGATCTCCGGGCCAAGGCGGAGAGCGACGTCCGCGAGATGACCGCGCGCGTCCTGGAGTTCGAGGAGTCGCTGACGCGACGGCAGGACGAGGCGCAGCAGGAGTTCCTCGTGCTGCACAACCAGGCCGTGGCGCACGCCGAGCGGATCACCGCGGACGCGAGCGAGCAGGTGGAGTCCGCTCTGGAACACGCCCGCCGCATCGGCGCCCGCGCCGATGATCACGAACGGCTGGCGCGCGCCCAGGCGCAGCAGGTCGTCACGCACGCCCAGGTGCAGGCACGCGAGATCCTCGACGACGCCCGCGAGAAGGCGCAGCGCATCGCCGATGCCATCTCGGGCCACACCTCGACGGTTCTCCGCAACGCGGAGGACCGCACGCGGGACCTCCGCTGGCAGCAAAAGCAGCTGGGGAGCTTCCTGGCGGAGATGAACGAGCTGCTGAGGGCGGCGCCGCGGGGCACGCCCGCCGCGGCGGATGAGCGATCGGATGCCGACGACGAGGCGACGCCGCTCGACTGACGACCGCGGAGACCTCCGAGGGCTAACGTGGAGCGATGAGAACCGTCCCCCTCGGCCCCTCGGGTCCCGCCGTCCCCTCCGTCGTCGCCGGAATGATGCGCATCGACGGCAAGAGCGACGAGGACGTCCGCGAGCTCTACTCGGCCGCGCGATCGGCCGGAATCGATTTCTTCGATCACGCCGACATCTACGCCCGAGAGCTGCACTCCGCGGAACGGCGGTTCGCGGAGGCACTCCGACTCAGCCCGTCGGAACGCGCGGAGATCAGCCTCCAGACCAAGGCGGGCATCGTCCGCGACGGGCCGTACTTCGACTTCTCGTACGAGCACATCGTGGCATCCGTGGAGGAGTCGCTCCGTGCGCTGGAGACGGACTATGTCGACGTCCTGCTGCTGCACCGCCCCGACGCCCTCGTGGAGCCGGAGGAGGTCGCCCGCGCGTTCGACGAGCTCGAGGCGTCCGGAAAGGTGCGGGCGTTCGGCGTTTCCAACCACACCCCGCGGCAGATCGATCTCCTCCGAACGGCGGTACGCCAGCCGATCGTCGCCAACCAGGTCCAGCTCTCGATCGCGCACGCGCCCGTCGTCGTCCAGGGCCTCGCGATGAATATGGAAGGGACCCCGCAGTCGGCCGTTCTGGACGGCGGCGGATTGGTGGAGTACTGCCGTCTGGCTGGCATCACTCTGCAGGCGTGGTCTCCCCTCCAGGGCACCCGGGGCGGCGGCGTCTTCCTCGGCGACCCCGCCTACGCGGAACTCAACGCCGTCATCGATGAACTCGCCGCCCGATACGGAGTGGAGCCGATCGCCATCGCGGTCGCCTGGATCACGCGGCATCCCGCCGGAATCCAGGTCGTCCTCGGAACGACGACGCCCCATCGGGTCGTCGAGGCCGCCGTCGGGGCGGACATCGTGCTGTCACGAGCCGAGTGGTACGGCCTCGTGCGGGCCGCGGGCTACGTCGTCCCCTGATCGGACTCGGGGAGAAAAAGGGGGAATCGGGATGCCGGGCAGAACCTCGCCGTGGGGAGCGGTCACCGCCGCCGCGGCCGCCGTTGTGGTCGCCATCCCGACGCTCGCTCTGCCGGCGGATGGCCCCACGGGGCCGAAGGCGGTGTTCGCTGTGATCGGTGCCGTGCTGTTCGTCGCGGCGATCGTGCTCACACGACGAGAACCCGGAGCACGATCTTCGATGGAGCGCCCGGGCTCCGACCAGGTCAGCCCGCCAGACCGGCCGCCGTCGCCGGAGTGATGATCGCCAGCGGCTCCGTCGGAACGTCCCACAAGGGGGGATGGGTCACGGCCGACTGATCGACGCGACGACGAGCGGCGCTCATGCCGCGCGGACCAGCGAACGAGGCGCAGTCCGCTGCCGGGTCTGCGTCGGCCCGGCGGCGGCGGGGCGGTCCGCGACGACCTGCTGATCCATGTCGATGTCGAGGCTCAACCCGCGGGAGGAGTTGGCGTCGTTCGCCATCCGCTTCAGCAGATTCTGGTCGAGGGTCTCGGGCTGCTCGGATTCGAAGACGAATCGCAGCGGGATGGACGGCTGCAGCCAGATCGTCGAACGGCCGACCGGTTCGCCAGCACCGTGCGTCCAGGAGAGCGTGAAGCTCTCACCACGGCGCAGCTTCGTGGCCACGACCACCTTGACGTGCGCCAGCATCCGATCGTCGATCGTGATGGGCTCGGGGGTCGTTCCGTAGAACAGCTTCGCCATGATGTTCCCTTCCGTCTTTGCTTGTTCGCAAACTTACTAGGTAGACTAGCGAATAAGCAAGCGAGATATCAGGCTGAATTCGGAGAGGCTCATGGAATCCGCATCCCCCGCGCCCTACTGGTACGGCGGCGACTCCGACGACCGTCGGGGATCGCGCGTGATGCAGTCCCTCCGGTCGTATCGTTCGGCGGAGATGGCGATGCGCCGCCGCACTCAGGACGCGATGGCGATGGGCGAGAACGAACTGCGGGTCCTCCGTTTCCTCACGCGGGCCACGGCCTCCGGACGCGATGCGACGCCGGCCGACCTCGCTCGCCACCTGGGACTGTCAACGGCATCCATTACCGCCTTGCTCGATCGACTGGAGCGCACAGGACATGTGCGCCGGGAACGGCATCCCACCGACCGCCGCAAGATCCTCGTGCGCGGCACCGAGCAGTCCGAGGATGAGATGCGCGACACCCTCGGCGACATGCATGCGCGAATGATGCGCGCAACGCGCGGGATGAGCGACGCGGAAGCGGACATCGTCACGGCGTTCCTCGATCGCATGCGCTGCGCCGTCGACGGGGTCTGCGCCGCCACGCGCGAGCCCTGCTGCCGTACCGCCCGCCCCGCGGTCGCGGCCCCGACGACGCCCACGGCGGCGTGATCGCGGCCTCGGGACCCGACATCCGCACAATCCGCCTCGCGACGGAGTCGTCGGCGGGAGCTTCTCGATAGCGTCGAGGCATGGACGTCCTCGGCCCCAGACTCCGCTCGATGCGTCCGCTGCTGGCAGGGGTGATGCTCCTGGGGCTGCTGGCACTCTCGCTCTTTCGACCCGTGCCTGCGCACGCGGATGTCGAGGACTTCCGTTTCGACTCGTTCGACGCGCGCATGACCCTCTCCCGCGCCGCGGACGGGCACGCAGAGCTCGCCGTTACGGAGACCCTTGTCGCGCGCTTCCCCGAGGAGGATCAGAACCGCGGCATCATCCGGGCGATCCCGGACGACTACGACGGGGTGCCGTTGCACACGGAGATCGTCTCGGTCACGGGAGCGAACGGAACGTCGATCCCGTACGAGATCGAGACGGACCGACGCGAAGTGCGGGTTCTCACCGGGGACGACTCCTACGTCCACGGCATCCAGACCTACGTCATCTCCTACACGCAGCGCGACACGATCCGGTCCTTCGCCGACACCGACGCCGACGAGTTCTATCGCGACATCAACGGGACCGAGTGGGGTCAGCCGTTCGGGCGCGTCAGCGTGGAACTCACGATCGACCCGACGCTCGCCGACGCGACCCTCGACGGCGCCGCGTCCTGCTACCGCGGAGCGCAGAACTCGACGGATCGGTGTGACATCTCACGGGAGGTCGAGGCGGGAGGCGAGGTCGCGTATTCCGCGGCATCGTCCGACCTCGGCCCCGGCGAGAACGTCACGATCTCCGTCGGCTTCAGCCGCGGGACGTTCGTGCCCGGGGAGGTGGTCCGCACTCCCGAGGAGCAATTCTCGGTGGATGCCGCGCCCGCACTGTCGGTGCTCTCGATCGGCACCCTGGGCGCCAGCGCCGCCGCGCTCGGTGCAGCCGCGTTCTCGCGCCGTAGGAACCGCGACGCGCCCGGCCGCGGAATCATCGTCGTCGAATACACCCCGCCGACCGACACCGACGTCCTGGAGGGTGCGCACCTCGTGCGCCGCACCGGTGCGGCGATCCCCGCCGCCGTCCTCGACGCCGCCGTCGCCGGACACCTGCGCGTGGTCGAGGACCCCGCGGCCGACGACGCACTGGCTCTCGAGTACGTGAGCGGGGCCGGCGCGACACCGCTGCGCGCCGGTGTCCTCGGCGCCATATTCGGCGACACGCCGATGCCGGGCCAGCGCGTCGCGCTCGACAGCCCCGGCAGTGACGCGGGCGACCGGCTGCGCGACCTCCTCCCGGTCGCGGCCGCCGAAGTGCGCCGCCGCGGCTGGATGCAGCGTCCCGCTCGGAGCGCGGGCGTCCTCGCCGGCGTGATCGCCGTCGTCGCGTTCGGCCTCGCCCTCGCCGCGCTCCTCATCACCTCGGTCGGCACGACGCCGGCCTGGTGCCAGATCGCGGCCGTCCCGGTGACGGCGGTCGCCGGCATCCTGACCTTCGTGGTCATCCGGTGGTCGGATCGAGTGACGGATGCCGGTGCGCCGGCGCGCGACCACCTGCTCGGGCTGCGCGACTACCTGGCGCTGGCCGAGGCCGACCGGATGCGGGTCCTGCAGAGTCCCGAGGGCGCCGAGCGGCGGCCCACCGGACTCGACGACCCCGTCCAGGTGCTCCACCTCCACGAGAAGCTGCTGCCGTGGGCGGTCGTGTGGGGCGTGGAGAAGGAATGGGCCGACGTCCTCGCGACCCAGGCGCGCGACGCCGGGGCGGACCTCGCCTGGTACTCGGGGCCGAACGGATTCTCGAGCGCGGCATTCGCCTCGTCGCTGTCCGCCCTGCACACCGGGACCAGCCCGGCACCCCCGGTCAGCGGATCGGGGAGCTTCTCCGGCGGCTCGTTCGGCGGCGGCTTCTCGGGCGGCGGAATGGGCGGGGGCGGGGGCGGGGGCCGCTGATAGGGCACCGCCCGCTCCGCGCGGAAGACCACCGCAACGACGGCCTCACTCGGCCGCGCGGATGACCTCGGCGATCACGCGCGAGTCCGCGAGCACCCGGAAGTGGCCGCCGCCGTCGAGCCTGACGTTGCGGGCACCCGCGAGCTCGCTGCCCTCGGGGATGTGCGGGTCGAACGCACCGTAGACGGACACGATCCGCCTGTTGACGTCGGCGGCCGCGGCGAGCGCGCGCATCGTGGCGTCCCCGAATCGGAAGGCGCGCAGCGACGGCGTGGGCATGAGGCGGCTGTACCGGGACCCCCCGAACGGCGTGGCCACCGCCACCATCGCCCGCACCCGCGACCCCGCGGGATCGAAGGCGAGCAGGTGCTTCCCGATCAATCCGCCCTTGCTGTGCGCGACGAGGACGACGTCGCTCAGATCGCGACCGACGAGCAGATCCGCGACCTGGCGCGCGGACTCGGCGATCGGGCGGCGGTTGGACCCTAGGCCGGCCACCACGTGGACCGGGTGTCCGCGGGCGTGCAGCGCATCGGCGAGCGGCTGGAGGAACCGCCAGGTCTCGTAGATGCCGGGCAGCAGAACGAGCGGTCGCTTCGTTCCGGTCGTGAGATCGTCCGGGCGGCCCGGACCCATGGCTCGCATCTGCGCCGCGAGGGCGTACACGTAGTCCTGACCCCACCAGACGAGGTCACGGATGCCTCGCCGCCAACGCGGCGCCACGGGTACGGCATCCATCGGCATCCCCTCATCCTCGATCACGCGTCGCAATGGCGGATCGGGGTTGCGCAGGGCGCTTTCCGGAAGATCGTGCGGTGACGGTTAGGGATCGGCTGAGAAGGCGCCGTTCGAGCGAGCCGGGCGAGTACCGTCAGTGGCATCCAGCCCCGGCATCGCCGGCGCGGAGGCGCCCTCGGAGGCGCAGTGACGCCCCGTCCGTCGAGCCGAACCCCCAATCGGCTCCGGACGGGGTCGTCATCTCAGCGGTCTTCGCCGTACCCGCGGATGCTGCGCAGGTCGTCGTCGAGCTCCGCGTCGGCGGCATCGGCGCCGACCGCGGCATCGGCGGCGCGCTGTTCCCGCGCACCGGCCTTCTTGTCCTCGGGCGTGGCCTCGTCGGCGCCGTCCATCACGGGGGCGTCCTGGGTGGGTTCGCGATCTTCCACGGTGTCCTCCTCGATCGGTGTGGTTCCCGCCAGCCTGGGGTGAAGCCCCCCGCGCGGACCGGGGCTTGCGAGCCGCACACGGGCATGCCAGGCTTCCCAGCGATCGCTCGGGCAGGATCCGCCGACGTGCCGTACCATCGAGGTCAGCAAGGGGAGTATTCCCACGCGACGATCCCGTCAATACGGCACACGACATCGTGAGCCCGGGGCGTCGGCTCGCATCGCGAGCGGAAGAGACCTTGGTGTTTCGACGTACACCAAAACCCTTGGAGGCCCGCGTGGGTGTCACCCCGCTCATCTGGATCATCACGATCGCGATCACGATCGCGTTCTTCGTCTTCGAGTTCTTCGCGCACGTGCGCAAGCCGCACGAACCCACCGTCGGCGAATCCGCCCGCTGGTCGGCGTTCTACATCGGCCTGGCGCTGCTCTTCGGCGTCGGAATCGGCGTGTTCTCGGGCTGGACGTTCGGCGGCGAGTACTTCGCCGGCTACCTGACCGAGAAGGCGCTGTCGATCGACAACCTCTTCGTGTTCCTCATCATCATGACCGGCTTCGCGGTGCCCAAGAAGTACCAGCAGAAGGTGCTGATGATCGGCATCGTCATCGCGCTGATCATGCGCGGAGCGTTCATCGCCGTCGGTGCGGCGCTGATCGAGAACTTCTCGTGGATCTTCTACATCTTCGGTGCGCTCCTGCTTTTCCTCGCGTACCGCCAGGCCTTCGCGCACGGCGAGAGCGACCCCGCGAACGGCAAGTTCATGCGGTTCGTCCGCCGCATCCTCCCCGTCAGCGAGGAGTACAACGCAGACAAGCTCACCGTGCACAAGGACGGCAAGCGCTTCGTCACCCCGATGCTCCTGGTCATCGTCGCGATCGGCTTTATCGACCTCGTCTTCGCGATCGACTCGATTCCCGCGATCTACGGTCTGACGAACGAGGCGTACATCGTCTTCACCGCCAACGCGTTCGCCCTGATGGGCCTGCGCCAGCTGTACTTCCTGATCGGCGGTCTGCTCGAGCGTCTCGTCTACCTGTCGCAGGGGCTGGCCGTCATCCTGGCGTTCATCGGCGTGAAGCTCGTCTTCCATGCGCTGCATGTCAACGAGCTGCCGTTCATCAACGGCGGAGAGCCGCTGCTGTGGGTGCCCGAGATCCCGATCTGGCTCTCGCTGCTGTTCATCGCCGCGACCGTCGCGGTGGCGACCGTCGCCAGCCTCGCCAAGACGCGGAGGGATGCCGAGAAGAAGCGGCTCGAGGGCGAGAAGGCCGTCGACGCCCCCGGACACTGAACCGGGCAACGGGTCCACGACACCCGTCGTGGACCCGTTGCCGATCCGTTGGCGGAGCGCAACCCCGCGGGCGACCGCAGCCGGTCGACCTACCGTGACGGCATGACTCGTTTCGGATACACCCTCATGACCGAGCAGAGCGGCCCCCGGGAACTCGTGCAGTACGCGGTCGGCGCGGAGCGCGCCGGCTACGACTTCCTCGTCTCGAGCGACCACTACTCCCCCTGGCTGACCTCGCAGGGCCACGCTCCCTACGCCTGGACGGTGCTCGGCGCCGTCGCGCAGGCGACCACCGACGTCGAGCTGATGACGTACGTCACGTGCCCGACGATCCGGTACCACCCCGCGGTCGTGGCCCAGAAGGCCGCGACGCTCCAACTGCTGTCGGACGGACGGTTCACCCTCGGCCTCGGCTCGGGCGAGAACCTCAACGAGCACGTCGTCGGCGAAGGCTGGCCGGCCGTGCTCGCCCGCCAGGACATGCTCGTCGAGGCCATCGAGATCATCCGGGCACTGCACACCGGCGAGCTGGTGACGTACGACGGAGAGTACTTCCGCGTCGACTCGGCCCGGGTGTGGGACGCCCCCGAGGGCGGCGTACCGATCGGTGTCGCCGTCTCGGGCGAGCACTCGATCGAGCGGTTCGCCCCGCTCGGCGACCACCTGATCACCACGGAGCCCGAAGCCGACCTCGTCCGCGGGTGGGACGAGCACCACGACGGCGACTCGCGGAAGATCGGTCAGATCCCGATCAGCTGGGACCCCGACAAGGATGCCGCGATCGCCCGCGCCCACGACCAGTTCCGGTGGTTCGCCGGCGGGTGGGCGGTGAACTCCGACCTTCCGACCCCCGCGGGGTTCGCGGGGGCCTCGCAGTTCGTGCGCCCCGAGGATGTCGCGGCCTCCATCGCGTGCGGGCCGGATCTCGACGAACTGGCGGAGAGCGTCCGCCCGTTCCTCGACGCCGGCTTCACGGACATCGCGATCGTCCAAGTGGGCGACGAGCAGCAGCAGCGCTTCGTGGACGAGATCGCCGCACCGCTGCTCGAGAAGCTCCGCGCTCTCTGACGCGCCGCATCCGGTCGCGCGGTCGCGCTCAGACCGCGTGGCCGGTTTCGCGCACCCACTGCTCGAGCCGCCACACCGGCACTCGGAAGACGCGGGCGACGTCGGCGATCGAATGGTTGCCCTCGACCACGGATGCCACGGCGAACTCCTGCAACGAGCGGAAGTTGCGCCCGCCCAGCGGCCCCACGCGAAGGTCCGCGAACGTGCGGGGCACCGTGGCGGAACCGGCGCCGGGAGCCACGAACACGTAGGCGGAAGCGTTCTGCATCCCCCGCTCGGCGGCGCGCTGGTGGACCCTCGGCGCCACCGACGGGGCGTGTGGAGGGAGAACCGGCGCGGCGGGCTCCGTCGGCGCGGGCGGCGGGGCCGCCGGGGGTCCCGCGTGCACCGTCTGCCACGGCGCCGGCGGGAGCACCTCCGTCCCCGGAGCGATGTGCGGGGAGAACCCCGCGGCCGGGAACCGCTCGACCCGGGGCATCGGCATGGAGGCTGCGGGGAACGGCTCAGCCGGCCCGCCGACGGGCGCGGCGGGGGCCATCCTCGGCCGGGCCACGGCGGCCGGCGTGACGGGCGGGCTCGTGAGCGGTGTCTCCGCGACGGCGGAAGCGGCGGCCGGGGACGGCGCCGACGTCATCCACGGAGCGGGAGGAAGCTCGCCGCCCCAGATCACGGGACTCGGCACCACGTGCGGACTGGCGCTCGGCGCATCGATCGCGTCGGACGTGGGCGGCCCGGCGACCGCGTCGCCGAACAGATCGGATACGCCGACCTCGAACACGTCGGCGAGTGCGACGAGCACCGCCAGGGGGACGGCCGTGCGGCCGGCCTCGATCGAACGGAGGCGCTGCTCGGACAGCTCGGCCTCGAAGGACAGCGCCGTGAGGGACATGCCGCGGGCCAGACGCATGGCTCGCACCCGCTCCCCGAGTGTGTGCAGAACCGCGTTCAGACGGTCGTCCTCGTGCTCCTCGGTCACCGCCGACCTCCTCCGCCGATCGGGTTTCGCGCTGCCTCCTCGACCCACTGTTGCAGCCTCCACTGCTGGATGCGGAACAGACGCGCGATGGTCGGCACGGAATAGCCGCCTTCGAGCACCGCGGCCACGGCGAACTGCTGCAGGGACGCGAACGTGCGACCCTCGAGCGGGCCCGTGCGCAGGTCCGCGAACGAGCGCGGTCGCTGTGTCGCGGGGCGCGGCCCCGCGGCCGGAGCGGAGGCCGGCCGGACGGCGGGTCCGCGCGAGCCGGCGCCCGTGGGCACCACGGTCGGGGTCTCCCACGCGACGCCCGGACCCGGCACGGCGACCGGCTCGGGGATGACGACCCGCTGGGATGCCATCGGCGGCGCCCACGTCGGGATCGGCGAACGCCCCGCGTAGGCGGCCTTCTGCTCTTCGCCGTGCCGCAGGAGCGCTTCGTGCAGGAGCTTGCGGAGCTTCTGGTGCTCGCGCCGCCGACGCCAGAGCACCGGAACGCCGATGGCGGGGATCAGCAGCACGAGCGCCCACATCCACATCATCGGGTGGTCGTTCATCCACCCGACCCACGCCCATTGGAAGGTCCAGTCGGTCTGGACGTTGTTCGCCTGCATCGTGCGCGAGCCCGACCACATCGCGACGACGTCCTGCCCGACGCCGTGGAACGTGTTCCCCGTGATGTCGGCGCGGGCGTCCTCGGCCAGTTCGATTCCGAACCCGGATGCCACTCGCACGTCGTTGTCGCGGATGATCACGGCCGCCCCGGTGAGCTCCACCGCGATGCGGCGGCCGGAGAGGCGGGAGTCCGACACCGTGGCATCCGTGATCTTCCCGGAGACGTCGAGCGCCCGCAGGTCGGACGACGCGAGATCGGCATCGGCCACCGTGAGGCCCGTCGACGGCCCCTCGACGAGCACTGCGCTGCGGGTCTCCGCCACCTCCGTGCCACGGATCTCCGTCGTGTCGGTGGAGATCACCCGCACGCCACCATCGCGGTTGTCCCGCACGTGCGAGCCGGTGAGGGTGAACCCCTTCGTGGGACTGAGCCCGTATCCGCCCGACGTGGGGCCGTCGGCGAGAGCGGAGCCGTCGACCCGGATCCCCCAGCCCGTGGAGCCGGACACCGTGCTGTCCGTGATCTTCGTGCCCGGGGACTGCCGCGAGATGGAGATCCCGTCGCCGCCGGACCCGGTGATCGTGGTCCGTTCCACGGTGGTGTCCGAGGATCCGTTGGTGACCTCCATACCGGTGAGCGTGGAGTTCTCGATCGTGCTGTCCTGGATCCCGGCCTGGGTCGTGTCGGAGAAGAACACCCCGTAGTGCAGCCCCGTGATCTTGGTCGAGACGATTCCCGCCGAGGCGCGATCGTCGCCGGTTCCGGTGACGGCGAGACCGCCGGTGCGGCCGCTCCAGAAGCCCAGGTCGCGCACCTCCGCGTATCCCACCGTCAACACGCCGTCGCGTGCGCGCAGGTACGCCCGTCCATCCGTCTCGTCGGTATCCGGCGCCGCCGTGGCGTCGTCCCAGGACGTGATGACGAGCGGGTCGGTCTCCGCGCCCAGGAGGTGGATGATTCCTCCCCACCCGACGATGCTCGTCGTCCCCTTCGGCGAACTCTCCATGCGCATTGTTCCGAAGGCCGTGATGTCCAGGATCGCCCCTCGGCGCACCACGATGTTCCGCACGACGGTAATGGTCCGCTCGTCGTCGATACGTACCGCACCCAGGGCGCCGAGATCGGCGAGAGCGTATGTCGTGGGTTGCCCGTTCTTCGGCGCCAGCACGACGGTATTCCACTGGTCCACGAGGGCCGGGTCGCCGGGCGCGAGCGCCGCCACCGCCGTGAGCCGCGCGTCCTCGGCCGCGACCAGCTCGGCCGGGGTCTTCGGAGCGGCCGGGGCGTCAGTGGCATCCGGGGTCGGGGCCTCCCCCACGACGGGGCCGCTCGGGGCGTCGGCGCGGAACCACGGCAGGAACGTCCCCGTGTGGACGAAGTTCCCCACGAGCACGACGCCGACCACGAGCACGATCACGGCGATCACCATGATCACGCGAGCCACCCCGCGGATGGCGGGATGCGTGTCGCCGCGCTCGACCGCGGTCAGGGCGCCGTCGTCAGCCACGCGCCTGGTCCGTCACCGACGGGGCGGGCGCGCCCAGACCGACGCTCGCGCCGGACTGTCCCTCGCCGCCCAGGCTCGCCTCGGTCTGTCCCTCCCCGCCCTGCGTGTCGGCAGAACGCGTGAGCCACCCCTGCTTGTTCATGGTGACCAGCGCATACACCTTGATGGGAAGCGAGACGAAGATGATGACGAGCGTCACGAGGGGCAGCAGGACGATGTCTTCCGGACGCCGCCAGAGGTGGGACATCCCGCGGATGCCACGACCGACGAACATCCACACGATCGCGAGGATCAGGCCGATCGTCGGGTGCTCCGTGCGCACGGCCAGGACCACGTACGCGAGAGCGACGAACATCGTGAACGGTGTCAGCAGGATCTGCATCATCGTGATCTGCGAGATCAGCGGCACCTTGAAGATCCAGCCGTGGCGGATCGCGGTGAGGTAGCACCGGTAGGAGTTGCGGCTCCAGCGGACGCGCTGCTTCACGAAGGCCCGGAAGGTGCCCGGGAACATCGACAGCGCCCGCGCACTGTCCTGATGCGCGACGCGGAAACCCTGCGAGAGCACGAGCCACGTCATCCGCCCGTCGTCCCCCGCCACGCATTCCTTGCCGAGGAAGATCTCGTGCTCCAGGTCCTCGACGCGGGGCTGGATCGCCGAGGTGCGGTAGGCCGCGGTGCGGCCCGACGCGCAGATCACGCCACCGAACCGCCCCATCGCGGGGGCATAGTCCGTGCAGCGGAGGTCGATGATCCAGTCCGCGACCCGGCGCCACACACTCGACTTCGGCAGGTAGACGTTCTGCCGCGTGCTGACCGCGCCGACCGCCGGATCGATGAAGGGCATCTGGACGGCGTCGAGCATGCCGTCCTCCCACGCGGTGTCCGAGTCGATGAACACGATCAGTTCGGTGTCCACCATGCGGATGCCGACACCCAGCGCCGAACGCTTGCCGCGGTGCCGGAACATCACGACCTCGACGGTCGGGATCTGCAGCGCCTCGATCCGCTCCTGCGCTTCGACGTCGGCGACGTCGAGGACGATGATGATGCGCGACGGCCCCTGCCGCACCCACGTCTGCAGGCACCGCAGGAGGACGTCGGGGTCTTCGTGGAAGGACGGGACGACGACCGTGGTCGTGGTCCGGAAGTCGTTGCGGACCGGGCGCGACGTCGCGGCCAGGACCTTGCGGACGATCCAGAAACCCCACGAGACGATGCCGAGATATCCGAACGGCAGCAGCCACATCAGCTGCTCTCCGAATGACCCGTGACCCACCTGTTCTCCCCGTGACGTTCGGCGGATACGCCGAATGGCGGCCCGGGGAGACAGTGAAGATTACCGCGTCCGCATTACGCGCACGCAACGTCCGTGAGCGACACGCCCGCCGGGACGCTGTTGTCGCAGCCGACGACGTTGCCCTGTCCACGGGCCGGACCGACGACCGCAACCCCGACGCCGCCCGCCCCCGGACGCAGGTCGTTCCCCGCCACGATGTTCGCGGCCCCCCACGGAGCGAGGATGGCGTGGATGCTCACGGCATCCACAGATCCTGCGACGGTGTTGCCCTCGAACCGCCACTCCGACCCCTTGAGGTCCACGACGCTGTCGACGACGGACGCGGAGCCGACGGACAGCGACGAGTCGCGCACGACCCCGCCGGTCGTGCCCTCCTTGACGTCGAGGGCCTCTGCTGTCGTGTCGGCGACGACGAGATCCGTGAAGGTGTTGCGGTCGCTGCGGTCGGGGCCGCACTCGGTGTACCGGCACCAGTTGGACTCGGCGGATCCGACGTACACGCCCTCGCCGAACTCGGGATCCGTCCGACCGGTGCGTTCGATCGTCACCGAGCGGACGGTGTTGTCGGCGCTCCCGGCGCGCAGGTGCAGACCCTCCTGGCCGACGTCGGAGATCGTCAACCCGCTCAGAGTCGAGTGGGTCGTGGCATCCAGGACCACCCCCTTCTGGCCTCCGCGCACGTCGAGGTCGCGGATGTCCCAGTAGGCCGCCCCCTCGAGATGCAACGTGTACCCGTCCGCGACGTCGCCGCCGTCGAGCACCGTCCCGGCCGAGCCGCACAGGATGATGGGCGCCTCCGCGGTCGCGGCCACGGCCGCGCGGAAACGCCCGCGGTACACCGTCGGGGAGAGCTGCAGCACGGTTCCCGGAACCGCGGCGTCCAGGGCGGCCTGCAGCGACTCCGCCCCCTCCCCCACGGCGACGGCGCCGGGCGCGCAGGGGACCATCGTCGCGGCCGGCTGCGCCGCGGGCTCGGGCGCGCACCCCGCGAGCGCGGTCACGGCGGCGGCGAGCGCGATCACGGCGGCGACGGTGCGGTTCATCGCGTCGAGTATCCCAGGCAACGCCCGTAGGGTGGTCGCATGCCGCGCGCCCTCCACCTCGCCGGCATCACCGCGTTCGTCCTCGCCCTGACCGCGTGCGCGCCGGCGGAGGCGACACCGCCCGGCGGAACGGTCGCCTTCCCGATCGGTGCCCGCATCGACTATCAGCTCGGTGAGCCGTATCCCCCGGCGGAGGGTGTCGGCCTCGTCGTCCGCGACCGCACCGCCGAACCGGCTGACGGCGTGTACTCGGTCTGTTACGTCAACGCCTTCCAGACCCAGCCCGGCGAGAGCGCGGACTGGCCGAAGGGGACCCTCCTCGAACGCGATGGGGAACCGGTCATCGACCCCGACTGGCCCGACGAACGTCTCGCCGACACGTCCACCGCGGAGAAACGGGATCGCGTCGTGGCGCACGTCGCTCCCTGGGTACGCGGGTGCGCGGCATCCGGCTTCCGCGCGGTCGAGTTCGACAACCTCGACACGTTCACCCGCACCGACGGCGCGCTCACGCTCCAGGACAATGCCGCGGTCGCGACCGCGCTCGTGAGGGTGGCGCACGAGATGGGCCTCGCCGCCGGTCAGAAGAACGCCGCGGAGTTCGCGCGGGAGCTGCGGGATGCCGCGGGCTTCGACTTCGCCGTCGCCGAGGAGTGCGCGGCCTTCGACGAGTGCGGCACTTACACGGACGTGTACGGGTCGCGGGTGATCGACATCGAGTACAGCGACCAGCTGCCCCGCTCGTTCGCGGACATGTGCGCCGACGAGGCCACCCCCGCGGCCACGGTGCTCCGTGACCGGCGACTCGCGGCCCCCGGGTCCGCCGAGTACGTCTTCGCGAGCTGCCCCGAGCCCTAGGCCGCGACACCCGGAAGAGCGACCGGACAGGCCCCGGAGCCGCGGACTCCGGGGCCCGGACCGCCCAGCCCTCGCTCATGAGGTCGCGGAAGAACCCGTCGACGTGGGCACGGAGGGACTCGATCCGACGATCGCGCGCCGCCTCGACATCGTGGCCGAGGTACGCCGGCGGATCGAGTCGCCGGACGTTCGCGGAGCATTCGAACCCGGCGCACAGGAGTGTGCCGACGGAGTTGCCGGCCTTGCCGGCGCGCCCTGTCCGTCGAGCCGAGAAGAACACGACGTCGTTGGGCAGCGTGACGTCGGAGCACCACGAGCACTGCGGACGCGAGCGGGTGGGCTGTTCGGCCTGTCGCAGCTGCAGCCCGACGGGGACGGAGTCGATCTCGGCGACCACGAAGCCGAGGAACGGCGACTTGGGGTCGCGCCAGCCGACGTAGTCGAGGCGGTCCCAGTCGCGGTCGGCGAGGTCGGCGGGCACGACGATCGCCTTGCGCTCGCGCAGCGAGACGTTGACGAAACTGTTTCGGAGGGTGGATTCGGTGAGGGCGATCATGAGGGTCCCATCGGTGGACCGGAACGATCCGGTCGGAGGGTGCCCGCGCCGATGCGCGAGCGAACGGAGAATCCCGCGCCGACGGACGTCGCGCGGGTGTGCGTGGGCGCGCGACCGACCGGTCGCGCGACGTCGCCGCTCAGGCGGCGAGGACCACGGGTCCGTTCGCGCCTCTGCCGTCGGCGCTGCGCGCGCCGACGACCTCCTCACGCCCGATGGGCATCGCGGAGGGGAAAGAGGACATGAATCGAGCGTACGCCCCTCAGGAGCGGAAGGGCGCCGATCCGAGCACGCGCTCGACGGCGATCTCGAGAACGACGCGCTCGGGATTCACGCGCGGCTGTCGGTAGCGAGCGGCGTACAGATCCACGGCATGGGCGACCGCCGTCGGCTCGTCCGTGACGCGCGCCGGGCCTTCGAAGCTGATCCAGCGTGCGCCGTCGACGGAGCAGAGGGACGCGCGGCCCGACCGCTCGGCATTGACGAACTTCTGGGTGCCGCGTGACCCGATGACCCGCGCCACGCCGTCCTCGTACGTGAACCCCACGGGAACCGCGTGCACGCGTCCCGAACGCCCGATGGTCGAGAGCGTGGCCAGGTGGTATTCGGCGAGGAAAGCGAGGGCGTCGTCGGTCAGCACGGTTCCAGCGTCCCACGACCGGCGACGTGCGAGACCGTCCGGGTGCCGGCATCCCATCGTCGGATGCCCCCGACCCGGGCGACGACGGGACTCCCGGGTGCGGCAGCCAGTGCCTCTCCCACGCGGTCGAGCGGAAGGCGCCGCGCCAGGGTCACGTGCGGTGTCCACTCCCCCGGCACCGTGTGCGGAACGTCGTCACCCGGTCCGGCGAGCGTGTGAACGGCCGCGTGAAGGGCCAGGAGATCCGCACGGGGGACGACGGACCGCGCCAGCACACGGGTGCGACCGGTGCCGAACAGCAGGGGTGCGCCGAGGGTGAGGTCGAGGGGCAGACGATGCTCGAGCGTTTCCGTCGCGAGATCCCCCAGGGCGGTGCGGACGAGAAGGGTGATGTGGGGCCGGTTGCTCGCGCCGGTGTGCTGCACCTGGCTCGGCAGACCGGCTTCGTCGAGCAGGGTCCACTCGCGCCGGATCTCGGCGTCCGCGGCCTCGTCGAGCACCAGTTCGAGGCTGACGACGGAGGTCATCGGCGCGTCAGCGCGTCGACCACCACGCCGCGGCCACGAGCAGCGGCTGGAAGAACAGGCGGGTGAAGCGGCGACGGTCGGTGTCCAGGCCGAAGGCGGAGCGCTTCTTGCGCCACTGATCCACGTTGCCCGGGAAGATCGCCACGTAGAAGGCCGACAGAGCTGCGCCGACCCGCCGTCGTTCCTTCGGGAGCGCCACGAGCGCGACTCCGAAGGCGATCTCGACGACCCCGGATGCCACGACCACCGCGTCGCGGTCGAGCGGACCGTATTCGACCACGGCATCCGGCACCTGCGCCTGGAAATCACGCCGGGCGAACGTCAGGTGCGCCACACCGGCGAAGGTCATTGCCAGGGCCAGGGCCCAACGGACGAGCGTTCTCATGCCGTCAGGCTAGAGCGCCGGAGGGCCGCAGAACCCGGGCTTGACGGACGGGCGCGAAGGACCGTTGACCCGAGGCAAGGGCCGCTACGCGAACCGCCCGCGAAGCGCAACCCCCGGACGCGTCGCGCACGGCGCGGTTGACTGAGGAAACGTCGACGGAGGAGGTGCCCATGACGCTCACCGACAGCCCGCGGGCTGCCCTCGGCGACGCGGATCTGGACGCGCTCCTCATCCGCGCGGCCACCGGCGACTGCGATGCCTTCGTCGAGTTCTACGACGCCACGTCTCCGCGCGTGTACGCCGTGCTCCTCACTCTGACACGGGATGCCGACCGGGCCGCCGCCCTTCTCGAGGGCATCTACGTGGAGGCGTGGGAGCGCATGCGCGGGCGATCCGCGCCACCGTGTCCCGGCATGCAGTGGATGTCGCTCATCGCACACCGCCACGCGGCGGGTCGGCTCTGACGTGCGGCGTGCCGGACGCGCGCCGCGCGTCACCGTCTCAGGCGGGGCGCGTCGTCGCTTCCGCGGTCGCCGGAACGTCCACGTCGATCGTGAGACCGCTCGACGAGTTCGCCGAGTTGGCATAGGCCTGAAGCAGACCCGGATCGAGCATCTCCGGCTCGACGGAACCGAACACGAACCGCAGCGGGATCGACGGCTGGATCCAGATCGTGCTGCGGCCGCCCTCCTCACCCTCGGGGTGACGCCACGACATGGTGAAGCTCTCGCCGCGGCGGAGCTTGGTCGCGATCACGACCTTCACGTGGGCGAGCACGCGATCCGGGATCCGGATCGGGCGCTCGGAAGAGCCATAGAACAGTAGGCCCATGAGCGTCTCCTTCCGGAGTTTTCGGCACTCAATATTTTACTAGGTTGCCTAACTATCACAAAGTGAATTCCGGCGATATATCGGTGGACGGCCAAGTTTCTTTCGTCTCACCCGGGTCGTCGTCAGATGTATCGCACCACTGGAATCTCGTTTGCCTAACTAGACTGTCGCATCGGGCGGCCGGACCCTTACAGGAGAGCCATGACGATCGTGACCGAAGACGACCCCTCCACGGTCGCCGCCCGCGCCGTCGAACGACTGCGGTTGGCGGAGGCCCGGCTGGCGCGGCGGCGTCAGACCGACTGCGGCCCCAGCGAGAACGCACGCGCGGCCATGCGCTTGATCCTCGAACGGACGGACGACGGCGGCACGGTGACGCCGACGGAGATCGCGCAGGCGCTGGCGGTCTCGACCGCATCGGTGACCGGCATGCTCGACCGCCTGGCCGCCGGTGGCCTGATCGGATTCGTCGCGAATCCCGCGGACCGCCGGAGCAAGTTCGTCGTGCCCTTCGACCGGAGCACGGATGCCGACGCGATCGACCCCGTCACGGCACGCATCCGAGAGTTCGCTCTCGATCTTCCCGACGGCGCCGCCAGTCAGCTGGCCGACTTCCTCGACCGTGTGCGCGAGGTCGTCGACGCCGAGTGCCGCTGACGGAGCTCACGCCGTGGCCGGCTCCACGGCATCCGGTTCCGGCTCCGCCACGACCGTGAGCCCGTTCGGCGAACTCGCCTCGTGCATGAGTTCGTCGACCCAACGACGATTCACGTGCGGTGGCCGGCTGCCGTAGAAGTGGAACACGAGGGGGATGGACGGGTGGATCCAGAGGCTTCGGGTCCCGCTGCCGTCGCCGACGGGGAAGTGGAACATGAAAGGCTCACCGCGACGCAGCTTGTTCATGAACACCAGCCGCAGATGGGCGAGCGTCCGGTCTTCGATGTCGAAAGACTGACCGAGCGCGTTGTAAATCAGTTTGCCCACGGGAAAAGGGTATCCGCTCGGCGCAGCTAATCATCGCTGACGCACGGAGCACTTTTCGCATCCCGTCCAGAATCGATCCGGAGAGCGGTCGCAGTACGACTCGATCCTCCCTCCCCGCGGCCTCGACTAGAGTCCCAGGGGTGGGGAGAGCGCACCGCCCGGGCCGCTGGCGTCGGATTCCGCGGCCGGTCCTGGTGGGCGGGGCCGTCGTGGTCGCCGTCGCGCTCCTGGCCGGAATCGCCGTGGTCGGCTCCCTCGTGACGAATCTGTTCCAGACCCTGTCGGCGAGACCACCGGCCGTCGACACACGCATCGTGACACCGGACGAATCGAAAGCGGCCAAGGCCGCGGCCGAGGAACAGCCGGGCTCCCCCGAGGCGGACGCGGCGACGTGGCTCGCCGCGCAGCCCACCACCTATTGGCTCACACCGGAGATCGATCCCGTCGGCGAGGTGTGGGACCGTGTGGCCCACTTGGCCTCCGAAGCCCGTGCCCAGGATGCCACGATGTCGATCGCCGTCTACGGTCTCCCCGACCGCGACTGCGGCAACCACTCCGCCGGCGGGCTGGACCCCGACGCCTACCGGGAGTGGACGTCCCGCATCGGCGATGCGCTGCGGAACGCCTCCGACGTGCGCAAGATCGTGGTGCTCGAGCCCGACAGCATCGCTCTCGCCCCGTCGTGCGGTTCGCTGCAGGACCGCTCCGGATATCTCCGCACCGCGGTGGAGAACATCCGCGGGGTCGACACCTGGATCTACCTGGACGGCGGCCATTCGGCGTGGCATCCCGCGAACGAGATGGCAGACCTGTTGCGCTCCACGGGTCTCCTCGGCGAGGTCCGCGGCGTCGCGCTCAATGTCTCGAACTACCAGGACACGGCCAACGAGTTCGCGTATGCCCATCGACTGTCCGACCTCCTGGGGGGAACCCACGCGATCATCGACACGTCCCGCAACGGTGCGGGGCCCGCCGGTGCGCAGTGGTGCAACCCCGCCGACCGCCTCGTCGGGGCACCCAGCGGCGCGTACGGGGACGACGTCGTGGATACGACGCTGTGGATCAAGCCTCCCGGCGAGAGCGACGGCGAGTGCAACGGGGGCCCCGCCGCCGGAACCTGGTGGCCGGATGCGGCGGTCGAGTTGACCCGCGAGAGTCGCTGACCGCGAGTGGTTGGGGCGCGCGTAAACCTTCAACGCCCCGAAATATGTAAGGATGGCGCTCGGTCGCAGTCGGACCGCCGTACCTCGGGGGAGAGTGCGGGCACGCGAACGTGCGAAGCCGGAAGAGTGGTGGGATGAGCGACAGCACAGAGCTGCTGAAGACGGCCGTGATCGTCGAGGACGACCCGGATATCCGGCATCTCCTCGTCGAGGTGCTCGAATCGGCCGGTTTCTCCACCGTGTCCGTCGGCAACGGCATCGACGGCGTGCGCGCGGTCATCGCCTATCAGCCCCTCATCACGACCCTCGATGTGAACATGCCGGGTATCGACGGGTTCGAGGCCGCTCGCCGCATCCGCCAGCAGAGCGACACGTACATCATCATGCTCACCGGGCTCGAAGAAGAGGCCGACGTCGTGCTCGGACTCGGCGCCGGCGCGGACGAATACGTCGTGAAGCCGTTCCGCCCGCGCGAGCTGCGCGCGCGGATCGAGGCTCTCCTGCGCCGCCCCCGCGCGGGCGCGCCCGCCGTGACGGCACCGCGCCAGGATTCGGTCGGACCTTCCTTCCCCCATGCCCGGCCGATCGTCGAGCCTGTCCCGCAAGTGGCCCCCGCCGCCCCGCAGTACGAGCAGGCTCCCGCCGCGCCCCCGGCGCCCAGCGCTCCGGTGGTCGTTCCGTCGTCGCAGGGCCCCGCGCCCTGGACCACCGCCCCGGGCAACGATCTGGCGCCCCGCCCCGGAGCGGAGATCGTTCCGCAGGCCCACGGGGACCTGACCCCGACCGGGGGAACGTGGGTGGTGCACCGCGATCTGCGGCTCGACCCCGACAGCCGCGTCGTGCTGGTCGACGGGTACGAGCTCGAGCTGACCCGCACCGAGTTCGACCTGCTCGCGACGCTCATGGAGTCGAAGCGACGCGTGCGGAGCAAAGCCGACCTCACGCTGGTCCTGCGCGGCGAGTCCTACGTCACGAGCTACTTCGTGGGCGAGGCCGACAAGCGCGCGATCGAGGCCCACATGACGAACCTCCGCCGCAAGCTCGGCGACAACCCCGCCAACCCTCGCTACATCGAGACCGTGCGCGGCGTCGGCTACCGACTGACGTCGGAGACGATGACCGCCCCCTGATCCGCCTCGCTCCCTCGCGAACGACGCCAGACATCACGGATGCCTCGACCCTCCCCAGGGCCGAGGCATCCGTTTCTTCTGATGCGTTCGGGTCGCGATCAGACCTTGTATCCGTGGTGACGACGGACGAGCTTGGAGAACATGAGGAGCGTCTGGAGGACGGTGACGACGCCGACGATGGGCCAGCCGATCCAGAGGATCGAGGACTGGACGACCGGACCGACCAGCACCCAGATGACGGCGAGGGCGATCGCGACCGCGATGAGGACGACCATCGGCGCCCAGTGACCCAGGCCGCCACCGCGCTCCGCCTTGGCCTGCATCGCCCAGTTGTCGACCTTCTTCCGCGAGAGGAAGCGGGTCCACGAGCGCACGAAGTGGCTGATGCGGATCCACATGAAGATCTCGGCGGGGAAGAACAGCACCGCGAACAGCACGTCGGTGCGGTTCACCGCGGCCATCGTGCGCGCGATGCGCAGGTTGAGCAGCATGGCGACGACCGGCGGGATCAGCCACAGCGGCGAGAAGACGAAGGCGTGGATCGACAGCGAACCGGCGAGCAGCGTGAGGAACGCCACGCGGACGAAGAGGTTGGTCAGCATGCCGAAGTTCTCGAACCACCGCAGGCGCAGGTTCGGGTGGAAGGGCTGCCCCTTGGTGTCACCACGCTGGCCCGGCCACATGAGCTCGATGGCGCCATAGGTCCACTTGACCTGCTGCGCGTCGTAGCCCGACAGGGTGGTCATGCCGCCGACGTTGGCGCGGGCGTAGGGGCTGATCTTCGTGAGGTAGCCGGCGCTCTTGATCTGCAGCGACAGCAGTGAGTCCTCCACCTCGGAGTCCTTGACCCACGGGGTGACCTGGTGGTTCTGCTTCATCGCTTCGCGCAGGGCGTTGGTGGAGAAGATCGAGAACTGGCCGCCGAGCACCGCCATGTTGCGCCCGCGGAGCAGGTTCTGCAGGTTGAACGCGGCGAACTGCGTGCGCTGCCCGGCCGTGAGGAAGCGGGCGATCATGCCCTTGATCGGCTTGTCGTCGATCGTGTAGATCGCCGAGATGCCGCCGATGCGGGAGTCCGAGACGGCCTCGGTCTCGAGGTACTCCACGGCCTTGCTGTCGGCGATGGTGTCGCCGTCGACGCCCAGCAGGTAGTCGTAGCCCTCGACGAGCGAGTAGCCGTAGTTGAGGGCGCCGACCTTCTTGTCGGGGTTCTTGCCGATGTCGTGCACGAAGACTTCGGTGAACTGCTCGCCGAGTTCGGTCGTGATCTCGTGGGGACCGCTGTATTCGGAGGCGATCTTGACCGTGGCATCCGAGGTGTTGTTGACGACGACGTGGATGACATCGGGGACGCGCGTCTGTCCGAGGAGCGCCTCGATCACCTGCGCGATCGATTCCTCCTCGTTGTATGCCGGGATGATGCACCCGATCGTCGACCGGTGCACCGTCGCGTGCTCGAGCACCGACGCGAAGTCGTCGGGAAACGCGTGCTCCTCGACGACCGGACCGGTCGCTGCGCCCGTGGAGTAGGTGAGCGCCCGGCTCTGGGGGGCGAAGCTTCGCGCATCGGTCATGGCGGTGTCTTCCTGTCGGTGGGGCGGCGGTTCAGCCGGGTCCCACTCTGGTAGGTTCACCGCAAGGCCACCGCCGCACATGACCACCGTCCCCGCAAGGTTTCCTCAAGATTCCCCCGGGGCCCGGCCCAGGGAGAGTTCCGACGATGGTCGTCCTCGACCTCCTCGCCGCTATCGCTGCAGCATCGGTGGCCGGTGCCGCACTGTTCCTGGCGCACGGACGCCACGGCGACGACCGCGGCGGTCCCCGCGCCGAGCTCGTCCGGTACATGGGCGTCGCCGCGCTGGCCGCCCTCGCGTGCTCGCTCGCCAACGTGATCGAGGCGTCGGGCGGGGGCACGTTCTCCGCCGCCGTCGGCAACGCGACGAACGTCGTCACCGTCGGTCTCGCGTGGGCGGGAGCGCGGCGGCTCAATTCGCGCCGCGCCATCGGCGCCGTGACCACCGGGGCCGCCGGCATCCTGATGCTCGCCGTGACCTTCGTCGTGCCGCTCGACGACGCCACCCTGATCAAGACCGCGGGGCTCGCTATCTTGGCGGCCCTGGCCGCTGCGGAGTTCGCGCGACGGCCGCTCAGCGAGCTATCCGGGTCGAGCGTTCTGGTCCTCACGCTGAGCGTCTTCGGCGCCTACAACCTCTACCGGGTGGTGCTGGGAGTGACCGCCGGCATGTCCTCGCCCCTGTGGGAGCGCACCGCGTCCACGCAGATCACGACCATCCTCAGCGCGTTGGCCATCGTGGCCATGGGATACGGCTCCGTGCGGCTGGGACGTGAACTCGACGACGACCCGGCCCCGGGTACGCGCGCGCACGACCGGCGGAACCTCCGCCGGACCGCGGACGACATGCTCCGCACACACGGGAGCATCAACGTCCTCGTCGTCCGCATCCCCGAGATCGACCTCATCCGGGCGGCGCATCGGAGCGAGCGCGCGGACGAGATGATCACGGTCCTCGTCGACGCGGCGCACGAAGCCCTCCCCGACTCCTCCGCCGGAGTCCCGGCGCGGGACACGGTGTTCGTCCTCCGGGACGCCTCCGTCCCGCGTACCGAGGCCGAGTCGGAGGTGCGGCGCGCGTTCGCGGGCCATATGCCGCTGATCGATTACTCCGACACGCCCGATCTCGTGTTCGAGCACCACGCCGTCTCGGACGTGCACGATCTGTCGCTGCTCATGGAGAGTCGGCGGCTGCGCCCGGGCTCCGGCGTGGTCCCCCACGGCTGAGCCCCGGCACATCCGGTCACTTGCTCGTCTGACCCCATCCGGGCGCACGGCCGTTGCTCGTGGTCGAGGCGGCGGGCTCACTCGCCGCCGCGGAGCCGTCCGACGAGAAGATGGCGATCGGCAGGTACTGGTAGACCGTCTGTTGGGTGAAGGAGGTGTCCGAGTTGGCCGTGCCCTCGACGAAGATGTTCAGCGCGAACTCGAGCGTGATGCCGTAGGTGTCGTTGGGCAGCTGACGGATCGAGGTCGAGGGCACGAGGAGCCCGCCCTGGAAGCTGTTGAGCAGCAGGCCGCGGTCCGAGCGCAGCGTGTCCGACGGCACGAGGGTGCGCGGGTCGGCGCTGAACTGGAACGGGCTCGACACCTGTCCGCTGGACTGCGCCGTCTGCGACGTGATGGAGACCGACGAGATGTAGACACGTCGCTTCTGGGCGAGGACCGCCTTCTCGTCGACGCGGTTGTCGTGCACGTTGAGCGCGAAGCCGAACTGCTTCTCGTTCGACGTCGTCCATTCCATCGTTCGCTTCGGATCGTCCGCCCACACGTCGAGGCGCAGTTCCAGTCCGTCCGCCACCTCGGTCGAGAGCGAGACCGAGCCGTCGTACGTGAAGCGCGAGTCGAACGGCATGGCCGTCGACGTCGCCTGCGGGGCGGGGGTCGCCACGACCACGGATTGCCCGCCCCCGGAGGTCTGGGCCTGGATGGCGTTGAAGGCGTCGACGACCTGCGTGCACCCACTGAGGGTGATCGGTCCACCGAGGGCGACGACGGCGGCGAGCGCGAGGGCGCGCACGGCACGGCGGTGAGAGGAGCTGCTCACGGGTCTCTCCAGAGTCTGAGGGCGCGGGCGCGCCGAGGTCGATGAACGACCATCACGCTGCGGGATGCAGGCCTCAGGGGGAGTCTGACCGGACGACGCGACGGGTAGGACGCGAAAGGGCGAGCAGAGACAGGATGGCGCGCAGAAGACTACACCATCGTCTATACACTCGATCACATGGCAGCCGTGAGGAGCGTCCCGTCGGCGACACCGCCCGTCGCCGCGGAGGGCGACGACACCGGCGGACCGAGCAGCCGCACTCGCTCCGTCTGGCTGCTGCAGCTGGTCCTCGGCGCGAGCGTCGTGATCACGGTGCTGCTCGTCCAGGCGCTCGAGCCGTCCCTCTTCGCCGTGTGGACGTTCTCCACCGGGGTGGGCGTGGTCATCGCCCTGACCGCCGTCGCGATCATGGTTCCGTGGCATCGTTTGCCCCGGAACGCGGTGGCTCTCATCCCGTTCGGCGACATCATCGGGATCGGGCTGCTGAGCTTCGGCACCGACCTCCGATTCGGATTCTTCTGGGTCTTCCCGATCACCTGGATCGCCACCCATTTCGTCCTCAGCATGATGATCGCGGCGCTGGCCTCCGTGGGCGTGATCATCGTCGCGGATGCCTCGGCCAACGGCACCGGACCGGTGACGGCCCTCCGACTGATCGTCGTGCTGCTCTCGTTGACGTTCATAGCCATCACGGCATATTTGTCCTCGCGCCAGACACGCGCGTTCAAACAACTTCTCCGACGGCAGGCGAACAGGCTCCAGGGGACGCTGCAGCGGGTGACCGGACAGGAGCGTCGCGTGTCGCAGATGCTCAACGGTCTCGACACGGGGATCGCTCGTCTCTCGGCCGACGGCGAGGTCCTCGCCCTGAACGACACGTACGTCAGCCTCTACGGGATCGAGCGCGACGAGCCCTCCCGTCCGGGAGGGGCGGTGGAGTACGCGACGCTCCGGGGCGAGCCGCTGCCCGAAGCCGACCGTCCCTTCGCGCGCGCGGCGCGCGGTGAGCAGTTCGAGGACGAACGCGTCTGGCTCTTCGACGCGCAGGGCGACTGGCACGCGCTGTCCGCCTCGACTCGGCGCCTCGTGTCGTCCGACGAGCCCGAGAGCACGCTGCTGATCGTGCACGACATCACCGCGCTGATCGAGGCCGAGCGGGCCCGCGAGCGACTTGCCGCGACCGTGTCCCACGAGCTTCGCAACCCGCTCACCGCGATCATCGGGCACGCCGACCTGGCGCTGGACGCACCGGACCTCACACCCAAGGTGCGCGAGCAACTGGAGGTCATCGCGGGTGCCGGCGAGCGCATGCAGACCCTGATCTCCGAGATCCTCGCCAACTCGCGGGGCGTGTTCCGCGAGGAGAAGACGGCGACGACGACGGATGCCAGTCGCATCATCGCCTCGTCCCTCGAGTCGTTCCGCCCAGCCGCGGCCGCCCGTCGCGTGAGCGTGAGCGACGACCTCCCCGCCTCCGCGGAGGTGGTCGGGGACGGATTCCGGCTGCGGCAGGCGTTCGACAACATCCTCAGCAACGCCATCAAGTACACGCCGGGCGGCGGGAGCGTCCGCATCACGGGGAGGGTCTTCGACGATCACGTCGAACTGTCGTTCGCCGACACCGGGATCGGCATCCATCCCGAAGACCTGCCGCGGATCTTCGACCCGTACTTCCGGGCCCGCGCCGCCCGCGAGAGCGCGACGCCCGGCACGGGGCTCGGGATGGGGATCGTGCGCAGCATCATCGAGGAGCAGGGCGGCTCCCTCGAACTCGAGAGCGAGGTCGGTACCGGCACCACGGTCACCGTGCGGTTGCCCTCGCGGGCGGGGACCGCCGAAGGATGACACCGCAGGAGACACTCGCCAACCTGGGGTTGGCGCAGGCCACCGTGGCCACGCTCGCCACGGTCATGGTGATCGGCCTGGGGTTCCTCCACCGCCCGTCGCGGGCTGCCCTCCTCTGGTCTCTCGCCTTCGTGCTGGCGATGACGAGCACGTGGATCTCGGTGGCGGGTTCGGTGATGGACGACGAGGCGGTCCGACGGGCCGGCCTGGGTCTCATGCTCGGCGCCCCGGCGCTCATCTGGTCGGGCTTCCGCGCCCGTCGGAACGTGTCGGCGCTGCCCTGGATCGCGGTGCTGCAGTCGGCGGCGACCGCCCTCGCGTTCGTCCTGGCCGTCCAGCCCCAGGTGTACGGGATGACGTTCCGCGTGGCGTTCCTGGGTGCCGCGGTGTTCGCCGGTCTGACCATCGTCGAGGTGCGTCAGGCCGCCGATCGGTTGGAACGACTCGCGCTCCCTCTGACGGTGGCCTCGAGCGGGTTCGTCGCCCTGGGCGTCGCGATCGTCGTGGCCGGCCTCGCGCTTCCGTCGAACGCCCAGGACTTGCAGCTCCCCCGGATCCTCAACGGTCTCGCCATGCTGATCTACCTCGTGTGCGCGACGGTCAGCATCCTGTACTTCACGTCGGTGTCCCCCGTCGGGACGCGTGCGGCGAGTTCGTGGCCGCAGTTCTCCGTCACGGCCGCCGATCGCCTCACACGTGCCCGCCGCTTGCAGGAGACCTCCTGGGCCGTGCTCGCCATCCACCTCGACGACCCGGATCAGATCCGGAGCACGATCGGGGAGAACAACTGGAACCGGGTGGTCGCCGCCTTCGAGACCCTGGTCGCCTTCTCTCTCCCCGCCGAGGCCGACCTCGGGCGCCCGGCGCGCGGACGCATGGTCGCGGTGGTGTGCCGTCCCGGTCCCGTGCTGCGCGAACACGTGCGCACGCTTCTTCGCCGGGTGACCGAGATGGATGCCGAGGAGTGGACCGAGGTCCAGCTGTCGGCGAGCGTAGGATGGGTGCCGGCGGAGTCGGCGGACTACGACCTCGCGGAGCTCGTGCGCCGGGCCGATGCCGCCGCCCTCACCGCCACGGCTCTCGGGGGCGACCGCTGGGAGCGCCTCCGCGCGTGATCAGCCGCCGGGGGACGGCGCGATGGCGACGGTGAGGGTATCGCTCGCGGTCTGCTTGGCGAACTCGCTCGACGTCGGAGTGGTCTGCAGGAGGAACTCGTAGGTGAACTGCAGTGTCACGAAGGTCGCCTCCGCCGGGACCTCTCCGACGTTGAAGGTCTGCGAGTAGCTGTACGGCGACAGAACCAGGTACCCCGGCGGGTTGCTCTGATCGACCTGTGGTGCGAGCGGGGCGAACGACTGCGTCGCATTGCCCGGCACCGCCGTCATGGTCGCGCGCTGCAGGTACACCTTCTGCCCGTCGTCCGGCGTGACGGTCGTGACCATGGAGATGCTGACCGGCTTCAGGGCCGACGCGGTCCACCGGTCCATCGACAGCGTCGACCAGTAGTTCACGGTCGCCGCGATAGCCCCCGCGGTGACCTTCTTCTGGGTCGACCCGCTCGACAGATCATTGGGCACGGGCACGGGAACCGGCACGGTCGATGCCGAGGGGGTGGGCGACGGCGTCGTCTCTCCCCCGGCCTGGGCCCACGGCGGCGCTCCGCACGCGGCGAGCGCGAGAAGCATCGTGACCGCGCCGGACGCGGTGAGCACGGCCCGGCCGCGTCGCACCCGATCCCCCATGAATCCTCCTGTGATGTTCTGTCGAGTCTAGGCGGCGGACCGGGCGGTGGCGGCGCAGGCCGGTGCGACCACCTAGGGTGCTCGCGTGACGCCTCGCTTCTCGCGCCGCTCCGTCGGCTCCGTCGAACGGGTGCTGGTCACCCTCACCGCGCTCGTAGTGGTCCTGGGGCTGGGGGCGGCCGTCTGGCTCGCCGTGCGCGGGGCTGTGGCGTATCGCCATCTTTCTGCCGCTCGTGCCGCCCTGAGTACTGTGACCACGGCCGACGACCCGATGGGATGGACCGACGCACTCGGGGAGAGCGCCGAAGACCTCGCGGCGGCGCACGCGCTCACGGACGACCCCGTGTGGTCCGCGGCGGGAGCCGTGCCGTGGATCGGCCCGCAGCTGACGGCGATGGCGGGTGCGGCGGCCGCGGGCGACCGGGCCCTGCGCGCCCTCACGGGCCTCGGCGACGTGGCATCCGCCCTGTCCTCGGGTTCCCTGCGCACGCCGGAAGGCGGGTACGACGTGGAACTGCTGGCCTCGTGGGAGCCGCCCGCCCGCGCGGCCCAAGCGAGTCTCGCGGATGCGATGGCGGAGATGTCGTCCGTCGACGTCGCCGACGCGCTCCCGTCCGTCGCAGACCTGTTCGCCCGTGCCCGCGAGATCCTCACGGAGGCGTACGGCGCCGTCGATGCGCTCCATCGCACCACGCAACTCCTGCCGACCATGTTGGGGTCCGAGCGGCCGAGGTCGTATCTCGTGGTGTTCCAGAACAATGCCGAGTGGCGTTCGCTGGGCGGCGTCGTCGGCGCCGTCGCGCAGATCGACGCCGACGACGGGCGCCTCTCCCTCAGCGCGCAGGCATCGTCGGCCGACTTCCACGGGGGCGGAGGGCAGCCCGTCGCGACGATCCCCGATGGTCTGCGACCCCTCTTCGACGATCGCCCCGCGCAGTACATCCAGGACGTGACGCAGGTGCCCGACTTCGCGGTCGGTGCACCCCTCGCGCGCGAGATGTGGCGACGGCAGACCGGGACGGAGGTCGACGGTGTGATCGCGGTCGATGCCGTCGCCCTCTCCTCGCTCTTGGAGGCGACCGGTCCGGTGACCCTCCCCACGGGCGATGTCCTGACCAGCGCGGATGCCGTTCCCCTCCTCCTCGATGAGGTCTACCGCCGGTATCCCGACCCGAAGAGCCAGGATGTGTTCTTCCAATCCGCCGCCGCGGCGGTCTTCAGCGCCCTCGCCGAGGGGCGTGCCGACACCGGCGTTCTCGTCGAGGCACTCGCCCGCGTCGGCAGCGAACGCCGACTGCTCGTGTGGAGCGCCGACCCGGACGAGCAGTCCGTGCTCGACGGGACGAACCTGCAGGGGTCGCTCCCGGACAGCGATGGTGGGCGCACCTCCATCGGGGTCTACCTGAACGATGGCACGGGCTCCAAGATGGACTACTACATGCGGACAGGCATGGCCGCGACGTGGTGTGCCGATGGCGCGGCCGGCCTCCGCGTGACACTCCGCAACGACGCTCCGGATCCGGCGACGCTGCCCGGGTACGTCACCGGTGGCGGCGCGTACGGCGTGCCCGCCGGCCAAACGCTCTCCGGTGTCTACATCGTTCTTCCGCCGGATGCCCACGTCGACAGGCGTCAGGCCACCGGGAGCGGCGCGCCGTCGGGATTCGTGGGCGGAGACGACCGGGGAAGAGAGGTGCTGAAGTGGTCGGTGCTGCTTGCCCCCGGCGAGTCCGCGACTCTGAATCTGAGGATCGCGACGCCGCCGACCGTCGGTCTGGAGGTGGTGTCGACACCGACGCTTTACGCAACCGAAATCCCCGTGGATGGCGCCCCGTGCGCGAATGAGGGATAGTCGAAGAGGCGGATCGCGCTGTCGGGCGCGAGCATTCGCTGGCCCGTGGCACGTGCCGTGCTCGGACTTCTGTCCTCGACGCTGGAGAGTGCACATGAAGACGACGATCGTCCGTTCCCTGGCCGCCACTGCGCTCGTCGCGGGCGCCCTTTTCTCGGTTCCGACCGGCGCCCTGGCGGCGACGGTGGGCTCCCCCGACGATGCTCCCGTGCACGCCGCGGTCAGCACGACCGGCGGCGTCGCCCCCGTTCTCGGGTTTTGGATCGGCGGGGGGACCCTCGCCCTCATCGGCGGTGCGGTCGCCGTGGGCACCACCGTTCGTCGGCACCGGAACGATCTCGACGTCTGATTCAGGTGGGCCCGCGCGCACAGCACGCGGGTGATTTCCGCCACGCCACGGCGTGAAAGGCCCCGAAACGGCGGGTCCCCTGGGCACTGACCTCGGGAGACTGGCTGCACGATCGGCGTCCCCGAAGACCCGCTCGTGATCACCTACCCGGCCGTACCCGCCACCGAGATGGGGCTCACCATGAAGAACACGATCCTCCGTGCCGTCGCAGCGCTCTCGCTGGCGGCCGCCGCTTTGATGGCCCCCACGGCCGCCCACGCGTACACCGATCCGGCCGTCGTCATCGCCACCCCGAGCACGATCACCGCGGGCGGTACCAGCACCTTCACCACCGACCTCGCACCGTTCGCGACCTCCGAGAGCATCCAGATCTCGATCACGGGTGAGAGTGCCGGCGGCGCCAAGCTCGCCTTCGTCAAAGCCGCGGTCGAGACCAACGCCTCGCTGACGACACAGGCCGTGCAGGGCAAGCTCAACGTGCCGATCACGTTCCCCACGAACGGCCTCGGCACCTACGACCTCACCTTCACCGGTGCGACGAGCGGTGTCGTCCTGCACTCGCAGATCACGGTCGTCGCGCCCAGCAGCGCGTCCGGGTCGAAGGCCGGTCTCGCCGTCACGGGCATCGACACCGACAACACGCTCGGCCTGTGGCTGGCCGGGGGCGCTCTCGTCGTCGCGGGAGCAGCGGTCGGGATCGGCGCGGCCGCCCGGCGCCGTCGCGCCGCCGCCTGACACGCGCCCCAACCTCGCAGCGGGGGTCGTCTTCGGACGGCCCCCGCTGCGTCGTCGACGACAACGACTCAGGCGACGCCCGTGGGCTGAGTCGCCGCAGCTGCCTCCGCCGTGATGAGGATCGGCAGATGGTCGCTGAGTCCCTGTGGGAGGGTTCGGATGTGTGCGATGTCGAACCCGATCGACGTCGCGAAGTCGTAGTGCCCCCGGAAGAAGCGATACCTCGTGTACGTGCGGGAGTCGCTCAGCGTCAGTTCGTACCCCTGGTCGCGGACGGCCTGACCCAGGTTCTCCTTGAAGACGGGGTAGTTGTAGTCCCCGACCATGAGCGCCGGGAGGCCGGGCCCGAGATTCTGCAGTTCCGCGAGCGCGGTGCGGATCTGGTGGCGTCGGAGCGAGTTCAACGCCGTGAGGGGTGCGGCGTGGAAGGACGCCACGATGATCTCGTGGCCGTCGTCGATGTCGCGGAGTCGGACGCCGAGCATTCGCTCCTCGGCGGGCTTCAGAACATAGTCGTGAAGCGACTTCTTCAAGGCGATCGCTCGCACCTCCACGGCCCGGAACGTGTTCTCGCGATAGTAGACGGCCAGGCCGAGGCGGTTGCGCTGAGTGGCCTCCGCCAAGCGCAGCCCCGAGATCTCGTCCGGGATGTCACGCGTGTCGCATTCCTGAAGACAGAGGACATCGACGGCGTGCGCATCAACGAGAGCGGCGAGCTCCCCCGCCGCGCGATGCTTCCGCAAGTTGTACGAAATGACCTTCATGGCGATGCCAGCCTAGGGCGGTGCACCCTTGCGGGGCCTGAGGGTTGCGGAACGCTCAGGAACCGATCTCGTCCGCGTCGCGGCGGTTGCGGGTCTGTTCCGCGCGCGCGGCCAACAGGTCGTCCGCGGGATATCCGACCTCGGCGAGAACGAGACCACGTGCAGCCAGGACTTTCGTGTCCGGCGTGCGCTCAGCGGCATCCCGGATCGCGAGGACGCGGTCGGCCTCCAGCCGGCCCTCCCCGACCGCCACGCACGCTCCCACCAGGGCCCGCACCATGCTGTGGCAGAACGCATCGGCGCGCACGTTCGCGACGACGGCACCGTCGGCAGCGCGGTGCCAGTCGTACTCGAGCAGCGTTCGAATCGTCGTCGCCTCCTCCCGCGCCTTGCAGTACGCCGCGAAATCGTGGAGACCGATGAGACTGCGGGCCGCGGCATCCATCGCCTCGACGTCCAGATGCGCCTTCACGGCCGTCGTCCTGGATCGTTCGAGGGGGTCGTATCCCGTCGTGAGATCGGCGATCCGGTAGGAGTACCGTCGCCACACCGCGGAGAAGCGCGCATCGAACCCGTCCGGGGCGGCGGTGGTGCGGCTCACCGTCACGTCGGGGTAGGCGCCGAGGACACCGCGGATCCGTCCCGCGAGGGCGGCCACGGCGTCCGTCTCGTCACCGTCACGCCGACGTCGCGGGAGGCGGGTCTCCTGCGCCTCGTCGAGGTCGACGTGAGCCACCTGTCCCGAGGCGTGCACCCCGGCGTCCGTGCGCCCGGCCACGACCAGGCGCAGATCCCCGCCGACGATGCGGGCAAGAGCATCCTCGAGCACACCCTGCACGGTGCGCAGACCCGGCTGCCGGGCCCACCCGCGGAAGTGCGTGCCGTCGTAGGCGATGTCGAGACGGATGCGCACCCGTCTACCCTATTCGCACCGCCCGCCTACGACTGAGGCCCCCTCCCGGGTGGGACAGGGCCTCAGTACGAGAGCGGGGATTACGCCTTGGCGTCGTCCTCGACCGCGTCGGCGGCGGCAGCCTCGGCGGCGGCGCCCTCCTCCTGCGACTCGGCGCCGGCGTCGGCAGCCTCATCGGCGCTGGGGGTCTCGTCGGTGGCGGTCTCCTCGACGGGAGCCTCCTCCGCCGGAGCCTCTTCGGCGACGGGGGCAGCGGCCGGGGCGGCAGCAGCCTTCGACGCGGACGGCTTCTTCGTGACGGGCTCGAGGACGAGCTCGATCACGGCCATGGGGGCGTTGTCACCCTTGCGGTTTCCGACCTTCGTGATGCGGGTGTAACCGCCGTCACGGTCGGCGACCAGCGGAGCGATCTCGGTGAAGAGGGTGTGCACGACCTCCTTGTCACCGATCACCGACAGAACGCGGCGACGGGCGTGGAGGTCACCCCGCTTCGCGAACGTGATCAGGCGCTCAGCGAGCGGACGAAGGCGCTTGGCCTTGGTCTCGGTCGTCTTGATCGACTTGTGGGTGTACAGGGCCGCCGCGAGGTTCGCGAGAAGCAGGCGCTCGTGGGCCGGGCCGCCGCCGAGGCGGGGTCCCTTCGTGGGCTTGGGCATGTCGTGTTACTCCAGTAGGAAGGTTCGGTCGGGTCCGACGGGTCAGACGGTCTCGTCGTCGTAGCCGCCGAAGAACTGAGCGCCGTCGAAACCGGGCACCGAGTCCTTGAGCGACAGGCCGAGGGAGGTGAGCTTGTCGCGCACCTCATCGACCGACTTCTGACCGAAGTTGCGGATGTTCATCAGCTGGGTCTCGGAGAGGGCGACCAGCTCCGAAACGGTGTTGATGCCCTCGCGCTTGAGGCAGTTGTACGAGCGCACCGAGAGGTCGAGGTCTTCGATCGGCATCGACAGCTCGTTCGAGAGGACGGTCTCCACCGGCGCCGGGCCGATCTCGATGCCCTCGGCCTCGACGTTCAGCTCGCGGGCGAGACCGAACAGCTCGGTGAGCGTACGGCCGGCCGAGGCGACGGCGTCGCGCGGGGCGATCGACGGCTTCGACTCGACGTCGAGGACGAGCTTGTCGAAGTCGGTGCGCTCACCGGCACGGGTCGCGTCGACGCGGTAGCTGACCTTGAGCACGGGCGAGTAGATCGAGTCGATCGGGATCTGGCCCGCCTCGGCGTACTCGTTGCGGTTCTGGGTCGCCGACACGTATCCGCGGCCGCGCTCGATCGTGAGTTCGAGCTCGAACTTCGCGGTGTCGTTCAGCGTGGCGATGACCAGCTCGGGGTTGTGCACCTCGACGCCCGCGGGAGCGGAGATGTCCGCCGCCGTGACCTCGCCGGCACCCGTCTTGCGCAGGTAGGCCGTGATGGGCTCGTCGCGCTCGCTCGAGACCACGAGCTGCTTGATGTTCAGGATGATCTCGGTGACGTCTTCCTTCACGCCCGGGATGGTGCTGAACTCGTGGAGGACGCCATCGATGCGGATGCTCGTGACGGCCGCGCCGGGGATCGACGACAGGAGGCTGCGACGCAGCGCGTTGCCGATCGTGTAACCGAAGCCGGGCTCGAGCGGCTCGATGACGAAACGGCTGCGGAACTCCCCGATCTTCTCCTCGGTCAGAGTGGGACGCTGTGCGATGAGCACTATGTGTTCCTTTCGATCACGTGCCCGCTATATGACACGTGTAATGGGGTGAGGTGTTGAGTTGTACTCGCAGGATGCCGATGACCGACCGGTCGGCGGCATCCGGATGTCTGTGGGTGCGCGGGAGCGCAAACGTTCCCGGGGAGTGACGAGCACTCCCCGGGAACGATGCGTCAGACGCGGCGGCGCTTCGGCGGACGGCAGCCGTTGTGGGCCTGCGGCGTCACGTCCTGGATCGAGCCGACCTCGAGGCCGGCGGCCGTGAGCGAACGGATCGCGGTCTCGCGACCCGAGCCGGGGCCCTTCACGAAGACGTCGACCTTCTTCACGCCGTGCTCCTGCGCCTGGCGGGCAGCGGACTCCGCCGCCATGCCTGCGGCGTAGGGCGTCGACTTGCGCGAGCCCTTGAAGCCGACGCCGCCGGACGAGGCCCAGCTGATGACGGCCCCGGAGGGGTCGGTGATCGAAACGATGGTGTTGTTGAACGTCGACTTGATGTGGGCCTGACCCACGGCGATGTTCTTCTTCTCCTTGCGGCGCGGCTTGCGCGCGGCGGACTTGGCCTGTGCCATGTGCGGTTCTCCTGGATCCTGCGCCGGCGGAGGCCTAGCGCGCCTTCTTCTTGCCGGCGACGGTGCGCTTGGGGCCCTTGCGGGTACGCGCGTTCGTCTTCGTGCGCTGACCGCGCACCGGGAGGCCGCGGCGGTGGCGCAGGCCCTCGTAGGAACCGATCTCGACCTTGCGGCGGATGTCGGCGGCCACCTCGCGACGGAGGTCACCCTCCACCTTGTAGGTGCCCTCGATGTGGTCGCGGAGCGCGACCAGCTGGTCGTCGGTGAGGTCCTTGACGCGGACGTCCGGGCTGATGCCGGTCGCGGTGAGGATCTCGGTGGAGCGGGTGCGGCCCACGCCGTAGATGTAGGTAAGTGCGATCACCACGCGCTTGTCGCGCGGGATGTCGACGCCGGCGAGACGTGCCATGCGGCTCTCCTCAGAGTGTCGTGGAGGTGTGGAGCAGGATCGGTGCCCGGGCCTCCGCCCCGAGGTGTCCCCCGCATCGCGGGTTCTGATCCTGCCGTTGTGTGTTCAGTTGGAAGTCGTTCGTCGAGCTCGTGCGGACCGCGTCCGCGCGGACTCAGCCCTGGCGCTGCTTGTGACGCGGGTTGCTCTTGCAGATCACCATGACGCGCCCGTGGCGACGGATCACCTTGCAGTGGTCGCAGATGGGCTTGACGGAGGGGTTGACCTTCATTGGGGGTGTTTCCTGTTCGCTGTCTTCGATTCCGCCGGAGCGGATCGTTACTTCTCGGCCGGACTCAGCGGTAGCGGTAGACGATACGACCGCGCGTGAGGTCGTAGGGGCTCAGCTCGACGACGACGCGGTCCTCGGGGATGATGCGGATGTAGTTCTGCCGCATCTTGCCCGAGATGGTGGCGAGCACCTTGTGACCGTTGGTCAGTTCGACACGGAACATCGCATTGGGCAGTGCTTCCGACACCGTGCCCTCGATCTCGATGACACCGTCTTTCTTCGCCATAAACTCGCTCACGCTCATTGCAGACCGGCCGGTCTGCGGTGGATGGGGATTCGGTGCTGCGACACGCCAATAAAGGCGCAACGCACCAAAGATCAAGCATACGTGGTAGAACGCGATGCGGCAACTCGCCGCCTCGGTTCAGCCGTTGAGTCGACCGACGATGTCCTTCTGCGGGTCACCCGTGAGGTCGGTCTGGTTGACCAAGACCTTGCCGTTGATCGCGATCGTCGGCGTCGCGATGCCGGAACCGGTCTGCGACGGCGTCTTCTTCGTCAACGCGGTGACGTACTTCGTGTACGTGCCGCCGGTGATGCACGAGGTCACGGCATCCGAGGCTCCGGCATCCTTCGCGATCGAGGCGAGAGTGGTGTCGTCGAGGCCGGCGGTGCCTTCCTTCGGCTGCTGCGCATACATCGCCTTCACGAAGGCCGGGATGTTCGCGGGGTCGTCGACCGCCACGCAGTACGCCGCGTTCGCCGCGCGGGTGGAGTACTGCGTGCCCTGCGACTGCGCGTCCAGGATCGAGATCGGGTGGATGTTGAGCGTGATCTTGCCGTCGTCGACCAGCTGCTGCAGCGTGGGACCGTAGGACTGCTCGAACGAGTTGCAGATGGGGCACATGAAGTCGATGTAGGTGTCCACCGTGTCGCTCCCGGACCCCACGGCGATCGCGCCCGTGTCACCGTTCACGGCGGAGGACTGCGGGACCGTACCCGTCGACGTCGCTTGGCTGTTGGCGAACCAGACGACCCCGCCGATGATCAGCACGACCACGACGGCAGCCGCGGTCACCCCGATCGCGAACCAGTTGGTGGACTTCCGCGCGGCGGCCATCATCATGCGTCGATCTCCTTCGGCACCACTCCGAAGGGTGCCAGCTTCTCCGCACCGCCGTCGGGAGCGGTGAGGACCCAGACACCCCCATCATGCACGGCGACACTATGTTCCCAGTGGGAGCCCTCGGTGCCGTCCACGGTGGTGACGGTCCACCCGTCGTCCTCGACCTGGGTCTCCTGGTCGCCGATGACCACCATCGGCTCGATCGCGACGGCGAGTCCGGGGCGCACTTCCGCGCCGCGCTCGGGCACGCGGTAGTTGAACACGCTGGGCGCCTCGTGCATCTTGCGGCCGATGCCGTGACCGACGTAGTCGCGCAGGATGCCGTAGCCGCCGGCGGGTGCGTTGTCCTCGATGTAGGCCTCGATCGCGGCGCTCACCTCGCCGAGGTGGGACGCCTGGCTCAGAGCGGCGATTCCCGCCCAGAGCGACCCCTCCGTCACCTCGGACAGCCGTCGGCGTGGAGCGACCAGCTCCTCCGGTGCGTCACCGGGCACGATCATCGTGAAGGCGGAGTCGCCGTTCCATCCGCGGAGCTCTGCGCCGGCGTCGATCGACAGCAGGTCGCCCGCCCGGAGCGGCCGATCTTTCGGGATGCCGTGCACGACCTCGTCGTTCACCGATGCGCAGATGGTGTGCCGATAGCCGCGCACCATCTGGAAGTTCGACTTCGCGCCTCGCTCAGTGATGACACGGGATGCCGCGGCGTCGAGCTCGAGCGTCGTGATCCCGGGCGCGATCAGCGCCCGCACGGCTTCCAGGGCGGCCGCCGTGATCAGGCCGGGTTCCACCATTGCCCGCAGCTGTGCGGGCTTCTTGTAGATCGAGGAGCGCAGGACCACGTCAGCGCGCCGGACGCAGGCCGCGCGCCTCGAGTGCGGCGAAGATGCGCGCGGTGATCTCATCGAGGTCGCCGACGCCGTCGATCTCGTCGACGACGCCGCGCGTGCCGTAGACGTCGAGGATGGGCGCCGTCTCGCGCTCGTAGATGCCCAGGCGCGTCGCGATCGCCTCCTCGGTGTCATCGGCGCGACCCTGCTCAGCCGCACGGGCGGTCAGACGCGACAGCGACTCCTCGCGCGGCACGACCAGCGCGATGACGGCATCGAGCTGCTCGCCACGGCCCTCGAGGAATTCATCGAGGTGCAGGACCTGCGCGAGGTTGCGCGGGTAGCCGTCGAGGAGGAAGCCCTCCGCGGCGTCCGCCTGCGAGAGGCGGTCGCGGACGACAGCGCTCGTCAGCTCGTCCGGGACCAGGCTCCCCGCGTCGATGATCGACTTCACCTGGAGGCCGAGTTCGGTCCCCTCGGCGACGTTCGAGCGGAACACGTCGCCGGTGGAGACCACCGGGATCCCGAGGGCCGCACCGACACGGACGCCCTGCGTTCCCTTGCCCGAACCCTGGGGTCCGACGATCAGAAGACGTGCGGTCATCGCAGAAGCCCCTCGTAGTGACGCTGCTGGAGTTGCGCGTCGATCTGCTTCACCGTCTCGAGGCCGACGCCGACGATGATGAGGATCGACGCGCCGCCGAACGGGAAGTTCTGGTTGGCACCGACCGTCGCCAGCGCCACGAGCGGCAGCAGAGCGATGAGGCCGAGGTAGATGGAGCCGGGCAGCGTGATGCGCGTCAGCACGTAATCGAGGTACTCGGCGGTCGGACGGCCCGCCCGGATGCCGGGGATGAAGCCGCCGTACTTCTTCATGTTGTCGGCGACGTCGACCGGGTTGAACGTGATCGCGACGTAGAAGTACGTGAAGCCGACGATCAGCAGGAAGTACACCAGCATGTACAGCGGGTGGTCACCGCGCGTCAGGTACTGCGAGATCCAGGTCACCCATGCAGCCGGCTCCTGGCCCGCCTGCGGCTGGTTGAACTGCGCGATGAGCGCGGGGATGTACAGCAGGGACGACGCGAAGATCACCGGCACGACACCGGCCATGTTGACCTTGATCGGGATGTACGTGTTCGTCCCGCCGTAGGTGCGGCGCCCCACCATGCGCTTGGCGTACTGCACCGGGATGCGACGCTGCGACTGCTCGACGAACACGACGAGCGCGACGACGACGATGCCGACCGCGAGGACCAGGAGGAAGACCTCGACGCCGCGGGTGTTCAGGATCGCGAACATCGCGGCCGGGAACGTCGCGGCGACCGAGGTGAAGATGAGGATCGACATGCCGTTGCCGACACCGCGCTCGGTGACGAGCTCGGCGAACCACATGACCAGGCCGGTACCGGCGGTCATGGTGATGATCATGAGCAGCTGGGCCCACCAGATGTCGTTGGTGAGCAGCTGCTGGCACTCCGGCGCACCGCCCGTGCCGAGCAACTGGCCCGACCGGGCAACGGTCACGAGGGTCGTGGACTGCAGCAGCGCGAGCGCGATCGTCAGGTAGCGCGTGTACTGCGTGAGCTTGGCCTGGCCGGCCTGGCCCTCCTTGTACAGCGTCTCGAAGTGCGGGATGACCACGCGCAGGAGCTGCACGATGATCGTCGCCGTGATGTACGGCATGACGCCCAGCGCGAAGATCGACAGCTGGAGGAGCGCGCCGCCCGAGAACAGGTTGACCAGCGAGAGCAGCCCCTCGGTGCTTCCCGACGATGCGAGACAGCTCTGGACGTTCGGGAAGTCGACGAAAGGCGTCGGCACGTGGGCACCCAGCCGGTAGATGGCGATGATGCCCAGCGTGAAGGCGATCTTCCGCCTCAGGTCGGGCGTGCGAAAAACCCGCGCGATGGCGCTGAACAAGGGGATTCCTCCAGAACGATCTCGGCGCGCGACGAGGCGCACTCGGACTCAGACTAACCCAGAAGGGGCCGACGGCCACACGGCCGCCGGCCCCTCCCCGGGTGATACGTCAGTTGATCGAGCCGCCGGCGGCGACGATCTTCTGCTCAGCAGAGCCGGAGACCTTGTCGACCGTCACGTTGAGCGCGACCGAGATGTCGCCGGTGCCGAGCACCTTGACCTTCTCGTTCTTGCGCACGGCGCCCTTGGCCACCAGGTCGACGACGGTCACGTCGCCACCCTGGGGGTAGAGCTCGGCGAGCTTGTCCAGGTTCACGACCTGGTACTCGACCCGGAACGGGTTCTTGAAGCCGCGGAGCTTCGGGGTGCGCATGTGCAGCGGCATCTGCCCACCCTCGAAGCCGACCTTGACCTGGTAGCGGGCCTTGGTTCCCTTGGTACCGCGACCGGCCGTCTTACCCTTCGAGCCCTCACCGCGACCGACACGGGTCTTCGCGGTGTGGGCGCCCGGGACGGGACGGAGGTGGTGGACCTTGAGCACGCCGGGGCGCGCCGCGGGAGCGGCATCCTTCTTGGCGGCCGTCTTACGGGCCGGAGCCTTCTTCGGGGCGTCGACCGTGGCGGTCTCGTCCTTCTTGTCAGCCATTAGTCGATCTCCTCAACCTTGACGAGGTGGGCGACGGTCTTGACGTAGCCGCGCGTCTGCGCGTCGTCCGGACGGACGACCGAGTCGCCGATCCGCTTCAGACCGAGCGAGCGCAGCGTGTCACGCTGGTTCTGCTTCTCGCTCACCTTGGACTTGATCTGCGTGACCTTCAGACGCTCGGCCATCAGGCACCTACCTTCTGAGCGGCGGCCTCGGCGCGCACGAGGCGGGCCGGGGCGACCTGGTCGAACTCCAGACCGCGGCGGGCGGCCACGGCGCGGGGCTCCTCGAGCGACTTCAGAGCCTCGACGGTCGCGTGCACGATGTTGATCGTGTTCGACGAGCCGAGCGACTTCGAGAGGACGTCGTGGATGCCGGCGCACTCGAGGACGGCGCGGACGGGACCACCGGCGATAACACCGGTACCGGCGGCGGCGGGGCGCAGGAGCACCACACCGGCGGCAGCCTCACCCTGGACGGGGTGCGGAATGGTCGAGCCGGAGCGCGGAACGCGGAAGAAGTTGCGCTTGGCTTCCTCGACACCCTTCGAGATGGCGAGGGGCACTTCGCGGGCCTTGCCGTAACCGACACCCACGACGCCGTTGCCGTCGCCGACGACGACGAGCGCCGTGAAGCTGAAGCGACGACCACCCTTGACGACCTTCGAGACGCGGTTGATCGTCACGACGCGCTCGAGGAACTGGCTCTCGTTGCGGTCGCGCGACCCACGGTCACGCTGGTTGGCGTTGCGCTCGCGACCACCGCGGCGGGGCTCGCGCTCACGCTCGGCGGGTGCCTGGGACCCAGCCGCACCCTCAGTCGGTGCAGTCTGCTCGGTCACTTCGGTCTCCTTGTTGTCACTCACAGGTTCAGCCCTCCTTCGCGGGCGCCTTCGGCGATCGCGGCGACACGACCGGCGTAACGGTTGCCACCGCGGTCGAACACGACGTCCGAGAAGCCGGCGGCCTTGGCGCGCTCGGCGACGAGTTCGCCCACCTTGCGGGCCTTGGCGGTCTTGTCACCGTCGAACGAACGCAGGTCGACCTCGAGGGTCGAGGCCGAGGCCACGGTGTGGCCCTTGCTGTCGTCGACCAGCTGGACGAAGACGTGGCGGGCCGAACGCGTCACGACGAGACGGGGACGGAGCTCCGTACCCACGACCTTCTTGCGCAGACGAGCGTGGCGACGCGCGCGGGCGGCGGACTTTGTCTTGATAGCCATGGCTACTTACCACTCTTTCCGGCCTTGCGGCGCACAACCTCGCCCGCGTACCGCACACCCTTGCCCTTGTAGGGCTCGGGCTTGCGGATCTTGCGGATGTTGGCGGCGGCCTCGCCGACGGCCTGCTTGTCGATGCCGCTCACGGTGAGCTTGTTGTTGCCTTCGACCGTGAGGGTGATGCCCGCGGGCGGGTCGATCAGGACGGGGTGCGAGAAGCCGAGGGCGAACTCGACCGAGCTGCCCTTCTGCGCCACGCGGTAACCCGTACCGACGACCTCGAGGCCCTTGGAGTAGCCCTGGGTGACACCGATGATGTTGTTGTTGATGAGCGTGCGGGTCAGGCCGTGGAGCGACCGCGACTCGCGCTCGTCGTCGGGGCGGGTGACGAGAACCTGGTTCTCCTCGACCGACACCTCGAGGGGGGATGCCACGGTGAGCGTGAGCTCGCCCTTGGGGCCCTTGACGGCGACCTCCCGGCCGTTCACCGAGACGGTGACTCCGGCGGGGATGTCGATGGGAAGACGTCCGATACGCGACATGTCAGATCACCACACGTAGGCGAGGACTTCCCCGCCGACGCCCTTCTGCTCGGCCTGACGGTCGGTGAGGAGACCGGAGGAGGTGGACAGGATGGCGACGCCCAGACCGCCGAGGACCGTGGGGACCTCGGTGGACTTCGCGTACACGCGGAGGCCGGGCTTCGAGACGCGCTTGATGCCGGCGATCGACCGCTCGCGGTTCGGGCCGTACTTCAGCGTCAGGGTGAGGGTCTGGCCGACGCGGGCGTCCGAAACGGACCACTCGGCGATGTAACCCTCCTGCTTGAGGATTTCGGCGATGTGCGTCTTGAGCTTCGAGCTCGGGAGCGACACGGAGTCGTGGTGCGCCGAGTTCGCGTTGCGCAGACGGGTCAGCATGTCTGCGACCGGGTCTGTCATCGTCATGTGTTGCTTCTTTCGATCATGAGGTTTCGACTGCCGTTACACGACAGCCGACCTTCGATGAGAGGCCCCCGGGATGCCGGGGGCCCGGGTCGGCGGATGCTCAGGCCTGAGCGTCCGACGACTGGAACGGGAAGCCGAGCTGGCGGAGCAGCGAGCGGCCCTCGTCATCGGTCTTCGCGGTGGTGACGATGGTGATGTCGAAACCACGCACGCGGTCGATGCGGTCCTGATCGATCTCGTGGAACACGGACTGCTCCTGGAGACCGAAGGTGTAGTTGCCGTTGCCGTCGAACTGCTGGGCCGAGAGACCGCGGAAGTCGCGGATACGGGGCAGTGCGAGGTTGACGAGGCGGTCCAGGAACTCCCACGCACGGTCGCCACGGAGGGTGACGTGCGCACCGATGGCCTGGCCCTCGCGCAGCTTGAACTGCGCGATGGACTTCCGGGCCTTGGTGACGATGGGCTTCTGACCGGTGATCTTGGTGAGGTCGTCGACCGCGCCATCGATTACCTTGCTGTCGCGAGCGGCCTCGCCGACACCGGTGTTCACGACGACCTTGACCAAGCCGGGGATCTGCATGACGTTCGCGTAGCCGAACTCTTCCTGCAGGGCCTTCTTGATCTCGGTGTTGTACTTCTGCTTCAGGCGGGGCTGGATCTTGCCAGCCACCGCGGCAGTGTCGGTGCTCATATTCAGAGGTCCTTGCCTGACTTCTTCGCGTAGCGCACGCGGACGGTGCGCTTCACGCCGTCCTTCACCTGCTCCTCGACGCGGTGACCGACACGGGTCGGCTTCTTGGTCGAAGGGTCGACGAGCGCGACGTTCGAGATGTGGATCGGGGCCTCGAAGGTCTCGATGCCACCGGTCTTGGTGCCGCGCTGGGACTGGCCGACGCGGTTGTGCTTGGTGACGTAGTTCACGCCCTCGACGATCACGCGGTTCTGCTCGGTGAGGACCTCGAGGACCTTACCCTGCTTGCCACGGTCTCCGCCGCGCTCGGGCTTGGCGCCCGAGATGACCTGAACCAGGTCGCCCTTCTTGATCTTCGCCATGATCAGATGACCTCCGGGGCGAGCGAGACGATCTTCATGAACTTCTTGTCGCGAAGCTCACGACCGACCGGTCCGAAGATGCGGGTGCCGCGGGGCTCCCCGTCGTTCTTCAGGATCACGGCGGCGTTCTCGTCGAACTTGATGTACGAGCCGTCGGGACGACGGGTCTGCTTGACCACGCGGACGACGACGGCCTTGACCACGTCGCCCTTCTTGACGTTTCCACCGGGGATCGCGTCCTTGACCGTGGCGACGATGACGTCGCCCAGGCCCGCGTATCGGCGGTTCGAGCCGCCGAGCACGCGAATGGTCAGCAGCTCCTTGGCGCCGGTGTTGTCGGCGACCTTCAGCCGGGATTCGTTCTGAATCACTTGTTACTCCTTGGGTTCCAAGCAGCCGCGAGGCTTACTTGGCCTTCTCGAGGATCTCGACCAGGCGCCAGCGCTTGGTGGCGCTGAGCGGACGGGTCTCGTTGATGACGACCAGGTCGCCGATGCCGGCCGAGTTCGTCTCGTCGTGGGCCTTGACCTTCGACGTGCGACGGATGACCTTGCCGTAGAGCGGGTGCTTCACGCGGTCCTCGACCTCGACGACGATCGTCTTGTCCATCTTGTCGCTGACGACGTAGCCACGACGCGCCTTGCGGTAACCGCGGGCGTTCTCGTCGCGCACGTCATTGGCGGCGTGCTCGTGACCGGCGACCTGCGCCTCGGCCTCTGCCTTCTTCGCGGTAGCCATTACTCCGCCTCTTCCTTCGCGGCGTCGTCAGCGGCATCCGCCTTCTTCGCCTTGCTCTTCTTCGCCTTCGTCGCCTCGACCGGGGCCGGCGTGGCGCGGATGCCGAGCTCGCGCTCGCGGATCACCGTGTACAGCCGCGCGATGTCGCGCTTGACCGCACGGATGCGGCCGTGGCTCTCGAGCTGGCCGGTGGCCGACTGGAAGCGCAGGTTGAACAGCTCTTCCTTGGCCTTGCGCAGCTCCTCGACGAGGCGCTGGTCTTCGAACGTGTCGAGCTCGCTCGGGGCGAGCTGCTTGGTGCCGATCGCCATTACGCGTCGCCCTCCTCGCGCTTGATGATGCGTGCCTTGAGCGGCAGCTTGTGGATTGCTCGGGTGAGCGCCTCGCGAGCGAGCTGCTCGTTCACGCCCGCGACCTCGAAGAGGACACGGCCCGGCTTGACGTTCGCGACCCACCACTCGGGGGAACCCTTACCGGAACCCATGCGGGTTTCGGCCGGCTTCTTGGTGAGCGGACGGTCGGGGTAGATGTTGATCCACACCTTTCCACCACGCTTGATGTGACGCGTCATGGCGATACGAGCGGACTCGATCTGACGGTTGGTCACGTAAGCGGGGGTCAGCGCCTGGATGCCGAACTCACCGAACGACACCTGGGTGCCACCGGTGGCCTGGCCCGAGCGGCCGGGGTGGTGCTGCTTGCGGTACTTGACCTTGCGGGGGATGAGCATTACGCCGACGCTCCTTCTGCCACGGGGGCCTCATTGCGCGGGCCACGACGACGGTCGCCACCGCGGTCGTCACGACCGCGCGACTTCGGCGCGTTGGCCTGCTCGCGAGCGAGCTCCTTGTTGGTGAGGTCGCCCTTGTAGATCCAGACCTTCACGCCGATGCGACCGAAGGTCGTCTTCGCCTCGTAGAAGCCGTAGTCGATGTTCGCGCGGAGCGTGTGCAGGGGCACACGGCCTTCGCGGTAGAACTCCGATCGGCTCATCTCGGCGCCGCCGAGACGGCCCGACACCTGGATGCGGACGCCCTTGGCACCGGCGCGCTGCGCACCCTGCAGACCCTTGCGCATCGCGCGGCGGAAGGCCACGCGGGCGGAGAGCTGCTCGGCGACGCCCTGCGCGACGAGCTGAGCGTCGGCCTCGGGGTTCTTGACCTCGAGGATGTTGAGCTGGATCTGCTTGCCGGTGAGCTTCTCGAGGTCGGCGCGGATGCGCTCGGCCTCGGCGCCACGGCGACCGATCACGATGCCCGGGCGGGCGGTGTGGATGTCGACGCGGACGCGGTCACGCGTGCGCTCGATCTCGATGTTGCTGACGCCCGCGCGGTCGAGCGAGGTGGTCAGCAGGCGACGGATCTTGATGTCCTCGGCGAGGTAGTCGGCGTAGCGCTGTCCGGGCTTCGTCGAGTCGGAGAACCACCGCGACACGTGGTCGGTGGTGATGCCGAGGCGGAAGCCGTACGGGTTGACCTTCTGTCCCATTACTTGCTCGCCTTCTTGTTGGCGCGAGCCGGGGCCGCAGCAGCGTCTTCCGGCGTCGCGAGCACGACCGTGATGTGGCTCGTGCGCTTCTTGATCTGGAAGGCGCGACCCTGTGCGCGGGGCTGGAAACGCTTGAGCGTCGTGCCCTCGTCGACGTACGCGTTCTTCACGTACAGGTCTGCGTCATCCAGGTACTCGTTCGTCTTGTCGGCGGTGACGCGAGCGTTCGCGATCGCCGAGGCGACGAGCTTGTAGATCGGCTCGCTCGCGCTCTGGGGCGCGAACTTCAGGATCGCGAGGGCCTCCTCGGCCTGCTTTCCCTTGATGAGAGCGACGACACGACGAGCCTTCTGAGGGGTCACGCGGATGTGTCGCACGCGTGCGATGGACTCCACCATTTCTCTCTCCTCTTACGCCCCCGCGTCAGCGGCGGCGGCCCTTCTTGTCGTCCTTCACGTGGCCGCGGAAGGTGCGGGTGGGCGAGAACTCGCCCAGCTTGTGGCCGACCATGGTCTCGGTCACGAACACGGGGATGTGCTTGCGACCGTCGTGCACGGCGATGGTGTGTCCCAGCATGGCGGGGATGATCATCGAACGGCGCGACCAGGTCTTGATGACGTTCTTGGTGCCGGCTTCGTTCTGCGAGACGACCTTGCGAAGCAGGTGCTCGTCGACGAAGGGGCCCTTCTTAAGGCTGCGAGGCATCTTCCTCTACTCCTACTTACGCTTCTTGCCGGCGGTGCGACGGCGGACGATCAGCTTGTCGCTTTCCTTGTTCGCGTGGCGGGTGCGGCCCTCGGCCTTACCCCACGGCGAGACGGGGTGACGACCACCGGACGTCTTGCCCTCACCACCACCGTGCGGGTGGTCGACCGGGTTCATGGCGACACCACGGACGGTGGGACGGACACCCTTCCAGCGCTTGCGGCCGGCCTTGCCCCAGTTGATGTTCGACTGCTCGGCGTTGCCGACCTCGCCGATCGTGGCGCGGCAGCGCACGTCGACGTTGCGGATCTCGCCCGAGGGCAGACGCAGCTGAGCGTAGGGACCGTCCTTCGCGACCAGACGCACCGAGGCGCCGGCCGAACGGGCCATCTTCGCTCCGCCGCCGGGGCGCAGCTCGATCGCGTGGATCACGGTACCGGTGGGGATGTTGCGCAGCGGCAGGTTGTTGCCGGGCTTGATGTCGGCGCCGGCACCGGACTCGACGACGTCGCCCTGCTGCAGCTTGTTGGGGGCGAGGATGTAACGCTTCTCGCCGTCCTTGTAGTGCAGGAGCGCGATGCGCGCGGTGCGGTTGGGGTCGTACTCGATGTGAGCGACCTTGGCGTCGATGCCGTCCTTGTCGTTACGACGGAAGTCGATCAGACGGTACTGGCGCTTGTGACCGCCACCGATGTGGCGCGTCGTGATGCGGCCCTGGTTGTTGCGGCCACCGGTCTTCGACAGCGGGCGCAGCAGCGACTTCTCGGGCGTCGATCGGGTGATCTCGGCGAAGTCGGCCACCGACGAGCCGCGGCGACCGGGCGTCGTGGGCTTGTACTTGCGAATAGCCATTGTTCTTGTCCTCTATCCCGACCGTCAGCCGACTGCCGTGAAGATGTCGATGGTGCCCGACTTGAGGCTGACGATCGCGCGCTTGGTGTCCTTGCGCTTGCCGATGCCGAAGCGGGTGCGACGGGCCTTGCCCACGCGGTTGATCGTGTTGACCGAGGCCACCTTGACGCCGAAGATCTTCTCGATCGCGAGCTTGATCTCGGTCTTGGAGGCACGGGGGTCCACCAGGAACGTGTACTTGCCCTCGTCGATGAGCGAGTAGCTCTTCTCCGAGACGACCGGCTTCAGGATGATGTCGCGCGGGTCCTTGTTGACGGCGGTCATGCCGAGACCTCCTCGGTGGCGCCGGACTTCGACGCGACGAACGCGTCGTAGGCGGCCTTGGTGAAGACGATGTCGTCGGAGACGAGCACGTCGTAGGCGTTGAGCTGGCCGAAGGGCAGCACGTGGACGTACGCGAGGTTGCGCACGCTCTTGATCGTCAGCTCGTCGTCGCGGTCGATGACCACGAGGACGTTCTTGACGGCGCCGAAAGCGGTCAGGACCGCGGCAGCGGCCTTGGTCGACGGGGCACCCTCGATGCCGAAGGACTCCACGACGTGGAGACGCTCACCACGAGCACGGTCGCTCAGCGCACCCAGGAGGGCAGCGGCGATCATCTTCTTGGGGGTGCGCTGGCCGTAGTCGCGCGGCTTCGGACCGTGGACGATGCCACCACCGGTCATGTGCGGCGCGCGGATCGAGCCCTGACGGGCGTTACCCGTGCCCTTCTGCTTGAAGGGCTTGCGACCGGCACCGGAGACCTCGCCACGACGCTTGGTCGAGTGCGTGCCCTGACGGGCGGCGGCGCGCTGGGCGACGACGACCTGGTGGATCAGCGGGATGTTCGTCTTGACGTCGAAGATCGCGGCGGGCAGCTCCACGGAGCCGGCCTTCTTGCCGTCGGACTTGCGAACGTCGAGCGCGAGAGTCGAGTCAGCCATGAGATCAGGCACCCTTCACTGCGTTGCGGACGTAGACGATGCGGCCACGCGCACCGGGGACGGCGCCCTTGACGAGCAGCAGACCCTTCTCGGCGTCGACGGCGTGCACCGTGAGGTTGAGGACGGTCACGCGCTCGCCACCCATACGGCCGGCCATGCGCATGCCCTTGAAGACGCGGCTCGGGGTCGACGAGGCGCCGATCGAACCGGGCTTGCGGTGGTTGCGGTGTGCACCGTGCGAAGCGGAGACACCCTTGAAGTTGTGACGCTTCATGACACCGGCGGTGCCCTTGCCCTTGCTGGTGCCGACGACGTCGACCAGCTGGCCGGCCTCGAACAGGCCGTCCACGGTGAGCTCCTGACCGAGCGAGTAGTCAGCGGCATCCGCGGTGCGAACCTCGGTGAGGTGACGACGCGGGGTGACGCCCGCGGCCTCGAAGTGGGCCGTCAGGGGCTTGTTCACCTTGCGGGGGTCGATCTGGCCGTAGCCGATCTGAACGGCGTTGTAGCCGTCCTTCTCGACCGAGCGGAGCTGGGTCACGACGTTCGGGGCGACCTCGATGACGGTGACAGGAACGAGCTTGCCGTTCTCGTCCCACACCTGGGTCATACCGAGCTTGGTGCCGAGGAGGCCCTTGGAGATCTTGGAGTTGATGTCAGCCATGTCGAACCTCAGAGCTTGATCTCGATGTTGACATCGGCCGGGAGGTCGAGGCGCATCAGCGAGTCGACGGCCTTGGGCGTCGGGTCGATGATGTCGATGAGGCGCTTGTGGGTGCGCATCTCGAAGTGCTCGCGGCTGTCCTTGTACTTGTGGGGCGACCGGATGACGCACACGACGTTCTTCTCGGTCGGCAGGGGGACCGGGCCCACCACGGTGGCGCCGGCACGGGTCACGGTGTCGACGATCTTGCGCGCGGACGAGTCCAGTCCGGCGTGGTCGTACGACTTCAGGCGAATGCGGATCTTCTGTCCCGCCATTGTCTGCTCACTCTCTTTCTCGCGTCTTACCCGACCAAGGGCATCGGACGCACGGTGGCGCTCTCGCGCCCTGGCACTTCCCCTCGCTCGCGCGAGAGATGCTGCACCGCTGTTCAGCTGTCAAACCGGATGCCATGGCATCCGGCCCGCCCCTCACACGCACGCGTGCGGCTCCCGTGAAGGAGGAAGGGGTTTCGGTGTGTGTTCTGCTGCCCGCGGCCCAGGACCCTGCGCTCACGCGCCGCCTGTGCACTGCCCTGGCAGTGATCCTGGCGCGCGCCGAGCGCACGCCGGAATGTGGAACCTGGATAGTCTACGGGCCACTCGGGCGTGTCGCAAACCCGGGCGTGTCGCGCGCGGCATATCCTCAGCCCTCCGCTGCAACAGGACGGCGCCGCCCCGGATTCCCGGGAGCGGCGCCGTGAGAAGAATGCGACGGTTCAGGCGTTGCCGACGTTCTTGTCGATGTTCTCCCGGACCTCGTCGACCTTGGCGTGGTGCTCCGCCGGCACGACCTTCTTGATCGCGTCAGCAGCGCCGTCGAGGAGCTTGTCGCTGACCTCCTCGGCCTGCTCGCTCTTCAGCGCCTCCTCGATCTTGTCGCGGTTCTCCTCGAGAAGCTGCTTGCCCTTGTTGATGATGTCGTCCACGCCCATGTCGGTCTCTCCTTCGCCACCCTGCGTCCGCTCCACCGGCGGCCGGTTGTCCATTTTCCCTGGGAACGGAAACGGACGGAAGGGCCGGGGTAGCGGTCAGCTCGTGACCGAGCTGTCGATCGTGTCGAAATTCACGGCGCCCGCTCGGGCAGAACCGAGAGTGTTCCCCAACGTCGGCCGAAGTGCCACGTTGGGGGGCAGGTACTCGGCTGACGGCACCGTTGAGGAGCTGACCCCCGTAAAGAAAGACGAGCTCCCGTCCAACCGTGCTCCCTGCGCGGTGGCCACCCGCACCGCGGCGATTCGGCGGGCTGATTGTGGACATGCTGGCAGGCCGACTTCGGTGGCGTCATAGCCTGAGCCTGGATTCCACCCCTAGCTTCGCGCGAAGCCTCGTCTACCGACCACTCGGCTCAGAGCCATGGCGAGCATGGACGGGCAGCGGTCGGTGCTGGTGGTCGATCTCGGTGCCGCCAGATTCCGGTGCCGGCCGTTCTCCTGTCGTTCTGTTTCAGGTAGCCAGGAGAATGCCGGGACTCAGCCAAGGGAACGCTTCTGGTAACGCGCGACGATTAATGTCCGAGTGTGGACAAATCTGAGCTATCGCCGAGCCGGCGCGACCTCATCCTGATGACCGGGGTCGCCACCGTCGGTGCGGTCGCAGCGATTCGCCCGAGCCCCGCTGAGCCCGGCGATGCCAGTCGCGTGTCACCCGTGATCAATGTCAAGGACCACGGGGCGCGGGGCGACGGTTCGGCCGATGACACACTTGCGGTGAAGATCGCGCTCGATCGAGCCTCGTCACTGGAGAGCTCGTCGACCTTGTACTTCCCATCCGGGGTATACCGCGTGAGCGCGGGGACACTCAGGGTCCCCGACGGCCACTCGACGCTGATCCGCGGCGACGGCCCGGGCGCAAGTCGCATCACTTTCGTCGAGGGGGAAACGAGTTCAGAGCCCCTGGTCTCACTCGATGCGCTCTTCTCCGCGGTGGAAGACCTTCAGCTGGATGGAACCGACGCCGTCGGCGCTTCCGATCTCCTCGTTCTCAATCGCGGGTACACGCGGGTCAGCAATTGCCTCCTGTCGAACTCGCCGGGCACGGCCTTGGCCATCGGCAAGGAAGGGCGCGCTCTCGCGCACATTGTTCAGAACGTCGTCGTCCGGGACGCGCGTGGCTACGGAATCCGCGTGCACGGTGCGACCGGCAAGGAAACCACCGGGTCGACGGACGGCTTATGGTCCAACGTCGACGTCGGTCGCTCCGGGCTTTCCGGGGTTCTCCTGGAATCGTCGTCTCAGAATCTGTCGAACGTTCACGTGTGGCAATCCGGCGTGCATGCTGACGATCCCACCGATCAGAACGGGTTCCTCGTCGTCACGCGATCCCACATCTTCGCGGGGTGCCAGGCGGAGAAGAATCACGGCGACGGCTTCCGGTTCGAACGGGGCGGCGGTGACGGGTGCGTCGTGAGCGGATCCCGCATTTGGGAGAACGGGGGGTCGGGTCTGGTCGGCGTGGGAGCACAGCGCCTCACGGTCACGGGCTCTACCTTCGCGCGCAACGGCCGAAACAATGTCGGTGACTCCGCCTCCCCCACCGATCGGAGCGCCGCCGCCATCCGCAATGAGGGCGGAGACCACTGGAGCATCACGGGATGCAACGCCTGGGACGACGAGACGGAGCTGGACGCGGTTAACGTTCCCCCAGATTCCGCCACACCGAACATCCCCGCGCGCGGCAGGCGAATGAGTCAGACGTTCGCCTACGTGGAGTCGGGCGAGGCGGGCTCCTCTGTCATCTCCGGAGGTGTGCTCCGCGCCGAGGACCAGCTCAGCGGTCGTGCCGTGCAGAGCGCTTCGCCTTTCCTCAGGATTAGCGCGACGGATCTGGGGGAGGACACCGTGCCCACCGTCGTTGCCGCAACGTCGCTCAACCTCCCGCCCTGGGGAGAGGTCATCAAGGTCGCCGGAGCGGCCGAAATCTCGAGCGTCCGCCCAGGACGCCCCGGCCGCACGGTTACCTTGATCTTCACGTCCGACGGCGCGGGGTTGAGCGGCGCCGACCCGAGCCTACGGCTGACGACGGGCTTCGCACCGAGGGCCGGCGGGGCGATCACTCTGGTTTGCCTGGATGACTCGTGGTGTGAGCAGAGCCGCACGGCCTGAGCCGCACCGCAGATCCCGGCGCGGACGAAGGTGACGTCAGGCGCTTGCTGAGGGGGAGGCCGACGCGGAGGCCGATGCAGATTCCGAGGGCAGGGGCTGCGGGTCCGGCGGAGTCGTCGCCTGGGGTGCGGGGGTCGGCGACGCCGCGGCCGACGGCGTCGGGGAAGGTACGCGCGGAATTGACGGGGACGTCGATCGGGGCACCGTCGTTCCTCGGGACGTACCTTCAGTGCCACTGCGCCGTTCGTCGAGCACCCGCTGGTTCTCGACATCCAAGGCGCCGAGAGCGGCGACCACAGCGGACATCTCGGCGAGACCATCGCCGCCGGCCGCTTGCACATTGCCCAGTTCTCCGCTCGCCGCAGCGACGGCGGCGCGGAACGACTCATCTGCCGCGGAGGCGTCGGCTACTCGTTCGGCGGCGGTCGTCTGCAGAGCCTTCCCGACAGGGACGAGCGAACCACGAAAGGTGGTCAACGCGGCCATGAGATCCGCGCGAGCGTCCCGTACGGCCGCCATCATGTCGGGGAGGGAGTTCTCGATCTCGCGAACCTTATCCAGCGCGTGCCCGACGTCGACGAGGGAGCGTTCATTGATCGACCCGCGACTGTAGGCGGGAAGCGATACCGATGCGGGCTGCGCGGCTAGCCGCTCCACGGCCGCCTGCGCGGATTGAGCATCGTTCATCGAACCGGGTGAAAGACGTTCCCCTACGCGAGGGAGCACATCGCGCGCAGCCACGGTCGAGGCGCGAGCGGACTCCAGTGACACGGAATACAGATCCATCGCGGTTCTGAGCTGGTCGATCTCGTTGGTCAGCTCCGCCTCCCGCTCGCGGAGGCTGGCCATGGCGTCATCGGCCGGATTCGCGGTCGCGCGTTGGATAAGAGCGACGGACGCTGCCGCCACGAGCACCAGGACAGCCAAGATCGAGACCGCGACGCTGACGATGTTCACAGCTCCGGCACGTCGGCGGGAGAACATCGGCCGCTTTCCGGCGCGCGCCGTTTCCGGAGCCGACCACGAGAGCTGGTCCGGTCGAGCCCCGGCCGATCCGACCAATGCCGCAAGGCCGACCGAGTCGCGTCCGGGGCGTCGCGAGCGTTCAACCTCGCCGGTGGATGCCCTCGGCCCCACCACGCGCGAGAGATCGGCCGACGCCTCGCGTCGGGCCACCTGCGGGGCCCCTACGAGCTGAGACAGGTCGGCGGGAGGGACAGCCGCCTCGTCGCGGACCGACCCCACCAGACGCTGAATGTCCCGTACCCGCGCGTCCTGCGCGTGAGCCCTCGTCACGACGCGAGGTACGGGCTGATCTGCGTTCGACTGTTCGCTCCTCGGCCCCGGTCGGCGTGGGCTCATTCGGCCGGAAGCCCCGAAAAGGCTCTCCAGGTCGCTCATTGTCTCCCCCTGTACCGTTCAGGCACGGCACTTCGAATGTCGTAGGCTGATGAAAGGGCGCCACGGTGGCGCGGATGGCTGGGAAAAGGATACTTCTGCAATTTCGTCATCCGCCGTCTGACGGCGCCCATCAACTGGCGAATGGATGAGCGTGGAACTGAGCACCTATCTCCGGATCCTGCACCGAAACTGGATTCTGATCGTCGCATTAACGATCCTCGGAGGGGCGGGGGCCTACGGGTACTCCTTGCTGCAGACACCCACCTACGAGGCCAACACGCAATTGTACGTGTCGGTTCGGTCGGACACATCCGGCGTCAGTGAGCTCGCACAGGGCACCAACTTCGCCCGCCAAGCCGTCGTCAGCTTCGTCGACGTCGTGGACAGTGCGGTAGTGCTCGACCGGGTCATCAACGACCTGAACCTCGACACCACGGCTCAGCAACTGGCGAAGTCGGTCGAAGCCTCGTCTCCGACGAACTCCGTGATCATCTCTATCAACGTTTCCAACACGAATGCGGAGACCGCCGCGGCGATCGCGAATTCGGTCGGCACGAACTTTGCTGACGTCGTGGTGAATGGCCTGGAGAAGCCGGTGGGCGACGCGGCAAGCCTCGTTCGGATCGAGACCATCGAGCCGGCTCTCGTCCCCACCGCCCCGTCCTCGCCGCACACCACGGTCAACATCCTTCTCGGGATCGTCCTCGGCCTGGGACTCGGGGTGGCGTTCGCCGTCTTGCGCTCCATCCTCGACACACGCATCCACTCGCTGCACGACATCGAAGCGGCAACGGAGGCGCCCGTACTCGGCGGCATCGCGCTCGATCCGGACGCGCGCAAACGTCCCCTGATCGTCCACGCCGACCCGCGAAACCCCCGCGCCGAGTCTTTCAGAAGCCTCCGCACGAACTTGCAGTTCATCGATGTGGACGGCTCCTCGCGCTCCTTCGTCGTCACTAGCGCCGGTCCGGGCGAGGGAAAGTCGACGACCACCTCCAACCTCGCCATCGCGCTTGCGGAGACCGGAGCACGCGTCGCCCTGGTCGACGGCGATCTGCGTCTTCCCCGCATCGCCGAGTACATGGGACTGGAGGGAGGCGTCGGGCTGACGGATGTCCTGATCGGACGCGCGGAACTCGTAGATGTGCTCCAGCAGTGGGGCACGGGGAAGCTCTTCGTCCTGACATCGGGGCGCACGCCTCCGAACCCGTCCGAGCTTCTTGGCAGCCAAGCGATGCAGCGCACTCTGGACGCTCTTGCTGAAGCCTTCGACTATGTCCTCATCGATTCCCCGCCGCTCCTGCTCGTCACCGACGCGGCGGTCGTGTCGCGATTCACCAGTGGCGTCTTGATCGTCGCGGCATCCGGGAGCACCAAGAAGCCCGCATTGGCGGCCGCAGTGGAGAAGCTCGAGGCGATCGGAAGTCGACTCTTCGGGGTCATCGTGACGATGCTGCCCGCGAAGGGACCTGACAGCTACAGCTACGGCGCCTACTCGTACGCCGCCCCCACCGACGAGGTGTCTCGTGAGGAGAAGCCTCGCGAAGGACGGAGCCGGCGACGTTCGCAGCGACAGCAGGACGACACATGACGTTCAGCGTCCTGTCCGTCTGCACGGGCAACGTCTGCCGCTCCCCCCTCGCGGAGCAGCTGATCGCGCGGCAGATGCGGGAGTTCGATGTTTCCGTTCGCAGCGCGGGGGTGTGGGCACTCGTGGGGGAAGGCGCGCCCGAACCTGCACGCCGGATCGCCGCGGAATGCGGCCTCGACGTCTCCGCCCACGTCGCCGAACAGGTCGACGAAGGGATGATCCGCCGATCCGACCTGATCCTCGGCATGGCGCGCGACCACAGACGACAGCTCGTCGAGATGGCACCATCGGCCATGCGGCGCTCGTTCACGCTCAGGGAGTTTGCGCGGCTTGCGGAGGCGGCCGAGCCGGACCTTTCGGAGGCAGTCCGATCCGCCCACGCACGTAGCGCGGAGGATGGGATGAGAGCAGCCGTCGCTCTGGCCGCTTCTCTTCGAGGGACGATCCCCCCGCCGGACGATGCAGCGGACTTCGACGTCGTGGATCCCTACCAGCAGTCCGACGAGGTGTATCGGCGGTCGCTCGCTGAGATTGTTCCAGCCGCCGAGAAGGTGTCGGAGTATCTGGTCGCCGCTGGCACGCTCGCTGCTCCCTGAGACCGCATCTCGTTCCCCCGCGCGCACTGAGGATAGGATGCAACGGTGACAGCCCTTCTCGGATTCTCCTCGAAGTCGTTGTCATGTCTCGGCTAGCCGCGAATCCCGGAACCAAAACAACGTCGAAGCGGCCCCCGTTGCGTTCGCCTTCGGCGCAGTTGCGCATCTTGTACTACCACGTCTATTTGGCGTTGGTCATGATGGCGCCTCCGCTTGTTGCCACCCCCGCTCGGTATTTCGGAGTGAGTTCGACCGACGCGGTCGTCGTGACCTGGCTCGTCGTGAACTCATTGGCGTTCCTGATGATCCTGGGCGCGATGCGGAACCAGTTCGGGTCATTCCTGATCGTCGTCGCCTTCAGCACGTATCTCTTGGTCTCACCCCTCTGGTCGGAAGTACCCGCGGTTTCGCTGGGGTACGGCTCGACTCTCATCGGGGTACTATGCGTTGCCTACCTGGTCTCGATCGACCTGAGCATGCGGGAAGTTCTGCAGATGTTCGCCCGCGTCACGATCGCATTGTCGCTCATCGGACTGATCCTGTACGCGCTCCGTGTCGATCAGGCCATCTACGTCGATGCCGCCAACCGAGCCAACGTTCTCGGCGGCGCACCGTTCAAGGGACTTTTCCCCCACAAGATCGTCGCCGGTTTCTATGCGGTCACGGGCATGGTCGCCCTTCTGGCGACGCGGCGCCACAGCGTGGGACGGGTCGTGGGTCTCGGCATTCTGCTGCTCGTCATCCTCGTCACCAGTTCCTCGACTGCCCTGGTTCTGCTCCCTGTGGCCGTCACGATCTTTATTCTCACCAGGCGTGCCCTCGCTCGCGGCACGAGGACCCGATCGTGGTTGGCCTCGCTCTTGGTGACAGCGGCGCTCGGGGGCCTTCTGATGTGGTGGTCGTGGACTGATGTCCTCGACTTCCTCGGGCGCGACGTGACCCTGACGGGTCGAACGATCCTTTGGAATTGGGGCATCGAGGTCTGGGCACAGCGCCCGATCCTCGGATGGGGTTACGGCGCGTATTTCGCGACACCGGAGGCCGCGGCTTTCGCGCAGACGATCCCGGAATTCCGCTCGTGGGATGTTCCGCACTTCCATCAGACATATATCCAGACGGCGGCGGATTTCGGCTTGGTCGGACTCGTCGCACTGGTCGTGCTCTTGGGAAAGGTGCTCGCTCGTGCCTATTCGCAAAGCCGGGCGAACGGTATCGACGTCGCAGCAGGGACCTTCACGATCACCCTCGTGGCAGCCGCCGCGGGCTTCGTGATGTATCTCATCCCGTCCTACGCCTACAGCGGTGCCGTCACACTTTTTCTCTTCGTCGCACTGTTCTCCAGTCGGGCCATCAGGCGCCAGGAGCTGACGAATAATGATCTGACGACGTCATCGGGACCGACTCGATAATCCGCCTTCACCTCGACGTAACATTGCGCTGGTATTTTGAACCGCAAGCGAGGAAGCTCCCCCCAATCACGGCGATCACCACCTGCCCAGAGAGAGACATTCTTGACTGACTCCGCGCTGCCCAAGCCTCTCGTTTCCCCGATTCTGTACCTGTCGGGGGCTCCTCGACTCTCAACCAAGCCGACCACCGAGAGCCTCGGTCCGCGGTCCCACATTCTCGGTGTGATCGACGCGTTCCGCGAGAGCGGTGCTACCGTCACGCCCTTCGTGGTCGGCGACGACGTCCCATCGTCGTTCCACGCGTCGGGGAGCGAAGCCCGCATGACGGCGTCACCGATCCGTGTTGCGGGTGCGGACCTCGTTCGCCTTCTGTACCGAGTGCGCTCGCGTCGCCGACTGAGCCGACTTCTGCGAACGCCTGCGAAGAACCCTGAGCTCGCCTATGAGCGCTACGCCCTGATGCAGGAGTTGGGGAGCGTCGTCCAGCGACGGGGCGCCACCTGGGTGCTCGAGGTGAACGCGCTTCTGGCTCTGGAGTCGACGTCCGACCGGCGAGCGACGTCCAGCCGACGTGTCGCCACTTTCTTCGAGCGCCGCACTCTGCGACGGGCCGACCTCATCGTCGCCGTTACCGAGAACCTGAAGTCGGCTATCTCCGCGGCATACGGCATCGACCCCGACCGCATCATCGTCGTCGAGAACGGCGTCAACGCGAGCAGCCACGGCACGGCCTCGGCGCAGCCGCACACCGACCCCACAATCGGCTTCCTCGGAACTCTGTATTCGTGGCAGCGTGTCGATGAACTGCTCAACGCGGTCAAGCGGAGCGATACACCATGGAAGGTCCGCATCGCCGGCGAGGGCCCCGAATACGCGGCCCTGCAGCAGCAGGCCCGCGATCACGGCATCTCCGACAGGGTGACGTTCCTCGGCCGTGTGCACCCGGACGAGGTGCCCGAGTTCCTGGCCACAGTGGACGTCTGCTACGCGGGCCACGGCAGCTCGGCCGGCGTGTATTTCTCCCCCCTCAAGCTGTGGGAGTACCTCGCTGCGGGACGGCCGGTCATCGCATCCCGTCACGAAACGACCGATCGTCTTCATGCATCCGGATATGCGGTGGAAGTCTTCGGCGAGGCGGACGGCGCCCTCGACGACGCGCTCGCCCTCGCTGCCCGCAAAATGCCCTCTCTGCTGGCGATTGCCGCAGCCGATCAGGGGCGCGTAGCCGACGCACACAGTTGGACGGCGCGGATCACTCCGCTGTTGAAGCGCGTGGCGCAGCTCCGGGGGCGTGCGTGAAGAGCGTAGAGCTGCCCCGCGGACTGGGCACCGTGACACCCATCACCGCGGCCGAGGTGTGCGACTGGATCGTCGCGGACAAGGCACCGTCCGATCATGCGCACATCCTCGGCAACCTGAATCTCCACGCGCTGTACCTGACTCTGGAGGAGGGTCCGGTCGCGACTATGACACGGGCGAGCGACGTCGTCCTCATCGACGGGTGGCCCATCCTCCAGCTGGCGCGTCTCTCGGCTTCGTCGGGCTCCCGCCCCACCAGCCGCGAGCGCGTGGGCAGTACCGACTGGTTGGAGCAGCTGATCCGGCGGGACCCGGATCTACGCGTCGTGGCCGTCGGTGGAACTCCCGCGACGGCGGAGGGGATGCGCACTCATGTCGTTGAGCGCGCCAGCCGACTGGCGTGGCGAGCGTTCGACGGGTACGAGTTCCGCGAGCGGTCCGAGGCGGCCGAGGGAGATCTCCAGTCCGCGCTGGAACAAGCTCAGCTCGTTCTCGTGGGGCTGGGCATGCCACGCCAGGAGTCCTGGATCCTCGACCACCTGCACCATCTCAACAGGGACGCGGTCATCGCGAACGTCGGCGGATGCTTCGACTACTTCGCCGGTACGCAGCGTCTTGCCCCCCGCTGGATGGGCGCTCTAGGAATCGAGTGGCTCTTCCGGTTGGCCCACTCGCCGCGCAGACTCGCCGGGCGATATCTCGTGGAGCCCCTGCTCCTCGTCGGGCGGCTGTCTCGACGACCGCGCCCCGCCACGACGGCATCCGCCCACAGCACGCCCGGAACAGATGCTTGAAGGAACCTTGTCACCGACAGCACCCGCACATGTTGATTTCGCCCTGAGGGAGATCCATCCATGAGTTCCCTCGCATCCGCGGCTGCACGCGGTGGCGGCATCACGATCGCCTCTCAGATGGTCAAGGTCGTGCTCATGCTCGGCTCGACGGTCATCCTTGCACGCTTGCTCAATCCGACCGATTACGGTCTGGTCGTCATGGTGCTCGCCGTCGTCGGCGTAGGCGAGATCTTCCGCGACTTCGGCCTCTCGATGGCCGCCCTGCAAGCCAAATCGCTCAGCCAGGAGCAACAGTCGAACCTGTTCTGGATCAACACGGGGGTCGGCCTCTCGCTGGGCATCATCACCTTCGCCGCCTCCTATCCCTTGGCCGCGTTCTACGGTCAGAGCGATGTCGTGGTCATCGCGCAGACGCTGTCCCTGACCTTTGTCTTCGGTGGTCTTTCGACGCAGTTCAAGGTGCGGATCAACCGGGATCTCCGATTCTTCGCGCTCGCGGTGGCGGACCTGCTCCCGTACGGACTCGGCGTGCTCGGAGCGATCGTGATAGCCGTGCTCTACGCCAACTTCTGGGCTCTGGTCGCACAGCAGCTGATCGTCGCCGCGGCTACGCTGATCACCTCGGTGGTTTTGACCAGGTGGCGGCCAGGACTCCCTCGGCGCGTGCCCATGGACGGGCTCATCTCCTTCGGAGCGAGCTTCGCCGGTACCCAGATCATTTCCTACCTGACCAGGAACATCGACAGCCTCCTGATCGGGAAGGTATGGGGATCGACGGCTCTCGGCTACTACGACCGCGCCTACAACCTGGTCGTCCTGCCCCTCACGCAGATCAACACTCCGATGTCGCGCGTGGCGGTCCCGGTGCTCGCCCGCATCGCCGACGAGGAGGACCGATACGTCTCGCACCTGCGGCGCGCACAACTCGTCGCGCTCTACGTGACGTCTTCGATCTTCGCGATCCTCTTCGCGCTCGGAACTCCGTTGATCGTCGTGGTCCTCGGAGATCAATGGGCGCCCGCCGGACCACTCCTGAGCATTCTTGCCTTGAGTGGGATCTTCCGGTCGCTCGTGCAGGTCGTGTACTGGATCTACATGTCACGAGGACTGGCCGGCGCACAATTCCGCTTCTACCTCGTCGCGCAGCCGCTGCTGGTCGGGGTCATCGCCTGTGGCGTGCCGTTCGGCCCGACCGGAGTGGCTATCGCGGTGTCCATCGGCTACGCGCTCTTCTGGCTGTCCTCGCTCGCGTGGGTGCGCCGCGTGACGAAGCTGAATCTCGGGGTGCTGTACGCCGACGCTCTGCGCGCACTGGGTCTCATCGCCGTGCCCATGGCCGCCGCGGCATTCGGCGCACGTCTGCTCATCGAGTCCCTCGGCTGGGGCAACCTGCTCACCGTCGTGGCCGGGGTGCTCGCCGCTCTGGCCTGGGTAGGGGTCGCCTACGCGATTTCCTCCCGCGTCCGAGATGACTTCTCCAAACTCATCGACTTCGCCCGACGCGCTGTCGGCGGGAGACGAAATGGCTGATGCCGAATCGATCATGTTCCACGAAAGACGGGAAGCGCGTGAGATCTCCTGAGGTTTTTGTCGCAGCACACGGCCAGGACGACAACGTCGGCGACCCGGCCCTGAGGCGGGCGATGCTCGAAGGGTTGGCGCCCTCTTCGGTTCGCCACGTACTGGTCGGCGCTGCCTCCGACGCGTATGTGAACGCACTCGGGTTGCGGGACACCGACATCCTCTACCGGAGCCGACGCGAATGGCAGGCCACCGCGTTTCGCCGGGCAGTGCGCGGACGAGCGGCATTCGTGTCCAACGCGGGAGAGATCCAGTTGAATCGCCGTCGACGTCGAATCAATCGCGTCGACCGCGTCCTCATCGCTCTCATCCGCCTGACCGGTGGTGTCGCCATCTCCACGGGACTCGGGGTGCGACAACCGAACGGGAAGCACTCCCCCATGCTGACCTCCTTGATTCGCGCCTGCCAGATCGCAACCTGGCGAGATGAGCCGAGCAGGGCGTATGCGCGCGCCGGCGTGGTCCGGCCCGACTGGGCGTTCGCTCTCGGCTCGGCCACGTCGGAGCTCTCGAACGAGGACCGGCCGTACCTCTTGGTATCCATGCGCGGGGATACCTCCTCGCCCGCGTCCGCCTGGACCGATGCCGTCACGGCGATCGCGCGGGAGCTCGGGCTGCAGGTGCGCGTCGTCTCCCAGGTCGAGCGCGATGAGGATCGCGGCGAGGAGTTGGCACGACGGTTGGATGCCGAGCTGCATCCCTGGCAGGGCGGCGATCACTTCACCGCCGAGACCGACCTGCGAGGGAGGTACCGTCAGGCTCGGATGGTGGTCAGCGACAGGCTCCACGTGTTGATCTTCGCTGCCACGGAAGGCGCGGTACCGCTCTACCTCCCCAACGTCGCCTCGGCCAAGATCCCGCGAACGATGGCTGTCGTAGATCTCGACGGCTTCCAAGCGGATGCCACCGATGTCGAGTCCGCCGTGGCGACAGCCGTGTCCCTTTCGAGCCGGCAGAAGGATGTCCTCGAGCGGGTGGACGCCGCGCGCGCCGAGCTGGCCGAGCTATCGAGGTCGATGAATGCCCTGCTCGACCCGAGGGTGACGAGTGGGGAGGCACGTGATGTCGACTGAGCCGCGCCTTCAGAAAACGGTCATCTCGATCGCAACGTTCCGTCGGCCAGCACTGCTCCGTTCGCTGCTGAGCGAGTGTGTCCAGCAGGCGACGGGGGTTGCGGGTGCGGTACGGATCGTGGTGGTGGACAACGACCCGGCGGAATCCGCGCGTGAAGTGGTCGCCCAATTCGATTCTGTCGATTATGCGGCCGAGCACACCCCGGGAATCGCGGCGGCGCGCAACCGGGGGTTGGACGCTCTGACCGACGACGACGAGGCGGTGATCTTCATCGACGATGACGAGATCCCGTCGCCGGGGTGGCTGTCGGCGCTGCTCACGTATGCGGACGCCACGGGCGCAGACGTGGTCACGGGCCCCGTGGAACCCCTCATCGACGACGCCGTACCCCGGTGGATTCTGCGGGGTGGGTTCTGGCGGCGCCAGTCTCGCGAAAGCGGCAGCATCCCCGACTCCGTCGCCACGAACAACACCCTGATGCGATTGTCGGCCTGGCGTCCGACCGGAATCCGATTCAGTGAGGCGCTCTCGATGAAGGGCGGCAGCGATACGGAGTTCTTCCGCAGCCTGCGCGCGGGGTCCGACCTCCGCGTGCTGTGGTGCTCGGATGCCGTCGTGCAAGAGCACATCCTGCCTGCGCGGGCGAACGCGAAGTGGCTGTTCCGGCGGGCTGTGCGCATTGGCAACATCAACGCGCGGTACCGAGGTCGGGTGAAGGCGTTCGTCGGCGGCCTGGCCCGTGTGGCCGTGGGCGCGCCGTACATCGCGATCGATTACCTCGTCCATCGCCAGCCGATGGCGAGAAGCTGGAACATGCTCGCTCACGGAGTGGGAATGATCGGAAACGTCTTGAGCATCGATGTCGTCGAATATCGGCGGGGCAGGAGCGGAAAATGACTACGGCACCCACCTTCGCGTGCGTGATTCCCACGCACAACAGACACGACTTCTTGCGCGAGTCCCTCGCCTCGATCCTGGGTCAGTCCGTCCGGCCCCACCAGGTGATCGTGGTCTCGGATATCCAGGACCCCGGCGCCGAGGAGATCTGCCGGGAGCTCGCCTCGGAATTCGACTTCACTGACGTGACGTTCATCCACGACCCCGCGGCCGGGAACGGGGCATCCGCGTCACGCAATCGGGGCGGCAACGAGGCGACCGCCGACTTCATCGGGTTCCTCGACGACGACGATCTGTGGAAGCCGAATCTGCTGGAAGCCGTGGCCGCCGTCCTGGCCACGCATCCCGTCGACCTCGTCGCCGTGAACCGCGAGATCTTCTCTGCGGCGGAGTCGCACATCGGCCCCCGGATCGAGGAGGGCCTCAAGGCATCCGACGTCGCTGCGGCGAGTCTGGGGACGACCGGAAGCAACATGATCGTCAGCCGAGCAGCGTTCCGCGACATCGGGGGCTTCGACGCCGAACTCCCCGTGAAGAACGACACCGACTTCTTCTTCCGATTCCTGCTAGCCGGCTACCAGTACGCGGTCGTGCCCGAACTCCTCGTTCGACAGCGCAAGCACGGGCTCGGCCAGCTGACCACCAAGAACGAGCGCCGGGCGCGTGGTACCGAGCTCTACATCGCCAAACACCGGGAACACCTCTCGCGCCGCGACCTCCGCAAGCTCCGCCTCACCATCCATCGGATCCGTCGCGCGTCTGCCACGACGTTCAGGGACAGGTCCATCCACCTGCTCGGGGCTCTCGCCAACTACAGCATCGCGGACTTCGTCCGGGAACGCCGCGAGTGGCGGATGTGGCACCAGGGCGAGGCGTAACCGCTCGGCCTAGTCGGCGCGAGCGACGGGTCCGAGATCCGGCACGCCCTGACCGACACGGGCAAGCGCGAGGCGCGCGGCATGCCATCCGGCCATTCCGTGGACACCCGCACCCGGCGGCGTCGCCGCGGAACACAGGTACACGCCGGGGATGGGGGTGCGCCAGGATCGCACCGACTTCGTCGGCCTGGTCAGAAGCTGCGGGACGTCCACTCGTCCACCGAGAATGTCTCCGCCGTGGAAATTCGGATTCAGCTGAGCGAAGAAGGGTGCCGGGCGGGATTCACGGTGGACGATGAGATCCCGGAAACCCGGAGCGAACGACTCGATCCGGTCGATGATCCTCTCCGCAGCGTCCTCCGTCGAGCCGTTCGGCACGTGGGCGTACGCCCACACGATCTCGTCGGTCGACCCGGGGGGAAGCCGGGTACGATCTCGACGCGTCGGTTGAGAGAGCAGAACATAGGGGCGCTCGGGTACGGCGCCTCGCAGCGCCGCGCGTTCCGCCCCGGAGACCTCTCTCTCCCACCCTCCGAGATGAACCGTCAGCGCATCGCGCAGCCGTTCGTCGGTCCACGGTATGGGTCCGGAAAGAACGAAATCCACCTTCGACGCCGCGTTTCCGTAACGGTAGCTGCGAAGCGCGGACTCGTATCGCGCGGGCAAGGCGTTCAATGCGATGTCGGCGAACCCCCGGGGCCCGGTGTCGAACATAGCCGTGTCCCCCGGGGACCACACCTCGCGGAGATCGGCGACCGTGCGTCCGAGTTCGACCCGCCCGCCGTGTGCCTGGATGTCCTTCACCAGCGCGTCCGCGATTGCGCCAGAACCGCCCACGGGGATGGGCCAGCCTGCCGCGTGGCCTTCCGCGGCAAGCACGGCGCCGACGAATCTCGCCGCGATCGAGGAGAACGGCGCGGCACCATGGGCGACTACTCCGGCGGCGAGCGCGCGCGCTTCATCGCGCAGCGCTGAGAATCCCATCGCGGCGACACCCAGAGCGAGTGCTCCGGCGACGGTCGAAGGGTGCGGGCGCAGCTCGAGTCCGCTCATGGCCCGAACCGCGTCGATCTGGCGGAGCAGTGGTTTCATGATCGCGGACCATGCCGGACCAGTACGACCGAGTTCGCTACTGGTCCGCTCGAGGTCTTGATACGCGACAGCTGCACGGCCGGGGAGGGCGTGAGCGAAGGAGATGTCCGACTGCACGAAGGGTATCCGGCTTCCCAGATCGAACGCGCGAAAGAACGTGGATGCCAACGCCATCGGATGCACCGCCGAGCAGACGTCGAATCGCCCGTCGAACTCCGTGAAGTCGTCGGTCCGCAGACCACCGCCCGCTTTGTCGCTTCCTTCGTAGACCGTGACGTCGTGGCCCGCACGCGCCATCACAACCGCGGCAGCGAGACCGTTGGGGCCGCTGCCGATAACGCTGACCTTCACGTCAGCTCTACGCTTCCCCGCTCGGGACGAGGCGCGCCTCGCCGCACGCGTCGTACCACCCACATGACAACAGGGGCGAAGAACACGGCGTAGACCAACGTGTAGTCCAAGAACGAGATGCCAAGAGTGAGATAGACCCCCACATGGAAGCAGGCCAGGAGGAGCAGCCAGCAGCGGAAGAGAAGCGGCGTAAAGACGAAAACGATCAACAGACCTTCGGCGGCGAGAGTCGCGTAGTCCATCAGCTTCCAGAACGGGTCGAAGTCGAAGGGGAGCAGCCACGCCCCGAGCGGTCCCAGCTTGTCCCCCGTAGCCACGTCGGTGGCGATGTAGCCCCGCGTGGCCTGACGCGAGGGGTCGAACCATCCACCTAGTGCTTTCGGAACGGCGGCAGACAGCATCGCCCAGCCGATCGTCATTGCAAAAAGAAGGATTGGCAGGCCCCGTGTGGAGTCATTCACTGCCCCGCGTCGCCGAGCTATCAGAGCGTCCACCGACCAGCGCCGACCCCACCCCGCGAAGGCGAGGAAGACCGGGACCAGCTCGAAAAGAATGAAGTGGTCGACCTTGGAGAATGAGTAACTGATCCCCGACGCCGTCATGAGTGTCAGGGTCAGGAGCAACGAGACCGGGACGGTGAAGACGCCGGCGGCGAGAAGCAGCGCGAGGATGAATCTGACGACCGACAGCGCTACGAGAAACCCCAGCGAGGGAATCGAGTCGATGAAGCTGAACACGCCCGGGCGGGGGTGCAAGAAGTCCTGGGGCACGGAGGCGATCCAGAGGAGGTCGACCGGAAGGACGATCACCCAGAGTCCGTACGCGATTCTCAGAGCCGCAAGGAACCGCCCGTCCGCGCGATAGCCATCCACGGCCCGGGCCACGATGGCCTCCAGCCCGGCGATCACAGCTTCACCTCCGTCCACTCGCACGCGCCGTCATCGGTGACGCTGGCGTCGTGGATGTCAACCGCGGCGCTCTGCCAACAGAACCGGATCTCAGAGGCGTCCGTTCGACCCGTCACGGCCTGGACGCGCGTCCGCAGCCACTCTAGGAGCTCCGGCGACCAGTCGTGCGATGCGGAAGGCCCGAACACGTAGTCCAGACTCGGTCGCGCCGTGGAGAATCGAAGGCTGTCCATGACCGCCGCGGGGTTGACCTCGGCAGACGTGCCGTCGGCGAAATCGACGGTGCCCTCGACGAAGGACACCGTGCGGATGCCTTGAGGGGTGGACGCCGTCTGGAATCCCGGCATCCTGATGACCGGGTATGGCTCGGGCGAGACACGGAAGGAGTACACGCCCTGCGCAACCAAGAACACGGCGAATATCGCCACGACAATGAGGCTCTTCCGACGAGAGCCCAGTCTCTCCGACGTGGAATTTCGCGGTGTCACAGTGCCCCCAAGAATCCCGGCGAGATCTGTACGGTAGCACTGCCAGATGACGCCCGATGGTTGACAAGATTTCCGATTATCGAATTCATGCCCATGGCCTGGGCCTGGCCGCGGAGCGCGCCACTCCTACTTCGTCAGGACGATGTCGATGTACGGCGGCACCGTGGATTCGCGGCTCCGCACCTGGACGATGAGCGGCTTGCCGCTCACGAACGGAACGTCCTGCGTGAACGCGATCGATGCCGAGTCGGCCGACGCGGACGCCTTGGAGGCGAGGTAACCGGTGAGATCGAGAGTCCGATAATCGAAGGTGCGGTCGACCAATGTGTTGCCCACGTTGGCACCCATGGCGGGGCGGTTGGCGTAGGTGAGTGTGCTCTCATTCCACGCCGCATCCACCGCATGCGCATCCAGACGCACACTGTCCCCCGTCGACTCGGTGATGGCGGTGTTCACGGACAGGGTCGCGGAAGCAACCTTCTTTCCCTTGATCTGGCTCAGGTCGAAGCACATGTACGCGATCCGCGTATAGGACTCGTCTGTCATCCCGGGGCTCGCCGGCTTGATGGACAACCGGGAATCTGTTCCGTAGTTCGTCCCGGCAGTCGCACCGCCGCGCACATAGGCGTCGGCATTGGCGTAGATGCGGAGCTTCAGCGGATCGGTCACGGTCACGTTGACGGTCTGCTTCACGGAGGCACCGTTGGCCGTGACCACGATGTCCACCGTCGACGTGCCCACGGTGAGCGGTGTGACGACGCCCGCCGCATTCACGCTGAGGACGCTGGGGTTGCTCGAGGCGAAACTCGCGGTGAGGGAACTGGGATCCATTGTGACGCCGGTCGTGCTGGTGGCCGTATACGCGATCTGGGCCGAATCATCGAGCGACAAGGTGTCGGGCAGGCCGGTGATCGCCGCAGCGCTGATGTGTAGCGGGAGCCTGGTCGGGGCGTCCGCGGTGACATCCGTCGAGAAGAATTGCACCTCGGCGATTGACGTTCGCGGCTGCGAGGCCTGGTCTCCACGCCCTACGATCCTGACGTACTTGGCGGCCGGAGCATTTGCCATGACGAGCGTTTGCTCGCCCGACGGTCCCTCGTAGAGACCGTCGAACTGCGTCGTCCACGTCGTTCCGTTGGCCGAGGTCTGCAACTCGAACTTCGTCCGCTGGGACGAGTTCGCCCGCCACGTGATCTTCGCGGACTTCACGGCCTGCGCCTGCGCGAAGGTGTACTTGATCGAGTTCACGTTCCACGTCGACCAGTACGTCGCGGGGTTGCCGTCGTACGTGTCGGCCGGAGATCCCGACGTCGTGTACGTCGCATCCGCTCGAGAGATGGCCAGCGCTGTGGGCTCGAGCACGACGTCGATGTACGGCGGCGTAGACGATTCGCGGCTCTTGACCTGAGCGATCAGCGGCGCACCGGTGAGAAACGGCGTGTCCTGCGTCAGACCCAGCGAGAGAGTTGGCGAGGATGCCAACGCCTTGGCGGCAACGTAGTCCGTCAGGTCGCCGGAACGTGTGGCGAAGACCGTGTCCAGTGCCATGCTTCCCACGGTCGCGCCGAAGGCGGGGCGGTTCGAATACGTCAGACCGCTCTCGGTCCAGGCTCCTTCCACAGCGTGCGCGTCCAACCGGACAGCGTTGCCCGAGGGCTCCGTCACGGCGGCGTTCAGATTGAGCGACGCCGTTGCCACCTTCTTGCCCGCGATGGACGACAGATCGAATCCGAGGTAGGCCAGCCGCGTGTACGACTCGTCCTTCATGCCGGGGCTGGCGGGTTTGACCGCCAACTGGGAGTCCTTGCCGTAGTTGGTTCCCTCCGTCGTTCCCCCTCGGACATAGGTGTCCGCGTTGGCGTAGATCCGGACACGGAGCGGGTCGGAGACTTTGATGCGGGCGAACGCCGTCTGGGTGATGCGCCCCATGGTGGCGATGACGCCCACCGTGGTCTCTCCCCCGCCCGTTGCAGTGACCACGCCGGATCCCGAGATCGTCGCGACGGCGGGATCGCCCGTGACGTAACGAACGGAGCTCAGGCTCGACACGGGGATGGAGCCGCCCTTCGCGGACGAAGCGGTGAAGGCCAGCGTGGCGGTCTGCGCCGCCGACATCGCGCTGGGAACACCGCTGACCGCGATGGAGCCGAGCCGCGCCGGGTCTGGCGTGACGCTTGGTGGGGCGGCGTTGTACGAGTAGAGGGTGATCTCACCGATAGAGGTGCGCGGATCGGATGCCTGGTCCCCGTGTCCCGTGATCCGGACGTAACTGGACCAAGCGCTCGTGGCCGGCACGATGAGCTGGGATCCCGACGAGCCGTCGTAGGCGCCGTCATATCTGTTCGTCCATGTCGACCCGTTGTAGCTCGTGTCGAGTTCGAACTTCGTGTGTTTGGAGGAGTTGGCGCGCCAGTCGATCACGACCGACTTGATCGAACGCGCCTGAGGAAGCGTGTAGGTGATGGAGTTGTCCAGCCACGTCGACCAGTACGTCGCTGGATCACCGTCGAACGTGAGAGCTGGGGTCCCGGCTGTGGTTCTGGTGGCGGACGCCGACTTGATCGCGATAGGGCCGCGGTCTATGTAGACACGATAGGTGGAGGGCGATTTGCCTGGCTCGGTGATCGTGGTGGTCGCGATGCCGGGAACACTCGCGGGCAGGCTCGTTGTGACTGTGGCACCGGTCTTATACGCCGCGACGGACGGAACTGCGGACGCCGGGTCCCAGCGGGAGGTGTAGAAGAACACCGAAGGCGAGAATCCGGGAACGTCAAGACCGTTCACTCGGAGGCCCGTGGCCCGCGAGGCGCCTTCTGGCTCAAGCTGCCAGTTCTGGAGCGACGTCAGGGTGGGGGCAGGCGCGGCCAGGATGGGGGAGAACTGGACCGCGAGCGTCGTGTCGCCGTTCGACGAAAACTGGATCTGCAGCTTTCTTACGCCGTCGTTCGCTGTCTGCTGAACGGGATGCGGCGAGGAGGGCAGCGGCAGGGCGGGCGCATCCGTGAAAGTAGCCGCCGTGTTGTCCGACAAGATGCGGGCGAGCAGCTGCTTCCCATTCAGCGTCAAGGTCGCCGAGCGTCCGTCCGCTGCGACGGTGATGGCTGCGCGCGTGTGCATCGACCACAGCCCCTCGAAGGGCCGACTCGAAGTGATCTCGTCCTGGACGAGGGCCTCCTGGCGCCCGTCGAAGAGTTTGACTCCTCGTTTCCACGAGGTGACGTCGTCCGGGTAGAGCGCCGAAAGGTCCGCCACGGAAAGTCCTGACACGGCGTTCGATTCATATCGAGCCGGCGGCGTCGCCACGACTTTCGTGGGATTAGCGCGATAGGGGTTGATTATGAGGCTGTTCTGTCCCTCAGCGCTGAGTCGATAGTAGTTCCAGCGGTCTCCATCGACACCGGAGTCGAAGTAGCCCGCCAATCCGTAGTCGTCCTTGCCCAGTTCGGTGGCCCAGTTCTGCCCGAGGGCCTCGAGGAAGAAGCTCCCGGCATCGAGCTGCTGATGTGCGGCGTCCGGTCGGCTCCCGGTCCGGAAGCCGAGATAGGTCGCGTTCGTGTCGTTCCAAGACGACCGGAACGTTGCGACGGCGGAGTTCTCGAAGTTCCGATCCAGCGGAAGGTTCGCGGCGCTCGGAGACAGGGCCGGACGACCGGGCGTGTTCCAGAGAAGGCGGTACGCCTCGTTACCGCCGCGTGCCTCGTTGATACCCGCGTAGGTGAAAGACGGATTGTTGTAAATCTGCCCCAGGCCGGCCAGCGTCGGCGTGCGGGACGTTCCCTCCTCACTGTCCCCGAAGTTGAATCGCCGGCCCACGGGGCTCGTCATATAAATGGGGAAGTATCCCGTATCGCTGAGACCGGACTGTCCGGCCAGACCGAAATCGTCTCCCGTCGAGCCCTGAAGGCTTTGGATCAGGATGACCACGTACCGCGTGGCGTAGTCCCAGTAACTGAGGCCCTCGGGCCACCCGCCCCCGCCCGCGTATGTCGCAATCCCTTTCGGAATGCTCGCGATGGCGGACGCCAGCACCTTGTCGGCCAAGGCCGGCTTGTCCTGGGCGATCGCGAGCGCACCCACCGCCATCCCCGCGTTCACGACGATATTCCAGTTGTTCGACCCCTGAGCCCAGTTGCCGCCGTGAGCGTAGGGCCCTGAACTGTCAGCCGGAGCGTCGTACACCGCGACGGCCGGAGTGAGACCGAGATTCGCGATCGCCGTGGACAGCTGCGCTCGACGACCACTCGACCAGTAGGAGTAGAGCCAGTCGTAGCCGACAGCGACCCCGTGGGTCATTTCGGCTGTGTCGAGAAAGTGGTCCGGATTCCAATCCGCGAAGCGAGTGACGGCATCGAGGTCCATCCACAGCCTCTCCGCATACTTGGAGTCGCCGCTGATCTGCCAGGCGAGCCCCAACGTGTAGGACCGATCCACGAGCGCCCGGCTCGTGTCGAGCATTCGGATTCCATCGGGTTTGACGTACGTGAGGACGGGTTTGGACAACAATGCGTCGGCAGACTGAACGACGGACGCGTACGTCTTCGTGCTGAAGGCATCCGTCGTGACCTGCGTGCGAAGGGCAGTAAATCTCGCCGAATCAGCCATCAGCCTCGGGTGGCTGGACGTCACTCTTGCGGAGATATTCGTGAGGTCCGCGGCCATGGCTTGGCCGTCGACGTGAATGATGGGGACCAGCAAGGAACCGATCAGCGCAACGGTTGCGAGGATGGACGACGGTATCCACCTCTTCTTTGTCGCGGCAATATGCATCTCGACTCACTTCTCCGTAGAGGCAGCGACATCAATGCCGCCGCCCGACTGCATTTCGATACTAGAGAAGGACTGGCTCCAACACACGCCCTATCCCGAATGCGAAACGCATTTGCGTATCGCGTACCGAGCATGTTTGTTTCGGGAATGTTTCACAGTGGATGTCTGTCCCCAGGTGGCCGATCGTGCGTGGAGCGTCCGACCTTCCTGCCGCCTCATCCGCCGGTCTCCAATGGATGTCCCTCGGAGATGTGACGCGGCGGGGCCCTAGTCTGAGCGCTCGCCTACAGAACAGAGGGACACAAGGTGCACCAGCAGACCGCCGATACGACGTCGCGCATGCCACACGACGTCGAAGCGTCCTCGGTAAGATTGGAGGCGCTGGGGGCAGAACTCGAAGTACTGCTTCCTCCTGAAGCCCGAACTTCAGAAGCGGAGGCGATAGCCGCGTGGCGTGACGCTGCGTCGACCCATGCGGGCGTTTCAGGGACGGGCATGCCCGTTCTGCTACCGCTGGCGTCATGGAACCATCCCGCACGTGCCCTTTCCGACCTCTCCACGCAGGTCACCCTCGCTGCCCTCGACGCTGTCCGGGGTACGCGCCTGCTCCTCCACGCCGCCGGCGTTGCAGCACCCGACGGACGCGTGCTGGCCCTCGTCGGGCCGTCCGGCCGAGGAAAGACCACGGCGGCGCGGCACCTGGGGATGCGCTTCGGCTACGTAAGTGATGAGAGCGTCGCCGTCGATGAGGCGCTCACCGTGTGGCCGTACCGCAAACCCCTGTCCGTGATCGTCGGGGGGAAATCCGTCAAGGAGCAGATCGCGCCGAGCGACCTCGGCCTGCTCCCGCTCTCCGGCGCGCCACTTCGTCTGGCCGGGATCACTCTTCTCGAGCGCAATCCGGATGCCGACGAGCCCGGCCCCGTCGCGGTGAATCTCATCGACGCGATCTGCGAGATGACCCCGCAGATCAGCTACCTCCCCGAGCTCCCCTCCCCCTTGCACTACATCGCGCGGATCGTCGATCGGATCGGTCGGGTGACGCGTCTCGTCTACCGAGACGCCGCGGACCTTCCCGACATCGTCGAAGACATGCTCGCGGCGCTCCCGGTCGCCCCGCAGACCTGGCGGTCGGCGCCCCCACCCGATCGGACGGGGCCCTGGCGTTGCGCGGAGGTCGACGACGCGATCCTGGTGGAGGGGCGCGCCTGCCTCCTGCGCGACGGCGTCGTCACCGCGCTCGACCATCGCGGGTGCCTGGTGTGGACGAAGTGCCTCGAGGGCGCGTCGGTCGAGACGATCACGGCAGCCGCGATCGCCGCGTTCGGCGACCCGGGGGACGACGACCCCCGTGCCCTGATCGAGCAGACGCTCGTCGAGCTCGCCGAGCACGACCTGGTCGAGCGCGCATGAGCACGGGGACGGCCGCGTCCTCTCGCCCCAGCCGCTGGAGGAGGATCCGTCGATCACCGTTCACGCACCTCGTCCTGGCGATCGTCCTTCTCTCCCTCGTCCAGGCCACGGTGATCAAGCCGTTCCAGGTTCCGTCGGAGTCGATGTCTCCCACCCTCGAGTCGGGTGACCGGATCCTGGCCAGCCGCGTCGCCTACGCCGTCTCCGATCCCGGCGTCGGCGATATCGCGGTGTTCGCCCGACCCGAGAGCTGGGGGGCCCGCCCCGAGCGCGGGGTGCTGCGCACCGCGGTCGGCTGGGTGGGTGACATCGTCGGATTCGGACCGAGCAACCAAGACGCCCTGGTAAAGCGGATCATCGGGGTTCCGGGGTCGACCGTCCGATGCTGCTCAGCCGAGGGGCATGTCGAGGTCGACGACAGAATCCTCGATGAGGACTACGTCGTTCACGATCTGCCGTTCACCCCCGGGGTGAACGACTGCACGACGGCGCCGCAATCTCCCCGCTGCTTCGGCCCCGTGACGGTTCCGAGCGGGGAATACCTGGTTCTGGGCGACAATCGTGCCAATTCCGCCGATTCTGTGGTCGGCTGTCGCGGGACTCTCCCGGCGATGGTGGACTGTGCGCGCTTCGTTCCGCGTGCGGACATCGTGGGGAAAGTCGTCACGGTCATCTGGCCGTTCGACCGGGCCCGCCTCTTCACGGATGGCGGCTGAATCCTCCCGACACGGGGACCACGGCGGACGTCACTGTGAGGCCGAGAAAAGCGAATCGCAGGACGAGTCAATCGTCACCGGGGTCTCGGATGCCGTGGGCGTGTGCCGCAACTCCAGCGGACCGAGCGGCCCCTGCGGGAGCTGGACCGTGGACGAAACGGTCCGCGTCCCACCCTGCGGGACCACGACGAGGCGGCTGAGCGCGGAGTTGCCGTCCTGTGAGCCGGACCGGTCGAAGCCCGACTCTTCGCTCGTCGCGGGGTCGGTGGCGATCACTTGGCCGCCCGGCGGGGCGAAGAACAGCACGTCGAGCATCATCGCGGTGCGCGGGAGTCCGAAGTTCCCGTTCCGCTCTCCCAGCGTGTATCTACTTTGGATGCTGTTCGGGATCGAGTTCGTGAGGGTCGTCGTCGTCGTGATCGTGCGCGCAGTGGCATCGCACGTCGCCGAGACGGACTGGGACAAATGGTATTCGAGCTTCCCGACCGAATAGTCGTTGAGATACGTGCCCACCTGTGTGGTCGTGACGTTGTCCACGCGCAGCGCCCCGTCAATGCCGAGCTCGCGCACCATCTGCTGCGCTTGCTCGTCCGTGAACGACAAGAAGAGACGCTGCTCATTCGCCGACTGCGTCAGGGCATCGAGCATCTTCGACGGATCCCACTTCCCGGCTGTCAAATGCGTGAACACGGTGCGCGAGACTTCGGAGAAGAAGGCATCCGAATCCCGCCCGGAAGGGAAGCGCTCGTACGCGTCACTCAACAGCAGCTTCACCGCATTGTCGCTCGTGATCTGCTCGCCCGCGACGTCCACCGGCCCGGCGACCGCGAGCATGTGCGACAGCACGACGGGATCGATCGAGATCACGCCGTCGAACCGTTCGCCGCTCGTACGGGTCCAGAGGTCCTGGAAGAGCTGGACGGTCGTCGGGAAGCTCGGGGTCATCGTGTAGTCCTGCGAGTACCGGGCGAAGGTCGAAGGGTAGAGCCCGAGGGTCTCCGCCGGGATATCACTGAACTGCTGCCCGGCCGTTCCCTCCTCGTAGAAGGTCGCCGAGCTCGCCTGGTCGAGCAGATCGAATTTGCCCTGATCGACCTTCATGATGATGCTCGCCGCCGGGTTTCCCCCCGTGGCGCGGATCTCGGCGTTGTTCTGGAAGATGATGAGGTATGTCTTGCTCCCGTTGCCGCCGGCCATGTCCAACAGAGTCGGCAGGTAGCGGTTGACGATGTCCAGGGTCGGTGCCGTGCGGTCGATGACGTCGCGGATCTCCCCGACCGGTCCCGCCACGACGTCCAGCAACTGATCCGAACGGATGCCGTCGGTCTCGGCCTTGGCATCGGTGAAGGCCTGCGAGACCACGGGGATGGAGCTCTGCGCCTGCTGGAACGGCTGCAGGTCGAATCCGCCGCCCTCCAGCGCGAGCTTCTTGATGTCGAGGTCGCTGATCATCTGGATTCCCGGCGGCAGCGCCTCCCGCACGAGGATGTCCACCGCACGGGTCACGCGGGAGACGGCGTCGATGTTCGCCCCGACGACGGGAATGTCGGCCGCGGCTTGCCAGAGCGGACCCTGGACCGTGGCGGCGGCACGGGAGGTACGGGCGCTGACGTCGTCCGCCGCAGCCTGCAGTCCCGCCTCGTCCTTCGCCTCGACCAACGAGCCGAGACGCCCGAGTGTCGCCTTCGACGCGAGAAGGTCGTCTCGGACCTCGACGGCCTGAACGGCCAGCGTCGCGGCGAGGATGCCCGCCACCGCGGCGGCTCCTCCGATCACGCCGAGGACTCCGCCCACGACCCACGGCCAGGCGCGGCGCCGACGGGGCGTCGGCGTGTCCGCCGGGTTGATGAGGGCAGTGCCGGTCTCCTCGTCACCTCGGAGAGCGGCATCCTCGTCGTTCCGCCCGTTCGACGCACGGTCTCGGTTGTGGCGGCGAAGACTGTCACCCATGGGGTGAATCCTAGGTCAGACCGCCTGAGCAGCTCCTGCCAAGGGTACCCAGCCGCGGAAACCGCGGGTCAGAGATTCAGACGAAGAGCGGCGCGATCGCGAACCCGGCGCCCACGAGGAGGGAGCTCAGCCCTCCGATGATCGGCATCGCTGTCGCGCCCCCGCGCCGCCCGACCAGGTACCCGGCCACCGCGAGCACGAGGCCCACAGCCGCCACCCCCAAACCGACCACGGCGGCTCTGTCGATGATCGCCGAGGAGTCGGCCCGCAGGAGCAGGAATGCGCCGACCCCCGGAACGGCCACCGCCGCCACCGCGCACAGGAGGGACAGGATGCCGAGGATGCGGGCGAGCGGCTTCACCCGAGCGACTCTACCGGGCGGTACAGACCGGCCCGCTCGCGGAGACCGGGAACGACGAAGGGCCGGGCCCGAAGGCCCGGCCCTTGCCGGTCAGTCCGAAGAGGACTTACTTGAGGATCTTGGTGACGGTACCGGCACCGACGGTGCGGCCACCCTCACGGATCGCGTAGCCGAGGCCCTCTTCCATGGCGATCGGCTGGATGAGCTCGACCGACATCTCGGTGGTGTCACCGGGCATGACCATCTCGGTGCCCTCGGGCAGCGTGATGACGCCGGTCACGTCCGTGGTACGGAAGTAGAACTGCGGGCGGTAGTTCGTGAAGAACGGGTTGTGACGGCCGCCCTCCTCCTTGGACAGGATGTACGCCGTGCCCTCGAAGTTGGTGTGCGGGGTGACCGAACCGGGCTTGACGACGACCTGGCCGCGCTCGACATCGTCGCGCTTGGTGCCGCGGAGGAGCAGACCACAGTTCTCGCCGGCCCAGGCCTCGTCGAGCTGCTTGTGGAACATCTCGATACCCGTGACCGTGGTCTTCTGCGTCGGGCGGATGCCGACGATCTCGACCTCGGAGTTGATCGCGAGCGTGCCGCGCTCGGCGCGACCCGTGACGACCGTTCCACGACCGGTGATGGTGAAGACGTCCTCGATGGGCATGAGGAACGGCTTGTCCTTGTCACGCACCGGGTCGGGGATGGACTCGTCGACGGCGTTCATGAGCTCGACGATCGACTCGACCCACTGCTCGTCGCCCTCGAGAGCCTTGAGGCCCGAGACGCGGACGACGGGGGCGTTGTCGCCGTCGAAGTCCTGCGAGGAGAGGAGCTCGCGGACCTCGAGCTCGACGAGCTCCAGGATCTCCTCGTCGTCGACCATGTCGGCCTTGTTCAGCGCGACGAGCAGGTAGGGGACGCCGACCTGCTTGGCGAGCAGAACGTGCTCACGCGTCTGGGCCATCGGGCCGTCGGTCGCCGCGACCACGAGGATCGCGCCGTCCATCTGAGCGGCACCGGTGATCATGTTCTTGATGTAGTCGGCGTGACCGGGCGCGTCGACGTGAGCGTAGTGACGCTTCGGGGTCTCGTACTCGACGTGCGAGATGTTGATGGTGATACCGCGCTGGCGCTCTTCCGGCGCCGAGTCGATCGACGCGAAGTCACGCTGGACGTTGGTGGCCGACGGGTACTTGTCGGCGAGCACCTTCGAGATGGCAGCGGTGAGCGTGGTCTTGCCGTGGTCGACGTGACCGATCGTTCCGATGTTCACGTGCGGCTTGGTCCGCTCGAACTTGGCCTTAGCCACTGGGTCCTCCTCAGGACGTTCATGCAGAGTGACGGGCGCTGGATTGCGACCGGTTCTCTACGGGGATGGTTCTCAGGTTACTAGAGAGTCGGTATTGAGTTTGAGCGGATGCCGGGAGCCCGGCCGGAGCGTGGGCTCCCGGCATCCACGAGAGCGGTGTTACTCGCCCTTGTTCTTCTGGATGATCTCGTCCGCGACGGCCTTCGGCACGTCGGCGTAGCTGTCGAACTCCATCGAGTAGACGGCGCGACCCGAGGTCTTCGAGCGCAGGTCACCGATGTAGCCGAACATCTCGGACAGCGGGACGTTGGCGCGGACGACCTTGACGCCGGCGGCGTCCTCCATCGACTGGATCTGGCCACGACGCGAGTTCAGGTCGCCGATGACGTCGCCCATGTACTCCTCGGGAGTACGGACCTCGACGGCCATGATCGGCTCGAGGAGCGTGGGGTTCGCCTTGCGGACGGCCTCCTTGAAACCCATCGAACCGGCGATCTTGAACGCCATTTCGGACGAGTCGACGTCGTGCGAGGCACCGTCGAGCAGGATCGCCTTGACACCCACCATGGGGTAGCCGGCGAGCACGCCGACGTTCATGGCGTCCTGGAAGCCCTGGTCGGTCGGCGAGATGTACTCGCGCGGGATACGACCACCGGTGACCTTGTTCTCGAACTCGTAGGTCTTGTCGGCCGTGACCTCGAGGGGCTCGAGCGCGAACTGGATCTTCGCGAACTGACCCGAACCACCGGTCTGCTTCTTGTGGGTGTAGTCGTGACGCTCGACCGCCTTGCGGATGGTCTCGCGGTACGCCACCTGGGGCTTGCCGACGTTGGCCTCGACCTTGAACTCGCGCTTCATGCGGTCCACGAGGATGTCGAGGTGCAGCTCGCCCATGCCCTTGATGACGGTCTGACCGGTCTCGGCGTTCTGCTCGACGCGGAACGTCGGGTCTTCCTCGGCGAGCTTCTGGATGGCGACACCCAGCTTCTCCTGGTCGGCCTTGGTCTTGGGCTCGATGGCGACCTCGATGACCGGCTCCGGGAACGTCATCGACTCGAGGACGACCTGGTTGGCCGGGTCGCTCAGGGTGTCACCGGTGGTGGTGTCCTTGAGGCCGATGACCGCGTAGATGTGACCGGCGGTCACGGAGTCGACGGGCATCTCCTTGTTGGCGTGCATCTGGAAGATCTTTCCGATGCGCTCCTTCTTGCCCTTGGTCGCGTTGACGACCTGCGCGCCCGAGTCGAGGTGACCCGAGTAGACGCGGATGTAGGTCAGGCGGCCGAAGAAGGGGTGCGTCACGATCTTGAACGCCAGGGCCGCGAAGGGCTCCTCGCGGTCGGCGTGGCGCTCGATGACGATCTCTTCGTCCTTCGGGTCGTGGGCCTCGATGGCCGGCACGTCCAGGGGCGAGGGGAGGTAGTCGACGACCGCGTCGAGCATCGGCTGGACGCCGCGGTTCTTGAACGCGGAACCACAGAGCACCGGGTAGAGCTCGGAGGCGATCGTCAGCTTGCGGATCGCGCCCTTGATCTCGGCGACCGTGAGCTCTTCGCCACCGAAGTACTTCTCGAGCAGCGCCTCGTCGGACTCGGCGACGGTCTCGAGCAGCTTCTCGCGGTACTCGGCGGCCTTGTCGGCGAGGTCGGCCGGGATCTCCTGGATCTCGTACTTGGCGCCCATGGTCACGTCACCCTTGGCGTCGCCGGGCCACACCAGGGCACGCATCTCGACGAGGTCGATGACACCGAGGAAGTCGTTCTCGGCACCGATGGGGAGCTGGATGACCAGCGGCTTGGCCTTGAGGCGGTTCACGATCGTGTCGACCGTGAAGTAGAAGTCGGCGCCCAGCTTGTCCATCTTGTTGACGAAGCAGATGCGGGGGACGTCGTACTTGTCGGCCTGACGCCACACCGTCTCGGACTGGGGCTCGACGCCCTCCTTGCCGTCGAAGACGGCGACGGCGCCGTCGAGCACACGCAGCGAGCGCTCGACCTCGACCGTGAAGTCGACGTGTCCGGGGGTGTCGATGATGTTGATCTGGTTCTTGTCCCAGAAGCAGGTGACGGCGGCGGAGGTGATCGTGATGCCACGCTCCTGCTCCTGCTCCATCCAGTCGGTGGTCGCGGCACCGTCGTGCGTCTCACCGATCTTGTGGTTGACGCCCGTGTAGAACAGGATGCGCTCGGTCGTCGTCGTCTTGCCGGCATCGATGTGCGCCATGATGCCGATGTTGCGGACCTTGTGGAGGTCGGTGAGCACGTCTTGTGCCACGGGTGTCTTCCTTACCTGTTGGGAGGTTGATGCCGGGCCCATCGGAGGGTCCACGACCGGGGTTCGGTCGCGGACCCTCCGCGGGTGTTACCAGCGGTAGTGCGCGAAGGCGCGGTTCGACTCGGCCATCTTGTGGGTGTCCTCGCGGCGCTTGACCGCGGCACCGAGGCCGTTCGAGGCGTCGAGGATCTCGTTCTGCAGACGCTCGGTCATCGTCTTCTCACGACGACCCTTCGCGTAGCTCACGAGCCAGCGCAGCGCGAGGGTGTTCGCGCGGTGCGGCTTGACCTCGACCGGAACCTGGTAGGTCGAGCCACCGACGCGGCGGCTCTTGACCTCGAGGGTGGGGCGCACGTTGTCGAGCGCCTTCTTGAGGGTGGCGACGGCGTCCTGGCTGTTCTTCGCCTCGACGCCACGGAGGGCGTCGTAGACGATCGACTCGGCCAGCGACTTCTTGCCGTCGACGAGGATCTTGTTGACGAGCTGGGTGACGACGGGAGCGCCGTACACCGGGTCGTTGACGACGGGACGCTTCGGGGCGGGACCCTTACGAGGCATGGTTCTCAGCCCTTCTTCGCGCCGTAGCGGCTGCGAGCCTGCTTACGGTTCTTGACAGCCTGGGTGTCGAGCGCACCGCGGACGATCTTGTAACGGACACCGGGGAGGTCCTTCACACGACCACCGCGGACGAGCACGAGCGAGTGCTCCTGCAGGTTGTGGCCCTCGCCGGGGATGTAGGCGGTGACCTCGGTACCGTTGCGCAGCTTCACGCGGGCGACCTTGCGCATCGCCGAGTTCGGCTTCTTGGGGGTCGTGGTGTACACGCGGGTGCACACGCCGGCCTGCTGGGGGTTCGACTTCAGCGCGGGAGCCTTGGTCTTCGAGACCTTCGGCGAGCGGCCCTTGCGAACCAACTGCTGAATGGTTGGCACGTTCTCTCCTTGTTTGTGCTGCACGGTGACAGCGTCGTGTCTCCCCCGACTCGGCGCGGATCTTGCGATTCGTGACGTGTCGGGCTCACGTGTGATCCACCGCGCGCCAGAATGATCGGGCGCGAGTGTGGTGGATATGCCGTGGGGGTGGCCTGTTCGCAGGCCGTTCCCTGAGATGGTGCGAGCGTTGTTCCGTGCCACAGCCCGGGGGCATGACGCACGGCGCGCGTGAACGCACACCCGCTCAATGATACGCGCCCCGGAGGGTGCGGGCAAACGTGCGCCGATCGATGCTCAGCCCATCAGCAGGAACAGCGCGAGGGCCGCCGCCACGACCAGGACGACGACCGTCACCGCGAGCACGATCGCCCGGGTCCGGGTCCGGCGGGGAGTCTGCGGCAGGACATCCGCGGCATCCGGGGCGTCGTTCGGACGAGCGGGCGGCGCCGCGCGGATCGCACGGACCGCCTCGTCGGCCCGGGGACGGTAGACCTCGTGGTCGCCCGCCGGCACCCGAGCTTCGCGCGGCCGGGGCGCAGGGTCTCCGGAGGGGAGTTCGGTGGTCGGGATCTCTGCGCTGCGGCGGGCACGGCGCGTTCCCGCCGCGGTGTCCGCGGTCGAGGTCTCGGTCGGTGCGGCATCCCCGCCTCGGCGGCGGCCGGGCGCCGTGGTGTCGTCGACGGGAGGCGCGGAGGGCTCCGGCGCCGACCGCTCGCGGGGCACGCGGACCGTGTCGTCGGACGGCGCGGGCGCGCCCCGGCTCACCTGGACCGTGTCGTCGGGCGGTGCCGGGCGGTCCACCCGCACCGTGTCGTCCGCGGGCGCCGGCACCGACGCGCGGCGCGGCGCGTGCACCGTGTCATCCGCGGGTGCCGGGCGGCTGACCCGGACGGTGTCGTCGGCCACCGGACGCGCGGAGATCGCGGTGTCCTCGTCGACCTCGTCCTCCCCGGTGCCGGGCGCTGCCGCCGGCGGGGTCGGCCAGGCACGGAGCCGACCCGCCCACAGCGTGACGTCGTCGGGATCGTCCGGAACGTCGTAGGGGCCGCTCACGCTTCCCTCCGCGTGAGACGCACCTCCGCGTCGCCGAGGAAGAAGCGCTCGCCCGCCTCGATCTCCTCCCCCGGGGGCGCCTCGACCTCGGTGCCCATGAGCGTCGCGAACAGCACACCGTTCGTCGAATCGAGGTCGGTCACGAACCACTTCTCGCCCCGCAGCTGCAGGCGGGCGTGGGTCTTCGACACCGTCCGCGTCTCGTCGGCGATCGCGACGAGCTGGGCGTCGGGGTGCGCGGCATCCGGAGCCGGACGGCGTCCGAGGATCACGACGTCCGAGGTCAGGTCGACCGGGATGCCGTTCGGCGGCACGATCGCCCAGGGGATGCGGCGGCGGCGGGTCACGACCGTGCGGTCGAGCGCGTCGAGCTCGGCGTCCTCGGGTTCGGCGGGGAACTCCGGCTGCGTGTACAACGCCGACACCGAGCTGCGCGCGGAGCGCGGTGCCCCCGCCTGCGGCGCCTCGGCGACGGCGGATACGGCCTCGGACAGCTCGGGGAACTCCTCCCCCGGATCGTCGGTCCGCGCGGGGAAGGCGGGGACGGCCGAAACGGGAACCGTGGCTGGGGCGGGACGCGTCAGGGGCGCGTCCGGAAGCGGGGTGGAGGCCTCCGATGCCGCGTCGGGATGGACGGGCGCCCGCCAGGGGTCGAGCTCGGGCTCCTCGGGGACAGGGGGCGCGGGAGCGGCGACGAGGGGAGTCGGCTCCGCCGACGCCTCCGAGCGACGACGCATCGGGGAAGCCGGCGACAACGCTCCGGGGTTCCACGCGGCATCGTCTTCGCCCCGCGCGGGGGGAGGGAATTCCGCGGCCCCACCGGCGGCCGGCGGAGCCCAATCCGACGGGGTGGGGACGGCATCCGCCAGGGACGACGAGGGTGCCGCGAACGGGAGCACGAGCGGTTCGGACACGGGCGCGGGGGGCTCGGCATCCCTCCCCCGGTCCTCGGCGGCCGAGGCGCCGGTCTCCGCTTTCGAGGGCTCGGGGGTCCACCCGCCGACGAGCGGGACGTACGGGCCCGCGAAGTCCTGACCGCGGCGAACAGGGGCGGAGTTCTCGTCCACCCCGGAACGGCGCACACCGGGCGCCGCCTCACCCTGCCAGCGCGCGCGGCCGAAACCGAGGATGCTCGCCCAGACCACGGGGAGGAACGCGCCGAGCACGGTCATCCCGGCGCCTCGCCCGAAGGCGAGGTTCACGCGGTGGATCGCGACGATCGAGACCACCGCGTACGCGATCGCGCCGAACACGGGGACGAGCGCGATGAGCACGAGCCACGGCGAGAATCCCCCGAGCTTCAGAACTGTCGCGAGGTTGACGACCGGCACCCACCCCTTCCAGCTCGCCTCGCCCGCCTTGGCGAACACCGCGGCGAGCGCCAGGGCGTGCCAGACGTACAGGATCACGAAGAGGACGAGGGACAGCGCCCCCAGGAGGACTTCCGTGGAATCGTTCATGTCGTCTCGCGCCGACGCTGGCGCTTTCCCCTCTCGTCGCGGTGCGGCGGCCGTCGGCGCGTGGGGCGCGGGGCGAAGAACCGCAGGAACGATCTCAACGATACGGCGGCGCGCACGCGCCGCCACCACCCGCGCTGACGCGTGAGCGTGCGACGCTCCTCATCGACGATGCGCCAGAACTCGGATGCCTCGTCGGCGGTGACCGTGCGAGACGAGAACACCGCGCGGTCGGCGTCGTCGGCGAGCTGCAGCCCCGACGGAGTGTCGTAGGCCTCGGCGAGCTCGCGGCGCGTGGACGATCGGGGCGGTTCGCGGCCGGCATCCACTCCCGCGTCGACGTACTCGTCCCACCCGCCGGCGATCGCCCCGCGCGGGTCGGGGTCGCGTCGGCGTCCCCGTCTGCGCAGCGCCTTCGCCACGACGATCGCGAGGAACGGCCCGAACAGGATCAGCACGACGAGGAGCGAGACGCCCGCGACACGCAGGATCGGCCACAGCCACGCGAGGTCCAGGCCGTCGTCGTGCGTGTCGTCGTCGGTGAGGGCGTTGTCCTCCTGCACCGGGTCGGGCGGAACCACCTCGTCCACGGTGTCGGGCCGCACTTCGGTGACGTTCTCGGGGTCGCGCTGCTGCGTGACCTCGAGGCTCGGCGAGAGCTCCCACTGCGGGGTGACGTCGATCGCCGTCCACCGACCGTCGGAGCCCTGCACCTCGGTCCACGCGCTGAGGTCGCGCGCGCGGCACTCCCCCGCCTGGCACGTGGCGACGCCGGGATCACTGGATCGGAGTCGCGTGCCGACCACTACCCGGGCGGGATAGCCGAGCTGGTGGGCGACGAGGGCGGCGGCGACCGCGAACTGCTCGTCGTCGCCCACCGCCGCGACGTAGTTGTTCGTCGTCTGGGCGCGCGGATCGTCCTCGCGCTCGAGCAGGCGCTGGAACATCGTGTCGATGCGCGCGAGGGAATGCCCCGAGGCGCTCGGCTGGAGCTGGTAGCCCGGGAGATCCTTCGTCCACGCCGGCGCCGCGGCCCCCGTCGCCGGGGCGAGCCCGTGGCTGAGGTAGCCGCGCTCGCGCAGCAGCCGGATGAGGGCGACGAGATCCGCCCCCGAGGTACCGGTCGCGTGCTCGTCCACCCACCGGCGGAGACTGTCCCCACCGGAGAGGCCTCCGTCGTCCCCGGGAGCGGTCAGGGTCGCGGGGTCGTCCTCGACCGGCTCGATCGCCGTGAGTTCGTAGCCGTCGCCGGGGGCCAGGCCGCCCCCGGCGATCTGCACCCCGGCCTCGCCGTCGGTGCTGTAGTAGAAGCTGTCGGCCAGGGCGTTCTGCCGGTCGCCTTCGAACGTCGCCGAGACGAGGCGCCCGGCGGTCGGCATCCAGATCCCGCCGAGGTCGCCGATGCGGATGTCGGCCCGCACTTCGCGCCCCTCGACCGCGGGGAGGGTCGACGGCACGCGCACGAAGGTGCCCCGGCGCGAACCGGAGGACCGGAACACCTCGCCGTCGTAGGTGTCGAGGGTCGCGACGCGGATGCGCTCAGGGGCCGCGGCGCCCGCGTCGACGCGGAACAGCACGTCCTCCGCGCGCGCGTCGGAGAACATCGCCCGGTACTCGGACAGCGGGCTCACGGCCTCGGCGATCTGCCGTTCGGGCCCCGCGGCCGACCGCAGCACGCGCCGGTCGGCATCCTTCGTCGCCCACGGCACGACCGCCACCGCCGCGACCACGGCCACCACGACCATGCCCGCGCCGAGGGCGGTGCGCCGTCGGTCGGTCCGGGAGCGGCGACGCGGAAGGGCGACGGCGCCGCTCTCGCTCGCGCGCCGCAGGGCCCGAGTGCGTTCGTCCCTCGTGCGCCACGCCAGCCACAGCACCGCGGAGAGCACCGCGGCGGTGCCGATCGCCGTCTCGACGGGGGCTGCGAGCGACAGCGGACCCAGCGTCCAGGGAGCGCTCGTCGATGTGCGGCCGAAGAACAGTCCGAAACCGCTCATCGCCAGACCGCTGACGACCGCGGCGGGCGCCCACCGGTCCGCCCGCAGCGCCAGCGCGAGGGTGACCGCTGTCCCGATCAGGAAGACCAGGAGGGCCGGGACGAGGAGATTGCGGTAGTCGCCGACCGGGAGGTCGACGGTGACCAGGTCCTTCCAGGCGAGGAGGACCCCGGAGAACGCCTCCCCCAGACCCCGCAGGATGTCCAGGGGCGCGCCCGAACGCGAGGGCACGGCGAGCGGCACCGCGAGCACCGTGAAGGCCCCGGCCACGACGGCGGCCGTGATCCATCCACCCCACCGGCGCCATCGCGCCAGCACCACCGCACCCGCCGCCACCGGCACCGCGACGGCCACGAGCGCGACGAACGCCGGCGACGCGTACACGGGCCAGGCCGCGACCGCGGCGAGCAGTGCGCTCACGCCCGTGTACAGCCCGGCCGCGATCGCGCGCGAACGCAGGGCGGGGTCGGCCGCCCGCCGGGGCCGGGTCGAGGCCGGGGCGCTCACGAGGTCGCTCCCCGCACCAGGAGCCCGGCGAGGTCGTCGAGCGTGCCGATCGTGAGGACCGTGAGGCCCGCGACGCTCTGCATGCGCGGGTGGGCGCGCTCGTCGCACACCACCGCGGCGACGGCCGTGTCCGCGTCGAACGCGAGCGCCGCCTGGCGCAGGCGGCCGATCGAGACGACCGAGCCGACGACGACGAACGCGATCGACAGCCTCTCGTTCGCCTCGGACGCCAGCCGGCAGACGTCCTCGACCGGCATGGTGTTCTCGTGGTTCGCGAGCGCGGAGAAGCCGTCGAGCATCGCGCGCGGGGTCACGGCCGGGACGTGCCGGATCGCGCGGAGACGGCCCTTCACGACGCGCGGGATCTCCGAACCGGTCACGACGTCGATGTCGCGGGCGTCGCGGACGGCGCGAAGGCCCAGTGACGCGGCGGCCGAGACGGCAAGCTCGTACTCGTCGGCATCCGCGTACTCCTGCGTCGCCGCCGCGAGCACCACGGCCATGCGCGAGCGCCGCGACTCCTCGTACTGCCGCACCATCAGTCGGCCCGTCTTCGCGGTCGACTTCCAGTGCACCTGCCGGCGCGAGTCGCCCGGCACGTACTCGCGGATCGCGTGGAACGACATGTCCGCGTCGACGAGACGCCGCGTGGCGTTGCCCTCGAGGTCGCGGATGAGTCCCGCGCTCGTCGACGGGAGAGCGACCGTGCGCGGGTGCACGTACAGGTCGTGGACGTCGTCGAACGCGTGCTCGCGACGCAGCAGACCGACCGGGTCGCTGCGCACCGTCGTCACGGGACCGATCCGCACGACACCCCGCGGCAGCGGCGGGATCTCGAGCGGCTCGGTGACGCCGTGGCCGGGGCGCAGCAGGGGGACGCCGAACTCCACGAGACCCTGACCGACGGGGATGTCGAGGCGACCGGGGAGGACGGGCCGGCCGCTGTCGTTGCGGACCGCGATCTCACCCGTCACACCGTGGCCGGCGACCACGCGTTCGTGGGTGAGCGTTAGGTCGACGTCGTACGCACGGGCGCCGAAGAGGAACGGGATGCTCATGATCAGCAGCAGCAGCGCCACCGCACCCGCGACCATCCACTCGACCCACCCGAAGACGAGCCCCAGCGCCAGTCCCGCCGTCGCGGCGACGGCCACGACCGCTCCCGCCGGTCGGATCGTGCGCCCGGCCCAGCGGACCGTCGTCTCGCCGGCATCCCCGATCGTCCGCCACACCTCGGACGCGCGCACCGCGGCGCGCACCAGCCGGCGGGTGCGCCGCGTCGACGTCGAGGTGATCGACGTGCGCGAGCCCGTGCCCATCGTGCCGGCGGACGTGCGGGTCAGCCGCGACTCGGTGATGTTCACGTCGGGCACGGCGGCACCCTTCGCGCGGGGAGGACCGGGGGGACGCGCATGGTTCAGGCGCTCTCGCGCTGCGTGGGCGGTACGGTGTCGAGCAGCACCTGCCCGACGACGGCCTCCTGCGTCACGCCGTCGAACTCGGCCTCGGGATGCAGGATGAGGCGGTGCGACAGCACGGGCACGGCGAGCGCCTTCACGTCGTCGGGGGTGGCATACGTCCGCCCCTGGGCCGCCGCGCGGGCCCGGGTCGCCCGGGTGAGCGCGAGCGCACCGCGGATGCTGACGCCGAGACGGACCTCGTCGGCCGAGCGGGTGGCATCCACGATCCGGGCGATGTAGTCGAGGACGAGCGCGTCGACGTACACCGTCGCGGCGAGGTCGGCCATGCCCACGAGTGCCTGGGGCGTGATGATCGGACGGAGGTCCGCGGTGGATACGGCGGCACCGTCGAGGATGCGGACCGTGGCGGCGTGATCGGGGTAGCCGAGCGAGGTGCGCAGGAGGAAGCGGTCGAGCTGCGCCTCGGGGAGTCGGTAGGTGCCGGCCTGCTCCACGGGGTTCTGCGTTGCGAGGACCAGGAACGGCACGCCGACCTCGCGGGAGACGCCGTCGATGGTGACGCGGCCCTCCTCCATGACTTCGAGGAGTGCCGACTGCGTCTTCGGGCTCGCGCGGTTGATCTCGTCGGCGAGGACGATGTTGGCGAAGATCGGCCCCGCGTGGAACTCGAACGTCCCGGTCTTCTGGTCGTACACCGTGATGCCCGTGATGTCGCCGGGGAGCAGGTCGGGGGTGAACTGGATGCGGGTGTTCGTGCCCTGCACCGACTGCGCGATCGCCCGGGCGAGCGACGTCTTGCCGGTGCCCGGGACGTCCTCGAGGAGCACGTGCCCGTCGCTGAGCATCGCGGTCAGGACGAGCTCCACGACGTGCCGCTTGCCGAGCACGGCGCGCTCGACGTTGTCGGCGATCTGCGCGAAGGTCTGGGCGTACCAGGTCGCCTGTTCCTGGGTGATCGTCATGGCGGTGGGTCTTCCTATCGGGGGGATGGGGGGGTCAGGG
>NZ_LQQP01000007.1 GCF_001619615.1 Microbacterium sp. T32
GACGGCAGATCGAGGCCGGGTTTCATCAAGACCACGACGTCCGCCGTATCGAGGTCTTCGCTGGTGACTGCACGGGGCACCCGGTCGGTGATGTCCATACCGAGTTCAGCAACCGTCGCAGCTACGGCGGGGTTCACTTCGCCCGCGGGCGACAGTCCCGCCGATGTCGCGGTGAACCGGTCGCCGGCCAGGTGCTCCAAGAGCGCGGCGCCAAGCTGGGAGCGGCCGGCGTTGTGCTGGCAGATGAACAGGACGGTCGGGGTGGTGTCAGTCACGGGTTCTCTTTCTGGGAGGGTCAGATGGCAGCGAGCCGGGGAGCGAGTTCTTTGATGCGGCGTTCCAGCTCGTCGTAGGCGGTGTCGAAGGCGTCGTCGGTGCCGACGCGGACCGGGTCCGGGATCGACCAGTGCAGATGCCCGGTCACGCCGAGTTCTTCGTGCGCGTTGTCGCACACGGTGACCACGAAGTCCGAACCGGTCAGCACCGTCTTCAGCGCTCGCGGCGCTTTATCGGGAAGGTCGAGCGCGTGACGGTCCGCCGCGGCGATCGCGGCGGGATCGATCCGGTCTGCGGGGTGTGTGCCGCCAGACGCGGCAGGGATGCTGCTGCGAGTCGACCACAGCGCCGCTGCTAACTGCGATCTGGCCGAGTTCGCCGTGCACACGAACACCACCCGGCTCGCCCGCTCCACGCGACCGGGAGTGAGGCCCTGCAACGCGGTGTCAGTCAGATGGACGTAGCTGCGTCGTTTGTCCGCTTCCGACCGGGACCGGGCCACCATGCCCGCCGCATCCAGCACGTTCAGGTGATGCGCCACCAGGTTTCCCGGCATGCCCAGAGCGGTCTGAATCTCCGATGGCGACAGATCACCGAGCGTCAGGAGGTCAACAATCCGCAGGCGTGACGGGTCGCCCAACGCCGCGTGCCGAGCGGCCCGCGCCTCCACCGTGTCGATTCGTTCAGTGTTCATTGATTCAATCTTGACTGATTCACCTTGCTCGGGTCAAGATGAGCCGACATGAAAACCACCACCCGCTCTCACCCGTCTGCGACTCGGCCGAACGTGCTGCGCCGTGCCGCTGCCGAGTTCGTCGGAACTGGGCTGCTCGTCGCTGTCGTCGTCGGATCGGGGATCGCCGCGCAGCGGCTCTCCCCGGACGATGTGGGGTTGCAGCTGCTCGAGAACAGCCTGACCACAGCCCTCGGCCTGACGGTTCTGATCCTGATGCTCGGGCCGGTGTCGGGAGCGCACTTCAACCCCGTGGTGTCGCTTGCGGACTGGCTGCTCGGGCGCCGCGAGAGAACTGGTCTGCCGCTGCGCGACCTCACCCCGTACCTGGCCGCACAGGTTCTCGGCGGCACCGCCGGAACCCTCCTCGCCGGGGTGATGTTCGACACCGCGCCCGCGCTCTCCAGCAACGACCGCGCGACCGGCGGGCACCTGGTCGGGGAAGTGGTCGCCACCGCCGGGCTCGTGCTGCTGATCTTCGCCCTCGCCCGCACCGGGAAAGGCTCGGTGACCGCGGCCGCGGTCGGGGCCTACATCGGAGCCGCGTACTGGTTCACCAGCTCCACATCGTTCGCCAACCCCGCCGTGACCATCGCCCGCATGTTCACCGACACGTTCGCCGGCATCGCGCCCGCTGCCGTGGCACCGTTCATCCTCGCCCAGCTCGTCGGCGCCGCTCTCGGGCTCGCGCTGCTGCTCGTCTTCTACCCGACCGCCGCCCACACCGCAGGCGACGTCGTGGTGCCCACGCAACCCGAAACCACGTCCTGAAAGGCACACCATGCACCTCGTAGCGATCGGCGGAAGCGACGCCGGAATCTCCACCGCCCTGCGTGCCCGCGAGCTCGACCCCTCCGTCGACGTCACCGTCGTCGTGGCCGACGCCTACCCGAACTTCTCCATCTGCGGCATCCCGTACTACTTCTCCCGCGACGTGCAGCCCTGGCAATCCCTCGCCCACCGCACACACGCCGACCTCGAAGCAACCGGCATGAACCTGCGCCTGGACACCCTCGCCACCAGCATCGACGTCGGCGGCCACAGACTCACCGTCCGCGACGCCGCCGGTACTGAATCCACGATTGCCTACGACGCCCTGATGGTCGGCACCGGAGCATCCCCGTCCACTGCTGGCATCGCCGGGCTCGACCAGGTCGGCCCGGACGACGGCGTGCACCTGCTGCACTCGATGGGCGACACCTTCGCGCTGGAGCGCTACCTCGACGAGCACCAGCCTGAAACCGCGATCATCGTCGGCGCAGGCTACGTCGGCCTGGAGATGGCCGAAGCTCTCACCGTCCGCGGCCTTCACGTCACGCAGCTCCAACGGGGGCCCGAGGTGCTCTCCACCCTCGACCCTGAACTCGGCTCCCTCGTCCGCGACGAACTCACCCGCCACGGCGTGGACGTGCTCACCGGAACCCGCATCGAAGCCGTCACCCGCGACGCGGGCCAGCTCACCGTGACCGGCACCCGCGACGGTGACGCTTTCTCCCGCAGCGCCGACGTCGTGCTCGTGGTCGTGGGTGTGCGCCCCAACACCAGCCTCCTCACCGCGGCCGGCGCAACCACGGGGGCCGGTGGCGCGGTCGTCGTCGACGAGCACATGCGCACCGGCCTGCCGAACGTGTGGGCAGCCGGAGACGGCGTCGTCACCCACCACCGCCTCCTCGGCGTCACCTACCTGCCCCTCGGCACCACCTCACACAAGCAAGGCCGGGTCGCCGGAGAGAACGCGATCGGCGGCGACGCCCGATTCGCCGGGAGCCTTGGTACCCAGGTGGTGAAAGTCTTCGACGTCGTAGCCGCCCGCACCGGCCTCCGTGACCACGAAGCCGCCGCCGCGGACTACGCCCCGCACAGCTACAGCGCCGTTGCGGACGACCACAAGCGCTACTACCCCGGAGCCACCCCTATCAGCATCCGCATCACCGGAGACACCCGCGACGGCCGCCTCCTCGGCGCGCAGCTCGTCGGCACCCGCGGAGCCGAAATCTCCAAGCGCGTCGACACCTACGCCACCGCCCTGCACCACCGCATGACCGTCGCCGGAATGAGCGACCTCGACCTCTCGTACACCCCGCCGCTGGGCTCGCCGTGGGACGCCGTGCAAATGGCGACACAGGCGTGGGAGCGGGAGGTTCGGTCGGTCGTCGTCTAGCCGCGCAGAGCCGACCCGATCGCTGTATCCAGGTCGTTCCACCGCTCAATCACGAGCGGTTCGCCATCGACGAAAAAGGTCGGGGTGCTGCCGACCCCCAACGTGCGCCCTTCTCAAAGTCGGAGCGCACTCTCTCTTCGGTCATCGGGTCGCTGACCGCTGCGTCGTACGCGGACATGTTGAGCCCGAGCTGCTCGGCGTAGTCCCGGAACACGGCGGCGCGAGATTCCTGGGCTTCGCCCCACGCTTCTTGTGTCTCGAACAGTCGGTGATACATGTCCTCGAAGCGGCCTTGCCGGGCGGCGGCTTCGGCGGCGACCGCAGCATGGGTGGCGTTGAAGTGCCCCGGGAGCGGGAAATACCGCACCGCATAGGTGATGCGACCGGCGTACTTCTCGCGCAGCTCCTCGACAACCGGATAGTACGCGCCGCACGCCTCGCACTCGAAGTCCAGGAACTCCACGACGGTCACGGCATCGGCGCCGCCGTCGTCGAGTACGTGCGAGTCCGATCGGACGACGCTGGCCGATGCGGGATCGGGTGCCTGTGCGCGATTGATGAGGAAGTAGACCAGGCCAGCGAGAACGACAACGACCAGAACGGTAGCCGCTGCAATCAGCGGCTTGGCGTTAGCCCTCACGGCTCAATGCTCGTGGTGGACGTGCTCGTGCTCATCCTCCAAAAGCATTCCGACCGAGGTGGCGCAGGCGTCGCCTCTCCACGCCTCGACACCCTCGCGGATCGCGAAGGCGGCGATGATCAGGCCAGCGATCGCGTCGGCCCACCACCAGTCGAACAGGCTGTTGACGACGAGGCCGACGAGCACCGCGGCGGACAGGTACGTGCAGATGAGGGTCTGCTTGGAGTCGGCAACGGCGGTTGCCGATCCCAGCTCGCGGCCTGCTCGGCGTTCGGCCAGAGACAGGAACGGCATGATGACGACGCTCAGCGCGGTGAGCACGATGCCGACCGTGGAGTGCTGCACGTCGACCTGACCCATCAGGGCCAGCACCGACGTTGCGGTGACGTAGGTGGCGAGGGCGAAGAAGGCCACGGCGATGACACGCAACGTGCCTTTCTCCCACCGTTCGGGATCGCGGCGGGTGAACTGCCAGGCGACAGCCGCCGCGGAAAGAACCTCGATCGTGGAGTCCAGCCCGAAACCGATCAGTGCAGCCGAGGAGGCGACGGTGCCGGCGGTGATTGCGACGACGGCCTCAACGAGGTTGTAGGCGATCGTTGCGGTGACGATCCACTTGATGCGCTGTTGGAGAGCGTGCCGGCGGTCGTCTGTGGGGCGAGGGCTGGTGGTGGTCATGCGCAGGTGCAGCTTTCTCCGGCGCAGCAGCCCGGTTCGACATAGAGCACGACGCGCAGCAGCTCATCGAGGGCGGGAGTGAGGTGCGAGTCAGCGAGGCGGTACCAGGTGCGTCGACCGTCCGGTACGGCCTCCACGAGCCCGCACCCTCGAAGGCACGCCAACTGGTTCGACATAACCTGTCGTGAGACCCCGAGGGCGTCGGCCAGATCTGAGGGGTACGCCGGGGCCTCTCGCAGTGCGAGCAGCACGCCAGCTCGCGTCGGGTCGGAGAGAGCGTGGCCGAGGCGGGCGAGCGCAGCGGTGTGCGTCACCGAGGCCGTGAGAGTCGCGGAAGGCATGCGGCGATATTACACGTTTCCCTGAATTAAGAATCCTGTGTACTCAGGGTTGTGCGAGCCGATCGGTTTTGGCCCGGTCGCGGCGCCGCGGTGGGCTCGCACCAACCCACTTGTACATTTGCCTCCTCGGGCCGCAGGTCAAGGTTCACCTCTCCCGACGAGGTGGCTTCCATCTTTGTAACTGCCGCCACGTGGGCGTAGCTGAACCCCTACCTTGATCAGCCGCTGCCGGACGTTGTTGTAGCTGGTGTCGAGACGGGTTGCGATGGCGGCGATCGGGTGGCCGTGCTCGTACAGCGTTCGTGCGACCTCGACCTGATTGTCCGTGAGTGGCTGGCGGCGCAGTGCCACCCCCTCGTCTCGGAGTAGTCGGAGGATGCCTGTCTTAGAGAGTCCGTAGGTGTCGCAGAGACTCGGTGTCGTCGCACCCGATTCGTACTCGGCGGCGATTTGCTTGACCAGGGTCGGTTCGAGACGCCGACGAAGCGATCGACTCACCTGCTCGACCAGTGCAGAGGTGGCGAAATTCGGCGTCAGATCAGCCAATTTCTGCAGTTCCACCAGGGGCGGCGGCAGCAGGACCGATTTATTCGAGTAGCGGTGTACCGGCTCTACTTCTGGGACGGGTTAGCTGTCTTACTCGAACAATTCCCATACCGTTGCACGGGTTTGGGCAGGGCCCCGCAGCTCGCCGAGTCCACCTGTGAATGGCCTTTTGGTCCGGCCGTGTGGCGCACTCCGGGATGGCTTGCTACAAGCTGGGCTCGCGCTGACGTGGAGCCGTCCGAGCCGCGTGGGGCGTGAGTGCGACTTGATCTGCCTGCTGGTGAACCCGGAACACGTCACCTGTCTCGCTACGGGCGAAGGGCTGCGGTTTCTAAGTCGCGTCAGCCCCTCGCACCTGGGACCCTGGCCATCGGTACGGCCGACGCCGACGACTCAGGCTCGGTCAACGAGACGACCGGGTGGCACGACTCCGCTCAGAAGCTCGCCGAAACAGCAGGAACGAGTCTTCTGATCGAAATGGGCGCGCGACTGTACGTACCCGCGCTCGGACGATTCCTGCAGGTGGACCCCGTCGAGGGCGGCGTCGACAACGACTATGTCTGGCCCACCGACCCCATCGGCCGGAACGACCTCAGCGGCCGTGCTTGGTGGGACGACGTGACCGCAGGCATTGGAAGCGCTATGGGCGTCGCTGCCAAGTGGGTCTGGGACAACAGGCTAATGCTGGCGCACACCGCTGTGGGTATTGCGGCAGGCGTGCTGACCGTGGCGGCGACAGTCGCTGTCTGTGCTGGGACTGTCGCCGTAGGATGCGTGTTCGCCGCCGGAGCTGCATTCGGGCTCTTGACGAATGTGGTACCCCACTTCGTCCTGGACCGCGCCATGGGCCACCGGACTACAGCAAGGGAAGCGATTAGCTATGTCGTGGCGGCGCCGATTCGCGGAGCAACTGGCGTGCCGTTGCGGGAGATCCAACGAAAGGCTCTGAGCGCTGCTATAGATGCGGTGAGGTCAGTCCTTGGGTCGCTTACCGGCGCCGTCAAGTCCGGCGCCAGCGCTGCGTACCGCGCGGTACGATCTCTCAAAGGAGGGTGGCGTGCATTTTGAGTGACGACTACAAGAAATTCTTCGCGGGTTTCTCCAGGAGACGCGCTCTGTTCTGGTACTTCTGCCTAGGCGTGTCTTCGGTCCTACTCACGTTCTACTACTTGGCCGGCAATTACTATTGGATCTGGATCCTTTCGGTACCGCTCATTATGATCCTTGCAAACGGTGAGTTGATCCGGTTCATGCGCTCGAAGGCCGCCAAACGGGCAGGTGGTCTCGAAGGGCGAGACTGAGTCAGCCGAGGCCAATCGGTTTCGTGTCTACCTGCGCCTAACCACGAGTGCCCGGGCGACAGGGCCGGACTTCCGCACACCTATCCGTGTCCAGATACCTCCCAGGTGGAAGAATTAGCTCGGAAAGCGCCACTGTCAGCGAAACTGTTTCGGGGGTTCGGGCCACAAGGCTAACCCCTTGCGGCCCACTGGGCCAACCCGGGTCGACAGTTGGCGGATGCCCAGTATTTCATTTGCTGGGGGCCCTCATGCGAGGAGGCATATTGCCGGGAGGTGGCTTCGGGATGCTCGAGATGATGCTGCGATGAGCACGCCTACCGACGGTGAAATGATCTCGCTTGAGTCCCTGGTCTTGAGGCTGCGTGGACTTCCGGAGAGCGTCATCGAACTCCTCTGGGATCCGTTTGAGATTCCCAGTCAGGATTTTGGTGGAATCGTGATGCGCCTCCCAGACGGGTGGACCCCCGAAGGTTCTCCCTCACTCAACGAGGTGCGGCTCGCGGCGCGAATGGGCGTAGGGGTCGCGTGGGGCTCCTACTTCGATCTCGAGTGGCTCTCTTCTGATATCCGCTACATCACCGCGCTCATGTGCTCTCCGACGGCTGAACAGACGGGCCACCTCGAACGAATTGAGGAGGCCTCGTCGCTGAGGTGCCTCATGACACCGTTCGTCGGTGTTGAAGGTGTAATCAATATCTCCCACTTGACCGAGCTCAGAAAGCTCGTCACCGGTCAGGACGCCTTCCTCAGCGGATTTGGGCTGCCGCACCTGAAGGATCTGCACTACATGGGGGAGAGTTTGCCTGACGGCATTCGCACGGGGCCCGCCCTGACATACGCCGTCCTCGATATCGCCCGGTTTGACGCGAAAGCACTGGAGAACTCCAAAGGGCTGCGACGACTCCAGATCGAGCGGGCTCGCCACGTCGATCTGAACGATCTGGTGGGATTTACGGACCTGCAGAACGTGAGCTTGCGGATGTGCAAGCGCGTCTCGGGTGTCGAAGCGCTCCGACACCTCCCCTCCTTGGAGGAGGTGCAGATGGCTTTCGTCACGCAGCTCGAGGAGCCGGAGCGACTGCTGGACTTCTCGCACGGTCGCGTGAACGCGGTGGGGACTCCCGGGCTCACCCTCGAACTGGTTCAGGAGGCGAAGGCGCTCGGGCGATCGTGGTCGGTGAGCCCGGTGGCGTCCACGCCGACGGAGATCGTCCGGGTCTCAAAGAGGTGGGAAGGGGACGGCTACGAAGTCACCTTCAACGAGTGGAACCACCTGGCCGCGGCCCTCGGCCCGGACGAGGATGATCTCCCCGCTACCGAGGATGTCGAGCGTGTTCTTCGTCGCGCGGTCGACGTGCACGGCTCTCGCGCCCTGCGTCAGTCGGTGCTGTACGACTCCGAAGCCGACGCGGTCATCGCCCTTCTGCCGAACCGTCGCAACGCGAATCGGGTGCGGGACATCTGGTTGCAGGAGCTGAACGACCCGGACATCCTGCAGCAGATGCGCCCGAAGAACTGACGATGCAGGTTTCGCATCCATCCCGGGCGAACGCTGGACGTCGTGGTGTGCAGTTCACCGGTAGCGACCGCCGCGTGCGCGTAGCTGGACTCCGTCTTTGATGAGTCGTTGCCGGACGTTGTTGTAGCTGGTGTCGAGGCGGGTTGCGATGGCGGCGATCGGATGGCCGTACTCGTACAGTCTTTGTGCGACCTTGACCTGGTCGTGGGTGAGTGGCTGGCGTCATAGCGCGATTCCCTCGTCTCGGAGCAAGCGCATGATGCCGGTCTTAGAGAGTCCGTAGGTCTCACAGAGACTCGGTGTCGTTGCGCCCGCTTCGTATTCGGTGACGATCTGTTTGACCAGGGCCGGTTCGAGACGCCGACGAATCGGTCGGCTCACCTGCTCGACTGGCGAAGCAAAGGCGACAAAATTTGGACTCAGATCAGCCAGTTTCTGCAGTTCGAACAGGGGTGGCGCCAAGAGCACCGGTTTATTCGAGTAGTGGCGTACTGGCTCTACATCTCAGACAGGTGAGCTGTCTTCCTCGAACAAGAGACCTCTCCGGAGGCAGCCCCTGCCTGGCTGCGCCTCGGAAGATCGCCCCTAATTCGTCCCCGTGAGCGCGATCATCTTTCGGGCGCGCCGCCGCCTTTCGCCCGGGCCACGCTGAGAACCTTCTCGTCGCGAAGGACAGAGAGGACAGCGTTTCCCGCCGAGAGAACCACGGCCGTGCCCACGAAGATCCATGTCGTGAACTCGGGCCAGTGCGCGATCTCGACGAACTCCCACGTTTCTTTGACAGCGATGAGGGATGCGCCGCCCGCGACGAGGAGCCAGCCCACGGCGGTACTGGAGAAGGCGAGCATCTTCCGGACGTCTTCCTCTGGGAGTTCCACGACCATCGCCCGCCGCAGACGCTCCCTCTGTGCCCGGTGGAGGATGTACGCGACGGGAGGAAGCAGCCACCACCATCCCGAGATGGGGGACGGCGGCGGAACGTCCGGCGGAAGGGAGCCGCGCCCCGACCGGCCCTGCTCGGTCAGTTCCTTGCTGGCCTGGTGGAGTGGCCCGGCGACGAGGAGCCACGCTCCGAGTGCGCCGAGTGCAGCAATGACGGCGTTATCCATCGGGCCGGTCCGACTTCCGCAGCCCGCGTAGGGCGCCGGACCACGACACCACGGCATCCAGAGTCGTGGTCAGCGCCTTCGCGCTCTGGGGCCGCGGGGTGAACGGGCCGCGGAATCCGTCCCAGTCCGCCACGGAACTCAAGGCGACCTGGGGGCCGACCGCGGCGAGCCGGAGCGAGCCCGCGACGACGCGGAGCGCCTCGACCGCGCGGACGCCGCCGTCGAAGCCGTACGAGACGAATCCCACGGCTTTATCGTTCCACTCCGCCCACACCCGGTCGAGGGCGTTCTTCACCGAGCCGGGGAACGAACGGTTGTACTCCGGCGTGACGATCACGAACCCGTCGTAGCGTCCGACGACCTCCGCCCACGCGACGGTGTGCGGCTGGGTGTAGCGCCCGGCCGCCGGCGGGATCGGTTCGTCCATGTCCGGGAGGTGGTGATCGGCGAGGTCGACGAGCTCGTACTCGGCGTCGCCTCGTTCGCGTGCTGACTCGAGCACCCACTGCGCGACGGCCTCACCGTTCCGGCCGGGGCGGGTGCTGCCGAGGATGATGGCGATCTTCAGGGTCATGAGGGTCCTCAGTTCAATCGGGTCGGTCGGTGTGGAGAACGGATGCCAGAAAGCTGTCGATCGCGGCGAACGTGGCGCCCGGCTGTTCCCGGAAGGGGACGTGCCCGGCGTCCGGGATGACGACGAAGTCCGCCCCCGGGATCGCCGCAGCGTAGCGTTCCCCGAACGCGAGATCGGCGACGCGATCGTCTGCGCCCCACACCACCCGAGTCGGGATGGAGATCCGAGGCAGTCGCGCAAGGAGGCTCTCGTCGTGCAGGCTGTCACCCCCGTAGGCGTGTAGCGCGTCGAAGACGGATGCCGCGGGTCCGCGTCCGGTCTGGGAAGCGTCGGCAGGGCGAGCGGGTGCGCTGACGGGCGCGATGCCGACCCCGTCCACGAGAACGAGCGCCGAGATGCGTCGGCCACGGTCACGGAGGGCCATCTCGCTCGCGAGCCAGCCGCCGATCGAGCTGCCGACGAGCACGACGTCGTCCGCCCCGTCGTCGTCGAGCAACTCCAGATACATCTCCGCAAGCCGGCCGATTCCGGTGAACCATGCCGGCCGCGCGCTGTCTCCCCATCCGGGGTGCGTGGGGACGAAGACCCGGTGCCGCGTGGACAGATGCCGAGCGAGAGCGTCGACGCTGTCGGGTCCGGCGCCGCCGTGCAGCACCAGAACCGTCGGGCCACTGCCCTGTTCCGACAGTGCGTAGGAGACTCCGGGGTACGGAGCGACGATGCGCGACGTCATCGCTGCTCCGCAGACCCCGACGCGATCTGTTCCTGGATCTGCTCGAACATCTCGACAAGGCCGGCGGGGGAGTCGGGGCGGAACATCATCTCCAGGCTCTCGGCCGAGTCCCGCGCGGACTCTTCCGACCGCGGGAAGAGCTCGGCTTCATAGGAGCTCAGAGCGACTTCGGTGTCGCCGACGTTGCCGGCGAGTGCGAGCGCGAGTTGCGCGCCGTCGTACATCGCGAGATTCGCGCCCTCGCCGGCGAACGGGCTCATGACGTGAGCAGCGTCGCCGAGCAGCGTGACGCCGGGCACGCGGTCCCAGCGAATGCCGACCGGAAGCGCGTTGATCCGACGGGGGGTGAGCGCGGTGTCGGCGTTCGCGACGAGCCCGCGCAGGCCCTGGCCCCATCCGTCCAGCAGTGCCAGCACGTCGTGCTTCGCCGCCGCGTCGTCGTCCCAATCGATCGTGTCGACCCACGTCTCGGGAACACGGAAGCCCAGGTAGACGTGGAGCGAGCCGTCGCTCTCCTTGTGGCCCAGGACCCCGGTGTTGCCCTGGAAAGCGAACAGCATCCCCTGTCCCATCACGTCCGCCTCGACCGGGTGAGCCGCATCGGCGTTGAAGAGGTCTGCCTCGACGAACGAGATACCGGTGTAGGCCGGCCATGCATCGGTCAGAAGTGGCCGTACCTTCGACCACGCGCCGTCCGCTCCGATCAGCAGATCGGTGGTGATCTTCTCGCCGTTGGCGAACTCGATCGCGTGCCGACCGGGTCGATCGTCGACGGGGCGGATGTCGATCGCCTTGTGCCCCCACCGCACAGTGCCTTCCGGAAGCGAGTCGATGAGCAGGTCGCGAAGCTGTCCGCGTTCGACCTCGGGACGGCTCAGCTGACCCTCGTCGAAGTCTTCATAGAGCACGGCGCCGGTGTGGTCGAGAATGCGCATCGCCTCCCCGCCCGGGTGGATGATGCGCGTGAACTCCTCCCAGAGCTGGGCGGAGCGCACCGCGAGCTGCCCGTTGTGTTCGTGGATGTCGAGCATTCCGCCCTGGACCCGGGCGTGCCGATCGACTTCGAGGTCGAAAACGGATGCTTCGATTCCGTGGACGTGGAGCACGCGTGCGGCGGTCAGGCCGCCGAGGCCCGCGCCGAGGATCGCGATGGGGTAGTGGTTCGTCATGATGTTTCTCCCTCTGCGGAAAGACCGCTGTTGCTGGCGGTCGAATCGGGTGTGGTTCAGGAATCAGTCGGCGGCCGGCGGGATCGGCGTCGCGGCGATGCCGGCGACGAGGGCGGAGACGGCCCAGGCCTGTCGCGCGCCGGGCGTCCCCCCGAGGATCGCGTCGGCGTGCGCGGCGACGTGCGGCGTCGCGTCGGGGTCGGCGGAGCGCACGGCGTGCGCGAGGGCGCCGAACTCCGCCTCGCGGTCGACGGGGGAGTCGACGTCACCGGGGCTCGGCATCCCGTGTTCGGCGGCCGACGCCGTGATGTGCTGGATGAGGATGTCTGCACCCCACGACGCCCGGTCGGCGGGGATGCCGCCTTCGAGGAGGAGCCCGAGGACCCGATCGAACAGCGCAATGGTGTTCGGTCCCGTCGGCCGGAGCGTCAATGCGGAGCGCGCCAAGCCCGGGTAGGCGAGCAGGACTTCGCCGTAGTCGTGGAGCACGGTCTGGAGCCGCGTCATCCAGGGTCCGTCCGCGTCGGCCAGGAGTGAGCCCAGGAGCTCGTCGAGGACGGCGGCGCGTAGTTCGGCGGTGTTCGCGACGTACACGTAGAGCGAGGCCGGCCCCGTGTCCAGCGCCTGGGCGACACGACGCATCGTGGCTTTCTCCAGGCCCTCGGTGCGGACGATCTCGATCGTCTGGGAAATGATCCACTCGCGGGAGAGCGCGGGCTTCGCTGGACGTTCACGTCGGCTGCGGGTCGTCTCGGTCATGTCTCCACAATAACGAACATGTTCGTTACGAACAAGTTCGTGTTACCGTTTCGACGAACATGTTCGTCACTGTGCCGGTCGGTGCAGGACGGGCCACGGACGAGAGGACCGCTCATGACTACTTCCGCACGCGCCGCCGCGCAGGAGACGCGGCACGTCGGCGTCGCCATCCTGGGGGTGATGTTCGGGCTGCTGCTCTCCATGCTCGACAACTTCATCGTCGGCACGGCGATGCCCACGATCGTGGGAGACCTCGGACGCCACGATCTGCTGTCGTGGGTGGTGACGGTCTACGCCTTGACGACGGCGATCACGACGCCGATCTGGGGAAAACTGGGCGATCTCTTCGGCCGCAAGCGGGTGTTCCACGTCGCCGTGCTGCTCTTCATCGTCGGCAGTGTGCTGGCTGCGGCGTCGCCGACGATGGAGCTCCTGATTGCCGCGCGTGCGTTCCAGGGCATCGGCGCCGGAGGGCTCGCCGTCAGCGCTTTCGCGGTGATCGGCGACCTCGTGCCCCCGCGGGAGCGCGGGCGATACCAAGGCATGACGGCCATCGTCGTGGCCGTGGGAACGATCGGAGGACCGCTGGTGGGAGGATTCATCACCGATGGTCTCGGCTGGCGGTGGGCGTTCTTCATCAACCTCCCGCTGGGCATCCTCACCATCGCGTGGACGGCGATCTTCCTCCGGCTGCCCAAGGTCACTCGCCGTGTTCGCATCGACTGGGTCGGCGCGGTGTTGATCGGGACTGCGGTGTCTGCGATCGTCCTGCTCACGACCTGGGGTGGATCGACGTTCGACTGGGTCTCGTGGCAGACGTTGCTTCTCGCCTCCGTCGCGGTGATCAGTGGCATCACGTTCACCTGGTGGGAAGGCCGTTCTCCCGAGCCCCTCATTCCGCTCCGTGTGTTCGGATCGCGCAACTTCACGATGGCGACGATCCTCGGACTGGTCTCGGGTGTCGTGATGTTCGCGGCCGTCCTCTACCTCCCGCTCTTCCAGCAATCCGTCCAGGGAGCCTCGGCCAGCGCTTCTGGCTTGCTGCTCCTGCCCATGATGATTCCCGTCGTGATCGTCTCTCAAGTCGCCGGTCGAGTCATGACGGCTACCGGCAAGTACAAGATCTTTCCGGTCATCGGGGCGGCGTCGATGGTCGTCGGAGGTCTTCTCCTCGCGACGATGACCGCTGACACGACGGCCCTCGTGACCAGTGCCTTCATGGTGTTCATCGGAATCGGATCCGGCCTCACGCAGCAGATGACCACGACCATCGCTCAGAACAGTGTCGAGCCGCGTGACATCGGTGCGGCATCGGGGGTCGTGACGCTGCTGCGGACGCTCGGCGGTTCCATCGGCGTGGCGGTGTTCGGGACGATATACACCGCGAACACGGACGGGCTGACGGGGACGGTGCTGAATGAAGGGGTTGCCGCGAGCATCCGGACGATCTTCGTCATCGTCGCCGTGGCCGCCGCTCTCAGCCTGGTTGCGGCCAGCGTGATCAAGGAGGTGCCGCTCCGGGGTCGCGCGTGACGCTCGAGCCGGCCCCGGCCGGACGTCCATCCATCGCCGGAGGGCGCGAGCGCTAGCGCGTCACTGTTGCTGAGGTGGAGCCCGTCGCCGGGGGGATGCGGTGACGGGCCAGCCACTCTGCCGTTTCGGTCCTCACCTCGTCGATGGGTGTCCCCGACCATCTCGAGATGGCGTCGTCGACGTGGGCGCAGACGAGGCCCTCGAGATCGACGCGGGGGTCGAGGATCCACTGCAGCTCGATCCCGTCCATCACCGCGATGAGGAGGCGTGCATCCCGCTCCATCTGCTCTTCGGGCATCGGCGGAATCTCGCCCGCTGCGACGGCGTGTCGGAGGTTGGTCACCATCCCGCGGAAGGTGGTCTCCTGCCGCTCCAGGATGGAGGGACGCGCCGGATGATCCTCGCGCGAGGACTCGACCGACATGGTGAGGAACAGCTCGATGAGGCCTCGCCGGGTGAGGTGATAGTGCATCAGCGCGATGTGCGAGCGGAAGAAGTCCAGGCCGTGGTAGACCGCCGTCTCCGGTGACGACTCGCGGCGCCAGTAGTCGAGGACGGCGATGAGGAGCCCCTCCTTGCTGCCGAAGTAGGAGACGAGCGTCGCCTTGGTCGTGCCGACCAGATCGGCGATCGCTTGGAGCGAGGCACCGTGGTAGCCGTACTGGCCGAAGAGCTCGGCGGCGGCCGCCACGATCTTCTTCCGGCGCTCGACACCGTTCTTGTACGGCCCGCGCACCATTGCCGCCTCGAGGTCTGTCATCGCCGGATCGCCTCCCGGACATCATCATAGGTCAGTCTTGCGCGAAACCTGTCCATGTGGTTATGCTTCACGAAACCTGACCGAGCGTACAGATTTCGAACTCAATGAGGAGTGCCATGACCCCGGCCGACGCCACGACGCGCGAGCGTCCCCTGCGAGTGGGCATCCTCGGCGCGGGACCCGTGACGCAGGCGATCCACCTCCCGACGCTCTCGCGCATGACCGACGAGTTCCGGGTGCACACGATCATGGACGTCAATCCCGCCGTGGCCGAGTCCGTCGCCGGACGAGTCGGGGCTCGCGCCACCACGAGGATCGACGACCTCCTCGACGGCGACGAGATCGATGTGGTTGCCATCTGCAGCCCGTCCGCGTTCCACGCCGAGCAGGTCATCGCGGCGTGCCGCAGCGGTGTTCGCGCCGTCCTGTGCGAGAAGCCGTTCGCCGTGACGAGCGACGAGGCCACCGCCATCGCGGACGTCTCCGCCGAGACGGGTGTCCCCATCGTGGTCGGGGCCATGCACACGTTCGATCCCGGCTGGTTGGCGTCGGAGGTCTCCTGGATGCCGCTGATCGACGAGGCGCACACGATCCGCTCCTCGATCGTCCTGCCGCTCAACGAGCGGTTCGAGGACGTCGCCACCGAGGTCGTCGAACGCCTCGCCCCCGCCGCGCGCGGCGAGCTCGACGCGGAGTCGGCCGCCCGGTCGCTGGAGGGATGGCTCATGGGGCTCGCGATCCACGATCTGCCCCTCGTCCGCCAGTTCCTCCCCGCCTTCGACGACCTCCGCGTCTCCCGAGCCGAGCTCCTGCCCGGTGGGTACGCCGTGTCCGGCAGTGCGGGCGGGCGGATCTTCGATCTCCAGGCGGCGATGACCTCCACGTGGGAACCCGACTGGACGCTGGAGGTCATCGGCGCGTCGACGGCGCTGACGCTGACCTTCACGCCCTCGTACGTCCACGGCGGATCCGCCACGGCGGAGATCCGTACCGAGGACGGTTCGCGGACCTACGGGCCGTTTCTCTCGAACGGCTACGAGGGGGAGTGGGAGTACGTCGGCAGACTCGCCCGTCGAGAAGCGGTACCGATCGACCCGCGCCATCTCATCGACGATCTCCGATTCGCCCTCGCCATCGCGGGTGACGCGGCCGACCTCGTGCGACGGGAGTACACGTCATGACCTCTCCTCTCACCGTCCGCGCCGAGCCGAAGGCATCCGCTCGGGGAGCGGTCGCCTGGTCGGTCGCCGCGCTGCCGGTGTCGCTCGCCCTTGCACCCCACGGGCGCGACGCCGATCTTCACGCGATCGACGGCGCGGAGGGATGGCCGCAGCGCGTTGCGGAAGCCGCAGAGCGCGGGGCTCGCGGGGTCCTCGTCGTCGCACCCGTCGCGGAATCCGCGGACGAGTCGGTGCTCGCGGTCGCCCGTGGGGTACCCGTGGTCCTGGATCACGGCTGGGCGTCGAGTCCCGCCATCCTCGGCGCTCGGGCGGCCCTCTCCGAGACGTCCGCACCGGTCCTCGTCGACGTCGCAGCCGCCGTGGAGCGATCGGCGGATCTCGCCGAAGGCCTTCTTTGCCAGCTGGTCGTCGCGCGGGCGCTGTTCGGACCGATCCCGAAGCCGAACCTGGTCGAGCAGGGGCCGAACGCGATCCTCGCCGTCGGACGCACGGCCTCGTCCCCCCTCACGTTCAGCGTGAACGTCGCGCCGGCGGGAGCCGCGGCAGCGACGGTCAAGGTCGTGACATCGGGCGGAGGCCTCCGTCTGCACCTGCCATCCTCGGCCAGTGCCCGGCCGGCTCTCGTGACGACGGTGGATGCCTCCGGCGCGACGCTGCAGCCGACCGTGTGGGAGTCCCCGCACCGCGCCTCGTGGCGGCGGCTCGCCCGAGCCGTCCGGGCCCGCGAGGTCACCGACGACCTCGCCGACTTCTCCGAGGTCGTCGCCCTCCTGGGCGAACCGTCCTACAACCGGTGATCACCCGATCGCCGATCTTCCACACCACCCGACAGATCAAGGAGTCCAAAGATGAACACCTCCACTTCCGCAACGCTCACACGGCGCGGTTTCCTCGGCCTCGCCGGGGTCGCCGCGGCTGTCCCGATTCTCGCCGCGTGTGCTCCGGGCGCAGCGGGCGGCGGCGGTGCCGCCGGGGGAGCACTGAAGTTCTGGGACATGCAATGGGGACCCGCGGCCTACGGTGACGCAGCGAAGAAGCTGACCGAGTCGTACGCCGCCAAGAACGGGCTGCCCGCCGCAACCTACCAGTCGCTCCCGTGGAACAACTTCTACCAGACCTTCTCTTCCGCGATCGCATCCAAGACGGGCCCCGCCGTCAGCAGCGGATCCGGCTTCCAGGCGTTCCAGTTCGCCGACCAGGGCGCGATCGCCTATGCGGACAATCTCATCGACAAGCTCCGCAGCAGTGGGAAGCTCGATGACTTCCTTCCCGGGACGGTCGAGTCCATGAAGACCGCGAAGGGATACGCAGCCGTGCCGTGGCAGTCCGACATCCGGGTGCTCTGGTACCGCAAGTCGCTGCTCGATCAGGCGGGCGTGGACGTTCCTACCGACTGGAAGTCCTACCTGGAGGCGGCCAAGGCCCTGGCCAAGATCGGCGTGGTGGGCCTCGGTACCGGCGCCGGTGCGGGGAACAACCTCGGCAACCACCTGATGGCCTCGCTCATGATCAACAACGGCGGCGGCATCTTCAACGCCGAGGGGAAGCCCGATCTCGTCACCGATGCGAACATCGAGGCGATGGAGTTCGTGCTCGAGCTGTCCGCGGCGGGGGCCATCGACCCGGCTGCGCTCACCTACACCTCGGACAACCTGCAGTCGCAGTGGGCCGACAAGCGCATCGGTCTGGGATGGAACTCCGCGGGACTGCAGAACACCCTCAACGGTGATGAGGATCTCTTCGTCGCCTCGCCGGTCAGCTCGTACTCCGGCAACAAGGGCACGCTCGCGTTCGTCAACAACCTCATGATGTACACGAACACCCCGAGCCAGGAGGGCTCCGAGGCGTTCCTCGAGGCCTATCTCGACGGCATCCACGTGTTCTGGGATCAGGGCCTGATCAACGCCCTGCCGGTCCTGAAGTCCATCGTCGCCAGTGAGGCGTTCCAGGCGAACACCCAGTGGGTGAAGATCATCGACGAGTGGCAGCCCGTGAGCAAGCCCTACGCCACGCTCTCCGACACGCTCTTCGCGGGTCTCGCCGTCGTCGACGGCGGCCAATCGATCACGCAGTTCACGCAGACGATGCTCGCAGGCAAGACCGACGCCAAGAGCGCCCTGCAGACGTTCCAGTCCGCGCTGGAAAAGGAACTCGCTTAACCACATCGGGGAGCAACAGCGATGGAGACCATACAGAAGCGCCCGACACCGGTGCAGCGCGCGCGAGAAGGCGTCGCATCTTCCGGAAGCGGGGCCGGCCGACGGCGGCGCAAGAGCACGATCGAGGCGCAGACGCGACGCACCTACGCGGGGCTCATCCTGCCGTCGGTGCTGCTCCTCGTGCTCATCAACGCCTATCCGTTGGTGATCGGCGCACAGCAATCCGTCAACGACGGCTCACTGATTGCGTCCGGAAACTTCGTGGGTTTCCAGAACTACACGGACGCGCTCACCTCGCCCGCCTTCTGGAAAGCGACAGGGTTCACCCTGGTGTTCACGATCGCGGGGGTGTTCGGTTCGTGGGCCGTCGGGCTCGGGCTGGCGCTCTTGTTGCGCACGCGCATTCCGGCGCGGGGAACCTTCAAGGTCCTGCTGTTGCTCCCCTGGGTGGTGCCCGTCGTCGTGTCGGCGACATCGTGGAACTGGCTCGTGGCGACGCCCCAGAGCCCGCTGCCGACCCTGGCGCGCGCGATCGGGTTCGGTGACGTGTACTTCCTGGCCGATCCCGTCCTCGCTCAGGTGACCGTCTGCCTCTTCAAGATCTGGGTGAGCTTCCCGTTCATGATGATGATGAGCAGCGCAGCGCTGGCGGCCGTCGACACGACCGTGTACGAGGCGTCCGGGATGGATGGCGCCAACAAGTGGCAGCAATTCACGCAGATCACGCTGCCCCTGATCGCCAGGTCCACCTACATCAGCTGGATCCTCATGACCATCTTCTGCGTCAATGACTTCCCCACCATCTATCTCTTGACGGCGGGTGGTCCCGTGGACGCGACCACCACGTTGACGGTGCTGGCCTACCGCACCGTCTTCCAGAACTTCGACACCGGATCCGGTGTGGCCATCTCGTTCATGATGACGTTCGTCCTGGTGGTCGTCTCCGTGCTCCTGTACCGCCAGATCAGAAAGTCGAGCGTCGAATGAGCAATCTTGCGCAGGTTCCGCTGTCGTCTCCGCCCACGTCCGACGCAGCGACCACACGGACGATCCTGCTGCGACGTCGAGCCGCGTCCATCCCGCCCCAGGAGGCGGAGCTGCGGGGCCAATGGTGGCGCTTCGCCGCGGTCCTCGTCGTCACCGCCGTCGTTCTCGTCCCCATCCTCGTCGTGATCGGCCTCTCCCTGACCCCGGGCGGTGCCGTGACGGGTCAGAGCGGCTTCACTCTCGACAATTTCGCTCGCATCCTCTCCACATCGCTGACCCCGACGTGGCTGATGAACAGCTTGTTGGTCTCTCTGGGAACCGTCGTCGTCGCGGTCGCCGTGGCCGCACCGGCCGGTTACGTCCTCTCCCGGGGACGCGGCAGGCTCGTGTCGGGGTACTCCCTGCTGCTGTTCGTGATCCAGTCGCTTCCGGTCATCACGGCCGTGATCCCCCTGTTCGTGCTCTTCGCCAACCTTGGACTGGCGGACAGCTTGCTCGGCGTGATGATCATCTTCGTCGGCATGAGCATGTCCGTCGCCACCTGGATGATGGCGTCGTACTTCGACTCGATCCCGATCAGCCTCGAGGAGGCCGCGTGGATCGATGGCGCCTCCGTCTTCGGCAGCTTTGCTCGGATCGTTCTTCGGAACAGCCTGCCCGGCATCCTGTCCACGGCGATCTTCACGTTCCTGCTCTCGTGGAACGACTACCTCGTCGCGGTGGTGTTCCTCCGATCCGAGGGCAACTTCACCCTCCCCATCGGCATCCAGACGTTCTTTCAACAGAACGCGACCGACTGGGGATCGGTGATGGCCATCGCGGTCGTCATGATGCTTCCACCCGTCGTCGTCTTCGCCGCGCTGAACCGGTTCTTCAGTGTCGGAGGAATCGGCGGTTCGCTCGCCGGGCGATGACCTCGCACCGCCCACACATCTCGTACAAAGGAGTCGAATCATGTTCGCGAATATGTCCGGTTGGCACCTGCTGATCATCTTGGCCGTCATCCTGCTGCTCTTCGGAGCGACCCGACTGCCCGCGCTGTCCCGCAGCCTCGGCCAATCCGTCCGGATCTTCAAGTCGGAGACGAAGGACCTTCGCTCCGGTGGTCCGGATGCCGACGAGGCACCGGCGACCCTCGCGGAGGCGCCTTCGTCTCCCGCTCCCGAATCCCGCGCGACGTCGCGTCCGGGCAGCGCCGAGGTCTGAGGGCGGTGTTCGGGACGACGCGCAACCGCGCGGAGGCGGACGGGCGGATGAGTCTGGGCGCCCACCTCGCCGAGCTCCGCAAGCGGCTGACCATCGCGGCGTTAGCGCTCATCGCCGGCATGGTCGCCGGCTTCGTCCTCTCGGACACCATTCTCGCGTCGGTCCAGGCCCTTCTCGCGGCGACGGACCAGCGGAGGCTCGCCACACTGAACTTCGGCGAGATCACCTCCGCGTTCGACCTCCGTCTCCAGATCGCCTTCACCGTCGGAGTGATCCTCTCCTCTCCGGTCTGGCTCTATCAGCTGTGGGCTTTCATCGTCCCCGCGTTGAATCGTCGCGAGAAGATGTACGCCCTCGGCTTCGTCGGAGCGGCGGTGCCGTTGTTCCTGGCGGGGTGCGTGGCGGGGTGGCTCGTCCTGCCCCACATGATCGCCTTGCTGATCGGATTCGCGCCGGCCGATTCCAGCTCCATCCTCAATGCGCGCAGCTACGTCGACTTCATCCTCAGATTGACGCTGATCGTCGGGGTCGCCTTCGTTCTCCCTCTCCTGCTCGTGCTGCTGAACATGGTGGGAGTGATGAGCGCCGGCGCGATCATCCGCTCGTGGCGCTACGTCATCCTGGCGATCACGTGCTTCACGGCGCTTGCCACGCCGGCCGCCGACGTTCTGTCGATGCTGTTGCTGGCCGCCCCGATGGTGCTGTTGTATCTCGTTGCCGCGGGCGTGGCGGGACTCAACGACAAGCGGCGCGCTCGGGTTCTCTCGCCAACGGTCATGCTGCCTGAGCTGATCCAGGGGGGTGCGTGATGTTCGGTGTCGACGGCACCAAGCTCTTCGTCTTGCTGATCCTCGCGGCATTTCTCCTCGGCCCCACGCGGCTGACGGCAGCCTCGGCGTGGTTGGGACGGACCGTGCGGCAGCTGCGGGACTTCACGGATCGAGCGAAAGACCGAGCGCGGGGTGAACTCGGCACGGACTTCGACGACTGGAAGTCCCTGGACCCCCGACAGTACGACCCGCGACGGATCATCGCTGAAGCGCTTCTCGCTCCGCCCGAGATCGTGTCCACACCGCGGACTCGATTGGAGGCGGAGCACCCGTCCGTGACGGACTCCCCGCCAGAGAAGGACGAGCGGTCCGTCTCCGCCCCGAGCGCGCCTCCGGTCGCCGGCGCCGCCCGCGTCGCGGACCCCGGCCACCACGAACAAAGGACGTCATGACACCTCCACTCTCCTTCTTCCCCGAAGCGATGCGGTCCGCTCACGGGCAACGGCAGGGCGGGGATTCGGCCGGCATGCCGATACCGCACGATCGGACCGACCGGCCTGGAGTCGGCGAATGAGCGCCGTCGGCGTCGGGGTCATCGGATGCGGTGTGATCAGCGACACCTACCTGAGCAATCTCGCCTCCTACCCGGACATCGACGTGGTGATCGTCGGTGACCGAACCGTCGAACGAGCGCAGGTCAAGGCGGAGGCCCACGGAATCTCGCAGTGGGGCAACCCAGAAGATGTCCTTGCTCACCCCGATGTCGCGATCGTAGTGAACCTCACGGTGCCCGCCGCACACATCGAGATCTCATCCCGAGCGATCGCCGCGGGAAAACACGTCTGGAGTGAAAAACCCATCGGACTCAACAGGCGGAGCGTCGACGAACTGCTCCACGCAGCCGATGACGCGGGCGTGCGGGTGGGCTGCGCCCCCGACACCGTGCTCGGCCCCGGGTTCCGGGCAGCTCGACGCGCCATCGACCAGGGCGTGATCGGAACTCCTCTCTTCGCCGGTGCGACCTTTCAGACGCAAGGCCCGGACGTCTGGCATCCCAGCCCGGAGTTCTTGTTCGCCCGGGGCGGTGGCCCGTTGCTGGATATGGGGCCCTACTACTTCAGCGCCCTCGTCGGGATCCTCGGGCCGGTGGATCGGGTCGCGGCCGCGGGGATGATCGCGCGAGAGGAGAGAGTCGTCCGCAGTGGATCGCGCGCCGGGGCCACCTTCGCCGTGGAGGTACCGACGACGTTCCACGTGTTGAGCGTCTTCGAGTCGGGCGCGCACGGCCAAAGCCTGTTCAGCTTCGACTCCGCACTCGAGAGGCGCGGCGTCGTCGAGATCCACGGAACCGACGGCTCGATCCGGTTACCCGACCCGAACACGTTCGACGGGTCGTCGGCGTACCTGAAGCCGTTGAAGAGCTTTCGCGACGGCGACACCTTCGACCAGCACTGGATGGAGATCCCCGCGATCGGTACGCCCGCCGGACGCGGAGTAGGTCTTGTCGACATGGCGCGGGCGATCGTCGAGGGTCGGCCCCATATCGCGTCCGGTGAGGTCGCCCGGCACGTCCTCGACATCCTGCTCAGCGCCGAAGAATCTGCGCGAACCGGTGCTTTCGTGAGCCTCGAGAGCCGGATGCCACGGGTACCCACCGTCTCTCTTGATTTCGATCCCTTCGCCCGCACGATCTGACTCTCGAGGCACACACGCATGACCGACCAGCAGCTCTTTCCGTCTTCCTTCCTGTGGGGTGTGTCGACCTCCGGGCATCAGACGGAGGGGGACAACGTCGACAGCGACGTCTGGTTCCTCGAGAATCTCGTTCCCACCGTGTTCGCAGAGCGCTCCGGCAAGGCCACCAACGCGTGGGAGCTCTGGGAGACCGACCTCGATCTGGTCGCGGGGATGAACCTGAACGCGTATCGATTCTCGGTCGAGTGGGCGAGGGTCGAGCCCCGCGAGGGAATCTTCCGAGATCGGGTTCTCGACCATTACGAGGCGATCATCGACGGATGCGTCGCTCGCGGACTGACTCCCATCGTGACGTTCAATCACTTCACTCTGCCGCACTGGTTTGCCGCGAAAGGCGGGTGGTGCTCACCGGATGCCGCCCGTTCCTTCGCTCGGTACTGCGCCGCTCTGATGGAGCGCTTCGGCGACCGCATCGGGTACGCCGTGACGTTCAACGAGCCGAATCTCGGAGAGATGCTGGAGTGGGCGGAACTGCCTCCCCAGTGGGAGGAAGCCAAGCAGGCGACGCTCGCTGCGGCGGCCGCTCTCGCCGGGGTGCCCGCCTACAGGGCAGGCAACGTCGTCCTCCGGGAGGATTTCTCGGATGTGCGCGCAGGAATCACCCACGCACACGAAGCGGCCGTCGCGGCGATCAAGGCCCGGCGCCCCGATCTGCCGGTGGGGCTCTCGCTTGCGATGTGCGATGACGTTGCCGAAGCGGGGGGCGAGGCGCTCCGCGATCGCAAGCGGGCCGAGGTGTACGACTATTGGCTCCGCCTCGCGCGGTCGGATGATTTCGTCGGCGTGCAGAACTATGAGCGTCTCGTCTACGGACCGAACGGTCTCGTCCCGCCGCTGCCGGGTGCGGTGCGAAACGGCGGCGGGACTGCGGTCGAGCCGGACTCGCTCCGCGAGGCAGTCGCGTGGGCCCACGAGGTCAGTGGCGTTCCCGTACTCGTGACGGAACACGGGATCAGCACACCGGACGACCGTATTCGTGTCGGCTTCCTCCGATCATCCCTCGAGTCGTTGGCGACGTCCGTGGCCGGCGGCCTGCCCGTCCTCGGCTACTGTCACTGGACGCTGTTGGATGGGTACGAGTGGATCTTCGGGTACGAGCCGAAGCTGGGGCTCTACTCCGTGGATCGCGAAACCTTCACGCGAACACCCAAAGCGAGTGCTTGGGTCTATCGCGAACTCGTGCACAGATTTCGGGCGGCATCGGAGTAGCTGCGCGCAGGGCACTTCTGCTTCGTGGGCGAAGTGGGGCGCGGTGGATGCCTCCTACGCGCGTCGACGCTACGGGCTCGCATCGACGAACGGCAGCGCTGACGCGGCGACCGTCTTAGAGCCGTCTGAGAACCACTCCGCGATCATCCCGACATGACCTCGAGCACCCGACCCTCCCGCGTCCCGGACCCCACGCCGCTGTTCTGGATCGCCAAGGCCGCCTCCACCGCGCTGGGCGAGGCGGTGTCTGACTTCTCGATCCGGGCGCTCGATCCGGTCGTGGCCGTGCTGCTCGGGTTCGTACTGTTCGTCGTCGCACTGGCGTGGCAGCTGACACGCCGCCGCTACGTCCCGGTCGCCTACTGGCTGGCGGTCGCGGCGGTCGGCGTCTTCGGGACGATGGCGGCCGACGTCGCGCACGTCGTGATCGGCCTGCCGTACCTCGCGTCGGCGGCGCTGTACGCGGTCGTCCTCGCGGCGGTCTTCGTGTTCTGGCGGCGAAGCGAGGGCACGCTGTCCATGCACGACGTCACCACGACCCGACGCGAGCTCTACTACTGGGCGGCCGTGGTGGCGACGTTCGCCCTCGGAACGGCCGTGGGGGACCTGACGGCCGTGACGTTCGACCTCGGGTACTTCCCCTCGATCATCGTGTTCGCGGTGCTCATCGTTATCCCGGTGATCGGATGGCGGATGGCCTGGTGGACCGGCGTGTTCGGGTTCTGGTTCGCCTACGTGCTCACACGACCGCTGGGCGCGTCGGTGGCGGACTGGCTCGGCAAGCCCGCCACCGAGGGCGGTGTCGGGGTCGGAACCGGGTGGGTGTCGCTCGCCCTGACGGCGGTGATGATCGTGCTCGTCGCGATCATGCAGGCGGCTCCGCGTGCGGCGCGCCGCACGGATCACGCGGACGGGATGCCGTTGCCCCTGGCCTGAGGCGCAGATCAGTGCTTTCTTAGAGCCGCGGGCGCATGCTCGTGGCATCCGGATCGACTCCGGGTGACGCGAGCCGTCGTCGCCCGTCCGACCGGGGAGAGCAGAGGACATGAGCACACCCGCCGCCGGCCGCCCCCGGCTGCTGCTGATCGAGGACGATGAGCAGCTCGGACCCGTGATGGCGACGGTCCTCGACGAGGTGTACGACGTGACTCTCGTCGCGGACGGCGGCGAGGCGCTCGATCTCGCCGATTCCCGGACGTTCGACGTGGTGGTCGTGGACCGCCGTCTGCCCACCGTCGACGGGCTCACGATCGTGGAGACCCTGCGCCGGGCCGGATCCCGCGTCCCGATGCTGATCCTCACGGCGCTCGGCACCGTGCAGGACAAGGTGCGGGGATTGGATACCGGGGCGAACGACTACCTCGTCAAACCGTTCGAGTTCGACGAACTCTTCGCGCGGCTGCGGGCGATCCGCCGGGTCAGCAACGGCGAGGGGCCGTTCGTGCGCGTGGGGGAGTGGGAGTTCTACCCCGAGTCTCGCGCGGTGTACTCGCCGTACGACGGCCGCATCATCCTCACGGAGCGCGAGAACGCTCTGCTGCGGCTCCTGGCCGTCCACCTCGAGCGGACCTTCTCGCGCGAGGACATCCTGCGCGAGGTCTTCTCGCCCGACGACACCCCCGGCGCGGTCGACACGTACGTCCACTACCTGCGCAAGAAGACCGACCCCGCGATCGTGCAGACGGTCCGCGGACGCGGCTACCGGTTGGGGCTGCTGTGATCCGTACCGCCGACGCCGATGCACGTCTCGTCCGCACGGCCGCCCGGCGCGTGGCGCTCACGATCACGGTGGCCGTCTCGGTGCTGGTGCTGGCGGTGATCGTGGCGGCGTTCTCCGTGGTGTTGACCCAGGTTCGCCTGACGGATCTGCTGCACCCGGGTCGGCACACCACCCTCGTCGATGTCGACGGCATCGACATCCTGCTCGGCGCCGTCGCAATCGGCGCGTGTGCGATCGCGTCCGCGGGGATCCTCGGGTGGCTCGTCACCCGCAGGGCCGTGCGACCGCTCGTCGACGCCCTCCGGCGCCAGCGAGAGTTCGTCGCGGATGCCTCCCACGAGCTGCGGACCCCTCTCGCGATCCTGGATGCCAGACTCCAACTGCTCGAGCGCTCCCTCGGCCCCGCGGACCCCAACGCGGAGGTGGTCGGCCGGCTCCGCGCGGATTCCCGCACGCTGATCGGTGTCGTGGGGGATCTCCTGGAATCGGTCGAGATCCCCACCGGCACGGCGTTCGAACCCGCGGCGGTCGTCGAGGTCGTCGAATCCGCGGTGTCGACCATGGTCATCCTGGCGCGTCATCGCGGGGTGGATCTGGTCAGCGGACCCCACGATCACGACCTCTTCGCGGCCATGCCCGCGGCGAGTCTGCAGCGCGCGGTGATCGCTCTGATCGACAACGCGGTGAAGCATTCACCCCCGGGCGGGATGGTGCTCGTGGCCGTTCGGCGGGAGGGCCGTGACGTGCGCATCGACGTCGCCGACGAGGGTCCCGGCATTCAGGGAATCGCCCCGGATCGGGTGTTCGAGCGCTTCGCGCGTTCGGCGAACGTGGTCGACGGCGGAGGGTCCTCCCGCAGCGGCTTCGGCATCGGGTTGTCTCTCGTGCAGGATGCGGTGGCGCGGTACGGCGGCTCCGCCCGCGTCGCCACGACGTCCGACAGGGGAACGACGATGACGCTGCGCCTTCCCACTGCGGGTTTCCGTGGAGTATTCGCACGGCGCCGGTAAAGCAATTTCCTTCGCGAGATTAACTTCTTGGCCGAGATTCTTTTTGGGGCAGAATAATTTGTTTCAGTACGGCGGAAGCGGCTGGTAGAGCGAGAACTCTCGGGAGTTCAAAAGACCCCGCTTGGCCATCACCATCGTGTATCCGTGGGATCGCAGCTCTGCGGCGGCCTCGGGCGTCAGGGGACGCCGGTCGATCTTTTCCCACCCGGTTGCGAGACGGTATCCGTGCGTGATGGTTCGTGCGCGTGCCATTCATTTCCTCCTTCGCCCATCGTGGCATCAATGGGAGTCCGGCGCGAAATGAACGGTGGCGGAAACATGAACAAATGTACTGAATGAACTATCAATCGGCCGGAAACGAAATTTTCCGATTCTTTGCGCAGTTCATTCCAGCGCTCGACGGCCATTCCCGGTGAGTTCTCCCCAGTCCGCTGCGGGTCCGCCGCCGGGACGCAGCGACGACAGGAACGCCATGTGCACCTTGAAGCACGCGAGTCGCAACGTCGTCGCCCACCCGATGACCTCGTCGCCGTGCACGGCCTTGTACACGACCCGGTCGCCGGGCGGGACGCGCCGGATCTCGACGCGTCCGTACTCGTGCCCGTGCGGGTCGACCATGCGCCACGTACCGGTGGGGCCCTCGACGGCGGCGAGGATCGGATGCCACTGCGTCACGGTGTGCCGGAACCTTCCTCCGGCCGAGTGGGATCACCGTACGCTCAGCCCCCGACATCGCGCCAGGGGTGCGGTACCGCGTCAGCGGTGGTCGCGCCAGGAGTGCTGCGGCTCGTACCCGAGCAGGCGCCGCGCCTTCTCGATCGAGAGCAGGGTCTCGGTGCCGCTCAGGTCGCCTCGCGTCTCGACGTCGGGGAAGACCTCGGCGACCAACTCTGCGTCAGGCCGCGTCATCACGGTGTCGGCGGCGGCGATGATGAAGCGGTCGAAGCCGGCCGGGGCGTTCTCGAGCGCCCGCTGCACCGCCTGCGCGCCGTCGCGTGCGTCGATGTACCCCCACAGGTTCCACTTGCGGGTCCGGGCGTCGGCGTCGAAGGGGAACTCGGCGTAGTCCTCGGGGACCATCACGTTCGAGAATCGCAGCGCGGTGATCGACAGCTCGGGATGCCAGCGCACGAGCTCGGTGGCGAGGTGCTCCTCGAGCACCTTCACCAGCGAGTACACCGACTCGGGGCGGGGCGCGTACTCCTCGTCCACGGGGATGTACGGCGGGTCGATGTCGAACGGCAGGCCCAGCACCGTCTCGCTGGAGGCGTAGACGATGCGGTGGATGCCGAGCCGGACGGCGGCCCAGAACACGTTGAACGTGCTGACCATGTTGTTGTGGAAGGTCGCGACATCGGAGCGGAGGCCCGGTGCCGGGATCGCGCCGAGGTGCACGAGCGCGTCGACGCCGTCGTGCTGGTCGTTGACGCCCGCGAGCGCGTCGATGACCTGTCCGTAGTCGGTGAGTTCGACCTGCACGAACCCCGGGCCGCGCTCGCCGCGGACGTCGAGGCCGATGACCTCGTGTCCGGCCGCGCGCAGTTCGCGCGCCACGACGGTGCCGAGTTTGCCGGATGATCCGGTGAGGGCGATGCGCATGGGCGTCCTTCGGTCGGGGGTGTGCGCTCGACGTTACCGGCGCTCGGTAGCGGCGGGGCGGTTCGGGGGTGAAAGTCTGCCGGCTCGCGTCGGTCGGGGATCTAGCCGTGAGAAGGTCATTCCGTCAAGCGCCGGTTCGCGCACGAGTCGGGGTGCTTCGCTTTGGGGACGAGCCGGGTTCGTGAACCGTCACGATCTCGCCCCGGCTGATGCTGACAGGAACTGGCATGACCTCTTTGTCCTCCGCGACCGACGCGTTCCTCGCGTCGCGCGCGGCTGACGGTGATCAGATCGCCTTCGGCATCCTCGTCCGGCGGCACGCCCCGTTCCTGGTCGCGTTCGCCACGAAGTTGACCGGTTCGCGCGCGGATGCCGACGACTGCGTGCAGGAGGCCCTGATCACGGCGTGGCGGCGGCTTCCGGACCTCGCCGATCCCGAGAAGGTCCGCAGCTGGCTCACCACGATCGTGTCCCGCAAGGTGACCGATCGGATGCGGTCGCGCAAGATCTCGGAGCAGATCGACGAGGAGATGGTCTCGGTCGGGGATGACCCCGAGCGCTCGGTTGTGGCATCGTCGCAGATGGACGCGTTGAAGAAGGTCTTGGCCGATCTCCCCGAAGAACTGCGCGTCGTGTGGGTGCTCCGCGAGGTCGGCGGCCACAGCTACGACGAGATCGCGACCGAGGTCGGCGAGACCGCGGCCACGGTCCGCGGCCGCCTCGCCCGGGCGCGCAAGACCGTGTTGGAACGTATGCAGGAGTGGAGGTGATCGCATGAGTGAGGACGTCGACCAGACCGACGACGTGGGCGGTTCGGGATACTCGCTCGAGGATCTCTCCGCCTATCTCCATCGAGGGCGCACCCCCCGGATCCCCGCGATCGAGCGCAATGCCGAGTGCCAGGCCCTGATGGCATCCATGGAGCGAATGGGACGACTGTCCCGCGAGATCGTCGACGCGCAGGCCGCGGAACCGCTCGCGGAGTCCTGGTACGACGAGATCATGCGCGAGGTGATGCGCGAGTTCCGCGCCGGCCGCGACATTCCGCTCGCCCGGACCGAGGACGGAACGCAGCTGGTCGTGACGGAGGGCGCGCTCTACGAGCTCATCCGCACCGTCGGTGACGAGGTCGAGGGGGTCCTCGTCGGGCGCGTGCGCATCGACCAGCCCGAGCCCACGGCCCCGCTCGACGTGCGGGTGACCGTGAGCGTGCTGTTCGGCTACCCGATGCAGGACGCCGTGGACCGCATGCGGGACGGCATCCGCGCCGCGGTCGAACGGCATGGAGACCTGAGGGTCGGCCGCGTAGACGTCACCGTGGGCGACGTGCACATCGATCGGGAGGACGAGTGATGACCGAGACCGCTGCCGAACTGGCCCCGCGCATCGATCTGGCCGTGACGGCGGTCGCCGGTGTCCGCGAGTCGTACTCCGCGCGCCCGGTCGTGGCGCGCGCCTACGAGCGCATGGCGGAGGTCGAGGGATCGCTCGCGGCTGTCGACGAGAAGGCGGGGGCGCGCGACGTCACCGTCTGCATCGGCGTCTCGAGCGACGACGACAGTGCCGCCGTGGCATCCGCCGTCGCCGAGGCGGTGCGTCAGGCGGGAGCGGGCGCCCCGACGGACACCGTGCGGGTCCGGGTCGCCCGGCTGGTCGCTCCGCGATCCTGAGCGTTCTCGCGGCCGCCCCGGGCCGGGGCGCAATACGCTGAGAGGACCGACTCTCGCCCCTCGGAGGATGCATGACCGCGCAGCCCGTGATCGCCGTGACCGGTTCCACCGGTGCCGTGGGAGGGCGTGTGGCGCGTGACCTCGCCGCGCGCGGCATTCCGCAGCGCCTCCTCGTGCGGGACGCGTCTCGCGCCCCCGAGCTCGAGGGGGCCGAGGTCCACGTCGCCGGGTATTCGGACGCGGATGCCGCGGTCGCCGCGCTCACGGGGGTCGAGACGCTCTTCATGGTCTCGGCGTCCGAGTCCGCCGATCGAGTGGACCACCATCGGACGTTCGTGGATGCCGCCGCGCGCGCGGGCGTGCGCTCGATCGTCTACACGTCGTTCTTCGGTGCTGCGCCCGACGCGGTGTTCACGCTCGGTCGCGACCACGCCGTGACCGAGGAGGTCATCCGCGCCTCGGGGATGTCGTGGACGTTCCTGCGCGACAACTTCTACATGGACATGATGGAGCTCTTCGCCGGCGACGACGGCGTCATCCGCGGCCCCGCGGGCGACGGACGCTGCTCGCTGGTGTCGCGGTCCGACGTGGCGGCCACCGCGGTCGCGGTGCTCCTCGACCCCGCCGCCCACGCCGACCGGACGTACGACCTCACCGGACCCGAGGCCCTGTCGATGGAGGAGGTGGCGCAGAAGATCTCGGCGGTGCGCGGGCACCCGGTCCGCTACGTCGACGAGACGCTCGACGACGCCTACGCCTCGCGTGCGGTCTACGGCGCCCCGCCCTGGCAGGTGGAGGCGTGGGTGACCACGTACACCGCGATCGCGAGCGGCGCCATGGCCGTCGTCTCGGGCGACGTCGAGGCCGTCACCGGGCGTCCGGCGCAGAGCTTCGACGAGTTCCTCGGCGCCGTCGCGTGACCCCCGGGTCCGCGGGCGTTCGGATCGTCGGGTATGCTGACCGCGTGCTGACCTGTCGCTGTTGTCGCTGAACGCCCCCGCGTTCTTCTTCGACGACCCCGTCAGCCGCGCCCTCGGGCGCATCGACCCCCAGGACTCCAACGTGCGTTACGCCCAGAGCGTCGCCGACCTCGTCGGCAACACCCCCCTCGTCCGTCTGAACCGCGTGACCGACGGCATCGCCGCCACGGTCCTCGCGAAGATCGAGTACTTCAACCCCGGCGGCTCCGCCAAGGACCGCATCGCGGCCAACATCATCGACGCCGCCGAGCGCGACGGCTCGCTCCGCCCGGGCGGCACGATCGTCGAGCCGACCAGCGGCAACACCGGCGTCGGCCTCGCGCTCGTCGCGCAGCAGCGCGGGTACCGCTGCGTCTTCGTCGTGCCCGACAAGGTCGCGGAGGACAAGCGCGCGGTTCTCCGCGCCTACGGCGCCGAGGTCGTCGTCACCCCGACGAACGTCGAGCCCGACGATCCGAACTCGTACTACAGCGTCTCCGATCGTCTCGTGCGGGAGATCCCGGGCGCGTTCAAGCCCAACCAGTACGCCAATCCCAACGGTCCGCGCAGCCACTACGAGACCACGGGTCCCGAAATCTGGCGCGACACCGAGGGCGCCCTCACGCACTTCGTCACCGGCGTCGGCACGGGCGGCACGATCAGCGGCACCGGACGCTACCTGCGCGAGGTCGCCGGCACGTCGGTGCGCATCGTCGGCGTCGACCCGGTGGGCTCCATCTACTCGGGCGACGACATCCACGGCTACGACGTCGAGGGCGTCGGCGAGGACTTCTGGCCGCCGGCCTTCGACCCCACCGTGGTCGACGCGTACGAGCGCGTGTCGGATGCCGAGTCCTTCGCGATGACGCGCCGTCTCGCCCGCGAGGAGGGGCTGCTCGTCGGCGGCTCGAGCGGCATGGCCGTCGTCGGGGCGCTGCGCGTCGCGCGTGACCTCCCCGCCGACGCCGTCGTCGTCGTCCTGCTCCCCGACCACGGCCGCGGCTACCTCAGCAAGATCTTCGACGACCAGTGGATGACGGCGCGCGGCTACGCCGTCGAGCCGGTGGCATCCGTTCTTCCCGTTTCGAACCCCCAGGAGCACTCCGCATGAGCACCCACGACGCCGCCCGCGGCTTCGACAGCCTCGCCGTTCACGCCGGGCAGGCCTTCGACCCGACGACCGGCGCGGTGATTCCGCCCGTGCACCTCTCCACGACCTACGCGCAGGACGGCATCGGCGGCCTCCGCGGCGGGTACGAGTACGGCCGCAGCGGCAACCCCACGCGTACGGCGCTCGAGACGCAGATCGCCGCGCTCGAGGGCGGCGCCCGCGCGCTCTCGTTCGCGTCCGGCCTCGCCGCGGAGGACGCGCTGCTGCGCGCGGCGCTCGTGCCCGGCGACGAGGTGCTGCTCGGCAACGACGTGTACGGCGGCACCTACCGCCTGCTCGCGCGGGTCCTCGGGCCGTGGGGCGTGAAGCTCCGCGTGGTCGACATGAGCGACCTGGATGCCGTGGCATCCGCGATCCAGGACCGCGCGCCGCGCATGGTCTGGGTCGAGACGCCCAGCAACCCGATGCTGCGGATCACCGACATCGCGGGTCTCGCGCGCCTCGGCCACGCGGCCGGCGCGATCGTCGTCGTGGACAACACGTTCGCCTCCCCGGCGCTGCAGCGCCCGATCTCCCTCGGTGCCGACGTCGTCGTGCACTCGGCCACGAAGTACCTCGGCGGTCACTCCGACGTCGTCGGCGGGGCGCTCGCATTCGCCGACGCCGACCTCGCGGAGAAGACGCAGTTCCTGCAGTTCGCGGCCGGCGCCGTCTCGGGGCCGTTCGACGCGTACCTCACCACCCGCGGCATCAAGACGCTCGGCATCCGCATGCAGCGCCACAGCTTCAACGCGCAGGCCGTCGCCGAGCACCTGCTCACCCACGACCGCGTCGCGAAGGTGTACTACCCGGGACTCCCGTCCCACCCGGGCCACGCGCTCGCGGCAGCCCAGATGAGCGCGTTCGGCGGCATCGTGTCGCTCGAGCTCGCCGACGGCGCCGCCGCGCGCCGCTTCGCGGAATCGACGCGGCTGTTCACGCTCGCCGAGTCGCTCGGCGGCGTCGAGTCCCTCGTCAACTACCCGGATGCCATGACCCACGCGTCCGTCCGCGGCACCGAGCTCGCGGTTCCCGACACGATCGTGCGCCTGTCGGTGGGCATCGAGTCGGCCGACGACCTCGTGGCCGACGTCGACCAGGCGCTCGCCGCCCTCTGACGCGGAACGACAAGAGCCCGACCCCGTCGTCACGGGGCCGGGCTCTTCTGCGCGGGTCAGCGCTGGGCGGCGGCGAGGTTCTGCTCGAGCTCCTCGCGGTTCTGGCGGATGCCGTATCCGGGGGTGTCGCGCTCGATGCGCCAGCTGTCGGCCAGCGGTCCGATGGTGACGGTGTCGAAGCCGAACGCGTCGTAGATGCCGGTGATGAGCGCGATGCCTTCGTCGGAGTCGCTCGCCGTCGCGAGGGCGCGACGGTTCGGCGTGCCGGCCGGGGACCCCGTCGTGAGGATCTCGGCCGCACCGATGTGGTTGAACGCCTTCACGACGGTGCTCTCCGGCAGGTGCTCCTGCAGCATCTGCGCGGTGGTCGTGCGCTTCTCGTCGAGTTCGGCGATGTGCCCGTCGCGCTCCCAGTAGTAGTTGTTGGTGTCCAGGACGGTCTTGCCGCGGAGCGCGTCGACCGGGACGTCGCGGTACGCCTTGAGCGGCACGGTGACGACCGCGATGTCGCCGGCCTCGGCCGCCTCCTGCGCGGTCGCCGCACGGGCATGGTCGCCGAGCTCCGCGACGAAGTCCGCGAGCGTCTCGGGACCTCGGGAATTCGCGATCACGACGTCGTATCCGTGCTTCACGAAGCCCCGCGCGAGCGCCTGGCCGATGTTTCCTGCTCCGATGATTCCCACAGTGGTCATGCTGGATCGAACGGCGAGGGCCTGGCCGGCATTCCTCCGAAAATAGGAAAAGTCAGTTAGTTAGTTAGCATCCCTAGATATTCGTGTCAACCGGCAGCTACGGTGGGGACATGGGGGATAACTTCTCTCCTGTCGCACCCTCGCGATCGTGGTCGCAGACCGGTGTTCGGGTCACCGTTCCGCTTGACCTGTGAGGGCGACGGCCCCCGGTGGACGCGGCTTCGGACCACCGGGGGCCGCTTTCTTCTCCGGTCAGCCGTGACGTCCCGGCCTCCGCCGAGGTGGAAGACTGGTCCGTCGGCGGGCGCCGGCCCGCCCGCCCCCGTCGCAAGGACCCCCGCCCCGTGATCGAACGCACCCGCACGCCCCGCTCGTTCCGCTTCTCCGCCGTCTGCGTCGGCGTGGGGCTCCTCGCGGGCCTCATGTCCGGTCTGTTCGGGGTCGGCGGCGGCACGGTGATCGTGCCGCTGCTGGTGCTGCTGCTCGGATTCGACCAGCGGTTCGCGGCCGGGACCTCGCTCGCGGCGATCGTGCCCACGGCATCCGTCGGTGTCATCACCTACGCGATCGACGGTCACGTCGCGTGGATTCCCGCACTGATCCTCGCCGCGGGCGCCGTCGGCGGCGCGCAGATCGGCACGTGGCTGCTCCCGAAGCTCTCGCAGACCGCGCTGCGCTGGGCGTTCGTCGCGTTCCTCGTCGCGGTGATCGTCAGCCTGTACTTCGTCATCCCCTCCCGGGATGCCGAGCTCGCCCTGACCTGGGTCACGGGGCCGAGCCTCCTCGCGCTGGGTGTGGTCACCGGCATCCTCGCGGGTCTGCTGGGCGTCGGCGGCGGGATCATCGTCGTGCCGGCGCTGCTGCTGCTCTTCGGGACGAGCGACCTCGTCGCCCGCGGAACCTCGCTGCTGATGATGATCCCCACTGCCATCTCGGGGACCGTGGGAAACCTCCGTCGCTCCAACGTCGACCTTCTCGCTGCCGCGTGCGTCGGCATCGCGGCGTGCACCACCACCGCGCTGGGCGCCTCGCTCGCGAAGCTCGTCGACCCGTTCGTCGGCAACGTCCTCTTCTCGATCTTCCTCGTCTTCATCGCCACGCAGATGGCCGTGAAGGCCGTCCGCGGTCGCCACCAGCGCTGAGGCGGCGGGGGAGCGCTCGGTAGACTGGCCGGGTGCCCGTGAACCCCGAACTGGTCGGACGTGTCTTCCCGTCGACCCCGCCGTATCTCGTCGGCCGAGAGAAGGTGCGCGAGTTCGCCCGCGCCGTCTTCGCCGACGCCCCGCAGCACTCCGACCCCGAGGCGGCCCGCGCGCTCGGCTACGCCGACGTCGTCGCGCCGCCGACGTTCGCGATGGTCGTACAGGACCTCACGTTCCAGCAGCTGCTCGGCGACCCCGAGTCGGGCATCGAGCTCTCGCGGCTCGTCCACGCCGAGCAGCGCTTCCGGTACTCCCGGCCGATCGTGGCCGGCGACGAACTCACCGCGACGCTGTCCGTGACCGGCATCCGGACCCTCGGTGCCAACGCGATGATCGCGAGCGAGGCGGAGATCGTGGATGCCGACGGCGCCCACGTCGTGACGACGACCAGCGTGCTGCTGGCCGGGGAGGCCGACGCATGACCGCGTTCACCGTCGGAGACGTCGTCGCCGAACGTTCCGTGCACCTCACGCGCGAGTCGCTCGTGCGGTACGCCGGTGCCTCGGGCGACTTCAACCCCATTCACTACCGCGACGACGTCGCCGCCGAGGTGGGGCTCCCGGGCGTCCTCGCCCACGGCATGCTCACGATGGGTATTGCGGTCGGGACGCTCGCCGAGGCGCTCGGCGACACCGGCCGCATCCTCGAGTACGGCGTGCGCTTCACGCGCCCCGTGGTCGTCGACCCCGTCGAGGGAGCCGACCTGCACGTCAGCGCCAAGGTGGGCGCGGTCGACGACGAGGCCGCCCGCATCGATCTCACCGTGACGCACGCGGGGACCACGGTCCTCGGCAAGGCGCAGGTGCGCGTGCGGCTGGCCTGATGCCCGACATCACCCCCGTCCCGCTCTCCGAGCTGACGACCCTCCGCACCGGCGGTCTGCCCGAGCGGACCATCGAGGCCCGCACACCGGACGAGCTGGTGTCGGTGCTCCGCGACCTGTGGGGCGCGGGCGAGCCGTGGCTCGTCGTCGGCGGCGGCTCGAACCTCTTCGTCGGTGACGAGCCGTTCGAGGGCACGGTGGTGCTCGTGCGCACGTCCGGCATCGAGGAGCTGCCCGGTTCCCGCCCCGACACCGTTCGGCTTCGGGTGCAGGCCGGCCATGACTGGGACGCGCTCGTCGCCGAGACGGTGGCCCGCGGCCTCGCCGGCATCGAGGCGATGTCCGGCATTCCGGGGACGGTCGGCGCCGCCCCGGTGCAGAACATCGGCGCGTACGGCCAGGAGGTCGTGCAGACGCTGGTCGAGGTGGAGCTCCTCGACGAGTCCACGGGTGAGGTCTCGACCGTCCCGGCATCCGATCTGGGGCTCGGCTTCCGCACCTCCGTGCTGAAGCAGCACTACGGCTCGGTCCCCGAACGCCCGGCCGTGATCCTGTCGGTCACCCTCGAACTCCAGCGCGTCGGTGACGGCGACCGTCCGATCGGGGGCGGCCAGCTGCGCGGAGCCCTGGGACTGGATGCCGACACGGCGGTGTCGCTGCGCTGGATCCGCGAGCACGTGCTGGCGACCCGCGCGAGCAAGGGCATGGTGCTCGACCCCGAGGACCCCGACACCTGGAGCGCCGGGTCGTTCTTCCAGAACGCGATCGTCTCGGAGGCGTTCGCGCGCACGCTTCCCGCCGAGTGCCCGCGGTGGCCGCTGGGGCCCGCGATCGACCCGGTGACCGTGATCCCGCTCGCCGCCTTCGACGGCGTCGTGCCGACACCGGTGACGGAACGCCGCGAGGTGAAGGTCAGCGCGGCGTGGCTCATCGAGCACGCGGGACTGTCGCGCGGCTTCCGGTTCCCGCGATCGCGCGCCGGCCTCTCCACCAAGCACACGCTCGCGCTCACCAACCGCGGCCGCGCGACGGCGGGTGAGATCGCCGAGCTCGCCCGTTTCGTGCAGAATCGCGTCCAGTCCGAGTTCGGCCTGCTGCTGCAGCCCGAGCCGGTACTGGTGAACGTCGAGCTCTAGCCAGCGTGAGGGGTCAATCTCTGTCGCTTGGAGCGCCTTGAAGCGACAGAAATTGACCCCTCACGCGAGAGGGAACCCTAGGAGAACAGGCGCTGGAGGCGCTGGACGCCCTCCAGGAGCTCGGCGTCGCCGAGGGCGTACGACAGGCGGAGGTAGCCGCTCGGGCCGAAGGCCTCGCCGGGGACGACCGCGACCTCGGTCTTCTCGAGGATCAGGTCGGCGAGCTCGAGCGAGGTGGTGGGGGTGACGCCGTCCCACTCGCGGTTCAGCAGGCCGCGGACGTCGGGGTACACGTAGAACGCGCCCAGCGGGTTCGGCACCTCGACGCCGTCGATCTTCGCCAGCTCCGACACGATCAGGCGGCGGCGCCGGTCGAACGCCTCGCGGAACTGCTCGGCCTCGTCCTGCGGTCCGTTCAGCGCCGCGGCCGCGGCGATCTGCGCGATGTTGTTGACGTTGCTGGACAGGTGCGACTGCAGGTTGCCGGCGAGCTTGATGGCATCCGCCGGTCCGATCATCCAGCCGACCCGCCATCCGGTCATGGCGTACGTCTTCGCCACACCGTTGACGAGGATCGTCTGCCCGGCGAGCTCGGGCACGGCCTCGACGATCGACACCGCGCGGGCGCCCTCGTAGGTGAGGTTCTGGTAGATCTCGTCGGTGATGACCCAGATCCCGTGCTCGAGGGCCCAGCGGCCGATTTCCGCCGTCTCCTCGGGCGTGTAGACCGAGCCGGTGGGGTTCGAGGGGGAGACGAACACCAGGACGGTGGTCTTGTCGGTGCGGGCGGCCTCGAGCTGCGCGACGGTGACCTTGTAGTCCTGGTCGGCGCCCGCGAACACCTCGACGGGCACGCCGTCGGCGAGGGCGATGGCCTCGGGGTAGGTCGTCCAGTACGGGGCGGGGAGCAGCACCTCGTCGCCGGGGTTCACCACCGTCTGGAACGCCTGGTAGACGGCCTGCTTGCCGCCGTTGGTCACGATGATCTGCGACGGCGCGACCTCGAGGCCCGAGTCCCGCAGCGTCTTCGCGGCGATGGCCTCGCGCAGCACCGGGAGTCCGGCGGCGGGGGTGTAGCGGAAGTTCGCGGGGTTGTGCAGCGCTTCGGCCGCGGCATCCACGACGAACTGCGGGGTCGCGAAGTCGGGCTCACCGGCGGCGTAGGAGATGACGGGGCGGCCGGCGGCCTTGAGGGCCTTGGCCTTGGCGTCGACCTTCAGGGTCGCGGATTCGGCGATGGCGGAGAGCTTGCGGGAGAGCGGAGCGCGGTCGGTCACGGCACCGAGCCTACTCGGCGCGCCCGGGATGCCGGAGGCCCCGGGGCGTCTCACGGGGTGCGGGAGGCGCCGGGTCAGACCGCCGTGGAGAACAGCACCCAGAGCACGGGCAGGACCAGAAGGATGCCGAGGGCCGCGCCGATGATCGAGAGGGTGGGCCGGCGGCCCGCCCGGACACGGAGGACGATGCCGATCGTCCCCACGATCACGATGACCAGCCCGAGGAACGCCATGATCGGGAGCAGCACGATGCCGAGCCACCAGATCGCGTTCATGCCCGGGGCGAGCCCGATGAGGAAGATCATCAGCGCGGGCAGCAGGATGAACGCCGCGAGGATGATCGAGACGATGCCGAAGCCGTCGCTCGCGCGACGACCCGCCGGGGAGACAGAGGCCATGCGGTCACGGTAGCGCGTGGCGGGCGGGCTGTCGCCGGTGCGTTAGCGTGGCGTCGTGACAGCAGGGGCCCCGGACCGGACGCGCGTGCATCGTCGGGGGCTCGGCATCCTGCTCCGGATCGGGCTCGCCACCGCGATCGTCGGGGTGAGCACCGGCCTGGCCGTGCTGCTGCTCGTCTGGATCGTGCACACGATCGAGCACCTCGTCTGGGGACACGACGAAGGCCCGTTCCTCGACGGTCTGGCGTACCCGTCGGTGTGGTGGCTGCCGATCGCGACCGTGGGCGGCGCGGGTGTCGTCGCGGCGCTCGGCTGGTACCTGCTGCGCCGTTTCGGTCGCAGGATCGCGACGGTCGAGCAGGGCGTCGCGGGCGCGCACATGCCCTGGTGGGAGACGCTCGCCGACACCGTGATCCAGGTCACCTCCGTCGCCCTCGGCGCCTCGATCGGCAAGGAGGTCGCCCCGCGCGAACTCTCCGCGATGGCCGGATCGAAGATCGTGCGGTGGTTCCGCCTCGACGCGCGCTGGGGACGCATCCTCATCGCCGCCGCCGCGGGCGCGGGTCTCGCCGCGGTGTACAACGTGCCGCTGGGCGGCGCGCTCTTCGCGATCGAGATCCTCCTCGCGCAGTTCAGCGTCGGCGCCGCGGTCGTCGCGCTCGCCGTGAGCGCCATCGCGACCCTCGTCGCGCGGCCGCTGGTCGGCGACGACTCGCTGTACCACGTGGCATCCCTCGACGTGAACGCGTCGCTCATCGTGGCGGCGATCCTCATCGGACCGCTGATGGGGTGGGGCGCGACGAGCTTCGGGGCCGTGACGTCGCTCCTGGCGAAGGTCCGCCCGACGGGGTGGAAGCTCCTCGTCGCGCTGCCGTTGACCTTCGCCGCGGTCGGTGCGCTCGGCACCGTGTTCCCGTTGATCCTCGGCAACGGCCGGGCACTTGCGACGGCCGGCTTCGACCTCAGCCAGCCTGCGCTGCTGCTGCTCGCCCTCGCCGCGCTGAAGTACGCCGCGACGGTGGTGTCGCTCGGTTCCGGCGCGGTCGGCGGCACGCTGCAGCCGTCCGTCGCGATCGGCGCGAGCCTGGGCGCGGCGGCCGCCGCGGGCTGGGCGTTCGTGTGGCCGGGAGCGGATGCCACGGGCCTCGCGATCGTGGCCGCGGCGGCGTTCCTCGCCTCGAACATGCGCGCGCCGTTCACCGCGATCGTGCTCGTGATCGAGTTCACCGGCACGGGCTTCGACCTGTTGCTGCCGATCTTCCTCGCCGTCGCCGGGTCGCTCGCCGCGGCGCGACTGACCTCGCGCGCGAGCCTCCGGCGGTTCGCCCCGCGCGACCCGGGCAGGGAGTGAGGCGCCGGACGTCGACGGCGTCCACGTAGGCTCGACGGGTGATCGAGTGGATCCTGACCGAATGGATGCAGATCCTCGGGTTCGCGACGGGGGCCGCGTGCGTGCTCCTCGCCGCCCGACGAAATGTCTGGACCTACCCCATCGGCATCGCCAACAACGCCGTCTTCCTCGTCGTGTTCGTGCCGGCGGGACTGTACGCGTCGGCGGGACTGCAGCTCGTCTACCTCGCGCTCGGCGTCCACGGCTGGATCCGGTGGACGCGCGGGGTCGAGCACGACCGCGACTACGTCGCCCGGACGCCCCGGCGGGCCGTCCCGTGGCTGATCGTCGCGGGAGTCGTCGGGATGGCCGTCCTGACGTGGCTCCTGGCGACGTTCACCGACTCGCAGGTCGCGCTCGCCGACGCCGGCACGACGGCGGCGAGCCTGGTCGCGCAGTACATGCTGAACCGCAAGTGGATCGAGAACTGGGCGGTGTGGATCGCCGTCGACATCGCCTTCGTGGCCCTGTCGATCGCGACCGGACTGTGGATCATCGCCGCCCTCTACGCCCTGTTCGTCGTGCTGTGCATCGGCGGGTGGCGCGGCTGGCATCGCGTGCTGCGCGAGGGGACGGCGACCGCGGCGCCCGCGGATGCACGTGTCTGAGCGGCGGTTCCGCCACGGGGTGGTGGTGGGGAAGTTCTACCCACTGCACGCCGGGCACGCTCACCTGATCCGCTCCGCCGTGCGGGCGTGCGAGCGTGTCACGGTCGAGGTCATCGCGGCATCCGTCGAATCCATTCCACTCGAACGACGCGCCGCGTGGATCCGCGAGGGGCACCCGACCGTGCGCGTGGTCGATCTCGTCGACGACACCCCCGTCGATTTCGGTTCCGAGACCGCGTGGGACGCGCACACCGCGACGATCCGCGGTCTTCTCGACGAACCCGTCGACGCGGTGTTCACCTCCGACGACTACGGCGCGGAACTCGCCCGGAGGCTTCATGCCGAGTGGGTGCAGATCGACCCGGGTCGGGTCGTGAACCCGGTGTCGGGCACCGCGATCCGTGGCGATCTCGCCGGTCACTGGTCGGAGCTGTCGCCCGCGACACGGGCGGACCTCGCCGCGCGCATCGTCGTGCTCGGCGCGGAGTCGACCGGCTCGACGACGCTGGCGGAGGCGCTCGCCGCCGAGCTCGGAACGCTGTGGGTGCCGGAGTACGGCCGCGAGATCAGCGTGACGCGCGAGGGCGGTCTCGACGCGCCGTGGCGGAGCGACGAGTTCGACCTCATCGTCGATCGGCAGATCGAGTGGGAGCGCGACGCGCTGCGGCGGGTGCCCGTCCCGGTGCTCGTGTGCGACACGGACGTGCTGGCCACGGCGCTGTGGCACGAGCGGTACGTGGGCACGGTCGCCGACCGCATCCACGCGCGCGCGGCCGTGCACCGCCCGGCCCTGTATGTGCTGACCGGTGACGAGATCCCCTTCGTGCAGGACGGCATGCGCGACGGTGAGCACATCCGCGCCGACATGCAGGAGCGCTTCCGCGCGGTGCTCGCGGCGCAGCCCGTGCCGTGGCTCGAGGTGCGCGGGTCGGTGGCGGAGAGGCTCGCCGCCGCGCTGCCCGAGGTGCGTGCGGCCGTCGCCCGGTGGACCGCGTTCGAGGCTCCCCTAGAGGGTCGGCCCCTGGCCGAGCAAGAGGCTCTGCGGCGCCGGGCCGCGGGTTAGGCTGGCGCGATGTCGGACCGCTGGCACAAGCTCTCGGAAGCCCCCACCACGCCGCATCCGGAGGACGGGGTCGCCCCGCTCACCGCGGACGACCTGTTCCGGGCCGAGACCGACGACTCCGCGGTCCCTCTCGACGAGAAGCTGCGTCAGACGTACTACTGGATCGTCAACCGGGCCGTCATCTCGCCCTACTACGACGTCGAGTTCTCCTCCGGCCCGGCGCTGTCGTTCACACTGGGGGATGCCGGGGCCGAGCTGACGCTGCCGAGTGAGCCGTCGTACTCGTCGAACGTGCTGCTGCCGCTGCTGACCTTCGCCGTCGGCGGCAAGTGCCTCCTCATCGGCGGACCGGGACGCGGGAAGACCACCGTCGCCGTCCTCATGGGGGTGCTCGCGGGCTCGAGCCCCGACGAGGTGCGCCGCGGTGTGCAGCAGGGCCAGCCGCAGCTCACGATCAGCGACCTCGTCGGCATCCCGCTCCCGCGCGACCTCATGAGCGCCGAGCGGCTCTCGGACATCGGCATCGCGTGGCGCGAGTGGCTCACGCGGCCGGTGAAGATCGTCGACGAATACAACCGGATCCCGACGAAGACGCAGTCGGCGCTGCTGACCATGGTCGCGGAGGGGTACGTCGAGAGCCACGACCAGATGCGCCGCACCGCACCCGCGAGCGGTGTCGAGAGCTGGTTCTTCACCGCGAACGACGACGCGGGCGGCGGCACGTTCCCCGTGATCCAGGCGCTGCGCGACCGCATGGACGTCACGGTGCCGGCCGCCGGCTTCAACAGCCGCTTCTTCGACGAGCTGGTCGCCCGCGTGGAGGCGGGCGAGAAGCCCGAGGAGCACGTCCCGTCCGAGCTCGTGTTCGCGGCCGAGGAGCAGACCGCGATGCGCGCGGCGATCCGCGCGGTCCCCGTTCCTGCCGACGTACGGCGGCGCCTGGAGTTCTTCCTCAGCCACTTCGAGTTCGTGCAGGGCGGCGGTCGCCGGTTCGAGTACCGCACGAAGGACACCGTGACCACGGGCGGCGGCAGGGTCGCCGAGGCCATCGAGGCGAACTCCGGTGCCGACCTCATGAGCGACCCCGGCGCGCAGACGCTCAACGGTCTGTCGGTGCGGGCGCTGCAGACCCTCGTCGTCTATGCCAAGGCGATCGCGTGGTTCCGCGGCCGGGAAGCGGTGTCGGTCGCCGACGTCGCCGCCGTCCTGCCCTTCGTCCTGCGCGGGAAACTGCTGCCCAACCCGACGCACCCGCGCTTCGACGTGGGGGCCGAGCGCGAGTTGAGCACGGACGTGCTGAGCTGGCTCACCGACCTGTTCGCCGAGTCGTGCCGACAGTACGACGCGCTCGGGCGCGGGAAGGACGACCCGGTCGGGGCGCTCCTCGCGCAGGCGGATGCCGGACTCGACGGCGTGACCGCGCTCGAGGCGGGGCGTCGCATCACGGCCATCGAGTCGCTGCTGCGCACGATGGCGGGCACCGGCAAGCTGTACGGGCGCGACTTCGACGACCTCATGGCGCTGAAGTACCTGCACCAGCGCTACACCGCGTACGTCCGGTGGGTCGAGCGGCGGCCATGATCCGTCGGCCCGGACACCTCGCGGACCGCACGGTCCCGGTCGGATCACCGGAGCCCGTGGACGGCCTCGACCTCGGGCTCGCCGCCCGGAACGTCGCCGCCGCCGGGGGCTCCGCCGACCGGTTCCGCGCCGAGTTCGGCGCGGGGCAGGCGGCAGCCGGCTCGAGCGCCCTCGATCCGAAGCATCTCGCGGGCATCGCCGGGTGGCGCGCGGGGGTCCTGGGCCTGCGCGAGGACGCGCTGTCGCGGATCGCCGCGGCGATGCCCGCGGCCGCGGACGCGATCGCCGCCACCCTCGGGATGGATGCCACGGACGTGGAGCCCTTCCTCGAGCATCAGCGCACCGACCGGTTCTGGTGGCCGGGCCGCGCCGAGCAGCGCGGGTACGTCTGCGCGGTGGGCGGCTTCGCGGGTCTCGGTGGAGCCTGGACGCAGCCCCCGACGGACGGCCGTCCCCTCGGCCCGGCCGGTGCCTTCGCGGTGCGCACGGGCGAGCGGTGGTGGCGGATCGACGCCGACGTGTGGGGGTCGCGGTTGACCCCGCTCCGCGCGGTCGACGAGCCCGAGGAGGGCCTCGGGGGACCGGCATCCCTCGTCACCTTCCCGGACTCCTACCTCGCCTGGATCCACGTGGCGGACGCGGCATGAGCGCGATGACGTCGCTCGAGCGGGCCGCGTGGGAGTCCGCGCAGGAGCTGTGGGGCGTGCGTATGCACGACGCCGTCCTCGACCCCGGCGCGGGATCGGTGCAGGGGGCGCCGGCGTGGTTCAGCTTCCCGCCGTCGATCACCGTGGACCCCGACATGGTCACGGCCTTCGGCGGTGCCGACGAGTGGGAGAGCGTGTTCGCGCACGAGCTCGGCCACCACGTCCTCGCGCCGAGCACGCGCCTGGATGCGCTGAAGATCCGTCATCAGCTCGCCCGGGCGCTGCACGCCGCGGGCGCGTACGCGATCCGCGATGCGGATCTGTCGCTGCTGTCGAACCTGTGGACCGATCTCCTCGTGAACTCCCGGGTCGCGGTCCTGCAGCGCCGTCGCGACGGACCCGGCGAGCCCGGGATCGTACGCCTGTCCCGCGCGCTGTATCGCGCGTCCCGCGACTCGCCGAGCCGGCTGTGGTGGGTCTACCTCCGCACGTACGAGCTGCTGTGGAACCTCGCCGCGGGCACGCTCTGCGATCCGCAGCCGCCGCCGCTGGCCGCGCCCCCCGCGCCCGAGCCCGAGATCCCGATCGAGCAGACCCCGGAGAGGCACCGCGAGGCCGAACGGAAGCTGCGCGAGCGGCGTCGCGACGCACAGCGGGTGGCCGACGAACTGGCGGCCGCGACCCTCACGCGCCCGGCCCTGGATGCCGACTCGCTCGCCGCGCTCGTGCGGACCTTCGCGGGGGATGCCGTGTCCGGGGCGCTGCGGTTCGGCGTCATCGTCGCGCCGTATCTCGTCGATCCCCGCGCCGACGACGAGATGACGGGCGTCCCGATCGCGTGCGCCGCCGACACCGCCCCGGCGTCCGCGGGGGAGCTGGGTCGCGTGTTCGCCGACCGGCGGCTGAAGGAGGCCCTGCCGTCGCGCCCGGGCGATGCCGGTGGTCCGAGCGATGGCCGCGGACAGACCCTCGGCATCTCGCGCACGCTCGAGCTGTACCGGGACGCGAATCCGGACGAGGTCCTGGCCGCGTGGTACCGCGCCGAGGCCAGCCGGTGGGTCCGTCCGTTCACGCAGCGGGCGCCGAAACCGACCGTCCCCGATCTCCCCGGCCCCCTCGAGACGTGGGAGGTCGGCGACGACCTCGCCGACGTCGACTGGCCCGCGAGCCTCCAGGCGGCGGGGGTGGTCGTGCCGGGCGTGACGACGCGGCGCCGCTCGTTCCTCGTCGACGACCCGCCACCGGTGCGCACGGGCCTCGCGGTCGACCTGTACATCGACAGCTCCGGATCGATGCCGTATCCGCGTTCGGGCTCACCGGCCGTGCTCGCGGGCACGATCCTCGCGCTGTCGGTGCTCCGCGGGGGAGGGCGTGTGCGGGTGACGAGCTTCTCCGGTCCCGGGCAGGTCGCCGGGGCCGAGGACTTCACCCGCGACCCCGCGCGCGTGGTCACCGAGCTGGCCTATTTCTACAGCGGCGGGACGACCTTCCCCCTCGACCTCCTGGAGCGCCGCTACGCGGGGCTGTCGACCCCGGATGCCGCCGACCGCCGCCACCTCGTCGTGCTCTCGGACGACGGGCTCACGTCTCTGTTCGGCGACGGCGATCCCGAGCGCGCCGACGTCGCGGCGCGCGTGCGCGGGACCCTCACGACGGCGACGCTCGTCGTGCTCGACGGGCAGCACCGGGTCGCGGAGCTCGCCGACGCGGCCGGCTACGACGTGCTCTACATCGAACACATGGACGATGCCCCGGCCGTCTGCGCGCGACTGGCGGAGGTGCTGGGTGGCTGAGTCGGACGACCTGCTGCGGGCCTGGGCGGCGCTCGCCCCGACCGAGGACGCCGCGTGGGCGGCCGCGCGCCCCGGCCCGTCGGTCGACGAGATCGGCGCCCGGCTGTCGAGCGTGCCGCGGCCGTTCCTCGACGAGGGCGTGTCGATCGCCGCGCTCGCGGGAGACATCGCCGGGCGCGCTCCGGCCGCGGTCGCCCACGCCGAGGATCCGCGCGTGCGTCTCGCCGCGGCCATCGGGCTGTGGGTGCTCGCGAGCGAGGACCTCGTCGCCCCGTTCGACCCGCCCCTGTCCACGGGCATCGCCCTCCGTGCCGTCGATGCGCTCGCCCTTCGCCTCGCCGCGGTCACCGACCCGCTCGACTGGCTCTCGGACGCCGAACGTCGCGAGGAAGCGGCCCGCACCTTCCTCCTCTGGGCGGGGTTCCTCCCCGCCGGGGAGGACGCCGACACCGCGCGCGCCCTCCTCGACGCGCGTGACTCCCTCCGCCGGAGCGCCGCGCTCGCCGAGGCGTACGCCGCCCACCGGCACCGCGAGGAGATCGCGCGCCGTCTCGCCGAGGCGCGGTCGCGCGAGGCGTCGGCGAGGTACTCCAGTGAGTGACCCGGACGACCCGCTCGCGCTCGGCGAGTACGCACCCGGGTCGTCGGCGGTCCTCACCGACGCGGAACGCTGGCCGACCCTGGATGCCGACGGCGCACGGCGTCTCGAGCGGTGGCGTACGCACCCCGCCGCCCCGCGGTGGGTCCACGCGACGGGCGACCGGCTCGACGCCGCCGCCGTGGCCCGCACGCGCGACCCGCTCCCGCTCGACGGCTGGCTCGAGGCGCACCTCGACATCGCGCGTCGACTGCCGTTCTACCGCGGCCGGGGGAGGCTGGCATCCCTGTCCGACTTCCCGACCGTCTCGCGCGCCGATCTCGTCGCCGATGTCTCGGCCTTCGTGCCTCTGGATGCCGACCTGGATCGGATGCTGCACGGCACGAGCTCGGGGTCGACCGGGGCGGCACTGGTGATCCCGGACGATGTCGAGGAGGTCGCGCGGGGCTTTCATCTGCTGGTCCGGCTCGCGCGCGAGGCCGGGGCCGACTGGCATCCGGACGGCGAACGGCTCGCGCTCCTGTGGGTCCTGCAGCAGCGGCAGGCGTTCACATACGTCTCGATCGTGAGCGGCTTCGCGCAGCGCGCGATGGCCCGCGTGAACCTGGATGCCGGGGCGTGGCGGGAGGCGTCCCACCGGCGGAGGTTCCTGCGCGACGCCGATCCGCAGGTGATCACGGGGAATCCGACGAGCCTCGCCGAGCTGCTCGACGGCGACCTGCGGGATGTCGTCCGGCCGCTCGCGCTCTTCTCCGGCGCGATGGAGCTGTCGGCTCCCCTCCGCGCCGCGCTGGAGGCCGCGTTCGCGTGCCCGGTGATCGACGTGTACGGCCTGCACGAGACGCGTCCGATCGCCGCGCGCACCGACGACGGTCCCTTCCGCGTGCTCGATCGGCGCGTCCTCGTCGAGGTGCTCGACCCCTCCGGGCGGCCGGTGCCGGAGGGGGAGCGCGGCGAGATCACCGTCACCGCGGGCGAGAACCCGCTGCTTCCTCTCGTCCGTTACCGGACCGGCGACGTCGGGCGCCTCGTCACGCTGCCGGACGGCGGGGTCGGGATCGCCGACCTCGAGGGGCGCGAGCACGTCGACTTCGTCACGGCGGCCGGCACGCGCGTGCCCTCGGTCGACCTGACGCAGCAGCTGCAGAGCCACGGGGCCCTCGGCTGGACGGTCGAACAGCGCGCGGACGGGAGCGTCGCGGTGCGCATCGCGGGAGGGGATGCCGAGGCGATCGCCCGTGCGCTCACGGCGACGCTCGGTCAGCCCCTGGAGATCGAGCGCGTCGAGCGTCTCGTCGAGCTGGGGGAGGGGAAGCCGCGCCGCTTCCGGTCCGCGGCGTCCTGACGCGCACGAAGGGCCGGGGCGACACGGCCCCGGCCCTCCGCACCCCGTCAGTCGAGGTACTTCGCGTACGCCGGCAGCGTGAGGAACGCGGGGAACTCCTCGCGCAGCGCCACCTCGCGGAACACCTCGGCGGCGTCGTCGAAACGGTCGCCCTCGACGCGGGGCGTCTCGGCGAGCACGTCGCCGAGCAGCCCCTCGACGTACTCGCGCGTGATGCGCGTGCCGTCGGCGGTGGAACGGTCCTGATGGATCCACTGCCAGATCTGCGAGCGCGAGATCTCGGCGGTCGCGGCGTCCTCCATGAGGTCGTCGATCGCGACGGCCCCCAGGCCCCGCAGCCAGGCCTCGATGTAGCGGATCGCCACCGAAACGTTCCCGCGCACCCCGCCCGCGGTGATCGGCAGGCCGATCCGCAGGTCGAGCAGCTGCGCGGGGCGCACCTCGACGTCCTCGCGCAGTCGCTCGATCTGGTTCTCGCGGTCGCCGAGCACGGCGTCGAACTCCGCGCGGGCCACCGGGATCAGGTCGGGGTGGGCCACCCACGTGCCGTCGAAGCCGTCGCCGGCCTCGCGCCGCTTGTCGGCGGCGACCTTCTCGAACGCGGCCTCGGTCACCTCGGGCTTGCGGCGGTTGGGGATGAACGCGCTCATGCCGCCGATCGCGTACGCGCCGCGCTTGTGGCACGTGCGCACGAGCAGTTCGGTGTACGCCCGCATGAACGGCACCGTCATGGTGACCTCGCTCCGGTCGGGGAGCACGAACCGCGCCCCGCGCCCGCGGTAGGTCTTGATGATCGAGAAGATGTAATCCCAGCGGCCGGCGTTGAGACCCGCGCAGTGGTCGCGGAGGGCGAAGAGGATCTCCTCCATCTCGAACGCCGCCGGGAGCGTCTCGATGAGCACCGTCGCGCGGATCGTGCCGTGGGCGAGACCCAGGCGCTCCTCGGTGAACGAGAAGACGTCGTCCCAGAGCCGCGCCTCGTCGGCGGACTCGATCTTCGGCAGGTAGAAGTACGGTCCGCGCCCCGCCGCGATGAGCGCGTGCGCGTTGTGGAAGACGTACAGCCCGTAATCCACGAGGGAACCGGATGCCGGCAGCTCGCGGCCCGCGCGATCGATCACGGTGATGTGCTTCTCGGGCAGGTGCCAGCCGCGCGGGCGCATCACGATGGTGGGCGTGCGCTCGGCGGTGACGCGGTATTCCTTCCCCTCGGGGCTGGTGTAGCTCAGCTGCCCGCGGATCGCGTCGAACAGCGAGAGCTGGCCGCCGATGACGTTGCGCCACGTCGGGGAGGTGGCATCCTCCTGGTCGGCCAGCCAGACCCGCGCGCCGGAGTTCAGCGCGTTGATCGTCATCTTCGGGTCGGTCGGACCCGTGATCTCGACGCGGCGGTCCTCGAGGCCGGGACCGGCGCCGGCGACGCGCCACGACGGGTCTTCGCGGATGTGCGCCGTCTCGGACCGGAAGTGCGGGTCGTCGCCGTTGCCGATCTCGAAGCGGCGGCGTTCCCGCGCGGCGAGCCGGTCGTGACGCCGACGACCGAAGCGGTCGTGCAGCTCGGTGAGGAAGGCGAGCGCGGCGGGCGTGAGGATCTCCCGGTCGCGGCCCTCGAGCGGGCGCTCGATCCGCAGGTGCGGAGCGGGGGTGGATGCCGCGGCCTCGGGGCCGCGTCGGTCGGTGGTGGGTGGGGGTTCGATGAGGGTCATGATCGTGGCTTTCGTGTGAGCCTCGGTGTCTTGGACACTCGAGAGGCGAAGAGGGGTGTCAGTGGAACTGCGCGGTCTCGGTGGAGCCGGCGAGGGCGAGCGTGGCGCTGTCGGGGTTGAGCGCGGTCGAGACGACGTCGAAGTAGCCGGTGCCCGCCTCACGCTGGTGGCGCGTGGCGGTGTACCCGTTGGCTTCGGCGGCGAACTCGGCCTCCTGCAGCTCGACGTACGCGCTCATGGCGCGTTCGGCGTAGCCGCGGGCGAGGTCGAACATCGAGTGGTTCACGGCGTGGAAGCCCGCGAGGGTGATGAACTGGAACGCGTATCCCATCGCGGCCAGGTCGGCCTGGAACGTGGCGATCTGCGCGTCGTCGAGGTGACGCTTCCAGTTGAAGCTCGGCGAGCAGTTGTAGGCGAGCAGCTTGCCCGGGTAACGGGCGTGGATCGCCTCGGCGAAAGCACGGGCGAGCTCGATGTCGGGCTCACCCGTCTCGACCCAGAGCAGGTCGGCGTACGGGGCGAACGCGAGACCGCGCGAGATGACGGCATCCAGTCCCGGACGCACCCGGTAGAAGCCCTCGCTGGTGCGCTCGCCGGTGAGGAACTCCGCGTCGCGCGGGTCGACGTCGCTCGTGAGCAGGTCGGCGGCCAACGCGTCGGTGCGCGCGATGATCACGGTCGGCACGCCCGCGACGTCGGCGGCGAGCCGGGCGGCGTTGAGCGTCCGGATGTGCTGCTGCGTCGGCACGAGCACCTTGCCGCCGAGGTGGCCGCACTTCTTCTCGCTCGCGAGCTGGTCCTCCCAGTGGATGCCGGCGGCCCCCGCCTGAATCAGCGACTGCGCCAGTTCGTAGGCGTTGAGCGGGCCGCCGAAGCCGGCCTCGGCGTCGGCGACGATCGGCGCGAGCCAGTCCTGGGTGATGTCTCCCTCGGCGCGCTCGATCTGGTCCTGCCGGAGCAGCGCGTTGTTGATGCGACGGACCACCGCCGGCACCGAGTTGGCGGGGTAGAGGCTCTGGTCGGGGTAGGTCTGACCCGCGAGGTTGCCGTCCGCGGCGACCTGCCAGCCCGAGAGGTAGATGGCCTTCAGACCCGCGCGCACCTGCTGGACGGCCTGACCGCCGGTGTAGGCGCCGAGGGCCCGGATGTACTCCTCGGTGTGGAGGAGGTTCCAGAGGTTCTCCGCACCACGGCGGGCGAGCGTGGACTCCTCGCGGACGCTGCCGCGGAGTCGGACGACGTCCTCGGCCGTGTACGTGCGCTCGATGCCGTCCCACCGCGGGTCGTTCTCCCACGCGGCGCGGATCTCATCGGCGGTCTCGGTCTGGTCGCCGGGGCGCAGGGGCGGCTGGGCGGGGGTGGCCTGGATCGTCATGTCGTCCTCCTTCGGGTGCCGGGCATCGGTGCCCGTGGAGACCACTGTCCGCGAAGAATCACCACCCGAACCGAGAAACCTGCTGTGAAGTTTTGCCGTTCTTCCGTTTCGGTGAGATCATCCCGACATGGACACCGGAGTCTCCCTCACCGCCCCCGCCGCGGCATCCGACGATGAGGGCGTGGACACGCTCACGATCGGCAAACGCATCCGGCAGTTGCGGACGGCGCGCGGGATGACGCTCGACGAACTCGCCGCCGCGGTCGGCCGCGCGCCCAGCCAGATGTCGATGATCGAGACCGGCCGGCGCGAGGCGAAGCTCACGCTCCTGCAGGCGATCGCCCGCGCGCTCGGCACGGGTCTGGACGCTCTCCTGGATGCCGAGCCCCTCGACGCGCGCGCCTCCCTCGAGGTCGCCGTCGAGCGCGCCATGCGCGGGTCGACGTTCCAGGCCCTCGGCATCACGCCGTTCCGCGTCGGAAAGACCGTGCCCGATGAGGCGCTCGCCGCGATGCTCGCGCTGCAGGCCGAGATCGAGCGCCTCCGCGACGAGCGGTCCGCCACCCCCGAGGAGGCGCGCCGGGCGAACGTCGCGCTCCGCCGCCTCATGCGCACGCAGGACAACCACTTCCCGGAGCTCGAGCGCACGGCATCCGAGATCCGCGCCGCCGTCGACCACCCCGACGGTCCGCTCACGCAGCGCGCCGCGAGCGACATCGCCGCGTACCTGGGCTTCTCGCTGCACTACGTGCCCGACCTGCCGCAGACCACGCGCAGCATCGCCGACGTGAAGAACGGTCGGCTCTACCTGTCGACGCGGGTGGCGAAGGGCGACCCGCGGGCGTCGGTGCTCCAGGCGCTGTCGAGCCGCATGCTCGGGCACACCGAGCCGAAGAGCTACGGCGAATTCCTCCGCCAGCGCGTCGAGACGAACTACCTCACCGGTGCCCTCCTCATCCCCGAAGCGCACGCGGTAGCCGCGCTCACCGAGGCCAAGGCCCGCCGCGTCCTCAGCATCGAGGACCTCCGCGACACGTACTCGGTGTCGTACGAGACGGCCGCGCACCGTTTCACGAATCTCGCGACGGTGCACCTCGGCATCCCGGTGCACTTCTTGAAGGTGCACGAATCGGGGACGATCACGAAGGCGTACGAGAACGACGACGTGAACTTCCCGACGGATCGGCTGGGGTCGATCGAGGGGCAGATGTGCTGCCGCCGCTGGACGAGCCGCGTCGTCTTCGACGAGGACGACCGCTTCAACCCGTACTACCAGTACACCGACACCGGCAACGGCACGTACTGGTGCACCGCCCGTGTGGAGCAGTCGAGCGAGGGCGCGCACTCGGTGAGTGTGGGCGTGCGGTTCGACGACACCAAGTGGTTCCGCGGGCGCGACACCCCCCACCGCGGAGTCTCGCGGCACGCGGTCGAGGTGTGCTGCCGCCGTCCGCCCGCGGACCTCGAGGCGTCGTGGCGCGACAACGCCTGGCCCAACGTCCGCACGCCCCGGACCCTGCTCGCGACGCTGCCGACGGGGGCGTTCCCCGGCGTCGACACGACCGAGGTGTACGAGTTCCTGGAGGCCCACGCCCCGAAGTGACGCGCGTGTGGGGGCGTTCGCTCCGCGATCCGCACGACCTCATCGGCATCCGCTCCGATCCGGCTGACGCTGCGCTGATCACTGAGGTTGTGCCGGATGCCAGGACTCAGGCCGGCTGCACCCGCAACGCGGCCCACAGCTCGGCGCGCGTGGCGAACGACGACAGGTCGCGGTCGAGCAGACGTTCGGCGAGGGCCAGGCGCGTGCGCACGGTGTGCCGATGCACGCCGAGCGCTTGCGCGGTGAGCTCGTGCGAGCAGTCGTGGTCGAGCCACGCGCGGAGCGTCTCGACGAGGCGCGACCCCTCGGCCGCGTCGTGGGAGGTGAGGGGGGCGAGTTCGGCGGCCGCGAGCGTCGGGGCGTCGGGCCCGAGCGCGGACAGGACTCCGGATGCCGCGACCTCGCCGAACGTCGTCACGGCATCGCGCCCGCGATCCCGGGCGACGCGGGCCTGCTCCACCGCGGCGGCGAAGCGGTCGTACCCGGTGGGTTCGGACACCCCGATCCGGGCGCCGAAGCGCTCCGCCGCTTCCTGGATCGCCTGCCGCTCGTCGGCCGGCACCACGATCACGACGCCGTCGTCCGCGCGGCCGAAGAACACCGCGCCGCGGCGCTCCTCCGCGCGCAGCTCGAGGAGTTCCGCGAGGCCCCCGCTGCGCGTGGCCGCGGCGTCGGTGAGGGCGACCACGACGGGCGCCGTCGGCAGCGGTCCCCACGCGTCGCGCGCGATGCGGCGCGCGAGCGTCGGATCGTCGGTGAGGAGCGACTGCAGGAGCCCCGCCCGCAACGCGCCGCGGGCCCGGCTGAGTCCCTGGTGCTGCTCGAACGCGAGGCCGGCCATCGCGATGACGGCGGTGACGACGCCCCGACCCTCCTGGTCGAGTTCACCGGCCGCGATCGCGATGACGCCGCGCAGGTGTCCGCCGCGGCCCAGCGTCTGCAGCGTGAACGGGCGGTCGGCGATGCGCAGCGCCGAGGCCGCCCGTGCGCCCCGGCGCAGGACCGTGGCCACCTCGGTGCCGAGCGACGCCGAGGTCGCGGCATCCAGGTCGCCGCTGGGATGCTCGCGGGTGAGTTCACCGGCCGCGTCGTACAGTCCCACCCACGTGCCGAGCTGTCGCGCGAGTTCCGCGAGCGTCGCGCCGAGCCCGTCGGGGCGCAGCGCCGCGAGGGCGATCGCGCGCTGCGCCGACAGCGCCCACGTGCGGCGGGCGTACGCCTCGGCGGCGATCGCCTCGGCGTTGGCGCGGGCGACCGCGATGAACGGCGTGCGGTACGGCACCTCGAACAGCGGGAGACCGGCGTCGCGGCAGGCGGTGGCGAGTTCGGGAGGGATGCCGTCGCGCACCACCTCCGTGCCGAACCCGAGGCCCGCGACGCCCCGCGCAGTGAGTCGCTGGACGTAGTCGACGGCGGACGTCGCCCCCCGCCCCTGGAACTGCGTGCCCGTGGTCAGGAGCACCTGCCCCTCGGAGAGGAACGGCGTGGGGTCGGCGAGGTCGCTGCTGTGCACCCACCGCACCGGCCGCGCGAGGTCGTCGGGCGCGCCGTTCTCGAGGCGCAGGTGCAGGTCGGGGCGACGCAGTAGCGCGCCGAGGGTGGGGGTGTCGGTGGCATCCATGGGGCTCCCGCGGAATCCGCTGTACGTTTTGTACAGCCGGGTAGGGGAAATGTACAGCACGGAGGGTATCGGGCCGCGGCCGCCTTCCCTACGCTCGCGGACATGACCGCACCGCACACCGTCACCGCGCCCCCCGTCGGCGGACCCTCGCTCCCGCAGGAGCGCCGCCTGGTCACGAGCATCCCCGGCCCCCGCTCGCAGGAGCTCCTCGACCGCAAGGCCGCCGCGGTCTCGGCTGGTGTCGGGCACACCGTCCCCATCCACGCCGTCGCGGCGGGCGGGGGAGTGGTCGTGGATGCCGACGGCAACTCGCTCATCGACCTCGGTTCCGGCATCGCCGTGACCTCGGTCGGCAACTCTCACCCGGCCGTCGTCGCCGCCGTGCAGGAGCAGGTCGCCGCGTTCACCCACACGTGCTTCATGGTCTCGCCCTACGACTCGTACGTCTCGGTGGCGGAGGCCCTCAACCGCCTCACCCCCGGCGACCACGCGAAGAAGAGCGCGCTGTTCAACTCCGGCGCCGAAGCGGTCGAGAACGCGATCAAGATCGCCCGCAAGCACACCGGCCGTCACGCGGTCGTCGCGTTCGATCACGCCTACCACGGCCGCACCAACCTCACGATGGCGCTGACGGCGAAGCACATGCCGTACAAGAGCGGCTTCGGTCCGTTCGCCGCCGAGGTGTACCGCGCGCCGCTGTCCTACCCGTACCGTGACGGCCTGTCCGGCCCCGAGGCGGCGGCCAAGGCCATCTCCGTCATGGAGAAGCAGGTCGGTGCCGAGAACCTCGCGGCGGTCATCATCGAACCCATCCAGGGTGAGGGCGGCTTCATCGTCCCCGCCGACGGCTTCCTCCCGGCGCTGGTCGAGTGGTGCCACGCGAACGGCGTCGTCTTCATCGCCGACGAGGTGCAGTCCGGCTTCGCCCGCACCGGTGCGATGTTCGCGTCCGAGATCTTCGGCATCGTCCCCGACCTCGTCACCACCGCGAAGGGCATCGCCGGCGGCCTTCCGCTCGCGGCCGTGACCGGCCGCGCCGAGATCATGGATGCCACCCACACCGGCGGCCTCGGTGGAACCTACGGCGGCAACCCGATCGCGTGCGCCGCAGCCCTGGCATCCATCGACGCGTTCGAGAACGACGGACTGATCGAGCGGGCGCGGGAGATCGGCGAGATCCTCCTGTCGCGCCTCACCGCCCTGCAGAAGAACGACCCGCGCATCGGCGACGTCCGCGGCCACGGCGCGATGATCGCCGCCGAGTTCGTCGACCCGGCGACGGGGGCTCCGGATGCCGCTCTGACTTCGGCCGTGGCCAAGGCCGCGATCGCCGAGGGCGTGATCGTGCTCACGTGCGGGACCTACGGGAACGTCATCCGGTTCCTCCCGCCGCTGTCCATCGGCGACGATCTGCTCCACGAGGGCCTGGACGTCGTCGCCGGCGCGCTCGCGCGTCACTGAGCAGCACGACTCGAGGGGGCGGCAGGCGACCCGAACGCTCCGCCCCCTCGTCCGCACCATCCGGGTCGCCGACACCGGTCACCGAGGCAAGTCGCCGAGACAGAAGGAAAGATTCCATGAGCGAGATCACGCGTGACGTCGTCGTCATCGGGGCCGGAGCCGCGGGACTGACCGCAGCGAACGACCTGCGCAAGGCCGGACTGTCGGTCGTCGTGCTCGAAGCGCGCGACCGCGTCGGCGGCCGGCTGTGGACCGACGTGATCGACGGAGCCATGCTCGAGCTCGGCGGCCAGTGGGTGTCGCCGGATCAGCAGGCGCTCATCGACACCGTCGCCGACCTCGGCCTGTCGACCTACAGCCGCTACCGCGAGGGCGACAGCGTCTACGTCGGACCGGACGGGGTCGCGAAGCGCTTCACGGGGGAGATGTTCCCGGTCGCGCCCGAGACCGAGCGCCTCATCGACGAGATCACCGCGCGCCTGGATGCCATGGTCGCCGAGATCGACCCGGACAAGCCGTGGGAGCACCCGAACGCCGCCGAGTGGGACAAGATCTCGTGGGACGCGTGGCTCCGCCAGCAGACCGACGACGACGAGGCCGTCCGCAACCTCGCCTTCGCCACCGGCTCGGCGATGCTCACCAAGCCCGCGCACACGTTCTCGCTCCTGCAGTCGCTGTTGATGGCGGCATCCGCGGGATCGTATTCCCACCTCGTCGACGCCGACTTCATCCTCGACAAGCGCGTCGTCGGCGGACTGCAGCAGGTGCCCGAACTGCTCGCCGAGCGGCTCGGCGACGACGTCCTGCTGAACCAGCCGGTGCGCCGCATCATCTGGGGCCCCGACGCCGTGGCGGTGGACCGGCCCGCGGATTCCGCGACGGGCAGCCGGGTCGACGACCTGCGTGCGCTCACGGCGCGGGTCGAGGCCGCGAAGTCCTCCGCCTCGGGCGTCACCGTCATCACCGACGACGTGACGGTCCGCGCCCGCTTCGCGATCCTGGCCCTGGCCCCGGTGCTGTACCCGCGGATTTCGTTCGAGCCGCCGCTGCCGCGCAAGCAGCACCAGATGCACCAGCACATCTCGATGGGGTTCGTCATCAAGGTGCACGCCGTCTACGACCGTCCGTTCTGGCGCGAGCAGGGGCTCTCGGGCACCGCGTTCAGCCCGTACGAGCTGTCGCACGAGGCGTACGACAACACCAACCACGGCGATGAGCGCGGCACGCTCGTCGGGTTCGTGTCCGACCAGAACGCCGACGACCTGTTCCGGCTGAGCGCCGAGGAGCGCAAGGAGCGCATCCTCGAGTCGCTGTCGCACTACTACGGGCCCGAGGCCAAGAATCCGATCGTCTACTACGAGAGCGACTGGGGCACGGAGGAGTGGACGCGCGGCGCCTACGCCGCGAGCTTCGACCTCGGCGGCCTCCAGCGCTACGGCGCCGACCTGCGCGAGCCGGTCGGCCCGATCCACCTCGCGTGCAGCGACATGGCCGGTGCCGGGTACCAGCACGTCGACGGCGCGATCCGCCAGGGTCACCGCGCGGCCGACGAGATCCTCGATCGCGCACGCGGATGAGCGCCCCGGTGGTCGTGGGCTACACCGCGACCGACGCCGGAGCCGACGCGCTCGCGCTCGGCATCCGGCTGGCTCGGGCGATCCAGGCACCCCTCGAGGTGGTCCTCGTCCTGCCCGACGACGCCCGGAGCGTCATCACGCCCCCGGATGCCGCCTACGCCCGGCTCGTGCGCGAGCAGGCCGAGCAGTGGCTCCGTGAGGCGGCGACCACGATCCGGGATGCCGTGACCCACCGCGAACGGATCCGCCACGCCGATTCGTTCGCGGAGGGTCTCGTGGCCTTCGCCGACGAGATCGGCGCCGGATACATCGTCGTGGGTGCCGCCAACGGCGGCCTGCGCGGTCGCCATCGCCTGGGCTCGGTCGCCTCCGAACTGCTGCACTCCTCCGACGTGCCCGTCGTCCTCGCCCCCGAGGGGTCCCGGCGCGTCGATCCCGCCGTGGGGATCAGCCGGGTCACGACCGCGATCGGCAGCAGGCCGGGAGCCGACGTGCTGCGGGAGGAGAGCATCGCGCTCGCCGCCGCCGCATCCGTGCCCCTGCGTCTGCTCTCGCTCGTCACCGTCGACCTGCCCCCGGGACTCGCCACCGGCGCCATCCGCATCGCGGGCGCCGCCCATGCCGAGGAGATGCTCTCCCAGGCGCGCACCGAACTGCCCACCGACGTCGCCGCCGAGGTCGTCGTCGCCGACGGCGACAGCATCGAAGAGGCCGTCCGCGATCTCGCATGGGATCCCGCCGAGCTCGTCATGGTCGGCAGCAGCCGCCTCGCGCAGCCCCGCCGCCTGTTCCTCGGTTCGACCGCGGCGAAGATGCTGCACGAACTCCCCGTCCCCCTCGTCGTCGTGCCACGCAGCCGTGCCGACGCCTCCGCCCCGGAAGGATCGCGGCCATGACCGCCCCCGCACCCGCCACCGGCAGCGACGCCGGCGGTCTGTCGAAGAAGGGGTTGAGCGCCGGCACGATCGGCCTGCTCGGCGCCGTCGTCATCGGCATCTCCTGCATCGCCCCCGCATATACCTTCACCGCCGCGATCGGCCCCACCGTGGGGGCCGTGGGCGTGCAGGTGCCCGCCATCATCCTCGTCGGGTTCATCCCGATGCTCCTCGTCGCCTTCGGCTACCGCGAGCTCAACAACCGCATGCCCGACTCGGGCACGTCTTTCACCTGGGCCGCGCGCGCCTTCGGGCCGTGGATCGGCTGGATGGCCGGGTGGGGGCTCATCGCCGCGACCGTCATCGTGCTGTCCAACCTCGCCGGCATCGCGGTGGACTTCCTCTTCCTGCTGATCTCGCAGCTCACGGGCCAGCCGGACATCGCCGACCTGGCATCCAATCTCCCGATCAACATCGTCGTGTGCCTCCTGTTCGTGCTCGGAGCGACGGTGGTGTCGTACCGCGACATGCAGACGACGCAGAAGCTGCAGTACGTTCTCGTGGGCTTCCAGGTGATCGTGCTCGTCGCGTTCGCCGTCGTCGCCGTCGTGCACGTCCTCCGAGGGGATGCCTACGACCCGACGCCCTTCGACTGGTCGTGGTTCAACCCGTTCGCGGTGTCGTCCTTCAGCGCGTTCGCGGCGGGGGTGTCGCTGTCGATCTTCATCTTCTGGGGGTGGGACGTCACCCTGACGATGAACGAGGAGACGAAGGACCCCGAGAGGACGCCCGGGCGCGCGGCGACCATCACGGTCGTGACCATCGTGTCGCTGTACCTGCTGCTCGCGGTCTCCATGATCATGTTCGCCGGCATCGGCGACGGCGAGTACGGTCTCGGCAACCCCGAGATCCAGGACAACGCCTTCTTCGCGCTCGCCGGACCCATCCTCGGACCCTTCGCCGCGTTCGTCTCGCTCGCGGTGCTCACCAGCTCGGCATCCTCGCTGCAGTCGACGTTCGTCGGGCCGGCCCGCACACTGCTCGCGATGGGCCACTACGGCGCGCTGCCGCCGAAGTTCGCGACGGTCAGCCCGCGGTTCTTCACGCCGGGGTACGCCACGATCGTCTCCGCGATCGTCGCCGCCGGGTTCTACGCGGTGATGCGCGTCGTCAGCGTCAACGTTCTCTCGGACACGATCCTCACGCTCGGCATCATGATCTGCTTCTACTACGGGCTGACCGCGTTCGCGTGCGTCTGGTACTTCCGGAAGCAGTGGTTCGACTCCGCGCGCAACGTGTTCTTCACCCTGCTGTTCCCGCTCGTGGGCGGCGTCATCCTCGCGGTGATCTTCGTCACGACGCTGATCGACAGCATGAACCCCGAGTACGGCAGCGGATCCGAGGTCGGCGGCGTCGGTCTCGTGTTCGTCCTCGGCGTCACCATCATCGTCCTCGGGGCGGTCATCATGGTGGTGCAGTACTTCCGCAGGCCCGCGTTCTTCCGCGGTGAGACGCTCGCGATCGACGCCCCGGCCAGCGCGCGTCGGGGCCGCCGCCTCGCCCGATGACCTCGACATCCACCACGACCACGAAAACGGGAGCCCCACATGAGTGACTACGCCGTCGTCAACCCCGCCACGGGGGAGACCCTCGCCGAGTACGACACCCTGTCCGACGCCGGCGTCGAGGCCGCCCTCGCCGCCGCGCACGACGGCTTCCGCGTCTGGTCGCGGACCGCCCCTGCTCAGCGCGCCGAGGCCCTGCGCCGCGTGGCCCAGCTGCACCGCGAGCGCCGCGACGACCTCGCCGCGATCATCGTGCGCGAGATGGGCAAGCCGCTCGAAGCGGCGCTCGGCGAAGTCGACTTCGCCGCCGACATCACCGAGTACTACGCCGACAACATCGACAAGATCACGGGCGACACCCCCATCGACATCCTCGGCGAGGGCACCGCGGTCATCCGGCGCTCCGCCCTCGGCCCGCTGCTGGGCATCATGCCGTGGAACTTCCCGTACTACCAGGTCGCCCGCTTCGCCGCGCCGAACCTCGCGGTGGGCAACAGCATCCTCCTCAAGCACGCGCCGCAGTGCCCCGAGTCCGCGGAGGCCCTGCAGCTCATCTACCGCGACGCCGGGCTCCCCGAGGGGGCGTACGTCAACATCCGCGTCACCAACGACCAGGCCGCCGCGATCATCGCCGACCCGCGCGTGCAGGGCGTCTCGGTGACCGGCTCGGAGCGCGCCGGTGCCGCCGTCGCCGAGGTCGCCGGCCGCAACCTGAAGAAGGTCGCACTGGAGCTCGGCGGCTCCGACCCGTTCATCCTCCTGTCCACCGACGACCTCGACGCGGCCGTGCAGGCGGCGGTCGATGCGCGCCTCGACAACAACGGTCAGTCCTGCAACGGCGCCAAGCGCTTCCTCGTGGTCGACGACCTGTACGACGCGTTCCTCGCGAAGTTCACCGCCGCCCTCGGCGAGGCCAAGGTCGGTGACCCGTTCGCCGAGGACACCGTGCTCGGCCCGCTGTCGTCCCTCGCCGCGGCCGAGCGCCTCGATCAGCAGGTGCAGCGCGCCGTCGCGCAGGGTGCCACGCTCGAGGTCGGCGGGACGCGCGACGGCGCCTTCTACCCCGGCACGGTCCTCACGGGCGTGACGCGCGACATGGATGCGTACGGCGAGGAGTTCTTCGGCCCCGTCGCGACGGTCTACCGCGTGTCGGGAGAGGACGAGGCCGTGGCGATCGCGAACGACACCGGCTTCGGCCTCGGGTCGTACGTCTTCACGACGGATGCCGCTCAGGCGGAGCGCATCGCGGAGCGGATCGAGGCCGGGATGGTCTACGTGAACCTCGTGCTCGCCGACTCGCCGGAGCTGCCGTTCGGCGGCGTGAAGCGCAGCGGCACGGCGCGTGAGATGGGGCTTCTCGCGGCCGACGAGTTCGTGAACAAGAAGCTGATCCGCATGGCCTGAGTCGTGCCCGTCCCCCGGCGCGGTTCGCCACGTCGGGGGACATGGCATAGACTGGGGAGTGCAGTCGAAATCTGCATTCTTTCGCCGTGCCCCGCGCACAGGCGGCATCCCTCCCCGAGAGATTCCTGGCGAAAGTGTGTCGGTTTCGCATCCCGGGCCCTCCGCGGGCCTTAGGGCGGTAGCTCAATTGGCAGAGCAGCGGTCTCCAAAACCGCAGGTTGCAGGTTCGATTCCTGTCCGCCCTGCGCACAGCGCACGCTGGCAACGAGAAACGACCTAGGTGGTTCGATGACGCAGGACGAGGCGAGGGGCGAGATCGTCGCAGAACGCGGCGCGCCCCGCGAGAAGAAGCTCAACTTCTTCGCGCGGATCGCTCTTTTCATCCGTCAGGTCATCGCGGAACTGCGCAAGGTCGTCACGCCCACGCGGCAGGAACTGGTCAAGTTCACGGCCGTGGTCCTCGGGTTCGTCGTCGTGATGATGGCTCTCGTGTACGGCCTCGACGTGCTGTTCGTGTGGCTGACTACCGCCGTGTTCGGCATCCCCGGCGCCGCCGGCGCCTGACCGGCGCTTCGGCGGACGCGCGGCCCCACGAGCGGCCGCCCCAGAACGGAAGAGATCACCAGTGTCTGAAAGATATGTCGACGACGCCGATTGGGCGCCCACGGCCGAGCAGTCCAGCGAGGACGACGAGGCCCAGGAGGGCGACGTCCTGGCGTCCCAGGAGCACGCGTCCGACGCGGCCGAGCACAGCGCCATCCACATCGTCGACGACGAGGACGATGACGACGACGAGCTCGACGACATCGACATCACCGACCCGGAGGCCGACGCCATCGTGAACGACGCACTCGAGATCGACGAGGCCAGCGAGGCCGAGGCCGCCGCCGAGGTGCTCAACGACTCCCTCGCCGAGGAAGCCGCCGAAGAGGCTGCGGAGCTCGCCGATGAGGTCACTCCCTACGACGGCCCCGACATCAACGGCGAGCCCGACGCGCCCGTTCTCGACGAGGACTTCGTCGAGGAGGTCTCCGCCGCCGCCGGTGTGGTCGACGAGGTCGAGGCATCCGTTTTCCCCGCCGACGCGGCGGAAGACGAGGACGCCGTCGACGACGAAGACCTCGACCCGTACGAGGCGTTCCGCGCCGAGCTCCGGTCGCTCCCCGGCAAGTGGTACGTCATCCACTCCTACGCCGGCTTCGAACGCAAGGTGAAGGCCAACATCGAGCAGCGCAAGTCGACGCTTGAGGTCGAGGACGACATCTACCAGGTCGAGGTCCCGATGGAGGACGTCGTCGAGATCAAGAACGGCCAGCGCAAGATGGTCACGCGCGTGCGCATCCCGGGCTACGTGCTCGTGCGCATGGACCTCAACGAAGACACCTGGTCGGTCGTGCGTCACACGCCCGGCGTCACCGGCTTCGTGGGCAACGCCCACAACCCCACGCCGTTGCGCTTCGACGAGGCGTTCAACATGCTGAAGAGCCTCGTCGAGGTCAAGGAGTCCGCTCCGGCCAAGGGCGGCGCCGCGAAGGGGGCTCCCGTCGCGCAGCGCGTCATCCCCGCCGAGGTCGACTTCGAGACCGGCGAGACCATCACGATCAAGGAAGGCTCGTTCGCGGGCCTGCCCGGCACGATCAGCGAGATCAAGCCCGAGAGCGGCAAGCTCACGGTGCTCGTGTCGCTCTTCGAGCGCGAGACCCCGGTCGAGCTGTCGTTCGACCAGGTCACCAAGATGCTCTGACGCGCTCCGCGCTGTCGCGAACGCCCCGCCCGGCTCCCGCCGGCGGGGCGTTCGCCGTTGGCGTGCCGGGGGCTGGTGCTCGTTGCGCTGGAGGTGGCGCCGAGGCGCGCCCCGTAGCCATAAACGCGATCGGCGGGAAGAAACGCCCCGCCGCGCCGTTTCGTGCGGTGGATGCCGTTTGTCGCAGCGGTTTTGCGGGCGAGGGGTCCGCGGCTCAGCGCGAGCGCGGGTTGCGCCCGATGTGGAGCAGATTCGCCGTGTCCGCGACGCCGGTGGCCGGGAGGCCGGCGGAGTGCAGCGCCTCGTACACGCCGTCGCCGCGGAGCGCGCCGGCATAGTCCCAGCGGGCGATGCGCCACCCGGCTCGACGGAGAGCGTCCTCACGGCGTTTCTCGTCACGCACGGCCGCGGCGGCCTCCGTGGGATCGTCGGGGCTGTACTTCACCCACCCGTCGACCTCGCCTAGCACGCGGAACTCGGGCCAGCAGAAGTCCGATCGATAGACGCGACCGGCGACCCGGTGCTCGGCCTGCAGCAACGGGGCAGGGAATCCGTACCAGTGCGCGACCGCGCGGCTGACTGACTCCGCGACGGACTCCGCCTCGCCGGTTGCCTGCTCGCAGATCCACTCGACGCGCCGACGGCCGCGGAGGGAACGTTGCGCGGCGGCGGTGTCGCGGACGTGCTGGGGGAAGACGTCGAGGCGGCGGATGGCCGCATCCGCGACCGCGAGGCCGAACGCCGGCGGCAGCGCGCGTGCGAGATCCGTCACGGTGTCGACGGCCGACGTGATGCGGAGTCCATGCGACGTCGTGGGCCGACGTGAGTCGGCGCTCGTGTGCGCCACCACATCGCCGTGCACGAGGGAGCGAGAGCGCCGACCGTCGAAGATGTGCACTCGATGGGGATGCCCGAAGAGGGGGAGCCCGAGGAGCGCCGCGGCCGACTCGTGCGAGAACACGGCGTCCGGACGGACGAGCGCGTACGCGTGCACTCGAACCAGGTATCGGTCCCATTCGGCGAGGGCATCCCACTGCTGCCGCACCGTGTAGACGCCCGGTCGCACGCGGTGGAGGCTCGCGTCGTTGTGCGGGTAGCGGCCGGCGCGTTCGGCATCCGCCGTTCGGAAGAGCGGAGCCGGAGAGGGGCGGAGCGGGAGCGGGTGCATGCGCCGAGGATGCCAGGAGCGCTGACACCGCGAATGACACCTGTGGACAACTCGACCGGGGGCTCGGCATTCGGTGCCCTCCGTCGGCAATAAACGCGATCGGCTGGAAGAAACGGCCCGCGAAGACGTTTGTTCACGTGGATGCCGTTTATCGAGGGCGCAAGCGCGCCGCGCGGTCGCGCCCGGGGCGGGCGCAAGCGCGACGGGCGGGCGCAAGTGCGGGGCGGGCGCGAGCGCGGGGCGGGCGGGGGAGCGGGGATGCCGGGACGTCGCGTATGATGGGGAGGTTGCTCGTGCGTCTGCGCGAGCGCGACCGCTGTCCGGAACGGCCGGACGTGCGGGAGAGAGGGGCCCTGAGGCTCCGCTCGAGAGAGGAAAAGGATATGGCACCCAAGAAGAAGGTGACCGGCCTGATCAAGCTCCAGATCAAGGCGGGTGCGGCCAACCCCGCGCCCCCGATCGGTCCGGCGCTCGGTCAGCACGGCGTCAACATCATGGAGTTCTGCAAGGCCTACAACGCGGCGACCGAAGCCCAGCGCGGCAACGTCATCCCCGTCGAGATCACGGTCTACGAGGACCGCAGCTTCACGTTCATCCTGAAGACGCCCCCGGCCGCAGAGCTCATCAAGAAGGCCGCCGGCCTGGCCAAGGGTTCGCCGACGCCGCACACCACCAAGGTGGGCAAGCTCACCAAGGAGCAGGTGCGCGAGATCGCTACGACCAAGCAGCCCGACCTGAACGCGAACGACATCGAGGCTGCGGCCAAGATCATCGCCGGCACCGCCCGTTCCATGGGCATCACGGTCGAGGACTGAGGGAGATAATCATGGCTACCAAGTCCAAGGCTTACCGGGCCGCCGCCGAGAAGGTCGCGCCCGACACGTTCTACACCCCGACCGAGGCCGTCGCCCTCGCGAAGGAGACCGGCTCGAAGAAGTTCGACTCGACCGTCGAGGTCGCGCTGAAGCTTTCGGTCGACCCCCGCAAGGCCGACCAGATGGTCCGCGGCACGGTCATCCTGCCCCACGGCACGGGTAAGACCGCGCGCGTCATCGTCTTCGCGAACGGCCCCGCGGCCGAGGCGGCCCTTGCTGCCGGTGCCGACGAGGTCGGCGGCGCCGAGCTCATCGAGAAGGTCGCCGGCGGTTACACGTCGTTCGACGCGGCCGTCGCCACGCCCGAGCTCATGGGCCAGGTCGGTCGCCTCGGTAAGGTCCTCGGTCCCCGCGGCCTCATGCCGAACCCGAAGACCGGCACCGTGACCCCCAACCCGGCCAAGGCCGTCGAGGAGATCAAGGGCGGAAAGATCGAGTTCCGCGTCGACAAGCACGCCAACGTGCACTTCGTCGTCGGCAAGGCCTCGTTCTCGGCCGAGCAGCTCGACGAGAACCTCAAGGCCGCGCTCGAGGAGATCATCCGCCTCAAGCCGTCCAGCTCGAAGGGCCGCTACATCCAGAAGGGCGCCGTTTCGACCACGTTCGGTCCCGGCATCCCCCTGGACGTCAACGCCTTCGTGTGACGCCCCTCGTCGAAAGCCCCGTCGCGCCTCGTGCCGGCGGGGCTTTCGCTTTGCGCCCACCGCCCCCGCCCCACAGCCCGAGGTCCCGCCCTCCCGGATGCACGAACGTGCAACACGACGTCATCCGGGAAGGATGCCGCCCCGACCCGTGTTGGGCTGGGGGTGCCTTCGCGCACACCCCCGGACCCTCGAGAATCCCCCGCACGCACCACAGCAAGGAACACCCATGCCCCGTCGTCTCCCCGTCGTCGCCGCCGCCCTCGGCGCTCTCGCCCTCGCCCTCACCGCCTGCAGCGGTACCTCGACGTCCGCGTCGAGCGCGCAGGGCGATCACCTCGGCCTCGTCTCGGCCGGAACGCTCACCGTCGCCACCGAGGGCACCTACCGCCCGTTCTCCTTCCACGACGAGTCGGGCACCCTCACCGGATTCGACGTCGAGATCGCGCAGGCCGTCGGCGAGAAGCTGGGCCTGAAGGTCCGCTTCCAGGAGACCCAGTGGGATGCCATCTTCGCCGGGCTCGACGCGGGACGTTTCGACGTCATCGCGAACCAGGTCTCCATCAACCCGGAGCGCCAGGAGAAGTACCTCTTCAGCTCGCCGTACACCGTGTCCCGCGGCGTCATCGTGACCGCCGACACCGACTCGTCGATCTCGAGCTTCGCCGACCTGTCGGGCAAGACCACCGCGCAGTCGCTGACGAGCAACTGGTACGAGCTCGCGACGCAGAGCGGCGCGCAGGTCGAGGCCGTCGAGGGATGGGCGCAAGCCGTCGCGCTCCTCAAGCAGGGTCGCGTGGATGCCACGATCAACGACCAGCTGACCTACCTCGACTACGAGAAGACGAACAGCCCGACCGGCCTCAAGGTCGCCGCGGAGACCGACGACACGTCCGACAGCGCGTTCGCCACGACGAAGGACAAGCAGGCTCTGACGGATGCCATCGACAAGGCGCTCGACGAGCTCCGCACCGACGGCACCCTCGCCGAGATCAGCCAGAAGTACTTCGGCGCCGACGTCACGAAGTAAAGCCCCGTCGCGCGCCCGCGCCTCCCGCCTAGCGTGGGAGGGCGGGCGTGCCGCGTTCGCGACAGGAAGGAGGCCGAGTGAACGACATCTGGACGCTGCTGCTCGATTCGTTCTGGCCCATGGTGCTGGCGGGCCTGCGGGGGACCATCCCGCTGTCGCTGGCGTCGTTCGCCATCGGACTCGTCATCGCCCTCGGCATGGCGCTGCTGCGGCTCTCGCGCAACGTGGTGCTGCGAGGGATCGCGCGGTTCTACATCTCGGTCATCCGCGGCACGCCGCTGCTCGTGCAGCTGTTCGTGATCTTCTACGGGCTGCCGGCGGTCGGTGTCGTCATCGACCCGTTCCCGGCCGCGGTCATCGCGTTCTCGCTCAACGTCGGCGGGTATGCCGCCGAGGTGATCCGCGCCGCGATCCTCTCCGTCCCCCGCGGACAGTGGGAGGCCGCGCACGTCGTGGGGCTCTCGCCGCGGAAGACCCTGACGCGCATCATCCTGCCGCAGGCCGCCCGTGTCTCGGTGCCGCCCCTGTCCAATACGTTCATCTCGCTGGTGAAGGACAGCTCGCTGGCATCCCTCATCCTCGTCACGGAGCTGTTCCGGCAGGCCCAGAACATCGCCGCGTTCTCGTACGAGTTCATGGCGGTCTACCTCGAAGCGGCCCTGATCTACTGGCTGTTCTGCCTCGTCCTGTCCGCCGGGCAGGGCGTGCTCGAGAGGAGGCTCGATCGCCATGTCGCACGCTGACGACACCCGTTCCCCGCTGCTCGAGGTCCGGGGTCTCCAGAAGAGCTTCGGCGACACCCGTGTTCTCGACGGGGTGGACCTCGAGGTCCGCCGCGGCGAGGTTCTGGTCCTGATCGGCCCGTCGGGCTCGGGCAAGACGACGGTGCTCCGGTGCCTCAATGGCCTGGAGACCCCCGAGGCGGGTCGCGTCGAGTTCGACGGCGGCCCGACGATCGACTTCGCCCGTGCCGTGCCCAAGGCCGACCGCGCCGCGATGCGCGACCGGTCGGCGATGGTGTTCCAGCACCACAACCTGTTCCCGCACCTCACCGTGCTGCAGAACGTCATCGAGGGTCCCGTGCACGCGCATGGCGTGCCCAAGGCCGAGGCCGTCGCCCGTGCCGAGGCGTTGCTCGCCCGCGTGGGACTCACCGAGAAGCGTGACGCCTATCCCTCGGAACTCTCCGGTGGCCAGCAGCAGCGCGTGGGGATCGTGCGGGCGCTGGCGCTGCAGCCCGACCTCCTCCTGTTCGACGAGCCGACGAGCGCGCTCGACCCCGAGCTGGTGGGTGAAGTGCTCAAGGTGCTCCGCGGGCTCGCCGACGAGGGCTGGACGATGGTCATCGTGACGCACGAACTCGGCTTCGCGCGTGAGGTCGCGGACGAAGTGCTGTTCTTCGACGAGGGCGTCATCGTCGAGCGCGGGGCCCCCGCGACGCTGTTCACGGCGCCGCAGAAGGAGCGCACCCGTCGGTTCCTCGACCGTCTGCTGCGGCCCCTGGACTGACCTCGTCCGGAACTGGATGCCAGCGCACCCCTGTTCCACGCGCCCGAGGTGCGACCAACTCCGCGCGGGTCTCCCGAACGGTCGAGGTCAGGCCGAGGCCCGGATCTCGAAGCCCGTGGCGTCCTCGGCATCCGGGAGTTCGGTGACCTCGACCCGCTCGACGTGCGCGAGCGGCGGACCGTGGTGCGCCCACGCGACGAGCGCGTCGACGGCCGACGGCGCGCCGCTCACGCGCGCCTCGACGGCGCCGTCCCGGCGATTGCGCACCCAGCCCGCGACGCCGAGCCGCTCCGCCTCGGCGCGCAGCGCCCAGCGGAATCCGACGCCCTGCACGTGCCCGCGAACGGTGATCTCGACGGTGGCCATGGCTCCATTGTGACCTCACCCGGTGAACACCGGGAGGACGAGCGAGAACGCCAATGCCCACATGACGAGGGCGATGACACCGTCCAGTATCCGCCAGGCGCGCGGGCTGTCGAGCCAGCGGCCGAGAAACCGCGCGCCGAAGCCGAGGGCGGTGAACCAGACCACGCTCGCGGCGGCGGCCCCGACGCCGAACACCCCGCGCTCGGCGCCGTGCGTCGCAGCCACGGACCCGAGGAGGAACACGGTGTCGAGGTAGACGTGCGGATTCAGCCACGTGAGCGCGAGGCACGTGAGGATCGCCGCCGCGCGGGTTGTCGTCACCGTGCGCGTGCGGGCGACGATCGGCGCATCCTCCTCGACATGGAGGGCAGCCCCCGACGGCTGCAGCGCCCGCCGGGCGGCGACGACGCCGTACCCGACGAGGAAGGCGGCCCCCGCCCAGCGCACGACGGCGAGCACCCACGGCACCGCAGTCACGATCGCGCCCACGCCCGAGACGCCGAGCGCGATCAGCACCGCGTCCGAGGCCGCGCACACCGCGACCACGGCGAGGACGTGTTCGCGGCGCACGCCCTGGCGCAGGACGAAGAGGTTCTGCGCGCCGATCGCGACGATGAGCGAGAGGCCGAGACCGAATCCGGCGGCGAGGGAGGAGAGCACCCTCCGACGCTAGGGGGCGCGTGGCATCCAGACCAGTTCAGGATTCTGAAGAAGCATTAGCATCACTTCATGTCGGTTCCTCTGGATCTCGCGCGCACGCTGGCCACCGTGGTGGACGAGGGCACCCTGGATGCCGCGGCCCGCCGCCTCCACATCACCCCGTCCGCGGTGAGCCAGCGTCTGCGCGCGCTCGAGGACCAGCTCGGTCGGGTCGTGCTCGTGCGGTCCAAACCCGTGCGGACGACGCCCGCGGGTGACGCCGTGGTCCGCCTCGCGCGCCAGCTCGCGCTGCTCGAACACGACGCGCTCGCGGCGATGGGCGCGGACGACGGGGCCGTGGCATCCATCCCGCTCGCGGTCAACGCGGACTCGCTCGCGACCTGGTTCCTGCCGCCGCTGCAGCGGGTCGCAGAGCGCCGACCCGTGGTGTTCGATCTGCACCGCGACGACCAGGACTTCACCGCGGGGCTGCTGGAGTCCGGCGTCGTCATGGCGGCGGTCACGTCGCGGGAGGCGCCCGTAGCGGGATGCCGCGTGAGTCGCCTCGGGGTCCTGCGCTACGAGGCGGTCGCCTCCGCCGGATTCGCCCGGCGGTGGTTCCCGGACGGGGTGGACGCGGCGGCCCTGGCGGTGGCGCCGGTCGTCGACTTCGACCGACGCGACGATCTGCAGACGCAGTGGCTCTCCGCCCGCGGCGTACCGACGGGGGAGCCGCCGCGGCACCGCGTCCCCGCGTCGCAGGACTTCGCGACCGCGGTAGCCCTCGGACTCGGGTGGGGACTGCTGCCGGGCTTCCAGTCCGCCGCGGGTCTTGCGAGCGGCGCGCTCGTGCGGCTCGGCGGTGATCCCGTCGACGTGCCCCTGTTCTGGCAGCAGTGGAACCTCACGTCGCCCCTCCTCGACGAGGTCGCCGAGGAGGTCGTCGGCGAGGGGCGGCGCGTGCTCGCGTCCGGCGGGGTCAGTCGTCGCTGACGCTCAGCACGATCTTGCCCCGCGTGTGCCCCTTCTCGAGTTCGCGGTGGGCGTCCGCGGCATCCTCGAGGTCGAAGACCCGGTCGACGAAGACGCGAACGGCGCCGGAATCCAGCAGGCGTGCGATCGTGGCGAGCGCGCTGCCGTCGGGCACGACCTTGTATCCGGTCGAACGGATGCCACGTGCCGCGGCCGCTTCGCGATAGCCGGGCCACGCGCCCGTGGGGACCTCGATGAGCAGACCGCCCGGACGAAGGACCTCGAGCGAGCGCGTCCCCGTGTTCGCGACGGTGTTGCCGATCAGGTCGACGACGACATCGACGTCGGCGAGGGCATCCTCGAATCGGACTGCGGTGTGATCGACGACCTCGGCCGCGCCCAGCTCGCGCAGCCAGTCCAGGTTGCGCGGTGATCCGGTCGCGATCACGTGCGCGCCGAAGTATGCGGCGAACTGCACGGCGAAGTGTCCGACGCCGCCGCTCGCCGCGTGGATGAGGATGCGCTGGTTCGCGTGGGCCAGCGCCGTCTCGACGACGACGCCCCACGCGGTCAGGGCGGCCAGGGGAACCCCGGCGGCCTCCACGTGCGAGAGCGCCGCGGGCTTCCGCGCGAGGGAGAGCGATGGGACGACGGCGTACTCGGCGTACGTGCCGGGCGTGCGCGGGGTGGGCGTCATGCCGAACACCTCGGTGCCCGGCGGGAACGGATGCGACTCGTACGGGGTCGCGACGACGACACCGCTGAAGTCGTAGCCGAGGGTCGCGGGCCACGACGTGATCGCGCCGCTCGCGCCGCGGCCGGCCCGCGTCTTCGCGTCGATCGGGTTGATGCCCGCCGCGACCACGCGCACCAGCACTTCGCTCATGATCGGTGTCGGCACCGCCACGGTCGCTTCATGCAGCACGTCCGGGTCGCCGGGGGCGTCCAGGACGACGGCGCGCATGGTCTCGGGATGGGTGGGGCCGGGCGCCTCGACGCTGGCCTCGGGACGCGTCGATCGGAATCTCATCCGGCGCTCCTCTCGCAGGTCACGTCGATGGCGGCTCCGCCTCGACTCGACCAGTCAAGCGCGCCATTGTCTCGGCGGTGTTACGCCTCGATCACCGTGTCGCGTCCGCTCCCCGCGGGGAGCGTTCACCCGCGGCCGGCGCCCCGCCCACGGCGAGGGCGTGCAGCATCGTCGAGAGATGCGCGATGTCGTCGACCGACCAGTCCGTCAGCGCCTCGTAAAGGCGGCTCTCGTGCGGTGCGCGCGCATCGTCGAGGCGCTCCTGCCCGAGCGCCGTGACCGCGATGAGGCGCGAGCGTCGATCATTCGGGTCGAGGGTGCGCGTGACCAGGCCCGCGCTCTCGAGGTCGCTGATCGCGCGGCTGAGGAATCCCTTGTCGGTGGCGAGACGTTCAGCGAGCGTCGAGAGCGTGATCGGGCCGAACCGGCTGACGACCGACAGCGTCTTGAACGTCGCCGGGAGCATCCCCGGGCTGACCCGTTCCGCCGCCTCCGCGATGTAGCGGCGGAACGTGGTCAGGAGCTCGGAGAACGACGTTTCGAGCGCGTGCACGGCGGCCTGTCGCTCGGCGTCGTTTTCGCTCGTCATGTCACCCATTCTCCCCCATCGGGGCGTCCGAACGCGTCCGACGACGCGACGTGACGTTCACCGTCGGGACGGTTCCCGTCGTGGCCAGCGCCGCCATTCCTTCCGGGACCGACACGGTGGCGAGGTCCGCCTCGCTCGCGGCGACGCGCTCCGACGTCGTCATGCGCGTGAGCGGACGGTTCGGCAGGAACACGATGGCGAGGAGGCTCACGATCGCCACCGGCACCGCGATGAGGAACGAGTGCGCGATGGACTGGGCGTAGATGTCCTCGACGATGACGCGCACCGCGTCGGGCAGGCCCGACACCTGGGGGATCGTGCCGGACTGCAGCGCCTGGGCGACCGGCGCCCCAGCCGAGCCAAGGCCCATGATCGCGGTCTGCAGGTCGGCGGCGCGGTCGGTGAACAGGCTCGTCGCCGTGCTCGCGAGCACCGCGCCCATGACCGACACGCCGATGGTGCCGCCCAGGCTGCGGAAGAACGTCACGCCGGAGCTCGCCGCCCCCATGCGCTCGGGGTCGGCGGTGTTCTGCACGATGAGCACGAGGTTCTGCATCGTCATGCCGACACCGGCGCCCAGCAGGAACATGTAGAGCGACACCAGCGCGAAGTTCGTGTCGTAGTGGATCGTCGACAGCAGGTAGGTGCCCGCGATGAGCAGCACGCCGCCCGTGATGAGGAACGGCTTCCAGCGGCCGAAGCGCGTGATGAGCGCGCCGACGATGATGGATGCCAGGAGCAGACCCGCGATCATCGGGATCGTCATGACGCCGGCCTCCGTGGGAGTCGCTCCGCGCGCCATCTGCATGTACTGGCTGAGGAACACCGACGTGCCGAACATCGCCAGGCCGGTCGCGATCGAGGCGATCGTGGCGAGGGTGAACGTGGCATCCCGGAAGAGGGTCAGCGGCACGAGCGGCTCGGACGAGCGCAGCTCGACCACGATGAACAGGATCGCGGCGAGAATGGCGCCGCCGACCATGAGGAGCGTCTCGGTGCTCGCCCAGTCGAAGGACCGTCCGGCGTTGGTCACCCAGATCAGCAGCAGCGAGACGGCGGTCGACAGCAGCACGATGCCGAGGTAGTCGATCTTGACCTTGCGCTTCGCGCGCTTCGGGAGGTGCAGCGTGCGCTGCTGGATGAGGAGCGCGGCGACGGCGAACGGCAGGGCGACGAAGAAGTTGAACCGCCAGCCGAAGGCATCCGTGATCACGCCGCCGAGGAGCGGGCCGCCGACGGTGGCGACGGCCATCACGGCGCCGAACAGGCCCATGTAGCGGCCGCGCTCGCGCGGGCTGATGATGTCGGCCATGATCACCTGGCTGAGCGCGGCGAGGCCACCCGCGCCCAGACCCTGCACGGCACGGAAGGCGATGAGCATGTCGGTGTTCTGCGAGAACCCGGCGGCCGCGGTGGCGAGCACGAAGATCGCGATGGCGACCTGGATCAACACCTTGCGGTTGAACAGGTCGGCGAGCTTGCCCCAGATGGGGGTGGAGATCGCGGTGGTGAGAAGGGTTGCGGTGACGACCCAGGTGTAGGCGTTCTGATCGCCGGACAGGTCGTGGACGATGACCGGCAGCGACGTCGAGACGACGGTCGAGGCCAGCATCGACACGAACATGCCGAGGAGCAGTCCGATCAGGGCGGGGAGCACGCGCCGCGGCGCGGCGGTGTCGGGGACGGTTGAGGTCATGCGGAGGTCTCCTGGGGGAGGAAGGATGCCGCGACGACATCGGCGCGATAGTTGACTAGAAGCAACTATACGCCGAATGTTTGATGTGAGTCAACTATCAGTCGAGGAGCGCGAGCGAGCGATACCTCTCGGTCGGCTCGGGCCGCGCGGCGGGCGCGCGCCCGGCGGTGGTGCGGCGGTACAGCTCGTCGATCAGCGACGTGGCGAGACGGACGAGGGACGCGATCTCCTTCTCGTCGCGGTCCACCCACTGGCAGCGGGGCTCGTCGTCCACCGGGACGAAGCCGTCGTGCTGCTCCCACGCGACGAGGGTGCGCTCCGCCCCGAGCACGTGCTGCTGCCACCAGACCTGCCGCAGATAGGTGCGAGGGATCGACCGCCACGACTTGTTGGTCGTCTTGATCTCGGCCAGGACGATGCGCCCTTCGGCATCCACGACGACCCCGTCGGGGGTCGCCAGGTGCCGCTTCTCGACGACGGCATGGTAGAGCGCGGACGAGGGCTGGATGCCATGCGTCGCCGCGACCCACGCGGCGATCTCGGGCTCGCGCCGACGACCGTGCGCCGTGTAGGCGTTGCCCGAGAAGTTCGAGCCGAGGAGCTTGGCATCCGCCGCCCGCGCGATGGCGTTGGCGCTCGTGAGGGTCGCGACGTCCGTCGCGGTGATACCCCGCGAACGCGCGCGGATCCAGGCGACACGGTCGCGGGAATCGGCGACGATCCGCGACTCGAGGTCGGCGCTGCGGGAGGCGACGAGCTCGGGGGACATGCGTTCGACCCTAACCCCGTCGGGCCGCGGGTTTGTTCGATGGCGCGGTGTGTCTCGCGGTCGCCGTTTCGGACCCAGCGCTCACGATCGGGTCGAGCGCCCACGCACGGGTCGACCGTGACGGGCGCGGTCGACCGGATCGTGGGCGCTGGGCTGGGGGTCGGTGCCTCCTGCACAGGGCGGCAATGCGGCGACGTGTCCACAGAAGCGTGGAGGTGACGGTGCGGGGGTGGCGTGGAGTGGGCACGCTGAGCGGATGCCACGTGACCTCACCCTCGCCGAAGCCCGCGACATCCTCCGCTCGAGGGAGCGACTGCTCGAGCGGAACGTCGCGGCGAGGCAGCTTCGCGCGTCATCGAATGGGGGGTGGGAACGTGTGCACCGCGGCGTATACGCCGCACAAGAGGCTGTGAGTGATCTCCGCCCGGCCGCACGACACAGGCTCAATACGTTGGCGGTGGTTTCGCGGATGAGGGGAGGGGGTGCCGTGGTCTCCCACGTCTCCGCGGCCGTGCTCCATGGCCTGCCGCAGTATCGCTTTCGGGGCCAGCCCGTGGAACTCACCTTGCCGCCCGGTGCTCGCGCGGCGAGTCGCCCCGGCATCCATCGATATCGCGACCACCTCGACGGAGAGGATGTCGTCGAGCTCGATGGCATCCGGTGTACGTCGCTGGAAAGGACGGTCTTCGACGTCGCCCGCACGCGGGGGCTCGAAGCGTCGGTTTCCTGCGCCGATGCCGGCCTGCGATGCGTCGCGGGAGAGGGGCACGGTGTGGACGTCGCGAAGCAGGAGGCGTGGCGCGACAGGATGCGGGAACGGGCGCTGCAGGCCAAAGGGCGGAGGGGTGTCACAGCGGCGCGATGGGTCGTCGAGTTCGCGGATGGGCGAGCCGAACTGCCGGGGGAGAGCGTCAGTCGCCTGCAGCTGTTCCGGCTCGGGTTCCGTGATCTGGATGTTCAGGTACCGGTCGCCGGGCCGAAGGATGCGACCGACTTCGTCGACATCGGGTTGGCTGAGGCCGAGACATTCTGGGAGTTCGACGGAGAAGGCAAGTATCGAGACGCGGCGGCGAGAGCCGGAAAGTCCATCGACGACGTGATGCTCGCGGAGAAGCGTCGAGAAGACTGGATCCGTGGGACCACCCGCTGGCGAGTGTGCCGCGGGGGCTTCCGGGACATCGCCACGCCGGAGACGCTCGCCGCCCGCCTCCGCTCGTTCGGTGTCCGCCTCCCCGGGTGAGGCCTACCGTCCGACCACCGCTCACGCTCGGGTCGATCGCCCACGAACGGGTCGACCCGAGCGTGAGCGCTCGACCGGATCGTGAGCACTCGCCGGGGCGGGGCGCTGGGGAGGAGCGGGATTTGGCGTGCGGGCGGGGCGCGGGGTACAGTAGCAGCAAGCCAAAGACCGCCGGTCATCTTCGTGCGTGCACGAAGATCGAAGCGTCTGCCGAAAGGCAGAGGACCTGCGCAGGTATACGTAACTCCTCCCGATCGGGATTCCGAGCTCCGTGCGCCTGCGCCGGAGCTCTTCTTTTTTGCCGTCGCCCGGTGTCTTGGCCGGTGCCCCGCTTCCGCGGAGCACCTCGTACACACAAGGAGTGGCCATGGCGCAGAAGGACGCATCGGTCGCCGAGCTCACGAAGCACTTCGAGAACTCGACTGCCGTTCTGCTGACCGAGTACCGCGGTCTGACGGTTGCCCAGCTCAAGCAGCTGCGCAACGACATCCGTCAGGACGCGGAGTACGCCGTGGTGAAGAACACGCTGACCAAGATCGCCGCCGCCAACGCGGGGGTCTCGGGACTGGACGACGAGCTCAAGGGCCCGTCTGCCATCGCGTTCGTGCACGGCGACCCCGTCGCCGTCGCGAAGAGCCTGCGTGCCTTCGCCAAGGCTAACCCTCAGCTCGTGGTGAAGGGCGGCTACTTCGATGGCGCCCCGCTCACCGCGGATGAGGTCAACAAGCTCGCCGATCTCGAAAGCCGTGAAGTCCTGCTGGCGAAGCTCGCCGGTGCGATGAAGGCGACGATGACCAAGGCGGCATACGTCTTCCAGGCGCTTCCGTCGAAGGCCGTTCGCACGGTCGACGCGCTGCGCGAGAAGCAGGACACCGCGGCCTGACCCGGCCCGGATGACAATCCCGATCAAGGAGAAACACAATGGCTAAGCTCAGCACCGAAGAGCTGCTCGACGCGTTCAAGGAGCTCACCCTCATCGAGCTCTCCGAGTTCGTCAAGGCGTTCGAGGAGACCTTCGACGTCACCGCCGCCGCCCCCGTGGCCGTGGCCGGCCCCGCCGCCGGTGGCGCCGCCCCCGTCGAAGAGGTCGAGGAGAAGGACTTGTTCGACGTCGTCCTCGAGGCCGCCGGCGACAAGAAGATCCAGGTCATCAAGGTCGTCCGCGAGCTCACCTCGCTCGGCCTCGGCGAGGCCAAGGCCGTCGTCGACGGTGCCCCCAAGGCCGTGCTCGAGGGCGCGAACAAGGAGACCGCCGACAAGGCGAAGGAGGCCCTCGAGGCTGCCGGCGCCACGGTGACCCTCAAGTAATTCCACGCACTTCGCGTAACGAAGGCCCGGATGCCATTGGCATCCGGGCCTTCGTCGTTTTCCCGGCAGCGCGGGATGGATGTTCACCGACTCGAAACATCGAAGTCTGGGAAATGGGTATGTGTTCGTTTACGGTCGAAGAGACCCCCCGTCGATCCCCCCACCCGACGTCGCTCCGTCGCGCGTCGGTCCTTGGAGACCCATGCATCACGCACCCTCCCGCGCGCCCGCGCGCCGATTCACCACCGCCCTGAGCGCCGTCCTCGGCGCCGCCCTGCTCGGATCCGCACTGGTCCCTGCCCCGGCGTTCGCCGCCGACGGCCCCCGGGTGGTGATCAACGAGGCCTACCTCAAGGGCGGCAGCGCCGGCGCCCCCTTCAACAAGAAGTTCGTCGAGCTCTACAACGCCGGCGACACCGCTCAGGACCTGACCGGATGGTCGCTGCAGTACCGCTCCGCAGCGAACGTCGCAGCCCCGAACGGCGCGAACACGCAGCCGCTGAGCGGCTCGATCGCCCCCGGCGGGTACTACCTCATCGGACTCCCCGGCAACGGCACGAACGGCGCCGACCTGCCGACCCCCGACCTCACGAGCACCGGACTGAATCCGTCGGGTACGACCGGCCAGCTCTTCCTCGCCAACGTCGCCGAATCGCTCGCCCTGCCGGCGGGGAATGTGGACGACGCGCGCGTCGTGGACTTCCTCGGATACGGCACCGCCGTGTCGTTCGAGACGGCGCCGGCCGTGGTCGACGGATCGACCACCACACCCAACTCACTCGTCCGTACCGGCTTCGCCGACACGAACGACAACTCCGCAGACTTCACCAACGCGACCACCGTCACACCGCAGGGTTCCGGAGCGACCCCCGCACCCGAGCCCTCGGTGACCCCGACCGAGACGCCCTCGCCGACCCCGACCCCGACGGTCACGCCGGGTGCCGTGGTGCCGATCCGCGACATCCAGGGCACGGGGGCGACCTCGCCACTGGTCGGGAGCACGGTCACCACCCGGGGAATTGTCACCGCGGCCTACCCGACCGGCGGGTACAACGGGTTCTACATCCAGACGCCCGGGACCGGCGGGAACATCGACCTCGCCTCGCACACCGCGTCGGACGCGATCTTCGTCTTCGGATCGGCCGCGACCGCCAAGGTCGAGAAGGGCGACTACGTCGAGGTCACGGGCCCTGTGTCCGAGTACAACTTCCTCACCGAGATCACTGCCGCCGCGGACAGTGTGCGGGTGCTCGACGAGGCCGTCCCCGCGGTGGAGCCCGCGACGATCGCGTGGCCGGCGACCGAAGAGGAGCGCGAGCAGTTCGAGGGCATGCTCCTCGCGCCGACGGGCGACTTCACGGTGACCGACAACTACGACACCAACCGCTTCGCCGTCCTGGGGCTCGCCGCCGGCACCACGCCGCTACGGACCCCCTCGGATGTCGCGCGCCCCGGCACGCGGGAGTACGACGAGGCGGTCACCGACAATGCGGCTCGTGGCGTGATCCTCGACGACGGTGCTTCGCTGAACTACTTCACCACGGGCAAGAACGATCCGCTGCCGTACGTGTCGCTCGAGAATCCCGTGCGCGTCGGCGCAGCCGTGACGTTCGAGACGCCGGTGATCCTGGACTTCCGCAACAAGCTGTGGACGTTCCAGCCCACCGAGCAGCTCACCGTCGCCAACGCCGACACCGTCCAGCCGGCCTCGTTCGAGAACACCCGGAAGAGCGCGCCCGAACCGGTCGGCGGCAGCGTCAAGATCTCGAGCTTCAACGTGCTGAATTACTTCACCACCACGGCGGAGAGCGTTGGCTGCACCTCGACCTACAAAGACCGCGCGGGCAACCCGATCACCGCGGACAAGTGCCCGAACAACGGCCCCCGCGGTGCCGCGAATGACGAGAACCTCCAGCGTCAGCAGGCGAAGATCGTCGCCGCGATCAACGGCCTCGGCGCCGACGTCGTCTCTCTCGAGGAGATCGAGAACTCGGCGCAGTTCGGCAAGGACCGCGACGCGGCGCTGTCGACCCTCGTGAGTGCGCTCAACGCGGCAGCCGGCTCCGAGCAGTGGGCGTTCGTTCCGTCTCCCGCGGTTCTCCCGGCATCCGAAGACGTCATCCGCACCGCCTTCATCTACAAGAAGGGGATCGTCGTCCCGGTCGGCGACAGCGTCATCCTCGACGATGCCGCGTTTGCCAACGCCCGTCAGCCGCTCGCGCAGGCGTTCGCTCCGGTGGGCGACCCGGATGCCAAGATCCTGGCGATCGTGAACCACTTCAAGTCCAAGGGCACCAGCGACGACGCCACCGGCGACAACGCCGACGACGGAACCCAGGGCGCCTTCAACGGCGACCGCGTGCGACAGGCCGAGGCGCTCGGGAACTTCGCGAAGGAGCGCTCGGCGGCGGCCGGCACGGACGACGTCTTCCTCCTCGGCGACTTCAACGCCTACACGTACGAGGACCCGATCGAGAAGCTCCGTTCGTTCGGCTTCGAGCCTCTCGAGACCGGGACGGGCAAGTACTCGTACTCCTACGAGGGGCAGTCCGGCTCGCTCGACCACGTCCTGGCGTCCCCTTCGGCGCGCGGGCTGGTCACGGGAACCGACATCTGGAACATCAACGCCGTGGAAGCGCTGGCTCTCGAGTACAGCCGCTACAACTACAACGCGCTGAACTTCTACGAGACCTCGCCCTACCGCTCCAGCGACCACGACCCCGTGATCGTCGGTCTGGACCTGTCGTCGACGACGGACATCAATCTGCTCGGCATCAACGACTTCCACGGACGCATCGACGCGAACACGGTGAAATTCGCCGGCACGATCGAGCAGCTGCGCGCGGAGTACGGCGACGACAACTCGCTGTTCCTCTCCAACGGCGACAACATCGGCGCCTCGGTGTTCGCGTCGTCGGAGTTCGGTGACCAGCCGACGATCGACGTTCTCGACGCGCTGGGGCTCGCGGCATCCGGAACCGGAAACCACGAGTTCGACAAGGGCGCCGACGACCTCACCGGACGCGTGTCCGACCTGGCCGACTTCCCGTACCTCGCGGCGAACGTCTACAAGGACGGCAAGCCGATCCTGCCGGGCTACGCGATCTTCGAGGTCGACGGGGTGCGCGTGGGGGTCGTGGGTGCGGTCACCCAGTCGACGCCGACCCTCGTCACTCAGAGCGGCATCCGCGGGATCGATTTCCGCGACCCGGTTGCCGAGGTCAACCGTGTCGTCGCTGAGATCGACGACCAGGTCGACGTCATCGTGGCGCAGTACCACGAGGGCACCGAGCTGAACGACGACAAGGCGACGCTCGACCAGGCGCTCGCCCAGGGCGGCGTGTTCGAGCGGATCGTCAACGACACCGCGCCGGCCGTGGATGCCATCTTCACGGGCCACACGCACGCGCAGTACGCGTGGAAGGCTCCGGTCCCGGGGACGGACCGCACGCGCCCCATCCTGCAGACCGGGAGCTACGGCGAGAACATCGGGCAGATCGTCCTGAAGGTCGACGCGGCCGGAGACGTGGTCGATTACACGGTGCGCAACGTGCCGCGCCTCGCCGCGGTGAAGCCCGAGACGAGCGACCAGCTCGACGCCCGTCTCATCGCGACCTACCCCCGGGTCAAGGAGGTCAACGACATCGTCGTCGACGCACGGGCGAGGGCGGACGTCGTCGGTCGGGTGCCGGTGGGGTCGGTCACGGCAGACATCACCACCGCCTTCCAGGGCGGGGCATACGTGAACGGTGTCTACACCGGTGGTAAGCGCGACGACCGGTCGAAGCCGTCCGCGCTGGGCGGACTCGTGGCGGACGCGCTCCTGTGGAAGCTCTCGGACCCGACGCTGGGCGGGGCCGACCTCGCGGTCGTGAACCCGGGCGGTCTGCGCGACGAACTGCTCTACGGGGAGGACGGCGTCATCACGGTGGCCGAGGCCAACGCGGTGCTGCCGTTCGTCAACAACCTGTGGACCACGACCCTCACCGGTGACCAGTTGCGCATCATGCTGGAACAGCAGTGGGGGGACGCGGCGGGCCGCGGCACGACGAACCTCGCGCTGGGGGTGTCCGAGAACGTCCGCTACACCTACGACGCCTCGCGCCCCGCCGGTCAGCGCGTGACGGGCATCTGGATCGACGGCGTGGCCGTGGACCCCGCGGCGCAGTACCGGGTGGGGTCGTTCAGCTTCCTCCTCCAGGGCGGCGACAGCTTCTCGGTCTTCCGCGAAGGAACCGACACGCGCGACTCCGGTCTCATCGACCGCGACGGATGGTTCAACTACCTGCGCAAGAACCCGGGCCTCACCCCCGACTTCACCGCGCGCGCGGTGCAGGTCTCGGGCGTGCCCGACCAGCTGGAGCGCGCGGGCACGGCTACCCTCACGGTGTCGGACCTCGACCTCACGTCGCTCGGTGCCCCGGCGCACACGTCGCTCACAGTGAGCGCGGACGCCGGGTCGGCCGTCGCGTCGCCGGTCCTCGGCGGCTCGTCGATCGTCACGGTGACGGTTCCCGCCGGCGCACCCGACTCGCTCGCCTTGACCCTCACGGCGCAGCCAACCGGGACGCAGGTCACCGTTCCGCTGCGTGTGGGCGACGCGGCGGCAGGAGAGGCAGCGGCCGGGTCCGGCGGCGGTGCGCTCGCCGTCACCGGAACCGACGGCGCGTGGATGGGGGCCGGAATCCTCGCCGCCCTCGCTCTGATGGGCCTGGGTGTCGTGATCCGTCGCCGATCGGCGCGCCGGACCGACTGATCCGCACCGAGAACGGGACCCCGGATGCCTGGCATCCGGGGTCCCGTTCGTCGTCAGAGGGTCCGCGGGGGAGCGGTGGATGCGCGCACGACCAGCCGGGTGTCGGCGGTGGTGCGCGGCGGCGGCTGCTCGCCCTCGAGCATCGAGAGCAGGAGGCGCGTCGCCTCGATGCCCTGGGCGCCCGGGTACTGCTCGATCGTGGTCAACGCGAACATCTCGGCGTAGTCGTGACCGTCGATGCCGACCACGCTCAGCTCGGTGGGGACCGAGATCCCCATGCGTCGCGCCGCGATGATGACGCCCACGGCCACCTCGTCGCACGCCGCGACCACGCCGGTCGGCCGCGATGCGGCGTCGGCGAGGAACGAGGCCGCGGCGGCGTACGCGTCGGTGATCGTGAGCGTCGACGGGACGTTGCGGATGCGCACCGCGAGGCCGCTGTCGCTCATGGCGTTGCGGTAGCCGATCGAGCGCTCGTCGACGTCGCGGGCCGGCGCGTCTGTGGGAGGGGTGCTGCCGACGAACGCGATGTCGGTGTGTCCCAGCGCGATGAGGTGCTGGGTGATGATGCGGGTGATGCCGATGTTGTCGAGACCCAGGGTCGGGATGCCCTGCAGCGGGTTTCCGATGCACACGGTGGGCTTGTCGATCGCGAGGAGACGCTCGAGGTCGCTGTCGCCGGGCTCGAGCGCGACGGCGATGATGCCGTCGAACCGCTTGCGCGCGAGGTACGTCGAGTACAGGCTCTCGCGGTCGCGGGACCCGGGTTCGGCGACGTAGAGCGTCACGTCGTAGCCCTGCGAGATGAGCGAACGTTCGACGCCTTCGATGATCGCGCCGAAGTACCAGCGGTTGACCTTGGGGACGATCAGGGCGACCGTGCGGGTGCGCCCGGTCGCGAGGCTCACGGCGCTCGTCGAGGGCACGTAGCCGAGGGATGCCGCCGCGTCGGTGACGCGTCGCCGGGTGTCGTCGGAGACATAGCCGCCGCCGGTCAGCGCGCGACTCGCCGTCGATTTCGACACGCCTGCCAGGCGTGCCACATCGGCGATTCCGCTCATAGCCGTCTTCCTCGAGGGTGGTCGACGTCCGTGTCGACGTCATGAAGAGTATCCGACAAATGCTGAATCTGGAACCGGTTCCTCCACGTTTCCCCCGCCAAAATCCCCGGGAATCCGCCAGTTATTGACTCGTGATCAAAGTTTGTTGCGCAACGGGTCGTTCTCGCCTACGGTGATCTGGAATCGGTTCCCGACGGGTTCCGATGCACAGAACTCAAAGAGGAGAAATCACATGGGCATGTCACAGCGGTATCGCCTGCTGGCTCCCGTCGGGCTGCTGGCGGTCGGTGCGATCGCGCTCGCGGGCTGTGCCGAGGGCGACTCGGGCGGATCCGGCGGTGGTACGGAGGGCACCACGACGGTTCGCATCTCCGGCGGTATCACCGGTAACGAAGCCGATCTGCTGAACCAGTCCTTCGATCAGTTCACGAAGGACACCGGCATCAAGGTCGAGTACACCGGCGACAAGAGCTTCGAGGGCAACATCGTGACCAAGGTCACCGGTGGCGACGCCCCCGACATCGCGATCGTCCCGCAGCCGGGTCTGCTCCAGACCCTCGTCGGCACGGGCGACGTCAAGAAGGCGTCGGACGCGGTGTCGTCCAACGTCGACAAGTACTGGGGCAAGGACTGGAAGTCCTACGGCACCGTGGACGGCGACTTCTACGCCGCCCCGATGCTCGCCAACGTCAAGGGCTACGTCTGGTACTCGCCGTCGAAGTTCAAGGAGTGGGGCGTCTCGATCCCGAAGACGTACGACGAGCTGCTCACGCTCACCCAGACGATCCAGCAGAAGACCGGATCGGCCCCGTGGTGCGCCGGTTTCGCCTCGGGCGACGCCTCCGGCTGGCCCGGCACCGACTGGATCGAGGACCTCGTCCTCCGTCAGTCCGGCCCCGACGTCTACGACAAGTGGGTCGCCAACGAGGTGAAGTTCACCGACCCGCAGATCAAGGACGCCTTCGACGCCGTCGGCAAGATCCTGCTCAACCCGGCCTACGTCAACGCCGGCTTCGGTGACGTCAAGAGCATCAACTCGGTGGCCTTCGCCGACGTCGCTGCCAAGGTCGCGGACGGCAGCTGCGCGCTGACCCACCAGGCCTCGTTCCTGTCGTCGAACTTCCTCACGGTCAAGAACGCCTCCGGTGGCGAGGTCAAGGTCGCGCCCGACGGTGACGTCTACGCGTTCCTGCTCCCCGGCGTCAAGGAGGGCGAGCAGTCGGTCGAGGGTGGCGGCGAGTTCGTCGCGACGTTCTCCGACGACGCCAACGTCCAGAAGGTCGCGGAGTTCATGTCGAGCCCCGAGTTCGCTGACGCCCGCGTCAAGCTCGGCGGCGTGATCTCGGCCAACAAGGGTGCCGACCCGACGCTCGCATCCAGCGAGTTCCTGCAGGAGGCCATGAAGGTCGTCCAGAACCCCGACACCACGCTCCGCTTCGACGCGTCCGACCTGATGCCGGCGACCGTCGGCGCCGGATCGTTCTGGAAGGGCATGGTGAGCTGGATCGACGGCACGCCGACCGACACGGTTCTCAGCGACATCCAGGCCGGTTACAACAACTGACCCGACCTCGCAACATCGGTGGGCCGTCCGCTCCGGCGGGCGGCCCACCGAGTACCGTAACCCCCACGGAGCCACGAGAGCGGCCCGTCCATCGATGAGCACGACGGAGTGTTCGGGAGGGAAGTCATGACCCAGATCAGGCAGGCGGAGAAGCCCCCAGCGGCCTCTCCCCGACACGAGGTCCCGGATGCCGAGACGGCATCCCGTGATCTCTCACGGAGGCACCGGACGACCGTCACGGTCGTCGTCATCGCGCTCATCGCGGTGGTGGCGCTGTTCCTCTTCATGGTGACGCGGGCACCGTCCGACACCAAGCCGACGTCCCTCGGCTTCTCGCTCAACAGCTTCTTCAAGACGCTGGGCGAGATGAACCCGCTCGTGCAGATCCCGCTCGTGCTGCTCGTCTTCGGCGCCGTCGTGGGTCTGCTGCTCCTGCTGATCGAGTACGCGCCGCGATCCGGCAAGCGTTACTTCTGGATCCGCCTCGTCGCGTGCTTCGCGATCCCCGTGATCGCCTTCATGCTGCTGCGCCCATACCAGAACGCGGTCATCTATGTCCTCGCGATCGCGGTGATCCTCGGCGGCATCCTGTTCTACGCCGACTATCGCTCCCGCCAGGGCGCCGGCTACCTGTTCCAGCTCGTGCTCTTCGCCGCCCCGGCCGCGATCCTGCTGCTGATGGGCCTGGTGTACCCGGCGCTGTCGACCCTCGTGCAGTCGTTCCTCGACAAGACGGGCAAGAACTTCGTCGGCTTCGACAACTACGTCTGGACCTTCACCAACCCCGAGGGCTTCTGGTCGGTCATCAACACGCTCATCTGGGTGCTGCTCGCACCGACCTTCGCCACCGCGATCGGTCTCGCCTACGCCGTCTTCATCGACCGCGCGGCGGGGGAGAAGGTCCTCAAGGTCCTCATCTTCATGCCGTTCGCGATCTCGTTCGTTGGCGCCGGCATCATCTGGAAGTTCGTCTACGACTTCCGCCAGGGCGACCAGATCGGCATCCTGAACGCGATCGTCACGGCGTTCGGCGGTCAGCCGGTGTCGTGGCTCGCGGCCACCCCACTGATCAACACGCTCCTGCTCGTCGTGGTGTTCATCTGGAGCCAGACGGGTCTCGCGATGGTCATCCTCTCGGCCGCCATCAAGGCCGTGCCGCCGGAGCAGATGGAGGCCGCCGAGCTCGACGGCGCGAACGCGTGGGAGCGTTTCATCAACGTCACCGTGCCCGGCATCCGCTCGTCGCTCATCGTGGTGCTCACCACGATCGCCATCGGCGCCCTGAAGATCTACGACATCGTCGCGGTGATGACCGGTGGTCGCAACGACTCCACCGTCCTCGCCTTCGAGATGGTCAACCAGCAGCAGCGGTTCCAGAGCTACGGGCACTCCGCGGCCCTCGCCGTCGTGCTGTTCCTGTTCGTCCTGCCGCTGATCATCTTCAACGTGCGTCAGATCCGGAAGCAGAGGGAAGTGCGATGACCACCTCCACCGTGGTGCTCGAGCCCACCGACGACAAGCGTTCCGCCCGACAGGTTGCGCGCGACACCCGCAAGCACGAGGCGATGGCGCGCAAGCGTCTCACCTCCAAGGGCGCGACGATCGCCGCGATCCTCATCGCGTTCTTCTGGACCATTCCGACGTTCGGCCTGCTGATCACGTCGTTCCGCCCGGGCTCCGACACCCAGTCGACCGGGTGGTGGACGGTATTCACCGACCCGTCGTTCACGCTGGACAACTACCGTCTCGCGCTGACCTCGGGCGGCACGGCGCTCACGCTCGCGGCCTCGTTCGTGAACTCGCTGGCCATCACGATCCCGGTCGTGCTGTTCGCGTTGGCGATCGCCTCGCTCATCGCGTACGCGTTCGCGTGGATCGAGTTCAAGGGCCGGAACTTCTTCTTCATCTTCATCTTCGCGTTGCAGATCGTGCCGCTGCAGATGGCTCTCGTGCCGCTGCTCAGCCTGTTCTCGCGCGGGCTGACGATCAACGACGTCACGATCTTCCCCGGCTTGGAACTGCGCGGTGTCGAGCACAGCTTCGCGACGGTGTGGATCGCGCACGTGATCTTCGCGATGCCGCTGGCGATCTTCCTGCTGCACAACTTCATCGCGGAGATCCCGGCGGAGGTCATCGAGGCGGCGCGCGTCGACGGTGCCGGCCACGGTCAGGTGTTCTTCCGCCTGATCCTGCCGCTCGCGGCTCCCGCGCTGGCATCCTTCGCGGTGCTGGAATTCATCTGGGTGTGGAACGACCTGCTGGTGGCGACGATCTTCGCGCCATCGTCCTCGCTGCCTCTGACACAGTCGCTGAACTCGCTGTCGGGCACGTGGGGTGACCAGTGGTTCCTGCAGTCGGCCGGAACGTTCATCTCGATCCTCGTCCCGTTGATCGTGTTCTTCCTGCTGCAGCGGTTCTTCGTCCGCGGTCTGCTCGCCGGAGCGACGAAGGGCTGAGTCCCGCACGAACGCCGAGGGGCGTGGCATCCATCGATCGGATGCCACGCCCCTTCGCTGTTGTCGTGGGTCAGGCGCCGCAGGACAGGCGCGCCTGGATGTCGCGCATCGCGTCGATCTCGGCGGACTGACCCGTGATGATGGCCTGCGCCACGTCCTTCACGCGCGGGTCGCTGCCGAGTTCGATGACGGCCTCGGCCATGGGGATGGCGCCCTGATGGTGGCGGATCATGAGGCTGAGGAACAGGCAGTCGGCGGGCTGGCCCTGAAGGGTCCGGAGCTGGTCGAGCTCGGCATCCGTCGCCATGCCCATCTGGGAGAGGAGCTCGTCCTGCGACAGGGCGGCGGTGTCGCCGTGGCTGTGCGCTCCGGAGGGGGCCATCCACTGCATGAGCGGCCGCGTCGATGCCTGCGGCAGCCCCCACTGCACGAGCCAGTCGAACATCTCGCCGCGCTGACCGGCCTGGGTGGTGGCGATGTCGTACGACAGCATGCGCAGTTCGTCGTCGGAGGTCTTGCGGTAGATCTCCAGAGCCATCTGCACCGCCTGTCCGTGGTGCACCTGCATGTCGCGCGCGAACCCGGCGTCCGCTGAAGCGTCGGACGGGGTGGCGGGAGCCGCCGAGGCGCCGAACGCGGTGAACCGTCCGATCGCGAACGCCACCGCGAGCAGCGCGATCACCGCGACGGCGACGACGATCCGTCGCGTCGCGGGGCGGGCGGCGGGCGCGTCGTCGCTCACGTCAGGCCTTGCCGGGGCCGTCGACCCCGCCCGTGCAGGGCGCGGTGGGCTCGGGTGCGTTCTGGCTGCGCCAGTACTCGGTGAAGAACTCCTTGATGCGCGGGTCGGTCGGGTCGTCGACCTTCAGCTGGTGGTTCCAGGCGCTGACCGCGACGGGGGTGTCCATGCCCGGGTAGGGGGAGAGGAGCGCGTACGTCGACGGCATGACCGCCTTCAGCGCGTCGATGCCGGCCGCGTCGACGCGGGACGGGTCGTACGTGATCCACACCGCGCCGTGCTCGAGGGCGTGCACGGCGTTCTCGTTGGGCTGCGGCTCGGTGTACACGCCGCAGTTGAGCCACACCGGGTTGTGCGGTCCGCCCGCGGGCGGCGTCTGGTCGTACGTGACCGAGCCCTGCACATGGTCGGAACGGTTCTGGAAGGTCTGCACGCCCTCGATCTCGCGACCCGTGCTGCCGCCGGCCTGGTAGCTCGGAGCGGGGGCGGGAGCGAAGACGAAGGATGCCACGACCACGGCGACCACGGCGAGAGCGGCCGTCGCACCGACGACCCACCAGACGATCTTGCTGCGCTTCCGGCGCGCGATCTGCTTCTGGTACTCGGCGAGCTTCTCCTGACGCTTCTGCTCGCGTTGCTGCTTGACGGTGAGGTCGATGTCGGCCTGCGTGGCGGGATTGCCGCTCTTGCGCTTGTCGGGGCTCATGCGGTGCGTGCTGTCTCTCTCTGGGGCGGGAGGCTCGGCGCGAGCCGATGCGCCCCAGCCTATGCGGGTGAATGCGCCAGCGGCCTGGGAGGAACCCCGGAGGGGGATGGTGGGGACCCGGGACCGCGCGATAGTATGACGATGTCGAATCGATTCGAGGTTCGATGTTCCCCCCAAACTCTCAGCCCGGTCATCGCCGGGCCATCCGTGTTGCGAAACGAACGGACGCCGTGCTCGATACCGCCTCCCAGCCCGTGATCCCCCCGACCCCCCGCGCCGAGCCCTCCGCGACGGGGGCCATCCGCACGCTCGGGAGCAACCCGGCGACCGCGCCGGTCGTGCTCCACCCGGGCGACAGCATCTCGGCGCGACGTCGGGTGCTCTACATCGTGCTGCTCGGGGCGCTCACCGCGCTCGGCCCGTTCACGATCGACCTCTACCTGCCGGCGTTCCCCGTGCTCGAGGCCGACTTCCAGACCTCGGCCGCCGCGATCCAGCTGACCCTCACCGGCACGATGATCGGCTTCGCGCTCGGGCAGCTGATCGTCGGTCCGCTCAGCGACAAGGTCGGTCGTCGCATCCCGCTGCTGTCGGTCACGGCGCTGCACGTGGCGGCGAGCGTCTTCGCGGCGCTCTCGCCCACGCTCGGGACGCTCTCGATCGCGCGCGTGCTCATGGGTGCGGGCGCGGCCGCGGGCGGTGTCGTGGCGGCGGCCATCGTCCGCGACCTCTTCGGCGGACGCCGGCTCGTCGTGATGCTGTCGCGCCTGGCGCTCGTCTCGGGCGTCGCTCCGGTGCTCGCGCCCCTCGCCGGTTCGCTCCTCCTCTCCGTGATGCCGTGGCGCGGGATCTTCTGGGTGCTCGCGGCCTACGGCACCGTGATGCTCGTCTCGGCGATCGTCTTCGTCCCCGAGACGCTCCCCACCGCTCGCCGTGGCGGCAAGGGCGCGACGACGGTGTGGCAGCGGTACGCCAGCGTCTTCCGCGACCGCGTCTTCATCGGCGTCCTCGTGATCGGGGCGATGACGTTCAGCGGCCTGTTCTCGTACCTGTCGGCCTCGTCGTTCCTGTTCCAGCAGAGCTACGGCTTCGACGCGCAGCAGTACGGTGTGCTGTTCGCCGCCAACTCGGTCGGGCTCGTGATCGGGGTACAGGTCGCCTCGCGTCTTGCGGCGCGCTTCGGTCCGCAGTGGGTGCTCGCCTTCTCCACCGCGTCGCTCGTGCTGTGGGCGATCGTCATCGTCGTGTGCGACCAGCTCGGTCTCGGGCTGTGGGGGACCGTCATCCCGCTGTTCCTGTTCATGACCACGTGCGGCTTCACGTTCCCGTGCGCGCAGGTGCTCGCGCTCGACCGGCACGGCAAGGCGGCGGGCACGGCGCAGTCGATCATCGGCGCGTCGAACTTCGGGATCGCCGGCGTCATCTCGCCTCTCGTGGGTCTGCTCGCCACCGGCACCGGAATCACCGCCACGACCATGGCCTCCGTCATGGTGGGGTGCGCGATCATCGGCGTGCTCGCGCTGTGGCTGCTGGTGCGGCCGCGCACCGTCGAGCGTCTCGCTCCGTGAGAGCGGAACAGTAGCAGAGCGGGTCCCGCTCGTCCCGGCGCTGTCGGGACGAGACCCGGGCCGGGCATCATAGGGCGATGGACTCGGATGCCGCGCTCCCGCCGATCGTGACGGTGCGTTCGGAGCGCGTGCGCGCGGTCCTCGGCCTGGTGCTGATCGCACTGGCGTGCGGGCTGGGCGCCTGGGTCTACTTCCGAGGGCCGAGCCCGTTCGCGCTCGACGTGTGGTGGAACCAGCTGTTCGCCTCGGCGCCGATCCAACCGCTGCTCACGGTCGCCCTGGTCATGAACCAGATCGGCGGGTACGTCACCGCGATCCTCATCGTCCCGCTCGGCGGGGCCCTCGCGCTGTTCCTCACCGGCCGACGGTGGACGGCGGTGTACTTCCTCGCCGCCTCGGCGGGGAGCGCCCTTCTCGTCCAGGTGCTCAAGCACACCTTCGGTCGCGCGCGCCCCGAGGACATCCTCGTGCTGGCGGATTACGGTTCATTCCCGTCCGGGCATACGGCGAACGCCGCGACGATCGCGGTCGTGGCGGCGATCGTGTTCCCGACGCTCTGGGTGCGGGTGGCCGGCGGGGCGTGGATCGTCCTGATGGCCTTCAGTCGCACGTACCTGCACGCGCACTGGCTGTCCGACACCATCGGTGGCGCGCTCGTCGGTGCCGGGGCGGCGCTCGTGCTGGCCGTGGTGTTCTCGCGCCTGCGCGCGCGGGACGACGACCGTGCGACGCTCCGACGCGACCGTCGGATTCCGGATGCCGCCTCGTCGACCCGGTCCTAGGCTGACGGAATGAGCGACACGACGCCGTCCGTTCCCGGTTCCGCCGACGACCCCGAAGTCGCCCGCCTCCGCGCGGAGGCCGAGGCCGCCGAGGCGGAGCTGCGCCTCGCTCGCGCCCGCGCCGACCTGGCGGCGGCCGAGGCGGCGGCAGCGAAGGCGCGGGCAGCGGCCGACGGGGGCGCAGCGCCGGCGCCAGCACCCAGCCCGACGCCCGCACCCAGCCCGACGCCCGCGTCCGCTCCGGCCGACGCCCCCCTCACCGACGCGCAGGTCGCGACCATCGCCGCGGGCTATTCCGGAACGGCTCCCGCCCTCGACCTCGGCGTGCTCGTGAACGGTGGGCCGGTGGCATCCGTTCCCGTCCGGATCCCGCTCGCGATGACCAACCGGCACGGGCTCGTGGCCGGAGCCACCGGCACCGGAAAGACGCGCACGCTGCAGCTGCTGGCCGAGCAACTGTCGGCGAACGGCGTGCCGGTGTTCGCGGCCGACATCAAGGGCGACCTGTCCGGTGTCGCGGCCCCCGGGGTCTCGAGCGAGAAGCTGCTCGCGCGCACGGGCGCGCTCGGGCAGGAGTGGACGCCGCGGGCGTACCCGACCGAGTTCTACGCGCTCGGCGACGACGCGGCATCCGGGATCCCGGTCCGCGCGACCGTGTCGGGGTTCGGGCCGCTGCTGCTCAGCCGCGTCCTCGGCCTGAACGCGACGCAGGAGTCCAGCCTCGGCCTGGTGTTCCACTACGCCGACGAGAAGGGTCTCGCGCTCGTCGACCTCTCCGACCTGCGCGCCGTGCTGACGTTCCTCACCGGCGACGAGGGCAAGAGCGAGCTGAAGGACCTCGGCGGGCTGTCCGGCGCGACCGCGGGTGTCATCCTGCGCGAGCTCGTCGCGTTCTCGGCGGCGGGGGCCGACACGTTCTTCGGCGAGCCCGAGCTCGACGTCACCGCGTTCCTGCGCACGTCCGCCCAGGGGGAGGGGATCGTGAGTCTCCTCGAGGTGCCGCATGTGGCGTCCCGTCCCGAGCTGTACTCGACGTTCCTCATGTACCTGCTGGCGGAGCTGTACGAGGTGCTGCCCGAGGTCGGCGACCTCGACAAGCCGAAGCTCGTGTTCTTCTTCGACGAGGCGCACCTGCTGTTCCGCGAGGCGTCGAAGGCGTTCCTCGCCGCGATCACGCAGACGGTGCGCCTCATCCGGTCGAAGGGCGTGGGCGTCTTCTTCGTCACGCAGACGCCGAAGGACGTGCCGGGGGATGTGCTCGCGCAGCTCGGATCCCGCGTGCAGCACGCGCTGCGCGCGTTCACGCCCGATGACGCGACGGCGCTGCGCGCCTCGGTGCGCACCTACCCGGCCTCGGGCTACGACCTCGAGCGGGTCCTGCAGGAACTCGGCACCGGCGAGGCGATCGTCACCGTCATGGACGAGCGCGGCGTGCCGACGCCGGTCGCGTGGACGCGGCTGTTCGCCCCGCGCGCGTCGATGTCGCCGATCCCCGCCGCCGACCTCGCCGCCGCCGTGTCGGCATCCCCGCTCTTCGCCCAGTACGGAACGCCGATCGACCGCGAGTCGGCGCGCGAGATCCTCGCCGCCCGCATGCAGGCGGCGACCGAGGCGCGCGAGGCCGCCGAGCGGGCGAAGCAGGCGGCCGCGACCGAAGCCGAGTACGCGAAGCAGCAGGCGGCGATCGAGAAGGCCCACGCCGAGGCGCAGAAGAACGCGCAGCGCGAGTACGACCGGCTGCTCAAGAGCACCGCCGCACCGCGGTCACGCTCCAGCGCCCCCACGTCGCCGCTCGACGACCTCCTCGGTCGGGGTTCGACGAAGACGATCCTCAACGGCGTGATCCGCGGCCTCTTCGGCACCGGCCGCCGCCGCTGACCTCCCGCCTCAGGAGAACGACAGGACGGTGTCGCCCCAGGCGCGGCGGAGCTCGCCGTCGAGATCGTGGGTGACGACGTCGTGCCGGTCGATCACGAGCGTCGCGCGGGCGTCCTCTCCGTCGACGTCGAACGTCGGCCACGCGGGCGCGTTCGGGGCCTCGGGCTCCTCGCCGTGCGCGAACGCGGTCCATCTGGCCTGCATCCGTGCCGAGATCAGGTCGGCGACGCGGCGTCCTCCGAGCCTGAAGGTCGGGTCCTTCGGGCCGCTCACGAGGTTGCCCCACAGGTACGGCAGTTCGGTCGCGTGCGTGGCACCGAGACCGATGAGCCGCAGGAACGGCGCCGCGTGGTCGAAGCGGTACAGCCACACCGGTGCGACGGTCGAGTGCCCCTCCGCGACCCACAGCGTCGGCAGCCGGAACCCGATGTCGCGCGCGACGCCCAGGCCGATGGCGCGGTGCCGCACGTGCTCGTACGCGGTGAGGACCTGCTCGCGGGTCGGCAGCTCGACGCCGGTGTTCTCCGCGGCCATATCGGCGAACATCTGGTCGATGCGGTCACCGGTGATGGGGATGAGCGGCGACTTCATGAACGAGAACAGCGACGCCTCGTCCTTGTTCGTGCCGATCATCAGCGGAACCGGGATGCCTCGCCCCTCGCGCAGCACCGTGATCGGCGCCTCGGGGAGCAGGTCGCCGTCGACGACCGGCGCGAACGCCAGAGTGCCGGGGTCGGAGAGGGGGACCTCGTCGTACACGGCCTTGCCCGCGGTGACGACGGCGTCCACGGGGGCGGCGCGCAGGGCGTCGGGCGTGGTGACGCCCAGCTTCTCGAGGAAACGGCGGGCGACCTTTTCCGCCCGCGCCGTCCCGTACACGCTGGAGGCCGGGGACGACTGCGCGATCGCGCGGTGGAACAGCCCGCGGGCGGACGGGACCGCGAGGAGCGTGGTCACCAGGCCCCCGCCCGCAGACTCCCCGAACACCGTCACCCGGTCGGGGTCTCCGCCGAACGCCGCGACGTTCCGCTGCACCCAGCGGAGCGCGAGCAGCACGTCCTTGAGGGCGAGGTTGCCGTCGAAGCCGCCGTCGGCCACGGCGCCGGTCAGGTCGAGGAACCCGAGCGCGCCCAGGCGGTAGTTCACGGTGACCACGATTACGTCGCCCGCGGCCACCAGGGAGGTCGCGTCGTAGAGCGGCTGGCTCGACGAGCCGAACGTGTACGCACCGCCGTGCAGCCACACCATGACCGGTCGCGGCGTCGCGGCGTCGTCCTCGGGCACCCACACGTTGAGCGAGAGGCAGTCCTCGTCCTCGACGGCGCCCTCGCCGAGCGGCACGGCGGGGTTCACCGGCTGCGGGCAGACGGGGCCGAAGGCCGTGGCATCCACTTCTCCTCCGGCATCCGGGGCGGGCAGGGGGTCGCGCCAGCGGCGCTCGCCGGACGGCGGAAGAGCGAAGCGGATGCCGCGCCACGAGCGGACGGAGCGGTCGAGGACGCCGCGGAAGGTCCCGGCGGGGGCGGTGACGAGAAGAGTGTTCATGAGGGACCTCACGCGGTGAGCTGGTGGATCAGGTGGGACGCTTCGGTCGCGGCGAGGACGGCGAAGAGAACGGTCATGATGACGGCATTGTGGGCGATCATCTCGTCCTTGAGGCGGCGCAACGCGGCGACCACCGGCGGCAGGCCCGTCGCTCCGAGGATCGTCGGGACGACGAGCGTCAGCGAACCCGCGACGGCCAGCGCGACGCACAGCAGCACCGTCACCACGACGGGAAGGTGCGCCGTGCCGAGCACCGCACCGCCCTTCAGCTCGAGCGGCAGGTTCTTGCTGTTGGTCGCCGCCATGAGGAGCCCGAGGCCGGCGGCGCGGGCCGGGGTGATGGCATCCACCGCAGCGAGCCAGCTCGGGGTCGCCGGCGGGGTGCCGGGCTTCGGGCGACCGAGCCAGCTGACCACCGCGAAGGCGGCGAAGCCGACCGTCAGCAGGGCCGTGAGGATCAGGACGACGATCTTGCCGCCGCTGCCGTGGGAGGCGGCGGAGGCACCCGCGGACGTCGCGGCACCGACGGCGATGACCGCGAGGGTCACGGCCAGGAACGCGCCGGTGTAGGCGGGGGCCGCGGCGCGGCCGCGCGTGGACAGCAGGATCGCGACGACGGCGACGATCGGCAGGGGCGAGATCGCCATGCCGACGGCGAGGGGCAGAAGCGTGGAGAGTTCGGACATCGGCGCCGACGCTACGCGCGGCGCTCCGAGCCTCCGGCCGAATGTTCGGTCGACACGACAGAACCCGGCGCGTCGGCGACGAGGAAGAGCGCCTCGAGCACGGCGTCGTCGCCGCGCGCGGTGAGATGCGCGCCCAGGCGGTCGGCGCGCGAGCCGGTGCGCAGGTGCGCTCCCGCGCCCGGTGCACCGGACGAGATCACGCGGACCCGCAGGCGCGGCCCCGCGGCGGTCGCCCGCAGATGCACCTCCACACGCGCGGCGCGTCGCCGGGCGTGTTTCGCGGCGTTGAGCAGTCCCTCCGCCACGACGTCGACCACGTCGCGCGCGAGCGCCGCATCGTTCCGGAGCAGATCGCCCGCGTCGGCGTCGATCTCGGCGTCGACGGGCATCGCGACACCCCACGTCCGCAGCAGCGGCGTGAGCGACACCGCTTCGGGCGTCGGCGCCGGGGCGTCGAGCACACCGCGCACGGCGTCCGCGAGGGGCGCGAGCCCCGCCCGGAACGACGCGACCTCATCGGGCGTGGCATCCGGATGCCGGAGGGCGAAGTGCACCGCGGCTCCCTGTGCGTCCGCGTGCACGAGGTCGGCCGCGCGGTGCAGGCCCGCGCGGACGCGGCGCGTTCCGAGGTCGTCGGCGCGTCCGCGTGCGGCGATCGCGCTCGACAGGCGCCGACGCTCGACGCCCAGGGCGTGCAGCGCGCCACGCCCGCGCGCGAGGGCGAGCGCGAGCGCCGGATACGCGAGGATCGGCACGGCCGCGATCGGCAGCGACACCCCCTGGACCGCGGCGATCGCGGACAGCACCGCACCGACGAGGACCGACGCGGCCGCGAACACGCCGCCGCGCACGCGGGGCCGCCGGGCGAGCGGGCGCAGCCGCGACACGAGGTCGGCGACGGTTCCGCACAGCAGACCGGCCACGAGCCCGAGGCCGAGCGCGACCGGCGGGACACTGCGCAGCGCGTACGGGAGGACGGCGAGGGCGTAGAGCATCGCGGCCACGCCGATCGGCGGCAGGCGAAGCACGGAGCGCGTGCGTGCGGGTTGCAGTGGGGCAGCGACGTCGACCTCGTGAGACGGGGGAGCGGCGGCGCGGTCCGCCAGGTCGCGCGCGTGCACGCGGAGAGCGGATGCCAGCGCTCGGACGTCGTCGACCGTTTCCGGCTGCGCGGTCTCGAGGGCGTCGGCGGCGGCGCGGATCGCCGCGCGGGCGTCCGCGGTGTAGCGATGGACGCGTTCCGCGCTCCCGTTCCACTGCGCGAGCACCTGCGCGAGCAGCGCGTTCGTCTCGCGCGTCGACCGGGCGACGTCGACCAGCGCCGCGGTGCCGATCAGGGTGATCGCCCAGGCGAGGAGGTTCGTCGCCGCCCGCAGCGGCAGTTCGTCGGCGGACGCGACGGGAAGGCCCGCCCGTCGCGAGACCGCGTCCTGCAGGGCCGGTCGGGCGAGAGCGGTGAGCACGAGCGCGCCGACGACGATCGTCGCGCGGACGCCGGTGCGACGGGCGGCGCGCTCGGCGACGGCGACGAGACCCCACGCGAGCGCGAAGACCGCCGCCGTCGCCGTCGCCACGAGCGCGCGCTCGCCGCCGGAGATCTCCGCGGGCAGCGGGGCGAGCACGGTGAGGGACATCGCCGCGATCGCGACGAACGTCCACCGCGTGACGAAGCGTCCGCCGACGATCGCGCGGTGCACCGCGCGCAGCGGCGTCCTCACGCGACGGGGCCGAATTCGGCGAGGTACAGGGCGCTGGCCCGCACGCGCGGGTTCGTGCCGGTCGCCGCCGCGAGGTCGAGGCGGGCGAAGATGCGGCTCACGGCGCGCTCGACGGCCCGGGTCGTCGTGCCGCGCTCGTGGGCGATCTGCTCGTTGGACCAGCCGCGCGCGACGAGCGCGAGGATCTCGATCTGACGGCGTGTGAGGGCGGCCAGCGGCGAGACGCGCACCGGCGCGGGGGGAGCCGGGGGAGTGGTCGTGCGCAGCGCCGCCTCGACGGCATCCACCACCACCTCCGCCGAGCTGACGTCGAGCTTCGACACGAACACCGCCCCGCGGGGTCCGGGGTGCCCCGCCGCGGCAACCGCCGCGGGGAAGCTGCTGAGGAACACGACCGCGAGGTGCGGGGCGAGCCCGGTGAGCATCGTGGCGAGTTCCACGCCCGAGGGGCGCGATCCGAGGTCGATGTCGGTGAGCAGGACATCGGGATCGGTTTCGGCGAACAGCGTGGTCGCCTCGGCGGCGTCGGCCGCGCCGGTGACCTCGAAACCGCGGTGGGTGAGCATGTCGCACAACAGCGCGCGCATCGCAGGCTGATCCTCCACGACGAGCACGCGTCGCACCCACGCGGTCACCACGTCCCTCACACTATCTCTGCGTGAGTCGCCAGCATTTGTCGCCTCCGGCGCGGTTGCGGCGACAAATCCCGGCAACTCACGCGAGACGGTGGGGACCATGTCGTCAAGCCCCCCGGGATGTCGGGGGCCGGGCGTACCTTTTCGGCATGAGCGAGCTGTCCGCCCCCACCGGCCGTGAACCCGCGCTCGTCGCGCAGCCCCGTCCCGACGGGTCCTCGCCACGCGCCCTCGTCCTCGGCGCCACCGGCTATCTCGGCGGCCGCCTCGTGCCCCGGCTCATCTCCGCCGGCTACCGCGTGCGGGTGCTCGCACGCGATGCGCGGCGCGTCGAGGCGTTCCCGTGGGGGCACGACGTCGAGACGGTCGAGGGCGACGCCACCGACGCGGCGGCCGTGGCGCGCGCGGTCGACGGTGTCGACGTTCTCTACTACCTGATCCATTCGATGGGCGGCGGCCGCGATTTCGAGAACACCGACCGTCGCGCGGCGCACACGGTCGCCGACGCCGCGGCCGCGGCATCCGTCTCCCGCATCGTCTACCTCGGCGGGCTGCACCCCGACGACGCCCCGCTGTCGGCACACCTGCGGTCGCGTGTCGAGGTGGGCGAGATCCTGCTCGCCAGCGGCGTGCCGACGCTCGTGCTGCAGGCCGGTGTCGTGATCGGGTCGGGATCCGCGTCGTTCGAGATGGTGCGCCACCTCACCGATGTGCTGCCCTACATGCCCGCGCCGAAGTGGGTGCGCAATCACATCCAGCCGATTGCGGTGCGCGACGTGCTCCACTACCTCCTCGGGGCCGCGCGCGTCGCTCCGAACGTCAACCGCGCCGTCGACATCGGCGGACCCGACGTGCTGCGCTACGGCCAGATGATGAACGGCTACGCGCTCGAGGCGGGGCTCCACCAGCGGGCCATCGCGTCGCTGCCGGTGCTGACCCCGCGGTTGGCGTCGCACTGGGTGAACCTCGTCACGCCGATCCCGAAGTCGATCGCACGGCCGCTCGTGGAGTCGCTGCAGAACGACTGCGTCGTGAAGGACCGCGCGATCGACGACCTCGTGCCGCGCCCCGAGGGCGGGCTGATGCCCTACCGCGAGGCCGTGCGGCGCGCGCTCGGGCGCGTGAACGACGACGCGATCGAGACGAGCTGGCAGGATGCCGAGGTCTCGGGCGCTCCGAGCGACCCGCTGCCGAGCGACCCGGAGTGGGCAGGCCGTCTGGTGTACACCGACGAGCGGACCATGCGCACGAGCGCGAGTCCCGCGCAGCTGTGGTCGGTGATCGAGGGCATCGGCGGCGAGAACGGCTGGTACTCCTCGCCGCTGCTGTGGGCCATCCGCGGCTGGATGGACCGGCTCGTCGGGGGAGTGGGCCTCGCGCGCGGTCGCCGGAGCCGGAGCGTCGTGACGGTCGGCGACGCGCTGGACTTCTGGCGCGTCGAGGCGATCGAGCCCGGGCACCTGCTGCGGCTGCGGGCCGAGATGAAGGTGCCGGGCGGGGCCTGGCTCGAGCTGCGGGCGAGCCCGGACGGCGACGGGGCGCGTTTCGACCAGCGGGCGCTGTTCTTCCCGACGGGTCTCGCGGGTCGCCTGTACTGGCTGTCGGTGCTGCCCTTCCACGGGCTCATCTTCAGCGGCATGGCGCGGCGGATCACGGCGGCCGCCGAATCCGTGCAGCGCGACGATCTGGAACCGAAGTCGAAGGCGGGGCGCATCGCCCCCGAGGTGCCCGAGGTCGAGACGCTTCCGTCGGCGGCCGACGCGCGCGCCTAGGCTGGAACGGTGCCGCACACCGCCCGAGTCATCACCGTGTCCGACCGCTCGGCCGCGGGTCTCCGCGAAGACCGCGGCGGTCCGCTCGCGGTGTCGCTGCTGCGCGACGCCGGCTTCGTCTGCGGCGACCCCGTCGTCGTGCCGGACGGCGCGGACAACGTCGAGGCCGCCCTCCGTGCCGCGGTCGCCGCAGGCACCGGGCTCGTCGTCACCACCGGCGGCACCGGCATCGCGCCGACCGACCGCACACCCGAGGGAACGGCTCGGGTGCTCGACCGCGAGCTCCCCGGCATCGCGGAGGAGCTCCGTCGCCGCGGCCTCGCCGACACCCCGCTCGCGGTGATCTCGCGCGGCCTCGCCGGAGTCGCCGACCCCGCGACCCTCGTCGTCAACCTCCCGGGATCCACGCGGGCCGTGGCATCCGGGGTCGCCGTCCTCGCCGAGCTCGCCCCGCACGTCCTCGACCAGCTCGCCGGAGGAGACCACTGATGAGCGCCGTCCGCATCGCCCACCTGTCCGAGGAACCGCTCGACCTCGACGCGCACCTGCGCGCCGTGGAGGACGACGCCTCGGGAGCGGTCACGACGTTCGTCGGCCGGGTGCGCAACACCGACCCGGATGCCAGCGACGCGGTCGTCGCGCTGGAGTACAGCGCCCACCCCGACGCGCCCGCTGCTCTCCACCGCATCGCCGAGCAAGCGGCTGCGGGCACCGACGCGATCGTGGCCGTGAGCCACCGCGTCGGACGTCTCGACGTGGGCGAGGCCGCCGTCATCATCGCCGTCGCCTCGGGTCATCGCGCCGCGGCGTTCGAGGTGTGCCGCACCGTGATCGAGACGATCAAGACCGACCTCCCCGTGTGGAAGCGCCAGGTCGAGGCCGACGGCACGACGGCGTGGAAGGGCCTGGGCGGCTAGGTATCTGATCTGATACTGTGGGCGCCATGTCGTCCGAGCTCCCCGCCGGCCTCGCCGAGGTCCTCGACTCAGCGGCGCGCCTTCAGAAACTCGTTCCCGACGCTGTGATGGTGGGCGGTTCGGCCGCGGCGCTCTATGCCCGCCACCGGATGTCCACCGATCACGATCACGTACTGATGGACCTGCAGGATCGCTTCGACCTCGTCCTGGACGCGCTCGAGCGCGATGGCGACTTCGTTCTGAACAGAGCCGTGCCCGGCAAGATCATCCTGGGCGAGCTCGGTGGCATCGAGGCCGGCGTGCGCCAGCTCATCCGCCGTCGACCGCTCGAGGTTCAGCGTGTCACCCTCCCGGCCGGAGGGGAGATCACGGTGCCGACGCTCGAGGAGATCGCGCGCATCAAGGGCTTCCTGATCGTCAAGCGCAACCAGATGCGGGACTACCTCGACGTCGCCGCGCTCTCCGGGGCGTTCGGAGCGGATCGCATTGGGGCTGTGCTCGCGGCCATCGACGAGTACTACACCGATCCCTCGCATCCGGAGGATCAGCCCGTTCAGGCCCAGCTGGCGCGTCAACTCGCCGACCCTGCCCCGAAGGACCATCGTGCGCTCGCCGGTCTGGCTTCCTACAAGGGCCTCGTCCCGCGATGGCGCGACTGGGAGGACGTCGTCGCTGAATGCCGGACCCTCGCGGTCCATCTCGTCTGAGGAGAGTCATGCCGCTGCGTTTCCGGAACATCGATGCCACCCCCGCCGACCCCGTAGAGGCCTGGGGCTTCGAGGGCATGCTCGCCGCGATCGACCGCGGGTACGCGAGCGATTGGCGCAAGCTCATCGACGCACTCGCCGACGAGCCCGCGCTGCGCGAGATCTACGACGACGCGCGAGACGCCGCGGAGTCCCGGGCCGCGGTCGCGCTCATCGACGCGGCGCTGGCGCTCACGCAGCGCACCGCTGAGCAGGAGGCGCTCGAGCGGCTCCGCGCCGCCTTCCGCCAGACCCGGCTCACGCAGGCGGAGGTGGCATCCCGGCTGGGGACGTCTCGTCCGCGGATGACCTCCTACCTGAGCGGTGCGGTCACGCCGTCGATGGACGTCCTCGTCGCGGTGGAAGCACTCGCGCGCGAACGTCGGACCCCGTCGCTGGTCGCGCACCTCGAGCTCGTGTAGCGCTCAGCCGCCCGCGAACGGCGGCAGCACGTCCACGTGCGTGACGCCGGCGAGGGGCGCGTCGTCGTCGCGGCGCTCGCCGTCGACGAGCACGGCGCAGCGGTCCAGGATGCCGGAAAGCGCGGGGTGGTCGGCGAGCACGGCCGCGCGCAGCACGGCGAGGGACGGTTCGGTGCGGTCCTCGGCATCCGTCCCCGCGGCCTCCGCGGCGGCGGCGAAGTAGCGCACCCGGACGCTCACGCGGACTCCCCGGGGCGGTGCCAGTCGCCGGACTTGCCGCCCGTCTTCGACACGATCCGCACGTTCTCGATGCTCGTGCCCTTGTCGAGACCCTTCACCATGTCGACGATCGCGAGGGCGGCGACCGAGACGCTCGTCAGCGCCTCCATCTCGACACCGGTGCGGTCGGCGGTCCCGACGGTGGCCTCGATCTCGACGCCGTCGTCGACGATCTCGAGGTCGACCGAGGCGCGGTGCACCCCGATCACGTGGGCCAGGGGGAGGAGCGTCGGGGTCGACTTGGCGGCCTGGATGCCGGAGATCCGCGCCACGGCCAGCACGTCGCCCTTCGGCGCGGTGCCGCCGCGGAGTGCCGCGACGACCTCGGGGCTGCAGCGCACGAACCCGCGCGCGGTCGCGGTGCGGACGGTGGGCTGCTTGGCGGTGACGTCGACCATGCGGGCGTGGCCCGCGGCATCCAGGTGGGTGAAGGTCATGGAATCAGCATGACATCGACGGGATCGCCCACGGCGACGGCGGACACCTCGGCGGGGACGATCGCGAACGCCTCGGCGCGCGCGAGAGACGCCGCGAGGTGCGAGCCGGAGCCGCCCGCGGTGGCCGGTCGGACGGTCCCGGCGACGAGGTCGACGGCCGCCGGGAGGTATTGGCGGCGGCCCGGTGGCGTGCGCCAGGACTCGGATGCCACGAGCCGGGCGCGGCGGCGGTCGACGGCGGCACGGCCCTGGAGCGCGAGCAGCGCGGGGCGGACGAACACCTCGAAAGACACCGCGACGCTCACGGGGTTGCCGGGGAGTCCGAACACGAGCCGACCGTCCTCGAGTGCGCCGAACGCCTGCGGTTTGCCGGGCTGCATCGCGACCTTCACGAAGGCGATGCGGTCGGACAGGGCCTGGCGCACCGGCTCGTATGCGCCGGCGCTCACGCCGCCCGTGAAGACGACCACGTCGGCCTCGGCCGCGCGGGCGAGGACCGCGTCGACCGTCCCGGCGTCGTCGGTCACGTGGGTGACGAGGACGACCTCGGCGTCCGCCTCCGCGACGAGGGAGGCGAGCAGCGTGGCGTTCGAGTCGGGCGTCTGGCCGCGGCCCGGAGGGGTTCCGGGCGTCACGAGCTCGCTCCCCGTCGACACCACGGCGACCCGCGGACGACGGCTTACCTCGAGGCGGTCGACGCCGGCCGCCGCGGCCGCCGCGAGCGCGTAGGGTCCGAGCCGCTCGCCCGCGCTCAGCACGACGTCGCCGGTGCGCACGTCCCCGCCGCGGCGACGGATGAACGCGCCCGTGGCGTCCGGCGCGCGGACGACCGAGACGGTACCGAGCGAGTCCGTCAGGCCGCCCGCGGTGTCCTCGAACGGGACGATCGTGTCGGCGGCCGTCGGAACGGGAGCACCGGTCATGATGCGGACCGCCTCGCCCGGGCCGAATGCCGGGTCGTCCGACGTGCCGGCCGGCAGATCCGCGACGACTCGCAGCGACACCGGGGAGGTGGCATCCGCGTTCTCGACGTCGGCGAAGCGGACGGCGAACCCGTCCATGGAGGAGTTGTCGTCGCCGGGGAGGTCGTGCCGGGCGTCCACGTCGGCCGCGAGCGTGCGGCCGGCGGCGTCGGCGAGCGGAACGGTCTCGGTCGGGGTCGGCGTCACGGTGGCGAGGATCCGGGCGCGGTGCTCCTCGACGGTCAGCAGCTCAGACACGCGGGGTCCTTCCGACGAGGGGGATGACGTCCTGGCGGGCGCGGAGCGCGTCGATCACGACGAGACGCCCGAGGAGCGGCTCTCCGGCGCCCGTGATGAGCTTGATCGCCTCGGTCGCGAGGAGTCCACCGACCTGCACGCACAGCGCACCGAGCACGCCGACCTGTGCGCACGTCGGCGGTTCGCCCACGGACTCCGGCGGGAAGACGTCGCCGAGCGTCACGGCGGCGTGCCCCTCGGGAGGCCGCGACCAGAACACCGTGGCCTGGGCCGACCACTCCTGCACGGCGCCCCACACCAGTGGCATCCCGAGCTCGTCCGTCGCGGATGCCACGGCGCTGCGGGTGTCGAACGTGTCGCTGCCGTCGATCACGACGTGCGCTCCGGCCAACAGCTCGCGGGCGTTGTCGGGGGTCAGCCGCAGCCGACGTTCCCGGACGACGGTGAGCGGCGACAGATCGCGGATCGCCCGGGCGGCGGATGCCGTCTTCGGGGCGCCGATGTCGTCCACGCGGTGAATGAGCTGCCGCTGCAGGTTCGTCCGCTCGACCACGTCGTCGTCGATCACGATCAGTTCGCCGATGCCCGCGGCGGCGAGCGCGAGCAGCACCGGCGACCCGAGCCCACCCGCGCCCACGACCGCGATGCGGGCGGCCGCGAGACGTCGCTGTCCTTCTTCGCCGATGCCGGTGAGGACGGCGTGGCGGGCCGTGCGGATGAGTTCTTCGGGGGCGAGGGAAGCCACCGGTTCGACGAGCGGGATCATCCGCCGATCGCGCTCATCGTGCGCTCCGGCTGGACGAAGTCGGCACGCGCCAGGCCGACACGGTCGGAACCGTGGGCGCGGGGCTTGCGCCACATGGCATCCCGCCAGATCTGCGCGAGGTCCGCGTCGCTCGCGCCGTCGCGCAGCGCCGTGAGCAGGTCGGTTTCCTCGTGCGAGAACAGGCAGGAGCGGATGCGGCCGTCGGCGGTGACGCGCGTGCGCGTGCACGCGGCGCAGAACGGTTCGGTGACCGAGGAGATGATGCCGACGTGCCCCGCGAGCGTGCGGTCGCCGCGGCGCCGCACCTCCCACCGTTCGGCTGGTGCCGCGCCCCGGCCGCGCGGGTCGGCGGCGAGGTCGAACACCTCCTCCAGCGCGGCGCGGATCTCGCGGGCCGGCACGACCTGCGTCTCGGTCCACGACCGGTCGCCGTCGAGCGGCATGTCCTCGATGAAGCGCATCTCGTAGCCGTGCGTGACCGCCCAGTCCACGAGCGGGACGACTTCGGTGTCGTTGATGCCGCGGAGCAGCACCGCGTTGATCTTGATGGGGCCGAGCCCGGCGGCCTGGGCCGCCTCGAGCCCCGCGAGCACCTTGTCGAGGTGCGGGCGGCGGGTGAGCTCGGCGAAGGTCTCGGGGTGGAGCGTGTCGAGCGAGGCGTTGAGGCGCGTGAGTCCGGCGTCCTTGAGTGCCTGCGCGCGGCGATCGAGGCCCACGGCGTTCGTTGTCATCGCGATCGGCAGGTCGGGGTGATCGAAGCGGATGCGGGCGATGACGTCCTCGAGGTCCTTGCGGACGAGCGGCTCGCCGCCGGTCAGCCGCAGCTCCTCGGCCCCGAGCGCGCGCACGGCGACGCGGACGATGCGCGCGATCTCCTCGCCCGTCATCAGCTGCTGCTGCGGCATCCATGGCAGGCCCTCCGCGGGCATGCAGTACGTGCAGCGGAGGTTGCACTTGTCGATCACCGACACGCGCAGATCGCGGGCGACGCGGCCGAACCGGTCCAGCAGACCGCCCTCGCGGGGCGCCCCGGTCTCGCGCACGGCATCCATGGGTCGAGCCTAGGCGAGCGAGGAGCAGCCGGGGTCGCCGCGCCGGGGTTCCCGGCGCTAGCGTCGTGCCATGCCGAACACCTTCCGCATCGCGCCCGCCGCGCGACTGCTCGGAGTCAGCGACGACACCGTCCGTCGCTGGATCGACCAGGGGATCCTGCCGACCACCGGCGCCACCCCCACGGAGATCCCCGGCGAGGCGCTGGCCGCCCGCGCGGTCGCCCTCGCGGACGAACCCGACGACCCGACCGGGGTCTCCTCGAGCGCCCGCAACCGCTTCGTCGGGATCGTCACGCGCGTGCGGATCGACGGGGTCATGGCCCAGGTCGACCTGCAGTGCGGGCCGCACCGCGTCGTGTCGCTGATGTCGGCCGAGGCCGCCGAAGAGCTCGGACTCGAGCCGGGCGCACTCGCCGTGGCATCCGTGAAAGCGACCGTCGTGACCGTCGAGACACCGCGCGAGCGGGGCTGATTCGCCGAATTCTCCGCTCATGCGGAAGAATGGATGCCGCGGGCCCCGGGCGCGCGGAAAGGATCCCTCCCATGCGCGTCCTGCGTCTGTCGCTCGCCCTCGCCGCCGCCCTGTCGCTCACCGCCTGCGCGTCCACCGCGCCTTCCTCACCGTCGTCCTCCGCGGACCCGGTGACCGGCACCGTGCAGGTGTACGCCGCCGCGTCGCTCCAGCGGGCGTTCGACGAGATCACCTCGGCGTTCGAGGACGCCCACCCCGGCGTCGACGTCGTGACGGTCTACGACGGGTCGAGCACGCTCGCGACGCAGATCGGACAGGGCGCCCCCGCGGACGTCTTCGCCTCCGCGGACGAGAAGAACATGCAGAAGATCGGCGACCTCGCCGTCGATGCCCGCATCTTCGCCGCCAACACCCTCGTCATCGCGGTTCCGAAGGGGAACCCCGGCGCGGTCGCGGGGCTCTTCGACCTCGCGCGTGTCCCGACCGTGCTGTGCGCGGCGGAGGTGCCGTGCGGGGCGGCGTCGGCGACGCTGCTGAAGAACGCCGGCGTCTCGGTAACACCCGTGAGCGCGGAGCAGAACGTCACGGCCGTGCTCACGAAAGTCGCCGCCGGTGACGCCCAGGCCGGTCTGGTCTACGCGACCGACGTCGCGGGGCGCGACGACGTCGAGTCGATCGTCCCGGCGGGGGCGGATGCCGTCGTCAACCGCTACCCGATCACGACCGTGCGGACCGCGGCGAACAGCGCCGGCGCGGCGGCGTTCACCGACTTCGTGCTGTCCGACGCGGGGCAGGAGATCCTCGCCGCCGACGGGTTCCGCGCCCCGTGAGCGGGGCGGGGTACGTCCCGCGCTGGCTCGTCGTTCCCGCGGCGGCCGGGCTGCTCTTCCTGCTCGTCCCGCTCGTGGCGCTCGTGACGCGCGTCCAGCCGGACACGTTCTGGGCGGACGTCACCTCGGATGCCGCGCGCTCGGCGCTGCTGCTGTCGCTCGGGACCGGGGCGGCGGCCACCGTGGTGTGCGCGGTGCTCGGCATCCCGCTCGCCCTGCTCATCGCCCGCAGCTCGCCCCGGACTGCGGCGTTCCTGCGCGCGGTCGTCACCGTGCCGCTCGTGCTCCCGCCCATGGTCGGGGGCGTCGCGCTGCTGTACCTGTTCGGCCGGAACGGGTGGTTCGGCGGGCTCGCCCTCCCCTTCACCACGGCCGCCGTCGTCCTGGCGCAGGTGTTCGTCGCGCTGCCCTTCCTCGTGCTCGCGGTCGAGGGGGCGCTTCGCAGCACCGGCGTCGAGGTCGAACGGACGGCGGCGTCGCTCGGGGCCTCGCGTCTGACGATCCTGCGGCGGGTGACCCTGCCGCTGGCGGCACCGGGCATCGTCGCCGGCGTCGTGCTGTGCTTCGCCCGCGCGATCGGCGAATTCGGGGCCACGGCCCTCTTCGCGGGCAACCGGCCGGGGGTCACGCAGACGATGCCGCTCGCGATCTACACCGCGTTCAACGGCGGCGGGGTCGCGCAGGGCACCGCGGTCGCCTTGGCGCTGCTGCTGTTGGTGACCGCGATCGCGGTGCTCCTCCTCGTCCGCGGGTGGCGGCCCGCGGTGGGCGCGCCGTGAGTGCCGCGCTGAGCGCGCACGTGGTGGTGCGGCGCCGGGCGTTCACGGTCGACGTCGCCCTCGACGTCGCCCCGGGCGAGACGCTCGCGGTCATGGGGCGCAGCGGCGCGGGGAAGTCCACGGTGCTCGAGGCCCTCGCGGGGCTCCAGACGCTCGACGGCGGCGAGATCTCGCTCGGCGGACGTGTGATCGACCGTGCCGCGCCCCCGCGCGTGCGCACGGACCCGATGCGCCGGGGCATCGTGCTGCTCGGGCAGGACGCGCGCCTCTTCCCGCATCTGTCCGTGCGGGAGAACGTCGCGTTCGGCCCGCGGGCGGCGGGTGTGGCCGCCGCCGACGCCCGCGCGGACGCCGACGCGTGGCTCGCCCGCGTGGGTCTGCCCGGGGTGGGCGACCGGCGGCCCGCCGAACTCTCCGGCGGCGAGCAGCAGCGCGTCGCGGTGGCGCGCGCGCTGGCCGCCCGGCCCCGGGCCGTGCTCCTCGACGAACCGCTCGTCGCTCTGGATGCCGTGACCGCCGCCGAGATCCGCGCGATGCTCCGCGAGGCGCTCGGCGGGGTGACCGCCGTCGCCGTCACGCACGACGCCGTCGATGCGGTCGCCCTCGCCGACCGGCTGCTCATCATGGAGGGCGGACGCGCGACACAGGTCGGCAGCGTCCGGGACGTTCTGGCGGCGCCGGCCACGGACGTCGCGGCGCGCATCGCCGGACTCGAGCGGCTGGTGGGTCTCGCGTCGCGCGGCGCGTGGGACGGGAGCGGATGGCGGCTGCGGTCGACCGTGCCGTTCGCCGGCGCCGACGGCTCCGCGCTGGCGGCGGTCTTCCGCGCCGCGCATGTTCGACTCGGCGACGGCCCGAACGGCTGGGATGCGGTGGTGCGGTTCTCGGAGCCCACCGTGACGGGCGTGCGCATCGTCACCGATCGCGGGGCCGCCGAGGTGCCGGTCGCCGACGCCGCGCGGCTCGCCCCCGGCGATGGCATCCGGTTCTCGATCGAGCCCGAGCACGTCCGGTTCGTCCCGGCCTGATCGGCCCCGCGGCGTCAGACGAGGTCCGCCGCTCTGCGGAGCGCCGGTCCCAGTTCGTCGGGCGTGCGCAAGGAACGACGTGCGTCCCCCACGGCGCGGCGCAGCGCCGGGGAGCCGGGCGTCGACCCGATGATCGCGGCGGCGGCGATCGCGTGGGCATCGCGGCACCACGTCACGGCGTGCGGCGGGGGTCGGCGCACGAGAGCGAGCGCTCGGCCCGCCTCGACCAACGCGACGGCGGACCGGTCGAGCTCGCGCAGCGCGCCGCGGAGCTGCTCCTCCGGAGCGCGGGCGGCCGCGGCATCCGTCGCCGCCAGACGATCCGAGACGGCCCCGAGCACGCCGACGAGCCGCAACCGTACGACGTCGGTCGTGCGCACGGGGACGACGAACGCGACGGCGGCAAGCCCGATGGCCACGCCGAGCACGATCTCGACCAGCCGCTGCCCGATGAGCGGGGCCGCCGCGCCGGTGAGGCGTTCGAGGAGGGTCAGCGCCATCGTGACGCCGAAGGCCCACGCGACGTACCCCACGTCGCGGAACAGGATGCCGAATCCCACCGCCGCGAGCGCTCCGACGACGAGCGCGGTGTCGCCTCCGGAGAGCGCGGTTCCCGGGACGAGCGCGAGCACCGAGCCGGCCGCGGCGCCCACGAGCCGGTGCAGCCCGGTGCGGATGGCATCCGCTCGGCCCCTCGGCAGGTAGGCCACGATCACCGTGCTGAGCACGACCCACGCCCCGTGCGCGCCGAAGACGAGACCGCCGACGAGGAAGGCGGCGACGAGGGCGACGGCGAGCTGGAGGGCCGCGCGGACCGCAGCCGACGGGCGGCGCCCTTCTCGCCCGGGTGGAACACGTCCTGCCGACTCCTCACGCGGCAGGAGACCGATCGCGCGGGCGGTGCCCTGCACGGCCCACACCACGATCCACGCGAGCACGGCGATGAGGATCGGAGCCGCCGCGGCCACGAGCGCCAGGGCCCCGTGGCCCAGGCGGGCCCGCCATCCGTCGCGCACGGCGACACGCTAGACCCCGCGCCGCGCCGCGCCGCTACCGGCGTCGGGAGCGTGTCGTGCGACCCGAGCCGAGCGCGCGGACCACCGCCCAGCCCCCCAAGCTCACCAGGCATCCCGCGGCGAAGGTTGCGACCGTCGCCGCGAGTCCGTCCGCGGGACGCAACTCGCCGCCGACCACGGCGGCATCCGGCTCGCGCACGACGGGAACGGCTGCCGTTCGCCCCGCGGCTCGGCGCGCGAGCTCGGCTCGTTGCCGCAGCGCCGCTTCCGAGTCCCCGCCCAGCACGCGCACGAGCGCATTGACCGTGCGCTCGCTCGGAAGCGCGCGGCCGGACAGCGCCTCGGAGATCACCGTGCGGGAGATCCCCGTCGAGTGCTGCAGGTGCGCCAGCGTCGGACTCCCGGCTTCCAGCCGTAGCCGGCGCAGGCTCTCTGCGAAGTCCGCCACGTCGTGTGTCGCGTGCGCAGACATCCCCCCATGGATGTCGTTCTCGTTCATCGCTCTTCCCCCCGAAAGATCGATCGGATTTTCCGGATACGTCCGGAACGGATCATTCCTGCCCCCATCCCGAACATACATGGTGGATTCTCCCCATGGGGGCGCCCGAGGCCTTCGCGCTCTGTTCGGCCTCGGGACCGAAGTCGACGGACTTCATGACGTGGGGGGACCGAGCATGCGTGACGACGTCGTCGGCGACGAGCCGGCCGTGCACATCGAGTACTGCGGGGAGTGGATGAGCGTCCGCCCCGGAGAGGTGTTCACGGTGGGAAGCGACGCCGATCTCGCGATCGACGACAACCCGTTCCTGCATCGACGTCTGCTCGAGATCACGGAGTTCGAGGGGCTCTGGGTGATCCGCAACGTCGGAGCCCGTCTCGTCGTGGCGGTCAGTGACGGCAGTGGCCGCCTGCAGTCCTGGCTGGCTCCCGGAGCCTGGCTGCCGCTCGTCTTCGGCCGCACCACGATCGTCTTCAGCGCGGGGCCGACGACGTACGAGATGACGCTCATGGTCGCGGAGCCGATCTTCAGCGAATCGCCGCGGTCCGCCATCGAGGAGACGCCCGCCGTCGGCGCCGTGACGTTGACGCTGTCTCAGCGTCAACTCATCGTCGCCCTCGCGGAGCCGCTGCTCCTGAGGGAGGGAGGCGGGCTCGCCGAGATCCCCACGAACGCGCGCGCCGCGGCGCGCCTGGGGTGGGCGATCACGCGGTTCAACCGCAAGCTCGACAACGTGTGCGACAAGCTCGACCGGGCCGGTGTCCACGGCGTGCGCGGCGGGGTCGGGGCCTACGCGACGAATCGGCGTATCCGGCTCGTGGAGTACGCCGTCGCGTCGCGGCTCGTCAGCCGGGCGGACCTTGCGCTGCTCGAGATCGATACGGTCCGGGACCGGAACTCGCGCTCATGAGGTGCTGAGCGGCCGAGGAGCACCCGCCACGACCCGGCCGCTCTCGAGGCGCACCGTGCGGTCGACCAGCTCGGCCGGTACGTCGATGTGCGACACCACGACCACGGCGCGGTCGCGATCCACCGCGCCGAGGAGGTCGCGGAGGAGGGCATCGGATGCCGCGGGGTCGACGCCCGCGGTGGGCTCGTCGAGCACGAGCACCGGGAATCCGTGCAGCAGCGCCCGTGCGAGGGCGAGCCGCTGCGCCTGGCCGCCCGAGACGAGTCCGCCGCGGTCACCGACCGTGGCATCCAGTCCTCCGCGTTCGGCGACCCAGGCGTCGAGTCCGACGCGGGCGAGGACCGCGGTGAGGTCGTCGTCGGTGGCGTCGTCGCGGGCGAAGAGCAGGTTCTGACGCACCGACTCGTCGAAGAGGTACGGCGTCTGCTCGACGAGTCCGACGGTGCGGCGCAGGTCGTCACCGGCGAGGGTCCGGGCTTCGACGCCGCCGATCGTGAACGAGCCGCCGTAGTCGAGGAACCGGGCCAGGACGTGGGCGAGGGTCGTCTTGCCCGCGCCGCTCGGTCCCGTGACGAGCACGCGTTCGCCGGCGGCGACGTGCAGCGTGACGTCGGCGATGCGGCCGGTGTCGTCGAGTCCCGCGTCGGACCGCGCCGGCCAGTGCGCGCGCACGTCGCGCAGTTCGATGCCGTCGCCCAGGACGGGCGCGACGCCCGTGGCGGCGGGTTCGTCGCGGGGGAGGCCCTCGGGGATCTCGGCCGGGACGGCGTCGGCGATGCGCTCGGCCGCGGCGTGCACCTGACGCCAGGATGCGAGGGCCAGCGGCACCGGCCCGAACACCTCGAACACCGCCATCGGCAGCAGCACGACGACCGCGAGCCCCGGGCCGGAGAGGGTGCCGCCCGTGACGCCCGGCGCGGCGACCGCGAGCGCGAACAGCGACGCCAGGCCCGCCAGCACCGACACGGTGCCGGAGGTCAGGCCCTGCGCGGCCCCGCGCCGCACGACCGCGCGGCGGAGGGCCCGGTCGGCGTCGCGCACGCGAGCTCGCGCGGCGTCGAGCGCGCCGTAGGCGGTCAGCACGTCGAGGTTCGTGAGGAGGTCGTGCACCGCGTCGGCGACGTCGGCGCGCAGGGGCGCGATGGCGCGTTCCGCGCGCGCCCCGGCCGCCCAGCCCACCGCGACCGACACCGCGAACGCCGCGGCCAGGCAGAGCAGCAGGACCAGCGCCGCGGGCCACGACACGAACGCCACGAACACGACCGCCGCGAGCGAGGTGAGCGCGGCGACCGAGAGGGGCAGCACGACCCGCAGGGGCAGGTTCTGCAGTTCTTCGACGTCGTCGACGACGCTCGAGAGCAGCCCGCCGCGCCGGGCGCGCGCGAGTCCGTCGGGGGCGAGCGGCACCAGCTCGCGCACGAGGTCCGCGCGGACGCCGGCGAGCCGTTCGAGCGCCGCGTCGTGGCCGGTGAGGCGCTCGAGGTAGCGGAACACCCCGCGAGACAGCGCGAACGCGCGCACCCCGACCACGGCGACGGAGAGGTACATCACCAGCGGCTGCTCGGCGGCCCGGGCGATGAGCCACGCGCTCGTCGCGAGCAGCGCCACCGCGCTCCCGGCGGTGCCGAATCCCGAGAGGATCGCCGGTGCGAAGCGCCGCCGAGACGGCATCGCCGAGGCCAGGACCCCGCGCACCCGTTCGTTCATGCGCGCACCCCCAGATCGATCACACGATCGGCGACCTCCCGCGCGGAGGGGCGGTGCGACACCAGCAGGACACCGGCGCCGCGATCGGCCTCGGCGCGCAGCGTCCGCCACACCTGAGCCTCGGTCTCGGCGTCGAGGGCGCTCGAGGGTTCGTCGAGGACGAGGATGCGCGCCCCCGCGACGCGAGACCGGTAGAGGGCGCGGGCGACGGCGACGCGCTGCGCCTGCCCGCCCGACAGCCCCGCGCCGCCCGCGCCGAGCGGGGTCGCCGGGTCGAGGTCGTCGGCTCCGGCGTCGGCGAGCGCGGTCGCGACGGCGGCGGGATCGGCGTCGGAGCCGAGCGCGACGTTCTCGCCGACCGTGCCGGACACGAGCCCGGGCCGCTGCCCCGCCCACGCGACGGCCGCGCGCGCGTGCGGCACGGCCGTGCCGTCGAGGCACACGCTGCCGTCGTACTCGGCGTACCCGAGGAGGGCCGCGAGCACGCTCGACTTGCCCACGCCGCTCGGGCCCGTCACCAGCACGACCTCGCCGGGGCCGACCGACAGCGAGACCGTCGGCATCCGGTGCGCCCCGCGGTCGACGCGGACGTCGCGCAGCTCGAGGGTCGCTCCGGTCGCGGCGGGGCCCTCCGGCGCCGGCGCGGTGCGGGCGGCATCCAGGGCGTCGAAGATCTCCTCGGTTGCCGCGACGCCCTCCGCGGCGGCGTGGAACTGCACGCCGACCTGGCGCAGCGGCAGGTACGCCTCGGGGGCGAGGAGCAGCGCGAACAGCCCGACCAGCAGGGTCAGGTCGCCGGAGAGGAGGCGGAAGCCGATCGTGACGGCGACGATGGCGACCGAGATGGATGCCAGGAACTCCAGCGCGAAGCCGGAGAGGAACGACACGCGCAGCACCGTCATCGTCTCGCGCTTGTAGTCGCGCGTGACCTTCTCGATCGTGTCGGCGGCGCGGTGCTCACGCCCGAACGCCTTGAGCGTGCCGAGGCCCTCGACGGTGTCGGCGAAGCGGGCGGCCAGGCGCCCGAGGGTGCCGTACTGCTTCTTCTGCACGGTGCGGGTCGCGAGGCCGATGAGCACCATGAAGATGGGGATGAGGGGGAGCGTCAGGAGGACGATGAGTCCCGACAGCGGGTCGGCGAGCGCGATCGCCCCGAGGAGGATCGGCGTCGTGATCACGGTGGCGACGAGCTGGGGGAGGTAGCGCCCGAAGTAGGCGTCGAGGGCCTCGAGTCCGTGGCCGGCCGTGACCGACAGCGACGCGGCGTTGCGGCGGCCGAGCCAACCGGGACCCAGGGTGGCGACGGCGTCGACGAGACGCTCGCGCAGCTGCAGCGACGCGGCCGCGGCGCCGCGGGCCGACACGCGTTCGGAGGCCGCGATGAGGAGGCCCCGGAGAACGACCAGCGCCGCCGCGGCCGCCACGTACCCCGTCAGCTCCCCGAGGGGGCGCCCGTCGATCGCGCCGACGAGGGCGGAGGTCAGTGCCCACGCGAAGCCGACGACGACCCCCGTCTGGGCGAGGACGATCGCCGCGCTGACCGCGAAGAAGCTGCGGGAGGCGGAGGCGTATCGCACCAGTCGGGGGTCGACGGGGCGCACCCGGGTCGTGTCGGTCAATGCGCCACCAGCGCGGCCTTCTCGATGCGGGCGCGGGTCACGCGCTTGCGGAACACCCAGTACGTCCAGCCCTGGTAGGCGAGGACCAGCGGCAGGAAGATCAGCGCCGCCCAGCTCATGATCGTGAGCGTGTAGTCGGTGCTGGAGGCGTTCTCGATCGTCAGGCCCGAACCCGGTTCGAGGGTGGAGGGCATGACGTTCGGGAACAGGGCGAAGAAGAGTGCGGCCACCGCGGTGATGATCGTGATGGCGCCGAGCGTGAACGCGGTGCCCTCGCGGTCGCGGAGGTTTGCGACCCAGGACCCGATGAGTGCGAGCGCCGCGACGCCGGAGAAGGCGACGACGCCGAGCAGGAGCGGGGCCTGGTTGTTCGCGGCCTGGATGATCGTCCAGACCAGGAACAGGGCGGCGGCGACGATCGTCAGGATGCCGGACTTCCGAGCGAGCGCGCGGGCGTCGGTGCGGACCTGGCCGTCGGTCTTCAACGCGACGAAGTAGACGCCGTGCGTGAAGAACAGCAGCAGGGTGACGACGCCGCCGAGGAGCCCGTACGGGTTGAGCAGCGTGAACAGGCTGCCGACGTATTCGTGATCGGCATCCAGGGGTACGCCCTGCACGATGTTCGCGAACGCCACGCCCCACAGGAGCGCGGGGACGGCAGAGCCGATGACGATCATCCGGTCGAAGCCGCGCTTCCACTTCAGCGACTCGCGCTGGTGGCGGTACTCGAAGGAGACGCCGCGGGCGATGAGCGCGAGCAGGATCAGCAGGAGCGGCAGGTAGAACCCGCTGAAGAGGGTGGCGTACCACTCGGGGAACGAGGCGAACAGCGCCGCCCCGGCCACGATGACCCACGTCTCGTTGAGGTCCCACACCGGGCCGATGGTGTTGATGATCTGCCGGCGGGCGATGTCGTCCTTACCGAGGAACGGCAGCGACATGCCGACGCCGAAGTCGAACCCGTCCAGGACGAAGTAGCCGATGAACAGGAATCCGACGATCCAGAACCAGAGGTATGCGAGATCCATGACTGTGCTCCTAGTAGACGGTCGTCGGGGTGTTCTCGACGGTGTCGGGCTCGCTCGGCGCGTTCGGGTCGGGCAGCGGGTCCGGGCCCTTCTGCGCGTACTTCTTGATGAGTCCGAATTCGACGACGGCGAGGGTGGCGTAGATCGCGGTGAAGGCGACGAGCGAGATCAGCACGCTCCATCCCGGGACGCTGGGGGAGACGCCGTCCTGCGTGAGCATCAGGCCGAACACGATCCACGGCTGGCGGCCCATCTCGGTGAAGACCCAGCCGACGAGGCTGCCCAGCAGCGGCAGCGGAGCCGCCCAGATCGCCACGCGCCACATCCACTGCGCGACCGGGCGCTTCGCGTTCTTCCGCGTGACCCAGAGGCCCACGACGCTGATGAGGGTCGCGAGACCGCCCAGCGCGATCATCCAGCGGAATGCCCAGTACGTCACCCACAGGACCGGGGCGAAGTTGCCGTTCACCTGGTCGGCGAACTGCGGGAACATCTGCTGGCTGTACATCGTGTTCAGGTCGTTGATGCCCTCGACGCAGCCGTCCAGCGAGTGGGTGGACAGGATGCTGAGGAGGAACGGCACGCGGATCGAGAACAGTTCGCTCGTGCCGTCGGGCGTGCCGAGCGTGAAGATCGAGAACGAGGCGTTCGCGCCGCACACGGTATTGAAGGTCGCCTCGGCCGCGGCCATCTTCATGGGCTGCGTGGCCACCATCACGAGGCTCAGCTGGTCGCCGGCGATCGCGACGAGGACGAAGGACACCACGGTCGACCAGAGGCCGAAGCGCAGCGGGGCACGCATCATCTCGACGTTGCGGCCGCGGGCCATATGCCACGCGGAGACCGACACGACGACCATCGCGGCGAACATCCACCCCGAGAAGATCGTGTGCGGGAACGCCGCGAGCGCCACCGGGTTCAGCAGCAGCTTGCCGAAGTCGACGAGCTCGGCGCGGTGGCCGTCGGCGGACATCTGGTAGCCGACCGGGTTCTGCATGAACGCGTTGGCCGCGATGATGAAGTAGGCCGAGAAGGTCGCGCCGAGGGTCGCGAGCCAGATGCTCGCGAGGTGCAGACCGCGGGGAAGCTTGTCCCACCCGAAGATCCACAGGCCGATGAAGGTCGCCTCGAGGAAGAACGCGAGGAGCCCCTCGAACGCGAGCGGGGCGCCGAAGACGTCGCCCACGAAGCGGGAGTAGGCGGACCAGTTCATGCCGAACTGGAATTCCTGCACGATTCCCGTCACGACGCCCATGGCGAAGTTGATGAGGAAGATCTTTCCGAAGAAGCGGGTGAGGTGCAGCCACTTCACGTCGCCGGTGCGGTACCAGACGGTCTGGAAGATCGCCACGACGAGCGACATCCCGAGCGTGAGGGGCACGAAGAGGAAGTGGTACAGGGTGGTCAGTCCGAACTGCCACCGGGCGAGGATGAGGGGGTCGAGCCACTCCACGAGATGCCTCCGATCGACGACCCTTTTCTGTGGTCTGACCACAGGCTACTCCGCGTCAGGATGCGGAAATCAGGGTTCACTCGGTGTCGAACCATATACTCGGAAAAGCATTCTGCGGTAGGTCGGAGGTCCCTGTGTCGGTGCGCCAGAGCCTGCTAGCGATCCTCGATCGGGGCGACTGCTACGGGTCCCAATTGCGCGCGGAATACCTGCGTCGGACGGGCGCTGCCGTGAACGTCGGCCAGGTGTACACGACCCTCGAACGTCTCGAGCGCGATGGCCTCGTCGAGAACCGCGGTGCCGATGACGAGGGCCGTGTCCTGTGGGGCGCGACCGCCGCCGGCCGGGCCGAGGCGCGCGCCTGGCTGGCCGCGGCGTCGCTCGCCGACCGCCGGGACGAGGTCGCCCTCCGCATCGCGCTGGCGCTCACCCTCCCCGGCGCCGACGTGCCCGGTCTGCTCGCGGCGCAGCGCACGGCCGTCCGCGAGGCGCTGGCGGCCCCGGTGCCCGAGGACGAGAACATGGATGCCGTGTCGCGGGCGGTGCTGGCGGCGGCCCGCCGTGCGCGACTCGAGGCAGACCTGCGTTTCCTGGACGAGGTCGAGCGCTTGGCCGGAGAAGCGGTGCCGTTCGACCTGTCGGACGAGCGTCCGCGCCGAGGACGGCCGGTCCGGAGCGTCGGCTGACCCCGTAACTCCGGTACGCCGATCCGTCAACCCCGGCGCGACATTTCGTCCGACGGCGCACTCTGGGACCACCCCCCCCGGTCGCAGAGGAGCTCGCTCATGGTCATGGACATTCCGATCAGCCGTCCGGGGCAGCGCGAGATCGTCACCGAGATCCCGTGGACCCGCATCGACCTCGACCTGTACGAGGTCGCCAGCGAGGGATGCATCGTCGGGTACGTCGAAGTCGTCGGCTCCGTCTTCGTCGCCCTCGGCGGCACGCGCTACGACCGCGCGGTCGAGGTGGCACAGCATCCGACGTTCCATGCCGCGGTCGACACGGTCCTGCGGCGGGCGGTCGGCGGGGGGCGGCGATGACCG
>NZ_LQQP01000008.1 GCF_001619615.1 Microbacterium sp. T32
GCCACCCCCGACCGAACCGCCACCCCCGACCAACCCGGCACCCCCGACCAACCCGCCACCCCCGGCCGACCATGTACGCGAACCGGCACCGTTCTGAACCTCAGCCGGGCCGTTCTGAGCGGCCCGGCCGGGCGGATGCGGAGTAGGCGAAGCGGGCGTCCGGCCGTGCGCGATCAGCGCGGCTTGGACAAGAGATGTACGGGTCGACGAAGGGTTCAGTCACGATATCCGCCGCGCGTGACCTTCGCGATGACGTCCGCGGTGGAGATCTTCCCGTCGACGTAGAGGTTGGGGTCGTCGATCATCTCGCGGGTCGGCTCCATGTTCCCCGGCGGGGTCCTCTCAGCGCACGGTGCGGACGACCGCGGTGGTGACCGGGGCCGCGACGTCGAACGCCGCGCCGCCGGGCACCGATTCGAGCAGACGCCGCGTGTAGGCCTCGCGGGGGTCGGCGAACACGTCCTCGATCGTGCCGTGCTCGACGACGCGGCCGTGCAGCAGCACGAGCACCTCGTCGCACACGTGCTCTACGACCGCGAGGTTGTGCGAGATGAACAGCATGGTCAGGTCGCGCTCGCGCTGCAGCCGCTCGAGCAGGCGCAGGATTTCGGCCTGGGTCGACACGTCCAACGCCGAGGTGATCTCGTCGGCCACGATCACGTCGGGGTCGACCACGAGTGCCCGCGCGATCGCGATGCGCTGGCGCTGGCCGCCCGAGAACTCGTGCGGGTAGCGGTCCACGGCATCCTCCCCGAGGGCGACGGATGCCAGGGCCTCGACGATCCGCGCCCGGTGGCGGCGCAGGCGCGCCCCCACGGGATCGATGGCCTCCGCGAGGGTCTGGCCGATCGTGCGCCGCGGGTCGAGGGACGAGAACGGATCCTGCGGGATGTACTGCACCCGCCGCCGCACGGCCGCGACGGTCGCGCGCTTCGCCGAAGCGAGCTCGGTTCCGTCGAACACGATCGAGCCGGCCGCGACGCGGTGCAGGCCGACGATCGTCTTGGCCAACGTCGACTTGCCCGACCCCGATTCGCCCACGATGCCGACCGTGCGGCCGTGGTTGACCCGCAGGCTCACCTCGTTCAGGACGCGGGTGCTCCGGATGCCGTGACCCAGATCGACCGAGAGGTCGCTGATCTGCAGCAGAGGGGTGTCAGACACGGTCGCGCTCCTCGAGGGGACGGGGGACGGTGGTCAGGGTCGGAGTCGCGGCCAGCAGGGCGCGCGTGTAGGGGTGCTGCACCTCGCGTCGCCGGAGCTGGTCGGCGGTCAGGCGTTCGACGATCTCGCCGGTACGCATCACGAGCACCCGGTCGCACAGGGCCTCCACCACACCGATGTCGTGCGAGATGAAGAGGACCGCGGTGCCGTGGTCCCTGTTCAGGCGCTTGAGCTGCCGCAGCACGTCGGCCTGCACGGTGACGTCGAGCGCCGTCGTCGGCTCGTCGGCGATCAGCAGGCGCGGGTCGGTGACGAGGGAGCTCGCGATTCCGGCGCGCTGCAGCATGCCGCCCGAGAGGTGGAAGGGGTGCTGCCCCATCACCCGTTCCGGCTCGCGGATGCGCATCTCGGCGAGGCCGTCGCGCAGGCGGGTGCGGGACGCTCGTCTCGACAGGCCCAGGTGCACGCGGGCCACTTCCGTCAGCTGTGCGCCCATGCGGAGGGCCGGGTTGAAGGTCGAACCCGGGTCCTGGTAGACCAGCCCGATCTCCCGGGCGAGGCGCGAACGGTGCCCCGGTGACGACAGGTCGAGGTCGTCGAGGCGGAGCACATCGGCATCCACGGTCACCCCGTCGGCCTGCAGCCGCGCGAGCGACATCGCGGTCATCGACTTGCCCGACCCCGACTCGCCCACGAGGCCGAGGATCTCCCCGGCGGCGATCTCGAACGAGATGTCATCGACGAGCGTCTTGCCGCTCGGGGCGCGGACGGTCAGCCCGCGCACCTCGACGAGAGCCTCGGGGTGGGCCGCGGCGCCCGACGCGCGCCGGCGGGACGCGAGCGCGCGGGTGCCCCGAGAGCTGCGCGGGTCGAGCCACACCGCCAGCCCGTCGCCCGCGAGCATCGCGGCGACGCCGGCGAACACGAGCATCACCGAGGGGCCCACGACCTGCAGCGGCTGCGAGTACACCGCGGGCAGGCCTTCGTTCAGGAGGCGCCCCCAGTCGAAGTCGGGGCTCTGCACGCCGAGTCCCACGAACGACAGGCTGGAGATGTCCAGCAGTGTCAGCGCGAAGCTCGACGCGATGAGCACCAGGAGCGGCCCGGAGATGTTGGGCAGCAGGTGGCGCGAGAAGAGGCGGAAACGCGGGACGCCGAGCAGCCTCGCTGTCCCGACGTAATCGCGGGTGGCGACGGCGCCGGTCATGTTCGAGGTGATGCGGGCGAAGCTGGGGACCCCGGCGAGCGCGATCGCGACGATCGCGGACAGCGTCCCGGCCCCGAGGATCGCGGCGATCACGAGCGCGAGGATCAGCGACGGGAACGCGACCGTGGAGTCGATGACGCGCAGCACGGCTTCGCGGAGCCCGCGCGGACCGACCCACACGAGCCCGCCGATGAGCACGCCCAGCACGACCGATCCGGCCGTGGCCGCCGCGGCCATGAGGAGGGTCAGGCGGGTGGCGACGAGGGTGCGGGCGAGCACGTCGCGGCCGAGGTCGTCGGTGCCGAGCCAGTGCGCGGCCGAAGGCAGGGACCGGGTGTCGGGCGTCACCGTGGTCGCGGCGGCACCCCACACGAGGGGCGCGACGACAGCGACGAGCACCAGGATGCCGAGCATGACGAGACCGGCGATGAGGGAGGCCGGGACGGGGCGGGAGCGGCGTTCAGACATGCGTCGGGCCTCCGAGGGTGCGGGGATCGATGAGGCCCAGCACGACGTCGATGAGCAGGTTGATGAGGATCGCCAAGGCGCCGACGGTCAGGACGATGCCCTGGATGACGGGGAAGTCGCGGAAGATGATCGCCTGCACGACCTCGAGACCCAGGCCGGGCAGGCTGAACACCGTCTCGATGACGATGGCGCCACCGAGCATGCTCGCGAGGATCAGGCCCGTGAGCGTCAGGGTGCTGGCCATGAGGTTGGGCAGCGCGTGCCGGATGTAGAGGCGCGCGGCCGGGAGCCGGCGGCCCCGCGCGGTGCGGATGTAGTCCTGGTGGAGCACCGCGTAGGTCTCCTGCACGACGACGCGGGCTACGGCGAACGTTGGGCCGAGGGCCAGAGCGAGGATCGGCAGCACGTAGGCGGACTGCGTCGACGCTCCGCCGGCCGGCAGGACCTTCAACCAGATCGCGAACACGACCACGAGCAGAGTGCCCGCCACGTACGCCGGGACCGAGGCGAAGAACCCGGCGACCGCGCCGAAACCGACGGCCAGCCAGGGGCGGCGACCGCTGCGGGTCAGCACCCCGACGGTCATGCCGACCGGGATGGCGACCAGGAGGACGACGACGATCGCGCCGAGCGCCGTCGTCGCGGTGTACGGGAGCTTCGTGGCGATCGTGTCGGTGACGGGCGTGTTGTAGCGGAAGCTCTGTCCGAGATCGAACGTGAACAGCCCTCGCAGGTAGTCGAGGAACTGCACCGGCAGCGGGTCGTTCAGGTGCAGGCGTTCCCGGAGCGCCGCGACCGCGTCGGGCGAGGCGTTGGGCCCCAGGATCGCCACCGCGGGGTCGCCCGGGATGAGCGGGACGATGAGGAACGTCAGCAGGACGAGGAGCGCCAGCGAGAGCGCGAGCCCGCCGAGGCGGCGGAGGGCGAACGAGCCCCACCCGCTGCCCCCGCCCCGCCGTCGCACCGGCGGAGCGGGGGCCTCGGCTATCACCGCGAGGTCGACGCCCGACATCAGTCCCCCGTGTTCCCGGTGAGGGCGGCGCCGCGGGCGATCGGAGCCTGACGGTGCTGCCAGTCGAACACGGGCTCGAGCTCGGCACCGAGCCGCAGGAGCGTCGCCTCGTCGTACGGTGCGCCGACCAGCTGCGCACCCAGAGGCATCCCGTTCGCCCCGGTGTGCACCGGGAGCGAGATCGCCGGGAGACCCGCGATGTTGCAGAACGCCGTGAATGAGATCGTCGAGAACTCCGTCAGGCGCTCGCCCGCGGGATCCTCGTTGGCCTCGTCGTACACGGAGCCCACGAGCGGCGTCGGGACGGCGGTGGTGGGCGTCAGCAGCACGTCGAAGTCGCGCCCCCACTGAGCGTTGACCTGACGCGTCTCCCACTGCAGGAGCGCGGCGATCTCGGCATACTCGCCCGCGTGGAAGGATGCCGCACGGTCGTAGCGGTACCGGATGTAGGGCTCGAGCTTGTCGGCATCCTCGATCGGGGAGGCCCAGGTCGAGGCGCTGATGATGAGATCGGCGAACCCGCGCGTCGCGCGCTCGCTGAAGAGGAACGGCGACACCGGCGTGACGTGGTGGCCGAGCGCCTCGAGGGCGCGCGCCGCGACGAGCGCCGCCTCGCGGTTCTCGGGATGCACGGCTACGCCGGTCGGCGCCTCGAGCAGCAGGCCGACGCGCAGCCGCGGCCCGGCGGCGCGGATCTCCTCGAGGTACGGGCGCGCGGGCGCGGGGGCGGAGTACCAGCCGAGCGGGTCGAGGTGGGCGAGGGTGTCGAGTACCCCTGCGGCGTCCTCGATGGTGCGCGTGATGGCGCCCTCCGTGGTCGAGTGCTCCCACGCGCGGACGTCGTTCGGGATGCGGCCGCGGCTCGGCTTGAGGCCCACGAGTCCGGTCGCCGCCGAGGGCACGCGGATCGAGCCGCCGCCGTCCGAGGCGTTGGCGATGGGGGAGATGTCGGCCGCGACCGCGGCGGAGGCCCCGCCCGACGAACCGCCGGAGGTGTAGTCGAGGTTCCAGGGGTTGCGCGTCTTGCCGTGGCGGGTGTTCTCGGTGGCGGTAAGCGCGCCGAACTCGGGGCTGTTCGAGCGCCCGAAGAGCACGAAGCCGGCGTTCTCGATGAGGTCGACGGTGATCTCGTTGGCTTCGGCGGGGCGCTCCGCCACGGACATCGACGAGTAGGTGAGGGGCTGGTTCCGGACCCCCACGAGGTCCTTGATCGGCATCGGCACGCCTTCGAACGGGCGCGCCTCGCCGCGGCGGAGTCGGTCGTCGGATTCACGGGCGCGGCGCAGAACGTCGTCGCGGTCGATCCACACGATCGCGTTGACGGCGGGGTTCACCTCGTCGAGGCGGTCGAGGTAGTGCTGGGCGGTCTCCACGGCGGAGACCTCGCCCGCGCGCAGCTTCCGCGCGAGTTCGGTGGCGGAGATGGAGGAGGAGATCATGATGGTTCCCTTCGGGGCGCCGGGCACGCGGCCCGGCGCCCTCGTGATCACTGGGCGATACGGAAGATCGGGTCGTCGAGGGCTCCGCCGAGCATCTGCACGGTGAAGCCGGGGCGGGAGGCGTAGATGAACGCGTCGTTCAGCAGCGGGAGCGTGTCGGAGCGGTCGATGAGCGCCTGCACGGCGGTGTCGAGCTGTCCGCATCGCGCCTTCTGGTCGGCCTCCGCGTTGGCCGCGGCGAACGCCGCGGATGCCGCGTCGTTCGTCACGGCGCCGTAGTTCGTGCCGCCCTGGTCGATGGTCGGACCGGTGAGGTTCAGCAGCGGGCTCGCCAGCGACCCGAGGAAGTTCAGGTCGGCGAACACGGTCAGGTCCCAGTCGCCGGGCTTGGCGACGACGGTCGTGATCCAGCTGCCGACGTCGGTGTTCGTCAGGTCGACCGTCGCCCCGGCGGCGCGGAGCGCCTCGGCGATGTACTCGTTGCCGGCACCGGCGGGGCCGATGATCGTCGGCGCGACGAGACGGATGGTCTTGCCCGACAGGGCGGAGGTCGCGGCGGCCACGTTCTGCGACGGAATGGCGATCTTCGAGTCGGCGACGCAGGCGACGTCGGGGGCGCCGAGGTTCGTCAGCACGTCACCGGTGTCCTGCGACGTGACGTTGCCGAACATGGCGCGGTCGATCGCCTCGACGACGCCCTTACGGGTCGCCTGGTCCGTGAAGGGGCTGCCCTCGCGCTCGTTGAAGATCAGGTAGCTGTCGGAGAAGTGGTCGACGGTCACGGTGTACCCCGGCTGCCCCTGGAACCGGTCGCGGGTCGTGGCCTGGATCTTGCCGATGTCGAGCTGCCCGCCCAGGATGAGGTTCGCGGTCGCGGTCGCGTCCGGCGAGACGGTGTACTCGAGGTTCTTCGCGGGGGTGCCGGCCACGGCGGTGCTCCACTTCGGCCAGGCGGCGTAGTCGTCGCGCAGGGCGAAGTCGTACTTCACACCGGGCTCGGCGGAGGTCAGGACGTACGGGCCCGATTCGCTGCCCTTCGCCGTGCCCGCCGCGAGGCCCGCGGGGTCGGCCAGACCGGCGGGGCAGATGATGCCGCTGCTGGCCACCGACATGGCATCCACCATGTACGGCCACGGGTTCGTGATGTCGATCGTGACGGTGCCGGCGGCGTCGTCGGCGGTGATGGTGGGGGTGTTGCCGGGGCCGAAGGTGTAGACGACCTGGGTCGAGCCGCTGTTCGGGCGGGCGAAGTAGTCGAGCGAGTTCTTCACCACGGTCGCGGTGATCTTGGTCCCGTCCGAGCACGTGGCGTCGGTGCGCAGCGTGAACGTCGCCTGCGTGGGCGTGGAGGTCCACGCGGTCGCGAGGCCCGGGACGAGTCCGCCGGCGTCGCGCCGGACGAGGGTGTCGTACGCGGTCCGCGCCAGCAGGAAGTCCGGCAGCGAGGTGCTCAGTGTCGGGTCGAACGTCGCGGGGATGTCGATGGTCGTGCGGATGGTGTCGGTGGACGGAGACGTCGTCGAGGACGTCGTCGTGCACCCGGCCGTCGCGATCGCGACGGTCAGTGCGAGGGATGCGGCGATGACGCCGTGTCGCTTTCTCATGGTCTGCCTCTCGGGTGGGTCGGGTATGGCGGGTCGGGCTGTGTCGGGGCGGGTGTCAGCCGAGGACCTCGTAGACGTCGATGGTCGTGTCGTCCGCGTGGGCGTACGCGCGGCCGACGAACATCGAGCGTGTGAGCCACTGCAGGTGGGGCGCGACGGTGCGGAAGCGCGGCGTGGTGAGGAAGTACTCCCCGGCGTCGGCGGCGGACGGACGGACGACGCCGACGTTGACCACGTCGATGACGTCTCCGTCGTTGGTGCGGATCAGGTAACGCGCCTCGACGTCGTAGCTGCCGTCGGCGCGCGCGAGGCACCAGTCGCCGCCACCCGGGATGATCTCGCCCTCGACGTCTCCCGTCACCGGCCCACCGGTGATCGGGATGAATTCGAGCACGTCGTCCCCCCGCTTCTCGAGCGGGATCCCGGGGTCGACGCGAGCAACGACGGTGAAGCAGGGGCGGAGCGATGGAGCGGGTTTCATCTGTGCCTCCACGGCGGAAGAGCGACGCATCGTTGCGTGGTTTCCCCGAGTATCCCGATAGTGGATGCACTAGTCAACAGCATTCACTAACTCGTAACATCAGGCGACGGCATCCGAAATTTCCTCGACAAAGTCGGGGCTCGGGGCGTGCAGGATGGAACGACGGAGAAGGAGACCCACCATGACCGAGCGCACCAGCGACATCGCCATCGTCACCGGGGCGGGCAGTCCCGAGGGGATCGGCATGGCGTCGGCGCTGCTCCTCGGGCGGGCCGGAATGCGCGTGGTCGTCGCCTCGACCACGGATCGCATCCACGAGCGCGTCGCCGAGTTGCGCGCCGCCGGAGTGGATGCGCACGGCGTCGCCGCCGACCTGACCCGCGCGGACGGAGTGGATGCCGTCCTGGCCGCCGCCCTCGACGCCTTCGGCGCACCGACCGTCCTCGTGAACAACGCGGGCATGACATCGACGTCGAACCCCGACGAGCCGGCATCCATCGACGAGATCTCCATCGCGCAGTGGACCGCCTCGATCGACCGGAACCTCACGACCGCGCTCCGGATGACGCGGGCCGTCCTCCCGGGCATGCGCGCGGCCGGCTACGGGCGGGTGGTGAACGTCGCCTCGATCTCGGGCCCCGTCATGGCGTACACGGGCGACGTCGCGTACCACGCGGCGAAGGCCGGGATGCTCGGTCTCACTCGTGCCGCCGCCGTTGACGTCGCGGCGGCCGGCATCACCGTGAACGCCGTCGCGCCGGGCTGGATCGCCACGTCCTCGTCGAGCGAGCACGAGCGCGCGATGGGGCGCGCGACCCCCGTCGGCCGCCCGGGAACGCCGCACGAGGTGGCCGCGGTCGTCGCCTTCCTGGCGTCGCCCGGGGCGTCCTACGTCACAGGGCAATTGCTCGTGGTCGATGGCGCGAACTCGATCAACGAGGAGCGCGGATGAGCGTCGACGACGGCGGGATGCCATGACGACGCGCCGTTCGGGAGGGCGGTGATGCGTCCGCCCGGGCCTCGGGCGTGCGGACGACCGGATAGCCTGGCCTCCGCGCCACGCGAGGCCGCCGGTCCGCGGGGCGCGCGAACCGGACGCCAGATCGGGGGGTCGTCATGACCGAGGAAATCAGGACCCGACGCAAGCGGGGGTCCATCACTCGCGCCGAGATCGTCGAGGCCGCGCTGCGGCTGATGGACGGCGAGGGCGAGTCCGCCCTGACCTTCTCGCGGCTCGGAGCCGAGTTGAAGTCCTCGCCGACCGCGGTGTACCGGCACTTCACGAGTCGTGACGAGCTGCTCGAGGCGCTCGCCGACCACCTCGACGGCATCTCGCTCGCGGGTTACGTGCCCACCGACGACTGGCGCGCGGATCTGACCGACCTGGCCTGGCGCGCGTGGCACACCGCCGAAGCGCACCCGGCCGCGGCGGCGCTGACACTCCTCACGGTCGCGAACAGCATCAACGAACTGCGCGCGGTGGAGTGGATCCTGCGGGCGATGGCGGTCGCCGGCCTCCGCGGACGCGCGGCCGTCGTGCAGTACCAGGTGTACGCGCAGACCGTGCTGGGCGCCGCGTCCGCCTACGGTGCGCGCCTCGCGAGCGCGCGAAGCCGCGAGGTCGCGGACGGCTGGATCCAGGTGTACGCGCCCACAGACCCGTCGCAGTACCCGCACGCCGAGGCCGCGAAGGCGGACCTGGCGATGATCAACTACCGCGAGGTGTTCGCGCAGCAGCTCGAGATGTACCTGTCGGCGCTCGAGCTGACCGTGGCACGGACCGGCTGAATCGCGGACGTGGGTTCGTGCGGCCGCTCAGCCGAGCGTGACGAGTCGCCCCTCCCACGGCCCGGGCCGTCGCCACGCGACCTCGTGGTCGACGTCGAGCAGTGCGCCGCAGTGCTCGCAGACCTCCGATCGATCGGATGCCACGCCGCAGGCGCCGCAGATCACGGTGAACGCCGGAGTCTCGTTCTCGGATGGACGGTGCTCGTGCGCCCAGGCCGCATAGGCCTGCAGGATCGGCAGCGCGTCGGTCGCGGCGCGCGTGGGGAAGTACTCGACGCGCGGGCGCGGTCCGGTCGTGTACGGCCGGGCCTCGAGCAGCCCCGCCGACACCATGCCGGACAACCGGGACGAGAGCACGTTGTCGGCGGCATCCAGTCGCCGCTTGAAGTCGTCGAAGCGACGTGCGCCGGCGAGCACCTCGCGAAGGATCAGTAGCACCCACGGGTCGCCGACGGCGTCGATCCCGCGCGCGATCGGGCAGACGTTCCCGCTCCAGTCGGACCTCAGGGGCATGGCATCCTCCTCTGACTTGCTTGAAGCAAGCATACGCGCTAACGTTCGAGCACTTACTCCTTTGAAGAAAGTAAATGACGTGAGCGAGACGACTGCCGTGCGGAGTGCCGGGTCCATCAGCGGCTGGACGGCGCGGTCGCGCGCGTACACGGCGCTGAACCTCCTCGGCTCGGTCGCCGTCGCGGCCGCCGCCGGTGCGGGCAGCCCGCTGTTCGTGTACGAACAGGGTCGCTGGGGCTTCGGCGACGCGACGCTCACCGTGATGTTCTCGGTGTACGCGTTCACGCTGCTGCTCACGCTCCTGACCGCCGGCTCGCTGTCCGACCACGTCGGCCGTCGACCCGTCATGGTGGGGGCCATCGTTCTGCTGATCGTGGCGTGCGGCATCCATCTCTGGGCGACGTCGCCCGAGTGGGTGATCGTCTCCCGCGCGGTGCAGGGGGTCGCGACGGGTGCGGCCACCAGCACCTTCACGGCCATGGTGTCGGAGACCGTGCCCCCGCACGCTCGCGGGCGTCTCACGCAGATCGCCGGCACGGCGCCGATCGGCGGTCTCGCGCTCGGCGCTCTGTTCGCCGGGATCGCCACCGCCGTCGCGCCCGAACCGGTGCTCGCGGTGTTCGCGCCGATCGTCCTGCTGCTCGTGGTCGCGATCGGCGCGGTCTGCTTCACGCCCGAGTCGTCGTCGCGGGTCTCGGGCGCGTGGCGCTCGCTGGTTCCCCACATCGCGGTCCCGCGCCGGTTGCGGTCGGAGTTCCTTCGCGGAGCGTGGCTCGTCTCCGCCGCCTGGATGAGCTCGGGCCTGTTCCTCGGCCTCATGCCCTCGCTCGCGCACCACACCCTGCAGCTCGACACCGTCGCGGGGACCGTGCTGGTGTTCCTGCAGCCAGGGGTCGCCGCCGTTGCGGGACTCGTGTCGACGGGACTGGCGCCGCGCACCGCGGCCGTCCTTGGCGCGCTCGGGTGCGCCGTGGGTGGCATCCTGATGGTCGTCGGCATCGCGACGGCGTCCACGGTGATCGTCGTGGTCGCCGCGATCGCCGCCGGCATCGGCAACGGGATCGGATTCGCGGCGGTCCTGCGTCCCCTCAACGCGGCAGCGCACACGCACGAACGCGGCGGCCTCATGGCGGCCATCTACGTCGTCGCGTACCTCAGCTACGGCGTGCCCGCGCTCGTCGCCGGTCAGCTCGCGACCGCGTTCGCGCTTCCCGCGACGGGGATCGGATACGCGGCGTTCCTCGCCGTGGTCGCCCTCGTCGCGCTGGCGCTGCGGGCCGGTGCCTCGACTAGCGGCGTCGGCGCCGGTGCTCTGACCCCCGCCCGTTCGGGCGGACTCGAACACTCCGCGTAAGCGGACGAGAACACTCCGCGTGAGCGGACGAGAACAAGGAGAGAAGAAATGACAGAGATCTCGGATGCCGTCGTGCTCGTCACGGGCGCGAACGGCGGGCTGGGCACGGAATTCGTGCGGCAGGCCCTCGCGGGCGGCGCCAAGAAGGTCTACGCGGCGGCGCGTTCGCCGCGGCAGTGGGACGACCCCCGTGTCTTGCCCCTCACGCTCGACGTGACCGATGAGGCCGCGATCGAACGGGCGGCGCGGGATGCGGCCGACGTCGACGTGCTCATCAACAACGCCGGCATCCTGCGCCAGGGCGACCTGTTGACCGGTGATGTGGCGGACGTCCGCGCCCAGCTGGAGACGAACCTCTTCGGCCCGCTGCTGCTGACGCGTGCGTTCGCGCCGCGCCTCGTGGCCGCGAAGGGCGCCGTGATCAATGTCGCGTCGGTGCTGTCGTGGCTGGCATGGGGCAAGGGCTACAGCATCTCGAAGGCGGCCCTGTGGTCGGCCACCGAGGGGCTGCGCCTCGAGCTCGAGCCGCAGGGCGTGCAGGTCGTGGGCGCGTACCTCGCCTTCACCGACACCCCGATGAACGACGGTCTGACCGACCAGCCGATGAACGACCCCGCCGACGTCGTGGCCGCGATCTACGACGGGTTGCGCCGCGGGCACGGCGAGGTTCTCGCCGACGACACGACGCGCGCGGTCCGCGCGGGGCTATCGCGGGTGGCGAACGCGGCCTGAGGTGGGGGCGGGGCGCGGACTCGGGAAACTTCACCCGCGGCGTGTTCGTCGGGGGAAATGCCTGATCGGTGGGTGATTCGTTCGGGCTCGGAGGCTCGTCACCCCTCCTCCCCAGCGCGCCGTGTGGCTGATCTGTCCCCATTCGGGTGGGTGGGGCGGGTGCGATGTCGGAGGCCGTCGCTAGCATGCATGCATGTCTTTCGATCCGGTTCCGACACCACCCCATGAGGGGGCTTCGGCCCTCTCGTCGGTGCTGGTCGAGGTGCGGGGAGTGGATGCCGAACTCGCCTCCGCCGAAGCCCGGCGGGTGCGGGCGCTGGCCCGCGCAGGACACCTCGCCCTCGACTCTTCTGTCGGGGTGCGGGCGTCGTCGAAAGCGGCGGAGCTGGCGTTGCGGGAGGTCGCGTCGGAGATCGCGGCCGCATCCTTCCTGTCGGATCGGTCGGTGCAGGCGCAGATCGGGCGGGCGATGACCCTCACCGACGACTTCCCCGTGACCCTGGACGCGTGGGAGGCGGGGGTCCTGTCCCGGGCGCATGTGCGGGTGATCGTGGATGCCGGGACACCCCTGCCCCGAGATCGTCGTGGCGAGTTCGATGTGCTCGCCGTCGCCACCGCCGACGGGCTGAGCCCGGGGCGGTTGAAGACCCGACTGGCCGCGTTGGCGGAGTCTCTGCAGCCCACCACGCTCGCGGAGCGGCACCAGCGGGGACGGGGAACCCGGTGCGTGCGGGTGGTGGCGGGGGAGGACGGGATGTCCGACCTGATCGCGACACTCCCCACGGTGCTCGCGGTCGGGATCTACGACCGGCTCGTGCAGCAAAGCGCCGCGATCATCGACCAGCGGCGAGACGCTTCGACGACCGAGGGCGCCGAGGCCGCCCCCGACACCCGCACCGCCGACCAGGTGCGCGCGGACATCCTCGCCGACCTGCTCCTGACCGCAGCGCCCGATGCCGACCCCACCCGCACCGACGACGGCCCCGGCACTCTCGGTGCGATCCGCGCGCGGGTACAGGTCGTCGTCCCCGCGTTGACGATGCTCCGCCCCGGGGAGGAGAACTCCGATCCCGCCGACCTCGTCGGCCACGGACCCATCGACACTGCCACCGCCCGCGCCCTCGCCGAAACCACCACCCTCCCCTGGGACCGCGTCATCACCCACCCCGTCACCGGGGAAGTGCTCCGCACCGACACCTACCAGCGGACCACCGCCATCGACCGGCACCTCCGCGCCCGCGACCGCCACTGCCGCTGGCCCGGCTGCATCACCCCCGCCGCCCGCTGCGAAGTCGACCACACCCACGACTGGGCCCTCGGCGGCCCCACCGACGTGACCAACCTCGCCCACCTGTGCCAGCGACACCACACCCAGAAACAATTCACCCGCTGGAGAGTCCACCAACACCCCGGCGGCATCCTCGAATGGACCTCCCCCACCGGACGCGCCTACATCGACGAAACCCTGCCCTACTCACCAGCGGTCAGATTCCTCCCCGACGACCCCACCCCCGAACCGCCACCCCCCGACCGACCATGAACGCGAACCGGCACCGTTCTAAAGCCGCATGCCGTCCGTGCGGGCTGGTGTCGCGCCCGCCCCACCGTGGACGCACCGCAGCCGCGCCCGAGAGGGGGTCGGCCGCCGCCGATCCCGATCGAACTACGGTGGTGCGCACCGACGCGTCCGCGCCGGAGTCCGCCTCTTCCCGTTCTCGCCGCGTCCACATGGCGTCTCCCTCGCGGTCGTACCCTCGGAAGCGACACGGGGGAACGGGGGCTGACATGACGACGTCCGCACCGGAACGGGTGTCCCGACTGAGGGTCCTCGGCATCGCCGTGCTCGTCCTGGCCGCCCTCGGACTCAGCGCAGGATTTCTGCTGATCTTCAGCTGGTCGATCGACGAGACGCACTTCGACCGCCCGAGTGCGGAGTTCGACGCCTTCGCGGACGAGGTCGCCGCGGTGCCCGGGGTCGGTGTCGTCGAGAAGGAACGGTGGGTGGAGGCGCCGGCGTTCTGGAGCCCGATGACCTCCCTCCGGGTCACGGTCGAGCGCTCCGCGCTGCCGGCTGTCCTCGATCTCGCGTGCGCCTCGGGATACCCGGACCCGGTCGATTGGGGTCTCACGGTGCGCACGCCCTCGCGCACCGAGGTGTCGGTGTTCGCCGAGCCCGTGGCATCCGGCTGCCCGGACTTTCGGCTCGACGTGGTGCCCACGGTGGACGCGGTGGACCGTCTCGCCCCCGGGCGCATCGTCCAGGCCGCTGTCTGGGAGGACGGTCGCCTCGCATTCTCGGATCTGCTCGACGGTCGCTCCGAGATGTCGTCGATGGTCCCGTTCGTGGCCGCGGCCGACGACCTGCGGCGGGCCGCCGGTGTCGAGGCCGACCGCGACATCGAGATCAGTGGGCCACGGCTGACGGCCGTGCCCGCGCCGGGAGAATCCGCCGCCTACGCCGCGATGCTGCGCACGTTGATCGACGAGTACGGCGTGACGGACTTCTGGGACGGCGCCGGCGGGGGGACGCCGATCGACGGCGTCGCGAGAACCCAGATCATGGGCGACCCGGCCACCAGGGAGTCCGTGGAGGCGGCCGTGCGTGCGTCGGGCCTCCGCCTCGCGGACGCGCCCGTCGTGTTCCGAGAGTACTGATCCGGCGGTTCGCAAGTGCCCCTTCCGGCGGAATGCTCCTTGCGATGATGTCGGGATGGATGCCCCTCCTGACGATGCCGCGGCCGGCGCCGTCGCCCCGACCTCGCCCGTCGACCCGGATGCGCGCCGCGCCCACGCGCTCGTCGTCGGCGTCGTGGCGACTGTCGCGTTCGTCGCGCTGCGGCTGTTCGTCGCGCTGTCCGGATCGGCCCCGCTGCCGATCGACGCGTGGTGGGATGCCACGATGGCCTCGCTCGCGTCGCCCGTCGTCGTGATCATCGCGTGGGTGCCCGCAATCGTCGGCGGCACGATCGGCATGATCCTCATCGGCGTCGCGACGACCATCGCGTTCCTCGTGCTCCGACGACCGTGGGATGCCCTCAACGTCGGCGGAGCCATCGCCCTCGTCGTCGCGATCGGCGCCCCGATGGCCGCGGTGATCGCGCGGGCTCGACCGACGGACTCCCTCGCCGAGACCGTGGCGACCTCGTTCCCCTCCGGCCACACGGCCGTCGCGACCACGATCGTCGTGACCCTCGGCCTCATCCTCCGCCGTCGGTGGGTGTGGGCGGTCGGGGTGGCGTGGGTCGTCCTCATGATGTGGAGCCGGACCTACCTCCACGCCCACTGGCTGTCCGACGTCACGGCGGGCGCCCTGGAGGGTCTCGCGGTGTCCACGCTCGCGTGGGCGGCTATCGAAGTGGCGCGCGAGCGGCGAGCGCAACGGGCTGCCGCTGCCCGCGACCTGAGCGCTACGGTGCACGGATGACATCCGCCAGCGCAGCAGCCGACAAGGCGCAGGATTCCACCGCTTTCCGAGTCGCGGCCCGCATCGGGTACGTGGTCCTCGGACTGTTGCACCTCCTCATCGGGGTGATCGCCATCGCCATCGCTACCGGCGGGGCGGGCGACAGCGCCGACCAGTCCGGTGCTCTCGCCCAGGTCGCCGCCGCCCCCGCGGGGATGCTTCTGCTGTGGGTCATCGTCGTCGGGCTCGTGGCCCTGGCGATCTGGCAGATCAGCGAGGCGATCGTCGACCGGAACCCGGATGCCAAGAAGCGGTGGGGCTACCGCGTCAAGTACATCGGCACGGCGGTGGCGTACGCGGCGATCGCCGGGACCGCCTTCACGGCGGCGATGGGCGGCCGCTCGGAATCGTCGGCATCGACGCGGACCCTGAGCGCCAATCTGCTGCAGGCCCCGGGCGGCATCTTCCTGCTCGTCCTCATCGGCCTCGTCGTCGCGGCGATCGGTGTGTCGTTCGTCTTCCGCGGCATCACCCGCGCGTTCCTGAAGAACCTCTCCGTTCCGAGCGGCCCGGCCGGTCGTGGCATCCGGGTGTTCGGCACGGTCGGGTACGTCGCGAAGGGAATCGCGGTGGGGGTCGCCGGCATCCTGTTCATCGTGGCGGCGCTCACGCACGACCCGAATGCGGCGAGCGGCCTCGACGGCGCACTTCGTTCGCTCGCGGGTCTGCCGTTCGGGCAGGTCGTGCTGTGGCTCGTGGGAGCCGGACTCGTCGTCTACGGCGTGTTCTGCTTCGCCCGCGCCCGTTACGCCCGGATGTGACCCTCAGCGCCGCGGGCGGGCGCCGGCGATGAGGAGCGCGAGCCCCAGCTCGAACGCGCGGGTCGCGACGGGGTCGACCGGGTCGTGGTGCTCGAGCGTCGCATAGGCAGCGGCAAACCGGGGCACGGACTCTTCCTGTCCCGTCGGGTCGAACATCACTGTCGGTCCCGACATGTCGAGCACGCTGCCGAGGATGAACGACTCGAACGCCGTCAGCAGGGGAAGGACGTCGTCGCTCGTCCATCCCACGCGTTCGGCGGCGCGCGCGAAATCCTCGTACTGCGACATCAGGAGCGGCGCCGAGGACCTGTGCGACATGAGGAGAGGGATGGTCTTCGGATGCCGGCGGAAGGCGTCTCGGTAGGAACGCGCCCAGAGCGCCAGGCCCTCCTCCCACTCCCGCTCGCGCAGCGCGGTCGAGTCGATGCGGGCGGACACGAGCGCGCGCACGTCCTCGATGAGCGCGGCGAGGTTCGGGACGTGGTTGTACAGCGACGTCGGGTGCACCTTGAGCCGATCGGCGACGCGGCGGATGCTCGCGCCGTCTGAGCCGTCGCGATCGATCAGTGCGAGCGCAGCGCGCGCGATCGCCTCGCGGGAGAGCTTCGGTTGTGACGGCCGGGGCACGACGGAGCCTTTCGGTCGGGGTCCGACAACGCTACGCGATCAACGATGTTTCGCGGATGTATCGGTGTCGTGAAGAGTCGGCGAACCGGCAGAAGGTCGATCGGAGGAACCCGTAGCGTTCTTAAAACCTACGCTGTATGTTTCTTTCAGCGTGGTCTCGAGGAGGTTTCCATGACGGTCGTGGTGTTCCACGGTGGCGCGATCCGGATCGATGGCGTCGGCCCCGACGCCGATCGGTTGGTCGTCGTCGACGGCATCGTCGCCGCGGCCGACCACCCGGTCCCCGCGGACGCCGAGATCGTGGACCTCGCGGGCGGCATGCTGCTGCCCGCCTTCCGCGACGGACACGCCCACCCCCTGCTGGCTGGACGGGAGACGAGCGGCCCGGCGCTTCGCGACGCGGCCTCCGTCGACGAGATCGTCGCGCGCGTGCGGGACTGGGCGGTCGCGTCCGACGAGCCGTGGCTGATCGGCGGCAGCTACGACGCCACCATCGTCGACGGAGGCGTCTTCGACGCGAGATGGCTCGACGAGGCCGTCGCCGACCGTCCCGTCGTGCTACATGCGTGGGATTACCACACCGCGTGGGTCAATACCGCAGCGCTGGAGGCGGCGGGGCTGGATGCCGACACTCCTGACCCCGCGCTCGGGCGCATCCTGCGTCGCCCCGACGGCTCGCCGCGCGGCACGCTCGTCGAACGCCCGGCGATCGATCTCGTGCTGAACCGGGCCCCGCGATCGAGCGTCGCCGCCGACGTCGAAGCCCTCGCGTGGGCCACCGATCGGCTTGCGGCCGAGGGGATCTCCTGGGTGCAGGAGGCGTGGACCGAGGAGCACGACGTGCCGTCCTGGATCGCCGCGGCCCGCGCGGGGCGTCTCGCCGTGGACGTCGACCTGGCGCTGCGCGCCGATCCCACGCTCTGGCCGGAGCAGCTTCCGCACCTGCGCCGCATCGCGCGGGCGGTGAACCTCGAGCCGGGGCTGACCTGCCGCACGGTGAAGTTCTTCGTCGACGGCATCCTCGAGAACCGCACCGCGCACCTGCTCGAGTGCTACCACGACGCGCAGACCCGAGGTCTGCCGAACTGGCAGCCGGATCAGCTGGTCGACGCGGTCGCCGCGTGCGACGCGGCCGGGTTCGACGTGCACCTGCACGCGATCGGCGACGCCGCCGTCCGCGCCGCGATCGACGCCGCCGAAGGGATCCGCGAGAGCCTCCGCGCGGGCCGGCGACTGACCATCGCCCACGCCCAGGTCATCGATCCGGCCGATCTCCCGCGGTTGGCGGAACTGGACGTCACCTTCTGCTTCCAACCGCAGTGGGCGACGACCGACGCCGTCATGACCGACCTCACACTTCCGCGCCTGGGACCCGGGCGCGAACGTCAGTACCGCATGCACTCCGCCCAGAAGGCCGGTGCACGCCTCAGCTTCGGGAGCGACTGGCCCGTCACCTCGCCCGAGGTGCTCGCCGGTATCCGCACCGCCGTGACCCGCCAGGACGCAGACGGCGTGCCGTCCGGCGGCTGGCAACCCGACGAGCGGCTCACCCTCGATGAGGCTCTCGACGCCGCCACCCTCGGCGTCGCGCACCAGGCCGGCGATCAAGACGACCGGGGGACCCTGCGTCCCGGAATGGTCGCCGACCTCGTCTGGCTCGACCGGGACATCCGCCGTGCCCCGGCCTCTCGGATCGGCGACGCTCGCGTGCTCGGCACGTGGCGTCGCGGCATCCGCACCTTCTCCGCCGTCCCGGCCACTGCCGTTCTCTGACCCGAACAGGAACCCGATGTCCTCCACCGACACCTCGCTGCGGCGAGTCATGGGAGTGCCCTCCCTCGTCATCTTCGGCCTGGCGTACATGGTGCCGCTCACCGTGTTCACCACCTACGGCCTCGTCGCCGTCACCACCGGCGGCCACGTGCCGACCGCGTACCTGGTGACGCTCGTGGCGATGCTCTTCACCGCCTTCAGCTACGCCGCCCTCGTCAAGGCGTTCCCCCGCGCGGGCAGCGCGTACACGTACGCACGCCGCGCGTTCGGCGGTCACGTCGGGTTCCTCACCGGCTGGTCGCTCATGATCGACTACCTGCTGCTGCCGCTCATCAACTACGTGCTGATGGGGATCTACCTCAACGCCCAGTTGCCCGGCATCCCGCCGTGGGTGTTCGCCCTCGCGGGCGTCCTGCTCATCACGGGGCTCAACATCGTGGGCATCACCGTGGTGCGCAACGCCAACCTCGTGCTGGTGGGTCTCCAGCTCGTCTTCGCGGCCGTGTTCGTGGTGTGCGCGATCGCGCACGTCGCGCAGAACCCGGACGTCTCGCTGCTTCAGCCGCTCTACGACGCCGGCTTGACCTTCCCGGGACTCCTCGCCGGCGCCGCGATGCTCGCACTGTCGTTCCTCGGCTTCGACGCCATCTCGACGATGTCGGAGGAGGCGCGAGACGCGCAGCGCACCGTCCCCCGGGCGATCATCCTCACCACGATCATCGGCGGTCTCATCTTCACCGTGATCGCCTACGTGTCGACCCTGGTCATCCCGAACGTGGCGGATCTGACGAACCCGGATGCCGCTGCCAACCAGATCATGGAGGTCGCGGCGGGCCGCTGGCTCGAGGTGTTCTTCCTGGTCGCCTACATCGCGGGGTGCATCGCCGCGGCGCTCGCCTCGCAGGCCAGCGTCTCGCGGATCCTCTTCGCGATGGGGCGTGACGGCGTTCTTCCCCGGTTCTTCGCGAAGCTGAGCCGTCGCTACCGGACGCCGATCGGCGCCGCGCTCTTCGTCGGAATCGTGTCGTTGGCGGCCCTCTTCGCCGATCTGAACACGGTGGCATCCCTCATCAGCTTCGGCGCCCTCGCGGCGTTCTCGCTCGTGAACCTGTCGGTGATCAAGCACTTCCTCATCGACGAGCGGCGCCGTGGCGGCGCGGCGGTGTTCCGCTTCGGTATCCTTCCCGCGCTGGGCTTCGCCCTGACCGCGTGGCTGTGGTTCAGCCTGTCGCCGCTCGCCCTCACGGTCGGTCTGGTGTGGATCGGCGTCGGCATCGTCTGGCTCGCGGTTCTGACCCGCGGCTTCCGCCGCCGCCCGCCCGAGGTCGAGTTCGACGACGAGGCCCCCGCCCCCGAGCGAGTCCTCGCCTGAGTCCGCCCGGCGCGGTGTCCCCTCCCCGGGGGCACCGTGCCGCCCTAGTGTTTTCTTCGTCACCCGAGACCCCGGGCGCGACCGCCCGATCGCCCCCTCTCGTTCCGCGCACCATGGAGCCCCGCATGACCGACACCCTGTTCGACTATTTCGCCCACGGGGAGCTGCCCACCCCGACGCTCCCGACCGCCGAGGCCGTCGCGCTGCTGCGCGAGGTGCACGGCCTCGACGCGGAGCTGCAGAGCCTCGGCAGCCAGCAGGATCAGAACTTCCTCGTCCGGCCGGCCGGCGGGGGCGATCCGCTGGGTGTCCTCAAGATCAGCAACCCGGTCTTCAGCGAGACCGAGATCGAGATGCAGGATGCCGCGGCGGCCGCCGTCGCGAAAGCCGAGCCCGAGTTGCGCATCCCCGAGATCGTCGCGGGCCCCCGCGGGCCGCTGACCGGGTGGTGGGAGACGAGCCAGGGTCGCCTGCACGCGCGGATCATCTCGTTCGTGCCCGGCTCCACCCTCACCGGCTCCGGCTACCTCGCTCCGCGCGTGGTCGAGCGTCTCGGCGAACTCGCCGCCGCCGTGAGCGTCGCGCTCGCGGGCGAGACCCACCCCGCCTCCGGACGCGTGCTGCAGTGGGACCTGCGGCACGCCGAGCGTGTGATCGCCGAGATCGCCGAGACCGAGCCCGACGCCGAGGTGCGGGAGTACTGCGCCGCGGCGACGTCCGCCGCGCTCGCCGCCCTGGCCCCGGTCGCCGACGCCCTGCCGCGCCAGCTCGGGCACTTCGACGTCACCGACGACAACGTCCTGCGCCCGCACGGCGTCGGGACGCTCCCCGACGCCGTGATCGACTTCGGCGACGTCATCGACTCCTGGGCCGTGGGCGAGATCGCGGTGACGGTGTCGTCGGTGCTCCATCACGACGGCGCGACCTACGCCTCGACGCTGCCGGCGATCGCGGCGTTCGATCGCCGCCGTCCGCTCTCCGACGACGAGATCACGGCGCTGTGGCCGCTCGTCGTCCTGCGCGGGGTCGTTCTGGTGCTCAGCGGGCGCCAGCAGGTGCGGCTCGACGACGCGAACGAGTACGCCAGCGGCGCGCTCGACCGCGAGTTCGAGATCCTCCGCCGGGCCGCCGCCGTGCCGCTCGAGGTCGCGACCGCGCGCATCCGCCACGCGCTCGGCCGCCCGTCCGCCGAGGCTACGGCCTGGGAGGGGGCATCGATCGTCCCCGCCGGCATCCACCCCGTCGTGCTGGATGCCACGACCCTGTCGCCCCTGTCGGACGAGGGCGCGTGGCTCGCCGCCGACGCCCTCGAGTCCGCGGCGCAGCGCCTGCTCGACGGCGGCGCCGACGCGGTCGTCCTCCCCGCCCTCGTCCCGGTTCTCCTCGGCGCCCCCTCCCGCACGCCCGAGGAGCCGGCGACCGTGCCGACGGCCGCGTCGGTGTGGTTCGCCGCGCCGACGCGCCTCGAACTCCCGGGCGGTGCCCTCTCGGTGCGCGTGGGGGATGGCATCCTGAACCCTCCCGCGGAGGTTCCCGCGCGAACCCGCGTGCGCGTCCTGCTCACCACCCTCGACCCGGCCGAGATCCCGGATGCCGTGCGCCCGAGCGACCTGCCCGGATGGCGTGCCGTGATCGGCGACGCGACCCCCGCGCTCGGCGTCGCCGCGCCCGAGGCCGCCCCCGATGACCTGCTCGAACGGCGCGAGGCCGTGGTCGCCGAGGTGCAGGAGCACTACTACTCCCGCCCGCCGCGTATCGAGCGCGGATGGCGCGAGTACCTCGTCGGCGTCGACGGGCGCGTGTACCTCGACATGGTCAACAACGTCGCGTCGGTCGGGCACGCGCACCCGCGCATCCACGCCGCGGTCTCGCGTCAAACGCGCCTGCTGAACACCAACTCGCGCTTCCACTACGCGGCGATCACCGAGTACGGCGAACGGCTCGCGGCCCTGCTGCCCGACGAACTGGACACGGTGTTCTTCGTGAACTCGGGGTCCGAAGCGGTCGACCTCGCGATCCGCCTCGCGATGGCCGCGACCTCCCGCCGGGACATCGTCGCGATGGCCGAGGCGTACCACGGCTGGACCTACGCCAGCGACGCCGTGTCGACCTCGATCGCCGACAACCCCAACGCGCTCGAAACCCGCCCCGACTGGGTGCACACGGTGGACGCCGCGAACTCGTACCGCGGCCGTCATCGCGGACCGGATGCCGCGCGCTACGCGCCCGAAGCCGTCGAGCGGATCCGTGCGCTCGCCGCCGCGGGCCACGCGCCCGCGGGCTTCCTCAGTGAGACGTTCTACGGCAACGCCGGCGGCGTCGCCCTGCCCGACGGCTACCTCCGCGAGGTCTACGGCGCGGTGCGCGAGCTCGGGGGCCTCGCGATCGCAGACGAGGTGCAGGTCGGCTTCGGTCGCCTCGGGTCGTGGTTCTGGGGCTTCCGGCAGCAGGATGTCGTCCCCGACATCGTCGCGGTTGCGAAGTCGATCGGCGCGGGCTTCCCGCTCGGCGCGGTCATCACGCGCCGCGAGATCGCCGACCGCTACCGCACCCAGGGCTACTTCTTCTCGTCCACGGGCGGCTCGCCGCTGTCGTCCGTGGTGGGCATGACCGTGCTCGACATCATCGAGGACGAGGGTCTGCAGGAGAACGCCCGCGTCGTCGGCGGACACCTCAAAGCCCGTCTCGAGGCGCTGGGGGAGCGGCATCCCCTCGTCGGCACCGTGCACGGATCGGGGCTGTACCTGGGCCTCGAGTTCGTGCGCGACCGCGAGAGCCTCGAGCCCGCGACCGAGGAGACCGCCGCGATCTGCGACCGTCTGCTCGAACTCGGCGTGATCATGCAGCCCACCGGCGACCACCAGAACGTGCTGAAGATCAAGCCGCCGCTGTGCGTCTCGCGCGAGTCCGTCGACTACTTCGTCGACATGCTCGACCGGGTGCTGGCGACCGGTTTCTGATCGCGCAAGCCCTCGGCGCCGCACACCTCGGAGGAGTACACCGGAGGCAGCCGCTTTCCACCCGAGAGGAACCGCCATGCGAGGAGTCATCATGCACGCCGCCGGAGACGTGCGCGTCGAAGACCGCGACGACCCGACCATTCAGGAACCGACGGATGCCATCATCCGTCTCGCCGCGTCCTGCATCTGCGGGTCCGACCTGTGGCCGTACCGCGGGGCGGACACGGTGGATGCCACCCCCATGGGCCACGAGTACGTCGGGGTCGTCACCGAGATCGGCGACGCGGTGAAGAACGTGAAGGTGGGCGACTTCGTCGTCGGCTCGTTCATGGCCTCGGACAACACGTGCGAGATCTGCCAGGCGGGCTACCAGTCCCGCTGCGTCCACGTCGTCCCGATGGGACGCGTCGGCACGCAGGCCGAGTTCGCCCGCATCCCCCTCGCCGACGGCACGCTCGTCGCGACCCCCGGCCAGCCGGACCCCGACCTCATCCCGTCGCTCCTCGCCGCGAGCGACGTCCTCGGCACCGGCTGGTTCGCCGCGGTGGCCGCCGAGGTGGGCCCCGGCAAGACGGTCGCGGTGGTCGGCGACGGAGCGGTCGGACTGCTCGGCATCCTGGCTGCGAAGCAGCTCGGCGCGGAGCGCATCATCGCGATGTCGCGGCACGCCGACCGGCAGGAGCTCGCGCGCCGTTTCGGGGCCACCGACATCGTCGAGGAGCGCGGCGACGAGGGCATCGCGAGGGTCAAGGAACTGACGCACGGACTCGGCGCGCACTCGGTCATCGAGGCCGTCGGCACGCAGCAGTCGATGGAGCAGGCCGTGCGCTCGACGCGCCCCGGCGGGCACATCGGCTTCGTCGGCGTCTCGCACGACGTCACGCTCGAGGGGCAGGAGCTGTTCCGCTCGGCCGTGCACCTCCACGGCGGTCCCGCGCCCGTTCGGCGGTTCCTGCCCGAGCTGATCCAGCTCATCTGGGACCGGAAGATCGACCCGGGTGCCGTGTTCGACCTCACCCTCCCGCTCGAAGAGGCCGCCGAGGGCTACCGCGCCATGGACGAGCGCCGCGCCACGAAGGTCCTCCTCACGGTCTGACCGGCGATCAGCGCCGGGACACGTACGCGCGCCACAGCAGGCGCGCGTGCCGCACCTTCGCGCGTTCGACGCCGTCCTGGTCGTGGCGCAGCGCGCTGAACCACTCGGCGAAGCGGCTGGCCGTTGCATCCAGGATCATCCGGAGGTCCTTGTGCCGCGCGGGCGGGACGCGCGCCTCCTCGGACGTCAGCCGTCCGCGAGCGGCGAGGTCGTCCTCGAGGTGCTGCCGTACCAGGCGGGCGACGCCGACGGCGTGGCCGTTGATGATCGAGTGCGCCGCGCCCTGGATCTCCCAGCGTCGCGCATCGCGTGCTCGCGCGACGAGACGCGAGTGGAGGCGCCGCGGCGAGGGCCGGTCGAACTCGCCGCGGATGAGGAGCAGTCGTGCGTCCACGAGACGGATCCGATCCGAGATGCGGTACCGCAGCATGTGGGGCAACGCCTCGGCGAAGTAGAGGAATCCGCACAGCAGGTAGGCCGAGACCGCCATCACCGCGATGTGCAGCGACTCCCGAGCGGTCGACTGCACGAAGCGCACGCCCTGCACGATCGCCGACGCCTCGCTCTCGTCCACGACGGGGCTCACGAGCACGGCGTGCGACAGATCGTGCCGGCGCGTGAGCACCTCGGTCACGACCTGCGTCCCCATGGAGTGTCCGAGCAGTACGGGGTTCTCCAGGCCGTAGTGCGCGATCACGCCCTCGACCTGATCGGCGAAGAACGCCGCCGTCGGTTCGTCGCCGGATGCCGGCATCCCGGCGAAGCCGGGGAGGTCGAGCGCGTACACGTCGCCGTGCTCGGCGAGCAGCGGCGCGAGGAACTCGAAGTAGCTGGCCGCGACCCCGATGCCCGCGACGAGGACGAAGGCGCGGCCGGACGCGCCGGTCGAGACGATCGTGACCCGCGTCTGCGCGAGTCCGCGCCGGAACGTCTGCACGTCGACGTCGGCGGGGCGGGGGTCGTCGGGCATCCGTCCAGGATGCCGCACTCCGCGGCGGAGGCTGTCAATCCCGGGGTCGGTCGTCCCGCGCCGACCTAGCGTGGCGCCATGACCGATGCTCCCCGTGACCACGAAGAAGAGACCCTCGGCGCCGCGCGCGAGGGACAGGACCCCGTAGAGAAGGACCCCGCGGACTGGGTCACCGGCGACGAGCCGATGACCGCGCCGCAGCGCAGCTACCTCGACACCCTGGCCCGTGAGGCCGGCGAGGAGATCACCGCCGACCTCACGAAGGCCGAGGCCTCGGAGCAGATCGACCGGCTCCAGCAGGAGACCGGTCGGTAGTCAGGCGGGGCGGGACTCGTCCGCCAACGGGCGGAGACGCTCCATGTGCTGCTTCTCGGCGCGGGCCACTTCGTCGAGGAAGTCCGCGACCACCCGACGCTGAGAGGCATCCAGGCGAGACGCGGCCTCGGCGACGGACGAGCGCCGCACCGCGAGGAGATTCCGGGCAGGGGAGTCGTCGTCGATGGTGGCACGCACCACGATGGAACGCCGGTCGCCGGGGAACGGTACGCGCTCGACCCAACCCGCGTCGGCGAGGCGGTCGATGAGGGCCGTGGTCGCGGCCGAGGAGATGCCGAGCATCTCCGCCAGGAGTCGAGGCGTCACCGGCTCGTCGCCGGCCTCGCGGTCGAGGAGGAACCGCAACACCTTCGCGTCGTTGGGGCCGATGCCGAGGGAATGCAGCGCTTCGCGCTCGGAGACGGCGCCGGATTCGGACAGGTCGCTGACGGCCTTCACCACGTCTTCTTCCGTGGTCATGTGTTCGTCACCCCCTGGACGGGTTGTCTCGTCTTTCTGGTATCTCGCGTTCTGATCAAGTAGCGATCCGATATATTCACCATCGTACCTGTCAGCCACGCGAAGCGGCAGGGTCCTTCGCGTGCCTCGCTGACGTAGGATGCCCAGGTGGAAAACGGCTCGCAGACGTCGCGCTATTGGTACGGCGCGACCGAAGAAGACCGTCGCCGTCGTGCCGTCGAAGTCCTTCAGGCGTTCCGCGTCTACCGCGCGGCGGAGATCGCGATGCGGCGCCGCACCCGTGAATCCATGTCGATGGGCGAGAATGAACTGCTCGTGCTCCGCTACTTGATCCGGGCCTCGGGCCAGGGGCGCCAGGTCTCGCCGAGCGAGCTGACGCGCTACCTCGGAGTGTCCACCGCATCGACGACCGCGATCATCGATCGCCTCGAGAAATCGGGGCACGTCGTCCGTGTTCCGCACCCGAGTGACCGACGCAGCATCTACATCGTCGCGACGGCCGCGAGCGACGCCGAGGTGCGCGCGACGCTCGGGTCGATGCACTCGCGCATGATGGCGGCCGTGGTCGACATGACGCCGGAAGAGTGCGAGACGGTCATCGCATGTCTCGGTCGACTTCAGGATGCCGTCGACCAGGTCGACCCGCATCACGAGGTCGCGGAGTCGCCGCTGGGAGCCGACGTCGCCCTGTGATCAGAATAGGCATCCTGCGTAAGAAACTAGGAAGCCTAGTTGAATTCCGAGTATTAGGAATCCCCTCGGGTCCGTGAAACCATGAGGACATGGACGAGAATGCGATCGAGGCACGCCTCAGCGTGACCGCCGTCGACACCGTCCAGACGGTGGACGGAGTGCCCGTGGCCTCCCTCCATTCGGTCGTATCGCGACTTCGCCTGGACTATCCGGCAGAGGACCCGTCGCACATCGAGACGGTGGTCCTGCGAGAGTGGGAGGCCTTCTCCGCGGGGCGTCCGCTCGTCGTCCCGACGGCCGTTGAAGAGGGCGCGCGCGAGATCCTCGACCAGCGGTCCGCCTGACTCAGGCGTCTTTCTCGCCGGTGCCCGGTTCCGGGACCAGGAGCAGACCTCCGGAGGAGTTCGCCGAGTTCGCGAGATCTTCGATCCACGCGCGGCTGAGCAGCGCGGGCTCGGGGTCGTCGAACACGAACCGCAACGGGATCGACGGGTGCAGCCACACGGTACTGCGCCCCACCTCCTGTCCGGGGCCGTGCGTCCACGAGAGCGTGAAACTCTCGCCTCGGCGCAGCTTGGTCGCGATGACGACCTTGACGTGCGCGAGCGCGCGATCCTCGATTTCGATCGGAGTCGCGGCGTCGCCGTAGAAAAGAGTCCCCACGCCAACAGTTAACCCCGCACAAACGTCCAGGATCGGGGGGTTGATTCTGCACCGCGTGCCGTGGCATTCGCGCGGCGGCCATCGTTTCGCTCGGATAGGCTCGCAGTCATGGGCCGATTCATCTACGACACCGTCGCGAACGCCGTCGACATCGATGACCGCACGCTGGCGCATCTCCGCATCGTGGTGATGAACAAGCTCCGACGCTCCGAGTCGTTCATGTTCGACGTCGAGGTCGGCGACGGCAGCGGTCGACGCAGCTTCTGGATGCACCCGTCCGTGCCGATCCAGTTCCACTTCTACGGCAGCCGTCAGCCGCGCATCAACCGGGTGTGGGTCGAAGATCTCATGCTCGCGGCATCCGGCCCCAACGGCCTCGCGATCACGCCGGAGCCGTCCGAGGACACCCTCGTCGAAGAGGGCTGACCTCAGCTCTTCGGGGCTTCCTTCGCCGCGCTCTCGGGAGCGATGTCTTCGGGGACGAGCATGATGCCGCCCGAGGAGTTGGCCGAGTCGGCCAGACGCTCGATCCATTCCCGGCTGAGCTTGGTGGGCTCGGCGTCCTCGAAGACGAACCGCAGCGGGATCGCCGGGTGCAGCCACAGCGTGCTCCGGCCGCGCGGCTGATCCTCAGGGTGCTGCCACGACAGCGTGAAGCTCTCGCCGCGGCGCAACTTGGTGGAGATGACGACCTTGAGGTGCGCCAGTGCGCGGTCTTCGATGTGGACTGCCGTCCCGCCGCCGCCGTAGAAGATCGTGCCCATGGCATCCACGATACCGGCGGGATTCTGCGGAACTATGTGGCCGCGGACGGGGTGTCAAGGCCACCCGTTGCGCGAGACGGCTCTGTCAGGGTGGATACACCCACTCAAAGGAACCCGCCGTGAGCGACAGCCGATTTCCCCTGACACCCGATCCGGATGACGCCGACCTCCCCGACGTGTTCGATCAATTGACCGGGATCGACGTCGTCGACGGCGAGCTGATCCCCCGCTCCTCGCCGCCCGCCGCAGAGTGATCTCCCAGGACCCTCGAAGTCGGCGCCACTAGCGTCGGGAACATGTCCGACCCGCTGGACGACCAGCAGATCACCGTATCCGGGGCCTCGCTCCGCGCCATGCGCGACGAGTTCCAACGCTTCCTCATGGAGTACCGGTTCGGTCTCGCCGAGGTCGAGACGAAGATCTCGATCCTGCGCGAAGAGTTCCAGGAGATGCACGACTACAACCCCATCGAGCACGTCTCGAGCCGGGTCAAGTCGCCGGACAGTCTCGTCGACAAGGTCCGCCGCAAGGGGATCGAGGCCGACTTCGACTCCATCCGGGCTGCGATCACCGACATCGCCGGCATCCGGATCACCTGCAGCTTCGTCGACGACGCCTACCGCCTGTCGAACCTGCTGACGCAGCAGGACGACATCACGGTGCGCGACGTGAAGGACTACATCGCCCGCCCCAAGGCGAACGGTTACAAGAGCCTGCACGTGATCGTCGACGTTCCCGTGTTCCTCTCGACCGGCCGCGTCGACGTGCCGGTCGAGGTCCAGTTCCGCACGATCGCGATGGACTTCTGGGCGAGCCTCGAGCACAAGATCTATTACAAGTACGACCGCCTCGTCCCCGACGAGCTGCTGGCCGAGTTGAAGGATGCCGCCGACACGGCCGCGGAGCTCGACGCACGCATGGAGCGACTGCACCGGCAGATCCGCGGCCCCCAGCCCGGGGTGGTCTCGCTCTGACCCGACGGGTGACAATGGGGGGATGAGTGACGCGGCAGCCCTCCTCGATGCGGCCGCCGCCGACCTGCTCGCGCTCCCGCCCGCGCAGTTCACCGCGGCGCGCAACGCGCGCGCCGAGGAGGTCGGCGGAACCGTCGGTCGGCGAATCGCGAAGCTCCGCAAGCCGACGCTCGCGGCGTGGGCGGTGAACCTCCTCGCCCGCGACGGGCAGCTCGGCGAAGCCGTCGAGCTGTCGCAGGCGCTGCGCGAGGCGCAGGACGACGCGGATGCCGCGGAGATGACACGACTGGGGCGCCAGCGCCGTCAGCTGGTGGCCGCCCTCGCGCGACGCGCAGCCGACCTCGCGGCCGAGGCCGGCGCACCCCTCAGCGCGACGATGCGGGACGCGGTGGAGAAGACCGTGAACGCGGCGATCATCGACCCGCACGCGGCGGCGATGATCCTCACCGGACGGTTGGTGGCATCCGTCGATCTCGCCGACGACACCGATCCGAGCACGGCGGTGGCCGGCTCCGTGCCGGAGGGCGCCCCCGCCGCGGCGGCCCCCGCGCGGGACGACCTCGCGCAGCGCCGGGCGCGCACGGCGGCGGAGCGCGCGGTGCGCGAGGCCGAGCGGGCGCGCTCGGACGCCGACCGCGCGTTGACCGGGGCGAAGACGCGGGAGGCGACGGCGCGGGAGCGGGCTGACCGGGTCCGCGAACGGCTGGAGAGTCTCCGCGCCGAGCTCGCCCGGGTCGAGAAGGATGCCGCGGCCGCTGACGCGGCCGTCGACGCGGCGGAGGAGGCGACGACGGCGGCGCGCGAGACGGCGACCGCCCGGGGGCGGGACCTCGATCACGCACGCGCCGCGCTGGAGGAAACGTCGTGAGTGAGCTGGAACGCCTCCTCGCCGCGGCGCGCGACCGGCTCGCCGATGCCCCGCGCGAGCGGATCGGCGAGCTGCAGGAAGGGCGGCGGTTGCTCGGCATCCCGCGCGCTCCCCGCATCGTCGACCGCGGGCGCGCGTGGCACCTGGGTGTGCTGCTCCTCACCGACGACGCCGTCCTCGCGACCGGCGACATCGTTCGGTCCCGGGCGGAGGTGCGCCGGGGGTTCGCGGCCGAGTCGCAGCGGCGTCGCGCCGAGCTCGCGGCCGCCGCTCACCGCGGCGGCGTGCCCGAGGGGGAGACGGTGCACATCGGGTGGCATCCGCTCGATCTCTCCGCTCTGCAGGACCGGTCGGCGCCGCTCGCGCTGCGCGACGGCCGGCCCGCCGTCCGCTGGAGCGCCCAGGGCGGGTGGATGCCGCTCGCGCGATATCTCGACGAGCGCATCGACCTGCTCGTCCACCCGCCGGAGCGCGCATAGGAGCCCGCGCGCATAGTCGGGGGTCGGTCGGGTGTCAACAGCGGTGACGCCGATGCTTCGTGGAAACGACGCTGGTCTATCGTGAGCGACGTGCAGCAGGTATGGCCAGGATCCAGTTATCCCCTCGGGGCCACGTACGACGGCAACGGGACGAACTTCGCTCTCTTCAGTGAGGGGGCGGAGCGCGTCGAGCTGTGCCTGTTCGACGAGGACGGAACGGAGACGTGCGTCGAGCTCGTCGACGTCGACGCCTTCGTCTGGCATGCGTACCTCCCCAACATCCAGCCCGGGCAGCGGTACGGCTACCGCGTGCACGGTCCCTACGATCCGGCGAACGGTCAGCGATTCAACCCGAGCAAGCTCCTGCTCGACCCGTACGCCAAGGCCGTCGAGGGGCAGATCGACTGGGGCCAGCCCGTCTTCAGCTACGAGTTCGGCGACCCCGACTCGTTCAACGACGAGGACTCGGCCGCGCACATGATGAAGGGCGTGGTCATCAACCCGTTCTTCGACTGGACCGGTGACCGCCGCCCCAAGACCCCCTACGCCGAGAGCTTCATCTACGAGGCCCACGTCAAGGGCCTCACGAAGCTGCACCCCGACGTTCCCGAGGAGCTCCGCGGCACCTACGCCGGCATCGCGCACCCGGCGATCATCGACCACCTGCGCAAGCTGGGCGTCACCGCCATCGAGCTCATGCCCGTGCACCAGTTCGTCAACGACTCCACGCTCGAGGACAAGGGTCTGTCGAACTACTGGGGCTACAACACCATCGCGTTCCTCGCCCCGCAGAACACCTACTCCTCGACCGGCGACCACGGTCAGCAGGTGCAGGAGTTCAAGGCCATGGTGAAGGCGCTGCACGCGGCCGGCATCGAGGTCATCCTCGACGTGGTCTACAACCACACCGCCGAGGGCAACCACATGGGCCCGACCCTCTCGATGCGCGGCATCGACAACGAGGCGTACTACCGCCTCGAAGACGACGACAAGCGGTACTACACCGACTACACCGGCACCGGCAACAGCATGAACGTGGGCAACCCCCACACGCTGCAGCTGATCATGGACTCGCTGCGCTACTGGGTGCTCGACATGCACGTCGACGGATTCCGTTTCGACCTGGCATCCACCCTCGCCCGCGAGTTCTACGAGGTCGACCGCCTCGCGACCTTCTTCGAGCTCGTGCAGCAGGACCCGGTGGTCTCGCAGGTCAAGCTCATCGCCGAGCCGTGGGACGTCGGCCCCGGCGGGTACCAGGTCGGCAACTTCCCGCCCCAGTGGACGGAGTGGAACGGCAAGTACCGCGACACCGTCCGCGACTTCTGGCGCGGCGAGCCGCAGGCCCTCGGCGAGTTCGCGTCGCGCCTCACCGGGTCGGCCGACCTGTACGAGCACTCGGGGCGTCGGCCGGTGGCATCCATCAACTTCGTCACCGCGCACGACGGCTTCACGCTCCGCGACCTGGTCTCGTACAACGAGAAGCACAACGAGGCCAACGGCGAGGACAACAACGACGGCGAATCGCACAATCGCTCCAGCAACATGGGCGTGGAGGGGCCGACCGACGACCCCGAGGTGCGGAAGCGCCGCGCCCAGCAGCAGCGCAACTTCATCGCGACGCTGCTGCTCAGCCAGGGCGTTCCGATGCTGCTCCACGGCGACGAGCTGGGCCGCACGCAGGGCGGCAACAACAACGGCTACGCGCAGGACAACGAGATCACGTGGGTCGACTGGTCGGCCGTCGACCACCCGCTCATCGAGTTCACCGCCGCCCTCGCGCGCCTCCGCAAGGAGCACCCCACCTTCCGCCGCAGCCGGTTCTTCGACGGCCGTCCGGTGAAGATGGAGGAGGGGGACAACATCCCCGACGTGGTGTGGCTGCGGCCCGACGGCACGCTCATGCAGCCCGAGGACTGGGACTCCGGCTTCGGCCGCGCGGTCGGCGTGTTCCTCAACGGCCAGGGCATCCGCGAGCGCGACCGCCGCGGCGAGACCATCAGCGACGACCACTTCCTCGTCCTGTTCAACGCCGGCGACGACACCGTCGACTTCCACGTGCCCGACATCCAGTACTCGCCCGAGTGGGACGTGTACGTCGACACCGCGGGCGAGCGCGCCAACACGGAGCCGATCGCGCCCGGCGAAGCGCTCACGCTCGAGCCGAAGTCGCTCATCGTGCTGCGCGAGCACCACCTGCCCGAGCCCGAGATCGACCACACGGTCGCCGCCTCGCTCACGGCGCAGATCGCCATCACCGCCACCGACGACCTGCCCGGGCAGGCACCCAAACCGGAGCTCTGATCCTGAATGCGGCATCCGCTTTCGACCTACCGCCTGCAGATCCGCGAATCCTTCCCCCTCGGCACCGCCGCCGAGGTCACGGGCTACCTCCGTGACCTCGGGGTGTCGTGGGCGTACCTGTCGCCGCTGCTCGAAGCCACGCCCGGGTCCGACCACGGCTACGACGTCGTCGACGTCACGCGCGTCGACCCCGCGCGCGGCGGCGCCGAGGGGCTGGCGCGGTTCGCCGAGGCGGCCCGCGCCGAGGGGCTCGGCATCCTGGTCGACATCGTCCCCAACCACATGGGCGTCTCGGAACCGCGGACGAACGCGTGGTGGTGGGACGTGCTCCGCCAGGGGCGCGCGTCGGCCCACGCGGACGCGTTCGACATCGACTGGGAGTTCGGCGGCGGCAAGGTGCGCGTGCCCGTGCTCGGCGCCGATCTCGCCGACGTGATCGACGAGATCTCGTACGACCCGACGCCCGCGGCGGACGCCCCCGACGGGCTGATCCGGTACTACGACCACGTCTTCCCGGTCGCGCCCGGAACGGGGACCTCGGACGTCCGTGCGCTCCTCGACGCCCAGAACTTCGAACTGCGGTTTTGGCAGGACGAGGCGGCCGACCTCAACTACCGCCGCTTCTTCGCCGTCACGACGCTCGCGGGCGTGCGGGTCGAGCGCCCCGAGGTGTTCGACGCCACGCACGCGGAGATCCTGCGCTGGGTGCGCGAGGGCCTCGCCGACGGCCTGCGCGTCGACCACCCGGACGGTCTCGTCGATCCCGGCGGCTACCTCGACCGGCTCGCGACGGCGCTGCGCGAGGCGGGCGGTGAGGACGCCGGGTACGTGCTGGTCGAGAAGATCCTCGAGCACGGCGAGGCGCTGCCGTCGTGGTGGAAGACCGCCGGAACCACCGGATACGACGCGCTCGCCGAGATCGACCGCGTGCTCACCGATCCCGCGGGAGAGGCGGCGCTCGACGGCCTCGACGCGCGGCTGCGCGCCGACAGCGACCTCCCGGCGCTGACCGGCTGGCACGACCTCATCCACGACACCAAGCGCCGCATCGCCGACACGATCCAGGTGTCCGAGATCCGGCGCATCGTGCGCGGTCTTCCCGCCGCGCTGCGCGAGGAGTTCGGCGCCGAGGCGCTGCAGGACGCGCTCGCCGAGGTCCTCGCGTGCTTCCCGGTCTACCGCTCCTACCTCCCGGCCGGACGGTCGCACCTGGATGCCGCCGTCGGCGAGGCCGAGGAGCGTCGGCCCGACCTCGGCGACGTGCTCGACGCGCTCGTGCCGGCCCTGACCGACACCGATCTCGAGATCGCGTGGCGCTTCCAGCAGACGACCGGTCCGGTGATGGCGAAGGGTGTCGAGGACACCGCGTTCTACCGCTACACCCGCCTCGGATCGTTGACCGAGGTCGGCGGCGACCCGGCCGAGTTCTCGCTCGACGTCGACGGTTTCCACGCCGCGCAGGCGGCGCGGCAGGCGTCGTGGCCCACCGCCATGACGACCCTGTCGACCCACGACACCAAGCGCGGCGAGGACACCCGCGCCCGCATCGCCGTACTCGCGGAGATCCCGGCGCGGTGGGCCGAGGTGCTGGAGGAGTTCCGGGGCATCGCTTCGACCGGGCACGGCCCGTTCGACGCGCTGCTGTGGCAGGCGATCGTCGGGGCCTGGCCGGGCTCGGCATCCACGCGCTCCGGTCTCGCGGAGTACCGCGAGCGGCTGCACGCGTACGCCGAAAAGGCCGCGCGCGAGGCGTCCGAGGTCACCGGCTGGTGGGAGCAGGACGAGGCGTTCGAAGAGCGCATGCGCGCCGTCGTCGATGCGGCGACGGGCCCCGCGGCATCCCGTGTCCAGGCCTTCGTGGACGAGATCGCCGCCGACGGCTGGTCGAACGGACTCGCCGCGAAGCTGCTGCAGATCACCGGGCCCGGCGTACCCGACGTGTACCAGGGCTCGGAGCTGTGGGAGCAGTCCCTCGTCGACCCCGACAACCGCCGCCCCGTCGACTTCGCGGAACGGGCGCGCCTGTTGGCGGCGCTGGACGCGGAGGACGCGACGCTGCCGGCGGTGGATGCCACCGGCGCGGCGAAGCTGCTCGTGACCTCGCGTGCGCTCCGGGTGCGGCGCGACTGCCCCGAGCGGTATGCGCTGTACCGTCCGCTGGAGGCCGCGGGCGCGGCATCCGGGCACGTCGTCGCGTTCGATCGCGGCGGTGTCTCCGCCGTCGCGACCCGCCTCCCGCACGGCCTGCGGGCAGCCGGAGGCTGGCGCGACACCGTGCTGCTGCGCCCCGACGTCCCCGCCGTCGACGTGCTGACCGGCCGCCGCTTCCCCGGCGGCCCGGTCCCGCTCTCGGAGCTGCTGAGCGACCTCCCGGTCGCTCTCCTGGTCGACGAACCGGCCTGCTCCTGATTTCCCGGCGCGTGAGGGGTCAAGAATTGTCGCCTCACGCCCCCGCAAGCGACAGATATTGACCCCTCACGCGTGAAGGGGGGAGGAAGGGACAGGGACGGCATGAGCGTTGGACTGTGGGCACCCAAGAGCGACCGGGTGCGGCTGCGGCGGTTGGACGAGAGTGGCGAGGGCGTCGTCGAAGACGTCGAGCTCGCGCCGACGGGCGGCGGCTGGTGGAGCACCGACGTGCGCCTCGCGGACGGTGAGCGCTACGGCTTCGTCCTCGGCGACGGCGACGATCTGCGCCCCGACCCGCGGTCGCGGCGGCAGCCGGGCGGGGTGCACCAGGCATCCGCGTGGTTCGACCCCTCGACGTTCGCGTGGACGGATGCCGCCTGGACCGGGCGCCAGCTCGCCGGCGGCCTCATCTACGAGCTGCACCTCGGCACCTTCACGCCCGAGGGGACCCTGGATGCCGCGATCGACCGGCTCGACCACCTCGTCGACCTCGGCGTGACCCACGTCGAGCTGCTCCCGGTCAACGGCTTCAACGGCGTCTGGAACTGGGGCTACGACGGTGTGCTCTGGTACACCGTCCACGAGGCGTACGGCGGCCCGGCCGCGTACCAGCGCTTCGTCGACGCCGCGCACGCGGCGGGGCTCGGGGTCGTGCAGGACGTCGTCTACAACCACCTCGGACCGTCCGGGAACTACCTGCCCGAGTTCGGTCCGTACCTCCGTGAGGGCAGCCGCAACACGTGGGGCGACTCGATCAACCTCGACGAGGACGCCGTGCGCTCCTACATCGTCGAGAACGCGCTGATGTGGATGCGCGACTACCACGTCGACGGACTCCGTCTGGATGCCGTGCACGCGCTGCTCGACCATCGCCCGGTGCACGTGCTGCAGGAGATCGCCGAGCGCACCGACGCCCTGTCGGCGCACCGCGGCATCCCGCTCACCACGATCGCCGAGTCGGACATGAACGACCCGAAGCTGATCCTGCCGCGCGAAGCGGGTGGGTACGGACTCACCGCGCAGTGGTCCGACGACTGGCACCACACCGCGCACGTCGCCCTCACCGGCGAGACGATCGGCTACTACGAGGACTTCGCCGACCTCGACGCCTTCCGCAAGGTCACCGAGGGCGGCTTCTTCCACGACGGCACGTACTCGTCGTTCCGGGGTCGCGCACACGGCCACGTCATCCCCGCGGAGGTGCCGAACTGGCGTCTCGTGACGTTCGCGCAGGACCACGACCAGATCGGCAACCGCGCCGCCGGCGACCGCCTGTCGCAGACCCTGCCGTTCGACCGCCTCGCCGCGGCCGCCGTCCTCACCCTCACCGCTCCCGGCACCCCGATGCTGTTCATGGGCGAGGAGTGGGGCGCGAAGACCCCGTGGCAGTTCTTCACGTCGCACCCCGAACCCGAGCTCGGCGAGGCCACCGCCAAGGGCCGCGTCGCCGAGTTCGAGAAGATGGGGTGGGACGAGTCGGTGGTCCCCGACCCGCAGGATCCCGAGACGTTCCACCGCTCGAAGCTCGACTGGGCCGAGCCCGCGTCCGACGGCCACGCCGAACTCCTCGCGCTCTACCGCGAGCTGGCGAAGCTGCGGCGCGCGCGCCCCGAACTGACCGACCCGTCCCGCCACGGCCTGTCGGCGCGCACGACCGAGGCCGTCGGCGGCCGCGTCTACGAACTGCGCCGCGGCGACCTCGTCGTGCTCGTGAACCTCTCGGATGCCGCGGCGTCGGTGCCCGTGGCATCCGGTTCCGGGGTTCTGCTGGCCACGATCGACGGCGTGACGCTCGACGGCGACGCGCTCGAGGTCCCGGCGGGCGGCGCGGCGATCGCGGGACCGGCGCTGTAGGCGCCGTGCGCGCGGGCGGGCCTCAGTCGATCGAGGGCCGGATCAGGCGCAGGCCCGACACCACCGCCGGGGGCAGCAGGACGATCAGCGCGACGATGACCGCCGCGATCGCGATGGGCGTGCTCAGCGGCGTGCCGGTCAGGCGCTCCACGGCGAGCCACGACAGTCCCCACGCGAGCGCGAGAGCGGGGGCGACGCGCCAGCCGCTGCGCCACGCGATCGCAAGGCCGATGATCGCGACCACCACGAGCACGACGACGCCGATCGCGCTCGCCGCGTCCTCCCACGACGGCGGTGCCACGGTCGTCAGCCAGGCCGAGATGTTGGCGACGGTGGCGAGCGTCACCCATCCGAGATGCAGGCCCGTGACCCCGTCGATCAGCACCGAGTCGACGACCCCGCCGCGCGGATCACGCGTGACGACGGCCGTGCGGAACGCCCACCCCAGCGCCGCGAGCAGCAGCACGATCACCACGACCGTGAGGAACAGGGTGCCGAAACGCGCGGCGACCAGCCACAGCCCGTTCAGCACCATGGTCACCGCGATCGGCCAGCCCATCGCGCGCTGACGCTCCGAGGCGCGCTGGCGGGGGAGGGCCTGCCAGATCGCGTACGCGATGAGGCCGAGGTAGATGACCGACCAGATCGAGAACGCCGGACCCGCGGGCGCGAGGTACGAACCGCTGGTGTCGAGCGCGCCGCCCTGCTGATCCTGGACGGCGGTGTTGCCGAAGGCGCCGGCGCCGATCACGGCCGCGATGAGCATGAACGACACCGCGGACAGCACGACGATCTGTCGCACGAGGTCCGAGCCGCGGGCGTTCGAGGGGGAGTGGCGCGTCGAGTACATACCGAAACACTAGAAAAGCGAGACAGTTTGCGCACGCGGTTGACAGCGCGCGGCGATCGCGCTGCGTCAGGCGGCCAGCGCCCGCGCGGCGAACGTCCGGAGCAGCAGGGTCGGCTGCTCGACGGACACGGTGCGCACGAGCGCGGCGACCTCGTCGAAGGCATCCGCGTCGAAGTAGCCCGCCGCGCGGTACACGGCCATGCGTGCGACGAACGCCTCCGCCGTCGGCTCGGGATGGAACTGCGTCGCCCAAAGCGAGACGCCGGCGCGATACGCCTGAACCGGACACGCGTCGTTGCGCGCGAGGAGGGTCGCGCCCGGCGGAGCCTCCGCCGTGCCCTCCTTGTGCGCCGTGAGCGCCTCGAAACGGGGGTCGAGGATGCCGAACAGGTCGTCGTTCGCGCCCTCCGCGGTGAGCGCGATGTCGGTGGGGCCGGTGCCCTCGGGGTGATCGAGCGTCACGACGCCGCCGAGCAGACGCGTCACGACCCCGATGCCGAAGCACGTGAACATGACGTTCGTGCGGCCCTCGAGACCCGTGGATGCCAGGGACTCCAGGTCGCGCTCGAGCCGCAGCTGCACGTCGGTCTTGTCCGGATCGGTGACGTTGAAGGGGCTCCCGCCCACGACGACTCCGGCGTAGCGCTCGAGATCGGCGGGGAGGGGTTCGCGGACCAGGTCGTGGTGCACGAGATCGTCGCTCGCGACCCCGAGACCGTCGCGGAACGACGCCCACTCGGCGACCGCCGCCTCGCGCTGCGGGCGCGCGCAGACGTAGAGCAGTCGACCGGTCATCCGAGAATTCTATTCGGCACGGGGCAGCAGCCCCCAGGGCGTGACCTGCCGCGACAATGGGGGTATGACCACCGCGACCCTGCTCGTGACCGACGTCGAGAACCTCGGCGAGATCGTCGCCCTCCTGCGCGCAGCCGCGGCCGAGCTCGACTGCGGCCTCACCGTCCGAACCCTTGCGGGAGACGACGTCGACGAAGCCGAGACGGCGGCGGCAGCGCGCCGCGACCGGGAGCGCAAGCGCCTGCCCATCCCGGTCAAGGTCGACCTCCACGCCCTGTCGGACGGACCCGTGGATGCCGAGGCGGTCCTGCGCGGTGCGCGGGCACGCGGGCTGCGCGGCGGCGCGACGGTCGACGAGGTGCGCCGCACGACGAAGCGCTGAGCGGCGGCGGCGCCCCTCGCGTCAGCGCGAGGAGCGGGCGGTGCGGCCGCGGACGATGCCCACGAAGGTGTCGACGTCCTCGGTCGTCGCGTCGCGTCGCCACGCGACGGCGACGGTCGACACGGGGCCGTCGGCGAGCACCCGGTACTCCACGTCGCGGCGCTGGTGCGCCCGCGCAAGCGACATCGGGACGATCACGACGCCGACCCCGGCGGCCACGGTCGCGATCGCTTCCCCGGTGTCGACCGGGGGCGCGAACGCCGGGGGGATGGCATCCGGGATCTGCGCTCCCAGGACGTCATCGGCGGGGACGATCACGATCTCGCCGGCGAGGTCGGCCGCCGTGATCTCCTCGTCGGCCGCGGTCAGCGGCGACTCGGTCGACATCACGACGACGGGGAGCTCGTCGTAGAGGGGGATGACGTGCAGGTCGTCGGCGCCGTCGATCGGGAGGCGCACCAGGGCCGCGTCGACGTCGTCGAGGGCGGCGCGCTGCGTGGATGCCGCGATCTCCCGCAACTCCAGCGACACGTGCGGCATCCGCTCGCGCCAGACGCCGATCCACTTCCCGGGGGTCGCGCCCGGGACCGCGCCGAGGGTGAACGTCCGCGGCACTTCGCGAGGTGCGGGAGCCGGCTTCCGCTGCGGCCGCGCCGGGGCGGCCTTCCGCGCGGGCGCTCCGGCGCGCGGACGGCCCGTGCCGCCGCGCGAACCCCGTGCTCCGCTCCCGCTCTTCGCCATCCCCCCAGGCTAACGTGGGGGAATGGTCGGCATCCTGGCGCTCGTCTTCGCGGGGCTCGCGGCCCTGCTCCACGTCTACATCTTCGTTCTGGAGAGCGTGCGCTGGTCGCACCCCAGCGTGTGGCGCATCTTCGGCCTCACCTCGCAGGAGGCGGCCGACACCACCAAGCCCATGGCGTACAACCAGGGCTTCTACAACCTCTTCCTCGCGATCGGTGCGGGGCTCGGTGTGGTTCTCTGGGCGGTCAACGGTGTGGGCGATATCGCCGGCCGGACGCTGCTGCTGTTCTCGCTCGGGTCCATGCTCGCCGCGGCTCTCGTTCTCATCACCTCGGGGCGGAAGTACCTCCGGCCCGCCACGATCCAGGGGACCCTTCCGCTGATCGGTTTCGTGCTGACGCTGCTCGCCTGAGTTCTTCGACGTCGAGGGAATTCGCGACGGAAATCTCGACATCGAGGAAATCGCGAGCTCGGAATTTCCTCGACGTCGAAAAGAATGCGCTGCGCTTTCTCTCGGCGTCGAAGCATATTCCGCTTCGAAAAGGCGAAACCCGCACGTTCCGAAGAACGTGCGGGTGATGGATGCCGCGAAGCGTGTGCCTCAGGCCGCCAGGCGAAGACCTCGTCGATCGGTGGCGACGGCTTCGCCGTCATTGATGATCTCGTCGTCCCCGATGAGCGAGCCGACCGCCACGCGGGCGTTCGACCCGACCTGCGTGCGGACGCCGATGTGCGCGCCGGCGCCGATCACCGCGCCCGAACAGATGTGCGCGTGCGGTTCGATGTGCGCCTCCGGCCCGATCACGGCATCCGACTCGATCCAGGCGCCGCGACCCACACGGACACCGGCCGCGATCTGCACTCCGGGTTCGACGTACGCGCCGTTCTCCACCAGTGCCGACGGGTGGACCTTCGCGCCGTGCGCGACGAGTCCACGACCGTTGACGTGCTTGCGGTAACGCAGCGTCTCGCCGTGGTCGTTCTCGATGTCGATGTAGTTCTTTCCCACGATCCCCTCCGATCGGCTCTCGGGTGAGCCGACTTGTGTGACAACCGATACGGGTTCGATCTCATTCCCGTGCATGGTTGTTCGGCGCGGACGCCCGGTCGGATTTCCGCCGGACCACGGTATTTTCCGCTGCGCCGGTTTGTCTCAGACCGTTGTCGCACGCGCGGGCGTACAGGAACGGCGGGTTGACAGCGGGGCGGAGAACACTCACTGTCCGCGATGCTCGTCACCCGATACGGTGACGTCATGCCGTGGCGGACGTACTGGCCTGCACTCGCTCTCTCCGTGCCCGTGGGGAGTGCCGTCGGAGCGCTGTGCGGTGCTCTCGTCTTCGCCGCGGGCCTGAACTGGGGATCGGCTCTCGCACTGATCTCGACGGGAGCGGTCGGCGGCGCCGTGAACGCGGTCTTCGCGGCCGTCGGTGGCCTCATCGCTGTTGCGATGGTGACACGGCGTGGCGGTACGCGCGTCATCGGTGCGGCCGTGGGGGGAGCGGCCGCGGCGGCCGCCGCCGCGGTGGCGTCGGCCGCATGCGCCGTGTTGATGTCGGGGGCGCGATTCCTCGACCGGAGGCTCGGCCGACGGTCGCTCACGCCCGAGCCCTGACCGCTCCGAGCACAGCCCTCGTCAGCGCGGCGCCCCCGGCCACGTCACGGGCGGAGGGCGTCGAACGCTTCCCGGACGTTGGCGGTGTCGTACACGATGTGCAACTCGCTGATCCGACCGTCGTCGTCGACCTCGGCGATGTCGACCACGCGGAACGGTGCGGGGGTGCCGTTCGACAGCGTCCAGTCGAAGTCGAACCAGAACGCGATCGACTTCTCGGCGTGGAAGACGGTCCGCAGCGTCAGCTTCGAGTCGCCCGTGTCGGCGAAGAGTCGGGGGTAGAAGTCCAGCGCGAGGAGGTCGCCGTACAGCGGCGAATGCACGATCGCGTCGGGGGCGAAGAGTTCGAGCACGCGGCGCGGATCGCCCGATTCGAGCGCGGCCAGGTAGTCCTCGGCAAGGGGCATGCGTCGATGATATTGCCGGTCCGGCCCTCGCCCGTTGCGTGTCATTCCGGTTGGCAGGTGGGGCACCAGAAGACGTTGCGTTCGCTCGTCGCCGAGGCGCCCAGGGTGGTGGCGCGGATGGGTGTGCCGCACCGGCGGCACGGTGCTCCCTCGCGGCCGTAGACCCACATGCGCCGACCGGGGCGGCTGTCGCCGGTGAAGGTGCGTTCGGCGCGGGGGAGGTTCGCGTGGATCATCCGATAGCCGAGCGCGATGGTCGCCGCCACGTCGATCTCGTTCGCCGGGGTGGTGGGGGCGATGCCGCGGACGAAGAGCAGCTCGTTCGCGTACACGTTGCCGAAACCGGCGACGTTGCGCTGGTCGAGCAGCGCGACGTGGGCGGCGCGGGTGTCGGCGGAGACGCGGCGGACGGCCTCGGCCTCATTCCAGTCGGGGCCGAGCAGATCGGGACCCAGGTGACCGACGACCCGGTCCTCGTCGGCCGTGGGCAGCACCTCGACCATCGCGAGGTCGAACCCGACGGTGTCGGCGCCCGTCACCCCGACGATCGCCCGTGCCTTGAACGCGGGGCGGCGCCACCGTTCGCCCGGACGATAGACGTCCCACCGGCCCTCCATCTTGAGGTGCGAGTGGAGCGTGTAAGCGCCGATGCGTTCGAGCAGATGCTTTCCGCGCGCGACCACCTCGTGCACCGTCTCGCCGCGCAGGTCGGCGGCGGCGCTGCCCGGGACGCGGATGTCGAACCTCGTCACCTCGCGGCCCGCGAGCGCGGCGGAGAGCTTCGCGGCCGCGCGGTGGACGGTGTCGCCCTCAGGCACGGGCGGCCTCGCGCAGCGTATCGCCCGCGGTGAGGCGGCGCAGCGTGAGCCCGCGCGGCGACTCCACGAACCCCGCCTCGCGCAGCGCGCGACCGACGGTGGTACCGAAGACGAACTCTCCGTTCACCTGTTCGACCGTGAGCGTGTCGAGTCGCCGACGGCGCGAGGTCTCCGCCAGATCGCGGGCTGCAGCCTGAAGCCGAGCCTCGTCCTCCGTGAAGGCGAGGGCGCTTCGCCCGCCCCGCTCGAGGTACAGGGTCAGCTCGCCGTCGACGAGCACGACCAGACCCCCCGCCTTCCGCCCCGGGCGGTGGGTCACCCCCTCCAGCGCGGGCCAACCGAGCGCCGCTCCGTAGGGGTTCGCCGGGTCGGTCGCGGCGAGGGTGACGGTCCGCAGCGGCGGCGGGTCGGCGACCGCGGCGAACTCGCGCAGCCGGTCGACAGTGGCCGACGCCGCGAACTGCGCGGCGCCGAGCTTCTCGATCACGTACCCGCGGCGGCAGTGTCCCGCCTCCTCGAACCCGGCGAGGATGCGGTACACCTGCGCGAAACCGCCCGGGACGCCCTCGGACTGCACGGCGCCGCGCGTGACGACGCCGTAGCGGTCGAGGAGCAGGCTCGCCGTCGCGGTCGCCCGGGCCGCGGCATCCGGTTCCCGATCCGGGAGCAGCGACCAGCGCCCGCCGAGCGACGGCGGCCGGGGAGCCGAGGTCGGCCGCGGCAGGGTCGCTCCGCGGTACATGCGCGCGCGGGGAGCCCTCCGCGCGACGCGGTGGGCCTGGCCACCCCCGCCGAGCAGCGCGCGGACGGGAGCGAACGTGTCGTTCGTGACGCGACCGGCCCACGTCAGCGCCCACAGCGCGTCGTTGACGGACTGCTCGTTCTCGGCCCCGACCAGCTGTTTCAGCTGCGCCGCGAAGTAGGCGCCGCCGCCGTCGAGAGCCGCCAGCAGGCGGGCTTCGAGCGAGTCGGGCGCGGGATCTTCGGGGTCGTCCGGGTCCTGCAGCGTGAAGGGTGCCGCTTCGGCGGGATGCAGGGCGATCCACCCGTCCCGCCCGGGCAGGGTGCCGTGCCCCGACCACACGACCTCACCGGTCGCCGTCAGTTCGTCGAGCAGCGCCGGGGTGTAGTCGGCGACGCGCGAGGGCAGCACGAGCGACTCCCACGCGCTCGCCGGGATCGGGACGCCCGCGAGCTGTTCCACCACCGCGAGCACGCCGTCCACGCCCTCGAGGGGCCGCGTGAGATGCTGCCACACGGGCAGGAACCGCGCGTACGCCGACGGGGGCACGGGCTCGACGCTGCCGCGGATCGCCGCGAGCGACCGCATCCGCAGCCGACGTAGGACCTCGGCGTCGCACCACTCGGTGTCGTCGCCGCGTCCGCCCGCCGCCTCGGGCAGGAAGAAGCCGCTCGCCAAGCGTCCCTGCGACTCCAGGCGCTGCAGTGTCAGACGCGCGACCGCGACGCCCACGCCGAGGCGCTCGGCGACCGCGTGGGTCGTGAACGGCCCGTGCGTGCGGGCGTAGCGCGCGACGAGGTCGCCGAGCGGGTCGGCCACGGGCTCGAGGAAGGCGTTCGGGATGCCGACGGGCAGGGCCGCGCCGAGTGCGTCACGCAGGCGCCCCGCGTCCTCGATGCCCGCAACCCGGGAGACACCCGCGATCGTCACCGGGATCGCCCGACGTTCGTCGATGAGCGACTGGAGGTGCGCGGAAGCCTCGCTGAGCGACTCGCCCTCGAGACGGGCGGCGACCTCGGTGGCATCCAGGGGACCGAGGAGGCGCAGGAGGTCGGCCACGCCCTCGACCCCGCGTGCCCGGCGGTCCGGATCGAGCCGCTGCGCCTCGCGCTCGAACTGCGCGATGACCTCGGGGTCGAGCAGCTCGCGCATCTCGACCTTGCCGAGCAGCTCGCTCAGCAGCGCCGGGTCGACCGAGAGCGCGGCCGCGCGGCGTTCGGCGAGTGGCGAGTCGCCCTCGTACATGAACGCGCCGACGTACCCGAACAGCAGGTCGCGCGCGTACGGCGACGGCTGGCTGGTGGTGGTCTCGACCAGACGGATCCGGCGTTCGCCGATCTGCCGTGCCACGCGCAACAGGGCGGGGAGGTCGTAGACGTCCTGCAGCACCTCGCGCAGCGTCTCGAGGATGATCGGGAACGACGGATGCCGACGGGCCACCTCGAGCAGCTGGGCCGAGCGCTGACGCTGCTGCCACAGCGGCGACCGGCGGTTCGGATTCAGCCGCGGAAGCAGCAGCGCGCGGGCCGCGCACTCGCGGAAGCGCGACGCGAAGAGCGCGGAGCCCCCGACCTCGTCGGTGACGATCTGCTCCAACTCGTCGGGTTCGAAGACGAAGAGATCGGCTCCGGGCGGTTCGGCCGCGGCATCCGGAACTCGCGCGATGATGCCGTCATCGCTCGCGACCGCGGCGCCCTCGACGCCCAGACGTTCACGGATCCGCGCGTTGACCGCCAGCGCCCACGGCGAATGCACCTGCATGCCGTACGGCGAGTGCAGGATGATGCGCCAGTCACCGACCTCGTCGCGGCTGCGCTCGACCGTCAGCGTGCGGTCGGTGGGGAGGCTGCCGGTCGCCTCGCGCTGTTCGGCGAGGTACGCGAGGAGGTTGGTGATGGCGTTGTCGTCGAGGCCCGACTCGCGCAGACGCTCTTCCGCCTTGGCGCGATCGGCGCCGGCGATGTCGCGCGAGAACTTGCCGAGCGCTTCGCCGAGCTCGGCGGGGCGGCCGAGGCCGTCGCCGTGCCAGAACGGCAGCTTCCCCGGCTGGCCGAACGCCGGGACGACGTTGACGCGGTCGTGCGTGATCTCGACGATCCGCCAGCTGGTGGTGCCCAGGGTGAAGACGTCGTTGACCCGCGACTCGTAGACCATCTCTTCGTCGAGTTCGCCGACGCGGGCGTTCTGCGATTCGCCCGCGACGAACACGCCGAACAGGCCGCGGTCGGGGATCGTGCCGCCGCTCGTGACCGCGACGCGCTGCGCGCCCGGACGGCCGGTGAGGGTGCCCGCGTCGCGATCCCAGACGAGCCGCGGCCGCAGCTCGGCGAACTCGTCGGACGGGTAGCGCCCCGCGAGCAGATCGAGCGTCGCCTCGTACGCCGAGCGGGGGAGCGAGCGGAACGGCGCGCTGCGCTTGACCGTCTCGAACCACTCCTCGACGTCGATCGCCCCGAGGGCGCAGGCCGCGACCGTCTGCTGCGCGAGGATGTCGAGCGGGTTCTGGGGGACCGCGATCGCCTCGATCTTGCCCGACAGCATGCGTTCGGTCACGACCGCCGTGTGCAGCACGTCGCTGCGGTGCTTCGGGAACAGCGCGGCCCGGCTCACCTCGCCGACCTGGTGGCCCGCGCGTCCGACGCGCTGGAGACCGGATGCCGCGCTCGGCGGCGCCTCGACCTGGATGACGAGGTCGACCGAGCCCATGTCGATGCCGAGCTCGAGGCTGCTGGTGGCGACGACGCAGCGCAGGGTGCCGGACTTCAACTCGTCTTCGACCTGCGCCCGCTGCTCCTTCGACACCGAGCCGTGGTGCGCCTTGGCGAGGATCGCGGCGACGCCCGCGGACGATCCCGCCTGCGCCATCATGCTGGCCGGGACGGTCGGCTCGGGAACGTCGATGCCCTGCCGTTCCGCATAAATCTCGTTCAGACGCCCGGTCAGCCGCTCGGCCAGCCGGCGCGAGTTGGCGAAGACGATGGTCGAGCGGCGCTCGAGGATGCGGTCGACGATCGCCTCTTCGACGTGCGGCCACACCGACCCGGACATCTCGGTGCTCTCGGGCCGCTCGGAGAACCACTCGCCGTCGGCCGGGTCGTCGGGAGCAGGGCTGCCGGGCGGGGGCGGCGGGTTGAGCATGTCGTCGACGGGCACGACCACCGAGAGGTCGAACGCCTTCGTCGCGCGCGGGGCCACGATGTCGACGGGCTGCGCGCCGCCGAGGAAGCGGGCGACCTCGTCGATCGGGCGCACGGTCGCCGAGAGCCCGATGCGCTGCGCCGGGGCGTCGAGGAGCGCGTCGAGCCGCTCGAGGCTCACCGCGAGGTGCGCACCGCGCTTGGTCGCGGCGACCGCGTGCACCTCGTCGATGATGACGGTGTGGACCCCGCGCAGGGTCTCGGCCGCCTGGCTCGTGAGCATCAGGTACAGCGACTCGGGCGTCGTGATGAGGATGTCGGGCGGGTCGGTGACGAGCTTGCGCCGGTCGCTCGAGGTCGTGTCGCCCGAGCGCACGCCCACCGTGACCGCGGGCACGTCGATCCCGAGCCGCCGGGCGGACTGCCCGATCCCGACGAGCGGTGAACGCAGGTTGCGCTCGACGTCGACGCCGAGGGCCTTGAGCGGCGAGATGTACAGGATGCGGGTGCGCGTGGGCGTCTTCTTCGTGCCGCGGCGCGGGGGAGTGGCATCCGGAACCTCGGGCGCCTTCTCGCGGAACACCCGGTCGATCGCGAACAGGAAGGCCGAGAGCGTCTTGCCGGACCCGGTGGGCGCGACCACGAGGGCGTTGCGGCCGGATGCCACGGACTCCCACGCGCCCTTCTGGGCCGTCGTGGGCGCGGAGAACGCACCGCGGAACCAGTCCTGCGTCGCAGGACCGAATCTGTCGAGGACGTCGGCCATGCCGACATCCTCCCCCGGACCTCCGACATCGGGCCGGGGTTGACGTTCGCTGGTCGCGGAACGGTCAGGACCGCGCGACCAGCCGCGCGTCGAGGAACGCGCGCACGTCCGCCAGCTCCTCCTCGGACACCGAGTGCGTCAGCCCCGGGTACACGCGGCCCGTCAGCTCGCTGTGGGCGGGGAGCCACTGCGTCGTCATGTCGACGAGCGCCGGCGGGATGACATCGTCGCGCGACCCGCGGCCCCAGAAGACCGGCGGTCGGCGCTCGGCGAGGACCGCGTCGCCGGGCAGCTCCCCGCCCGCGGCGTACCCCGCGAGGACGACCGCGAAAGACACGGCCTCCGGGGCGACCCGCAGCGTCTGGAGGGCGACCGCGCCGCCCTGCGAGAAGCCGAGGAGCCCGACGGGACGGTCGCCGAGGTGCTCGGCGATCCACGCGAGGAGGGCTTCAGCAGCGAGCGTGACGGCACCGGGATCGCGGCCGTTGAGCCCCTCGATCGGGTACCAGGACGCTCCCGGCGTCGGCCACGGGGGCGTGAGCGGCGCGCGGACGCTCGCGACCGCGAAGTCATCCGGCAGGTACGGAACGAGGCCGAAGAGATCGTGCTCGTCGGCCGCGTAGCCGTGCAGCAGGAGCAGCACGGGGCGGTCGCCGATGTCGGCCGGCGGCACGGACCAGCGGACGACGGACGGGTCGAGGATCGGGCGCTCGCTCATGCGGCCATTGTGGCGCAGGCCTCCGACACGGGCGCCGGGGAGTGGCATCCACCCCTCCTCCCCATCCCGCGGAGAGCCCGGGTTCGTCCCCACCGCGTAGGTATCGCCGCGGACCGTTGATATACAGGGAGCATGCCTGTCCGCACACCCGACCCCGAACCCGGCGACAACGGCGACGAGCGCGAGCCGCTCTCGACGCCCTTCTCGGGCGCGCCCGCCGGCTCCGGTCCGAACACGAACCCGGCGTGGCTGAGCGAGGTCGAGCTCGCCGAGGCGCGTCGACGGCTGCCGATGCTGTACGTCGAGGCGCTGCCCGTGCGGACCGACGGCATGGGCGCGGTGACGCAGGTCGGCATTCTGCTGCGCGCGACCCCGCTGGGCGAGATGACGCGCACGCTCGTGTCGGGCCGCGTGCGGTACGGCGAGACGGTGCGCGACGCGCTGTTCCGGCACGTCGAGAACGACCTGGGCCCCATGGCCTTCCCGCTCCTCCCGCCGCAGCCGGCGCCGTTCACGGTCGCGGAGTATTTCCCGCTCCCCGGTGTCAGCGCGTTCCACGACGACCGCCAGCACGCGGTTTCGTTGGCCTTCGTCGTCCCCGTCACCGGAACCTGCGAACCCCGCCAGGACGCGCTCGAGGTCACGTGGCTGTCGCCCGAGGAGGCGGCATCCGATGCCCTCTCCGCCGAGATGGAGGGCGGCCGCGGCACGCTCATCCGCCTCGGCCTGGCGTCGGTGGGCGCGCTGCGCTGACCCCCGTCGGACCCGGATGCCGATGGACACCTCCCTCGTCGATCTCGCGATCGCGTTGCCCGTCGTCCTGGCGCTGGCCGCGCTCATCGCACTCGTGCTGCGGCGCGCGTTCGGCCCCGCGCGGTCGCTGAGCATGCCGACCATGACGGTGATCGGCGTGCTGGGAGTGAGCGTCGGGCTGCTGCTGTCGGCGTGGGTCGGCGGCGCTGCGCGGCTCTGGGTGCCCACGACGATCCTGTTCTCCGTCGGCGCGAGCCTCGGGCTGTCGGCGGTCGTCGCCGCGGTGGTCGCCGCGGCGCGTCGCGACGGCGGGGACATCGACGTGCCCGCGCTGCTGCGCGCGGGGGAGTCCGACCGGGTGGAGTTCAAGGAGACCGCGCGGTGGAACGTCCGCGAGAACCGCAAGGACGCGCGCATGGAGATCGCGATCGCCAAGTCGGTCGCGGCGTTCCTGAACTCGCGGGGCGGAACGCTCGTGATCGGCGCGGATGACACCGGCACGGCCATCGGGCTCGACCGCGACCTCGCGACCATGCGCACGCCCGATCACGACCGCTTCGAGCTGTGGCTGCGCGACATGCTCTCGAAGGCGATCGGCCGCAACGCCGCGGCGCAGCCGCGCATCGTCTTCGCCTCAGCCGGCGACGGTCACCCTGCGGTGTGCGTCGTGGTGTGCCGCCCCGCGGCGCGGCCGGTGTTCCTGACCCAGCCCAAGGACGGCGGCTCGGTCACCGACCTGTGGGTGCGTGTGGGCAACTCCAGCCGCGCGCTGGGCGTCGATGAGGCCGTCGAGTACGTGGCGCGGCACTGGCGTCCGTCCCCCTCGACGCTCGTGCTCGGTCGCCCCTCGGCGCGCTGAGACGCGGCCGCCGTCCGACGGCGGCCCCCGCGTGGGGTCGCGTCAGCGCGTGGTCTCGCGCGCGATCGCGGCGATGAACGCGTCGATGTCGGACTCGGTCGTGTCGAACGAGCACATCCAGCGCACTTCGCGGCGCGCCTCATGCCAGTCGTAGAAGCGGAAGCTCTCGCGGAGGCGCTCGGCCACCCCCTCGGGCAGGATCGCGAAGACGCCGTTCGCCTGCGTCGGCTGCGTGAACTCGACGCCGCGGATCGAGCCGTCCGCGAGCCCCGCCTCGACACCCGCACGCAGCCGCTGCGCCATGGCGTTGGAGTGCCGCGCGTTGCGCAGCCACAGGTCGTTCTCGAGCAGGGCGACCAGCTGCGCCGACACGAAGCGCATCTTGCTCGAGAGCTGCATGTCGAGCTTGCGCAGGTAGGTGAGACCCGTGGATGCCGCGGGGTCGAGCACGACGATCGCCTCGCCGATCATGGCCCCGTTCTTCGTGCCGCCGAAGCTCAGCACGTCGACCCCGGCGTCGCGGGTGAAGGCCCGGAGCGGGAGGTCGAGCGCCGCGGCGGCGTTCGAGATGCGCGCGCCGTCCATGTGCAGCCGCATGCCGCGCGCGTGCGCGTGGTCGGCGAGGGCGCGGATCTCGTCGGGCGTGTACAGGGTGCCGAGCTCGGTCGACTGCGTGATCGAGACGACGAGCGGCTGCGCGCGGTGCTCGTCGCCCCAGCCCCAGGCCTCGCGGTCGACGAGATCGGGCGTCAGCTTGCCGTCGTCGGTCGGGACGGTGAGCAGCTTGATGCCGCCGACGCGCTCGGGCGCTCCGCCCTCGTCGACATTGATGTGAGCCGTGGATGCCGAGATCACGGCGCCCCAGCGGGGGAGCATCGACTGCAGACCGACGACGTTCGCGCCCGTGCCGTTGAACACGGGGAACGCCTCGACGCCGTCGCCGAGAAGGTCCGCGAACAGCTCCTGCAGACGCGAGGTGTAGACGTCCTCGCCGTAGGCGACCTGGTGCCCCTCGTTGGCCGAGGCGATGGCGGCCAGGACCTCGGGGTGGATGCCGGAGTAGTTGTCGGACGCGAAGCCGCGGACCGCGGTGTCATGCAGGGGGGTCACCCCTCCAGCGTAGTCATCGCGCGTGCCGCGGATGCCGGGGCCCTGGCCGATGTCGGAGGGGGTGGCTAACGTGTGGCGCATGACCGAGACACCCCCGCCCGCTCCCGTCGTCGCGGGCGGTGCCGCCGACCGGCGGGCCTTCGTCGGCGTTCTCGTGAACACGGCGGCGGCCAACGTCACGACGAGCTACCTGTGGTTCGCGCTGACCTTCTGGGTGTACCTGGAGACGCGGTCCGTGCTGGCGACGGGCATCATCGGCGGCGCCTACATGCTTCTGCTGGCAGTGTTCGCGATGCTCTTCGGAACGATCGTCGACCGGCACCGCAAACACCGCGTCATGGTGGTGTCGGGCATCGTCACGCTCGTGGCCTTCCTCGTCGCCGGAGCGCTGTGGCTCGCGTTCCCCGAGCGTGCGCTGCTCGACCTCGGCGGCCCGTGGTTCTGGATCTTCTCCGGGGTGGTGCTCGGCGGCGCCGTCATCGAGAACATGCGCAACATCGCGCTGTCGACGACCGTGACCCTCCTCGTCCCCGAGGATCGTCGGGCCAACGCGAACGGTCTCGTCGGGACGGTGCAGGGGCTGTCGTTCGTGGTCACGAGCGTGTTCAGCGGGCTGTCCGTCGGGCAGCTCGGCATGGGGTGGACGCTGGCGATCGCGATCGTCCTCACCCTGGCGGCGCTCCTCCACCTGCTCACGATCCGCATCCCCGAGGAGCGCCCCGCACGCACGGGCGAGCGCGCTCCGGCCGTCGACGTGCGCGGCGCGGTCCGGGCCGTCCGGGCGTCGCCCGGGCTGTTCGCGCTGCTGATCTTCTCCACCTTCAACAACCTCATCGGGGGCGTCTACCTCGCTCTCATGGACCCCTACGGTCTCCAGCTCTTCACCGTCGAGGGGTGGGGCCTGGTGCTGGGGGTCACGGCGACCGGGTTCATCATCGGCGGTGCCCTCGTGGCCCGATTCGGACTCGGGCGCAACCCGATCCGCACCATGCTGCTCATCGTGATCGGCATGGGCGTGCTGGGTGCCGTCTTCACCCTCCGTGACTGGTGGTGGCTGTACGTCGCCGGGATCTGGGTGTACATGGCGCTCATCCCCGCGGTCGAGGCGGCCGAGCAGACGGTGATCCAGAAGGTCGTCCCCTTCGAGACGCAGGGACGCGTCTTCGGTTTCGCCGCCGCGTTCGAGTCGGCGTCGGCTCCGATCACCGCGTTCCTCATCGCCCCGATCGCGGAGTTCGCGATCATCCCCTACATGGACGGCGGCGAGGGCAGAGCGACCTGGGGGTGGCTGCTCGGTGACGGCATCGGGCGCGGCATCGCGCTCGTCTTCGTCGTCGCGGGTCTGGTGATGGTCGTGGTGGGCGCGGCCGCGTTCCTCACGCGCTCGTACCGGGTGCTGTCGCGGCAGTACCAGGAGGCGCCGTCCGACGACGCGTCCGCCCCGCCCGACGCTCCCGGCCCGGAGGACGAAGCGTCCTCGCTCGCCGCGCGCGCCGGAGGGGTCCCGGATACCGAAGCCCCGGCGCCGCGAAGCGGGCGGACACCTCCGCGGGCCGGCTGATCCGCACCGACCGCGGCGTCAGCCGGCCGCGAGCTCGATGGTCACGTCGTTGATGTCCTCCGCCGGGTCGTCCCACAGGCCGAGGTACGCGAGCGCGAGAGCGTCCTCGAGGCCGGCGAGACTCTTCACCCGGAACACCACGGCCGCCGCGGACGGGTCGCGGCCGGCATCGCGGGCCGCCTTCGCGAAGCCCTGGGCGACCGCGCGGGTCCACGCTTCGCTGGCGGCCTTGACTGCGGCGTAGTTCGCCCCGCCCGCGAGGGGGCGCGCGACCGAGGTGGACGACACGATCGCGAGGCGACCGGCATCCGAGGTCCTCAGATCCTCGTCGAACGAGCGCGTGACGTTCCGCAGCGCCGTGAAGGACCTCAGCAGGAACGCGAAGTCCTCGTCGCTCTGCCCCGCGAGCCCGCCGCCGCCGCGCCACCCTCCGACGAGGTGCAGGATGCCGTCGACCCCGCCGTGCGCGGCGTGCACGCGGTCGCGCAGGGCGTCCACGGCATCCGGGTCGGTGAGATCGCACTGCTCGGTCGCGACGCCGTCGATCTCCTCGGCGACGGAGGCCAGCCGCCCAGCGTCCGAGCCGACGACGACGACGGTCGCGCCCGCGTCGCGAAGGACCCGCGCCGCGCTGCGACCCGCCGCGCTCGTGCCCCCGGCGAGCAGTATCGTCCGGCCTTCGACGCCCGTGTCCATGCCGCCTCCTCCGTGGTTCGGTTCGACCGACGGTGGTCGCCGAGCGACGAACCGTCGTGCGGACATCGTGTCCGACACGCCGCCCCGACCGCCACCCCCAGGGCGTGTCGACCGCCGACTCCGCGCGACGGCCCGCCCGAGCCAGACCGCGACCGAGCCGGCCGCCCGCTCAGTCGCGGCCGGTGATGCCCTCGGTCGAGGCGATCACGGGGCGCATCTTCTTCTCCAGCGCCTCGAAGAACATCGACAGCGGGAACTCGTCGTCCAGCACCGCGTCGGTGTACCCCTTGGGGAGGCCGGCCAGGACGTCGTCCGACAGTCCACGCGCCCACACCGACGCGGGGTGCGGCGTGACCACCGAGCGGACCAGGTCGTACGCGGCCAGCCAGTGCGCCGTCTTCGGGCGGTCGATCGAGCGCCAGTACAGCTCGTCGATCGCGTCGGCGAGGGCCACGACCGCCGCGGGCACCTCGTCCCAGTCGAACGCGAGCGACGTGTCGGTCCAGTGCAGCACGCGGCGCTGGTGCAGCCACGCGAAGAGCAGCTGTCCGCCGAGGCCGTCGTAGTTGCGCACGCGCGAGCCGGTGATGGCGAAGCGGAAGATGCGGTCGAAGATCACGGCGTACTGCACGAGCTCGGCGTGCTCGAGCATCGCCTGCTCCGCGGCATCCAGGTCGTCCCGCGCCGACAGGCGCTGCTGGATCTCGACGCACTCGCGGAACGCGGTGAGGTCGCAGCGCAGCTCCTCGAGCGAGTAGAGGAAGAACGGCATCCGCTGCTTGATCATGAACGGGTCGAACGGCAGGTCGCCGCGCATGTGCGTGCGGTCGTGGATGATGTCCCACATCACGAAGGTCTGCTCGGTGAGCGCCTGGTCGTCGAGCATCCGGGCGGCGGCGTCCGGCAGCTCGAGCTTCGTGATCTCGGCGGCCGCGCGCGTCACGCGACGGTAACGCGCGGCCTCGCGGTCCTGGAAGATCGCGCCCCACGTGAACGTCGGAACCTCGCGCATCGCGACGGTCTCGGGGAAGAGCACCGCCGAGTTCGTGTCGTACCCGGGCGTGAAGTCGACCAGGCGCAACGAGACGAACAGGCGGTTGGTGTACTCGGTCTCGAGGCGCGCGATGAACTCGGGCCAGATGACCTCGACGAGCACGGCCTCGACGTGCCGCTCGCGCGACCCGTTCTGCGTGTACATCGGGAAGACGACGAGGTGACGGATGCCGTCGACCCGGTGCTCCTGCGGCTGGAAGGCCACGAGCGAGTCGAGGAAGTCGGGCACGCCGAAGCCGCCGTCGCGCCACCGCTCGAAGTCGACGACGGACGCGCGGAGGTAGGCGTCGTCGTGCGGGAAGAGGGGGGTGAGCGCGGCGATCGCGTCGATGATGTCGGCGACGAGGGCGGCGGCGCGCGGGTGGTCCGACGCCTCGGGGACGGAGCCGTCGGCGGCCTGCAGCGACTGCAGTTCGATCGCGGCATCCTTCAGCAGAGCCCAGGCCGGGGTGTTCTCGACCGTGGCCGCGGTGTGCCCGTCGAGCAGATCACGCGTGGAACGCGCGGGCGTTGCGAGGGACATGGTGGCCTCCGATCGAGAATGCGGGAAATATTCCTGTTAAACATCGATGCTAACGGAAAACTTACGAACGACGCGAGAGGGTGTGCGGCGGTCACTGGTACTGTCGGCGCATGTCCGAGGGTTCCGTCCGCCGCGTGCGTCTGGATGACGCCGTCGATGCCGCCATCGTGCGCGAGATCTCGCTCGACGCGCGCGCGACCCTCGCGCACCTGTCGGAGAAGGTCGGGCTGTCCGTCTCGGCCGTGCAGTCGCGGCTGCGCCGACTGGAGTCGCGCGGAATCGTCCGCGGCTACCGTCCGGTGCTCGACGCGGAGGCGCTCGGGCGGCCCCTCGCGGCGTTCGTCGAGATCACGCCGCTCGACCCTGCGCAGCCCGACAACGCCCCCGAGCTGCTCGCACACCTGAGCGCGATCGAGGCGTGCCACTCCGTCGCCGGGGATGCCGCGTACATGCTGTTCGTGCGCGTCCCGACGCCGCGCGATCTCGAGACGCTCATCCGCGACATCCGCGCCGCCGCACAGGTCAACACCCGCACGACGATCGTGCTGCAGACCTTCTTCGAGGCCCGCCCCATCGAGCCGGCCGACTACCCCGGCTGACGCGCCTGGGATACATCCCCCGGTGGATGCCGGGCGCCCGGCGTTCCGCGTAGCGTGACAGGGATGCGCATCGCCCTGCGTCCCCTGCTCCGGTATCAGCTGGTCGTCGACCTCGTCGCGGCCGGTCTCTTCGGGCTGCTCTCCTTCGTCATCGAGCTCGAGCCGGGGGAGGTGCTCGCCAACCTCGGTGCGGTCGTCGTCGTCGCGCTGTTCTCGGCCGCGTTCGCCTTCCGCCGTCTGCACCCGGGGCTGGCGCTGCTGCTGGCGTGGGTGGCGGCGGTCGCGCAGATGTCTTTCCAGCGTGACCCGGGCGTGGTCGACGTCGCGACGTACGTCGTCCTCTACACCGCCGCGGCCTACGGAAGTCGCCGCGTGTATTGGGCCGGGTTGGCTTCGACTCTCCTCGGGGCGGCCATCGTGACGGGCTACCTCATGATCCGGGCGGGACGAGACGTGTTCGCCCCCACCCTCGACACCCTCGCGATATTCCTCGTCTGTGGTTTCGCCTTCCTGGTCGCGTGGGGTTCCGGCGCTCTCGCCCGTACGAGTCGCCGGGCGGCGGAGAACGCCATGGCGCAGCGCGCGGCCGAGGAGGCGACGATCGCGGAGCAGGAACGGGTGCGCATCGCCCGCGACATGCACGACGTGGTCGCGCACTCGCTCGCGGTGGTGATCGCCCAGGCCGACGGCGCCCGCTACGCCGCCGCCCAGAACCCGGCCGCCGCGACCGACGCGCTGTCGACGATCTCGACCACCGCGCGGGCGGCCCTCTCCGACGTTCGCCTCCTGCTGCAGCAGCTGCGGCACAGTCAGGCGGATGGGCCGCAGCCGACCCTCGCCGACATCGAGTCGCTGTACGCCCAGGTCCGGGCGGCCGGGGTCGAGCTGGAGACGACGGTCGACTCCGCCCCCGACGCGGAACCGCCCGCATCCGTCCAGCTCGCTCTCTACCGCATCCTGCAGGAGGCGCTCACGAACGCTCTTCGCCACGGTGCCGACCGGCGCGTGGCGGTGCGCTTCGCGTGGCATCGGGATCGGGTCGACCTCACCGTGCGCAACCGCCTCGGCGACACCCCTCCGTCGTCGTCCCCGGGACACGGCGTGATCGGGATGCGCGAGCGCGCGCAACTCGCCGGCGGGACGTTGTCGGCGCAGCCCGAGTCCCGCGACTTCGTCGTGCGCGCGACCCTGCCGATCGGCGCCCCCGCGTGACCCGACCGAAGTTCACGCGGCAGAGTGGATGCCGACCCGCCCCCGCCCCTCGGAAGGACCCGCAGCGATGACTCCGCCGATCCGCGTCGTGCTCGTCGACGACCAGGCGCTTTTCCGCGCCGGCATCCGGATGGTGCTGGATTCGCAGCCCGACCTGGAGGTGGTCGGCGAGGCCTCCGACGGGCGCGAGGGCATCGACGTCGTGCGTGCGACGCGCCCCGACATCGTGCTGATGGACGTACGGATGCCGGTCATGGACGGTCTCACGGCCACGGCGGAGATCCTCCGCGAGCCCGATGCTCCGCGCGTCGTCGTGTTGACGACGTTCGACCTCGATGAGGCCGCGGCCCGCGCCATCCAGCACGGCGCGAGCGGGTTCCTGCTCAAGGACTCCGATCCCGAGTTCCTGCTGTCTGCGGTTCGGACGGTGCACGCCGGGTCGGCCGTGATCGCCGCGCAGGCCACCCGCGATCTGTTCGCGCACATCGCGCAGGGCGGCGCGACCGAGCCGCTGCCCGCGAGCTACAGCGCTCTGACCGATCGCGAGCGCGAGATCTTCGCCCTCGCGGCGGCGGGGCTCAGCAACGCCGAGATCGCCGCGCGGGAGTTCCTGTCGGAGGCGACCGTGAAGACGCACGTGAGTCGCATCCTGACCAAGCTCGCCCTCCGCGACCGCGTGCAGCTCGTCGTCTTCGCGTACCGCCACGGGCTGGTCTGAGCGCCCGGGTTCCGCGGCATAACCTCAGTGATCGGCCGCGGGTCGGTGGCATCCGGGCGAATCCGGCTGAGGTTGTGCGGATCGCGGAGCGTGCGCCGCGCGCGCGGCGCGGGAGTGACGCCGGCGCAACCTCAGCGATCGGCCGCGGGTTAGTGGCATCCGGGCCAATCCGGCTGAGGGTGTGCGGATCGCGGAGCGTGCGCCGCCGCGGCTCAGCCCTCTGTGAGTTCCGGGTCGTGCGCCCACGTCGGGGCGAGGGCGCGGATCCGCGCGGCGCGCCACTGCCACATCGCCCAGAGACCGGGCCACAGGGCGGGGGCGGCTGCGCCGCCGATCGTCAAACGTTCGCGCCACAGCGTCCGGTTCAGGTCGCCGGGCGCGGCCGAGACCGCCATCTGGTGGTCCCAGACGTCGAGCGCCGCGAGCGGCCCCGTCAGGGGGACGCCCCAGTCGCGGAAGACCCGGACCCGGCCGTTGCCGTCGGAAGTCTCGCGGTCCGCGACCGAGATCAGCTGACGGCCCACGGGGAACACCCCCACCGCGCGCATCTGCACGGGGATGTCGTCGCCCGACGAGAACGACGTCGGAGCCTCTTCGAGCGTCTCGACGGCCAGCAGCCGTCCGTACAGTTCCGCGACCGCGCGCGGGGAGTGCAGGGCTCGCCAGGCGGCATCCGGATCGCAGTCGATCTCGAACTTCAGCAGAATGCGCATGCTCGCATCGTGCCACCTCCGGCCGGAAACGACGTCGGCTTGACGGACCGGTCCGGAGAAGCCGCTCGTCGTAGGCTCGAGGGATGCCGAACACCCCCGAAGCGCTCGCCCAGGCGAACTACCAGGTGCGTCTCGAGTGGGGCGAGGGCGGGCTCGCGCGCCTCGCTCCCGCACACGTCGTGATCGTCGTGCAGACGCTCGGCCTGACCGCCCGCGCGCTCGCCGCCACCGAGAGCGGCGAGGCCCTCCCCGTGGAGGACGACGCCGCGGATCGACTGGCGCTCGCCGGGGCGGCAACCGGTGCGCACGTCGTGGTCGCGGGGATCCGCAACGCCGCCGCCGTCGCCGCTCACGTGCTCGACGTGCAGCGTTCGCGCGGCGACCGCACGAGCATCGCTGTCCTCGCGGTGGGCGACGCCGACGCGGGCGGCCCGCGCTTCGCCGTCGAGGATCTGCTCGGCGCGGGTGCCGTCGTGGCCGCGCTCGGCGACCTCGGCATCGATCACGCGTCGCCCGACGCCGCCGTCGCGGGCGAGGGGTTCCGCGCGCTGCGGGGAGCGGTGCGGCACCTGCTCACCGCAAGCGGCACCGGGCGTTCGCGCTCCGACGCGGGTGAGCGCGACCTCGTGCTGGCCGCGGCCGCGCGGGATGCGGCATCCGTCGTCCCGGTGCTCAGGAGCGGCGTCTTCACCGCGGTGTGAGACGTCCGCTCAGCGCGGCGTGGCCGCGGCGAGCCGGGTCGCGGGGCTGATCTCGCGGTGCACCCACGTCAGCGCGAAGCGCGGGTCGAAGGAGGGCGCGCACTTCGCGCACGATGTCGGCCGCGTCGCACGGCGGTGCCGGTAGGCGACGTGGCCGGCCGGGCACGTGCCCACCCACGGCGCCAGCTCGTTCGCGGTCTCACCGGCGTGCGTCGTTCCGCCGACGTACCCGAGGTCGCGGGCCGCGCGCTTCCACGTCGGCCCGTGCCCTGCGGCGGCGCCGGCCAGCGCGTGCGCGACCTCGTGCAGCAGGGTCTGGTGGTTGGTGTCGTCGTCGTAGCGCGCGGCGAGGTAGCGCGAGACGCTGATGCGGCGGCGGCCGTAGTCGCAGAGCCCGGCGCGGCGCTTGGCGTTGTCGAAGGCGAACGACCACGACTCGTCGAGATGCAGGGCGATCAATGCCTCTGCCCAGACGCGCACACGCTGCAGATCGGACATGACGGAAATCGTAGAGAGGGGCTCCGACGTCAGCTCGCCACGACCGCGCGAGCCCGCCGGCGCTCGGCGGCGTCGATCGCGAGGAGCGTCGACTCGAGTTCGGCGTCGCTGGCCCCCGCGTTCTGCCGGAGGAACAGTGCGCGCTTGAAGTCGCGGCGGGCGGCCTCGAAGTCGCCCTCGTCGTAGTGCACCTTGCCGCGGTGCTGCAGGGCGAACGCGGCGATACCCGACCACCCCTGCCCCTCGGCCTCTTCCGCGCAGGTCGTCAGCTCCTGCTCGGCGGCGGCGAACGCGCCGCGGCACTGCTGGATCGTGGCGTGCAGGATGCGGGCGCGCAGCAGGTCGCGCCGGGTGCCGGCCATACGGGCGACGCGCACCGATTGCTCCGAGATCGTCAGGGCCTCGTCGAAGCGATCGAGCACCTTCAGCAGCCAGGTGCGCTCGAGAAGGGCCGGAAGACTGCGCTGCGAACCGATCTCCTCGAGCCGCTCCGCGCACTCGCGAGAGTCGGTGATCTCGCGCAATGTGTCGGGGTCGTACCCGTGGATATAGCTCACCGTCGCTCCTCTCGAATGGCCGATGCTTCCAGTCTGCGGTGCCCGCGCCCGATGGTCCGCCTCGCCACACCGGCGGGTCGCGAACCCGCGCGGGCGAGCACCTCGGCGTCCGTCGTCAGCGATCGAAGATGGATGCCGAGGGCTTGGGCGACGGCGTCGCATCGGCATCCGTCGCCGGACGTGCGTCGCGGATGAACTCGTCGATCTCGGCTCCCTGCGCAACCTTCGCGGGGTGGGGACCCGCGGCCATGAGGCGTGGCAACCACTCGACCGGGAGGGGTGCCGCGGAGGCCGCGACGACGAGGTTGCCGAACCGGCGGCCCTTCAGCACCTGCACCTCCGCGAGCACGATGACCTCGGGGAGCACCTCGCGCACCGTCGCGACCTGACGCCGCGCGAACGCCAACCCGGGGCCGTCCGAGACGTTGACGAGCAGCACGCCGTCGGGCGCGAGGAGTGCCGCGGCCTCGCGGTAGAACTCGACGGTGGTGAGGTGTGCGGGCGTCTGCGCGCCGGAGTACACGTCGCTCACGAGCAGATCGACGGCGCCGTGCAGACCCGCGGGCAGTCGGCCGAGGCCCGCGCGGGCGTCGCCGATGCGGACGCGGATCGCCGCCCCGCGGGGGAGCGGGAGGTTCTCGCGCACGAGGTCCCACAGCGCCGGTTCCAGCTCGATGACCTGCTGGCGGGATCCCGGCCGCGTGGCTTCGACGTAGCGGGGGAGCGTCAGCGCGCCGGCGCCGAGGTGGACCGCGGTCAGCGGCTGTCCCGGCATCCGGAGTCGGTCGATGACCGCGCCCATGCGCGCGACGTACTCGAAGTGCAGGTGCGTCGGGTCGTCGAGGTCGACGTGCGACTGCGGGGTGCCGTCGACGACGAGTTCCGACCCCGACACGTAGGTGGACGCGGTCACCCGCGCGATCGCCCCGTCGGACAGCCGCGCCGTCGGCGCATCGTCCGGTTCCACCCGCATGCGTGCCATGTGTCCACGCTAGCCCGGCAGCCGCGGGCGCGTGAGGGGTCAAGAATTGTCGCTTCGAGGGGGTCCGAAGCGACAGATCTTGACCCCTCACGCGCCCGCGCGGAGGGGGATGGGAGTGGATGCCACCGAGCCGGGGGTCACCAGGGAGACGGTGTTCTCGGGGAGTGGGGTCCAGCCGTCCAGGGGGATCCCGGTCGTGGCGACCAGGCGCGCGCCGGAGGCGGTGCGGCGGGTGAAGAGGACGTTGTAGCCGTCGCCGTGACCCGGCGGGAGGTTCGCGAGGTCGAGCCCGCGCGCGGCGAACGCGGCCAGCGGGGCGGGGCGACCCGCCGAGGAGTGCACCGCGACCAGGGCGGTCGGGGTGAGCAGCAGCGCGTTGAGGCTCGCCTCGGGGTACGACGCGCGGACGTCGGCGACGGCATCCGCGATCCGGGCGGGGTCGATGGCGGTTCCGGGGGTCATCGCCCGGCGCAGACGGGCGAAATACAGCTCGCTGTCGTTGTTGCCGCGGAGCGTCGCACGTTCGTCGTCGGTGAGCGCGTCGCGCAGGCGGTCCGCGGGGGCGAGAGCGCCGTTGTGTCCGAAGATCTCGTCGCCGAACACGAAGGGCTGGGCCTCGCGCTCGCTGAGGTCGGTCCCGGCGCTGCCGAAGCGGAGGTAGAGCAGCGCGGCGGTCGTCGGCACGCGCACCGCCCGGGCGAGGGCGTCGCGCGTGGCCGGGCGCCCGGGCGCGACTCTCGCCGCGACTCCCCGTTCCGTGCGCCAGCCGGCGCCCCAGCCGTCGGCGTGCACGCGGGAGAGCGCGGCGAAGGATGCCAGGACGTCATCGCCCAGCGTGGCGGCGACGTTCGCCGGCTCCGGGCCGACGTAGGCGAGCATGCGGGACATGGCACCTCCGAGATGGACGATCACAGATTGGATCCACATGTAGTATGTTTGGATCCTACCCGGAGGTAACCCGTCCCCCATGAACCCGCCCCCCACCGCAGACGCCGCGACGGCCTCGGCATCCGCGCCCGCTGCGCCGTCAGTGGGCGGATCCGCGATCGACGTCGGTGCGGAGCGCGCGCGCACCGCCGGCTCGACCCTGACCAGCCACTTCAACGCCGCCGGCGCGGCCCTGCCGACGCACGCCGTCGTGGCCGCGGTGGTCGACCACCTGCGGCTCGAGGAGCAGAAGGGCGGATACGAGGCCGCGGCGGAACGCCGCGCCGACCTCGACGCCGTGTACGCCTCGGCGGCCGACCTCGTGGGCGCCGCCACGGCTGAGATCGCCCTCTTCGACAGCGCCTCGACGGGCCTCCGCATCCTCCTCGACGCCCTTCGACCGTCCACGGGCCAGCGCATCATCGCGTCCAGCAGCACGTACGTCAGCCACGCGCTGCACCTCATGAGCCTCGCGCGCGAACGCGGCATCGACCTCGTCATCGCGCCGTACGACGAGCACCGTCGTGTCGACGTCCCGGCGCTCGAGGCCCTGCTGTCCGACGGGGTACCGTCGATCGTGACGGTCGCCCACGTGCCCACCTCGTCGGGTCTCGTCGAACCGGCCGCCCAGATCGGGGCGGTCGTGCAGCGCTACGGAGGCACCTACATCCTGGATGCCACGCAGTCGGTCGGTCACCTGGCGGTCGACGTCCGCGAGATCGGGTGCGACGTCTTGGTCACGACGGGCCGCAAGTTCCTCCGCGCCCCGCGCGGCACGGGCTTCGCCTACGTGCGCGACACGCTGCTCGAGCGTCTGCTCCCCATCGCCCCCGACGTGCGCGGCGCCCACTGGACCTCGAGCGCGCACTGGGAGCTCGTCCCCTCGGCGCGACGCTACGAGACCTGGGAGGGCCCGCTCGCGGCGCGCCTCGGACTCGGCGTCGCCCTCGACGAGGCCGCCGCCCGTGGCATCCCCGAGACGGAAGAGTGGCTCGTCGAAACCGGTGCCCGCCTGCGGACGGCGCTCACCGAGATCGACGGCGTCACGGTCGCCGACCCGACGGGAAGCGCCTCCGCCCTCGTGACGTTCGTGATCGACGGCGTGGCCGCGGCCGACGCCGTCGTCCAGCTCGCACGCCGCGGCGTGCGGGTCGTGTCGGTGCCCGCGACCCACGGCCAGTGGGATCTCGGCGACCGCGGAGTGCCCGCCGTCGTCCGCGCGTCCGCCCACGTCTACAACGACGACTCCGACATCGCCGCCCTCGTCGACGGGGTGGCCGCGATCGCGACGGGAATCCTCCGGTGAGCGGGGTCGTGTCGGCCGACGTCGTCGTGCTGGGGCTCGGCATCCACGGAATGTCCACGGTCGCCGCGCTCGCGGGCCGCGGCGTCCGCGTGATCGGGGTCGACCGTTTCGCGCCGGGACACTCCCGCGGGTCCTCCCACGGTCGCACGCGCATGATCCGCCGGGCGTACCCGAACCCGGTGTGGAACGCGCTGGTGGAGAAGGCCTTCGACGCGTGGGAGGCGCTCGAGCGCGCCTCGGGCGAGAAGCTGCTGCACCGCACCGGCGGACTGTACGCGCACGAGGGGGCGTCGCAGCTGCAGGGCCCGGACTGCGTGCTGGTCGACGATCGCGCCGAGATGGCCGCGCTCATGCCGTCGTTCGCGGTGCCCGAAGGCTACCCCGCCGTCTACGACCCGTCCGCCGGGGTGCTCGAGGCCGATCGGTCGCTGATCGCCCTCCGCCGGCTCGCCGAGGCCGCGGGCGCGGACCTGCGCGACGGCGAGCGGGTGCTCGGCTGGGACACGGTCGCCGACGGCGTCGAGGTCCGTACCGACCGCGGGGTCGTCCGCGCGCACCGTCTCGTCGTCGCGGGTGGCTCGTGGGCCGGCACCCTTCTGCCGCAGCTGTCCGGCCTCCTCGAGGTGTGGCGCATCCTCACCGTCACGGTCCGCGCCGGTCAGCCCGCGGGGATCCCGTCGGCGCTCGGAGCGTTCTCGGTCGATCGCGCCGAGGGGCTCGTCTTCGGCATCCCGGATGCCGACGGCAACGGCGTCAAGCTCGGAGTGGATGCCGGAGAGGTCTGGGATCCCGAGACCCCCGTCGCGCCTCCGACGCCCGCCGAAGCCGATGCGCTGCGCTCCCTGCTGCACGCGTACGTCCCCGCGCTCGACACCGCGCCCGTCGAACTCGCCGCGTGCCTCTACACGATGACCGAGGACAAGCGCTTCGTCATCGGACCGCTCGCCGACGCTCCCGAGGTCATCGCCGTCTCGGCGTGTTCGGGGCACGGCTTCAAGTTCGGTCCCGCGATCGGCGACGCGGTCGCGGATCTCGCCACGGGGATCGAACGGCCCGATCTCGACTTCATCTCGACGGCCCGCCGGGGGATCTGACATGACCATCGCGCTCGCCGCTCCGCACCACGCCGCCGTCGAGGCGGGACGCTCCGTTATCGCTGCGGGCGGCAACGCGCTCGATGCGGCGCTCGCCGCGGCCGCGATGCTCACCGTGGTGTATCCCCACCAGTGCGCCGTCGGCGGTGACCTCATCGCCCTCGTCCGCCGCCCCGACGGCTCCACGGTCGCCGTGGTCGCGGCCGGCACCGCGCCCGCCGCGATCGCCGACGTCGCCGCGGCCTGGACCGAGGTGCCGCGCGCCGGGGCCGGGTCGGTCACGGTCCCGGGGATGTTCGCCGGATGGCAGGCGATCGCCGGACTCGGCGCCGTCCTGCCGCTCGCCCGCGCGCTCGAGGACGCCGCCGCGGCGGCGGAGGAGGGCACGACGGTCAGCGCGGGCCTCGACCGCGCGCTGGTGTCGCGCGCCGACGCGATCTTCGCCGACCCGGGGCTCCGGGACGTCTTCACGCGCGACGGCGCGCTCCTGGTCGAGGGCGACGCGCTCGTTCAGCCCGCGCTCGCCCGGTCGCTGCGTCGGATGGCGACCGACCCCCACGATTTCTACGCGGGCGACATCGCGCGGTCTCTGGTGGAGACGCTGCGCGCGGACGGCGGCACGCACACCGTCGACGACTTCGCGGGCTACCGCCCCGAGGTCACCGAGGCGCTGACCCGCACCATCGGAGACGCCCGGTACTGCGTCGCGCCGCCGCCGTCCGTGGGGGCGATCCTCGTGGGCGTCGCCGCGGCCGGCGAGCGCGAGCCTGGCGCGGCGGAGCTTCTCGAGGCCAGCGTCCTCGGTGTCCAGGCCCGCGGCGCGCACCTCGGCGACCCCTCCGCGGGTCCCGTCGACGTCGAGGCGATGCTCGCGCTCGACGCCCGTCCCTTCCGTGGCCCGCTCGAGCCCCGGCCGCAGGGAGACACCGCCGCGGTGGTCGCGATCGACGACGACGGATTCGCCGTCACGATCGTGCAGAGCGTGTACCAGACGTTCGGTTCCGGACTGCTCGACCCCGCGACCGGCATCCTGCTGCACAACCGCGGCGGCGCCTTCTCGATCGACCCCGCGTCGCCCGCGGCGATCCGCCCCGGCGCCCGTCCGCCGCACACGCTCGCGCCCGCGATCGTCGACCGCGGAGACCTGACCGTGGTCGCCGGATGCCAGGGCGGCCGCGCTCAGCCGTGGATCCTCGCCCAGCTCCTCCCCGACGCCACCGACCCCGCCGTCGACCTCGACGAGCTGCTCGGACGCCCGCGGTGGGTGATCGGCGACCGCGACCTCGGCCACGACCGCCTCACGCTCGTCACCGAACCCGGTGTCGCACCGGAGGTCGTGGAGCGCGCCGAGTTCCTCGGGCTCGGGATCGCGTCCTTCCCCGGACCCGCTGACGAGGCCGGCCACGTCCAACTCGTCCGCCGATCGCGCACCGCCGGGGTGCGCGACGCCGCGAGCGACCCCCGCGCCGACGGGGTCGCCGCCCTCGTCCCGGCATCCTGAATCCACCCGCATCACCCGAACCGCCGCACCAAGGAGACCCGATGACCGCCGACCGGCACTGGAGCGACCCCCTCACCCCGAGCGAGATCGTCGAGATCACCGCGCTGGTGCGCGCGGACGACCGCATCGGCGCCGAACCGCGCTTCTGGGGCATCGCCGTCGAGGAGGGCCTGGCCCGCAGCCTCGCCCCCGGCCAGGGGCGCCCGGTGCGCCTGATCGTGATGAACCCCGCGGCGCACGCGGCGTGGGAGGTCACCGGCTGGACCTCGGGGACCGACCGCGCCGAGGCCTCGCTGGCCTCCTGGAGCCCGGTGGATGCCAAGCGCCCCGGCGTCTCGAGCGACGAGGCGCGCGCGATCGCCCGGGCCGCCCGCGAGCACCCGCTCCTCAAGGAGGCCCTCGCCAAGCGCGGCATCACCGACACCACGCACGTGTGGGTCGACCCCGAGTCGATCACGGGCTTCGAACCCGAGGACCTCGCCGACCGCCGTCTGTCGTGGGGAACGGTCTGGCATCGCGAGAGCGCCGACGACAACGGCTACGCGCGTCCGGTCGCGGGTCTCGTGCCGATCCTCGACCTCGAGACCCTCGACATCATCCGGCTCGAGGACCACGGCGTCCTCCCGATGGCGAGCGAGGGCAGCAACTACCGCTCGGGCACCTGGGGTCCCGACCGCCACGTCGCGCCGCTGGAGATCACGCAGCCCGAGGGCCCCGGCTTCACCGTCGAGGGCCACCGAGTCACGTGGCAGAACTGGTCGTTCCGCATCGGCTTCACGCACCGCGAGGGGCTCGTGCTGCACGACATCGCGTACCGCGACGGCGACGTCGAGCGTCCCGTCCTCCGCCGCGCCGCGGTGAACGAGATGTACGTGCCGTATCTCGACTCCGACCCGACGGCGTACCGCAAGAACTTCTTCGACTGGGGCGAGTACGGGGCCGGCCCCCTCACGGCATCCCTCGAACTCGGATGCGACTGCCTCGGCGAGATCCACTACTTCGACGCCCACGTGCTCGACGGCGTCGGCGAGGCTCAGACCATCACGAACGGCGTGTGCCTGCACGAGGAGGACTCGTCCATCCTCTGGAAGCACGTCAACACCCGCACGGGCGAGGCCGACGTCCGCCGCTCGCGGCGCCTGGTGATCTCGTTCTTCGCGACCGTCGCGAACTACGACTACGGCTTCTACTGGTCGCTGTACCAGGACGGCTCGATCGAGCTGGAGATCAAGCTCACCGGCATCCTGTCGGTGTCCGGCATCGACGACGGCAAGATGCCCGCCTACGGTCGCATGGTCAGTCCCAACGTCCAGGCCCCCACGCACCAGCACTACTTCGCCGTGCGCATGGACACCGCGGTCGACGGCCCGAAGAACCGCCTGGTCGAGGTGCACGCCGAGGTCGAGGAGGACGAGGAGCTCAACCCCTGGGGCAACGCGGTCAAGATGGTCACGGAGGTCATCGCGTCCGAGAAGGATGCCGGTCGGATGGCCGACGCGTCCCGCGCGGTGCACTGGCGGGTGGAGAACACCGAGCGCACCAACCGTTTCGGCGAGAGCACCGCCTACCGGCTGTCGGCGATGCACACCACGCGCCTGTTCGCGAAGCCCGGCAGCATCGTCGCGCGCAAGGCCCCGTTCGTCTCGAAGCACCTCTGGGCCACCGCGTACGACCCGAACGAGCGGTTCATCACGGGCGACTACCCCAACCAGGCGCCGCTCGAGGCCGAGGGCATCACGGCGTGGCAGCAGGCGGATCGTCCGCTCGACGGAGCCGAGCTCGTGCTGTGGCCGATCGTCGGCGTGCACCACTACCCGAAGCCCGAGGAATGGCCGATCATGCCGGTGCACCGCATCGGCCTGCGGTTCGAGCCGGACGGCTTCTTCACGCGGAACCCGTCGCTCGACCTGCCTTCGTCCTCGGGCGGCGACCACTGCCACGCGCCGAGCGCGGGGTCGGGCGGTGCCGTGGCCGAGGGCCACGCGTTCCACGGGCACGACGCCGGCGGCGGGCACGAGCACCACGGGCACGGTCACGAGCACCACGGGCACGAGCACCACGGGCACTGATGGGGGAGGTCCTGCACGTCGGCGCGCTGGTGGCGACGGCGGCCGGTGCGTGCTGCGTCGCCGCCGACCGCCCCGCCGCGCGCGTGCGTGAGCTGTTCATCGCGGCGCTCATGCTCCTCGCGATGGGCGACATGGTCGTCGGCGGCGGCCGTGTGCCGCCGGTGTTCTGGGCGGCGGCGCTGCTGTTCGCGGCGCTGGTGGCGGTGGCGCCCGGTTCCGCGCGGCGGGGGCGCGACCGTCGGATGCGGGCGTTCGACGCCCTCGGCGCGGTGCTCATGGCATCCCTTCTGCTGGCCGCGCCGTCCCGGCCTCCCCGGGCTCGTCCCATCACGGTGCGGGGGCGATGCCGCTCGTGCTGCTGACCCTCCTCGGCGTGGCCGCCTATGCCGTCGGGGGTGTGGTGCTGTTCGCCACGGCGCATCGTGACCGGCCGCTGATCACGCGGCTGCCGCCGCTCGCGATGGGCGCTTCGGCTGTGCTGATGGCGGCGCCGCTCGTGGTGGGCTGAGGAGCGCTACGTCCTTCGGCGGAGACAACGAAGGAAAACCGGCGTCGACCGCGACGCGTCCGGCGGGAAATCAACACGGCCACCGGCACGCGGGGCCGAGTTTCCTTCGTCGTGTACTCGCCATGACGCGGGGCGGGCGGCGCGCCGGGCGGACGGCGCCCGGGGGCGTGACGCGGCTGAAGCTCCCTCATCACTCTGCGCGGTGGACTTACTGAGACTGACGTGACACTAGCTGTCACGCTAATCTCAGTAAGGGAGGTGGATCCGATGGTCAACGATGTTGACGCGTTGCGTGCGATCGAGCGTGCGCCGCTCCGGACCGTGCGTCCTCAGGACCTGGAAGCGGACCTCGCCCACGCGCGCCGCACGGTCGCTCGACTCGCCGAACGCGGGGCACTCGTCCGTCTCGCGAAAGGCGTCTACGCGGCACCCCCGGAGGGGCGCGATGGCCGCCAGTGGCGCCCCACCCTGGAAGCGGCGGGGCTGGCCGTGGCGACTGCGCGGTTCGGCAACCGCAATGCCGTGCTCATGGGGCTCGGTGCCGCGCGCCATTGGGCGGCGATTCCTCGCGCTCTCGGTGTGACGACCGTTGCCATCCCGGAGGCCGGACGACCTCCCGTGACCCTGGATACCGGGGGCATTGTCCACCTCATCCCGCGCGATATCGATCGTCTCGACGCCGTCCTCGAACAGAACGAGCTCGGGCGTGCTCTGGTGACCACGCGCGCGCAGACACTGTACGACCTCCTGATGAAGCCGAGGCAGGGAGGGATGCCCGATGAGGCCCGGGCTGCGGCGCGCTATCTGCGCGGGCAGGTCAGGCCCGCTGACCTGCGGCGTGTAGTCGACACGCTCGGTCGCGCGAACACTGCAGTGCGCGGAGCTCTCGACGAGATGGAAGTGAGAAGGCAGTAATGGCGGAAGAACAGGACGGAGGGAAGCCGAGAGCCCGGGGTACTCGCGTCACACCGGGTGTCCTCGATGAGCGCGAACGCGCCGAGGTCGTGGCGCGATTCGGTGTCCCCGAGGAGCAGGTCGTCCGCGATCACGTGATCTCGCATGCCCTCGCGGCGATAGCCACGGTGTCCACGGACGATCTCGTGTTCTTCGGGGGCACAGCGCTCGCGCGCACACATCTGACAGGTCTCCGCCTCTCGGAGGACATCGACCTCATCGCCTCCGGGTCGCGCGCCGAGATCGGCGACCGTATGGAGGTGGCCCTTGCGAGGGGGCTGGGGCGCGCGTTCGGAACGCCGACGTTCACTCCACGCATCAGCGACACCATCCACTCCGAGTCCTCCGTGATGGAGGTGGGCGGCGTCCGTATTCGTCTTCAGCTTCTCTCCGCACAGGGGTATCCCGCGTGGCCGACCGAAGTCGTAGATATCGAGCAGAGGTACAGTGATGCGCCGCCCGCCCGCCTCCGTGTGCTGACGGCAGCGGCGTTCGCCGCCGCGAAGCTGGCGGCGTGGAGTGACCGTGGAGAGCCGCGCGACCTCTACGACCTGTGGGCGTTAGTCGAGGCAGGCAAGATCAGCCGCGAAGCCATCGATCTGTTCGGAACGCTCGGGCCGTACACGAGTGCGTCGAAGGTGTCTTTCGCTCGACTACCCACGGACGCGCAGTGGACTGCGGCGCTCAGCCATCAGTGCGTGCCACAGGTGGGACCGGAAGACGCGGCGCGCGTGGTGCGCGAGGCTCTCGCCAGCTTCCTCTGACGGAGGCAGCCCCGGCGTCAGCCGGTGAACACCGTCGCGGAGCGCCGCTCGTACCAGCGCGCCAGCTGCTCGCCGGCCTTCAGGACGTGCTCGCGCATCTCGCGACGGGCGGCTTCGGCGTCGCCGCGCTCGATCGCGTCGATGATGCGGACGTGCTCCTGGAAGTTCTCTTCGCGGTGACGGTCGTCGCCCACGAGCAGCTGAGCCGAGACGTTGCGGGGGAAGGTCTCGTTGATCTCCTCGATCGCGCGGGCGAGGCGCGCGTTGGCGGAGACCTGCGCGATCGTGTTGTGGAACACGTCGTTCTCGCGGCGGCTGGCGAGGGCCGGGTCGCTCTGGCCGCGCTCGCGCTCGACGGAGCGGTCGTACATGTCCTGGTTGGCCGCGCGGAGGCGCGTCACGTCGCTGCGCGAGATGCGCTCGACGGCGCGGGCCGCCGCGAGGGCTTCGAGCTCGGCGCGCACCTCGTAGGCCTCGCGCACCTCCCACGGCGCGGGCACGCGGACGACGGCACCGCGGTTGGGCAGCACCTCGATGAGGCCGCCGGTCTGCAGCTGGCGCAGGGCTTCGCGCACCGGGGTGCGGCTGACGCCGAAGTCGTTCGCGAGCTCCGCCTGCCGGAGCTGCGCGCCGATGGGGATGTCGCCCGACATGATGCGTTCCCGGATCTTGGCGGCGATCTCGTCGACGAGCGCGTGCCCCCCGGCCGCCGTGATCTCGGTGTCCCCCCGTGCGGCCATGGTGCCCCTCTCGGTCGATCGTGGTCGCGATCCCACGAGGTGCGAACCTAGCAGAACGGGTGCCGGATGCCACGCAATCCACGCGGTACTGGCTCCCAGACCAATGATTCGGGATCCAATCTGTATCTGTTAGGATCCAAACATGACGACTCGAGAGGATGCCGGAGAGCTGCGCGCTCGCGTGCGCTCCCTGACCCTCGAGACCGCCGACGTGATGTCCGTGGAGCTCGAGGGCGTCGACGGGCCGCTGCCGGAATGGACACCCGGCGCCCACGTGGACCTCGCCGTCCCCGGCGCCCCGGTCCGCCAGTACTCGCTGTGCGGCGAGCCCGGCTCGGCGCGCTACCGCATCGCCGTCCTGCGCGAGGAGCAGAGCCGCGGCGGTTCCCGAGCCGTGCACGAGCGCCTTCGCCCCGGCGACGTCGTATCGCTCCGCGGTCCCCGCAACCATTTCGGCCTCGTCCCCGCCGACGAGTACCTGTTCCTCGCGGGCGGCATCGGCATCACGCCGGTTCTGCCCATGGTGCGCGCCGCCGCCGCGGCGGGTGTGCCGTGGCGGGTGCTGTACCTCGGCGCCTCCCGCACCCGTATGGCGTTCCTCGACGTCCTCGCCACGATCCCCGGGGGAGCCGTCGACGTCGTCGCCCGCGACGAGGGCGTCCGCGCCGATCTCGAGGCCGAGCTCGCTGCGCACCCGAACGCCGCGGTCTACGCGTGCGGCCCGGCGCGCATGCTCGAAGAGGTCACGCGCGTCGTGCCCGAGGCATCCGGTCGCCTGCACCTGGAGTACTTCACCGCGCCCGTCGTGGAGTACGAACCCGGCGGACCGTTCGCCGTACGCCTCGCGCTCACGGGCGTCGAAGTGACCGTCGAACCCGAGCAGACCGTGCTCGAGGTGCTGCGCGAGGCGGGAGTCGACGTGCTCTCCGATTGCGAAGAGGGCATCTGCGGCAGCTGCGAGACGGGCGTGCTCGACGGCGAAGTGGAGCACCGCGACTTCGTCCTGACGGCCCAGGAGCGGGCCGCCAACGACTGCATGATGGTCTGCGTTTCGCGGTCCGCGTGCCCCCTCCTCGTGCTCCAGGCCTGAAGGCCCTGGACACGACCGACACCGACCACGAGAGGCGACGGCGATGCTGAAGCAGGAAGACAACGAGAAGATCACCCGGTCCGGTCCCGGCACTCCGCTCGGCCACCTGCTGCGCTCGTACTGGCAGCCGGCCGCGCTCGTGTCCGAGATGCCGGGGGAGCGGCCGGTGAAGGCCGTCCGCATCATGAGCGAGGACCTCGTGCTGTTCAAGAAGCGCGAGGGCTGGGGGCTCATCAGCCGGTACTGCGCCCACCGCGGCGTCGACCTGTCGTACGGGCGCCTCGAGGAGGACGGCATCCGGTGCCTCTATCACGGCTGGCTCTACGACGGAGAGGGCAAGTGCGTCGAGCAGCCCGCCGAGCCCGAGCACAGCCAGTTCCTCGGCAAGATCCGCATCGCCAACTACCCGTGCGTGGAGAAGAACGGAATCATCTTCACCTACATGGGCGCGGGCGACCCGCCGCCGTTCCCCGACTACGACTGCTTCATCGCGCCGGAGGAGTACACCTTCGCGTTCAAGGGCCTGTGGGACTGCAACTGGCTGCAGGGGCTGGAGGGGGGAATCGACCCGAGCCACGTGTCGTTCCTGCACCGGTTCATCCAGGAAGACCCGCGCGAGATGTACGGGCAGCAGTTCGCCGAGGAGGTCGAGGGCACCGGTAAGAAGCTCTCGATGCTCGTGGGCGAGAGCTACCGGCCCGACATCGAGGTCGAGAGCGCCGAGCACGGCCTCCGCGTCTTCGCGCTGCGCCAGCTCACCGAGGACATCACGCACGTCCGCGTGACGAACCTCATGTTCCCGAACGCCTTCGTCGTGCCGTTCGGCAACACCAAGGTGTTCACGCAGTGGCACGTGCCCATCGACGACGAGCACCACTACTGGTACATGATCTGGTACGACTTCGCCGAGGTCACCGACAAGGAGACCCTGCTGCAGCAGCGCCTGGAGGGTGTGACGCTGCCCGACTACCGGCCGGTCCGCAACCGCGACAACAACTGGGGCTTCGACCCGCAGGAGCAGAAAGACCTCACGTACACGGGCATGGGCCTGGACATCAACGTCCACGACCAGTGGGCCGTGGAGAGCATGGGTCCGATCCAGGACCGCACCGTCGAGCGCCTCGGCGTCTCGGACCGCGCCGTCACCGCCAACCGCCGCCTGCTCCTCCGCGCGATCGATTCCTTCGCCGCGGGCGGGCAGACGCCGTCGCACCCCGTGAGCGCGGAGGAGGCCGCGAAGCTCACCGGGCCCCTCGCGATGGACACGATCTCGGCCAACGACGCGTGGCAGGAGCGCTGGGTCCAGCGCGAGCAGGAGCGGCGTGCTGCCTCGCCGTGGGCCGCCCCGAAGGCGACCGCCGAGGAGACCGTCGATGCGTGAGCGCAACGTCGACGAACGCCCCGTCTCCGAGAGCGGCGGCGGCATCTCGGCGCGACCGATGCTCGCGGCCGACCGGGAGGGCTTCGTCCACCGGCACGGACTGTGGAGCGAGGCGAAGTACGCCGCCGCGGGGCAGATGCGCCGCGTCGTGGACGAGCTCGGCATCGACATGGTCCGCTTCTCGTTCGTCGACCAGCACGGCATCCTGCGCGGGAAGACCATCGCGCGCGGGGGCCTTGCCGCCGCCCTCCGCTCGGGTGTGACGGCGCCGAGTTCGCTGCTGCTGAAGGACACGTCGGGGCAGTCCGTCTTCTCGGTGTTCAGCGCCGAGACGGGCGTCGGGGTCGGCGGGTTCAGCGGCGCCGGCGACATCGTGCTGGTGCCCGACCCCACGACGTTCCGCGTTCTGCCGTGGGCGCCGGGGACGGCGTGGATCCTGTGCGACCTGCACTTCCCCGACGGCAGCCCCGTGCCGTTCTGCACCCGCACGATCCTCCGCAACGAGCTGACCACGCTCGCCTCGCGCGGCTACGACATGACCGTCGGCGCCGAGCTGGAGTTCCACGTCTTCCGGGCCGAGGACGCCGCCCTCGGCACCGAGCACGTCGGGGCGCCCGGCCGCCCAGGTGCCGCGTCGCTCGCGGCCCCGACCACGCGCGGGTCGCAGCTGCTGCTCGAGGAGGGTCTCGACCGCATGCAGCCCCTCGTCGACGCGCTGTACCGCGGGCTGACGCTGCTCGACCTGCCGCTGCGTTCGATCGAGCTGGAGTTCGGCCCCAGCCAGTTCGAGATCACGATGGAGGCGGGTTCCGCCGCCGAGATCGCGGATGCCATCGTCCTGTGCCGCACCGCCGTCCGGCGCATCGCCGCCGGCCTCGGGTATCACGCGACGTTCATGTCCCGCCCGCAGGGGGCCGAGGGCGCGTCCACCGGGTGGCACCTGCACCAGTCGCTCACCGAGCGGGCGACCGGCCGGGGCGCGTTCGTCCCCGACGCCCCCGGCACCACCCTGTCGCTGCTCGGCTCGGCATACCTCGGCGGTCTGCTCGCGCACGCCGGTGCCGCGGCGGCCTTCACGACCCCGACGGTCAACGGCTACAAGCGGTACCAACCGAACTCGCTCGCGCCCGACCGCATCGCCTGGGGCATCGACAACAAGGGTGCGATGGTGCGCGCCGTGGGCGGCGTGGGCGACCCCGCGACGCGCCTCGAGAACCGCTCGGGCGAGCCCGCGGCCAACCCGTACCTGTACATCGCGTCGCAGCTGATCAGCGGCGTCGACGGCATCGACCGGGGTCTCATCCCGCCGGCGCCGACCACCGACCCGTACCGCACCGACGCCCCGTCGCTCCCGGCATCCCTGGGCGCCGCCGTCGACGCGTTCGAGGCCGACGCGGTGTTCCGCGCCGCGCTCGGCGACGTCGTCGTCGACTGGTACGCGACCATCAAGAGGGCGGAGTTCGCCCGCTACCTTCGCCACGTCTCCGACTGGGAGCAGCGCGAGTACTTCGAGATCTTCTGAGGACCCCCATGAGCCTTCGCCCCACCGTCACCGCGCTGCCCGAGTACGAGCCGTTCCTCCTCGGCGGAGAGTGGATGCCACTCGGCGAACGCCCCGCGCGCGTGGTGATCGACCCCGCCACCGGGGAAGTGCTCACGACCGTGGCCGACACCACCCCCGCCGACGTCGACGCCGCGGTCGCGCTCGCCGTCGCGACGCACGCCGACCGCCGTTGGCGCGGCCTCGCGCCGCTCGAGCGCGCTCGCATCCTGAACCGCGTGGCCGACCTCATCGAGGAGCGGCTCGAAGAGCTCGCGGTGCTCGAGACGCGCGACAACGGCAAGCCGATCGAGCGCTCGCGCGCCGACACCGCGATGGCGGCGCGCACGTTCCGGCACTTCGCCGGTGCGCCGTCGCGCCTCGGCGGCACGGTCGTCCCGGTGGACGGCGGCGGGCACCACGTCTACACGGTGCAGGAACCCGTCGGCCCGGTGGCGATCATCCTGCCGTGGAACTTCCCGATCATGACCGCGGCGTTCAAGCTCGCCCCGGCGCTCGCCGCGGGCTGCCCCGTGGTCGCCAAGCCCGCGGAGGACACTCCGCTCACGCTCCTGCGCCTCGGCGGCATCCTGGCGGAGGCGGGCGTTCCCGCCGGCACCGTGAGCATCCTCACGGGCGACGGGTCGGTGGGCGCCGCGCTCACCGCGCACCCCGGCATCGCGAAGATCACCTTCACCGGCTCGACCGAGGTGGGGCGACTGGTCGCGCACGCCGCGGCCGACGACTTCACGCGCGTGACGCTGGAACTGGGCGGCAAGAGCCCGAACATCGTGTTCGAGGACGCCGACCTGGATGCCGCGGTCCTCACCGCGATGCGGGCGTCGTTCGGCCACTCGGGGCAGATGTGCACCGCGGGGAGTCGCCTGCTCGTGCAGCGTTCGATCCTCACCGAGATGACCGCGCGGATGACCGCGGCCGTGGGCCGCGTTCCCGTCGGCGACGGCCTCGACGGCGGCATCACGGTCGGTCCGCTCGTGTCGGAGGAGCAGCGCGAGCGCGTGCTCGGCTACATCCGCGCCGGTGTCGAGGAGGGCGCGACGCTCCTCGCCGGCGGCGGGGTCCGCGAGCCGGGGTTCTACGTCGAGCCGACTCTGTTCGCCGACGTCACCAACGACATGCGCATCGCCCGCGAGGAGATCTTCGGACCCGTCGTCGGCATCATCCCGTTCGACGACGAGGCGGATGCCATCCGCATCGCGAATGACACCGCGTACGGCCTCGCGGCGGGAGTGTGGACCCGCGACCTCGGCCGGGCGCACCGCATGGCGGCCGCGCTCAACGCCGGCACGGTGTGGATCAACACCTACAACCTGTTCGACCCGGCGCTGTCGTTCGGCGGCACGGGGGAGTCGGGGCTCGGCCGTGACCTGGGCGAGGAGGGCCTGCGCGGGTTCCTGGAGACCAAGAGCGTCGTGATCGCGATCCCGGAGGCCTGACCCGCATGCTCACCGTCCACGGCGTCTCGGGACCGATCGCCCCCGAGCGGCTCGGTGTCACGCTGCCGCACGAGCACGTCTACATCAACATGACGCGCACGACCCCGCAGGACGGCTTCCTCGCGGTCGAGGAGGAAATGCTCGCCGAGCTCGCGCTGTTCCGCGCCGCGGGCGGCTCGACGCTCATCGACCTCACGAACGGTGAACTCAGCGACTACGCCGCACCGTTCGGCGAGAGCGACGACATCACGGAGTTGCAGCAGAACCGGCGGACCGGATCGCGCTCGATCGCGAACGTCCGGGCGACGCGACGGGCCGCGGAGGCCAGTGGCATCCAGGTCATCCTCGGGACCGGCCACTATTACGACACCTACCTCGACAAGGAGTGGTTCGACCGGACGCCGACGAACGCCCTGGCCGACTTCCTCATCGCCGATCTCCTCGACGAGATCCCCGGCACGGGCGTGCGCGCGGGCGTGATCGGCGAGATCGCCTCGGACCTGTCGCACATCACCGCGGTCGAGGAGCGGTCGTTCCGCGCCGCCGCCCGCGCGGGGCGCGAGACGGGTGCCCTCATCACGACCCACGCCGCGTCGTTCCCGACGGGCCTCGCACAGCTCGAGATCCTGACCGAGGAGGGCGTCGACCCGTCGCGCGTCGTGATCGGCCACGCCGACACGGTCAAGAGCGTCGACTACTCGCTCGAGCTCCTCCGTCGCGGGGCGTTCGTGGAGTACGACTGCCTCATGACCTGCCGCGTGGGCGGGATGCTCGTGCGCCACCAGATCGACCGGCGCATCGACTACCTCCGCCGCATCATCGACGCGGGCTACGCCGACCGGGTCCTCCTGTCGCACGACGTCTGCCAGCGGTCGCACCTGCGCGCGTACGGCGGCCCGGGATACACGTTCCTCTTCGAGGAGTTCCGTCGGATCGCCGTCGAATCCGGCATCGCCCCCGAGGTCCTCGACGCCATCCACCGCGACAACCCGCGTCGCGCCGTCTTCGGGGAGTGACCGATGCCCATCCACACCGTCCTGGGGCCTATCGACGCCGCCGACCTCGGCCGCACCTCGATGCACGAGCACCTGCTGAGCGACCTGCGCATCTGGGCGAAGGCCCCCACCGAGCTCCCGCCCGAGGGTGTGCCGATGGGCCCGGAGCTCATGGCGTACCTGCGCTGGAACTTCCTCTCGATCCCCGAGAACATCGTCCTGCACGACCCCGACGTCGCCGCCGAGGAGGTGGCACACGTCGTGACGTCCGGGGGATCGGGCGTCGTCGAGCTCACCCTCGACGGCATGGGACGCCGTCTGGCCGAACTCCCCGAGATCTCCCGCCGCTCCGGCGTGCACGTCATGGTCGGGGCCGGGTTCTACGTCGAGCCCACGATGCCCGATGACGTGCGGACCGCCGACGTCGACACCCTCACCGAGCTGCTCCTGAGCCAGCTGCGCGACGGCATCGACGGCACCGGCATCCGCCCCGCCCTCCTCGGCGAGATCGGCACCAGCTACCCCGTGACGGATGCCGAGTGGCGGTCGCTGCGCGCGGCGGCGCGTGCCGGGGCCGAGACCGGGGCCACCGTCTACACCCACCAGTCGTTCCGCGGCATGGCCGGGACCGAGGTGCTCGAGGTGCTGGTCGAGGAGGGCATGTCGCCCGACCGCGTGATCATCGGCCACCTCGACGAGTACTGGGACCGGGCCTACCACCGCGACATCGCGCAGGCCGGAGCCGTGCTGGCGTACGACACCTTCGGGTCGGACTTCTACTACGGCAGCACGGACCTGCGGAACCCGACCGACGCCGAGCGACTCGAGATGGTCGAGTGGCTGCTGTCCGAGGGCTACGGCGACCAGCTCGTGATCGCGCAGGACGTCTGGGCGCAGGCCAACCTCCGCCGCAACGGCGGGCGCGGCTACGACCACCTCTTCGCGCGCATCGGCCCCGCCATCGCGACCATCGCCGGCGATCCGGCGGTCGCCGATCAGATCCTCATCCACACCCCCCGGCGGTTGCTCGACCGTCCGACGCTCTAGGAGCCCTCATGACCGACACCGCCCCCATCGGCCCCGCCCACCTGGTCGGGCGTACCGTCCTGATCGTCGTCGACATCCAGGGCGGCGCCGGCACCACCCCGCCCGAGGAGGGCGGCATCCCCGTGCTCATGGGCGGCCGCGCCGAGCGCCGCGAGCGCGTCCGCGCACTCGTCGACGGCGCCCGCGCGGCCGACGTTCCCGTCGTGTGGATCCAAGAGGTGCACAAGCGCTCGCTCGTCGACATCGGGCGCGAGCTCGACGGCTCCGAGGGTCCGCACTGCATCGAGGGCGACCCCGACACCGAGATCGCGGCGTGGCTCGACCCGCAGCCCGAGGAGTTCCTCATCCGCAAGCGCCGCTACTCGGCGTTCTTCGGCACCGAGCTCGAGATCGTGCTGAAGGCGTACAAGGCCGACACGGTCGTGCTCGTCGGCGGGCTCACCGACGTCTGCATCCACTACACCGCGGTCGACGCGCACCAGCACGACTACCGCGTGCGGGTCGTGACCGACTGCGTCGCCGGGTCCACCCAGCGCGCGCACGACAACGCCCTCGAAGCCGTGCAGTACCTGCAGCGCGACGCCCTCGTGACAGCGGCCGAGGTCGAGGCTTCGTTCTCGCGGGTGCCCGCGTGACGAGCGGCCTGCCCCGCGAAGCGGCGTACGTCGTCGTGGGCGGCGGGACGGCGGGAAGCGTCGTCGCCGCACGTCTCGCGGAGGCGGGCCACGAGGTGCTCCTGCTCGAGGCCGGACCCGACTTCGGACCCGAGGGCGATCCGGCCTGGCCGGCGGACTTGCTCGACGCGACGCGGCTGGGCCGCTCGCACGACTGGGGGTACGACTCGGGCGAGACCTACCCGTGGAAGGTCGGGTTCGAGCGCGCCCGCGCCATCGGCGGCTCGAGCGACGTCAACGGCTGCACCCAGACGTGGGGGCACCGCCGCGATTACGACGCGTGGGCCGAGGCGGGCCTCGCCGGATGGGCCGCAGACGACCTGCTGCCGCTGTTCGAGGAGGGCATGCGCCGTCTGCGCGTGCACCGCTTCACCGCAGACGAGCTCACGCCCTGGCAGCACGCCTGGTACGACGCCGCCCCCGCGGTCGGGATGCCGCGGGTGGAGACGCTCAACGACCTGGACGAGGCCGCAGGCTTCGCCCCCGAGGACATGAACATCCAGGACGGTGTCCGCATCAACGCGGCCTTCGGGTACCTCGATCCCGTCCGGTCGCTCCCGAACCTCACGGTCGTCGGCGAGGCGCTCGTGGACCGGGTCGTCGTCGCGCACGGCCGCGCGACGGGCGTCGTGGTGCACCACCGCGGCGAGGTCGTCGAGGTCCGGGCGGGCACGGTCGTCCTCGCCGGCGGCGCCTACAACTCCCCGACGGTCCTGCTGCGCTCGGGCATCGGACCGTCCGCGCAGCTCGCGCCGCTCGGAATCCCGATCGTCCAGCACCTTCCGGGCGTCGGGGAGAACCTCCACGACCAGCCGTTCCTCCTCCTGAGCTGGGAGGGGTCCGAGCGGATGAGCGCGGAAATGGATGCCGCCCGCGCGGCCGGGTGGGCTCCCGACGAGCAGGCGATGGGCAAGGCCGCCTCGAGCGTCGAGACCGAGGCGTTCGACCTGCACTTCCTGCCGTACAGCCCCACCCACCGGGGCGACGAGAAGCGGTGGAGCATCGGGACGTCAGCGCTCCTCCCGCGCTCGCGCGGGTTCGTGCGGATCCGCAGCACCGACCCCGAGGCGAAGCCGATCATCGACCACCGGTTCCTCACCGACCCCGAGGGTGTCGACGTCGCGATGCTCATCGACGGCGCGGAGATCCTGCGCGATCTCGCCGCCACGCCCGCGCTCGCGCCGCTCGTGGGTCGCGAGATCCACCCCGGCCCCGACACCTTCACGCGGGAGGCGCTCGCGACCCACCTGTACGCGCACCCCGACAACTACTGGCATCCGGTCGGCACGTGCCGGATGGGCGTCGACGGCGACCCGCTCGCGGTCGTCGACGCCCGCGGCCGGGTGCACGGCGTGGAGGGCCTGCGGGTCGCGGACTGCGCCATCATGCCCCGCGTGCCCCGCGCCACGACCGCGATGCCCGCCGTCGTGGTGGGGGAGAACATCGCCCGAATGCTGATCGAGGATGCCGCATGAGCCTGTCGCACCTGACCCGTCGTTCCGCGTCCGCCCTGGCCGAGGCGATCCGTCGCCGCGAGGTGTCGTCGGAGGAGGTCGTGCGCGCCCACGTGGAGCGCATCGACCAGGTCAACCCCTCGGTCAACGCGATCGTGTCGTACCGTCCCGAGGAGGCGATCGACCGTGCTCGTGAGCTCGACGCCCTCACCTGCCGAGGCCTCTCGATGGGCCCCCTGCACGGACTGCCGTTCGCGGTGAAGGACCTGATGGACGTCGCGGGGCTCCCCACCACGCACGGATCGCGCATCCACGTGGGCACGGTGGCCACCGCCGACAGCGTCATCTCGGGCCGCATCCGCGGTGCCGGAGGCGTCTTCGTCGGGAAGACGAACACGCCGGAGTTCGGTGTCGGCTCCCACACCTTCAACGACGTGTTCGGGATCACGCGCAACCCGTACCACCTGTCCCGCTCGGCGGGCGGCAGCAGCGGCGGGGCCGCCGCCGCGGTGACCAGCGGCATGCTGCCGATGGCCGACGGGTCCGACCTCGGCGGCAGCATCCGCAACCCGGCGTCGTTCGGCAACCTGGTGGGCCTGCGCCCGACCGCGGGCCGCGTCGCCTCGGCCCGGCCCGGCAACGCGTGGGACCCCGGCTCGGTGCTGGGTCCGCTGGCCCGCACCGTGCGCGACGCCGCCCTGCTGATGTCGGTGATCTCGGCGCCGGAGCGTCGGGCGCCGCTGTCGATCGACGAGGATCCCGCGCTGTTCCTGTCGCTGCGGCCCCGGCCGTTCGCCGGCGCCCGTGTCGCGTACAGCCCCGACCTCGGCGGCCTGCCCCTCGACCCGCAGGTGCGGGCCGCGACCGAGGCGGCGGCGCGTCTGGTCGCCGACCTCGGCGCCGAGGTGATCCCGGTCGACATCGACCTGTCCGAGGCCGACCTCGTGTTCGAGACGTTCCGCTCGCTGGAGTTCCTCGACGCGCACGGCCAGGAGGCCGCGGAGCACCCCGACCTGGTCAAGCAGACGCTGAAGGACGACATCGCGTGGGCCGGCGGCTTCACGGCCGAGACGCTCACGCGCGCCGCCGGGGCCCGCACGCGGCTGTTCCGCCGCTTCCAGGCGTTGTTCGAGGACGTCGACCTGCTGCTCGCGCCGTGTGTGCAGGTGCTGCCCTTCCCGGTCGAGTGGGAGTACCCGACCGAGATCGACGGCGTCGCGATGGACCGGTACTACTCCTGGCAGCGGTCCTGCAGCCGGATCACCGCGACCGCGATGCCCGCCCTGTCGCTGCCCTTCTCGTTCTCGACCGAGGAGCTGCCGATCGGCGTGCAGTTCGTCGGTCCGTACCGCGCCGACCGCACGCTGCTGGAGTTCGGCCTCACCTGGGAGGGCGCGGTCGCCGACACGATGGCCCGCCGCCCGGCCCTCTGACCCACCGCCTCTCGAGGAGCCCCGCATGACCCCGTCCCCCCGGAACGACACCCCCACGCTGCTGATCGCGCCCGTCCGCACGATGGACCCCGACCGGCCGCACGCCGAGGCGTTCGCGGTGCACGGGGGCCGGATCCTCGCGGTCGGCGACGTCGACGAGGTGCGGGCGGCACTCCCGGCCGCGTACGAGACGGAAGAACTCGACGGCGTGGTGCTCCCGGGGCTCATCGACGCGCACCTGCACATGCAGCGCGGTGGCCTGAAGGGGAGCGAGCACGTCACCCCCGACGTCGACGTCGACGGCTACATCGAGGCGATGGCGCGCACGTTCGACGACGAGGACTGGACCGGCGCCGAACCGCCCACGCTGGATCAGCGCGTCGCCGGGCTCGACCTCGTGCAGCCGCTCTTCCACGCTCTGGGCTTCACCGGCATCGTCGACCCCGCAGTCACGCCCGACGAGATGCGCGGCTACCAGGAGGCGCACCGCCGCGGGCGGCTCACCATGCGCACCGTCGCGATGCCGTACCTCGAGATCGGCTCGCCCGACACCCCCGACGTCGACGCCGTGATCGCGCACCTCGCGGGCACCGGGGTCTCCACCGGCTTCGGTGACGACGTCCTGCGCCTCGGCCCGATCAAGGTGTACGCCGACGGTGAGGCGCTCAAGGGGCAGGCCCTCCTCGACGAGCCGTGGGATGCCACCGGCTACCGCGGCGAGCAGCGGATCCCGGATGCCGAGTACGCCCGCCTCGTCGCGTTCTGCGCCGCGAACGGGTGGGGCGTCGGCACGCACGCCGTCGGGGGAGCCGCGATCGGACTCGTCGCGCGGGAGTACGCGCGCGCCGGCGCCGCGGTCGCGGAGAACCGCTACCAGGTCATCCACGGCTACCTCGAGCCGAGCGCCGAGACGATGCGTCTGGCCGGCAGCGTGGGGGTCGTGGCATCCCTCCAGCCCTCGATCATCTGGCACAACGGCGTGGGCCTCCGCGAGAAGCTGGGGGAGCGCGCGGAACGCGCCAACCCCATGCGGTCGTGGATCGACGCGGGCGCGGTGCTCGCGCTCGGGTCGGACGGGCCGTACTTCGCGTTCGACCCCCGCCACCTCATGTGGCAGGCCGTCACCCGGCACGTCGCGAACGCGACCGAGCCGCTCGACCCGTCCGAGGCGATCACGCTCGACGAGGCGCTCGCCGGGTACACGACCGGCGCCGCGTACGCGAGTCTCGCCGAGCACGACCGAGGCATGATCCACCCGGGGATGCTCGCGGACTGGGCGCTGTGGTCGGCGGATCCCGTGGATGCCGGTGTCGAGGCGCTCCGCGGACTGCGCGTGCGCCGCACGGTCGTCGGCGGACGCACCGTGTACCGAGCGGCCGGCGCGTGATCGAGACCGTGCTCGGCCCCGTCCCCGCGGAGGGCTGGGGTGCGACCTCGACCAACGAGCACCTGCTCACCGATTCCCGGGGGCTCGCTCGCCCCCTCCCGAACGGCTCGTTCCTGGACGGTCCGCCGCGCCTGGAGACGTGGGGCGACCTCCGCTGGAACTGGATGTCGATGCCCGACAACCTCACGCTCGACGCGCCCGACACCGCGACCGAGGAACTCGCCGCCGCGCGAGCCGCGGGCCTGCACGCGGTCGTCGAGGCGACGTCGTGGGGCATGGGGCCGCGGCACGCGGATCTCCCGGACATCTCCCGCCGCAGCGGCGTGCAGATCGTGGCCGCCTACGGCTCCTACATCGACAAGACACTCCCGGGGTGGTGGCGCGACCTCGACGAGAGCGGGATGTTCGAGCTCTTCCGGACGGCGTTGATGGATGCCGTGCCCGGGACGTCCTTCCGCGCCGGACTCCTCGGGCTCCTCGGCACGAGCGCGGAGATCACCGCGGCCGAGGGGCGAGCCCTCCGCGCCGCGGGACGCGCCGCCGCCGCGGCCGGAGCGTCGGTGAGCATTCGCCTGGATGCCGCTGCCCGCCGCGGCCCCGAGGTCGCCGGCATCCTGACCGCCGCAGGCCTCGCGCCCGAGCGGATCCTCTTCTGCAACATCGACAAGGTGCTCGATCTGGACTATGTGTGCGAGGTCGTGGACACCGGCGCGGTGGTCGAATCCGCGTTCGGCAGCGACCACTCGTTCGGCGGCGGGATCCGCGACCACACCGACCGCGAACGCCTCGACTTCCTCGGCGCGCTCGTCGCCGCCCGCCCCGGAGCCGCGATCACGCTCAGCTGCTCCGTCTGGACCAAGGGGCAGCTGACGCGCTACGGCGGCATGGGCTACGGCCACGTGCTCACGCGCATCGCCCCGCTCCTCGCGGGCCTCGGCGTCGACGACGCCCGCCTTCACGACATGCTCGTCGCGCGCCCCGTCGCGCTCCTGGACAGGACGGAGATCCTCTCATGACCCCCACCGACCCGCCCCTGCACCGACGGAGCGCACGCGAGCTCGCCGCCGGCATCCGGTCCCGCGAGTTCTCCGCCGAAGAGGTCATGCGCGCGCACCTCGCGCGGATCGAGGAGCACAACCCCCGGGTCGCCGCGATCGTCACGATGGTGCCCGCGTCGGAGGCGCTCGCCCTGGCGCGCGCGGCCGACGCCGCCGTCGCGCGCGGCGACGAGCTGGGGCTCCTGCACGGTCTGCCGACCGCGGTGAAGGACCTGCTGGACGTCGACGGGCTCCCCACCCGGCACGGCTCGCGGATCCATGCCGACGCGCCGCCCGCCCGCGCCGACGCGATGGTCGTCGGACGGATGCGACGCGCGGGAGCGCTCGTCATCGGCAAGACGAACACCCCCGAGGCCGGTCTCGGCACGCTGACGTTCAGCTCGATCGCCGACACGTGCCGCAACCCCTACGACCTCTCGCGTCACGCGGGCGGATCGAGCGGTGGGGCCGCGGCCGCGGTCGCGGCGGGGATGCTGCCGTTCGCGGACGGCTCCGACAGCGGCGGCAGCCTGCGGTATCCCGCGGCCTTCTGCAACGTCGTGGGCCTGCGGCCGACGCCCGGTCGCGTCGCGAGCGGACGGCTCGACAACGGCTGGACCGCCCACGGGGTGCTCGGCCCGATGGCGCGCACGAGCGACGACGTCGCCTACGCCCTCGCGGCGATGGCGGGTCCCGACCCGATGGCACCCCTGTCGATCGCCGAGGACCCGGCCGTCTTCGCGTCCCTGACGCCGCGGCATCCGGGGTCCGTCCGCATCGGGTGGAGCAGCGACGCGGGCGGAGTGCCGATCTCGGCCGAGGTCGCCGCCGTGCACGCCCTCACGCGCGACGCGCTCGCCGCCGCGGGGTACGAGATCGTCGACCTGGACCTCGAGCTCGCGGATGCCGAGGCGGCCTGGGAGACCGTGGAGATGTACAACTTCTTCGCCTCCTACCGCGAAGAGGCAGCCGCCCATCCCGACCTCATGCGCCCCGACCTGCTGCGCAACGTCCGGCAGGGGGAGCGCATCACCGCGGACGAGCTGGCCGACGCCCTGCGCACGCGCACCGAGGTCTTCCGCCGGACCGAGCGGCTGTTCGCCGACGTCGACGTCCTCATCGCCCCCGCGACGCCCGTCGTGGCGCCGCCGGCCGAGGTCGAGTGGGTCGAGCGCGTGGGCGACACCGTCTACGATCGCTATTTCCGGTGGCAGATGCTCGCGAACCGCTTCACGGTCACGGCGCACCCGGTCGCCGTCACCCCGGCCGGATTCCACGGGCACCTGCCCGTGGGCATGCAGGTCGTCGGCCGCCACCGCGGCGAGGCCGAGCTGCTCTCGATCACCGCGGGGATCGAAGCGGTGCTCGGCCTGATCGCCCGCGGATCGCTGGACTGAGCGACCTTTTACATCTCGGAAACATGCTCGGTACACAGCAGCGGATCCAATCCTGCAAAATTGGATCCAGTTCCACCCGAGATATATCCATGATCCTCCACCCGGCCGCCGCGCCCCGCACGCAACCCGAATGCGTCGTGTCCGGCCCACCCTTCCGCACAGCACGAGGAGTACTCCAGTCATGAAGATCCCGAACCGTTCCCGGCGCCTCGCCGCCACTCTCGCGGGACTCGCCGCGGTGAGCGTCCTCGCGGCCGGTTGCGCCGGCTCGTCCGACAGCGAGCCCGCTTCCTCCGGCAGCTCCGCGGCCCTCAGCGGTCAGGTCGTCTGGGCCGACTACGGCGGGCCGACGAACGAGAGCCGTCAGGTCTCCTACTTCGACAGCTTCATCGACGAGACGGGTGTCGACGTCGTCTCCACGAGCATCGAGGACTCCGTCTACAAGAGCGAGCTCAAGGGCGAGGCCGGCGACTACGACGTCTTCCAGGCCGGCATCTCCGACATCCTGCCGAACCTCGACAACCTCGCGACGGTCCCCGCGGACGCCCAGGGCAGCCTCCTCCCGGAGAACGTGCGTCCGTACTACATGGGCGGCTTCGTCTTCGGTATCGCGCAGGGCTGGCTGACCTCGACGTTCCCCAACGGCGGTCCGCAGAACTGGGCCGACTTCTTCGACACCACGAAGTTCCCCGGCAAGCGCGCGTGGCCCGGTGACCCGGGCTCGTACGACTCGTCCTACGAGATCGCGCTCCTCGCCGACGGCGTCAAGTTCGACGACCTCTACCCGCTCGACATCCCGCGGGCGGAGAAGAAGCTGAACACGATCCGCGACAGCCTCGTCTTCTACCAGTCCTACCCGGAGACCCAGCAGCTGCTCACGAGCGGCAGCGCGGCGATCGCCGTTACCGTGACCGGTCAGTTCCGCGCCCTGCAGAACGCCGGCCAGGACGTGACCGTCCAGTGGAACCAGGCCTTCGCGATCCCCTCGGGCTTCGTGTCGCCGAAGTCGTCGAAGAACCCCGACGCCGTCGCCGCTCTCGCCGCGTGGATGAACGACCCCGCGCGCCAGGCCGTCTTCACCCAGCGCACCGGGTACGGTCCGGTCAACCCCGCCGTCTTCGACGAGCTGCCCGATGACGTCAAGGCGCAGGTGGTCAACGCCCCCGACCACACGAACCTGCTGTCGTACGGCGAGGAGTGGCGTGCCGAGAACGCCGACCTGCTGCTGAACTCGTACACCGCGTGGCTCGCGGGCTGAGTCCGACCCCCCCTAGGCGAAAGGCGCCTCCCCTCGCGGGGAGGCGCCTTTCCGTCGTTTCCGGGTGCGCTGTTACGCGCAGGAAACACGGCACGCCTACAATCGGATCCAGAACGGTTCACTTTGGATCCAAGCATCCGAAGCCCGAGAGCCGTCTGCACGCGGGGAAACGCCCCCGCAATGTCGACCGAGGAGCATGAGCGCGTGAGTAGTGCGAGCGTGGCCACCAGGATCCCGCGGGTGCGTTCCGCCCGCGCGGGAGACCGAGGATTCAGTCGGGCGGAGGTGCGGTGGCTCATGTGGCCGCCCCTCGTGTTCTTCGCGATCGCGCTCGGCGTCCCGATGATCGCCCTCGTGGCGATGTCTTTGGAGGGGGGCGGAGCCGCGTACGCCGGGATGTTCGACGTGCCCGCGTTCCTCAGCTCGCTCGGCCGTACCGTCGTGATCGCCCTGGTCACGATGATCCTGACGATGATCCTCGGTGCCGCCTACGCCCTCGCCATGGTCGCCTCCCCGGCCTGGCTCCGCGCGCTGCTGCTGGTGGCGCTCATGCTGTCGCTCTGGACCTCGGTCATGGTGCGCTCCTTCGGGTGGGTCCTGCTCGAACTCCCCAAGGGAGCGATCCACTGGTTCCTCGGGCTCATCGGGCTCGGTGACCAGCCGGTCGAGATCTACCAGACCGTCGCGGGCATGTACCCCGCCATGATCGCGGTCATGCTGCCCTTCGCCGTCCTCCCTGTGATGAGCGCGCTGCAGTCGATCGACAAGGAGCAGCTGAACGCCGCGACGATCTTCGGTGCCGGCCCACTGCTGACCTTCCGCACGGTCACCTGGCCGCACATCGTGCCGTCGATCATCAGCGGCGGCGTCCTCGTGTTCGTGATGTCGCTCGGCTTCTACGTCACGCCGCTGCTGCTCGGCGGCCCCGCGAACATGACGGTCTCCGGAGTGATCAACGCGCAGATGAGCAAGGCCGACCGCCCCGACCTGGCGGCCGCGATGAGCATCCTGCTCGTAGGCGGGACGATGCTCATCTACCTGGTCGCCGATCGCCTGTTCAAGGTCAGCGAGAAGTGGGGCTGACATGACGACCACCGTTGCCCGCAGCCTCGGCGCTTGGCGCTTCCCCGTCATCGTCGTCGCGCTCCTCGCGAGCCTGCTGCTGATCGTTCCGTTCCTGATCCTCGTGTCCACGTCGTGGACCGAGGGGAGCTTCATCCTCTTCCCGCCCGACGGCTTCTCGTTGCAGTGGTACGAGAAGGTCCTCGGCAACCGCCGCTGGATGAACGCGTTCACGTTCTCGCTGTGGGAGAGCGCCGCCGCGACGCTCATCGCGACCGTCCTCGGCACGCTCGGGGCCGTCGGCCTCACGCGCGTCCGGCGCCGCGCTGCGCAGCGCTGGATCCGCACGCTCTTCATCGTCCCGATCGCCCTGCCCCCGATCGCCTACGCGGTCGGCCTGTACGGCGCGGGCTCGGAGTTGTCGTTCCTCCGCGGCTCGGTGCTGACGCTCGTCCTGGGGCACGCGCTCCTCGCGCTGCCGTACGTGTTCGTCATCGTCTCCGGCGGTGTCGCGCGCATCGACCCCGCCCTCCGCCCGGCGGCGTGGACGCTCGGCGCCCGCTGGCCCCTCGTGCTGTGGAAGATCGAGCTGCCGGCGCTGCTGCCCTACATCCTGTCGGGGGCGCTGTTCGCCTTCATCGTCGTCTTCGACGAGGTGGTGCTCGCCGTGTTCCTGCTCCCGCCCGGGGTGCAGACGCTGCCGCTCAAGATGCTCAGTGCGGCGTCGGAGGCCTTCTCTCCCGAACTCACGGCGGCATCCACCCTCGTCTCCGTTCTCGCGATCGTGGTGCTCGCGATCGTCCCGCTCGTCATCGGTAGCGGAACGCGCCGGGCGGGGGCGCGCCGCGCCCGCGCCGCCGCGGTCCGCCCGGAAGGAGTCATCGAATGACCATCGCCCTCTCCATCACCGACGTCGAGGTCACCCTCGGCGCCAACCACGTGCTCAAGGGCGTGTCCCTCGACGTGCAGCCCGGCGAGTTCGTGACGCTCCTCGGCGCGAGCGGCAGCGGCAAGTCGACGCTGCTCAACGTCATCGCCGGACTCCAGTCGGTGGATGCCGGACACGTGGCGTTCGACGGAAAGAACGTCGAGCGTCTCGCCCCGCAGAAGCGCAACGTCGGCGTCGTCTTCCAGTCGTACGCCCTGTTCCCGCACCTCTCGATCGGCGAGAACGTCGCGTTCCCGTTGTCGGCCGCCCGCCGCCCCCGTGCGGAGCGCCGCGCCGTCGCCGAGGAGATGCTCGCGCTCGTGCAGCTCCCCGGCATGGCCGACCGGTCGCCCGCGTCCCTCTCCGGCGGGCAGCGTCAGCGCGTGGCCCTGGCCCGTGCGCTCGCCGCGAACCCCGGCATCCTGCTCCTGGACGAGCCGATGGCGGCCCTGGACAAGCAGCTGCGCGAGCAGATGCAGGTCGAGATCACCCGCATCCAGCGCCAGGTCGGGATCACCACGGTCTCGGTCACGCACGACCAGACCGAGGCGCTGACGATGTCGGACCGCGTCGCGATCATGCACGAGGGCCGCCTGGTCCAGGTCGCGACCCCCGAGGATCTCTACCGCCGTCCGGTCAACGCGTACGTCGCGAGCTTCCTCGGCGAGGCGAACCTCCTGCCCGTCTCGGACGGCGCGCTCATCGACGACTCGACCGGCCAGATCGTGGATGCCACGGCGGTCCTGCGCCCCGAGGACATGACGGTCCTCGCGCCCGAGGAGGCGGCGACGGCGTGGGCCGTCGAGGGCACGGTGCGGCTCGTGAGCTTCCAGGGCTCGCGCTACCGCCTCGAGCTCACCACCGCGTACGGCCGCAAGGTCGTGGCGTCGCTCTCCCCGTCGACCGACCTTTCGGCCCTCGCCGTGGGATCCGTGGTGCGCCTGGCGTGCCGCAACCCCGAGCGCGTCCACCTCATCGAGGCCGTCGCGACCGCGGCGATCCCCGTCCCGGTGTGAGTCCCGCCCCACTTCTTCTTCCCCCCACCTCAGGAGTTCCCGTGATCATCGACGCCTACAACACGACCCAGGACGTCCGCGGCCGGTCCGACTACCTCACGGGCGCACGCCCCGGTGAGGAGCCGCCGGCCCACGTCCCGTTCGATCCGCAGCGGATCCTCTCGCGGATGGATGCCGCGGGCGTCGACATGGCGATGGTGTGCTCGCTCGCGCAGCGCATCGAGAACGACTTCATCATCGGGCTGCAGGACGCCCACCCCGACCGGTTCATCGGGTTCGGACAGGTCATGCCGCAGGCCGATGACGCGATCGACGAGATCCAGCGGTTGGCGGATGCCGGCATCCGGGGTCTCAAACTCCACCCGAGCATGCACGGGTACCACGTCGCCGACCACGGTCTGCTCGACCCGGTGTTCCGCGCGTGCGCCGCGAACGGCATGGCGGTCATCATCAACGCGCTGGACGACGCCTTCTGCGCGCCGTTCTCGATCGAGGAGATCGCGAAGGACCACCCCGACGTGCCGACGATCATCGCGCACATGGGTGCCGTCTGGAACGTCCCGGAGGCGATCATCGTGGCCGAGCGCCGCGAGAACGTCTACCTCGAGACCTCCGCCACCCTCATGGCCGACGTCAAGCGCGCGTACGCGCGGCTCGGGCCCGAGAAGATCCTCATGGGTTCGGAGTGGCCGGGGTCGGACTTCGACCTCGAGCGCATGAAGATCGCGAAGGCGATCCCGGATGCCGCCGACCGCGCGCTCGTCGAGGGCGGCAACTACGCCCGCATCATGCGCATCGCGGTGCCGGTGTGACCTCACGGCCCCCGCTCGTGCGTCCTGCCGACATGTCGGACGCGGATGCCGAGCTGCTCATCGCCGCGCGGACGCAGCTCGCCGACGTCTACCGCGAAGGACGCCACGAGGTCGTCGCGGCGTTCCGGCTCGCCGACGGGCGGATCGTCACGGGCGTGCACGTCGACGGATCGGCGCGCCGCTCCGCGGTGTGCGCCGAGGGCGTCGCCGCGGGCAACGTCATCGCGGCCGGCGGGACGGTGGTCGCCGGGGTGAGCGTGCTGCGCCGCCCGGGCGGCACCGAGCACGTGATCGAGCCCTGCGGCGTGTGCGCCGAGCTGCTCACCGACTACTGGCCCGACGCCCGCGTCTGGATCACCCGCGGCGCCGAGACGGTCGAGGCGGCGATGAGCGATCTGCTGCCGGCGAAGCGGCTGCGCGGCTGGTGAGCTGGGCTCCGGCATCGGGTGGAGTGGCGGGATATGACGAAACGAACGAGGGCCTCGCCATTTCAGGCGAGACCCTCGTGTTTCGTCTGTCCGCGGGGGGAGGCCGAAGCCCGCGAGTCCCACGGCTCGTACTCCGTATTGTAGCGTGCGACGGTGCCCGCAGCTGCTCCGTTCGACGACGCCGCGATCCGTGACGCGCTGAGTGCGCCCCGAACCGGAACGTACGTCGCGGCCGTCGGCGGTGACACGTCGCGAGCGATGGAGCTGTACGGCTGGAATGCTCGAGTCTCCGCTGCGCTCATGCTGCCTGCGCACTTCGCCGAGGTGGTCGCCCGCAACGCTGCTGCCGACGTTCTCGAGCGGGTGTACGGGCCGCGGTGGCCATGGGACTCCGCGTTCGTCGGCAGCCTCCCCAGTCCCGGGCGTGGCGGAGGCTACAACCCTCGCCGCGATCTGCTCGACGTGCGGTCGGCGCAGTCGACGACAGGCAAGGTGATCGCGGAGCTGAGATTCGTGTTCTGGCAAAAGCTCTTCACCGGTCGGCATGATGTCCGTCTCTGGCTACCACATATCGCCGCGGCATTTCCGCTGGCACCCGCCGGTAACGCGGCCTCCCTGCGAGGCAGGATCTATGACGACCTCGAGGCGCTTCGACGACTTCGAAACCGGCTCGCGCATCACGAGCCGATCTTCACGCGCAATCTCTCGGACGATCTGAACCGGATGCTGGACCTCATCGGTCTGCGGAGCGCGCCAACGGCTGCGTGGGTCCGGGCGATGGAAGACGTGACAGCGACCCTCGCTGAGCGGCCGTGAGTATCCCGGATTGCGTCAGGCGGCCGGATCCCGGGGCTCCACGGCATCCGTTCGGGTCCGGGGCGAGTCGTCGCGCGTGAAGATCGTGAGCACGGCCAGCGCCACCAGCTGCAGCGCCGCGACGAGGAGGAACGCCCACATCGAGGGGGCGACGGCGATCACGGCGCCGCCGATCACCGCGCCTCCGCCGTAGCCGATGCTGGTGAAGCTCGAGAAGAGGCCCACGCCCAGGGCGCGGTTCTCGGGGTGCAACCCGCGTGTGGCCAGCATCGTCAACGACGGGTAGAGCGGCGAGAACCCGACACCGATCAGCGCGGCGCCCACGGACGCGACCCAGAAATCGGTCGCCAGGGCGAGGGTGATCAAGCCCGCCGTGAGGGCGACGAGCGAGATCGCGGTCGCCCGCAGCGGACCGATCCGATCGGGCAGGTTCGCCAGGAAGAGGCGCGCGACGATGACCGACACGGCGAAGACGGCGAACACGGACGCCGCCCCGGTGATCCCCGTCGCCGGGATGCCGGCGGCGGAGAGGTGCACGATGAGGAACCCGAGCATGAGCCCCTCGCCGCACCACGCCGCCGCCGCGACGACGCCGGGGCTCCACACCGCCACGAACGCCCGCCACAGGGCCCGGAGACCGCGCGGGCGGGGAGCGGCGTCGGAGCGCGGCGCGGGGCGCGGCACGCGGGGGAGCGCGAGGATGAGGAGGCCCGTGGCGAGCTCGAGGCCGGCGCACACGAGGAACACGGTCCGCGGATCCGCGGCCGCCTCGACCGCGGTCCCCAGGGGCGGGCCGAGTGCCCGGCCGATCCAGACGCTGAGGCCGTAGATGCTCAGCGCTTTCCCGCGCTGTCCCGGTGCGGCCATCGTCACGAGCCAGGCCATGAGGAGCGTGACCGCGGCCGATCCGCCGAGACCGAACAGGAGGCGGCTGAGACCCGCCCCCCACACGGTCGGGACGCTCACGAGCAGCACCATCGCGGCGGTCGCGACGGCGCTGCCGATCACCGCCACGGGACGGTAGCCGAAGCGGTCGCCGAGCACCCCCGCGACCGGCATCGACAGCATCGACGCCACCGCGGCGAGCGAAATGAGAGCCCCGGCGAGCTCGGTCCCGCCGCCGAGGACGTCCGTGACGTAGACGGGGATCAGGGGCGTGCTGGCGGAGTTGGTGATGCCGCCCAGTGTCGATGCGGCGAAGATCAGCCAGAACGGCACCGTCCGCGTGATGTCCCGCGCGGTCGTCATCGGGCCGGTGTGTCCGGTGCGCACTCCAGGCTGAGCCACAGCTCGAAGCAGTTGTTGCGCGACAGGCTCGTCGCCCCGATCGAGGCGCGGCCGACGCTCCCGACCTCGTCGCCGAAGACGTCGAGGAAGAGGTCGGTCGCGCCGTTGGAGACGAGGTGCAGGTCCTCGAAGCCGGGCGGGCAGACCACGAAGCACAGCGCGCGCGAGAGGCTCACGACGTTGTCGAGCGAACCGACGGCGTACCGGATCATGCCGAGGGTGTGGATGGCGGTGAGCCGCGCGGCCGCGTAGCCCTCCTCGACCGTGACGTCGACGCTCACGACGCCGGGGTTCAGCCGGTCGCCCGCGCGGTTCTCGGGTGTGAGTCCCGCCAGCTCGATGAGCGAGCCGATGCGGTGGAACGGCTTCATCCGGCCATAGCGGATGCCGAAGGGCGGGTCGCTGTAGTCGGGGATCTCGAGTCCGAGTTCACGTACGCGTGCTTCTGCCGATGTCATCTCGCGCCTTTCGTCGGTTGTATCCTATCTCACAAGAAATGGATCCATTGAGACGAGGAGACCCCATGGCGTGGAGTGCGGAGCAGCGTGTCAAGGAAATGGGTCTGGTGATCCCGGACTACTCCGATCCGCCCTACGGCGAGCGTTACGCCACCATGAAGGCGTTCCACCACCTCGGACGCACGCTCACGATCAGCGGCATCACGCCCGAGGATCGCCAGGGCAACAAGGTCCACCCGGGCCGCGTCGGGGAGACCGTCACGCTGGAGCAGGGGTACGAGGCCGCACGCTACGCCGCGATCAACGTCCTCGGTCTCATCCGCTTCGCCGTCGGGTCGCTCGACGAGGTGTCCGCCTTCATCCGCACGCTGACGTTCGTCTGCGTCGCCCCCGACTTCACCGACGTCAACCTCGTCACCAACGGTGCCGCCGACCTCTTCGTCGAGGTGTTCGGGCCGCGGATCGGTCGCTCCACCTCCGCGGGGATCGGTGTGACGAGCCTGTCCGGCAACAACGTGTTCGAGATGATCACGGTCGTCGAGACCCGGCATCCGGCCCCCGAGGTCGACGATGAGGATTGACACCCACCTGCACCTGTATGCCGACCCGGCGCAGGGGCTCCACGATCTGACCGCGTACCCGATCGTCGAGTACGGCGAGAAGCCCGACGTGACGTTCGCCGGGATCGCGGGCACCATCGCGGACGCGCTCGCGACCCTCGAGTCCGAGGGGTTCGACTACGCCGCGGTGCTCGGCAGCTTCGAGCTGCCCGAGCTTCCCCACCCGCCCGGCGGCGCGGACTACTGGCCCGCGGTTCCGCCGCACGCCGCCATGCGCGACGAACTCGTCGCCTACAACCGATGGCTGTGCGACGTGGGCGCGCAGCACCCGCGCCTCCTGCCGTTCCTCGCCGCCAACCCGGCCGTCATGACGTCGGGCGAGGTGTACGCGCACTTCGCCGAGATGTTCGGCGATCACGGTGCGCGTGGGCTGAAGCTGCACCCCATCGCCATCCGCACGTACCCCGACGACCCGGGTCTCGCCGGCGCGTATGACGCGCTGGAGGACGCCGGTGCGCCCGTCGTCTTCCACGGCGGCCCGGATGTCCGCGGCTTCGGCTGGGCCGATCCGAAGCGCATCGCCGCGGTGGCCGGGGAACGTCCCGGACTGGCGGTCATCATGGCCCATCTGGGCGGCGCGGCCTGGCGCGACGTCGAGGCGCTCGCCGAGGCGCGGCCGACGCTGCGCTTCGACCTGTCCGAGATCGTGCACTGGATCGGCGCCCCGCTGGCTCCGACGGCCGCGCAGGTCGTCGCCCTCGTCCGCGCGATCGGCGTGGAGCGGGTCGTCCTCGGCTCGGACTTCCCCTGGTACACGCCGGGCGCGACGGCGGCCGTGGTCGAGGAACTGCCCGGGCTCTCGGCATCCGAAGCCGCAGCGATCATCGGCGAGAACGGCGCGCGCCTCCTCCGCCTCGGCTGACCGGCCCCGGGTTCTCCGGCCCGACCCCGGCGTGTGCCCGCCCCGGCTGCACAACTCCGGCAGTTCCGACGTCGGGTGCCGACCCGGGCCCGTCGCGGCGAGGTTCTGCCGGAGTTGTGTCGGGCGGTGGCTTCGGCCTGGCTGCCCGGCTCCCCGGCCCGGAGAGAGTGGCTCCCGCTGCACAACTCCGGCAGTTCCGCCCTCGGGCGCCGCGGCGCATCAGCGAGGAGCGGTTTCGCCGGAGTTGTGCGGCGAGCCCGGCGCTCAGGCCGCGGGCTTGTAGACCACGTAGAGCTTGCGGACGGGCTCGATGATGGTCCAGACGCCGGTCCAGCCGATCGGGAAGTAGGCGGCGCTGCCGGCGGTGAGCTCGACCGCCTCCTCGCCGTCCCGCTGCACGGTCATGCGGCCCGCGAGGATGTGGACGATCTCGCCGCGGGTGAGGAACTCCCAGCGCGACGTGCCGGGGTCGCTCTCCCACACGCCGGAGATGATCGTGCGGTCGTCGTTCACGAACTGCACCTTGCCGCGGACGATGATCTCGCCCGACAGCGGTTCGGCGTTCGGCGGGGCGAGGGGTTTGGCCTCGAGTTCGGCGGCATCCAGTTCAGCGAGTCTCATCACGAAAGTCATGTTTGGATCCTAAATGGGCAAGAATGGATCCGCAATGAACGGAGCGCGCATGATCGAGACCGTCCTGGGACCCGTCCCGGCCGCGGCGCTGGGGCCGACGTCGATGCACGATCACGTGCTCGCGGACTCCGCGCGCCTGCAGCGGCCGGGCGAGCAGCCTCCGCCCCCGGGGTCGCCCACCGTGCGGCCCGAGACGCGCGACTACCTGCGCCGCAACATGCTCGCGTTCGCCGACAACTTGCGCCTGGACGACCCGGATGCCGCGGTCGACGAGCTCCGCGCGGCGGCGGCCGCGGGCCAGCGCGCGCTCGTCGAATGCACGTCGTGGGGGCTCGGTCCCGATCACGCACGGCTGCCCGACATCGCCCGGCGTTCCGGGATGACGATCATCGTCGCGTACGGCACGTACATCCGCGCGACGCTGCCGCCCGAGATCGCTGCCCTCGACGAGGACGGACTCCACGCCCTGTTCACGGCAGCCCTCGACGACGCGGTGCCCGGCACGGGCTACCGCGCGGGCCTCCTCGGCATCCTGGGTGCGACCGCCGGACTTCCCGGGGCCGAGCGCGGGATGCTGCGCGCGGCCGCCGCAGCCGCCGGGCGGGCCGGCACGAGCGTCTCGGTGCGGCTCGACCCCGACGCGCGCGACGGCCTCGCGGTGCTCGACGAGCTCGGCCGTGCGGGCCTGTCCGCGGAGCGCGTGATCTTCACCAATGCGGACGAGTTCCTGGATGCCGGCTACTGGCGCGAACTGTCGGACGCGGGCGCGACGCTCGAGATGTGCTTCGGGACCGAGGACGTGCACATCGGTCGGGTCCACAACCCGACGGACGCGGAACGCGTGCGCTTCTTCGTGGATGCCGTGACGGCGCGGCCGCGTGCCCGGTACGTGCTCGGGCAGTCGGTGTGGACCAAGGCGCAGCTCGCACGGTACGGCGGGTACGGTTACGGCCGGCTGCTGGGGACGATCGTCCCGGAACTGCGCCGGTTCCTCGGTGAGGCGCGGGTGGACGAGATGCTCGCCGACGAACCCCGGCGCCTCCTCGACCGTGGAACGGGGCGCCCCGACGCCTGAGCGGCATTCGGGGCGCCCCGTTCGCGGATCAGACGACGTTCGCCGTCTCGGCCGGGAGCAGGAGGGTCGGGGCGGGAGCGGCCTCGCGCCCCTCGAACGGCACCGGCTGGCAGACGAGGTAGTAGTCGCCCGGCTCGGTGTCGGCGAGGTTCGCGTTCTCCAGGATCACGACGCCGGCGTTGCACAGGATGACGTGCGTGGGCCACTCGACCGTGTGGTCGGGGGCCTCCATCGTCATGTAGTCGTTCGCGGCGAAGACGACGCCGTGATCGACGAGCCACTGCGCGCCCGACGGTCCCAGCCCCACCCAGGTGGCGCTCTTCTCGTTGCGGGTCAGGGCGTCGGTGGAGTTGCGCGTCTTGAAGAGCACGCGCGTCGCGCCTTCCGCGCCCGCTGCGATCAGGTCGGCGTCGGTGATCTCCTTCTCGACGTGCCGCAGGTCCAGCACGCGCGCGAGGCCGACGGTGTGGCTGAGGGGCAGCGAGTCGACGGTCGTCCCACCGGGCACGAAGTGGCTCGGGGCGTCGACGTGGGTGCCGGTGTGTGCGCCGATGAGCCAGCGCGACACCTCGCTCGGGCTGGTGTCGGAGATCTCCTCCACCATCTCGTACGTCGGTCGGCGGCCCCAGTGCAGCATCTCGGGGTGGACGGGAATGCTCAGGTCGATGATGGTCACGAGGAGCACCTTAGCCCTTGGGATCCCGTGTGCGCATCTTTGGATCCAAAACTCAAGCCGGAACCTCGACCCCTTCGCTCTCCGACGCCTCGCGCTCGGCGGCGAGGTCGGCGAGGACTGCCGCCTCACGGTCGAGTTCCGACTCGCGACGCGGGACCGCGAAGGCCAGCGCGACGTACGTGCCGAACCCGACGAGCGCCGAGACGAGCGTGGCCCAGCCGTCGAAGTCGGCCCCGATCAGGTCGTTCGGGATGTACAGGATGTCGTTCGGCACGCCGTACAGCGTCGGGGTGAGGGCGAGCAGCACCATACGGACGACGAAGCCGACGGCCATCGCGCCGAGCGCCGCGACCGTGCCCGGGCGCTTCCAGAACACCCCGATGACGAACGGCGCCGCGAGGCACGCGAGCATCAGGTCGAAGGCGAGGGTGAGCAGGATGCCGGTCTGGCTGACGCGGATGGCGAGGAAGGCGCCCGCGATCACGAACGGGATCATCGCCAGGCGCGTCCAGCGCAGCAGCGGGTCGGGACCCGTTCCGGTGTGGCGGCGGACGGTGAAGATGTTGCGGACCGCAATCGCCGACGTCGCGAGCATCGCGCCCGAGGCCGTCGAGAAGGAGGCCGCGACGATGCCCGACAGGACGAGGATCGCGATGATCGGCGGCGCGTAGTCGCCGAGCAGTTGGTAGAGCACCGGGCCGTTGTCGACCGACAGGCCGAGGGTCGACGACACGCTGAGTGAGACGATCGCGAACACGGATCCGATGGCGGCGGTCAGGCCCGCCGCGACGAAGCACGAGCGCTGCGCGACCGTGGGGCTCTTCGCGCCGAAGATGCGCTGCATGAAGTCGATCGCGACGATGTCGCCGATCGCGAGCGAGATGAGCGTCGCCCAGTTGATCGGGGCTCCGGCGGCCGGGTCGGTGAGCTGCTGGAGGTCGAACGGTCCCATGCCCTCGGGGATCACGATTCCGTACGACACGCCGACCCACGCGAGCAGCACGATGGCCGCGATGACGGTGATCGTCGTCTGGATCGCCGCCGTGTAGGCATCCGAGAACAGGCCGCCGGCGACCGTGTACGCGAGTACGAGGGCGACCGCGAGCACCACGCCCCAGGCGTACGGAATGTTCGCGAAGCGCTCGAGGAGGAATCCGCACGCGACGAGGTTGCCGGCGAGCAGGAACGTGAACGACACGATCATGAGGACGGATGCCAGCAGCTCCACGGAGCGTCCGTACCTCAGGCGGAAGAAGTCGCCGAGCGTGAACAGCTTCATGGCGTTCATGCGCTTGGCGAGGAAGAGCCCCGTCAGCAGGAGGCAGATCGCGAGGCCGATGGCGAGCGACGCCCCCGACCAGAAGCCGAACTGCGACGTGAGGTCGGTGTTGCCGACGGTGGCGTTGGCGTCGACCGCGGCGGCGGTGAGGCTGACGGCGACGAGGGGGACGCCGAGGCGGCGTCCGGCGACGAGGTAGTTCGCGCTGTCTCCGTCGACCTTGCGTGCGACGACGATGCCGACGACGAGGATGAGGACGACGCTCAGGGCGACTCCGAAGATGATCATGGCGGGCTCCCGGCGATGAGGGGCGAATCGGGTTTCTGTTGCTTGACAGAAACGATCCGCTCGCCGAGGTCGCGCGTGGTTTCCGCCGTGTAAAAGGCGCGTGAAATCGCCCGCGGCGCCGGGCCGTGGCATCCGGGGTCGCGCCTCCTTCCACGCATAAACGCTGTCCGCGCGCAGAAACGCGTGGACAGCGCGTTTATGCGCGTGTATCGCGTTTATGCGTGCTCAGCCGGCGCTCGCCGCGCCGCCCGGCGGGCGCCGGCGTCAGCCCAGCGCCGACAGCACCCCAGGCCCCGACGCCGCCGCGCGCTCGCGCGTCGCGGCGTCGAGGTCGAGCACGCGCAACGCTGCGGCGGCGATGGTCGTGGCATCCAGGGTCGCCGTCTGCCCGCCCTTGCGCTGCAGGATCACGCTCTCCACCAGCGCCAGCACGAGGGAGGCGCCGGCGGCGGCGGTCTCGGGCGCGACGCCGCACGCGGCCACGAGCGTGCGGTAGGTCGTCTCGAGCTCGCTGCGGCGTTCGCGGAACGGCTCGAAGGCCGCGTCCGACACCTCCGGCAGCAGGTAGAGCGCGCCGGTGTTGTGCGGGGCTTCGGCGAGCAGCGTGACGTCCGCGACGCACAGCGCCCACAGGCGCGCGGCCGGTTCCTCGTCGCGCGCGAGGAGCTCGGCGGCGACGTCGAGCGAGGGCTGCACGGTGTCGAGCAGCAGCGCGAGGAGGATGTCCTGCTTCCGCGCGAAGTGGTGGTAGAGCGTGGCCTGACGGATGCCGGCGGCCTCCGCGATCGCGTGCGTGCTGGCCGAGGCGTATCCGCGCGTGCCGAAGAGGGCGGCGGCGGCGGCCAGGACGTCGGCGCGCGTGCCGAGCCCGGTGGGGGAGGAGCCGGATGCCCGGGGTCGTCCGGTTCTCGTCGGCGCCATGCCCCCACCGTACCCGGACGGTCCTGTAACGCCGTCGAAACGCACGCCTGGTCTAATACCTGTCAAGCGACAGAAAGAGGCTGCACATGGAAGGTCGTGTCGACGCGCTCGGCAACGTGGGGCGCGCCCGAGAGGACGCCCGCGCCCGCGCCGCACAGTCGGAATGGATGCCGTATCTCCCTCCCTCGACGGCGCCCTTCGCGCCCGACGGAGTCGCCGTGGAGGACCTCCGCTGGGCCGAGACGGTGGCCCCGGGCGGCTACACGCATCTGCGCGTCGCCCGCGGCACGCGCCTGCGCTTCACGGATCCGACCGGGGATGCCTGCGCCACCGTGCTCCTCTTCAACGCCGTCGAGCCCGGCGAACGCCTCAACGTCGCGGACACGCAGAAGATCCCGTGGCAGGCCTACCTCGGCGAGGGACACCCGCTGCTCTCGGGCGACGGCCGCGTCCTCGCGACGATCGCCGCCGACACCTCGGGCCACCACGACGCGTTCTGCGGTACGACGAGCGACGCGTACGCGATCGAGCGCTACGGCGACGCCGCCCCCGAGGGGCCCTCGCCGTCGGGCCACGGCCTGCTGCGCCTGGCCGCGAGCAAGCACGGCCTGACCGTGCGCGACCTGCCGCCGTCGGTGTCGTTCTTCCAGGGGGTGCGCGCGAACGCCGAGGGCGACCTCGAATGGCTCGGTTCGGCCGGACCGGGGGCCTTGGTCGAGCTCGTCGCCGAGCTGCCGCTGATCGTGCTGGTCGCCAACGTCCCTCACCCCCTCGACCCGCGCGAGGACTACGTCGTCGGTCCGCTCCAGGTCACCGCGTGGGCGTCTCGGCCGACGGGCGAGGGGGATGCCGTGTTCTCCCTCACCCCCGAGCGCGAACGCGCCTACCGCAACAGCATCACGTACGCCGCCCTGGCCGGGCTCTGAGCAGGAGACGTCATGATCACCACCGTTCCCGAACGTCCCGTCCACGCCGACGGCGTCCCCCTCGACTGGTCCGAGCCGCTCGTTCCCGGCGAGGTCGTGCTCGACGAGCGCGTCGCGCCGCGCGGGCCGTGGTCAGGCGTCGTCCGCGCCGGCGACGTCCTCACGATCGTCGACGTCGGCGGCAACCAGTCCGCCGATTTCCTCGTGTACGCGGCCGACGACACGGACGAGCGCTACAGCGCCGCCGACACGATCGCGTGGCAGCGCAACGTCTACGTCCGCACCGGCACGGTGCTGCGCAGCAACCTCGGCCTCCCGCTCATGACCGTGGTCGGCAACGAGGTCGACCGCCAGGACACCATCGGCGGAGCGTGCTCCAAGGAGTCCAACACCCTCCGCTACGGCCACCACACGCTGTACCAGCACGGCTGCCGCGAGAACTTCCTCGCCGAGGCGGCCCGCTACGGCCTGGGCGCCCGCGACCTCGTGTCCAACCTCAACTGGTTCATGAACGTCCCGGTCGAGGAGGACGGATCGCTCGGCATCGTCGACGGCATGTCCGCGCCCGGCAAGCGCGTGGCCCTCCGCGCCGAGCGCGACGTGCTGGTGATCGTGTCCAACTGCCCGCAGATGAACAATCCGTGCAACGACTTCAGCTGCACGCCGCTGCGCATGGTGGTGACGCGCCCGTGACCGCCTTCGACACGCTCCTCGTCGCCAACCGGGGCGAGATCGCCCGCCGCATCCTGCGCTCCGCGCGCGAGCGGGGCCTGCGCACCGTCGCGGTGTTCTCCGACGCCGACCGCGCCGCCCCGCACGTCCGCGAGGCCGACGAGGCGGTGCGCCTCGGTCCCGCCCCCGCCGCGGAGTCGTACCTGAGGGTGGATGCCATCCTGGCCGCCGCCCGCGCCACGGGCGCCGGGGCGATCCACCCCGGGTACGGATTCCTCGCCGAGAACGCCGACGCGGCACGCGCCGTCGAGGCGGCGGGGCTCGCGTGGGTCGGTCCGACGCCCGAGCAGCTCGAGGCCTTCGGCCTGAAGCACCGCGCGCGGGCGCTCGCCGAGGCCGCGGGCGTGCCGCTCCTCCCGGGCACCGGCGTGCTCGAGTCGGTCGACGAGGCCGAGGCCGCGGCATCCGTCATCGGATATCCCGTGATGCTCAAGGCCACGGGCGGCGGAGGCGGCATCGGCATGCGCGTGTGCGCGGATGCCACCGAGCTCCGCGCCGCGTACGACGCGGTGGTCCGCCAGGCGGCGGCAAGCTTCGGCACGCCCGGGGTGTTCCTCGAGAAGTTCGTGCGCCCCGCCCGGCACGTCGAGGTACAGCTGTTCGGCGACGGCGCGGGCCGCGTCGCGGTCCTCGGCGACCGCGACTGCTCGCTCCAGCGCCGCAACCAGAAGGTCGTCGAGGAGGCGCCGGCGCCCGGACTCCCCGACGCGGTCCGCGCGGAACTGCACCGCACCGCGGCGGCCCTGGCCTCCGGCATCCGGTACCGCTCCGCCGGGACGGCCGAGTTCGTCTACGACCCCGTCGCCGAGCGCGCGTACTTCCTCGAGGTCAACGCGCGCCTGCAGGTCGAGCACCCCGTCACCGAAGCGGTGTTCGGCGTCGACCTCGTCGGCCTCATGCTGGATCTCGCCGGCGGCGGCCCCTCCGCGGTGCCGGACGACCTGTTCGAGGAAGCTCGCGAACCCCGCGGCCACGCGGTCGAGGCCCGCATCTACGCCGAGGATCCCGACCGCGGCAACACCCCGTCCACCGGACTCGTCACCGCCGTGCAGCTGCCCGAGGGCGACGGCATCCGGGTCGATGCCTGGGTCGAGGCCGGCAGCGAGGTCTCGCCGTTCTACGACCCGCTGCTGGGCAAGGTCATCGCGTACGGCGCCGACCGCGACGCCGCCCTCGACCGGCTCTCCGCCGCGCTCGCCGACACGCGGATCGACGGCATCGTCACCGGCGCCGGCATGATCCGCGAGATCGTGAACGACCCGCGGGTCCGCGCCGTGGCGCACGACACCGGGACCCTCGACGACGCGCGCGACCCCGACCCGCGCATCGACGTCGTGGACGCCGGCATGCTCACGACCGTGCAGGACCTCCCCGGACGCGTCGGGTACTGGCAGATCGGCGTCCCGCCGTCCGGACCCATGGATGCCGTGTCCTTCCGCGAGGCCAACCTCGCCGTCGGCAACCCCGAGGGGGCGCCGGGACTCGAGATCACGCTCACCGGTCCGACTCTGCGCTTCAGCGTGGCCTCGGTCGTCGCTGTCACCGGAGCGCCGGTCGCGATCGAGGTCGACGGCGTCGCCGCCCCGCAGTGGGAGCCGATCGAGGTTCCCGCGGGCGGCGTGCTGCGCATCGGCACCGCCGAGGGCCCGGGCATGCGCGTGTTCCTCGCCGTGCGCGGGGGCATCGACGTGCCGCCGTACCTCGGGAGCGCGTCGACCTTCACGCTCGGCGGCTTCGGCGGGCACGGCGGCCGCGCGCTCGTGACCGGCGACGTGCTGCGCCCCGGCGCCGCCGCGATCGCCGACCCGGCGCCGATCCCCGCCGAGCGTCGCCCGCACCTCGCGTCGGAGTGGACGATCGCCGTGACCGAGGGGCCGCACGGCGCCCCCGAGTTCTTCACGCGCGCCGACATCGACGCCCTCTACTCCGCGGAGTACCGCGTCCAGGTCAACTCTGCCCGCACCGGCGTGCGGCTCACAGGCCCGAAGCCGACGTGGGCGCGCACCGACGGCGGCGAGGCGGGGCTGCACCCGTCGAACATCCACGACACGCCCTACGCCGTGGGCGCGCTCGACTTCACCGGCGACACCCCCGTGCTCCTCGGTCCCGACGGGCCGAGCCTCGGCGGGTTCGTGTGCCCGGTGGTCGTGGCATCCGGCGATCTCTGGAAGCTCGGGCAGCTGCGGCCGGGAGACGTCGTGCGGTTCGCGCCGGTGCGCGAGGCCGACGCCGCGACGCTCGACCCGGCGATCGCCGCCCCCGCGCTCGTCGGGGCCGGCGACGGCGACGACGGCGTGATCGCGTCGCGCGACGCCGAGGTCGAGGGGGAACGCGTGCTGCGCCCGCGCACGACGTACCGTCGTGACGGCGACGACAACGTCCTCGTCGAGTTCGGCGACCAGGTGCTCGACCTGGGCCTGCGCATGCGCGTGCACGCGCTGCAGGAGCGCCTCGCGCAAGAAGCCCCGAGAGGGATCCTCGACGTCACCCCCGGCATCCGGTCGCTCCAGGTGCACACGGATGCCTCGGTGCTGCGCGCGTCGCAGCTCGTCGGGCTGCTGCGCGAGCTCGACGACGACCTGCCGCCCACGTCCGAGCTCGTCGTGCCCTCGCGCGAGGTGCGCCTGCCGCTGTCGTGGGACGACCCGGCGACGCGTCTGGCGATCGAGCGGTACATGGCGGGCGTCCGCGACGACGCCCCGTGGACGCCGTGGAACATCGAGTTCATCCGCCGCATCAACGGCCTCGACAGCGTCGACGACGTCTACCGCACCGTGTTCGACGCGCAGTACCTCGTGATGGGGCTCGGCGACGTGTACCTCGGTGCGCCCGTCGCGACGCCGCTCGACCCGCGCCACCGCCTCGTCACCACGAAGTACAACCCTGCGCGCACGTGGACGGCCGAGAACTCCGTCGGCATCGGCGGCGCGTACATGTGCATCTACGGCATGGAAGGCCCCGGCGGGTACCAGTTCGTCGGCCGCACCGTGCAGATCTGGAACCGCTTCCGCCGCGGCGGGCTGTTCGCCGAGAACCCGTGGGCGCTGCGGTTCTTCGACCGCATCCGCTGGTACCCCGTGTCGGCCGAGGAGCTCCTCGACCTCCGGGCGGACGTGGATGCCGGGCGCGGGAGCTTCGAGACCGTCGAGGGCCAGTTCGCCCTGGCCGAGTACGAGCGCTTCCTCGCCGACGAGGCCCCGGGGATCGAGGCCTTCCGCGAGCGCCAGCGCCGCGCCTTCGACGAGGAGCGCGAGCGGTGGCGGGCCAGCGGCGAATTCGACCGCGTCGATGAGGCACCGGCCGCGGCCCCGACCGCGGGCCACGAGCTGCCGCCCGGAACGGTCGGGGTGACCGCGCCCTTCGCCGCCGCCGTCTGGCGGGTGGATGCCGCTCAGGGCGCCGCCGTGCAGAAGGAGGACAAGATGATCGTGCTGGAGGCGATGAAGATGGAGACCCCGATCGTGTCGCCGGTGACGGGGACCGTCGCCGAGGTGTTCGTGCGACCGGGCGAGACCGTGGCCGCGGGCCAGCTGCTCGCCGCCGTGGCGGTGAACGCGTGAGCGCCGTCGAGCGGGTCCGCGCCGCGTACGCCCGCATCCGCGAGGTCGACCGCCCCGAGGTGTGGATCACGGTCCGCGACGAGGTCGACGCACTCGCCGAGGCGGCCGAGGTCGACCTCGGCGTCGCTGCGGGGGAGCGCCTGCCGCTCGCCGGCACCGTCGTCGCCGTGAAGGACAACATCGACGTCGAGGGGATGCCGACGACGGCCGGGAGCCGTGCATACGCGTACCGTCCCGAGCGCGACGCGACCTCGGTGGCGCGCCTTCGCGCGGCCGGCGCCGTCGTGATCGGCAAGACGAACCTCGATCAGTTCGCCACCGGCCTCGTCGGGACCCGCAGCCCCTTCGGCGCCGTCCGCAACGCGTGGGACCCGACGCGCATCTCGGGCGGATCCAGCTCGGGCTCGGCCGTGGCCGTCGCCCTGGGCGTCGTCGACCTCGCGCTCGGCACCGACACCGCCGGTTCGGGCCGCGTGCCCGCGGCGCTCAACGGCATCGTGGGCGTGAAGCCCACGGTCGGCCTCGTGCCCGCCACGGGCGTCGTCCCCGCGTGCCGCACGCTCGACTGCGTCACGGTGTTCGCGCGCGACCTGACGAGCGCCCGCGCCGCGGCCGAGCTGATGGCCGGCCCCGACGGGATCGACCCGCTCGGCCGCGCGGACCGCCCCGCCCCGCCGCTCGACGCGCGCCCCCGCGTCGCGGTCCCGACGCCCGAGCACCTCGAAGGACTCGCCGAGGGGTGGGCCGAGGCGTTCGCCGGCGTCGTCGCGGCGCTCGCCGCCTCGGGCGTCGAGATCGTCGAGGTCGACATCGCGCCGCTCCTCGAGGCCGCGTCGCTGCTCTACGGCGGCGCGTTCGTCGCCGAGCGCACGGCCGCCGTGGGCGACTTCATCGCCGCCCACCCCGAGCTCGTCGGCACCGACCTCGATCCGACGGTCGCCGGCATCGTGCTCGCCGGTGCCGAGGCGCGGGCCGCGGACTACTTCCGCGACCGCGAGCGTCTCGACCGCCTCGGGGCCGAGGGACTGCGCCGACTCGACGGGACCGTGGCACTGCTCACGCCCACGACCACGTGGCATCCGACCCTCGACGAGGTCGCCGCCGACCCGGTCGGCGCGAACAGTCGCATGGGCCGCTACACGAACTTCGCGAACCTGCTCGACCGGAGCGCCCTCGCCGTCCCCGCGGGGGTCGTGGGCGGCCGCGCGTTCGGCGTCATGCTCACCGGCGCCCCGTTCGCCGACCGCACGCTCGCGCAGCTCGCCGAGCGCATCCAGGCGCCGTCCGTCGACCTCCTCGTCGTGGGCGCGCACCTGCGCGGACAGCCGCTGAACCACCAGCTCGTCGCCGCGGGCGGAACGTTCGTCGCCGAGGTGGAGACCGCCGCGCAGTACCGGCTGTACGCCCTCGACACGGTTCCGCCGAAGCCCGGCCTCGCCCGCGTGGCCGAGGGCGGCGCGGCGATCGCGGGGGAGGTGTGGCGGCTTCCGGCCGCGGGCTTCGGACGTTTCGTCGCGGAGCTGCCCGCGCCCATGGGGATCGGGTCCGCGGTCCTCGCGGACGGGTCGAGCGTCGCCGGATTCCTGTGCGAGGCCGTCGCCCTGGAGGGTGCGTCCGACATCACGACGTACGGCGGCTGGCGCGCGTACCGGGCGGCGACGGCGTGAGCTCGACCGTCGTCGATTTCGCGGACGTCGCGCCGCTGCGGCTGAGCGGGCGGCCGCAGCGCCTGGTCCCCATGGTCGTGGCGTACGAGCCGATCCCCGAGGCCGTATCCCTGCACGGTGGCAGCACTTTCCGGTTCCTCATGGAGCCGGTGACGGCGGTCGCGGTCGTGTTCGACGAGGGGTGGGTGCTCGTCGACGGCGGATTCGACCCGGCGCGCATCCGCGACCGCGCCACGCGCACGGCATCCTTCGACTACGAGAACTACGCGCCGATCGTCCCGCCCGGCGACCCGCTGGTGGATCAGATCGCCGAGGCCGGGCTCGACCTCGCCGATCTCGCGGCGGCGCTGCTCACGCACTCGCACTTCGACCACACGGGTGCCGCGCGCCTGCTCGCTCCCGACCAGCCGCTGCTGCTGCAGCGCCGGGAGTGGCAGCACGTGTGCGAGACGACGGACGCCCGGGGGAACTTCCTGTTCCGCGCCGACCTCGACCGCGACGGCCTCACGCTCGGCCTGCTCGACGGCGATACGCCCCTGGCTGCGGGTCTGACCGCGATCGACACGTCCGGACACACCCCGGGGCACCAGTCCTTCGCGGTGGAGCTGCCCGAGCGCACCGTCGTCCTGGCCGGCGACGCCGCGGACCTGCTCGACAACGTCGAGCGCGAGGTCCGCTGCGGTTCGACGGTGGGCGTCGAGGGTCCGGCGCTCGCCGACCGCGCGATCTCCCGCCTGGCGACTCTGCACCGGTCCCCGGCGTCCGAGGTCTGGCCGGCTCACGACCCCGACTTCCCGGTCTGGTCGGCTCTGGTCCGCTCCCGCTGACCCCGCGTTCCGGCCGCGTGAGGGGTCAAAAAGTGTCGCCTGAGAGCACCGGAAGCGACACTTCTTGACCCCTCACGCGCGAGTACCGTGGGCAGCGTGGACCTCAACGCCGACCTGGGAGAGACGCGCGACGGGATGCCGACCGCCGACGACGAAGCGATGTTCGCTCTCGTCAGCAGCGCCTCGGTCGCGTGCGGCGGGCACGCGGGCGACGAGGCCTCGATGCGGGCCTCGGTCGAGCGGGCGGCGCGCTTCGGCGTCGCGATCGGCGCCCACCCGTCGTACGAGGACCGCGCGGACTTCGGCCGTGTCCGCCGCGACCCGCCCGCTGCCGAGCTGCGCGCGAGCGTCGCCCGACAGCTCGACGCGCTCGAGGCCGCCGGCGCCGACCTGCGGTACGTGAAACCGCATGGCGCGCTGTATCACGCGGTCTCCGCCGAACCGGTGCAGGCGGCCGCGGTCGTCGCCGCGATCGCGGACCACTCCGCACGCCTCGGCCGACCGTTGCCCGTACTCGGTCTCCCCGGCGCGATCGTCGAGGCAGCGGCATCCGCGGGACTCCCCTTCGTGCACGAGGCGTTCCTCGATCGCGGATACACCGCGCGCGGCGGCCTCGTGCCCCGCGACCAGCCCGGGGCGCTCATCGACGACCCCGCCCGCGTCGCCGACCGCGCGCTGCGTCTCGCGCTCGAGGGGACGGTGGATGCCATCGACGGCACGACCCTGACCGTGGATGCCGCGTCCCTGTGCCTGCACGGAGACACCCCCGCCGCGGTCGCCATGGCCCGGGCGGTGCGTGCCGCGCTGGACGACGCGGGGGTAGAGGTCCGCGCGCCGTGGTGACCCTGCGGCCGATGGGGGAGCGGGCGCTGCTGGCCGAGGTCGACGACCTCGCCGGGGTTCTCCAGCTCCACGCCGCGCTCGCCGCACACCCGCCCGCCGGGATCGACGATCTCGTCCCGGCCGCCCGCACCGTCCTCGTCGCCTTCGATCCGGCGCGCATCGCCCTCGCCGCGGTCCGCGCGTGGGTGCTCTCGGCCGCCACGTCGGTCCCGAATGCCGTGACGCCCGGGGCGCTCGTCGAGATCCCCGTCCGGTACGACGGCGCCGACCTCGACGAGACCGCCGCGCTCCTCGGCATCCGTCCCGCCGAGCTCGTCGCCCGGCACACCGCCGCGCCCTGGCGCGTCGCCTTCGCGGGGTTCGCGCCCGGGTTCGCCTACCTGACCAGCGACGCGTGGCCCCACGACGTCCCGCGGCTCGCGCAGCCGCGCACGCGCGTCCCCGCGGGCTCGGTCGGTCTCGCGGGCGAGTTCACCGGTGCGTATCCCCGCGAGACCCCCGGCGGGTGGCGCCTCATCGGAACGACCGACGCCCCGCTCTTCGCCCCCGATTCCCCCGACCCGGTGCTCCTCACCCCGGGCGCCCGTGTCCGCTTCGTCCCGCAGCGCGCCGTCGTGAGGGCGGGAGGATCCGGGACGAGCGGAGGACCGGATGCCACCACGGCATCCTCCGCTCCTCCCGTGCCCTCCGCCGCCCCCGCCCTCCGCGTCCTCGCCCCCGGCGCTCTCGCGACCGTGCAGGACCTCGGCCGCCCCGGACGCGCCGCGCTCGGCGTCGCCCGCTCCGGCGCGCTCGACCGCGGGGCCCTTCGCGTCGCCAACCGCCTCGTGGGCAACGACCCCTCCGCCGCGGGCGTCGAGATCGTGCTCGGCGGCCTCCGCGCCGTCGCCGAACGCGACACGTGGGTCGCCGTCACGGGCGCGCTCGCCGATCTCCACATTGACGGACGGGCGGTGGATGCCTTCACCCCCCTGCTCCTTCCCGCCGGTGCCGAGCTGTCGATCGGTATCGCCCGCGCGGGCGCCCGGTTCGTCCTCGCGGTGCGCGGCGGGGTCGCGGCGCCGGAGGCGCTGGGGTCGCGCTCGACCGACGTCCTCGCGTCTCTCGGACCGCCCGCGCTGCGCGCCGGGGACGTCCTGCGCGCGGGAGAGGCACGGCATCCGATCCCCGTCGTGGACTTCTTCCCGTGGTCGGTCCCCGGGTCGGCGGTGGAGGTCGACCTCGCCCCCGGACCCCGCGCCGACTGGTTCAGCCCGGCCGCGCGTCAGACCCTGCGGGACGCGACCTGGACGGTGTCGAGCGACGCCGACCGGGTCGGCATCCGCCTCGACGGTCCGGTGCTGGAGCGGGTGCGGCACGGGGAACTGCCGAGCGAAGGCATGCGGCCGGGCGCGCTCCAGGTGCCGCCGCACGGGCGTCCGGTCGTCCTGCTCGCCGACGGGCCGGTGACCGGTGGCTACCCCGTCATCGCGGTGGTGACGGATGCCACGCTCGACCGTCTCGCGCAGGTGCGACCCGGTGATCGCGTGCGATTCCGCGGGTCTCGCTAGGGTCGGAGGCGGGAATCCCGGGGGAGCGCTCGCGGTTATACCGCAGGTACGCAAAGTCGTCAAGAATTCGACTGGACACGGCGCGTCCTCCCGCGTATGCTTGGACTTTGCGCTCCTCGATTCCCCCTGCCCTCATATGGTGGTCGGCTGAGCCTGCCCGTCCCCGCTTCACCGCGGTGTGCGACTCGCAGGTTATCGGGGCAGGAACGCACTCCACCTGACGACAAGGAATCACGAGCCCCTCGCCCGGGCTTCTGGAGGTTATTCCCTTGGCTGCTGCGAGCAACGCATCCACCACCACCCCGAAGAGCGGACGCGGCGCATCCCGCCTCTCGTTCGCGAAGATCTCCGACAAGCTGACCGTTCCCGATCTGCTCGCGCTGCAGACCGAGTCGTTCGACTGGCTGGTCGGCAACGAAGCATGGAAGGCGCGCGTCGCCGAGGCCCAGGCCGCCGGCCGTACCGACGTGCCCGAGATCAGCGGTCTCGAGGAGATCTTCGAGGAGATCTCTCCCATCGAGGACCTGAGCGAGACCATGCAGCTCTCGTTCACGAACCCGTACCTCGAGCCCGAGAAGTACTCGATCGAGGAGTGCAAGGAGCGCGGCAAGACCTACGCCGCCCCGCTGTACGTCGAGGCCGAGTTCATGAACCACCAGACCGGTGAGATCAAGACCCAGACGGTCTTCATGGGCGACTTCCCGCTCCAGACCGACAAGGGCACGTTCATCATCAACGGCACCGAGCGCGTCGTCGTGTCGCAGCTCGTGCGTTCGCCCGGTGTCTACTTCGACAAGACGCCCGACAAGACCTCCGACAAGGACATCGTGTCCGCCCGCGTGATCCCCTCGCGCGGCGCCTGGCTCGAGTTCGAGATCGACAAGCGCGACCAGGTCGGCGTGCGCATCGACCGCAAGCGCAAGCAGTCGGTCACCGTGTTCCTCAAGGCCCTCGGCCTCACGAGCGAGGACATCCTCGCCGAGTTCGCCGGCTTCGACTCCATCGAAGAGACGCTGTCGAAGGACACGATCCTCACGAAGGAAGACGCCCTCCGCGACATCTACCGCAAGCTGCGTCCGGGCGAGCAGGTCGCCGCCGAGGCCGCCCGCGCGCTGCTGGACAACTTCTACTTCAACCCGAAGCGCTATGACCTGGCCAAGGTGGGTCGCTACAAGATCAACCAGAAGCTCGGTCTCGACCAGCCGCTGTCCGACTCCGTGCTGACCGTCGACGACATCGTCGCCACGATCAAGTACCTCGTGCGTCTGCACCGCGGCGACACCACGTTCGACGGTGTCCGTCACGGCCAGCCCGCCGAGATCCGTCTCGACGTGGACGACATCGACAACTTCGGCAACCGTCGCATCCGCGCCGTCGGCGAACTCATCCAGAACCAGGTCCGCACCGGTCTGTCGCGCATGGAGCGCGTCGTCCGCGAGCGCATGACCACGCAGGACATCGAGGCGATCACGCCGCAGACCCTGATCAACGTGCGCCCCGTCGTGGCCGCGATCAAGGAGTTCTTCGGCACGTCGCAGCTGTCGCAGTTCATGGACCAGAACAACCCGCTCGCGGGTCTGACCCACAAGCGTCGCCTCTCGGCGCTGGGCCCCGGCGGTCTGTCCCGTGAGCGTGCCGGCGTCGAGGTCCGTGACGTCCACCCGTCGCACTACGGCCGCATGTGCCCGATCGAGACGCCGGAAGGCCCGAACATCGGCCTGATCGGTTCGCTCGCGTCGTTCGCGCGCATCAACGCGTTCGGTTTCATCGAGACCCCGTACCGTCGCGTCGTCGACGGTCGCGTGACCGACACGATCGACTACCTCACCGCGAGCGAGGAGGCCGACCACATCGTGGCGCAGGCCGGTGTCGCGCTCAAGGCCGACGGCCACTTCGTCGAGGACCGCATCCTCGCCCGCCGTGGTCAGGGTGGCGAGGTCGACCTGTTCCCGATCGAGGAGATCGGCTACATGGACGTCTCGCCGCGCCAGATGGTGTCGGTGGCGACCTCGCTCATCCCGTTCCTCGAGCACGACGACGCCAACCGCGCCCTCATGGGTGCGAACATGCAGCGCCAGGCCGTGCCGCTCGTCCGCAGCGAGTCGCCCATCGTGGGTACCGGTATGGAGGGCTTCGCCGCGATCGACGCCGGTGACGTCGTCACCGCCGAGAAGTCGGGTGTCGTCCTGGAGGTCTCGGCCGACGTCGTCACGGTCCAGCTCGACGAGGGCGGCACGCAGGACTACTTCCTCCGCAAGTTCGACCGCTCCAACCAGGGCACGTCGTACAACCAGCGCGTGGTCGTCTCCGCGGGCGACCGCATCGAGGCCGGCGAGGTCATCGCCGACGGTCCCGCGACCGAGAACGGCGAGCTCGCCCTCGGCAAGAACCTCCTCGTCGCCTTCATGACCTGGGAGGGTCACAACTTCGAGGACGCGATCATCCTCAGCCAGGACCTCGTGAAGGACGACACGCTGTCGTCGATCCACATCGAGGAGTACGAGGTCGACGCGCGCGACACCAAGCTCGGTAAGGAGGAGATCACCCGTGACCTCCCCAACGTCAGCCCCGACCTGCTGAAGGACCTCGACGAGCGCGGCATCGTCCGCATCGGCGCCGAGGTGCGTCCCGGCGACATCCTCGTCGGCAAGGTCACGCCCAAGGGTGAGACCGAGCTGTCGGCGGAGGAGCGTCTGCTCCGCGCGATCTTCAACGAGAAGAGCCGCGAAGTCCGCGACACCTCGCTGAAGGTGCCCCACGGTGAGCAGGGCACGATCATCGCCGTCAAGGAGTTCAACGCCGAGGACGGCGACGACGAGCTCGGCTCGGGCGTCAACCGTCGCGTCGTGGTCTACATCGCCCAGAAGCGCAAGATCACCGAGGGTGACAAGCTCGCCGGCCGCCACGGCAACAAGGGTGTCATCGCCAAGATCCTCCCGATCGAGGACATGCCCTTCCTCGCCGACGGCACCCCCGTCGACGTCGTGCTGAACCCGCTCGGCATCCCGGGTCGAATGAACTTCGGCCAGGTCCTCGAGCTCCACCTCGGCTGGATCGCCCAGCAGGGCTGGAAGGTCGAGGGCACGCCCGAGTGGGCGGCGCACCTGCCCGAGCAGGCCCGCGAGGCCGCGCCCGGCACCAAGGTCGCGACCCCCGTGTTCGACGGCGCCTTCGAGGACGAGATCGCGGGTCTGCTCGACTCGACGATCCCGAACCGCGACGGCGAGCGTCTGATCGACTCCACCGGAAAGACCATCCTGTTCGACGGTCGCCACGGAGAGCCGTTCCCGGCGCCCATCTCGGTCGGCTACATGTACATCCTGAAGCTGCACCACCTCGTCGACGACAAGATCCACGCACGCTCGACGGGCCCCTACTCGATGATCACCCAGCAGCCGCTCGGCGGTAAGGCCCAGTTCGGTGGCCAGCGCTTCGGTGAGATGGAGGTGTGGGCGCTCGAGGCCTACGGTGCCGCGTACGCGCTGCAGGAGCTCCTCACGATCAAGTCCGACGACATCCTCGGCCGCGTCAAGGTGTACGAGGCGATCGTCAAGGGCGAGAACATCCAGGAGCCCGGCATCCCCGAGTCCTTCAAGGTGCTCATGAAGGAGATGCAGTCGCTCTGCCTGAACGTCGAGGTCCTCTCGGCCGACGGCACGGCGGTCAACCTCCGTGACACCGACGACGACGCCTTCCGCGCCGCCGAAGAGCTCGGCATCAACATCTCCAGCCGCTTCGAGTCCTCGTCCATCGACGAGATCTGACCCGGCCAGGCAACGAACAGAATTCCGACACAGGAGAACCAGTGCTCGAATCAACCACTTTCGATCAGCTTCGTATCGGCCTGGCCACCGCCGACGACATCCGTCGTTGGTCCTTCGGTGAGGTCAAGAAGCCCGAAACCATCAACTACCGCACCCTGAAGCCCGAGAAGGACGGTCTGTTCGGCGAGCAGATCTTCGGACCTTCCCGGGACTGGGAGTGCGCGTGCGGCAAGTACAAGCGCGTCCGCTTCAAGGGCATCGTCTGCGAGCGCTGCGGCGTCGAGGTCACCAAGTCCTCGGTCCGTCGCGAGCGCATGGGCCACATCGAGCTCGCCGCTCCCGTGACCCACATCTGGTACTTCAAGGGCGTGCCCTCGCGCCTCGGCTACCTGCTGGACATGGCGCCGAAGGACCTCGAGAAGGTCATCTACTTCGCCGCCTACATGGTCATCTCGGTCGACGAGGATGCTCGTCACCGCGACCTGGCGACGCAGGAGAACAACATCCGTCTCGAGCTGAAGACGCTCGGCGACCGTCGCGACTCGCGCATCGCCGCCCGTCTGGCGAAGCTGGAGGAGGAGCTCGCGGCCCTCGAGGCCGAGGGTGCCAAGGCCGACCAGAAGAAGAAGGTCAAGGACGCCGCCGAGAAGGACATGACCTCGATCCGCAAGAACGCGGACGAGCAGATCGCCAAGCTCGAGCGCGTGTGGGAGGACTTCCGCACGCTCGAGGTCGGCGCCCTGAAGCCCGAGGACGACGTCTTCCACGAGCTGCAGGACCGCTTCGGTCAGTACTTCGAGGCCCACATGGGTGCCGAGTCGATCAAGCGTCGCCTCGAGACCTTCGACCTGCAGGCCGAGGCCGACAGCCTCCACCTGCAGATCTCCGAGGGCAAGGGTCAGCGCAAGATCCGCGCGATCAAGCGCCTCAAGGTCGTCAACTCGTTCCTGCAGACCGGTATGTCGCCGGCCTCGATGGTGCTCGACGTCGTTCCGGTGATCCCGCCGGAGCTGCGCCCGATGGTCCAGCTCGACGGTGGCCGTTTCGCCACCTCCGACCTGAACGACCTCTACCGTCGCGTGATCAACCGCAACAACCGCCTCCGTCGCCTCATCGACCTCGGTGCCCCCGAGATCATCGTGAACAACGAGAAGCGCATGCTGCAGGAGGCCGTCGACGCGCTGTTCGACAACGGCCGCCGCGGTCGTCCCGTCACGGGTACCGGCAACCGCGCCCTGAAGTCCCTGAGCGACATGCTCAAGGGAAAGCAGGGTCGCTTCCGCCAGAACCTGCTCGGCAAGCGCGTGGACTACTCGGGCCGTTCGGTCATCATCGTCGGACCCCAGCTGAAGCTGCACCAGTGCGGTCTGCCCAAGCAGATGGCGCTCGAGCTCTTCAAGCCGTTCGTGATCAAGCGCCTGATCGACCTCGGTCACTCGCAGAACATCAAGGCCGCCAAGCGCGCCGTCGAGCGCTACCGTCCCGAGGTCTGGGACGTGCTCGAGGAGATCATCCGCGAGCGTCCCGTGCTGCTGAACCGTGCACCCACCCTGCACCGTCTCGGCATCCAGGCGTTCGAGCCCCAGCTCGTCGAGGGTAAGGCGATCCAGCTGCACCCGCTCGTCTGCGCGGCGTTCAACGCCGACTTCGACGGTGACCAGATGGCCGTCCACCTGCCGCTGTCGGTCGAGGCCCAGGCCGAGGCCCGCGTGCTGATGCTCGCGTCGAACAACATCCTGAAGCCGTCGGACGGCCGCCCGGTGACCCTGCCTTCGCAGGACATGATCATCGGTCTGCACCACCTCACCACCCTCAAGGAGGGTGCGGTGGGCGAGGGCCGTGCGTTCGGTTCGGTGGGCGAGGCGATCCTGGCCAAGGACGAGGGCACCCTCGACCTGCAGGCCAAGGCGCGCATCCGCATCCCCGGCCTCACGTTCCTCGAGGGCCAGGCGCCCGAGGGCTACGAGCGGCACGGTCTCGTGGATGCCTCGCTCGGACAGGCGATCTTCAACGACACGCTCCCCAAGGGCTACCCGTTCGTCCGCGAGCAGGCCGACAAGGGCAAGCTGTCGCAGATCGTCAACAAGCTGGCGGAGGAGTACCCGAAGGTCGAGGTCGCCGCATCGCTCGACCGGATCAAGGACGCCGGTTTCTACTGGGCCACGCGTTCGGGTGTGACGGTCGCGCTGAGCGACATCCTCACGCCCCCGAACAAGGGCGAGATCGTCGCGGGCTACGAGAAGCAGGCCGCGAAGGTCCAGGCGCAGTACGAGAAGGGTCTGACCACCGACGCCGAGCGTCGTCAGGAGCTCATCAAGATCTGGACCGAGGCCACGGATGCCGTCCAGAAGGCGATGCGCGACAACTTCCCGGCCGACAACACCATCAACCGCATGGTCTCGTCGGGCGCCCGTGGTAACTGGCTGCAGATCCGCAACATCGCGGGTATGCGAGGGCTCGTGAACAACCCGAAGGGTGAGATCATCCCGCGTCCGATCATCTCCTCGTACCGCGAGGGTCTGTCGGTCGCCGAGTACTTCATCGCGACGCACGGTGCCCGTAAGGGTCTGGCCGACACGGCCCTCCGTACGGCCGACTCGGGTTACCTGACGCGTCGTCTGGTGGACGTCTCGCAGGACGTCATCATCCGCGAGGAGGACTGCGGCACGTCGAAGGGCCTCGAGCTCCCGATCGCCGCGGTCGACTCGACCGGCACCCTCGTCAAGGACGCCAACGTCGAGAACTCGGTCTTCGCTCGCACGCTCGCCACGGCGGTCGTCGACGCGCAGGGCACGGTTCTGGCGGAGGCCGGCGACGACGTGGGCGACGTGCTCATCAACAAGCTGGTCGAGGGTGGTGTGGAGTCGATCAAGGTCCGCTCCGTGCTGACCTGCGACTCGGCCGTCGGTGTCTGCGCGAAGTGCTACGGCCGTTCGCTCGCGACCGGAAAGATCGTCGACATCGGTGAGGCCGTCGGCATCATCGCGGCCCAGTCGATCGGTGAGCCCGGTACCCAGCTGACGATGCGTACCTTCCACACCGGTGGTTCCGCGTCGGCCGACGACATCACGCAGGGTCTGCCCCGCGTGCAGGAGCTGTTCGAGGCCCGTACCCCCAAGGGTGCGTCGCCGATCGCCGAGGCCGACGGCCGCATCACGATCGACGAGACCGAGAAGGCCAAGAAGGTCATCCTCACGCCCGACAACGGCGACGAGCCCGTCGTGTACCCGGTCCTGAAGCGTGCGACCCTCCTCGTCGAGGACGGCCAGCACGTCAAGGTCGGCGAGCCCCTCCAGGTCGGAACGCTCGACCCCAAGGAGGTCATGCGCGTGCAGGGTGCCCGCGAGGTGCAGAAGTACCTCGTGAACGGCGTCCAGGGCGTGTACCGCTCGCAGGGTGTGCCGATCCACGACAAGCACATCGAGGTCATCGTGCGCCAGATGCTGCGCAAGGTCACCGTCGTCGACCACGGCGACACCGACCTGCTGCCCGGTGAGCTGGTGGACTTCAAGCGCTACCAGACCATCAACCGCGAGGCGGTCGGCGAGGGCAAGCGTCCCGCGTCGGGTCGCCCCGAGCTGATGGGTATCACCAAGGCGTCGCTCGCGACCGAGTCGTGGCTGTCGGCCGCGTCCTTCCAGGAGACGACCCGCGTCCTCACGCAGGCGGCCATGGAGGGCAAGAGCGACCCGCTGGTCGGCCTCAAGGAGAACGTCATCATCGGAAAGCTCATCCCCGCCGGAACGGGTCTTGCGAAGTACCGCAACGTCACCGTCGAGGCGACGGAGGAGGCCAAGAGCGAGCGGTACCCCAACCGCATCTTCGCCTCGGACGGCGCGTACAGCGACGCCGACCTGAGCTACGTCGATTTCGACAGCTTCTCGACGGACGACTTCACGCCCGGCACTTATAACTGATCGACGGATGCCGCACCCCGGTGCGGCATCCGGATCCCCGAAGGCCCTCGGCTCGCGCCGGGGGCCTTCGTCGTGCCCGGGGCGTTTCCGACGGATGACGTGTCGTGTGCGCGGCGTGTCGGGGAGGCTGCGTGAGGGGTGCCCTCGCCTACCGTGGTGGGGGAGGAACGGATGGCTCGAGTCGGTGGCCGCAGTGCGTGGATCGCGTGGCCGGTGGGCGTGCTGTGCGCCGCGGTCGTCGCGACCCTGCTCGTGCTGGCCGCGCCGGGTCTGCCGGGTGCCGTGACGTTCGTCGGCGATACGCTGCGCGCCGGCTCGACGACCCCGCCGTGGACCGACGCCCCGCGCGTGCCGGGCCCCGCGACGACCTGCCGTGACCTCTACACCCAGCCGATGTGGTCCGAGCTCGTGTGGTCGCCGGAGGCGCTGCTGACGCAGCGGCACACCGGGCCGCTGTCCACGCCGGAGGCGGTCGCGGCGGCTGCGCCGACCCCCGTGATCACGTGCCATTGGCGGGGCGAGGGCGGGCGATGGCTCGAGAGCAGCGTGGCCACGGTCTCCGCCGACGGTGCCACCGCCGTCGAAGCGACGTTGTCCGGTCAGGGCTTCACGTGCGCGACCGACGCGGACACCGTCCACTGCGAGCGCACGGCCGACGGAGTCACGGAGGTCCACGACCTCCGCGGCGACCGGTGGGTGTCGTCGACGTTCTCGGGATGGATGCCGGACGGATACACCGCGGTCGTGGCATCCCGCGCCTTCGGCGAGTGACGCGACGTCGTCAGCCGTAGATCGCGGCGATGATGCTCGCGGTGTAGCCCGTCGGGGCGAGGTTCGAGTACTGCGTGTCGATGAGGACGTCGTTGCGCCAGAACAGGGTGCGGCCGTCGTTGACGGCGTACGTCGTGTTGATCCAGGTCTTCTCGCAACGCGTGCCCTCGTCGGGGGTGTAGCAGCTGAAGCCCTGGGTGTTGACGAGGTCGTTGAGCATGTCGAGCGCGGGGCCACGGTCCATGCGGGAGATCCGCGTGACGAGACCCGTGGTGTCGGCCGCGGGGTCGCGCCAGATGCAGACGAGCGACCCGTCGGGCTGGACCCCGGATGCGCCGAGCTTCGGATCGTTCAGCGGAATCGAGCCGAGCTGCGACAGCACGTCCGCGGTGAGGATCGCGCGGCAGTCGGTCGGAATGGACGCCGGGGCCACGGTCGGCGTGATCGTCGGTATCGGGGTGCCGGTGGGTGTGGAGGAGACCACCGGCGCGGATCCGGTCGGCCCCGGTGCGGCATCCGGGTCGGGGGCGCACGCGCTGAGGGCGAGTGCCGCGGCCAGCGCGAGCACCGCGGCGAGAGCCGTGGACGTCGGTCGACCGGTCATGCCGCCCACCCTAGGCGGCACCGCCGACACGGTCGAGACCGACACACGACGGCACGCCTCCCCGGCGCGGGTCGCCGCGCGGGTTAGCCTGGCGACGCACCATATCTGCGCGCGTGAGGAGACCCCGATGAGCGACCCCCAGTCGTACGGCGACCCCGTCGACGAGCCCAAGGAAGAGGCGCACGACGTCGTCGGACGTGCCCACGAGGGGCTCGCCGACGCCGAGGCCGCCCGCCGCGACGCGGTCGAGCCGGAGGAGGCCGCCGCCGCGTGGAAGGAGCGCGAGTCGCAGCAGGCCGCCGCCGCGACCACGGTGCACGACGCGTCGCCGGTCGAGCCGAGCACGTCCACGGCCGTCTCGGCGCCCGCCGCGCACCGTTCCGTCGACCTCGACGACGAGGACGCCCGGTGGGCCGCCTATGCCGCGTCGGCGGAGCCCGAAGCCCCTGCCGCCGAGCCGGTCCGCGACGAGTACCGCACCGACGCGACGGTTCCCGCCGCCGCGGCTGCCGGTGCCGCCGCGGCCGCCCCCACCGTCGCGTATGCCGACGAGTCGCGTCCGGTCGGCGCCGCGCAGCCGATCTTCGTCCAGGCCCCCGAGGCCCCCCGTCCGCGCGGCAACCGCGGTGCCGCCGGTGCCATCGGCCTCCTCGCGGCGCTCGTGTTCGCCGTCCTGTATCTCGCCGCGACGCTCGGCCTCGGCCTGCTCCTGGGCAGGATCCAGATCGACGGTCTCGCGGATGCCGCCCTCTCGGCGCTCGCCACCTGGACGCTGTGGGTTCCGACGGTGGCGTTCTTCGTCGGCTTCTGGTTCCTCGGTTCGCTCATCAACCGGGGCGGCTGGGGCCACTGGGTCGTCTGGGGTCTGATCGTCGGCGTGATCTCGTGGGGCGGCTACATCCTGGGTGCGCTCTTCGCCGCTCCCTTCTGGATGCTGACAGTCCGCCAGGGCGTGGACGTCGTCCAGGCGAGCGTCCTTGCGCCGCTCGCGATCGTCGCCTTCGTGCTCGGTCGCGAACTCACCGTGTGGTTCGGCGCGTGGGTCGCCCGCCGCGGTCGCCGCGTCACCGAACTGAACGACGAAGCGCAGCGCGAGTACGAGCGCACGCTCGAAGCGGGCCCGGTCCTCTCGCAGTGACCCGGATGCCATGACGGACACGCCACGACCGGCGGGGGTGACCCCGCCGGTCGCCGTCGTTTTCGCGACGGCGACGTTCCTCGCCCTC
>NZ_LQQP01000009.1 GCF_001619615.1 Microbacterium sp. T32
CACTGAGTGGTTCTCGATGTACGGTCGGGAAAACAACAATGACATTCGTTGTTGGTTTTTGAAACATCAATAGTGTTTCGGCGGCCATAGCGAGAGGGAAACGCCCGGTTACATTCCGAACCCGGAAGCTAAGCCTCTCAGCGCCGATGGTACTGCAGGGGGGACCCTGTGGGAGAGTAGGACACCGCCGGACTTCCTTTCCACGAAATGGCCACCCAACGCTGGGTGGCCATTTCGCATATACGGACACATTTCCGGGGAAAGGATCGTCATGTCGAGCGACGACTCCAACGAGCGCAACGTCAATGGAGGTCGTTCCGACGACCGTTCACGACCCGGATCGCAACGTGGGGCTTCGGGAGCAGGGCGCCCGGCTCGAGACGCGTCATCGCGTCCGTTCCGTCGTGACGGAGAGCGCACCGCGCGCCCCCGCCGCGATGGTGACGATCGCGCGCCCCGGCGTGAAAGCGACAGCCCGTATCGTCCTCGCCGCGACGGCGATTCGCGCCCGACGGGTGGCGACGGTCGACCGCGTCGCGGAGACGCCCGTCCTATCCGTCGTGCCGGTGACAGCTCCGAGCGTCCACGTCGGGATGGGGACTTCCGTCCGCGTCGGGATGGCGACTCTACTGGTCGACCGCGTCGCGAGGGGGACTTCCGCCCGCGTCGGGACAGTGACTTTACGGGTCGCCCGCATCGTGATGGGGACTTCCGTCCGCGTCGGGATGGCGACTCGGCAGGACGCCCCCGCCGCGACGGGGACTTCCGTCCGCGCCGTGACGGTGACTCGCGTCCGGGGCGGCCGACGTCCGGTGACTCGCGTCCGTACCGCCCGCGCGCCGAGGGTGGGGACCGGCGTCCCTCCGGTGACCGGCGGCCGGGCGCCGGCGCACCCCGCCGCTTCGACCGCTCCGAGGGTCGCGCGACTCGGCCCCCGCAGGATCAGCGGGAGCGTGGGCCGGTCGTCCCCGAGGACGTCACCGCCCGCGATCTTCCGGGCGCAGCGCGCAACGAGCTGAAGACTCTCAGCAAGGACAACGCCGAGAACGTCGCCCGACACCTCGTCATGGCATCCCGTCTCATCGAGGAGGATCCGCAGCTGGCGCACCAGCACGCGCTGGCGGCCTCCCGGAGCGCGGGTCGCGTCGCGATCGTTCGCGAGACCGTCGCGATCACGGCCTATGCCATCGGGGATTTCGCGCTCGCTCTTCGCGAACTGCGCACGCACCGTCGTATCTCCGGGTCCGACGAGCAGCTTCCCCTGATCGTCGACAGCGAGCGCGGTGTCGGCCGTCCCGACCGCGCCCTCGAGGAGGGGCGTTCGGTGGACCGCTCGACGCTGCCCACCGCGGTCCGCGCGCAGCTGGCGATCGCGATGTCCGGTGCCCGCCTCGACCTCGGCGACCCGGAGCGCGCGCTGCAGGAGCTGGAGATCCCGGAGGCCGACCCGGACCGCGCCTTCGAGTGGAGCCCCGCGCTGTTCGCGGCCCGCGCCGCCGTGCTCGAGGAGCTCGGGCGCGATGACGAGGCAGCCGAGTGGTTCCGTCGCGCAGACATCGCCGCGGATGCCCTCGACGCGGCTGCCGGCGTCGCCGATCGCGAGGTCATCGTCGTCGAGGAGATCGACCTCATCGACGAGGACGGCGGCGTGGACGTGGCATCCGGCGTCGTCCCTGTCGAAGAAGCCGACGAGGACGAGGACGGGAACGGGGACGAGACGCGATGATCTTCGGGCGGAGCAAGCCGGAACCGACTCCTCTGGACGGTGTCGATGTCGTGCTCGCCGACCTGGACGGCGTGGTCTACGCCGGACCGGGAGCCCTGCCGCACGCGGTGGAGGGCCTGAACCGCGCAGCCGAGGAGGGACACCGCCTCGGGTACATCACCAACAACGCGTCGCGGACGGACGCCTCGGTCGCGGAACACCTGACCTCGCTGGGGCTCCACGTCGCACCCGAGGATGTGGTGACGAGTCCGCAGGCGGCGATGCGCCTGCTCGCCGACCTCGTGCCGGCCGGCTCCACGCTGCTGGTCGTCGGGGGAGAGGGTCTCGTCGTCGAGGTCGAGAAGGCCGGCTTCGTCGTGACCCGGAGCGCCGAGGATTCTCCGGCGGCGGTGGTCCAGGGCTTCGCTCCCGAGGTGGGATGGAAGCAGCTCGCCGAGGCGGCCTATGCGCTCGCCACTCCGGTGGAAGAGGGTGGCATCCCGTGGATCGCCACGAACACCGACTGGACGATCCCGCAGGCGCGCGGGATCGCGCCGGGAAACGGCACCCTCGTGTCAGCGGTGCACACCGCCGTCGGCCGTCTGGCGACGGTCGCGGGGAAGCCCGAGCGTCCGATCTTCGACGTCGCCGTGGCGCGCACGGGCGCTCGGTCGCCGCTGTTCATCGGCGACCGACTCGACACGGACGTGCAGGGTGCCCGCGGGGCGGAGATGAGGTCGGTGCACGTCCTCACGGGGATCGACCGACCCAAGCAGCTCCTCGCCGCGTCGCCGAACCAGCGTCCGGACTACATCGTCGCCGACCTGCGTCAGCTGTTCGAGCCGTATCCGGCGACGATCGTCAAGGGCGCCCGCACGCGCGTCGGCGACGCGGTGGTCGAGATCGACGGCGTGGATCTGCGCATCGTCTCGGCGGGGAACCGTCAGATCGACCTCCTCCGAGCCGGAGCCGCGGCGATCTGGAACTCGGGCCGTGCGATCTTCGGGTTCCGGGTTCCGGAGCAGTTGTACGCGGACCCGTTCCGCGTGCGCTGACGCCGATACGATGGCCTCCATGTCGGATGACCGCGAGACCGATGCCGACGCCGGACTGATCGACCGCCTGCGCATCATCGAGGAGCAGCCGCTGGACGCGCGCGCGGACGCCTACGCCGCCCTGCACGACGAGCTCGCGCGGCGCCTCGAATCGGGCGCGGCGACGCCGGCGGACGGATGAGCGGCCGACTGGATGCCGAGCTCGCCGCACGTGGTCTCGCGCGATCGCGCACGCACGCGGCGCAGCTGATCGCCGACGGTCTTGTGACCGTCGACGGTCGCGGCGTGGTCAAGCCCTCGGTGCGGGTGGAGGACGTCGCGCGCATCGAGGTCGCCGTCGCCGACCACTACGTGAGCCGCGGTGCGCACAAGCTCGTGGCGGCACTCGACGCGTTCGACCTCGACCCGGCGGGGCGGGTCGCCGTGGATCTCGGGGCGTCAACCGGGGGCTTCACCCAGGTCCTGCGGGAGCGCGGTGCCCGGCCGGTGCTGGCCGTCGACGTGGGGCACGGGCAGTTGTCCCCAACCGTGGCGGCCGACCCCGGGGTCGTGTCGGTCGAGGGGTATAACGTGCGGTTCATGAGCGCTGAGAACCTCGCCGCCGCGACCGGTGTCGCCGAGCGCCCGAGCGTCGTCACCGGCGATCTGTCCTTCATCTCCCTGCACCATGTCCTGCCCGCGGTCGTCGCCACGGCCGCTCCCGGCGCCGACGTCATCCTGCTGATCAAGCCGCAGTTCGAGGTCGGCCGCACCGCCGTGAAGGGCGGTCTCGTGACCGACCCGGCGCTGCGTTCGGATGCCGTCCACGGCGTTCTCTGGGCCGCGTGGGACGTGGGCCTGCGGACCGCCGGCCTCATCGCCTCGCCGATCGTCGGAACGCACGGCAACCAGGAGTACGTGGCGTGGTTCTCGGACACCCGCGGCACCGACCCCTCAGAATGGGAGAGCACCGTGACCCGACTGACCGGAAGCCGATGACCCCCAGCGAACGCCGAATCCTGCTCGTCGTCCACGCCCGCCGCGACGACACCGTCGAAGCGGCGCAGCGCGTGCTGTCCGCCGTGCGCGCGGCGGGGGCGATTCCCGTCGTCTCCGCGGAGGACCGGCCCGAGCTCGCCGAGCGCTTGTCGCTCGACGGCGTCGAGACCCTGGGCGTCGACGTAGGTGTCGACGACCTGGAGCTGGCGATCGTCCTGGGCGGCGACGGAACGATCCTGCGCGCGGCCGAGACGGTCCGCGGTGGACGCGCGCCGATCCTCGGCATCAACATGGGCCACGTCGGCTTCCTCGCCGAGATCGAGCGGGACGACATGGACGACGCGGTACGCCGCGTCATCGACCGCGACTACCGTGTCGAGGAGCGCCTCGCCCTCGCGGTGAAGGTGCTGGACGCCGACGATCGGGTCATCTTCGAGACGTGGGCCCTGAACGAGGCCACGGTCGAGAAGGCGAGCCGGGAGCGCATGCTCGAGGTCGTCATGGAGGTCGACGGGCGGCCCCTGTCGTCGTTCGGATGCGACGGGATCGTGATGGCGACCCCCACCGGTTCCACCGCTTACAACTTCTCCGCCGGTGGCCCCGTCATCTGGCCGACCGTCGAGGCGATCGCCGTCGTACCGCTGTCCGCGCACGCCCTGTTCGCGCGCCCGCTCGTCGTGAGCCCCGACGCCACCGTCGCGGTCGAGGTGCTCGAGCGCACGAGCGGGAGCGGCATCCTGTGGTGCGACGGTCGACGTTCGCACGAACTGCCGCCGGGCGCGCGCGTCGTGGTGCGGCGGTCGTCGCGTCCGGTGCGTCTCGCGCGCCTCCACCCCGCCGCGTTCACCGAACGGCTGGTGCGCAAGTTCCGGCTCCCGGTGACCGGCTGGCGCGGCGCGCTGGGAGGCATGCCGTGATCGAGGAGATGCGGCTGCGCGATCTCGGGGTGATCGCCGACGCGACGCTGCCGATCGGACGCGGCTTCACCGCCATCACCGGCGAGACCGGCGCGGGGAAGACCATGGTCGTCACCGGTCTCGGCCTGCTGCTCGGACAGCGCGCCGATTCGGGCGCCGTTCGCTCGGGTGCGGCCCAGGCCGCGGTCGAGGGCGTGTGGCTCGTCCCCGAGGACGGGCCCGTCGCGGCGCGCGTGCGGGAGGCCGGGGGAGACGTCGAGCCCCTCGGTGACGGCGCCGCGGAGTTGTATCTCGGGCGCACGGTCTCGAGCGAAGGCCGCGGCCGCGCGACCGTGGGCGGCCGCACGGCGCCGGCGGGCGTGCTCGCCGACCTCGCGGACGACCTGGTCGTGGTGCACGGGCAATCCGATCAGTTGCGGTTGCGCTCGGCATCCGCTCAGCGCGATGCGCTCGACCGCTTCGGCGGCGATCCCGTGACGACCGCCCGTGCCGCGTACCGTGCGGCCTGGGACGCCTTCCGAGCGCTGGATGCCGAGCTCTCGACGCTCACGGCCGACCGCGACGACCGTGCGCGTGAGGCGGAGGAGCTGCGGGCCGCGATCGCGGAGATCGAGGCGGCCGCGCCGATCGCCGGCGAGGAGGAGGAGCTCGAGCGCCGCGCGGAGCGTCTGGCGAACGCCGAAGAGCTCCGAATCGCCGCCGTCAGCGCTCACGCCGTGCTCTCCAGCGACGACGACACCCCCGACATCGTGACGTTGCTCGCCGAGGCCCGCAGGGCGCTCGAGCGCGTCTCCGGCAGCGATGCCGAACTCGCGGCGATCGGCGAGCAGGTGGCCGACCTCGGGTACCGCGCAACGGATGTCTCCGTCGCCCTGTCGGGGTACCTCGCGGACCTCGACGAATCGGGGCCGCACGAGCTGGCCGCGGTGGACGAGCGGCGCGGGGTCCTGGCCGGGCTCGCGCGTGCCCACGGATCGGTGGATGCCGCGATCGCGCTGCTCGAGACCGGGTCGGCCCGGCTGCTCGAACTCGACGACGACGGCGACCGCATCGAGCGGCTCGGCGCGCAGCGTGACGACGCCGCCGCGGAACTGGATGCCGCGGCGGAGGCGCTCACTGCAGCGCGGATCGAGGCTGCGGCGCGGCTCGGGGCGGCCGTCACGGAAGAGCTGCACGCCCTGGCCCTGCCCGACGCGAAGCTCACCGTCGCGGTGACGCCGTCGCCGACGCCCGGGTCGCACGGGCGCGACGACGTCGCGATCCTGCTGGCCCCGCACCCGGGCGCCGACCCGCGGCCCGTATCGCGCGGGGCCTCCGGCGGCGAGCTCAGCCGCGTGATGCTCGCGATCGAGGTCGTCATCGCCGGCGTCGACCCCGTGCCGACGTTCGTCTTCGACGAGGTGGATGCCGGGATCGGCGGCGCCGCGGCGATCGAAGTCGGGCGGCGACTCGCCCGGCTGGCGGAGTCCTCGCAGGTGATCGCGGTCACGCACCTCGCGCAGGTCGCGGCTTTCGCCGGCAACCATCTCACCGTCGTGAAGGGGAACGACGGCGCGGTGACGGCATCCAGTGTCCGCCGGCTCGAGGGCGCAGAACGGGAAGCCGAGATGGCGCGTCTGCTGTCGGGACTGAGCGATTCCGAGGCGGCTCTCACCCACGCGCGAGAGCTGCTGGAGACCGGCCGCTCGGTGCGCTGATCCCGCCCGGAAGACACGGAATCGTCATGCCGGAGTGACATGCGTGTCGGTGGTCGATGCCAGACTTCCTCCAACGCGCGGCGTGCGCCGCGCCGCCACCCTCCGAGACGACTGATAGGATCGAAGCCCGTGATGCAGACTTCGGACGCGGGACATTCAGACGACAACACCACGGCATCGACCTTCACGACGAAGCACATCTTCGTGACCGGAGGAGTGGTTTCGTCACTCGGTAAGGGCCTGACGGCGGCAAGCCTCGGCAACCTTCTCACGGCGCGTGGACTCCACGTCGTGATGCAGAAGCTCGACCCCTATCTCAACGTGGACCCGGGGACGATGAACCCGTTCCAACACGGCGAGGTGTTCGTCACCGACGACGGCGCCGAGACCGACCTCGACATCGGTCATTACGAGCGCTTCCTCGACATCGAGCTGAGCCAGGCCGCGAACGTCACGACCGGCCAGATCTACTCGCAGGTGATCGCGCGCGAGCGGCGTGGCGAGTACCTGGGCGACACCGTGCAGGTCATCCCGCACATCACCGACGAGATCAAGCGCCGCATGCGCCTGCAGGCGACCGAGACTCCGCAGCCCGACGTGATCATCACCGAGATCGGCGGCACGGTCGGCGACATCGAGTCCCAGCCCTTCATCGAGTCCGCGCGTCAGATCCGCCACGAGCTCGGCCGCAAGAACGTGTTCTTCGTGCACGTGTCGCTCGTGCCGTTCATGGGCGCCTCCGGTGAGCAGAAGACCAAGCCCACGCAGCACTCCGTCGCGGCGCTGCGGTCGATCGGCATCCAGCCCGACGCTCTCGTGCTCCGCAGCGACCGCCCGGTCACCGAGTCGAACAAGCGCAAGATCGCGCTCATGTGCGACGTCGACGAGGACGCCGTCGTCAACGCGGTCGACGTGCCGAGCATCTACGACATCCCCACGATGCTGCACGATCAGGGTCTCGACTCCTACATCGTCGATGCGCTGGGCATCGACAAGGCCGCCGACGTCGACTGGTCGCGTTGGCAGCGGGTCCTGCAGGCGGTGCACAACCCCAAGCACGAGGTCACGATCGGCCTCGTCGGCAAGTACATCGACCTCCCGGATGCCTACCTGTCGGTGACCGAGGCCATCAAGGCCGGCGGTTTCGCGCAGGAGACGCACGTCAAGATCACGTGGATCCCGTCCGACCTGTGCGAGACGCCTGAGGGCGCGGCGAAGGCCCTGTCGACGGTGGACGGCATCATCGTTCCCGGCGGCTTCGGCATCCGAGGGATCGAGGGCAAGCTCGGCGCGCTCCGTTTCGCGCGCGAGCAGGGCATCCCGACGCTCGGTATCTGCCTGGGGCTGCAGTGCATGGTCATCGAGTACGCGCGTACCGTCGCCGGGCTCGAGGGCGCATCGTCGAGCGAGTTCGACCCCGACACCGTGCACCCCGTCGTCGCGACCATGGCCGAGCAGGTCGACATCCTGCAGAGCGGAGACCTCGGCGGCACCATGCGCCTGGGCCTGTACCCGGCCGACCTCGCGGAGGGCTCGCTCGCGGCCGAGGTGTACGGCGCGAACCGCGTGTTCGAGCGCCACCGCCACCGCTACGAGGTCAGCAACGCGTACCGCCAGCAGCTCAGCGACGCGGGCCTCGTCTTCTCGGGCCTCAACCCCGACCTCGACCTCGTGGAGTACGTCGAGCTGCCGCGCGACGTGCACCCGTACTACATCGCCACCCAGGCGCACCCCGAGCTGCGGTCGCGTCCGACCCAGCCGCACCCGCTGTTCCGCGGACTCGTCGGGGCGGCGCTCGAGCGCCACCGTTCGAGCGAGCTGTTCGCCGTCGAGGAGGACTGACATGGAGTCGCTGCGTGACGAGCCCGTCGACCTGGAGGTCGTCGCCAGCGACCTCGTGTACCAGGGAGCGGTGTGGGACGTCCGGTCCGACACCGTGCAGTACGGCGACGGCGAGATGACCCGTCAGTACGTCGAGCACCCGGGCGCCGCCGCCGTCGTCGCCCTGGACGACGACGGCCGGGTCGTGCTCATCCAGCAGTACCGGCAGCCCATCAAGGAGCGCGACTGGGAGATCCCGGCGGGCCTCCTCGATGTCGCGGGGGAGCCGCCGATCGAGACGGCGAAGCGCGAGCTGAGCGAAGAGGTCGACCTCGCGGCCGAGCGGTGGCAGCACCTCGTCTCGATCCACACCACCCCCGGCGGCAACGACGAGGTCGTCCACCTCTTCCTCGCGCGCGGCCTCTCCGACGTCGAGACGGACTACGAGCGTGAGCACGAGGAGTCCGACATGCGCGTCGAGCGCGTGCCCCTGGCCGATGTGATCGACGGAGTGCTCGCCGGACGTCTGCGCAACGGCATCCTGGCCACCGGCGTGCTGGCGGCCGCCGAGGTGCTGCGCCGCGAGGCCGCGTCGGCGTGACGTGAAGCTCGAGCGTGCCGTCGAGACGTACCTGCGACACGTCGCGCTCGAGCGCGGGCTGTCCGACCACACCGTCGCCGCGTACCGGCGCGACCTGGGGATCTACACGGCCTGGCTCACCGAGCGGGGCATCGACGACACGGATGCCGTGACCTCGGCGCTCGTCGCGGAGTTCGCCGCCGAGCGCGCCGGCGCTGAACCGCCGCCCGCGGCGTCGTCGCTCGCGCGGCTGCAGTCGTCGGTGCGTGGGCTCCACCGGTTCCTCGTGCGCGAGGGGCGGTCCGACGACGACCCGAGCGGGCGGCTGCGTCCGCCCAAGGCACCGCGACGGCTCCCCAAGGCCCTGTCGATCGGGCAGGTCGAACGGTTGCTGGATGCCGCCGGCCCCGCGCCGGGCTCGGCGGATGCGACCGCCGCGGATCCGTCCGCCGTCCGCGACCGTGCCCTGCTGGAGCTGCTGTACGCCACCGGCGCGCGCGTCTCGGAGATCGTGCAGCTCGACGTCGACGACACCGCGCACGGCGACGTCCTGCGGGTGCGGGGCAAGGGCGCGAAGGAGCGGATCGTCCCGGTCGGCTCGTACGCCCGCGCCGCGGTGGAGGCGTACCTCACGCGGGTCCGGCCTGCCTGGGCGGCCAAGGGCCGGGCCACACCGCGACTCTTCCTCGGCGTCCGCGGGGCGCCACTGTCGCGCCAGAGCGCGTGGCTGATCATCCAGGCCGCCGCCGAGCGGGCGGGGCTCACCGCGCACGTCTCGCCCCACACGCTCCGCCACTCCTTCGCGACGCATCTGCTGCAGGGCGGCGCGGACGTCCGCGTGGTACAGGAACTCCTCGGGCACGCCTCGGTGGCCACGACGCAGATCTACACGCACGTCTCGGTCGACGCTCTCCGCGACGTGTACGCCACGGCACACCCGCGGGCGCGGTGAGCGTGGGCGGCCCGGAAGGCCGTGCGTACCGCGTGGTCTCCCGGCGGGCGGCGGGCCGGCGAGTAGACTCGACCCCGTTATGACGAAGGCGGGAGACTCGGTGTCGGCGAGCACGAAGGGGACGGCGAACAGCGCGGACGAGGTCATTCTCGGACCCACCGGACGGCCGTATCGCGGATTCCCGACGCCCGCGAAGCTCGACAGCCACGGGCCCGCGCGCATCATCGCCCTGTGCAACCAGAAGGGCGGCGTCGGTAAGACGACGACCACCATCAACCTCGCGGCTTCGCTCGCGGGCTACGGCCGCCGCGTGCTCGCCGTGGACTTCGACCCGCAGGGTGCGCTGTCGGCGGGTCTCGGCATCCAGACGCACGACGTCCCGACCATCTACGACCTGCTGCTCGACACCAAGCGCGACCCGCGCGAGGCGATCGTGCACACGCGCGTCGAGGGCCTCGATCTGATCCCGGCCAACATCGACCTGTCGGCCGCCGAAGTGCACCTCGTCAACGAGGTCGCGCGCGAGACGATCCTCGCCCGGGTGCTCCGCAAGGTCGCCGCCGACTACGACGTCGTGCTCGTGGACTGCCAGCCGTCGCTCGGCCTCCTCACCGTCAACGCGCTCACCGCCGCGCATGGCGTGCTGATCCCGCTCGAGTGCGAGTTCTTCGCGCTGCGCGGTGTCGCGCTCCTCATCGAGACGATCGACAAGGTCCGTGATCGCCTCAACCCCGCGATCGAACTCGACGGGGTCCTGGCCACGATGTACGACCCGCGCACGCTGCACTCGCGCGAGGTGCTGGAGCGCGTGGTCGAGGCGTTCGGCGACGACGTCCTCGAAACGGTCATCGGGCGCACGGTGAAGTTCCCGGATGCCTCGGTCTCGGGCATGCCGATCACGGAGTTCGCGCCCGAGCACGCCGCCGCGCAGGCCTACATGCGGTTGGCGCGGGAGCTGGTCGCCCGTGGCGCCGTCGCCTGACGACAGCTCGCCCGCCACGACGCCGGACGGCGCGGACTCCACCGTCGATGCGCCCGCCGCGCCCGACACCGGGTTCCGCGTCTCGCTGCCCGTCTTCGACGGTCCCTTCGACCTGCTGCTGAACCTCATCTCGGCGCACGAACTCGACATCACCGAGGTCGCGCTCAGCCGCGTCACGGACGAGTTCATCGCGTACCTGCGCGCCCTCGGTCCGGCGGGCGATCTGGACGAGGCATCCGAGTTCCTCGTCGTGGCGGCGACGCTGCTCGACATGAAGATCGCCGGGCTGCTGCCCCAGGGCGAACTCGTGGATGCCGAGTCGGTGGCGCTCCTCGAAGCGCGCGACCTGCTCTTCGCGCGACTGCTGCAGTACCGGGCCTTCAAGGAGGTGTCGGCGTGGTTCGCGCGCTGCCTGCAGCGGGAGGACCGTCGCCACACGCGGAACGTGCGGCTGGACGAGAAGTACCGCAGCGCCGTCCCGGAGCTCGTGTGGACGCTCAGCGCCGAGGACTTCGCGGCGCTCGCCGTCGTCGCGCTCGCGCCGAAGCAGCCGCCGACCGTGGGGCTGGATCATCTGCACGCGCCGCTCGTGAGCATCCGCGAGCAGGCCGCGATCGTCGTGACGCTGCTGCGCGGATCGGGGACGCTCAACTTCCGCGACCTGGTCGCCGGGGTGACACAGACCGGGGTCGTCGTGGCGCGGTTCCTCGCGATCCTCGAGCTGTACCGTCACGCCGCGCTGTCGTTCGAGCAGCTCGAACCGCTGGGGGAGCTGACCCTGCGCTGGACCGCCGAGAGGTGGTCGGAAGAGAACCTCGCCGCCCTGGGAGCCGACTATGACCGATGACACGACCGCGCCCGCCGCGCCCGCCCCGCGCCCGAACGATACGGCATCCGTCGCTCGGCGCCTCGAGGCGATTCTGCTGATCCTCGACGAGCCGCAGAGCCTCGTGTCGCTCGCGGCGGCCGTCGCCGCACCCGTCCCGGCCGTGCGCCAGGCGATCGAGGGCCTCGTCGCCGACTACGACGGCGAGACCGGTGGCCCCCGCCGTGGCTTCGAGCTGCGCGAGGTCGGCGGCGGGTGGCGACTCTACGTCCGCGAGGAGTACGACGACGTCGTGGGGGAGTTCGTCAACACGCAGGCGCCCTCGCGCCTGTCGCAGGCCGCACTCGAGACCCTGGCCGTCATCGCGTACAAGCAGCCTGTGACGCGGGGGCAGGTGGCATCCATCCGCGCGGTGAACGTGGACTCGGTCGTCCGGACGCTCCTCGCCCGCGGGCTCATCACCGAGGTGTTCACCGACCCGGACACGGGGGCGATCCACTACGGGACGACCGACCAGCTGCTGGTCAACCTGGGCATCAACTCGCTCGACGAGCTGCCCCACATCTCGCCGTTGCTCGACGACGGCGCGGACGGATTCGACGGAGAGGTGCTCAGATGAGCGAAGAGGGCGTACGCCTGCAGAAGGTGCTCGCGAACGCCGGGGTGGCGTCGCGCCGGGTGTCGGAGGAGATGATCGCCGCCGGGCGCGTGCGCGTGAACGGCCAAGTCGTCACCGAGCTCGGCTCCCGCATCGACCCGGAGAGCGACCTCGTCGACGTCGACGGCGTCGCGGTGCAGCTGGACACGTCGAAGCGCTACGTGATCCTCAACAAGCCCACCGGCGTGGTCAGTTCGATGAGCGACGACCGCGGGCGCCCCGACCTCCGCCGCTTCACGAAGGACTGGGACGAGCGTCTGTTCAACGTCGGACGCCTGGATGCCGATACCTCGGGCCTCCTCGTCCTGACCAACGACGGCGACCTCGCCCACGTGCTCGCGCATCCGTCGTTCGGTGTCACGAAGGTGTACATCGCGAAGGTCGAGGGACAGGTGCTGCCCCAGACGATCCAGCGACTGATCAAGGGCGTCGAACTCGAGGATGGGCGGATCGCGGCCGACAAGGCGCGGCTCCTCGACTCCTCGCGCGGGGAGAGTCTGGTCGAGTTGACGCTGCACTCGGGGAAGAACCGGATCGTGCGGCGCATGATGGCCGAGGTCGGTCACCCGGTCGTCGAACTCGTCCGGCGGCAGTTCGGACCCCTCCACCTGGGAACTCTCCCGGTGGGGAAGGCCCGCGAGTTGACTACAGTAGAACGTGGCGCACTGCTCACGCTGTCTCGTCGAGACGGCGACACTCCGGCCGCTCCGGCCGAGTGACCCCCGGGCGCCGCGCGGTGCGAACGCCACCGCCAGGGCAGCAGGAGACCCGATGATCGAACCGAACGGAACGTCCGCGCGCGCGGAGGCGCCGTTGGCGACCCGGACGAGCGGCACCGTCCGCGTCGTCGGGTCGGGCCTCCTCGGGGCGAGCGTCGGCCACGCGCTCACCGCTCTCGGCGTCGACGTCGTGCTGTCCGACACGTCGCCGTCGCAGCTGCGTCTTGCGATCGACTACGGCGCCGGGCGCGCCGAGCGCGAGGACGACCGTCCCTCGCTCATCGTCGTCGCCGTGCCGCCGGACGTCGTCGCGGACGTCGTACAGCGCGAGCTCGCGGCCTACCCGGATGCCGTCGTCACCGACGTCGCGAGCATCAAGCTCGAGCCGCTGCGCACGCTCCGCGCGCGCGGCGTCGACCTCACCCACTACATCGGGTCGCACCCCATGGCCGGACGCGAGCGCGGGGGAGCGATCTCCGCCCGCGCCGACATCTTCGTTGGGCGGCCCTGGGTGGTCTGCCGCGACAGCGAGACCTCGGCCCACGACCTGTCCCTCGTCGAGGGCCTGGCCCTCGACCTCGGTGCGACCCTCATCGAGATGACGCCCGAGGAACACGACGAGTCCGTCGCGCTCATGTCGCACGTTCCGCAGCTCGTCGCGAGCCTTCTCGCGGGCCGCTTCGTCTCGGCGCCCGACGGGTCCCTCCGTCTCGCGGGACAGGGTGTGCGCGACACCACCCGCATCGCGGCATCCGCTCCCGAACTGTGGGTGCAGATCCTCGGCGCCAACGCGGCCCCCGTGGTCGAGGTGCTCGACGCGCTCGCCGCCGACCTCGCGGACGTGGCCGCGGCGCTGCGCGACCCCGATGCGCCCGGTGCCCGTCGGGCCGTGGCCGACACGATCCGCCGGGGCAACGAGGGCGTGGAGCGCCTGCCGGGCAAGCACGGCCAGAACCGCCGGTTCGACACTTTCGTCGTCATGGTCGACGACACCGCCGGGCAGCTCGGCCGCCTCTTCGGCGAGCTGGGCGAACTCGACGTCAACGTCGAAGACCTGCGTCTCGAGCACTCGCCGGGGGCACCCTTCGGCCTGGCCGAGATCAGCGTCGTCCCCGACGCCGTCCACCGAGCCGTCGACGGGCTCCAGCAGCGCGGATGGCGGATTGCGAGCACCACCCATGACTGAACCCCTCACCAAGCCCCCGGCCGTGGCGCCCGTCGCGGTCGTCGCGATCGACGGCCCCGCCGGCAGTGGCAAGTCCAGCGTCTCGAAGGCCGTGGCCACACGTCTCGGTTTCGGATTCCTCGACACCGGAGCGGCCTACCGCGCCCTCGCGTGGCACGCGCTCGAGCACGGCAGCGACACCTCGGATGCCACCGCGGTGCTCGAGGTCTTCGGCGACTTCGACTACGCCATCTCGCTCGACCCGGAACACCGCTGGGTCCGTGTGGGCGGGACCGACGTGACCGCCGCGATCCGCGAGCCCCGTGTGACGGATGCCGTGAGCGGTGTGGCCCGCGTCCCCGCCGTGCGGCAGGCCGTGAACGACCTGTTCCGTCGGCTCGTGGCATCCTCGGGTCTGCGCGGTGTCGTGGTCGAGGGCCGCGACATCACCACGGTCGTGTACCCCGATGCGCCCGTGCGCATCCTCCTGACCGCCGCGCCCGAGGTGCGCGCCGCCCGCCGCAGCGCCGAGCTGACCTCGCAGGACGCCGCGGCCGTCGCAGCCGCGCTGCACAAGCGCGACGCCGCCGATTCCGCGGTCGTCGACTTCCTCACCGCCGCCCCCGGCGTGCAGGTCGTCGACTCGACCCACCTCGATTTCGAACAGACCGTCGACGCCGTGTTGGACGTCGTCGACTCCACGATGGGAGCCCGCGATGGGCGTTGACGACGAGTACGAAGGCGGGCCCGACCAGCTCGCCGAGAAGATGGCCGAGCTCGACGAGGTCCTGGCCGAACAGCGCGCGCAGGCGCTGCGCGCCGGCCTCGAGGACTTCGACCTCGACGAGGAGGATGCCGCGCTCCTCGCGGGGCTGGCCTCGGGCGAGGACGGCATCGAGTTCCTGCCGGCGCTGCCGGTCGTGGCGATCGTGGGGCGTCCGAACGTCGGGAAGTCGGCGCTCGTGAACCGCATCCTCGGCCGCCGCGAGGCCGTCGTCGAGGACACCCCGGGCGTCACCCGCGACCGCGTCACCTACAAGGCCGAGTGGCTCGACCGGCGCTTCTCGCTCGTCGACACCGGCGGCTGGGAGCCCGACGCGAAGGGCATCGACCGGTCGGTGGCCGCGCAGGCCGAGGTCGCGATCGACCTCGCCGACGTCGTCCTGTTCGTCGTGGATGCCACCGTGGGCGCCACCGCGACCGACGAGCACGTCGTGCGGCTGCTGCGCAAGACCAAGAAGCCGGTGTTCCTCGTGGCCAACAAGGTCGACGACGCGCGCCAGGAGCCGGAGGCCGCGGCGCTGTGGAACCTCGGTCTCGGCGAGCCGCACCCCGTTTCGGCCATCCACGGCCGCGGGGTCGCCGACCTCCTCGACGAGCTCATGAAGGTGCTGCCCGAGATCTCGGCCGTCGCGAAGTACGAGATCGGCGGTCCGCGTCGCGTCGCGATCCTGGGACGACCGAACGTGGGGAAGTCGTCGCTGCTGAACAAGGCGGCGGGCGAAGAACGCGTCGTCGTGAACGAGCTCGCGGGCACCACCCGCGACCCGGTGGACGAGGTCGTCGAGCTCGGCGGCAAGCTCTGGACGCTCGTCGACACCGCCGGCATCCGTCGTCGTGTGCACCTGCAGCAGGGCGCCGACTTCTACGCGTCGCTGCGCACTTCGACCGCCTTGGAGAAGTCCGAGGTCGCGGTGGTCGTGCTCGACGTCTCGCAGTCGATCAGCGTGCAGGACCTCAACATCATCGACCTCGTGCTCGAGTCGGGGCGCGCGCTCGTGCTGGCGTTCAACAAGTGGGACCGTCTCAACGACGACGACATGGAGAACGCCGACCGGCGCCGGTACCTCGAGCGCGAGATCGAGCAGGACCTCGCGCACGTGACGTGGGCGCCGCGCGTGAACATCTCCGCGCGCACCGGTCGTCACCTCGACAAGCTCGTGCCGGCGCTCGAGACGGCGCTGGAGTCGTGGGATCAGCGCATCCCGACCGGCAAGTTCAACGCGTTCCTCGCCGAACTCGTCGCCGAGCACCCGCACCCGCTGCGCGGCGGAAAGCAGCCGCGCATCCTCTTCGGGACGCAGGCGTCGACGCGTCCGCCGACCTTCGTGCTGTTCACGACCGGGTTCCTCGACCCGGGCTACCGCCGGTTCATCCAGCGGCGCCTGCGCGAGATCTACGGCTTCGAGGGCACGCCGATCGTGCTCAACATGCGGATCCGCGAGAAGCGCCAGCGCTGAGTCGGCCCGCGAACGCCCCGGTTTCGGCCGGGGCGCTCGCGCTGTCCGGACGGCACTGGCCACGAGACTGCAGTGGGCTGGCAGTCGGTTGCAGGCTGCGTGGGATTTGTCAGGCAGATGCCGTTTCGGCGATCGGGTGCGCCGCCGGGGGCCCTCGGGTGTCGGGTCGACGATTCTGGCCTCATGTGACGCCGACGGGCAGTGAGGGGTCCGGGCTGTGCCAGGCTGGGGAGGATGACGATCCAACCCCCGGCCCCCGGTGAGCCGCGGCGCCCGCACGGGCCCCGCGATCCGGGCGACGCCTGGGTCGAAGCGCCCACGGGCGAGCGGTATTGGGGACGATTCGGCGCCGCGGGTCTTCTCGCGGTGGATGCCGACCGCGGAGTGCTGCTGCAGCACCGCGTGTCGTGGAGTCACTTCGGTGACACGTGGGCGCTCCCTGGCGGGGCGCGGCACCAGGGTGAGTCCGCCCGTGATGGCGCGCTGCGCGAGTCGGCGGAGGAGGCGGGTGTCCCCGTGGATGCCGTGCAACCCCGGTTCGAGAGCGTCCTGGACCTCGGCATCTGGTCGTACTCCACGCTCGTCGCCGATGTGACGACGCCGTTCGAACCCGTGATCAGCGACCCGGAGAGCGTGGCGCTGGAATGGGTGCCGGTCGAGGACGTGGCATCCCGTCCGTTGCACCCGGGATTCGCGGCCGCGTGGCCGAAGCTGCGCGAGGCTCTGGGGGTGCGCCCGGCCGTGATCGTCGACGTCGCGAACGTCGTGGGGTCGGTGCCGGACGGATGGTGGAAGGACCGCGCCGGAGCCGCATCCCGGTTACTCGCCCAGCTGTCACAGCTCGCGACGCAAGGTGTGGATGCCGAGCAACTCGGTCTTTCGGCGACGCGCTGGTTCCCGTTCGTCGCGGCGGTGCTCGAGGGGGACGCGCGCGCGGCGGAGCAGGTCGATCACGTCGATGTGGTCCGGGCGCCCGGTTCGGGGGACGACGAGATCGTCGCGGTCGCGCATCGGTTGATCGAGTCGCGGAATCCTGTCGCGGTCGTGACCAGCGATCGGGGGCTCGCGGCGCGCGTGGAGGAGCTGGGAGCTTCGGTGCGCGGGGCGCGGTGGCTGCGGGAGCAGCTGGGCTGAGTCCGGCGGTGGCTGCAGCCGTGGGTCGGCGATCCGCGGTCGCTCAGTGGGAGTGGGCGGTCTCCGACTGAGGTTGCGCGGATCGCTGATCTTGTGCGGATCGCTGAGGTTGTGCCTCGCGGGGCGAGCGCGGCGGTCGGTCAGTGATCTGCACTCGCTCAGTCGCGAGGGACCAAGTTGGGCTGAGATTGTGCGGATCGCTGATCTTGTGCGGATCACTGAGGTTGTGCCTCGCGGGGCGAGCGCGGCGGTCGGTCAGTGATCTGCACTCGCTCAGTTGCGCAGGACGGAGTTGGGCTGAGGTTGTGCGGATCGCTGAGGTTGTGCAGGACCGGGTGAGCGCGGCAGTCGCGGAGGGTCTCCGGGCTCAGTCGAGGTCGCGGCCGCGCAGCTTCTCGATCTCGCGGCGGTCGCGCTTTGTCGGACGTCCCGCGCCGCGGTCGCGCACCGGCACGAAGGGCATGCTCTCGCGGGGCGGCGGCGGGGGAGTGCGGTCGTCGGCCGCTTCGGCGACGAGGGCCGCGCCGACGCGCTTCGCGATGGTCTTCTTCACGACGAGGATGCGGTCGAAGCCCTGGATTCGCACGCGCAGCTCGTCACCCGGGCGCACGGGCTGGGCTGCCTTCGCGCGCTCACCGTTGACGCGCACGTGCCCCGCGCGGCACGCCGTGGTCGCGGCCGACCGGGTCTTGTAGACGCGGATGGCCCACAGCCACGCGTCGACGCGCGCGGTGGGTGTGGCATCCGTCATCGAGGCTCCTTCGGGAACCTCCATCGTAGGTCGGGGGATCAGTCGCGGAGCGTGAGGGACACGAGCGCGCGGTCGGGCTTCGGCCGGTCGATCACGGTGAAGCCCGCGTCTTCGAAGACGGCGACCGTGCCGCGGAAGAGCTGGTTCGACGACCTCTTCGCGGCGGTGGGGTCGAGCGGGTACCCCTCGACGACGCGGGCGCCGCCGTCGCGGGCGGCTTCGACCGCGGCATCCAGGAGGCTCTTCATCAGCCCGCCGCCCCGGTGCGCCGTTCGGACCACGAAGCACGTCACCGCCCAGACGGAGGGGTCGTCGAGGGGTTCCGGAGTGGATGCCGTGACGTCGCGCGTCCGGGCGAGCCGGGGTTGCGCGGTGCGCGGGCCGACGCGGACCCACCCGGCCGGCTCGCCGTCGACGTAGGCGATGAGCCCCGGCGGGAGGTCGCCGTCGAGCTCGGTGCGGAACATCTCGGTGCGGTCGGCGATCGACGCGTCCTTCCACGGACCATTGGGCAGCAGCCACCACTGGCACTGGCACTCGGACCCGTCGCCGCTGTCGAGCGCGCGCTCGGTGTCGTCGAAGCGGTCGCCGGTGGCGGGAAGGATCTCGATGGCCATGCCGCGACCGTAGCGAGGGGGTCGGACACGGGCAAGGGATGCCAGCGGGGGTCGATCGCGCGAGGTTGCACGACCAAAGCGTCCGACGAGCACTTCGGCGCGACGGAACGGATGCCGAGCGCCCGGCACACGCCCGGGACGGCGCCGGTTCGCGGGACGTGCGTGGAGCGGGTAAGATAATCGAGTTGCCCGCTCGCGGGCGACGGGATGTGGCGCAGCTTGGTAGCGCACTTGACTGGGGGTCAAGGGGTCGCAGGTTCAAATCCTGTCATCCCGACCAATTGACTGTTACTCAAACCATTGGACGAAGAGTCCCTTTGGGTGGTCGAAAACGGAGAGCCTTCCGCGGAAACGCGGGAGGCTCTTTCGTTTGCGGCGTGGGTGTTCGTCTGCCAGTCGTGGAGAGCTTCGTTGACGTCGGTGCGGATGGGGCGAATGTGGAGACCGTCGTCTTCGACGTACACGATGAGGCGCTGGAAGAACGCGGCCAGGAGGTCACGTCGTGTGTTGCCTGCGAGGCTGACGTACAGGTCTCCGGGGTTCTCGAGGAGGTCGACGTAGGCGAGTACTCGTTCGGCGCCTGATCGAAGGTGCGTCTCCGTTTTCACGAGACGCTCCTTGATCGAGGCTTTCTGGAGGGTGATGTCGTTGAGTCTGCCGCGGAGCTTGTCGCTGGGCATGGTGCCGTCTGCTGCGAGGTCGATGAGTCGGTCTTCTTGCGTTTCGAGGGTGGTCAGTTGCTTTCGCAGGCTGTCTTTGAGTTCGCGGTCGGCGGCCTGCAACGTCTCCATGGCGCGAGTGACCTCGCGTCGGATCGTGTCAACGGATTCGGTGTGGAAGCGTTCGGCGGCGACGGCGCGGGCGACGGCCGTTTCGATGTCGTCCAGTCTCATGGTGCCGATGGTGCAGTTTCCGCGTTGTTTGGCTGCGCAGAGGTAGTACTCGTACGTGCCACCGTTGCCGACGTTCTGGCTGTAGACGAGCCGGCTGGTGCGGCCTTCGGATTCGCACTGTCCGCACGCAAGGAGACCTTTCAGGTAGTGGAAGTGGGTGATGTCTCGGTCGCCCTTGCGGTTGCGTCGGTCGAGGATCTTCTGGACCGTAAGAAACGTCGTCTTGTCGATGATTGCCTGGTGGCGTCCCGCGTAGAGTGCACCCTTGTACCGGATGGTGCCTGCGTAGTACGGGTCGCGGAGGATCTTCGCGAGAGCGCTGGGTGAAAGCGGTCGGGCGGGTCGCTTCGATGATGGGCGGGTGGTCAGTCCCTGCTCCTCGAGGAGGCCGCACAACTGCCAGATGGAGTACTGGTCGGTCGCGTACTGCGCAAACGCCCACTGCAGAATTGGGTAGCGGTCAGGGTCGAGGTCGATGGTGTTGACTAGGCGGCCGTCGAACTCCTTGCGGACGTTGAGGTAGCCGAGCTTCGCCCGCCCGACGCTGCCGCCTCGTTGGACCTTATGGGCCATCTTGACCTTGATGTCTTCACCAGACTGGCGGACTTGTACCTCGTTCATGATGTCGGTGATGGCTTCCATGGCGTCGCCCATGTAGTCGTCGCCAAACTTCTCTTTCGCGGAGACGAGTGTGACGTTCTTTTCCCTCAGTCGGATCTTGGTGACGGCGGCATCGAGGTGGTTGCGGAAGACGCGAGAGCGCATGTAGATCACCACATACCGCACGTCGGGGTGCTCGTCGATGTAACGCATCATGCGCTTGAACTCCGGGCGCTTCTCGATCGACTGCGCCGAGTGACCTGGGTCGACGAACTCCTCCACGACCGTGGCTCCGAGTTCGCAGGCTGCGTCCCTCGCCCATTGCCGCTGAGTGGCGATGCTGTTGCCGTCCGCGTCGACGTCGGCACCCGTGTTGAGCTGCCGGACCGTGGACACGCGGAGGTAGAGCACGGCAGTGCCCTGCTTGGAAGCTCGGGGCTGCGCAGCCGTGTCGAGTGCGAGGTGTTCGAGCCCGGCGATCGTGTTGATCGAACCGACGGCCGCAGGAGGTGGCGCTGGCCACGAGTTGTCCTCGAACGTGGAACTCGTTGTGTTGGTGATGGTCATAGTTGCTCCTTTCTGCCCATCGTTCGGGCGGACTTGGCTCCTTGATTTACGCTCACTTCACCTCTTAAGTCGAGATGCTTGGTGTTGTGGAATTGTCCCCACTGACCTGGGGAAAACTTGCTTCCGCTACTTGTTGAAGACGTGCCACCAGCCGTCGAGGTGGACGACGTCGTAGGTGTCGAGGATGTTCTTGTCGACGGCGGCGTGGTTCCAGGTGAGGTGATCGTCGGGGATGCCCTGCTCACTCAGGACCTTCTCCAGCGCCTCCAGCCAGCCGAGGCCGTCGAGGACGTCGCGTCGGAACTCGGCGAAGGTTTCCCAGGCGTCGGCGTAGCTGTCGTAGAAGCGCTCCAGGATGTCCGGAGCCGCGACGTTGGTGTCCGGGAGTAGCAGGTACGCGGCGAAGGCCGAGCCACTCTCCTTAACGCCTTGGAGGATCCTCAGGGCGTCGTCGGGGTCACGGAGACTGGCGAGCGAGCGCTCGACGGACGCGGCCGCCTCCGGCCCGAACGGCGCCTTCTCGCCCGAGTCGGATGGTTCACGGTCAGCTGGGGATGGGAGCTCGGGGCTCACGGCTTCCTCCTTCCTTCGGGATCGGTCGGCTGCGTAGCGAAGGCATCGGGGTCCTCGAGCACCTCCGAGAGCTGCCCCGTCGTCGCACAGACGAACAGCCGACCGTCGAGCTCCGGGGCAGTCTGGATGGCGGCGTGGAGGCGGTCCACGCGGGCCTGTGCGGGCAGGAGCCACAACACGCGGGGAAAGACCTTGTGTTCGGCTTGGGCGCGGCCGGTGGCCCTATACGCGGCGTAGGTGCGGCTCTTGGCGAGCAGGACGGGGATGCTCTCGGTGCCGAGGTCGACTTCGAGGTACCAGTGGTCGTCGTACTCCGGGGTGGCGAGATGGGCGTAGAGGTCGGGCTTGAGGATGGTCGAAGTGCCTGCTCGCGTCAGGAACGGTCGCCAGGAGTCGGGTTCGACGTCGATGCGTTCGATGGTGACGGCGCCGGTGCGGGCCTGGCGGATGAGGGCGACGTGGGCTTCGGTGACGGCGAGCGTGTGGGTCAGGAACGGGGTGGAGACGGCGGCGAAGCGGCGTCTGCGGGCGCCTTCTGGTCGGGTGAGGCGTTCGCCGGGAGCGTCGAGATACCAGATGCTGGCGGCGGATCCTCGGCTGGTGCCACCGACGCGGCGCTCCAGGCGAGCAACAAGCCGGTTGTGGAGGAGCCGGTGGAGGACGCGGATGCAGGCCCGGGTACCGGCGGTGGGGGTGGCGTGCTCGGCGAAGAAGACATCCCTCAGCTGAGTAGTAGTGGCGTAGCGGTGTCGATTGAGGAAGGTCAGGATGTCGTCGTCGCGGGGCGAGAGTTCCGAGCGCAGCAGGAGCAGCTTCGACGGTCCCGCACCAGTGCGAGGCAGGCGCATCGTCATGAGTGCCTCCCTCCATGGCTAGCCCGTCTACGTGACGGTCCTGCGGGTTGGTGGGCGGTCTGGGACTCCGCCAGGGGCGGAGTAGTCCGCTCCCAACTGAGGCCAGGAGCCGCAGAATCACGCGGGAAACGCGGAGTGGAAGCGTCAGCGATCGGACGGTCGAATGGACGACCGACCGGACATCCGTTCCCTCTTCTCATGGAGCGAAGTTCGGCAGTCATGGGCGGGCCTTTCGGCGTCGCCCGATGGGCTCATCGGTCGCGGCGTCACCCTCTTCACCCTGCTGTCGTTCAAGCATCACCCTGTCGGCGTCACCCTCCCCGTCAGCGGCCCGTGTGGTCTGCTCGCCCGTGAGCGTGATGGCTCCGTAGCGGGCACGGCTTTCAGCGAGGACAGCGTCGGGGTCGGAGATGGCGGCCGGTGGCGGCAGGGTGGCGGCGGAGAACCAGCCGGATTGCACCCCGCCCGCCATGAGGTCGACGTAGACGTGGAAGGGTGGCAGCTTCATCACGTCCTCCGGGGTGAGGGCGGAGTGCCGGGTGACGGCGGCGGCATCGACGGGGTCGGCTTGGAACTGAATCTTGTTGCGGGCGTTGGCCGCGATCCCGGCGAGCAGGCTCGTGGGCATCTGGGCGCGGTGTTGGTGGGCGAGGTGCCAGGCGACGTTCATGGACCGTGACTGTTCGAGGGCTTCGCCGAGGTCGGACTCGTGACGCACGAACATCTGCGCCTCGTCGAGGTAGATCGACACCGGACGGCGCTCTGCCTTCGGCACGTCCGCCCGGGCGAGCGTCAGCTGCCACAGCTGGGATACGAGCAGCGACCCGACCAGCTCGGCCGCGACGGGACCGAGCAGGCCGCGGTTGAGAGGGGCGACGAGGATGCGGGGCTTATCGAAGAGATCGCGGAGGTCGAAGCGCGGTGCAGCTTGGTCCAGTACCGCCCGGATCGAGGGACGCAAGAGGAACTGGCGCAGTCGGGTGAGGACGGGGCCGATCATGGCGGAGCGGGCGCCGGGGGTCGCGGCGTCGTACTGCGCCCAGAACTCGGCGAGCGACGGGTCGGTGACGTCTTTCGTGAAGCTGCGCCGGTAGCGGTCGTCTGTCAGCAGCCGCGGGAGGTCAGCGAGGGTCGATCCTTTCTTCCCGGCCAGGGTGAGAAGGGAGGCGTGGACGGCGTCGCTGGTGCGTGGGCCGAACGCTGACGGGAACAGGCTCCGGAAGACGGCGAGGAGCCGGTCGGCGACCAGCGGTGCCTGTTCGCTCGCCCCGGCGAACGGGTTCAGACCGACCGGGTCCGGGGTAATCGGGTCAAGGACAACAACGTCCTCGGCGCGGTGCTCGGGGATGACGGTCAGGACGTCCATGGCGAGGTCGCGTTTGGCGTCGATGACGACGACGCTGCGGCCTGCGGCGATGTCGGCGGCGATGAGGTTGAGCAGCACGGTGCTTTTGCCGACGCCGTTGGGTCCCATGACGTGGGTGTGGCGGACGGCGTCCTTCATCGAGATCCCGACCGGCAGGCTCGGGCCGGGGGCGCTGGTGGTGGCGAACACACGCTCCTTGCTCGGCGTGTAGCCAGCAGGTGGAGCGATCAGGCGTGGGTAGATAGGTGGCATCCCGGGAAGTACCGTCTCGCCCGTGGGCCAGCCGAGGAGGCAGAGGGCTTCGGCGGCGGTCAGGCGCAGCGGCTTCTTCGCCGGGATCACCGCCTCATCGACCAGCTCTGGGCGGTCGGAGACGAGATCGATGCGGGTTGAGCCGGTCTGCAGCTGACGGAGGGCCGCGAGGACGGCGTGGACGAGGAGACGGCGACGGACGGGGCTGGGCGCGGTGACGCCGATGCGGATGGTGGCGCGGAATCGGTACTGGGCGAGCTTGTCCCGCAGATCTGCCCGGATTTCCAGGGGTGCGGGGCGGCTGCCTTTGGTGATGAGGTCGAAGAGGCTGAGGTTCGGATCCGGGGTGGAGGCTGGCAGTGCAGCGGGTGGGACGCTGGCGCCGAGGATGACCTGCAGCACCAGCACGTCGCCCTTCCCGACCGCCCCGGAGAGAGCGGCGTAGAGGGCGCGGAGGGCAGCGCCGGTGGTGTCGAGGCTGAGGCCGAGGTTGCGCTGCCGAATCCGCACTCGCCCCGACCGCTCCACCGGCACACGGTCGGCGTCGAGGTCGGTGACGGCGACGCCGGGCAGGAGCCGCTTGAGGCTGCTGCTGATCCCCGAGAGCGTGGTGCGGTGCCCACCCATGAGGTGACGGATGGTGCCGCCTTCGGCGCGGGCTTCGAAGACGACCGGGCCGCGGGACTCGTCGGCGGCCAGGGTCTCGAGGAACCCGAGGGCGGTGGCCGTTTCGAAGGGACGCCGCCAGTGCAGTTGACGCCAGGTGTCAGTCATCGGCGTCCCCGTCGTTCTCGTCGTCCGTCGACGGGACGCTGACGCCGTCGATCTCCGTGTTCGTCGTGGTGGTGCCGTCGTTGTTGTCGACGCGGCGCTTGGCTTCTTCCATGGCGGCGTGCTCGAGGAGGGCGCGGGCGAGCTTGTCGTAGTCCGGGTGCTCACGTCGTTCCCCGCGGACACGGATGCGGTACTCGCGGCGCGGACGTCCCCGTCCCCGCTTCGGTGACGATGACCGGCTCATAAGCGGGCCCCCTTCACGATCGAGTGCGTCACCAGCGGTCGCGGCGTGCTCGCAGCCACCACACCACCCCGCCCACCAGCAGGACGACGGCGAGGAGGACGAGCAGCCAGACCCAGATCTGCTGGATCAGCCAGACCGCCGCCCACAGCAGCAGGGCGATGAAGAAGACGGTCCAGGCGAAAGCCTTGGCGGCCTCGAGTGGGCCGCGGTCGGAGGAGGACATGAGGGGCTCCATTCAGAAGGCGGAGAAGAAGGTCGAGTTGGCGCAGGCGGCTAGGCATCGGCTGCCTCCTCGGTGACGGCGACCTTCGTGGTGTTGGTGTTGGTGTTGGTGTTGGTCTTGGTCTTGATGTCGCTGGGCACGGGGTAGCCAGGGATGGTGATGTCGGAGTCGACCTGATTGCCCCAGACGTGAAACCCGTGGGCGGGGCGACGGGCGAAGAGTTCCAGGTAGGGGCCAGGGCTCAGTCGCTGAATCATGACGTGGACCTCCTCCGGCTTATGGGAGTGGTCCTGGCGGGGCAGCATCGTGAACGATCGCTGGCCGCGGAACTTCACCGGCAGCTTGCCCTTCACGCCGAGCAGCAGCGTTTCGTGGGCGTGGCGGAAGTACTGGCCGAGGCCCATCTGGTCTTTGCCCCAGACGAACTCGTCCTTGAACTCGAACCCCCACTCCCGCATCACGTCCTCGGCGACGTAACGCGTAGCCGGGTAGCACCAGAGGTAGAGGTGGGCGTTGTCGGCAGCTAGGGCGCCGATCGGCATCGCTTTGATGCGCTCGAGGGTCATGAGGGCGTACTTGGAGGCTGCGCCGTACTTCCCTTGCTGACCGGTCGGCCAGGGCGGGTCGACGAGGATCGTCGTGTAGCGCGCCGAGTCGTCCGGAGGCGTCCCGTCGGAGATGCCGACGTTCTTCAACGGCTCGGCGTTGGTGTTGGTGGTGTGCATGAGAATGTGCTCCTTCCCGCAGCGGTTGTTACCCGCTGGGAATGACGGCGACTATCGGGGCCGTGCGGGGGCTGCCCCCTGGTTATGCGCTCTCAGCCGGGCTTCAGCAACCGTCCGATCGCGCACCCGCCGATGCCGTGGTCGCGGCCCACAGAGGTGGGGGTGTGGATAAGCGTGAGCGTGTTGCGAAAACCACAACCACGCCTCCACAGATGACGACGGCCACCGGCACGAACTCGGCCAGCGGCTGTAGAGAGGAGGACCGGGGCGGGCCGTGTAGCACCGTCCTGCGGTAGCGGATAACCCGCCCCGGTCGGTTCGGGGACCTACTCCTTCGGTACCTCGCCGCGGGCCAGGTACGACTCGCGGATCAGGGCCTTGCGGGCCTCCAGCGCGTTGCCGTTCAAAGCGGAAGCGAGCTGGAGGATCGTCTGGCGGAGCTCGGCCTGCGTGCGGTCGAGCTCCGCCTCGATACGGGCACGCTTACGGTCCCGGCGTCGGCCGATCCACTGCTCCAGCGGCTGCCGGCCGAAGGCGATCACGAGGACCACCGCGACGTAGACCGCGAAGATGACGGCATAGACACCGAGGATGCTGAGCACTTCGACCACGGGCACGTCATCACAGCCGGGAGATCGCCTGCGCGGCGCCAATAGTGAAGGCGTCGACGACGTGCTTGTAGCGGGCCTCGCCGAGCGGGGCGACCTGGATGAGGTGTTGCTCCAGTGCCGTGAGAGCACCGACGTTCTGCAGCACGGAGTTTGTCAGGAACGCACGCCCCTGCTCCTTCACCTCCGCCACGATCGCCTGCGCCTGAACACGCTCCGCCTCGCGGCTCGTCTGCCGCTGCATGCCAGCGCTCATCTGAGCAAGCCCAGTGGAGGTGAAGGCTGCACCCAGTTGCGCGAGCTCGTTCTTGGTACCGATCATTCTCAGTTCTTCCTTCCTTAGAGGCGGCCTCCGGCCGCGGTACTCTCTAGACCGGTCGACCTAGAGAAGCTTGGCAATGAGGCGCATGAGCACCTCGAGTTCGTCGAAATGTTCGTTCGCGTCCTGCAGGACGTCAGCGTTCGGCGTTTCGGCTTCGCTGTCCCCGTTTAGGGCTTCGACGGCGGCGGTTAGCGCCCGAATGGCGGAGATGAGATTTGCGATCAGTTCGTTGTGGTTCACCAGGGCTCCAGTGAGGGACGGCGGAAGCGGACATCGCCCACGTTCCCTGTCCTCATTCCCTCGGCAACCGCGAGGATTTTTTTCTTTCGAGGGAAAGGAAAAACGCCTGCTCGCGGGGGTGCGAGCAGGCGTGAGTTGGCCCAGCTGACTGGTGTGTGTTGATGCTTGTTAGCGCCAGGTTTCAGAGGAAGCTTTCTTCCTTCCATCCCGGCAAGGCTCTTGTAGCCTTCGCGTGTTCGTAGTTGGAACGGTCGAAGGCGGGATGAGCGAAGAGGTCTGCCTCCGACCCTTCCCTTACAAGGGTGCCCATCATGTAGATGCCGTTGACGGACCAGCGTGCGCGCTGGTCGTCGGTCGGTTCCCTGCGCGGGAGAAATTCGATCTGCACGTGCTCTTCGGCTCTGTCATCGCCGACCCACAGGCCGATTGCGCGGATGACGGTGAGCAGATAGAGGTCGTAGGTGGGACACGCGAGCACTGCATTGCCGTAGATAAGCCAGGCGAGCAGGAGATCAGCGAAGCAGCGGACGACGCCTTCTTGGACGAGTTCTGTCACTCGTCCGTACGCGAAGTTGTCGAAGCCGCGGATCGCGTCGCTCGCTTGCAGAGGGAAGTAGGTGCTGTAGCCAGGTGAGTAGAGGAACCGCATGTGTTCCGTCGCGAGCTCACCTGGATCGTTCTGGTCGTTTGTGTTGTCGCGGGCCATGGTGGCCTCCTTCAATGGGGGCCAACCCAGTAGCATGTTAACATATTGCTTGACTTTTGTCAAGCAGTTTGGCGACCCATAGAATGCCGCCATGGTGGGCGCGAACGATTCGGACGATAGCGCCGCACGTGCCGGCTCGGAAGCTGAGATCCCACCGGCTGGCGTGATGAGGACGGGCCTTGTCGCCCAGGATCTGCAGGACCTTCTTGCCAGGTACCCAAGCTTTCGCCTGCAGCAAGGGCGCAATGTGAAGCGGGCTGCGGAAAGCTGGCTGCAAAGCGTCGGCGTAGAAGACGTCGATGCGGAGTCCGTCCTTCGAAGCGAGCTGACAGTGATCTTGTCGGAGCCGCTCGCCGGCCGCGGCGAACTCCTCGCGGCGGGTTGGCTTCTCCGCATGCGGCCAGCGCATGACCTGGACCAGGCACAAAAAGATCTCGGGGGCCGAGCAGTCGGTGCCGGATCGATGTCCGCACGGAAGGTCGACGAAGGACTAGAGAAGAAGACTACGTCCGCCTTCCGGCACGTTGCCGCGCTCTGCTTGGAGCGCTGGTCGGAGCAGTGGGCGGCTAAGCCACTGAAGGAGCCGCGAACGGCGTTTCAGCCTGGAGAAGACGGCCATACCCCTCGCACGCGTGCAGTTGCGTCCGCTCTAGCTGAGGCACTTGACGAGAGATTCAACGACTTGAGGTCCAGTCCAGCGAAGCTTCGTCAGCGTCGCATGGCGTGGAGAGGAGACGCACCGTCATCGCCTTCCAAGCCGGAATCCCTCACGTGGAAGCAGAAGATCGCGCATCTAACGTGGGCATCGACACGTCGACGAGTGATCACGTCCACCGTCGTCGGACTCGCGGTGTTGGCGTTCGTCATCGCAGGACTCGTTGCTAATGCAGCATTTGGAGGCCCCCCACCCCTGACCCGCACGGACGTTGTCGTGTACAGACCGACTCTCCCCACGACGCTCCCTGAAGCAAGGGGCTCTCGTTACACCGACCTGACGTGCATGGAGTCCAACACATCACCTCGTCGAGACGCTCGGCTCTGCGTCACCGTGAACCTCGGACCAGTTTTCGACCCCTGCTTCGAGATCGACGAACACTACGTATCGTGCCCTGATCCTGCTCTATCCGATCGTGGGCAAGCCTCCTACGTCGTCGATGACCGGATCCGCCCCGTCATTGAAAATGTGCAGAGGCGGAACTACCCGGTGGACCGACAACTCTCGATCGACGCCGCCGTACACGAGTCGCGCCCGTGGGCAATTGCACTGAAAGACCCGCTCAGTGGCGGCAATCGGGTGTGTATCGCGAAGTACGACGACATCCTCAGTCCGCTTCCTGTGAAGTTCGCGTGCGTCAAATGGGAGACGAGGTACGCCCTCGACATCGAGGCACTCATCGATGGCACCGATCGGGGCGCGACGTTGAACTTCACCGGCGACTCAACCATCGTCTTCGACCTTGATCAATCCAAGCCCGTATGGACGGTGCGTGCGCCTGACGGCCCGGACGGGGTGTACGGCGAAGTTGAAGTAGCAGCGGCGTACTTCTAGATTGCGGCGACGGTCGCTCATGCGCCCCGATCAGCGCGCAGAGATGCTCGGGATGAACGGCAAAATCTGGTCGAAGGAATCTCGATCACCTCGCAGATTGCAAGCACTGGCGCCGGCCGCGGATTCGCAGCCGCTTCGCCTGTCGTCACTACCCGACCCTGATCCTGGTTAGGGGACTCCAGGAACCGCGGGCGCAGGTGAGGTGCCTAGGAGCGCGCCCACGCACACGATACCGAGCGCGGCACAGACGTTGAGGCCGGCAAGTATTACCGCGGAACGACTGATGCCGAGCCAGCGCGAGTCTACGTAATCGGACGAACTTCGTGTCCACAATGCAACCGCGAAAGCAAGCCCCACTCCAACGGAAAGAAATACCAGTATTGAGTACCAAACGGATTCGACAACAAGACCGCTCCCGAGGACCGCCGAAAGGAGAGTGATACTCCCTGTGAGGGCATTGGCTCCCTCTGCGTTCTTCGAATTAACACGCGCGATTGCATCGGCTTTATAGCCGTCGGGTATCAAGTCGCGGGCGAGGCGTTTGGGCCGTAGATGTGGAGATATATGGGCCTCGAAAGGAGGCACCGCCTCCGCAGCCTCAGCCGCCTCGAAATGAGCGCTGGTTATGTGTCCGCTTAGCCTTCGCACTAGAGCCGACAGTATCTGCGCCAAGGCTGCGGCGAGAAAAGGCAAAGCCTTGACCACATCTATGTTCACGGTTGGCAGGTGATGTATGCAGAGTCAAGCTGTGTCGTATCCCACGCCCCCCGCGCGCCAAAGCGCCAATCAATGTTCAACGCGATTTCCACGACGAGTGGAGTGGGATGCCCGCCCGCTTGATACTGAATCTCCTCGATGCCAATGTGCACACCACTCGGTTGCAGGTGAGCGACGGTCTTGGCTTCCGGCTCCGCGCTTTGCGGATACCATACGCGCGAGTCCTGTGATCGAGACCAGGCCTGCACATGGTACGGGCGGTTGGTTTCGTTCCGAACAGTCAGTTCTTGATGTGCGACCGAGTTGTCAGAGAGGTGCGACAGAGCAACTCCCGTTGTGCCCCGAAGCGCAAGTTCAAGCGTAAATCGCGGACGTGATGCCATACTTCCCCCCGGTAGCTACCTCGCAGCAGCTACCCCGCCACGGACTTCACGATCTTATCAGCCATCTGGACGACTGAATTCGTCGCCATTGCGCCGATAGCCCGAGTTACCACTCCAGATTGATCGGGCGAAAAGAAGACCGAAGCCTCGGAGAAAGTACTCAGCTGCGATAGCTCTTCCGTTCCAGGGGATGGCGTCCACACCAACGCCAGTCCGGACTGATACTCGATTCGGAGGAACGTCACGGCTTGCGGCTTCGAAAGCGCGAGTTCACGGGCCCGCGCCGCAGTCACCGGCAAGGACGGCTTGTCGTCAAAATCGACGAGCCCGCGATGGTGGCTGTCCGCCGCACCGAGTACAGAGTCAGCTGCGGTGATAAGTTCGGGCAAAGTTTTGTCGCTCGACCACAGAAGCGAGGTGCCCTTGTCGCCCTTGCTCCACTCGAAGTACTGGCCATCCTTGAGGACTTTGGAGCCCGCCTCACGCTTCCGCATCTCGTTCTCAATGGCGCCGCTCATGAATACGTCACCCTCTGGTTCCGCCCGCTGAACATCGAGAACGGGGTAGACGTTGACCAAGTGCTGCACCTTCCGGACCTGGCCGACGAACCATCCCTCGCGGGGGCCCACAACAGCCCGGCGCCTCTTTCGGAGCCCAAGCGACTGAAGGACCCTCTTCTCACGCCACGACGAACCAATCGAACTCTTAACGAGCACGACCAGGACATCCTGTCCCCCCGCCGACCTGCGGGCTCGATTGAGATGTCGTCTCTGCTCAGCGGCACGTAGCGGACGTCGCACGCCGCGAGGTATCGGAACGGAGCGATCATCACTCCGCCTGACTTTTTCCGCGAAGACTCATCCCCATCAGACCACGGAACCTCTCCGCCGAAACTTCCCCCGGTGCCCCCAAGCGAAGAGAGAGTTGGCGCGGTCGGCGCAACTGCAGTCAGCGTTCGGGGTTCAGTTATAGCATGATGCACTACACTCATGGTCTCACAGACCTCTCCTGGCGTCAAGAATCGGTTCCTGATCAGCCCTTTTAGTGCCTGAAGTCGCGAACTCTCAGTGCGTTCAGGCTAGCTGTGGCGCGCGCCGACAGCGGGATAATGTCGGCGTGTCGCAATGCTCATTTCCGAAAATGAGCATTGCGTTGAGCGAACCGCGATGACCTCCGTACCATGACGACGTGGAGGTCACGAGCGGGGATGAGATCGCGCGCGTTGTCAGCGCAGCGACGCTCATGCCACTCACGGGCCTATCGCGGCAGAGCTTCGACCGACACGTCCGCTTGCGTATCCTGCTTCCGTCGATCGACTTCAAGCGCGAGGCGACAGACTCCATCACTCAAGATGTCCCTCCCGCCAATGGGGCGGTCCGCTACTGGGAGTTGTGCGATGCACTGCGCAACGTCAGCATCGCGAACATCTGGAGACGCCTATACCGACAGACGTCCGTGCTTCACGACTTTGCGTCTGTCGCAGTACCTGATGGCGATCTGGAAGCGGCCACCCACCGCAGGATGCTTCTCTGGACACAAAAGCCTGGATCGCGTGGCGCGCTCCGCACGCGAGCCGATCGCCAACTTGCCGTCGTGACCGACGATGGCGAGCTACTGCGCACGACCGAGACCTTGCTACCCCTTCCAGGCTTCTCCGAAGGCCCCGCCGGCCTCGACGCCGACTACGAAACAACTCCGGCTGAATGGCTAATCGAACTGCAAAGCAAATCGTCGCTTCGGAATCTCGACGAAATTCGACGCGACCCCCGCCTGCTTCGCAAAAGGGACGACAGCTAGCAGCTCAAGCGCGGCTAACGACCGGGCGGCGTTAGCGCCAGTCAAATCGCGGCGGCGGAGGCAAGATCTCTTCAATCATCACGTCGATCACGCCGCAGATCGCAAGCACAGTAGCCAGTCGGGGATTGGTCGCTGCGCCACCCTTCGTCACCGCGCCCCGCTCATACTGCTGATACGCGTACAGCGAGATCCCCGCCCGCTCCGCCACGGCTTCCTGCGTGAGCCCCAGCACGTCGCGTCGCCGCCGTAGGTTCATCCCGAGCGCCCGTGAGAACTCCGCCCATTCGGGCGTGCTTGCGGGATTGGTGCTCACCGCTCAAGCCTGAAAGCAAGAAGAGTTGGTGGTAACCAATAGAAATTGGTAATCTCCGGACGTACCCTGCCTGCCGTCCTGGACAGGCGCACGCCGGCCAGCCGTGTCCGGCGTCCATTCCGCACATCCTGGGGGATCCGCCATGACCCGTACTCGTCACCACTCCGCCTGGAGAAGCCGTCTCGCGCGGCTCCTCTCAACACTCTCCGTCGCCGCCCTGGCCCTCGTAGGCGTGATCGTGGGTGCCACGCCCGCTCAGGCAGCACCCGTCATCACGGACCCTGCCGTCGGGGCGAGCTGCTACTTCAACTTCCTCCGCATCGAATCGAGCGGCTACGCGAAGCTCGGTGTAGGCGACTCGATCGAAGGCAGCCTGGTCGTCGATGGCCAGACCTACCGCACCGAGACCAAGACCCGCCCGACGGCATCCGACGACGACTACTTCCCGCTCGACTTCGGAGGCCCCTGGCTCGACGACGACAACACCCACACCGTGGAGATCGTCGTCAACGGCACGACCGTCGCCTCCGGCAGCTTCTCCTACCTCACCTCCTGCAACCCGCAGCCCGTCGAGGCGACCGCCACGTTCGGTGACCCGATCTGCACGGACTCCACCGCCACCGCCCCCGTGGACATCACCACCCGCGAAGGCGAGACCCTGAACTTCACCGTCACGGCCGAGTCCGCGGACGGCACCACGACCTACACCGACCGCCCGGCCGGCGAAAGCGGGAAGGTCCACTTCGACATCCCGCTCGCCACCGAGGGTGCGACGACGCTCAGCATCGTCCAGCACTACCGCCCCACACTCACCGCGCCCGTCGACGAGCACGTCTACACGCTCCCCGAGGACTGCAACACCCCCAGCCCAAGCCCCACACCGACCCCGACTCCGACTTCAACCCCCGAGCCGACGTCAACGCCCACTCCGGAGCCGACCGATACCGCTTCTCCGTCGCCGACCGCTTCGGCGTCTGCTAGTTCGGTCTCCCTGTCCGCAGGCACGGTCACCCGGGGCTCCCAGCTGACGGTGAGCGCCAGTAGCTTCGCGGCCAATGAGCCGGTCGAGATCTGGCTCCACTCCACACCGGTCAAGCTGCTCTCGACCACGGCCAGCGCCGACGGAACGGTGTCCGCGACCGTGACTATCCCGTCCGAGACGGAGATCGGCGCCCACAAGATCGAGGTGCGCGGCACGACCAGCGGGTCGGTCTACGCCGCCCTTACCGTGATCGACGGCCTCGCCGTGACGGGCTTCGACACTACGGCCACGACCCCGGCAGGGATCGGGGCGAGCATGCTGCTCCTCGGTGGCATCGTCGTCGTGCTGATCGCTCGCCGCCGGGCGAAGACCGGCTCGTAGCCGAGCCCCAGCCGCATGATCAGCTCGGCCCGTCGTCTTCGTCAGGCGGCGGGCCGGTTCCTTTGCATTCCGGAATGGAAGAAGCGTTCCGAACGCGCGCACCGTGCGGTCCCGCAAAGGCTTGACGAACATTCCTCGCAATACACAAGGACCAAATGCGGGGATAGCGCCAGCTCAGTTATGGAATCAAAGGTACGGTAGGCATATGGCCACCCGACACATTGCCCAGCTCATCGACGATCTCGACGGCACCGTTCTCGAAGAAGGCGAAGGAAAACAGGTCACCTTCTCGATTGAGGGCCGCTCCTACGAGATCGACCTCTCCGACGCCAACGCCGACAAGTTCTACAGCGCTCTCGCGCAGTTTGTTGACGCCGCCCGCTCGATCGGCTCCGCTGGCCGCCAGTCCACCGCCCGCGCGCCCCGGGCGAAGAGCGACCTGGATCTCGCGGCTGTCCGGGAATGGGCACGCGCCAACGGGCACACCGTCAGTGACCGCGGCCGCATTCCGGCCACTGTCGTCGACGCCTATAAGGCCGCCACCGCCTGACGGCTCGTTGGTACGCTGCTAACTACTCGCCGACCCCCAACTGCGAGCACGACGCCTCCGCCTTCTTCGCGGAGGCGTCGTTCTATGCCTGGGGCGGCCGGAATCGTTGCCGTAGAGGCAGCGCACATCGCCGTAGCGCCACCTCCGATGAATTCTCGTCGCGGGAATCCCGACGGCGGTGCGCTCCAGCCAAAGAGGGTGGACACCAGCAAGTTGCCCTCGCGGCGCAACGGTACCTCCGCCTCGATTCGCCCAGGACTAGCCTCGCCCCGCGCGTGGGTCCCGGACACGAGCGCGGAAAGCCGATGACGATGTCGGAGGTGTGGTCGACGATGTCTCCCATGGCACACGCAGATTGGCGCGAACCTGTTCGCCTACTCAGACTCAGCCTTACGCCTGCCGCTGCGCATCAGCTGGCGCTCGCCACGTTGGTTGGATGCACCCTCGATGCCGACCTGCCTTTCAACGTGGCAACGGCGCGACTTGAGGCGTTCCTCGAGCCGAGGATCCGGGGGACCAATCATGCCGCGGCAGCACCGACAGAACGACAGATGCGGTTCCTCACCGAACTCTGTCCTAATTTCAGTGTGCGTGACGAGAGTCGCGCTGAGATCTCTGCCTGGATCGGCCACTACCTCGCGCGTGCCACTATCACTGCGCATGAGAAGTTGAAGCTGAAGAGCGGTGACGTCGTCCAAGTAAGCCGAAGCTACCGAGTGATCTGCACTGCGGAAACACGTCCCGAACTGGCCGTCGTGTCCAGCATCGGCGCGAACGGACGCGTGTACCTCAAGGGTGGTAACGGCGCAGGGGCATGGCCCACCGAAGTACAGCACCAAGCTCCCAGCGGAGGGGCAGCACGTATTAATCCCGGAGTTGCGAGACGCCTCCCGTAACTCTCCTGGCGATCGAGATAGCCATGTCCGGACGAGTCGAGCCCACCTCGTGATGCTCAAGGTGGACTCGACTCATGCACTCAACCCTTCGGCGGGTACGGATCCTTCTTGCCGACAGTGTCCGTGTTTCGGATTTGGTTGTTGTCCTTGCGGTGGTCGCGGACCTCACCGCCGCCGCTACGGGTTGCGAACCCCACCGCAGCGTCGTGCGCTTCAGCCTGCGTGCCGTAGCGGCCGGCCGCTTGCGAGGCACCCTCTCGTTTGGCGCTCCAGTCGCCCTTGTCCTTGTCGTACTGCACGTCGTAATCAGCCATCGTGGCCTCCTTCAGGTAATTGCTGGAGTGCCGATGGTAGGACAGACCCCCGACATTTTGGCGGTTCGACCGAGCCGACATAGACCCACAGAGCACCTCGCGCCCCTCTGAGCACCCGAGCGGCGCAATGATGACCTCATGCTGCGCGTCTATCTCGACCAAAACAAGTGGATCGACCTTGCCCGTGCGGCCACCGGCCATCCAGCAGGTGACCGCTACACAGAGGCGCTAGACGCCGCCCGCACTGCCGTCGCGGCGGGCACGGCATCATTTCCGCTCGACATGATTCGCTATGTCGAGACCGGCAAGCGCTCCAATGACCGGTCCCGGAACGACGTCGCCAACGTGATGATCGAACTCTCAAATCGACACACAATGGCGCCCGGACGATACGTGCTGCCCGCCGAACTGGACCGCGCGCTCAAGGCTCGCTACGGTCGCCCCGAGGAGCCGCGCCATCCTGCAGTTTTCGGAACCGGGATCCAGCACGTAACGAACTGTCAGGTCGTGTTGCCCGAACTCGACATCAGTCTGCTCCATAGCTCCGGGAACAATATTGACGCTTCGAACTACCCCAAGGTCCAGGAGAGCTACTCGAAGCTTCTTGAAGCGGAACTGCTGCGGGTCGGTCCGGCGATGGCACGCCTCGCGGGCGTGGATGCGGACACCCGCCATCTCGATCAGCAATATATCGATCACGAGAACAAGATCGCCTCGGAGATCAGGGCAAGAGGGCTGTCGGGACCCATTCTCGATCTCGCCGTGCGCGCATCCGACCTCGGTGATATCAGGCCCGCGGTCACCGAGGCGGTCGAAAGTATCGGTCTCACGTGGGACCGCTTCGTGGAGGACCTCGGTCCTGCAGGAGTGGTCGAGTTCATGGACGATCTGCCGACGCGGCATGTCACGAACGTGATGCGAGGAGCAAAGCTCCGTCAGACAGAGCAAAGGTGGGAGCTTCACGACCTCAACGACATCCTTGGGCTTCCCGTAGCAGCGGCGTACTGCGACGTGGTCGTCACCGAGAAGCAGTGGGCACACCGGTACACGCAGGCGAAGATCGAGGCTCGGTACGGCACCACCATCCTTCGAAGTATTGCCGATCTGACTGCCGTCCTGCAGCGTGCCGCCACCGCGTGATCTTGATGGAGCGGCGACATGGGTGCGCGTGTCGCGTCAGGGAGAGGCCTGTTGTCCGAACTCCGTCAGTGGGTGGCGTCGAGCGGGCTGGCTGTCGTAGGTTCCGATTACAGTCGCGACCATGAACGAGTGGTGGCGCGTAGACGGCTGGCCTACGGCAGACGAGTGGCAGGCTCTCTGGGCACTCGCAACCCTGATCGTCGCAGTGGTCGCGGCATGGCTCGCTCTTCGGCAACACCGGTCCTCAGTTGGGTCGCAGCTCGAGCAGGCCCGACCGTACGTCATCGTCGACTTCTCGTTCGAGGGCGGCGCCGCCATCCTGCTGGAAGTGAAGAACGTGGGTCTCACCGCAGCGCGGAACATTCGGTTCGAGTGGTCGCCTCTACCTGTCGCGGACGACGAGGTTGCGCAGGCCGCGATCGATCGGACTCTTGTCCGAGACGGAATCCCGTTCTTGGCCCCGGGTCGCTCGATGTTCTTCTGGTTCGGAATCTTCAGAGATGACTACGAGGAGACCATGCAGCGGCGCTTGATGGTCACCGCGATCTGTGAAGGCAGTGGCGATGCGCGCACGTGGACGAGTCAGTCTCTCCTGGATCTGGACCAGTGGGCGGAAACGATGGTCCAGGAGGCACCTATCGAGAAAGTTGCGGCCAGCTTGAAGAAGCTTGCCGATGCGGCCAGCAATCAGAAGAGTGCCGACGCGGAACTCGCGAAAGCTGCTAACTCGCTGCACGAGTATCTTGAAGCGACTGAGCGGGTAATCGACAGCCGCGCGCGTAGGAGATCCGACCGTCAGCGTCGTTTCGTTGCTCAGCAAGAACGTGAGGCTCGCCGCCAGGCGGAACTCGTGAAGCTCAATACGACCGCTCATGACGACGGGAACTCTTGATCGCCGCCGATCCGCCACCGCGTCCAGCTCGGGTTAAGGCCCCTTGCTGACGAGTCTTCGCCGTTTGCGCCGAGCGAAGAATCTGCCAGTAGATCTCTGTCTGGGATCGTCCGATCGGACGGTTGGCATCACGCACTCCTCGTCGTTCACTAGAGCCAGCGGGTGCTTCGGTTCAACCCTGGCACCGGCTCCAACCTCGTTGCTGGTCTGCGGTCTCGTAGAGAACCAATCGAGTTCTCGGCCGCACCCGTCAAGGAGGTGACCCGCCCTCATGAGCGAGTCCAACGTCAACACCCCGCCCGCCTCGGCTGCGTCCGCGAACGGACTCGGCTACGGCGCGATTAAACCCCTCGCGGTCAGACTCAACGAGTCCACCCGCACCCAGCTGGACATCATCGCCCAGCTCAACGACCGGACCGTCACCGACGAAGTCCGCCTCGCCATCGAAGCCTGGATCGACAAAACCAAAGCCGATCCGGCGATCCAACGCCGCGCTAAAGATGTGCGCGACGAAATCGAACGCGAAGCAGCAGGCAAACGCGACGCCATCGCCGCCATCTTCGACGCCACCCCGGCGCCGAAGAGCCCGCGCACCCCGCCGAAGCCCCAGGGAACCTGACGGCTCCACTCCACCCGGGCGGCCGGCTCGAGCGACGCCCACTAGGACGCTTGCTCGCCGGCCGCCCCGCCTCACCCCCGCCTCGAGCGATGAACGTCCCTCGTTTGTGTTCTGCGATTCCACGAGAACCATCCCGGTTCCCGGTCGCACGCACAAAGGAGGAACACCACCATGGTGCAGGGCATCATCATCCCGGCAGATAACACCGCACCCCTCAGAACGAGCATGTTGGATTCGCTCGAGGACTGCCAGCGGGCCGTCGGCGGCTGGATCGAAGCCGTCGACATCCCCGACCTCGGCGTCACCATGTACGTCAACGATGAAGGGCTCATTCGCGATCTGCCGTTCAACCGCCGCGCCACGTTCCTGTGGCGGTTCCACGTCCCACAGGCACGCGATGCCCGCCTCGTCGGCGACGTCGCAGTCGTCGGGCTTACCGACGATGAGGGCGAGAACACGGAGCTACCGATCGAACTTGGGCGCCGACTGGTCGAGCCTGGCGTCTACCGCGTCCGGACTCGCGAGCATGGCGGTAGCCGATGGCATGAGGAGCCGATCGACCGTGACGATTACCTCGAAACGGTGGTGTGGGCGGCGCTGTTGCAGGAGATGTCACCTGCCCTGGAGGTGCGGATCGAGCGCGTAGAGGACGAGAGTGACCAACCTTGACGGAGTGGTGGCGGTCTCAGTAGACCGCCACCACTTGAATGCAGCAACGCAAATGCTCGAGTCAACGACGCATCGCGACCCGCGACGAGGCGTTAGCGGTACTCGATGTCGCCAGGGGGAGGGCTGTTGTAGTGCACCCCAATGTTGGTCTCAGTAGAACTCTCGTTGCCTCCGCTCGTGTCGGGGCTTTCATCGTAGTCAGGGCGTCCCATCTGCATCCTCCACTCGTGTGCCGAAGACGTTGCGAATGTTGGTGTCCCCATGGAAGAGGACACCTGTGCTGCTTTCTCCGGTGCGTGCGCCGAAGTAGGCGCTATCGATCGATGTACCCGGGGATTCACCGCCTGTGCTGTCGTAGGCTTTCTCATCAAAATCCGGTCGTCCCACTTGCTACCTCCCTAGTAGCTCAAAGCTGAATACGACGGCGAGCGAACCGGCTGCAGCCGCCAAGACACCGAACCCTGCCCAGACCCAGCGGCCGCGATTGGCGATGTCGCGCTCGATCGCGGTCAGCACCGTCTCCTTGTCCCGCACCAGCTCGGCCTCGACAAAGCCCGCTGAATGCGTGCAGTCCAGGTGCCGATCGACTAGGCGACGCGCTTCGATGCCGGGCCGTTTGCCGGGTCTCAATGCCACCGCGGCACACGCCATTGCCAGACACGCGAGCACGAGCGAGGCAACCCCGAACCCGCGCGCGAAGCTCCAAAGCTGCGCCGTCGCTGCCGTGATCAGGACGCCCGCAGACACAGCGAGGAAGGACGCCTTATTGGTGACACCGCTGACACGCGTCGCGGCGTCGGTCATCAACCGATCGAGCTCCTCGTTGAGAAGGCGTACGCGATCAAAACGCATGCGACGCGCCGCGGACTCCGCAGCGGTGATTGCGTCGCGCTTCTTCCTCATGAAGGTCAGCTTACGGAGCCCTTCCGACATCGCCACCCCGTGGTGGCAAAGCGGAAGTTGCAGGCTCAGTCCGGCGCAACGGTCAAGATCTGCTGGACGCCCACCAGGACGCACAGCGCGCGCCTCCTGCAACTCGGTAAGCGAGCCTCCGGCCGACTGCAGTTCGCGACAGTTGTCGTTCCGCTGTCAAAGCAGATGCTGATGTGGTCGGAAGCTTCTCGAATCGCCCAAGGCAATATCTGCGCACGACTATGAACCATGAGCACAATGCTGACAAGACGCTCGCCGACGTAGAAATTACAACGCGGAAGTGGACAGCCCACCGGCGATGGTGCGGCACTCAATGCGAAGCGTGTCGAGCTCGGCCAGCGCCAAGGGATTACCTTCACGGTTGAGCAGCGGCAGATGCTCCAGGATTAGCGCCTTCTCCACCGCGCGGACATCCGTCTGGGGGACTATCGCCCAGCTCACTTCGAGGTGCGCGTTGATCCAGGCCACGATTCGCGCGCGATCCTTGGCCACGAAGCTGAAGTTGTACTGGTTCGCTTTGCCCACCAGCGATCCCGCCGCTGGGCGGTAGCCCAGCACGGCGCCTATGCTCCGGAAGAAGGTGCCGTGACCGCGGCCGCGTAGCTCGTTGCCGAGCATGCGCTTCGATAGCGAGGTCGCCTTTCCTAAGTAGACGAGTCGAGATCGGCGCGACGCCAGGTGCGACTCGAACGGCTCGGGCAGCGACGAGCCCACGCGAAGGCGGATGGCGTAGACGCCAAACTCGTTCGGCACGTCGGCGTCGATGTCACCTGCGGGCCGGAACGAGCTCTCTTTGAGCAGGTTCATGATGCGTCGGCGTCCGTCGAATCGTCTCTGTTGCCGCGACGCATCTTCGACGCGATGGTGCTCGATACTTTGCCCGCGGTGTCCTTCACGTTGTGCGCAAAATCGACGCTCAAGGACGCGACCGCTTCTGCTCTACTTGCGCCGAGCCTCCCGACCGTCTGAACTCTCGCAGCGCCGGCCTCGACCGCCGCTTCCCGCGCTTCGATGGCCGCGGTGCCCCAGCGCTTCTTCTTCATGTCCACGCGGCTGTCTGTGATGCCAAGCGTCTCGTGGAAGACCAGCACGTCGGCACCGACCTCGTTGCTGGAACGCACGACCTCGCCGGGCTTGAACGGATGGAAGAGCACCTTGTTGCTCGCCGTGACCGCTGCGGCATCCATTCGCGCCAGTAGCCGCTCCGTACTCTTCGCGATCAGATCACGGCGCTTCGCGCGGCCAGCCTGGATGGCTTCGCGGTGCCGGTCGAGATCGCCTGGGATGGAGTCGAGCATACGGTCGAGCTCTATCACGGCCAGACCGTCTTGGAGCTGGAAGCAGCGTGCCAGAACGGCCAGCCACTCCTCAACCTCGCGTTCGGCGTACTTCGCGACCTCGGCGATATCGCCGACGGGTGACTTCTTCTCCAGCTTCTCGGCCAGAGCATCGAGACGGCGGAGGGCGTAGGACTACGTCTCCGCGATGATCTGTGCGGCACCGTGCAGGCTCGACCACGTCACTTCGGAGACACGGCCGACGCGCTCGCGCTTGAGCATGGCGTCGTCGATCGCGAGCCCAACGCCGATCATGCGGGCGAGCGCGCCGTCCTTCTGTGCCCGCAAGGTGTCGTCGACCTTCTCGTCGATCACAGCCAAGTGATCCGTAATCTCCTGCATGGTCTGCTGCATGGCGAGCTGGGCCATGATGCCCGCGGCGCCCGCCAGCATCGCCGGGTTGGCGAGCATTGAGCCGACCGTGCCGGGCTTCACAAACTCGAGGATGCTCGATCTTGCCCTTGCTCGTGGTCACGATGGCCCGGCTGACGCTGTCCGACGAGCCCTTCATTGCGTTCCCGAGCTTGAGCGCCTTGGCCGACTCTTCAGTGAGTTTCACCCAGCGACCGGCGCTCGCGGCGACCTCGGATCCGCCCTTCGCTGCCGCGGAGCGACGTTGTCGGCTGATGTTCTCGTACTGCTCCGGCGACATCGGGATCGGCGGGCAGCAGTAGCCGCAGTGGGTGGCGCGAGATCCCGACATGCTCCAGCGGTGCGCGTCGCAGGCCGGACGCATCTCCTTGTACTTCGCCTGATCGGCGTCATACTCAACCTTTTGCTCCGGTATGAGGTACATTGTGCCTGGCCAGTTGCCGAGGGTGTCGATCACGGGTAGCCCCCAGCCTCGACATGGCTCGTCGGCCACTGCCTGCTCGTGGGTCAAATACATCCCATTCTCTCGCTACTCGCGCCGCTTCGCCTCGCCGCGGTGCGCTCTCGCCTCCTCATTGAGCGCGTTCGTCATCTGACGCTTGGCCGCACGCTCTGCCTTCTGCTCATCCGTCAGCTTCGGCATCCGGCGCTCCTCTCGATGTCCGAGGCCTGGCGCACACTGATCGCGTGGCGGACCTCTGTACGAAGAACGGCCGTCCGCTTCGGCGCGGCGGTGCCAAGTAGTTTGCGCGCTCGGGGACGTACGTGGGCAAGATCAAGGGCGACTACGTCTTCGACCCGTCGGGCCGCCACGCAGGCATCATCGTGGGGGAGCGGGTCGTTTTCCGTTCAACGCACTCGGCCCATATTTCGAGCCCGTCTGTCTCGGCGAACCGCGCCGGGAGTGCGAGCACCAACCGCGCGGCCTCCGCGACGTAAGGCGACGAGCCTCTGTTCCCGGACTGACTGCCTAGACACGCCGCACCTAAGTCGATGTGGCAGTTCTTTAAGTCGCCGCGCTATGCTCATTCTGATCACGGCAGCGACGAGAGGAACCGCAGATGGCGATCCACACCCCGAAGACCCGCGAGGATCTCGCGCGCCTGCTGGACCCCATGCGTCTCGAGGCGACTCCGTTCGAGCATGCCGTCGCGGTCGGTGCCGCCGAGAAGCGCACCGTCTCGCCGGCAGCACCCAAGTCTGGTCCTGAGTACACACGCTGGATGCGCACGGTCGAGGCGCTGCACGAAGGGCTGATGCTGCTCCGCCGTGGATGGCGGCGGGACGACCCGGACAACCTTCCCTACTTCTCGCACCCGCAGCTACGGCTCGGCCTCGTCGCCAGCAGCGGCGGCAAGTTCACGGGCGTGGCCTGGGGCAACCCCAGCACCAAGAACGACAAGGGCGTCGCCTTCGCTCGTCGCGTGGATCTCAACGGCCAGGTCGCCCTTTTCGACCAGCCAACGGGTGACGGCGGCTCGTTCGTGGTCGACGACCTGTGGATCCTGCTCTACAACGAGCGCGACGGCATGGTCTACCTCGAGCTGTCGCACCCGATGTCGATGACCGGCAAGAAGATCGATACATGGTCGGAGCGGATCATCTTCCCGCCGTTCGACCTGGCGCTCGGTGCGTTCTCCTTCGAGGAGATCGACGACGAAGACGAGGGCGACGTCGGCTTCACCGTGACGCGTCGCTGAGACGCGTCTGTTCCCAGGCCATGAGCACCACCACCTTCGTTCCCGCGCGCCTCAAGATGGCGCGTGCCATTCGCCAGATGACCGCGACCGCTCTCGCGGCTGAAGCCGGTACTACTCCGCCGTGGGTGTCGCAGTCCGAGCGCAGCAAAGAAACGCCCAGCCCAGAGCTGATCCGTGAGTTCGCACGCGTCCTCAACTTCCCGGTCGACTTCTTCTACCGGCCGCTTGAGCAGCTGCCGCCCTCGGATGCCTTCCACTTCCGAGCAACGTCGCGACTCGCCAAGAAGGACGAGGACACCGCGCGGGCGCTGTCAGCTCTCGCCATGGAGCTTTCGGACTGGATCGAAGACACCTACCGAGCGCCCGACCCAGCGGTGCCCGAGCTGCAGGACCTCATCGGTTCAGACGACGAGGTCGCACCCGAGCAGGCTGCGGAAGCCCTTCGCGGCGCCTGGGGGCTCGGCGTGGCACCGATCAAAAACCTTCTGCGGCTGCTCGAGTCCAAGGGCGCGAAGATTTACTCGGCCGGAGGGCCGCTGCAAGCCATCGACGCCTTCTCGTTCCGCCATGGAGCGACGCCGGTCATCTTCCTCAACGTTCATAAGTCCGCCGAGCGACTGCGCTTCGACCTCGCCCACGAGCTCGGGCACCTCGTCATGCATGGTGGGTCACTGCACATCGAGCCCGGCAAGGAGAAGGAGCTTGCGGCGAATGACTTCGCCAGCTCGTTCCTCATGCCGCGCTCGGACGTGTTGGGATCCATCCGCGGCAACTTGATGCTCGAGGACGTTCTCGTTCTCAAGCGGCGTTGGCGTGTCAGCGCGATGGCCCTCAATCTGCGTGCTCATCGCCTGGGCGTGATTTCGGAGTGGACCTATAGCACGCTTGCGAGGCAGCTTTCGATGGCTGGTTTCCGCCGCGGTGAGCCAGGATCCGATCTGCGGGTCGAGTCCTCGAGTCTGCTCACTCAGGTCATGAGCGACATGCGCGCGCGCGGAGAAGGATTCTCCGACATCGCGCGCGCCCTGAACGTGCGAGCGCAGGACGTCCAGGACCTCATGCTGGGCATCGTGACCTTCGCCATTCAGGGCGACGGCGCCGTGCGCTCGAGGAGCACGGCCGATCTCCGTGATGCTTCCCTGGCGCCGGTGGCCGACCTGAATGCCCGGCGCGGCTCGAGCTAGTTCCGATTGAGCCCGTGGCGTCGGCTGTCGAGCGCGTCCTTGAAGTGGCTTTCCGCGATGTCGATGTCCCGCGTTGATGTGGACGGATCGAAAACACGCAGCAGAGTGAAGCGGAAGTTCTTGGGCTCAACGCGGCGCAGTTCGACGGTGCCGCCGAGCCCGTTGGTCGCGTAGCCGTTCCAGCGCTGTCGAATACCCTCGGCGCCGTCTGCCTTGCCGACGTAATGCCGGCCGTCCGAGGTGTCGGTGATGAGGTAGACGCCGACGACAGGCGAGAGCGCAGTGCGCCACGAGGCGTAGCGATGCTCGCGCATCACCGCCTGAGGCTGTACATGGCTTAGGACGAGGCGATCGAAGCCGGGGAACGGAATCGGCTCCGTCTGCAATGCCGATCACGGGATAGCTCGCCGTCGTGCTCGCGTTCATCCGCCAGGTGCGTAGCGACCTCCACCCATCACGAGCCGCTTGCGAAGGTCTGCCATGTGATTGGACTCGACGACGTCGAAGGTACGCCGGATGTCGTCGTAGGCGATCTGGCCGCGGTTCTCCACCACGGACCAGAACCGCGCCTGGTCTCCGCCCTCCTTGATGAACACCACCCAGAACCGTGGCGGCACTGCGGGAAACCGTCGCGTGTCCGAGGATCGCGTCGCGGTGTAGGGCAACATCTCGGCGTCGGTGGAGTCCGCGTGCAGTCCCTGTAGCCCGCTCTCCTCTGGGTCGGTCACGAAGGCGTGGCGGATGACAAGCGCCTGTGCGGGGTCGATGCCAGCGTCGATGAGGAGCGGGCCGAGAGTCAAAGCCATGAGTCGATCGTGACGTCTTTCCCGCGCACCCGTGGTTAGGCTCGTCTACTGTTTCGCGGCGAGCTGCCCGCGCATGATCTCGACGATGTTGTCGCGGTAGCGCGGCTTTACGCGGTGGCGAGTTCCTGCCGTCATCTCTTTGACGAGCTTCTCGATCGTTTCGGCGTGATGGAAGCTGCCGCCGACCGCGAAGTAGGCGCGTAGCCCGGAGTCGGGATCGACGGGGTACCCCTCGGCGGCGAAGGCCCGAATAAGCTGGACGACGGCGTCCTTGCCGCGGCCGGAGCTGAGGCCGGTGTAGTCCTCATTGTGGATCATCTCAGCCGCAGCGAGCAGGAGCGGATCGCTCAGCGGGACCGACTCGCCGGGGTGAAGATTAAGCGCGCCGAGGCCATCGAGCCAGGTGCGCACCAGGTCATATCGCGACCAGATGAGTACGAAGAGCCTGCCGGTCGAGTCGGCCTCGACCGCACGACGAATGGTCTCAAGCTCACGTTGCTCGTACGGGTGCAGCACGACGACCGCGTGGTCGATGACCTCGTCTTCGCGCTCCAGGCTGCCGAGCTCGCGGATGTTGAAGACGATCCGATCCGCCTTCTCGGGTGCGATGAACTCGGCGGCTTCGACGTCGGCGCCGCGGTCGTCGTGGTTGAACTTCTTCACGTCGGTGACTGCAAAGAGATACGGCGGATCGCCGATCCAGTCTCGGATCACGGCGCTCTGCGGAATCATTGCGGTGCCGTGCTGTCCCCAGTCTTCGCGCACCATGTAAGCAAGCTCAGTCACCCTCTTAGAGTGGCAGTGGCTTCCAACATCGAATCGAAACGGGCTCTGGCTTAGGGCAGCGGCCAGCCCTCGGCTGCAATGCGCTCACGCCAATATGTCGCGGCGTCCTTCCCGGACTTCAGAGCGATGAACTCATCGGTCCTTTTAGCAAGTGCTGTCTGCGGATCGGTCACGTCGACGAACGATTCCAGAGCGATGTAGAGCGCCGTGCCGCCAAGGAACTCGGCGTAGTCGCGCGCCGATTGCACTACTGCGAACGTGGCCGGATTGCCGTGGACGAGGGCATTGCGGATTCGCCGGCGACGGGCCTCGAGCACCTCGCCTTCTGCCTCGTGCTCAGCAATCAGGGCGCTGTAGGTCGCGTGATCGCTGATGCTCGCAAACATGCGCTCGATCCAGGCGCGTTCGTGTTCGAGTCGGCAGAGCGAGATGAAGTCGCGCGCCCGATCTGCCAAGAGAAGAATCCAGGGCTGCTTTGGACGGCTAGACATCCACTCGACAGTCAACTCATGCTGCAGGTCACGGTCTTCTCCGCCGCCCAGCAAGCACATCCCCGCTGCCCGCTGGAGATCGCCGAGCCACCGGGCTTGCGCCCACCGCTCACCAAGCAGGGGGAAGAGCGTATTCGGATCCATCGCGGCATGCGCAGCCACGTGCTGAACGACCCGGTCGGAGAGCGGGATGACACTGCTGATGTCCGCTTCGGAGGGCTTACGGAGCGCCATGTCCCGGCTGAAGGGGTGATCCAGCGTGGTCTGCACTTCAATCGCAGCCGCCAAGAACCGCGGAAGCTCTTCGCGCGCCAGAGCATCGGCGATCCGTGGGCCGTGCTCTTCGATCGCGTCCGACGTCATGCCTGCGCCATAGGTGTCGTCAGGGAATCCCGTGTGATCCCAGACCGCGCGAAGGCCGGAGCCGGCAGGGACTCCGGAGAGCACGACAACATGCTCCGCAAGCTGGGGGCGAATCCCACCTGATCGGTGCAGCGCCACGTTGAAGATCACCTCGACGATTGCTATGGCTCGTTCGACGGCGCCGGCCGCAGTGGTGTTGCCCAGGTCGACGCGGATGAGCGTTTCGACGTGGCGCTTCTCGTCCATTTTCTCTGGAACGCGGAAGGTGTAGCCGCCCTTCACGATTTCCCAGAGCTCTTCCTTGTGCTCGAAGTCTTGCCGACCCGGCTCGGCGTTCGGCACCGCCCAGAGTGGCTCGTAGAACGACACGTGTCCGGCGGTGAGCTGCACGTGCGCGCGCCCTTTGTAACCAAGCCAGACGGCCACCGGTTCGATCGTCGCTGGCGTCGCGATGAACGTGCGCGCCGCGTCGACCCGATCAGCGAGTACGATTGTGGCCTCGCCAATGAGGTTGTCGTCCGCGTCACGGCCGAACGCCATGATCGACACGAGCCCACGAAATGCCGAGTCAGGTTCCACGCCTCTGCGTCGTATTTGCTCGAACAGCAGGTCGGCGATGGGCGCGTACTCGCGATGGTGGAGCGTCCGGTCCTGGGCTACGTCGACCAGGTCGTCCCAGCTCGCGCGCACGGCATCGTCCGACTCCAGCGCCGTGAGGAGGTCTCGTGCCGCACCGAGCAGTGCGTGCCACTCAAGGGCGACGCGGGTGGCGCCTGGTGGCTCGGACAAGACCGCATTACCACTCGCGGACAGCGCAGCGAACGCGGCGCGGAACGCTGCCAATTCGGAAGCGACGTGGGTGCTGAGATGCGTCCCCATGCTCGCGACGGACTGTGCGATGTCTCGGTCGAGCGAGTCGCGGTTTGCGCCCTTCCTCCAGGCATCGACACCACTCGCCAGCTCAATCCACTGCACGATTTCCTCCGCCACCACGGTGAGTGGAAGCACGGTCGAGAACGTATGGCGGCGGTCGAGCGAGGACACCAGCGACTTGAGCCAGTCCGGAGTGTTCTCCGGCCAGTCGTCTCGGACGTTGTAGTCGATCATCATCGGTGACCTCGGGAGCAGTTCGGGATCGGGTGGAGTTTCGTCATGTCTGTCTAGCACTATGACCGAACTCGTCCGCGACGAGAACAGCCCACGCGTTGTGCTTTTCACAACGAGCGCGACCGGCGCATTGACGTCGCGATTCTGTTCGTCATACTCAGCAGTCCTCCTCGCCGGGATGCGGCTTCACCAAGAGGAACCCATGCGGGGTTCGTCGGCCGCGTCCGATGACGAGGCCCACTCGTGAGTGAGAACGAACTGCCCGAGGTGCCGGCCCCGTCGACCCGATGCGGCGACCGCTGCTCTTCGGCGATGTGGTGTTCTCGGGTTCCGGCAACGAGAACGACGGCGACGTGCCGGAGGAGCTCGTGCGCGACGTGTTCGAGGCGACGACGTTCTTCATCGACGCGCGGAGTCACGCCGGCCGCATGTGGAGCGAGACGCGCGCCCAATTCAGAAACGTCTTCGACGCGGCCGTCTGGTGCATGCTTCTCAGCCGATCCACCCGGTCGGGCGTGCAGATCCGTCTGCGCTCCGTCGTGCGGGCTTCCGCCTGAGCGACGCGTGCTGCCTTGAGTTTCGGGCTGTCCGAGCTCCCTGAGAGCGGCAAGCGCACCTACCCCTCGTTGGTGCTCAGCGGCTCTCAGCGGAACCATCAGGTTCCCGGCCGCCCGCATCAAGGAGGACCGGATAGCTTAGGCCTGTTCGTGCCTGTCGACGACGCGGCACCGATCGAGCCGCGTGAGTTCGCACAGCTCCACGACTACCAGAGCGCGGTCGGCGGTTGGATCGAGCCGGTCGACATTCCGTCGCTCGGCGTGTCTATCTACATCAATGAGGTGGGTCTGATTCGGCAGCTGCCACTCAACCCTCGCGCCACGTTCCTGTGGTGGTTCCACGTTCCGGCGGCTCGCCAGAAGGCGCTGCTCGTCGGTGACGCCGTGATCGTCGGGATACCGAATCGGCGAGGCGACAGCACCGATGTGCCGGAGACGGTTCTCGACCTGACGTCATCCGGCCGACGCCGGCGCGTCGAGTACCTGACCGAGTCCGATGCACGTTGGCGACAAGGTGATGTTGGGCACGACGACGTTCGGGAAGCGATCGTCTGGGGAATGGTGCTCCTCGAGCGCTCGCCGAAGGTGAAGAACGTCCGGCTCGCTCCGTTCACGGCGACCGCCACCAATGCCATCTCGTCCGACTGATTCGGCGGCGGCCACTTCAGCCGCTTGTGGTCGCCGCTCTTCACGTTCCGAGCCGCTGCCGCCCGTACTTCTTAGAGGTCAGATGCCAACCGCCGCAGTCGGGGCATCGGTAGGCGCGAGATTCCGTCTTGGCGCGATGTGACCCGTACTTGTGTTCCGCCCAGGCTAGGGCGAGGAGTGCAGCGACCGAGCGTGGTAGCGAACCTTCTGGCACCTGGGCATAGCAAGATACTTTCCGCGACCTCGGACACCGAGCATGCCGACGCGGCTCCGTGGGATGACTCAGCGCGCCGTTTCTGGGTTCCTCGCACGACCTCAAGGTGAGTTTCTGAGACACATACCATTCGCGAAAAGCCCTGGTCATGGTATAAGTAAGGAGACCGCACCCGAGGTCTCGCTGCTTTCCTGTGGCGCCTCGAACGGCCCCGTCTCCGTTCGGAAGTCGGGGCACGCCGATATCGTTTAGGTGCCCGTTCGCTTCACTACTAATCCGCGCATTGCCGCGCGAAGGAGACCTCACCCGTATGGCCAAATCACTACTCGAGCAACTGCCCAGCATCGTCGCTGCAGGCAAGCGACAGGCGGCGCAGATCCTCGAGCAGCTGGAGGGCCAGAACAAGGTCAGTCTGCAAACCCGGGAGCTCGTGATCCCGTCCAAGGACAGGGCCGGGTTCAACCTCTGGGGCTCCCGCGCAGACGAGGAGACGACGACCGCTCCGAACCGGCTCATCTACGGCGACAACCTCCTCGCGATTGCGGCTCTGCTCGCCGGCGACGACGTCACTCCGAGCATGCGGGGCAAGGTTGATCTGATCTACATCGACCCTCCGTTCGATTCGAAGGCCGACTACCGCACGAAGATCACTCTTCCGGGCGTGACACTCGACCAGAAGCCAACGGTGCTGGAGCAGTTCGCTTATTCAGACACTTGGTCCGACGGCACCGCCTCTTACCTTGCGATGATCGCGTCGCGGCTCGTCCTCATGCGTGAGCTCCTCTCCGACGTTGGGGCGATCTACGTGCATCTCGACTACCACGTCGCGCACTACGTCAAGATCCTGCTCGACGAGGTGTTCGGCAAGGGCAACTTCCAGAACGAGGTGGTGTGGAAGCGGAAGGGCGGCTCCGCGCTGAGCACGATGAGCAAGATGTCGGTCAATACCGACACGATCTTCCACTACTCAAAGACTGACAACTACATCTTCAACAAGGTCTACATGGACCCCGACCCGGAGTATGTCGAGCAGATGTTCCGGCACGAGGACGAGGATGGTCGCCGGTTCATGCTCAACGTCTGCAGCAGTCCGACCTATCGCCAGAACCTGATCTACGACTACAAGGGCTACAAGACGCCACCAAATGGTTGGCGCTACTCACGCCCCAAGATGGAGGAGCTGGACGCAGCCGGCCTCCTCTACTTCCCCGAGGATAAGAAGAAGCAGATCTATAGGAAGGTGTACCTCGACACCTACCCTGGTCAGCTCGTCACGAACCTCTGGACCGACATTTCGCTTCTCAAAGGGCGAAATGCCGAGATCGTCAACTATGCGACGCAGAAGCCTGAGGCGCTCCTCAATCGCATCATCAAGCTGTCGAGCAACGAAGACTCGATTGTCGCGGACTTCTTCGTGGGGTCCGGCACCACGGCGGCGGCGGCCGAGAAGCTTGGTCGGCGATGGGTCGTGAGCGACCTCGGCAAGCCATCCACGATGATCACCCGCAAGCGCCTGATCGACCAGGAGGCCAAGCCGTTCCTCTACCAAGCCATCGGCGACTACCAAGTCGAGCAGGCTCGGTCGACTCTCGGTCGCAGCTTCCGCGTCGGCGACCTCTCGCGGGTCGTTCTCGATGTCTACGGAGCGCTACCGCTCCCTCCCGAAGAAAACGTCAACGGGAGCCTCGGCCGCCTGCCGGGAACGCGAACACTCGTCATGGTCGACAGTCCCGCGCGTCTCACGACCACGTCGACCCTCCGGCGAGCGCAGAGCTTCCGCGAAGTAAAGATGGGCGGTTTCGACAAAGTCATCGTGCTCGGGTGGAACTTCGCCGCCGGCATCGGTCAGGACATCTCCGACCTCAACGATGACAAGCTCGAAGTCCTGGTCATCCCACCAGACCTTCTCGACCGTCTCAAGAAGAAGGGCGCCGACAAGCTTGCGTCGGAGGTGCGATTCTCGAGTCTCCAGTACCTGCAGGCAGATGTCGTGGCTCGCACTCGAGACGCCACGGGCGAATCGCTTGGGGTCACGCTGCAGAACTACGTTCTGCTTTCTCCTGATGCGATCAATCTCGACGAGAAGAACCGCGCGGCGCTGCAGAACGTTATGAACAACGAGCCGCTCGCGCTCATCGAGTATTGGGCCGTTGATCCCGACTACGACGGTGAGGTCTTCCGCTCGGTCTGGCAGGACTACCGCGGAAACACCGATAACGACGAGGACCCGCTGCGCGTTGTCACGACCGCCACGCTTGACCTCGGACGCAAGGAGGGCGCACGTACGATCTGCATCCGTGCCGTCGACGTCTTCGGTTTCGAGTCAGAGGTAGTCATCCGCGACGTCGAGGTGTCGGCATGAGTGGCTTCGCTGACTTCCCGCTCGCCAAGGGGCTAAGTACCCTTCTCGGTCCTCAGATCCCGGATCTGATTGGAGGGCTCGGCGCACCGCTGCTCGAAGAAGTTACGCCGGTCACAGCTGAGCTCCTGCGCTTCTGGTTCGAGCAGGACTACTGCGACACCCGCTTCCTGAACTTTCACGAGGGCCAGCGCCAGGCGATCCTCAACATCATCTACGCGCACGAGGTACTGAAGACAACACGACTGCGCGATCTCTACGACGCCGTCGCTGGGGACTACCTGCTCCAGGGCGGTGTCCTCGGTGAGGTGACGCGCCAGCGCCACGACTATCCGAAGTACGCCGCCAAGATGGCGACCGGAACGGGCAAGACCTGGGTGCTGAACGCCCTCATGCTCTGGCAGCACCTGAACAACGCCGCCAACCCAAGTGACCCGCGCTTCTCGAGCAACTTCCTTCTCGTGGCGCCCGGCCTCATCGTCTACGAGCGCCTGCTCGACTCCTTCATGGGCAAGGAGCACGCCGGCGAACGGGACTTCTCCACCAGCGACATCTACTCGCAGCGTGACCTCTTCGTTCCGGAGAACTACCGCACGAAGGTCTTTGCCTTCCTCCAGTCCTCGGTCGTGACGAAGACGGAGATCGGGCGCAAGGTCACGGGCTCGGGGCTCATCGCCATTACCAACTGGCACCTGCTCGCCGGGCAGGAAGATCCGGACTTCCTCCACGACGAGGACGAGATTGACGCACCGGGCGCAGAGATCAGTGCGAAGGACGCGGTGCAGAGCATCTTCCCGCTCACGCCAGGCACGTCGGCTGGAAACGCACTCGACACCCTTGATCGCCGGTTCGCACGCGGCGGCCCGCTCGAAGCGCTGAAGGATCTGCCGAGCCTGGTCGTCTTCAACGACGAGGCACACCACATTCACGAGGTCAAGAAGTCCGAAGAGGTCACCGACGTCGAGTGGCAGAAGAGCCTGACGGAGATTGCTTCCACCAAGGGCGCCCGCTTCATGCAGTTCGACTTCTCGGCGACGCCCTATAACGAGGTGGGCTCGGGCCGGAACAAGAACAAGGCCTACTTCCCGCACATCGTCGTCGACTTTGATTTGACCTCCGCCATGAAGGCCGGTCTCGTGAAGGCACTGGCACTCGACAAGCGGAAGGAGGTCGCCGCCCTCCCGCTCGACTTCCGCGCCGAGCGTGATGAACAGAACGCGGTCACAGGTCTATCGAACGGTCAACGCGTCATGCTGCGCGCCGGCCTCAAGAAGCTGCAGATCCTCGAGGACAAGTTCAAAGACGCCGACCCGGACAAGCACCCGAAGCTACTCGTGATTTGTGAGGACACGACCGTGTCTCCGCACGTCGAGGAGTTCCTGAGGACGGCCGGGCTCTCCGAGGACGACATCCTCCGTGTGGACTCGGGCCGCAAGTCTGAGCTCGGCGCCAAAGACTGGGAGCCGGTCCGCGAGAAGCTTTTCGACGTCGACAAGCACGCGCAGCCGAAGGTCATTGTTTCCGTCCTGATGCTCCGCGAGGGCTTCGACGTCAGCAATATCTGCGTCATCGTCCCGCTGCGGTCTTCGCAGGCTTCGATCTTGCTCGAGCAGACCATCGGTCGCGGTCTCCGTCTCATGTGGCGCGGCAACGATGCTATTGACGAGCTGAAGGCTGAAACGCGTGAGCGTATGGCCAAGCGCATGGAGCCGACCAACTACTTCGACGTGCTCTTCGTCGTCGAGCACCCGGCCTTCTCGAACTTCTACGAAGAGTTACTCAACGGCGGACTGGCCGTCGAGGTCGGCGACGAGGACGAGAAGAACACCTCCGCTACGGGTGACCTTGAATTCGTCGACCTTCGCCCGGGCTATCAGGCATACGACTTCGAGATCCCGATTATTATCCGCGACGCCGACGAGGAGCTGCGAGAGCCGAGCATCAACCCGCTGGAGCTGCCAGTAAGCCGCTTCCCACTCGACCTCATCCTGAAGCAGGTCGGCAAGGGTGACCGATTCGTCTCCGAAGACCAACAGACCGGCACCCAGTTCGGCGACTACCGCGTCGACGGAGGCGTGCTGACAGCGACCGGCTACAACGACTACCTCTCGCGGATGACCACGCGCGTCACCGAGGCGCTTGGTCGCAACATGACGACTTCGGCGAAGAAGTACCGCGAGATCAGTCAGTTCCCGATTCTCCAGTCGTACCGACCGCTCCTTCTCGGCTGGATCGATACCTACATCCGCAAGCGCATGTTCGGTGCTGCCTTCGACCCGCTCGAAGGCGAGAACTGGCGCGTTCTTATGCTGGACGATGTCGCCCACGAGCTGGCCGGCACTTTCGCCACCATGCTCGTCGAGCTGCAGGAGAACCAAGAGGTCGACTCCGCGGTCGTGCAGTACCGGAAGCTCTCTGACGTCGCGACGATCCCCGTGCGAGCCAGCTCGGCCGCCGACGTCAACAAGTGCATCTACGAGCGCCTGCCGATCCCAACGAAGGCCGGCGGCCTCGAGCGCACGTTCATCCACTGGGCCGACGGTGACACTGCCATTGAGGCGCTCGCCAAAGTGCACGAATACCGCCACGACTTCCTGCGACGTCCGTACTTGAAGGCGGACGGCATGCCTGCGCAGTACTCGCCGGACTTCCTTGTACGCACCGGCGACGACATTTACGTCGTCGAGACGAAGGCGCAGTCTGCGCTGAGCGATGAAAACGTCAAGCGCAAGCAGCGGGCGGCGCTCGCCTGGTGCGAGCAGATCAACGAGCTGCCCGAAGATCAGCGCGATGGCCGCCTGTGGCACTATGTCCTACTCGGCGAGACGATCGTGAAGGACTGGAAGAAGAAGAACGCTCGGGCGAGCGAGTTGCTCGATTACGCGCGTCTCCGTCGTTCGAGCACGGCGCGGCAGGAGAAGCTCCTGTGAACTCGACGGCGGATCCTCGCGGTTCCATCTGGAGACGATGGGATCCGCACATTCATGCGCCCGGCACGGCGCTGAATAATCAGTTTGGTGCGGACGACTGGGATGAGTACCTCACGCTCATCGAGAACTCCGAGCCGCGCATCGAGGCGCTCGGTGTCACGGATTACTACAGCATCGCCGACTACGAGAAGGTCGTCGCGTACAAAGTCGCGGGTCGCCTAGCAGACGTCGGACTCGTGTTTGCCAACGTCGAGATGCGCCTTCCGACGGCCACCGCAACGAACCCGGTCAACATCCACCTCCTTATCTCGCCGGAAGATCCCGATCACGTCGAGGAGGCCAAGCGCTTCCTCAATACGCTGACCTTTCAGTACGGCTCGGAGACGTACGCCTGCAACCCGGCAGACCTGATACGGCTTGGAAAGAAGTCCGACCCCAAGATCGTCGACAACGGGGCTGCGCTGAGCGTCGGCTCGAACCTGTTCAAGGTGACGATGGAGAACTTGAAGAAGTCGTTCTCCGAGAGCGCCTGGGCGCAGCAACATATCATCGTCGCGGTCGCCGGCAGTTCTACTGACGGAACCTCCGGCGTTCGCGATGACGGTGCGTCTCTTGCTGCAGTGCGGACTGAGATCGAGCGAGTCGCTCGGGTCATATTCGCCAGTTCGCCGAAGCAGCGAAGCTTTTGGATCGGCGATGGTGTCGAATCAGTCGACAAGCTCAACGAGAAGTACGACGGCGTAAAGGTGTGCCTCCACGGGAGCGACGCACATGGCCTCGCCGCTGTCGGCAAGCCAGCCGAGAATCGCTACTCGTGGATCAAGGGCGATGCGACGTTTGAGTCACTTCGTCAGGCGTGCCTCGAGCCTCGTGAGCGCGCCATCGTCGCCGACACACCGCCGTCAGGCGCACTACCGCATCGTGTCATTCAGGAGATCTCGGTCAGCGGCGCTCCCTGGTTCAGTAACGGTAGCGTTCCCCTGTCGTCCGGACTTGTCGCGATCATCGGAGCCCGTGGCTCTGGAAAGACGGCCCTGGCAGACCTCATCGCGGCGGGTGCGGGCGCCGCAAGCGACGACGCGACCGACAAGACCTTCTTGCAGCGAGCGAAGCGTCACGTCCAAGGTGCCGCTGTCGAGCTGACTTGGGCGGACCGTCGCACGACTTACGCCGCGCTCCCTCCCGTTGTTGATCCTGACGAGACTCCCGCCGTCCAGTACCTCTCCCAGCAGTTCGTTGAGAGGCTGTGCTCGTCAGAAGGCATCACCGATGAGCTACTCGACGAGATAGAGCGCGTCATCTTCGAGGCGCACCCATACGAGGACCGCCTTGGCGCCTCTACCTTCCGGGAACTTCTCGACATCCGGGCCAACCATGGCCGCGGACTGCGCGCCTATGCGAAACAGGAGATCGACGACCTTTCGGATGAGATCGACACTGAGCGCGCGACCTTGGACCAGCTCCCTGCTCTCAGGGTCGAGCAGGCGCAACTCACCAAGCTGTTGACAGAGGACAAGGGTGCGCGCAGCAAGCTCGTTATCGTCGGCGGCGAAGCTCGCTCACAGCGACTCGACGAGATCAACGCGGAACTCGCGTCCCGACAGGCGGCAATCGATGGGCTTCGTCGCCGCGAGCAGGCGCTGGGAGAACTTCGCTCAACCACTCTTGACCTGCGCGATCGCCGTCTGCCTGGCGTCACCGCCAACCTGGAGCGAACACATGAGGCCGCCGGCCTCAGCGCTGAAGAGTGGAAGGTCTTCGCAATTACCTTCGCGGGGGATCCCGTGGCGACCATCGATGTCAGGTTGGCGGCGGCCAAGACTGCCATTGCCGCTCACACGGGAGAGATGCCAGCACGACCAGACGTGCCGCCGGTTGAGATGCCAGCGTTCGTCGCCGATGACGCGGATCTGTCGAAGGAGTCGTTGAACGTACTCCGGACAGAAGCGTGGCGATTGGGTCAGCTCATCGGTCTGGATAGTGCGAAGCAGAAGCAACTGGAGGCGCTGAACACGCGCATCTCGCGAAACGAGTCCCTCCTCACTGCGGCCGACAAGAAGATTACGAATGCCGAGGGTGCGAGCGACCGCATGAAGGCGCTCCAACTCAAGCGAAAGCAGGCCTACGCATCCCTGTTCGATGGCTTCGCCTCGGAGCAAGATCAGCTGACCGAGATGTACTCGCCGCTCAAGGAGATGCTCGAGACGGAGCTCGGTACGCTCGGAAAGCTGAGCTTCAGTGTTCGTCGCCTCGTCGATGTCGAGGCGTGGGCAGCGCAGGGCGAGAGCCTGCTAGATCTACGCATGGGTGAGTTCCGCGGCCGCGGGGAGTTGCTGCGCGTCGCGACCGAGACGTTACTCCCAGCGTGGGAGAACGGCGCGAGCAACGAAGTCGCTGAGGCAATGAACACGTTCCGCGCCGATCACGACCAGCACCTCATGGCGCAGGCGAGAGTCCCGCGCACCGATGCCAAGGCGTACTGGGCGTGGGGCAAAGAGGTCTCTGCCTGGCTGAACAGCACCGAGCACATCACCGTGAGCTACGGCGTGCAGTATGACGGCGTCGACATCGAACAGCTCTCACCGGGTACGCGCGGCATTGTTCTGCTCCTGCTCTACCTGGCGATCGATCAAAGCGACGATCGACCGCTAATTATTGATCAGCCGGAAGAGAACCTGGACCCGAAGTCGATATTCGACGAGCTCGTCGGCCGCTTCGTGGAGACGCGTCGTCGTCGCCAGATCATCATCGTTACCCACAACGCGAACCTCGTTGTGAACACCGACGCTGACCAGGTAATCATCGCAGGCGCGGGAGCGCACGTTCCCGGTGGCCTTCCCACCCTCTCGTACCTCAGCGGCGGACTTGAGAATCCGAAGGTGCGCGACGAGGTGTGCGAGATCCTCGAGGGCGGCAAGCCTGCATTCGAGGAACGTGCGAAGCGACTGCGAATTCGTCTCGCGCAGAGGTAGGGCGTAGTCGAATGCCAAGTGATCCGCAACCGGCCAGCCCGTCGCCGCAGAAGAATAGGCTTGACCCAGCGCTGATCATTTTCGCCCACCTGCCGGCGCTCGTAGTTCGACCCCAACCTTGATGATGGCGACGCGCATCGTTTCCTGGTTCACCTTCATCTGCTCCGCTACTTCGGACAAAGAGAAGCCAGATCCGTAAAGCCGCTTGGCTTCTTTCACTTGCTTGGCGGTCAGCGGCTGGCGTCGAACCACGACGCCGTTCTCGCGCAAGATCCGGAGGATGGTCGACTTCGCGACCTTGAAGTCTCCGGCGAGCGCCGTAGAAGTCGCACCGCTCGAGTAGAGCCGCACCACCTCAACTTGTTCAGATGCGGAGAGTCGAGTCCATGGCCGCGTCCTACAGTTTGCGGCGACTGGAGCCCCTTCACCTGCCCCGGACGCCTTCAGGATCTGCCTGCTCTTGTCGGCCGTAACAGGGGTCGCCGAATTGTTTGAACAGAGGTCGACAAGGTCGACAGTCGAGGCCCGGATCCCCGCAGAAATGCGGGGGCCCGGGCCTCTTGTCGTCGGCGCGCAGTCGAGAGCCCCCCGTCTCAGACCGACTCCACCTCGGGCGTCGAGGAAGCGGCATCCGCCTCGATCTCTTCGTCGGTGAGGGGTTCGACGAGGACCTGCGCGAGGGCGGCGCGGAAGCGCTCGGCCATGTCGACCTGATCGGGCCAGTACAGGTACTGCACCTGCAGGCCGTCGAGGAGCGAGACGAGATCGATGTCGATCGTGCCCACGTCGACGCCGGGACGCAGCTGACCCTTGGCGCGGAGGTCGAGGAAGGCCTCGCGGATCCAGCCCTTGGTGCGTTCGTACCGGTGGGCGAAGTACGAGTGGGCTGGATGATTCGGGGCGATCGCCTCGGCCGACAGGACGGCGAAGAGGTTGATGATGCCGGGCTGTGCGGCGTTGGCGAGGACGAGCCGCACCATGCGGATGAGGAAGTGCCGTCCATCGCGTCCCGGCGGCCAGCTGTCCTGGAAGAACCGCGCACGGTTCAGCTCGTCACGGCGCCCGAGGACCGCCTCGAGCAGCGCCTCCTTGGTCGGGAAGTGGTGAAGGAGTCCGGCGCGTGTCACGTCGCAGTCGTCGGCGATCTGCTTCATGGTCGTGTTCCAGTACCCCACGGTGCCGAAGGCGACGAAAGCGGCATCCATGATCGCCTCTTTGCGCGCGATGCCGGGTGCGTATTGGGCGGGGCGTCTACTGGCGGCCATGACACTCATTCTCCGGGTGCGGGGTGGGCGATCAGAACAGCGCGAGCGGGTTCACCGGCGAACCCGACGCGCCGGGAAGGGGGAGCGGCGCGAGGACCGAGACGAACTCCCACCGGCGGCGTTCACGGCATTCGGCGCTGACGCGATCGAGATCCGCGAAGTCGACGAGCGGCACGCGCAGGGCGGTCAGCAGCAGGATGTGCCACGGGACGGGGATATCCGCGACCTCGCTCGGGAACGGGTCCATCCCGGCGTCGGTGATGATCGCCGCCGGCGCCCAGGAGGCGACCTGTTCCGCGCAGGCGAAGCTCACGCCGGGGGCGGCTTCGTCCGCGACCTCGGCGGACGGCGTGCGGGGCTCGGCATCCGTCGTCCGTCGGAGGCGGATCCAGACCGTATCGCCGGGATGGATGCCGACCCGCTGGGCGTCGAGGGCGTCGTCGAGCATCAACGGGGTCGCGGCCTCGCCGGGGCGGATACTGCGTCCGAGCAGCGCGGGGAGGTCGATGAGGACGCCGCGGCCGACGATGCCGTCGCGCAGGGCGCGGACGTCGTCCGAGGGCGCGAGGCCGGGACGACCGAAGTGCGACAGCGCGTCGATGTGCGTCATCGCGGCAGACCCGTGCACGTCGAGCGAGAACCGCTCGTTCCGGGCGTGCCAGGTCTCGGCGCGGTCCACCCACTGCTCGAGGCGGAAAGCCCGCTCGTCGTCGCCGATCGGGGGCGGGGCGGCCGCGCTGACGCTCACGCCGGTGAGGGGGAGACCCTCGATCCCCGACGCGGGGTTTCGCGGAGTGTCGCGCGATCCCGCGACCCGCTGGAGGAGCCGCTCGAACTCGTCACGCGTGAACGAGGCGCGGGGCGTGCGCGACATGGGTCCTCCGAACGGGTCGTGGGGCGCTGACCAGGTCAGCGCCCCACTCGGAATTGTGGCAGCGACTCAGCAGCTCGCCTTGTAGAGGAAGCCGGCGTTCTCGGGCGAACCGACCGTGTCCTTGGTCAGCACCTTGTTGGGCACGGCGACCGTGCCGTCGGGGGAGATGGCCCCGCCGTCGGGGTGCGCCTGCAGGTAGTCGACCAGCGCGTCGATCGACTTCGCTCCGATGTCGGTCGGGTTCTGCGCGATGAGGGCCGTGATCGTCCCGGCCTTCAGCGCGTCGACCTCACCGGGCACGGCGTCGAACGCGACCAGCGCGATCTGACCGGCCTTGCCGGCCTGCGAGATGGCGGCGGCCGCGCCGAGGCCGTCGGGGCCGTCGGCGGCGATGATGAGCTTCAGGTCGGGGTGCGCCAGGATCAGCGCCGACACCGTGGTCGTGGCCTTGTTGACGTCGAAGCCGCTGTACTCGGTCGGCAGAGCGGCGAGCTCCGGGTGCGCCTTGGTCACGGCGTCGACGAACGGCTGCGTGCGCTGCTCGAGCGGCGGGATGCCGGGAGCACCGCCGAGGAAGACCATCGACCCTCCGCCGGCCGGGATCAGGCTGGCGATGTCGGCGGCGAGGGGAGCGGTGTCCGTGTCGCTGTAGATGGACTTGTACTCCGCCTGCGGCTCGCTCGGCGAACCCGTGACGACGGGAACGCCTTTGCTCATCAGGTCGGTGTACTGCGCGAGGAACTGGTTGTTGTTGAAGGGCGTGACGAGGATGCCGTTGGGCTGCGTCAGCGTCGCGGTCTGGAAGTTCGTGGCCAGCGCGTTCGCGTCCGTGTTGGTGGTGTTGTACGTCTTCAATTCCACTCCGCGCGTCTTCGCCTGTGCTTCGGCCGCGCACGAGATCGTCGCGAAGAACGGGTCGGAGGTGTTCGGGAGGACGGCGGCGAGGCGGATGTCGGTCGCGCCGGATCCGCTGGCGGAAGGCGTCGACGACGCTCCGCAGCCGGTGAGCGCGGCGGCGGCGGTGACCGTCACGGCAGCGGCGGCCAGGATTCGGGTGGAGAAGGAAGGGGACATCGTTGGCTCCTGTGGGCTCTTTCGGGTGAGGGGTGGGAAGGGGTCAGGGAGTGGTCCGGCGGCTGCGCCGGAGCGAGGCGAACCGGTCGAGCAGAACGGCGATCAGGAGAACGGCGCCGACGACGATGAGCTGCCAGAACGACGAGACGCCGAGAAGCACGAGACCGGATTGAAGGATGATCGCCAGGGCCGCTCCCCACAGCGTCCCCGTGATCGAGATGTAGCCGCCCTCGAGGAGCGTGCCGCCAATCACCGCGGCGGTCACGGCGCCGAGGGCATCGTTCGCGTGCCCGGCGATGGCGGTGGATCCGAAGCGCGAGAGGTCGATGAATCCCGCGAGTCCGGCGAGGGCGCCACCGAGCAGCGCCAGCGTGATGAGGTAGCTGCGGACCCGGATGCCGGCACGTTCGGCCGACGGGCGCGACGAGCCGATCGCCTGCACGCGCATGCCGAACCGCGTGTACCGCACGGTGAACCACAGCGCCGCGAAGATCAGCCCGGCGAGGATCGCCGGCACGGGGAGCGGGCCGATCGTCTTGAGGCCGATGTTCGTCTGCAGCGCGGGCGGCAGCGAGCCGACGTCGGTTCCGCCGGAGAGCAGGTAGGCGATCCCGGTACCGATTCCGAGCGTCCCGAGCGTCGCGATCAGCGAATTGATCCCGCCCACGGCGATGAGCAAGCCGTTGACCAGACCGAAGACGAGGCCGGTGGCGACGCAGGCCAGCAGGCCGACGCTGATCGCCAGGACCGGATCGGGGTACGACGTGGCATCCCCCGGGGTGGTCTGGAAAGAGCGCATCACGAGCGCCCCCACGACGGAGGACAGCACGAGGTTGGCCCCCAGCGAGAGGTCGAAGATCCCCGCGCCGAGCATCATGGCGAGCCCGAGCGCGAGCATGAGCGCCTGAGACATGCCGAGCATCAGGGCCTGCCCGTTCGCCACCGACCAGAACACGTGCTGAGGCGACAGCGCGGTGAACAGCGCGACGAGCGCGATGTTCAGGACCAGGATCCACGCCGCGCGGGTCTTCACCCAGCGCACGATCGCGGGGGCGGTTCGCCGCGCCCGATCATCGACGGTCGATGCGGGGGCGGTGCCGGTTCCGGTGGTGGTCATCAGGCGGATTCCTTCCGGTAGCCGACCATCGTGGCGACGAGGTCCGGCACGGTGAGATCGGCCGAGGGGGACACGAGCACCGTCTCGCCGCGCCACAGCACGGTGATGGTGTCGGCGGCCTTCAGGATGCGGGGGAGGTCGTGCGAGATCACCAGGACGCCCAGGCCTCGGGATGCCACGGTGCGCATGAGTTCGCAGATGATCTCGGACTGCCGGGCACCGAGGGCGGCGGTCGGCTCGTCCATGAGCACCGCGGTGCGTGCCCACATCACGGCGCGCGCCACGGCGACCGCCTGACGCTGGCCGCCGGAGAGATCACGGACGGGCACCGTGAGCGACGGCAGGGCGATCGAGAGGTCGCGCAGCGCGGCATCCGCCCTCTCCATCATCGAGCGGCGCGAGAGGACGCCGAACGGACCGGTCGTCACCTCGTGGCCGAGGTACATGTTGTCGACGACCGACAGGTGCGGGGCGAGCGCGAGGTCCTGGTGGACCGCCTCGATCCCGAGCGCTTGCGCGTCCCGGACGGACGACAGCTTCACCGGACGATCGTCGATGATGACGTCGCCGCGGTCGGGGCGGTTGATGCCGAGGAGCGTCTTCATCAACGTCGACTTGCCGGCGCCGTTGTCGCCGACCAGTGCGACGACCTCGCCGGGTCGAACCGCGACGTTCGCGTCGCGGAGGGCTTCGACGTGACCGAAGCTCTTCGCCACGTGACGGCAACCCACGACGCATTCGGGTGCAGGGGCGGGACTCATTTTCTCTCCATCGAGGTCCAGAGGATCGACATCGCGGTGTCGACGCACGAAAACTATCACATGAGTAACGTTTCGTGTCCAGACTTTGATGCTCACTCGCTGTATAACAAAACGAACACCAACGCATGCGATGGTATTGGTATACCCTCGTGCTGACCTCTCGACGCTGAGACCGAAAGTCTGCCCATGAACGCGACGCCCGCACCGCCCCGACCCGTCGATCTGTCGGCACCGTTGTTCGGCCTCGATCGACGCGGGCTCGCCTGGGTGGAGGAGACGTTGGCGGGACTCACGCGCGAACAGAAGGTCGGCCAGCTGCTGTGCCTGTACCTTCGCGGCGACGATATGGCCCGCTTCACGTCGGATCTCGATCGCCTGGGCGTCGCGCCCGGCGCGGTGATGATGCTGCCGCGCAGTCCGGCCGCCGCAGCGCGGGACGTCGCCGCTCTCCAGGAGTGGAGCCGGATTCCGCTCCTCGTCGCCGGAAACCTCGAGTCGGGCGCGGTGAACTTCCTCACCGGCGTCGAGGCGTTCGCGAACCCGATGCAGGTCGCGGCCGCCGGTGACGAGGCCGCGGTGGACGCGCTCGCCGATCACTGCATCCGCGTCGCCCGCTCGCTCGGCATGAACTGGGCGTTCGCGCCGGTCGTCGATGTCGCCGTCAATCCCGCCAACCCGATCACGAACACGCGGTCGTTCGGCGCCGATCACGAACTCGTCGCGCGTCTGGGCTCTCACTACGTGTCGCGGCTCGAGCGGGCCGGGCTCATGACAAGCCCCAAGCACTTCCCCGGTGACGGCGTGGATGACCGGGATCAGCATCTCGTGACCTCATCCAACGATCTCGATGTCGACGAGTGGACCCGCACCTTCGGCGCCGTCTACGCGGCGGTGATCGCCGCCGGCGCGCGGTCGATCATGGTCGGGCACATCCGCCAGCGGGCCCTGTCGAAGTCGGTGCGTCCGGACTTCTCCGATGCGGACGTACGTCCCGGGTCGCTCGCCGCCGAGCTGATCGGCGACGTGCTGCGGGGACGGCTGGGTTTCGAGGGCCTGGTCGTGTCGGACAACACCGCGATGGCCGGTTTCACCACCGCCGGACGTCGCGATCGGACGCTGCCCGAGATGGTCGCCGCGGGTGTGGACGTGGTGCTCGGGAACGTCGACGTCGCCGCCGACTTCGCCGCGCTGGTGCAGGCCGTCGACATCCTCACGGACGACCGGCTCGATGAGGCGGTGCGCCGGGTGCTGGCGACGAAGGCGTCGCTCGGCCTGCACCTCAGTCCGTTCGGCGATGCTTTCGGCGAACCCGCCTTCGATCACCCCGACGACCTGGAGGCACGGCGGGTGCTCGCGCGCCGGTCGATCACGGTGACGAAGGATGCCGCGAACCTGCTGCCGTTGCGAGCCGCGGAGCGCCGGCGCGTGCTCGTGGTGGTGGTGGGTGATGAGCCGACCTTCTACGATCCCTCCGGCCCGTTCGCGCCGCACTTCGTCGCGGGCCTGCGGGCACGCGGCTGCGAGGTGGAAGTGCGTCGGTCGCCCCTCGCGCAGTCGCCCTCGGCCGAAGTGGACGCGTTCGACCTCTGCATCTACTTCGCGAACGTCCGATTCGTGGGGAACTCCAACAGCCTGCGGGTCGCGTGGGCGCCGTGGCAGGGGCCGGACGCGCCGCGGCATCCGTCCTCCTTCCCGACCGTGCTGGTGTCGATCGCCGACCCGTACCTGCTGCAGGACATGGCGATGGTGCGCACCGCGCTCAACGGCTACACGCCGACGTCCGCGACGGTGGATGCCGCCCTGGAAGTGCTGTTCGGCGAGATCGAACCGCGGGGCGTGAGCCCCGTGGACCCGTTCGTCGGGCACTGGGACGCTGCGCTCTGATCGCGAGCGCCGGGCGAGGGGCTCCGGGAGCGTGGTCCTCCGCCGTCAGCTGAAGGACACCCGCACGAGCGGGCTCCCCGCGACCCATTCCTCGAGCGGCGGGAACGCCGGTCGCGACGCGCTCCCGGCGTAGAGGGCATCGATGCCGTCCAGGATGGCGCTGAGTACGGCCGACCTCTCGTCGGCATCTGTGATGGGTGTCGCCGTCGCCGCGAGATCGGCGTGGACGCCGTTCTTCAGGTGGAACGTGAACTCGGGGTGCGTGAGCAGGTTCGCGTACCAGGAGCGGGCGCGCGGCGGCGTGCCGGTGATGTAGACCTCTCCGTTCACGTTGTGGAACCAGATCTCGATGCGCCGGGGCTGCTGAGTCCGGGCGCCGACGGTGGTGATGTCGACCGTGCGCTGTTCGACGGTCGAGGCCGGGGTCAGGGCAAGGGCGGTGGCGATCTCGGCATCCATGTCTCGTTCCTACCCGCCGACCGGCCTGGGCGGAAGCCGCATCACCTCAGCCGTCACGATAGGTCCCGTCGAAGTCGTCGAGGTCGTGGGAGCTTCGCGGAGAGGCGGCCCTGCGGGGCATGATCTCCTCAGCGGTACAGCAAACCGCAGCGACGGAGGGAGCCAGCGATGGCCGAGGGAACCAAGGACGACCCGTGCGCGCGCACGTGCGCGGGGCCCCGCGCGACCCTGGGCCTTGGCGACGTGCGGATCGTCGTACCCACGCGCGACGACGTGGAGGCGTTCGGCGAGCGCGTGCGCGATCACGGCATCGTCGCGGCGGACGACGGCCGCACGCTGCGGCTCGCCGACCCGTGGGGCACGCGGTTGGCGATCACGCCGGAGGTCGACTGACGCTCGAGACTCACACAGTCGTCGGTGCGAGCGCCTGCGTGCACACCCCGCGCAGCCACGAGTGCGCCGGGTCGTTGTCGTGGCGCGCGTGCCAGCTCAGCGCGATGGGCGCTGCCGACAGGGGAAACGGGAACGGTCGGGAGACGAGCGACGATGGCAGGTCCTGGGCGACTCGTTCGGGCAGAGCGGTCACCGCGGGAACCGTCTCCAGGATGGACAGCGCGGCGCCGACCGCGGGAACCGTCGCGATGACCCGCCGACGCAGCCCGAGGTCGAACAGGCGATCATCGATCGGTCCGTGTGTTCTCCCGCGGCGGGAGATGTTCACATGAAGAGCACCCGCGATCGCCTCCGCGGTCGGATGGTCGACGTCGAGTTCGCTGTGTCGGCGGACGATCAGTCGCATCGTGTCGGTGCTCACCACCCGCGATCTCACCGTTGCGGAAGGGGCGGGAGCGTCGCCGATCTCGAGGTCCAGGTGCCCGCGGGTCAGGTCGCGATCGTCGTCGGCCTTCTCGGCGACGAACCGCACCTGCAGTCCTGAGGCTTCGCTCGCGACGATGGCGGAGAGACGCGTCGCTACGGGAGCGACCAGGGATTCGTGGCAGCGCACGACGAACGTGCGGTGGAGGTCCGCGAGGCGGAAGTCCCGCGCGGGAGTGAGAACGGCCTCTGCTCGAGCGACGAGGTCGCGCACTTCGCTCTGCAGCTCGAGCGCACGGGCGGTCGGCACCATTCGGCGGCCGTTCCGAACGAGGATGTCATCCCCCGTCGCGGCGCGCAGTCGCGACAGGATGCGGCTGACCGCTGGTGGTGTCAGCCGCATCTGTGTCGCGGCATCCTGCACGCTGCGGTTCTCCAGGAGCGCGTCCAACCCGAGCAGAAGATTCATGTCCACATGACTGAGAGTAATGCGATAGATGTCGATAATGCACTGGAGTTAATGGAGAACGCTCTTTAGCGTCGATCGTGTCAACGGAAAGGGACAGACATGATCGACGAAACCTCGCTGCTGCAAATGATGACCACGATCGCGACGCAGGCCGGGGAGCGCCTCCTCGCGGTCTACTCGCCGGACGCGCGCCCGGCGAACATGCAGGAAATGCTGGATGCCGCCCGCCGCAACGAACGCGTCTCGAGCGACGGCACGCGTGATGCGCTGAGGAAATTGCTCCCCGACGCCCGTTTCGTCGATGGCGAGAACGAGACCGCGGCGCTACCGGACGACGGGGACTGGTGGGTGATCGACGACGCCGAGGGCAGTGTGAACCACGTGCACGGTCTTCCGGACTGGGGGGTGAGCATTGCGCTCGTCCGCGGAGGAAGGCCCGTGCTCGCGGTGTTTCGTCAGCCCGTTCCCGATCTCACCTACACGGCGACCCTCGGCGGGGGTGCCTTCGTCAACGGACGCCCTCTCGCGGTGTCGGCGAAGCAGGGTCTCGAGATCGCGATCGTGGGAACCGGCCAGGCGGAGGCGAAGCAGGCCGCAACGTATTCGGCCATCGGCGCATCGATGACGGCGCTCCTCGGGGCGGCTTTCCTCGTGAAAGCGACGGTGCCCTCGACGTTCCCGATGCTGCTCGTGGCGGCCGGACACATGGATGCTTTCTGGCAGTACGAACCCGTCCTGCCCGGCGTCGCGGTCGGCTCGCTGATGGTCACGGAAGCCGGCGGAGTCGTGACGACCATTTCCGGAGACCCGTGGGCCCCCGGAGATGACACCATCCTCGTCGGCGCCCCGGGCGTGCACCCCGCCGTTCGCGACGCGCTCGCCCTCCTTCGGAAGACGTCCGCATGACGACGGTCGTCCTGGGTGCGACCGGGGGAACGGGGCGTCAGCTCGTCGCTCGCGCTCTCGCCTCCGGTCTCGATGTGCGAGCGCTCGTCCGGAACCCGGCAACCGCGGATCTCCCGGTTCACCCGCGCCTTCAGGTCGTGCGCGCCGACGTCCACGACGCGGCGAGCGTGACGGGGGCGATCGACGCGGAGGACATCGTGCTGTCGGGGCTGGGCGTCTCTTCGAGGCGCCGGCTGGGAACGCTCGAAGCAGGCGCGTCGGCTGTGGTCGCGGCACGTCCCGCGCGGATCGTGTGGCTCGGAGCGGCGGGAACGGGTCCTTCCAGCGAAAAAGTCAGCGGCGCTGTGGCGTGGGCGCTGAAGAAGGGATTCGGGGCCGAATACGACGACAAGACCGCCAGCGAGGAACTCGTGCTCGCCGCGGGCGGCGTCATCCTCCACTCGGGGCCGCTGAGTGACAAGGCGGACGACGCGAAGGTCGCCGCCGAGCACGTCGACCGCGTGGATCGGCGCTTCTTCCCTTTCGGTGCCTCTCGTGTCTCTGTCGCTCGGTTGATGTTGGGGCTCGCTGACGCCGAGGCGTTTCCTCAGCCCGGTGTCTACCTCGTCCAGCGCCGGTGAGTACGCGGAAACGCGCAAAGCCGATGTTCCCGGTGTTACGCCCCGCTACGCCCTCCGGCGCCCCGCGGCGTGGCATCCCGTACCGTCGTTTCATCGCACCCTACGAAGGCAGGTGAAGCCATGTCCCGCACGATCTCGTCGACAGTCCACCCGATCCAGCGCTGCATGGCCGCAGCCAACCCCGCGGCGTGGTGGGACGGACTTGTCACGCACGTCGACGGCGCCGAGGCGACGATCGCGCTGCTGAACGGCGCGGCCGTCCGCGTGCGGATCGTCGGCCCGGCGGTCGACATCGCGTCGGGAGAGCCGGTGGCTTACCACCCGGTCGCGGAACTCCTGAGCGCGTCGGCCGTCCTCACGACCGCGCGCGTCGCCTGACTCCTCAGGCGGACATCGAGGCCATCATGGCCTCGCACTTCATGACCATGTCGTCGCACGCCATGGCGCAGTAGCGGCACATCTCGTCCATGTCGGCGTGCATGCGGCACTCGGCGGCACACGCCTTGCCCATGGTCACGCAGGCCATCATCATGGCCTTCATCACGTCCATGTCCATGCCGGCGGGACGCATCATCATGTGCATCGTGGCCTCGGCCATCTCGACCATGTTCGAGCACATGGCGCAGCACTTCGCCATCTCGGCGCCGTGCATCATGTCGCTGCCGGCGCACATCGCCGCCGCCATCGCGCAGGCGTTGAGGGACTGCACGCATTCCTGCATGGCATCCATGTCCATGGTCATCTCGCCCATGGGCATGGACTTCATCATCATCATGGTGTCCATCGGTGTCTCCCGTGTTCTCGAGTGGATCGCGGTCCGCCGGCGCGGCGAGCGCTCGTATGACGGAATGTTACGCCCGCCGGATCGCGCGGCCACGGCATTCTCAGGGAAGTGATCAGGCGGCCAGTCGCTCGCGCAGGAACTCGACGACGAGCTCGTTCGCCCGATGCGTGGGGTGCCCCGGGACGTTGGCCGAGGCATCCGTGAGCACGGAGTGCGCGTTCGTCGGGATGCCGTCGGAATTGCCGGGAGACGAGTCGATCTCGAACGCCCGCCATCCGTCGCCCAGCAGTCGCTCCATCGCCGCGAAGCGCTCCGCCGGAACGCTGCGGTCGTTCGTGAACCGCAGGCCCAGCGCGCAGAGCCCGTCGCCTGCGCGTCGGCGGACGGCCGCCTCCTCGGTGGGGCTGAGCCCCGTCGCCGCCCGCCCCGCTCCGATCGCCGGGGGCAGCGCGGGCTGAGAGATGACGGGGGCGAGAACGCTCTCGTCGGCGGCCGTCGCCAGCGCGAACCCGCCCGAGAAGCACATCCCGATCACGCCGACACCGGGACCGCCGCGCTCGGCGTGCACGTCGCGCGCGAGGGCGCGGAGGAATCCGGCGATCGGGCGGTCGGCGCGACGGGCGAAGGCCGCGAACTCTCGCGACACGCACATGCGCAGAGACGAACCGGCGAGGTACCCGGCGCTGACCGGTCGGCCGGGAGTGCCGATGACGGAGGGGAGGGCGACGTGGAAGCCGGCGGCGACCAGCCGCTCGGCGAGCGCGATCACCTGGGGTGTCGCCCCGGGGATCTCGGGGATCAGGATGACGCCGGGGCCATCCCCCGAGCGGTAGACGTCGTGCGTGATGCCGTCGTACGTGAAGGGCGCGACGTGCCAACCCGCCAAGAGATCCGTGGTCATGGACTCAGTAGATCACCACTGTGGACGATCGCGGCCGCTCGACGGATCTGCGCACGTGGATCGCGCGAATCGCCCCACCGGGATGAGCCGCGATCGCCCTTGATATGCAAGTCATTACTTGCCTATACTCGCGGTGTGGGCGACGTCTACCAGGCTCTCGCCGACGCGACCCGGAGGCTCATCCTCGACGAGCTCTCGGAGCGCGACGGCCAGAGCCTCTTCGAGTTGTGCAGTCGTTTGGCGATGCGGCACGGTGTCGCGTCGTCGCGGCAGGCGATCTCGCAGCACCTCGCCGTCCTCGAGGACTCGGGGTTGGTGAGCTCCGAACGATCAGGGCGAACGAAGATCCATCACCTGCACACCGGGCCCCTCCGCGAGATCGTCGAACGCTGGGCCATCGACCGAAGGAGTGAACCATGAGCATTCGCATCACCGTCACCAGTGTTTTCGTGGACGACCAGGCGAAGGCTCTGGCCTTCTACACGGACACGCTCGGATTCGTCGTGAAGAACGATGTGCCGCTCGGAGAGCACCGGTGGCTCACCGTCGTCGGACCCGACGACCTCGACGGCGTGGAACTGCTCCTCGAGCCGGACGAGCACCCCGCGGCGAAGGCCTACGCCGCGGCGCTGGTCGCCGACGGCATTCCGGCCGCGTCGTTCGGAGTCGACGACGTGCACGAGACGCACGCGCGCCTGGTCGCGGAGGGCGTGCGCTTCACGCAGGCGCCGACGTCGATGGGCCCCGTCATCACCGCCACGTTGGACGACACCTGCGGCAACCTCATCCAGATCACCAGCCCCGCCTGAGCGCAGCCCGGCGAGCGCGTCTCAATCGAGCCGGATGCTCCCCGTGGCGGGGTGCTCGTGCGGCATCCGGTCGCGGTCGTAGGTGATGTCGGTGTAGCCGTGCGGCTTCGGCCTGCCGTCCTCGTCAACGCTCACGAACACGAGCCGTTCGATCGTGAGGATGCGCTTGCGGGTGATCATGTTCCGCACGACCGCACGCATCGTCAGCGACGTGCGTCCGAAGTGCGTCGCGGTGAGTCCCATCTCGATCAGGTCGCCCTGGAGAGCGGATGCCTCGAAGTTGATCTCCGAGATGAGCTTCGTCACCACGCGGTAGTTGCCGAGCTGGATGATCGCGTAGATCGCCGCTTCCTCGTCGATCCAGCGCAGCAGGCTGCCCCCGAAGAGCGTCCCGTTGGCGTTCAGATCCTCCGGCTTGACCCACTTGCGGGTGTGGAAGTTGATGCCGTCGTCTGAGGGATGCCACTGCGGATGCGTCACCCCGACAACGCTACCCGCCCGTGGTCCCGGCCTTCCGTGCACAGCGATCGAACCGCAGCGACGCGACGAACTCCAGCTTGTCGAGGGCCGGCTCGGGGATGACGAAGGGGTACAGGTCGGCCTTGCCCATGGACCGGTTGATCATGTTGAGCGAGGTGGTCAGCGGCATCCACACCCCCGTCACGAGGTCGCGGAAGCGCGAGAACGCGTCGATCCCGCCCACGGTGAGGAGGCCGTACGCGGTCGCGGTCTCGATCGTGTCGGTGATGTGGAGGAAGTGCGCCCAGGTCTCGGCGAAGTCCTCGTACGGGTGCATCGTCGCGTACGTCGAGATGTAGCGCTCGGGCCAGTCGGCGGGCGGCCCCTCGGAGTAGTGGCGGTCGATCTCGGCCTGGTAGTCGGCGGTCTCGTCGCCGAAGAGGTCGCGGGCCTCTGCGATGCGCTCCGTCCCCTCGACCATCACCCACTCGATGTAGTGCCCGACCTCGTGTCGGAAGTGCCCGAGCATCGTGCGGTACGGCTCGCCGAGCTGGTTCTGCACCTTCACGCGGTACGCGTCGTCACTCTCGGCCAGGTCGATCGTGATGACGCCTTCGTCGTGCCCGATGACGACGTTCTCGGCGACGCTCGAGAGCAGGTCGAAGCACAGGCCGCGCTCGGGGTTCTGTGCCTTGCTCTCCACGCGGAACCCCAAGCGATCGAGCTCGAACAACAGCCACCGCTTCGCGCGCTCGGCGACGGGGAACTGCGCGAGACCGGCGAGGTCGGCGTCGTTGGGGCGGACGCGGGTGAGGTCGCACGCCGCGCACTGACCGCCCTCGAGGGGCGCGAGCCACGTGCAGCCGGACAGGTTCAGGTTGCGGCAGACATGCCACACGAGTCCGGACGAGTCGATGTAGCGACCCTGTGCGTCGACGGGCACGATCTCCGCCTCCCCGCGCGAGAAGCCGAGGCTGGTCCCGCACGCGACGCATACCGAGTTCTCGAAGTACAGGGCATTGCCGCACACGCGGCACCGGAAGGCCTTCACGCGTCCAGCCTGTCAGGGCCGGGCACGAGCGGACCGCGTTTTGCGTACCGCGGCCCGGGGTCTTTCGCCCCGTGTCGCGATCGTCGTCGCCACCCTGAGCGTGATCGCCGTGCGCAGAAAGTGCAGTTCCCGGTCGCGGGCTCGCGGGGGCGCCCCTGCCCGAGCGGGGTCAGGCGTGGAACACCGCGCCTTTCGCGATGCGGTCGACGACGTTCTTCGGGCCGCGCAGCGCGATGCCGACGAGGTCGAGCGCCGCGGCGGGGACGGCCGCGACGGCGGCGCGGTTGGCGTCGTCGTGCATGGTGGCGAAGAGCTCGCGCGTGTAGATCGCGAGGGCGACGTCGTCGCGCGCCGCGGCCTTCGCGCGGGCGCGCGCCAGCAGCGCCGCATCCCCCGTGAGCACGATGACCGGCTGCCGCAGCATCGGGAGGTACTCGGTGCCGTCGGCGTCGCGGTACGGCTCGCCGACGAGGCCCGGGGCGCTCGTGGCGATGCCGGCGGTGAGGAACGCCGTGACGTTGAGTTCCTGCCAGGCGGCCAGGTCGTCGCCGAGGATCACGACGATCTTCGTGTCGAACGTCGGCGCGGGGGACGGTGTCGGCTCGGTCATGCCTTCAGCCTCGGCCCGTGGCATCCGTTCCGTCTTGTACGTTTCTTGCATGATCGAACGGGTGCGGGCCTGGCACCCCGACGTGCCGTTCCTCCGCGAGGTCTACCACGCGAGCTTCGACCACGCGTACCCGCTGCACACGCACGACGACTGGGCCGTGATGCTCGTCGACCGGGGTGCGGTCACCTACGATCTCGACCGCGTCGCCCACCGGGCGGCGCCCGGGGCGCTGACGGTGCTGCCGCCCGGCATCCCGCACGACGGGCGTTCGGCGGTCGCGGGCACCGGGTACCGCAAGCAGGTGCTGTATCTGCGCCGCGACTGGCTCCCGGGCGACACGGCCGACCGCGTCGCCCGGCGGTCGACCCTCGGGCGCGGACCCGCGGAGGCCGCGGCCCGACGCGTCCACGCCGCGCTCCGGTTCCCGGGGGAGGAGATGGCCGCCGAGCACGCCCTGCTCGCGGTGCGCGACGCGATCCTCGCGCACACCGGCACCGCCGTCGCGGGCGTCCGCGACGCGCCGCTCGCCCGGCGCCTGCGCGCGCTGCTCGACGACCGCTTCACCGAGTCGTTCACGATCGCCGAGGCGGCGGCGCTGTTGGGTGCCCACCCGAGCCACCTCGTGCGGGAGTTCTCCCGCGCGTACGGCCTGGCCCCGCACCGGTATCTCGTCGCGCGCCGGGTCGACGCGGCGCGCCGCCTCCTGGTGGACGGATGCCGCCCCGCCGACGTCGCGGCACGGACCGGATTCCACGACCAGGCGCACCTGGGCCGCCACTTCCGCCGCGTCTGGGGCGTGACGCCGGGAGCGTTCGCGCGCGGATAGGGCCCGCCCGTCCGACGTCGTCGAGGGGCGGGCCCCGCGCGGTCAGTACACGATCACCGGCTTGACGGTGGCGCCGCTGTGCATGTCGTCGACCGCGCTCTGGATGTCGTCGAGCGCGTAGCGGCGTTCGAGCTTCTCCAGCGGCAGCCGTCCTTCGGCGTGCAGCGCGACGAGCCGGGGGATGAGTTCCCGGGGCTCGGAGTCGCCCATCGTGACGCCGCGGAGCACCTTGCCGGTGAGGATGCCCTGGATGTCGACGGCGATCTCGGTGCCCGGCGGCGGCGCACCGCACACGAGGACGGTGCCGCGGACGGCCGCGGCATCCAGCGCGGTCCGGGCCACGCCGGGGTGGCCCGTCGTGTCGAAGCCGAGCGAGACACCCGCTCCGCCCGTGAGCTCGGCGAGGCGTGCCGCCACGTCCTCGTGCGACGCGTCGATCGTGTCGGTCGCGCCGAGCTCGCGGGCGAGGTCCAGCCGCGCCGCGACCCGGTCGATCGCGATGAGCTGCGCGGTTCCACGGAGGGAGGCCGCGATGATCGCCGACAGCCCCACCGCGCCCGCCCCGTACACGGCGACGACGTCGTCGGGTCCCGGGTCGAGGACGTTCCACATCGATCCGAAGCCGGTGAGCACGCCGCACCCGAGCGGGGCGAGGACGGTGAGGTCGGCGTCGTCGGCGACGCGGACGAGCGCCCGTTCGTCGGCGATCGCGTACGTCCCGAAGGACGACTGTCCGAAGAAGTGCGCTGAGACCGCCTCGCCGCCGCGGGTGATCCCCGCCGATCCCTCGGGGCGGATGCCGCCCAGCAGGTTCCGCGGGAGCCAGGAGTCGCAGTACGCCGGATGCGACGTCGCGCAGGCCCGGCATCCCCCGCACGAGGTGAAGCTCAGGAGCACGGCATCCCCGGGGGAGACCGCGGTGACCCCGCGCCCCACCTTCTCGACGTGTCCGGCACCCTCGTGCCCGATGACGCCCGGGACGGGGAACGGGATGCCACCGGCCAACACCCCGAGATCGGTGTGGCACAGGCCGGTCGCCGTGAGCCGCACGAGCACCTCGCCCGGACCCGGGTCGCCGTACTCGACGTCGGCGACCGAGATCGTCGACGGCGCTTCGACGATGGCCGCGCGCCCCGCGGTCATGCCCGACCGCCCAGGTCGAACACGATCGAGTGGGACTTCTGGTACGACTGCAGCGCCTCGGGTCCGCCTTCGCGTCCCCATCCCGACGCCTTCACACCGCCGAACGGCACCGCCGGGTCGAGCACGGCCCAGCCGTTGATCCACGTGATCCCCGCCTTCAGCCGCGCCGCGACACGATGCGCGCGGGCGAGATCGGAGGTCTGGATGCCACTGGCCAGGCCGTACCGCGTGCCGTTCGCCAGCGCGACGGCTTCGTCCTCGGTGTCGAACGGCTGCACGGTCAGCACGGGACCGAACACCTCGTCGACGACGACCTCCGCGTCCGGCTCGAGGTCGGCCAGGACCGTGGGGGCGTAGAAGAACCCGCCGTCGCGTTCGACGACGTGCCCGCCGGTGACGACGCGGGCGCCGGCAGCGCGCGCCCGCTCCACGAGGGCGGCGACCTTGTCGAGCTGCGTCCGGCTCGCGAGCGGACCGATCACGGTGGCCGGGTCGGCGATGTCGCCGAACGGCACCTGCGGCACCGCGTCCTTCAGGATGCCGAGCACGACGCCGTACAGCGGGCGTTCGACGAGAAGCCGGGGCCCCGCCATGCAGAACTGGCCGGCGTTGAACACGAACGCCGATATCACCGTGTGGATCGCGCGCTCGAGGTCCGCGTCCGCGAACAGGATGTTCGCCGCGTTACCGCCGAGCTCCGCCGTGAACGGCTTGAGCGTGCGCCCCGCGAGCGCCGCCGCGTGCGCGCCGATCTCGGTCGAGCCCGTGAACGCGACCTTGTCGACGTCGGGGTGGCTGACGAGGTGGTCGCCGAGGACCGAGCCGGGGCCGGTCACGACGTTGAACACGCCGTCGGGGACGCCGGCCTCGCGCAGGATGTCGGCCATCAGCAGCGCGCTCAGCGGGGTGTCGCTCGCGGGCTTGTGCACGACGGTGTTGCCGGCGACGAGCGCCGGGGCGATCTTCGTGCTGGAGAGGATCAGCGGGAAGTTGAACGGGGTGATGGCGGCGACCACGCCCAGCGGCTCGGAACGCACGTACGCGTGCGCGTCGGCGGTGATCTCGCGCACGTCGCCGTCGAGGCGGTGGCCGAGCGCCGCGTAGTACTCGTACAGCTCGGCCGCGTTGTTCACGTCGACCACGCGGGCGAACGTAATGGGCTTGCCGACGTCGAGGCTCTCGGCCTGCGCCAGCTCCTCGGTGCGCTCGCGCATGAGCGTGTAGGCGCGCTGCAGGATGCGGGCCCGCTCGCGGCTGGACATCCGCGGCCAGGGGCCGTGGTCGAAGGCCGCGCGGGCCGCGGCGACGGCCGCGTCGACGTCGGCGACGGTCGCGCGGGCGACGTCGGTGATGACCGCACCCGTGGACGGCGCGATGACGTCCATGCGGCCGCCGTCGACGGCATCCCGCCACTGTCCGTCGATGAAGAGGCGGCCGGGCGCGATCACGGTGGTGTCGACGATGCTCACCGGGTCACCTCCGCGGGGGCGATGACGTCGGCGAGGACGCCGGCGAACCACACCGGGTCGTCCTCGAACGGCGTGTGTCCGGTGGCGACCCGGACGACCGTCGCGCCCGAGCGGGCGACGAGGTGCTCCTGGAACGCGGTCGGCACCAGGGCGTCCTGCTCGGTGAGGACGTAGGCGGTCGGCTTCGCGCGCCAGGCGACGCGGGTCACGGGTGAGGTGAAGGCCCCGAGCGACTGCGGCCGGAACGTGTCCGCGATCGTCTCGGCGAGACCGGCCGGCGCGTCGGCCGGGAGATCCGCGGCGACCATGGCGATGCGCTCCTCGCGCGATCGGCCCATCGAGACCATGCCGTCGGCGATGCCCCAGAAGTCGGGCACACCGCCGCCGACGGCCTGCTGCAGCGTCTCTCCGGCGTCCAGCGCGAACGCCGCGACGTAGACGATCTGCGCGACGGCCGGGTGGTTGCCCGCCTGGGTCGTGGGGATGCCGCCGTAGGAGTGCGCCACGAGGGTCACGGGCCCGTCCGCGGCATCCAGGTACTCGGTGATCGCGGCCGCATCGGCGTACATGTCGGCGGTGCTGCCGATGCTCGGCAGGGCCACGGCGTCGACCGGGAACCCTCGACCGCGCAGGGCGTCGGCGAGACGGTCGAACACCCACGGGCCCGCCCAGGCCCCGTGGACGAGAAGGATGCGAGGTGGGGAAAGGGTCATGCGTGCGCTCCTCGGATGGGGGACGACCTCGGCGTCGTCGGCCCCAGTGTCGGACGCGTCCGACCGGGACGGTATCCGTAGGACTACCGAACAGCGGCGAGCGTCGACTGGTACCAGGCGGCGATCTGCGCGCGGGAGGCGAACCCGAGCTTGGCGAGGATCCGCTGCACGTGCGTGTCGACGGTGCGCACCGACAGGACCAGCCGGTCCGCGATCTCGCGGTTGCTGAGTCCCTCGCGGATGCCGGCGGCCACCTCGCTCTCCCGGGCGCTGAGCCCCGTCGCGGGGCGCCCGGGTGCCCCCGCGAACGCGGCGGCCTCGGCGGGGGAGAGCCCTTCCCCGATCGCGGAGAGTCGCTCGAACGCCTCGTCGCCGAGCTGCTGGCGCACGATCGCGACGCACCGGTCGTGCTGGGCGACCATGTGCGGGCCGTGCACCGCGATGCCCGAATCGATGCGCCGCCACCAGCTCCGCGCGGCGCCGAGGAGGACGGCGGTGCGTTCGGTGGGGGAACGGGCCGCGTCGATCCAGCTCAGCAGTTCCAGCACGAGGCAGTCGCCGACGGGATCGTCGATGCCCTCCTCCAGCGCGAGGGCGTCGCGCGCGTTGCGCTCCGCCTCGTCGAGGTCGCCGTCGGCGTACAGGGCGAGCGCGATGGCCCACTGGGACAGCGACCGCTGCCACCGTTCGTCGATCGATTCGGCGAAGCGCAGTGCCTCGCGCGCCGGGGTGGCGGCATCCGGAAGTCCCAACTGGGTGCGCGTCACCGTGAGCTGGAACTGCGCGAGCAGCGCCTCCTCGGGGTGCCCGATGGATCGCGCGAGACCGATCGATCGCAGCAGTTCGTCACGGGCGAGTTCTCCCTCGCCGGAGAACAGGGCCCGGCTGCCGTTCCATCGACGCAGCTCCACCTCGCAGAGCGCAGCCTCGTCCTCGGGCACGAGCGGCAGCAGGGCGCGTGCGTCGTCGAGGTGGGCGCGCGTCTCCTCCAGCGCCCCCTGCAGCACGCACAGCCACGCCGAGACGAGGAGGGCCGGAACGCGGACGCTCGGTGCGCCGCCGGGGAGCGCGAGCACGCGCCGTCCCCACCGCCGTCCCTCGGTGAGGAACCCGCCGACGCCCCAGTGGTACCGGAGGTCCGAGAACAGCTCCAGGGCGCGGTCGGTGTCGACGGTGACGGCCGTGCGCAGAGCGGCATCCATTTCCGCCCGGTCCGCGCGCTGTCCGCGCAGGATCTTCCGCTGGGCGGGGCCGTACCAGTTCGTCCGGGCCAGGTGCGCGAGACCGGTGTAGTGGTCGAGGTGGCGGCGGACGAGCTGCGGCTGATCGCCGGACTCCTCGGCCCGGTCGCGCCCGTAGCTGCGGATCGTCTCGAGCAGGTGGAACCGGCCCGAGTCGCGGTCGGCCTCCACCAGGGACTGCTCGATGAGCTGATCGAGGGTGTCGACCGTCGACGCGTCGTCGCCCCCGGCCACCGCGATCGCCGCCGGCAGATCGAACGGCCCGGCGAACACGCTGAGCGCCGCCCACAGCGAGCGCTCCGCCGGCGTGCACAGCTCGTAGCTCCAGTCGACGACGGCGCGGAGCGTCCGCTGCCGCGACACGGGGGCGCGCGTCCCCGACCGGAGCAGGGTGAACCGCTGCGACAGCCGCCGCCCCAGCTCGGTGACGGACAGCGTCCGGAGCCGTGCCGCGGCCAGCTCGATCGCGAGCGGGAGGCCGTCCAACGCCTGACACAGTTGCGCCGCGGCGGCGAGGTCGGTCCGCGCGAGCGTGAAGCCCGCGTCCCCCGCGCGGGCGCGCGCGAGCAGCAGGGCGAGGGCGTCGGCGGGCTCGTCGCCCGCGGTGTCGGTGGCCAGCGGCGGGACCGCGAACACCTGTTCGCCGTCGACGTCCAGGCGGCGCCGGCTCGTCGCCACGATCGTGACGTCGGGGAGCGCGTCGAGCAGTTCGTCGACGACGGAGGCGACAGCGTCGATCAGGTGCTCGCAGTTGTCCAACACGATCAGCGACTTCTCGCCGCTGAGCACGTCGACGACGAAGCTGAGCGGTTCGCGCGCCGACAGCTCGCCGTACGGCAGCGCCTGCGCGATCGCGTCGGTGACGCGGCGCGGGTCGCTCACGGCGTCGAGGCCCACGAAGACCGCGTGGGTGGAGGTGCGCCGGGCGTGGGCGTTCGCGGCGCGGACGGCCAGGCGCGTCTTGCCGACACCCCCGACGCCGGTGAGGGTGATCAGGCGCGCGTGGGTCAGCTCGTCGGCGAGCGCCGCCAGCTCTCGGCGACGCCCCACGAACTCGCTGCGCGGCTCTCTGATCACGACGGGCGTCCTTGCTCTCGGTGGCTCTCATTATGTGCGTGCGCGGAGTCCACCGGTGGGGATCCGGGGCCGATTACGTCATTTCACGGATAGACGGGACGGATCGGGGCGCGGGGCACCGCTCGTGCGCTCCTTCCTCCGCAACGAGGGTCGACCATGTATACGTGGTATACCTGAAGGGGGCGACGATACTGCTGCGAGAGGGGCCGGATGCAGGAGGGAGCGAATTCCTCGCGGATCGGCGCGGGTGCGCCGCAGTTGGACGCGAGGCGCATGGAGGCGAATGCGGCGATCCTCAGCGTGCTGCGTTACATGACGGGCGATCTGTCGCTGACGGAAGCGGCCTCGCGTGCCGAATTGCCCCGGAGTGTCGTGGCGGAATTGAGCAGCGAGTTCGCGGGATTCCTCTTGCCGCGCGCCCTCCGATCGATTCGTCATGCGAGGGGTCTGGCGAATCATAGCGACGGCAGGGAGCGCGCGATTACGAATCGTTAACGTGCCACACTGGCGTGGCGATGTGTACGTGGAATTCCGACAACCTGGTCTCGTGGTAGGCGGCGGCTCGACCGACCCGTGGGCGGAGTACTCGCGGGTCCTGGGGGTGAACCTCCAGCACGCGCGCCTTCGCGCCGGTCTCACGCAGGAACGAGTGGCGCACGCGGCCGGACTTTCGACGTTCACCTACCAGAAGCTCGAGAAGGGCGAATCCAATCCGGGCACCGCGGCCAATCCCCGGATGCAGACGCTGGTGTCGCTCTCGCTCGTCCTCGAGGTGACCATCAGTGACCTCCTGCCGGTGCCGACGCTGGAGCTCCTGCGCGGCGGGAACTGAGCGGAAGCTGATCGGTCGAGTCAGGGGACCAGGTCTTCGAAGATCTTCGCCAGCGTGCGATGCAGGCGATGTGCGCTCTCGAGGGTGAGCACGAGGCTGCGTCGGACGCTGTCCTCGGGCGAGATCCAGACCCACGTGTCGCCCCAGCACTGTTCGAGCCCGACGGTGAGGTCGCCGGCGGCGACGCGATCGAAGGTCACGCCGTCCGACCCGGGGCGTCGTTCGACGGCGGGGACGAAGGAGGCGTCGCTGCGGTGCGACGCCACCCGTTCGTCCATGTGGTCATGTATGCCGTTGCACCATTTCGGGCAGGTCGCTTCGGACGGCGACGGCTCTGCATGCATGGTGCACCTATCTCGCGGGCATCTCTGCCGGGTGGGTCGTGCCGTCGGTCGCGCGCCGCCACCGTGAGGCCCCCCAGCGCTTTGGGGGGACAATACCACGCATACATGGTGTCGGAATTGCGCTATCGGGCCGTCAATTGTCCCACCCGCGGATTTCCACGTGCCACTCGCCGGTCGTGAGGTGCCACCGTGACGTCCGACCACTCACCGGCTCGAGGTTCATGCTCGTGGCCCAGCGATTCGCCGCCGACTTCTTGCGCAGAGACCTGCGGTCGGGGGTTCCGATGACCGTGACGTATCCCTCCCAATGGTCGACGGACCAGGACAGGGGAGGAAGTCGCTGGGACCGCCCCCACTCATTGAGAGCGCGTCCGATCGCCGTTCGAAGAGTGGCGTCGATTTCGCGCGCGACGATCTCGGTCGGAAGTTCCCGCGCATTGTTCACCATGTATGCATGGTAGGGAGGAATGTCGCGCCTCCTCAATTCGGCAACCCGTGCGGGGACACGCGCCGCGTGGGCCTCCTCGTACGATCGAAGGACCGTCCACACCCCCCGGAGGCCTTCATGCCCGAATTGAGCAAGGACACCACCGTCTGCATCTCGCTCGCCGGTCGTCCATCCAACATCGGGACGCGTTTCCACAATTTCCTCTATGCCGAACTCGGTCTCGACTTCGTCTACAAGGCGTTCACGACAACCGACATCGCCGCGGCGATCGGCGGAGTTCGCGCCCTCGGCATCCGGGGATGCTCGGTGTCGATGCCGTTCAAGGAGGCCGTGATCCCGCTCGTCGATCACGTCGAACCCTCGGCCGCGGCGATCGGGTCCATCAACACGATCGTGAACGACGGGGGTGTCCTCACCGCGTCCAACACCGACTACGAGGCGATCGCGAGCCTCATCGAGAGTCACGGACTCGACCCCGCGGCATCCGTCCTCGTGCGAGGCTCGGGAGGCATGGCGAAGGCCGTGGTGGCGGCGTTCCACGGCGCCGGGTTCCGCGACCTGACCGTCGTCGCCCGCAACGCGGTCGCCGGCCCCGCTCTGGCCGAGGCCTACGGGGTCCGGTGGGTGGCCGACGATCCCGCACCCGGCGCGGACATCATCGTCAACGTCACGCCGCTCGGCATGACCGGACCGGATGCCGAGGCGCTCGCGTTCTCGCCCGCGCACATCGACGCGGCGACCACCGTGTTCGACGTGGTCGCCTTCCCGGCCGAGACTCCGCTGATTCGCGCCGCACGCGCGGCTGGACGGGACGTCATCACGGGCGCGGAGGTGATCGCCCTGCAGGCTGCGGGGCAGTTCGCGCGGTACACCGGCGTCACCCCGACGCCTGACCAGGTCGCCCGCGCGTCCGCCCACTCGCGCTCCTGACGCGGCGAGGCCCCGCGATCGTCGCCGACCGCGGGGCCTGAGGTGCGCGACGGTCACTCGTACCGCAGCGACTCCACCGGGTCGGCCCGTGCCGCGCGGGCGGCGGGGAGGCTGCCGGCGAGGAACGCGATGCCCATGATGACCAGCGACGTCACGACGATCGACACGGGGTCGAACGCGATCAGCTGCAGACCGGGGAGGTTGCTGAACAGGGTGCGGGCGAGCCCCGCGCTCACGGGCACCCCCACCGCGATCGCCACGATCGCGCCGAGCACGCTGCCCAGGAGGCCGAGCACGACCGCCTCGAGACTGAAGAGCGAGAAGACGCGGCCGCTGCCCATCCCCATCGCCTTCATGAGGCCGATCTCTCGCGTCCGTTCCTGCACCGACATGAGGAGGGTATTGACGATGCCGAAGCTCGCCGCGAGGAGGGCGATGACGGCGAACGCGTTCAGCACCAGGACGATGCCGTTGATGACGGCCTGGAACGTGCCGAGCTGGTCGGCGACCGTGCGGCCGGTGTAGCCGGCATCCGTCAGCGCCGCCTTGACCGCGTCGATCTGCGCCGGAGTCGCCGACGAGGCGACGGTCACGTTCGCGGTGGCGTAACGGTCGAGTTGATCCTGCGGGACCCCGGTGTTCTGCGCGGTGTACAGGGCGTCCTGCAGCGCGGTGTTGGTCGTGAGGGCGGTCGTCGTGGTGAACGCCGCCTCGGTGACGCCGGTGACGGTGGCTTCGACCAGGTGCTGCGTCCGCAGGGGATCCGTGACGGCGATCGTGACGGTCTTCCCCACCGCGTCGGCGTCGTCGGAGAAACCCAGCGGCCCCACCAGGGCGGTCGGGAGAGCGACCTGCAGCGTATCGGCGGCGTTGTCGGGGGCGTCGCCGGCAGAGAGCTGCGGCGTCTGTCCGCCGATGAGACCACCGGCCGACGCGACATAGCGGTCGCCGCCGTCGTACTGGACGTAATCGACGGTCGCGGAGCGGACGGGGGTCACGCTTTCGACCCCCGCGATGCCCTCGAGAGTGGTGACGTCGGCATCGGTGAGAGCCGACACCTCGCTGCGGGCACCGGGGCGCCCCGGGCTGGTCTGCGCCGTCGCGATGGCATCCGGATCGTACTTCTGAGGCGTGTCCGACGTCGCGTCGGCAGTCGACGTCTTCGACACCGTCAGCACGTTCGACGCGCCGATGGACGACACGGTCGAGTCGATGAACCGGTTGATGCCGGTGCCGAGGCCGTTGGTCAGGGTCAGGGTGAAGGCGCCGACGAAGATCGCCAGCACCGTGAGGATCGTGCGCGTCTTCGATCGGAACGTGTTCGAGAACGCGGTGGCGATCAGGTCCGTGGTCTTCATGCTGCGCGTCCCTCCTCGGAGACGATGACGCCGTCGCGGATCTGGATGCGGCGGTCGCAGCGCGCCGCCAGGTCGTCGTCGTGCGTCACGACGATGAGGGTGATCCCGTGCTCCCGGTTGAGGCGGAAGAGGATGTCCTCGACGACCGCTCCCGTCTGGGAGTCGAGGTTGCCGGTGGGTTCGTCGGCGAAGATCACCTGCGGGTCGTTGACGAGCGCGCGGGCGATGACCGCGCGCTGTTTCTGACCGCCGGAGAGCGCCGTCGCCTTGTTCTTGGCCTTGTCCTGCATGTCGAGCTCGGCGAGGGCGGCGAGACCGCGGCGCTTGCGCTCGGCGCGTCCGACCCCGGCGATCTTGAGGGGCAGGACCACGTTCTCCAGCACCGTGGCGTTCGGGGTGAGGAAGAACTGCTGGAAGACGAAGCCGAACGTCTTGTTGCGCGTGCGGTTCAGGCGGCGGCCGCGGAGGGTGCCGGCATCCGTTCCGTCGAGGGCGACCGTGCCGGTCGTCGGGGCGTCCATCAGGGCGAGCAGGTGCATGAGGGTGGACTTCCCGGAGCCGCTCTTGCCGACGATGGCGACGCTCTCGCCGCGCCGGATGTCGAGCGAGACGCCGCGCAGGGCGTCGAAGCGGGCGGATCCGCGGCCGTACGACTTGTGCAGGTCGACGACCGAGAGGAGCGGGGGTGGGGTGTCGGGTGTCATGGCTCCACCTTCGTCGGGCCTGCGGCCCCGCGCGTCCCGTCGGAGGGGTGGATGCCTACCCCCACGGGGGGATCCCGTTCTGCCCCGCTGCGGTGATGGCCCCGCGGCACGCGGACCGTCAGACTGGGACGATGCGACCCGCCCCCACGATCGACGCGGCCCCGCGCCTGCTGCCCTCCGTGCCGGTGTGGGTGCGCGACGTCGTGGCCGCTGTGCTCGTGATCGTCCCGGCGTTCGCGCCCGTGCCCTTTTCCGAGCTGCGCCCGTCGAGCCCCCTCGTGTTCGCGCTCGCCGTGTTGCCCGCGGCCGTCCTCCCCTTCCGGCGCCGCTGGCCCCGCTCGGCCCTCGCGGTATGCATCGCGCTGTACGTCGCGGCTCTCGCCCTCGGCACCCTCGCGCCCGGGGCGGCCCTCGCCGTCGTCATCGCCGCGTACGGCGTGCCCGACCGCCTGGATCGTCGCGCCGCGTTCCCGGTGAGCATCGCCGCGGTCGGGGTCGTCGTCGCGGCGAGCGTCGTCGTCGAGGTCACGACGGGCATGGACACGCGCTTCCTGCAGATCGGACTCTCCGTCGCGCTCGCCGGAGCGCTGGGGGATGCCACGCGCTCGCGCCGTGCCTACGTGCGGGCCGTGATCGAGCGCGCCCGCCGCGCGGAGCAGACGCGCGAGGCCGAGGCGAGCCGCCGCGTCACCGAGGAGCGGCTGCGCATCGCGCGCGACCTCCACGACGCCGTGGCGCACCAGATCTCGGTCATCAGCCTCAATGCGGGGGTCGCGTCGTCGGCGCTCGAGACGCGCCCGGAGCGGGCGCGCGAGGCGCTCGCCACCATCCGGACCGCATCGCGCGACGTGCTGGGGGAGATCGGGTCGATGTTGACCGTCCTGCGCACGCCCGACGAGGTCGGCGTCCGCGAGCAGCCGGGGCTGGCGCGTCTGTCGGACGTCGTGGAATCGGTCCGGGTCGCCGGGTGGGATGTCGTCGTGCGCGACGAGACCGCGGGGGAGCCGGTGCCGCTCGGCGTCGACATCGTCGCCTACCGCGTCGTGCAGGAGGGCCTCACCAACGCCCTCAAGCACGGCACGGCGCGCCGGGTCCACGTCCTCCTGCGGCGGGACGGCGACGCGCTCGAGGTGGTCGTGACCAACCCTCTGGACCACGTTCCCGCGGACGCCGGGCTCCCGCTGTCGGGTTTCGGTCTGGTCGGGCTCCGCGAACGCGTCGACTCGGTGGGCGGTGTCCTCGAGGCCGGTCCCGCGCCCGGCGGGTTCCGGCTCGCCGCGCGCCTCCCTCTGGCGGCCCCGTCGACCGGTGCCCGCCCCGCGGCCGGAGGTGTCGCGTGACCACGGTGCTCGTCGTCGACGATCAGGCCCTCATCCGCTCGGCGGTGCGCGATCTCCTCGACGCGGCGCCCGGCGTCGAGGTCGTCGGGGAGGCCGCGGACGGTGAGGCGGCCGTCGACCTCGCCCGCACTCTGCGCCCCGACGTCGTCGTGTGCGACATCCGGATGCCACGGATGGACGGCATCGAGGCGACCGGGCTCATCTGCGGTGATCCGGCTCTGACCGACACCCGCGTGCTCATCCTCACGACGTTCGAGGAGGACGACTACGTCGTCGCGGCGCTCCGCGCCGGGGCGAGCGGCTTCATCGGGAAGGGTGCCGAGCCCGAGGACATCGTGCAGGCCGTCCGCGCCGTGCACGACGGCGGCGCGCTGCTGTCGCCGGCGGCCACGCGAGCGATGATCGAGAAGTACGTGCGGGGTGCGGCATCCGAGGTCCCCCGTCCGTCGCCCGCCCTCGACGTCCTCACCGAGCGCGAGCGGGAGGTGCTGCGGCTGGTCGGTCGCGGGCGCTCCAACGACGAGATCGCCGCGGACCTGTTCATCTCGCCGCACACCGCGAAGACCCACGTCAAGAACACGATGATCAAGCTGGGCGCTCACGACCGGGCGCAGCTCGTCATCGCGGCGTACGAGAGCGGGCTGGTCCAGCCGGGGCACTGACTCGGCGCTCCGGCCGGACCACTGCTCAGCGCCTGGTCCAGCCGGGGCGCTGACTCGGCGCTCCGGCCGGACCGCCGCTCAGCGGGACGAGGCCACGGATTCGGGGGCGGGCGTCGTCCGCGGCGCGGCGTCCCGGCCGCGCTGGCGAAGCATGGTCACGGCGAGCACGACGACCGCCGCAGTGGTGATTCCGGCACCGATCCACAGCGGGGACGTGTACCCGAGGCCGGCCGCGATGCCGATGCCGCCGGCCCAGGCCCCGAGGGCGTTGCCGACGTTGAAGGCGGCGATGTTGGCACCCGAGGCGAGGGTGGGCGCTGAGCCGGCGAAGACCATCGTGCGGCTCTGCAGCGCGGGGACCGTCGCGAACCCGAATCCGCCCATGAGGAAGAGCGCGACGATCGTCGCGACGCTCGATCCCGCGAGCGCCGCGAAGGCGACCAGAACCAGGAGGAGCGCCGACACGGCGACGAGCAGCGTGCCGTCTATGGACCGGTCCGCGAGGCGTCCGCCGAGCCCGTTGCCGATGACGAGACCGATCCCGAACAGCACGAGCAGCCACGGCACGGCGCCGCTGTCGAACCCGCTGACCTCGGTCAGGGTGTAGGCGATGTAGGTGAAGGCGCCGAACATCCCGCCGTAGGCGAGGACCGTGACCACCAGCGAGATCCACACCTGCCCCGAGCGGAACGCCCGCAGCTCGTGGCGCAGGCGGATTGCGGCATCCGGTCGGGGGAGCTTCGGGACGAGCGTCAGGATGCCGATGAAGGCCAGGATGCCGATCCCCGAGATGACCCAGAACGTCGAGCGCCAGCCGAACTGCTGGCCGAGGAACGTGCCGAACGGCACGCCGAACACGTTCGCGGCGGTGAGGCCGGTGAACATGAGCGCGATGGCACCGCCGCGCTTCTCGGGGGCGACGAGGCTCGCCGCGACGACAGAGCCGATACCGAAGAACGCGCCGTGGCAGAGCGCGGCGATGATGCGACCGGCCATCGCGACGCCGTAATCGGGGGCGAGCGCGGTCAGCGCGTTGCCCAGGACGAACAGGACGAGGAGGCCGAGGAGCACGGGCTTCCGCGGGAGTCGGGTCGTCGCGGCGGTGAGGCCGAGGGCGCCCACCACGACGCTCAGGGCGTACCCGGAGATGAGCCAGCCGGCCGAGGACTCGGAGACGGCGAAGTCCGTCGCGACCTCGGGCAGCAGCCCCATGATGACGAACTCCGCGAGTCCGATGCCGAATGCGCCGACGGCGAGGGCGATGAGTCCTAGGGGCATGAGGGGTCTCCTGATACACTCGAGATAGTTGCACGCGCGCTCTTTTGCAGCGGCGAGGAAAATAATTGCACACGCAAGTAAAGCGCGCAAGCAAGTATCGAGGAGGAGTGCGCCCATGGGAATCGCTGACGACGCCGTCGAGATCCGCGCACGCGGCTGGCGCACCCTGGCGGCGCTCCACGGGCTCATCGAGACCGAACTCGAGCGCGCGCTCGGTGTCGTCGAGCTGTCTGTCGTCGAGTACACGGTGCTGGACGCGCTCGACCGCCAGGACGGGTGGCACATGCGCATGCAGCAGCTCGCGCGGGCGGCGGCGCTCAGCCCGAGCGCGACGACGCGACTTGTGAACCGGCTGGAGGACCGCGGCCTGCTCACGCGCGTCCTGTGCGCCGACGATCGACGCGGGATCTACACCGAACTCACCGCGGCCGGGCGCTCACTGTACGAGCGCGCGCGTCCGGTCCACGACGAGGCGCTCGAGCGCGTGCTCGCGGATGCCGAGAAGCAACCCGAACTGGCGCCGGTCGTCGACGCGCTGCACGGGGTGGCCCTCCCGGCCTGACGCCCGTTCCGGCGGGGCCCGGGTCGGTCGTCCGGCGGCGGCCGCCGCGGTCGTCAGGCGAGGGTGAGCGGCGCCGGCGTCAGACGATGCCGCCGATCATGGCATCCCGTCGCAGCTGATCGTGGGTGGCGTGGAACTTCCCGTCGGCCGTCCACCAGGCCTCGTGGCCGGCGGCATCCGGGAGCTGTTCGACCACGGCGGGCCAGTGGGCTCTGATGTCCTTGAGGTAGTAGCGGATCTCGCCGCCGATCGTGCGCTTCTCGACCTTGTCGGAGGCTTCCAGCTGGTCCTGCGTGGGCTCGCTCATGCCGTGAGCCTAGGGTCGGGCTCGGCCGGCGGGACAGGGGTTGCGGGTGACGGCTGCCCCGCGCGGAGGAGGTCCTTGAGCTCCGCGATCTCCGCCCGCATCGCCTCGACCTGCGCCTCGGTCGCCGCCGTCGCCTGCTCGTTCTCCATCGAGACGCGCTGCACGATCCACGACGCGAGGGTGGCCGTGACGACACCGATGAGCGCGATCCCCCCGATCATCAGCCCGACGGCGACGATGCGGCCACCGATCGTGACGGGGAAGTAGTCGCCGTAGCCGACGGTCGGGATGGTCTCGAACGACCACCACACGGCATCCCCGAACGACGAGATCGGACCGTTGCTGCCCTTCTCCTCGTCGTACACGGCCAGCGCCGCCACGAACACCGTGAGCGCGGTCGCGCCGATCGTGTAGATCGCCACGCGGCCGCGCAGCATCGACTCGGTGTTGCGCTGGATGAGCGCGATGATCGTGAAGAACCGCAGGAGGCGGAGCGGCCGGAACACCGGCAGCGCGACGATCGCGAGGTCGAGGAGGTGGCGCCAGAACCAGCGCCACCGGTTCTCGGCGATCGCGATGCGCACGACGTAGTCGACGGCGAAGGCCACCCACGTGATCCGCTGCAGGATCTCCGCGATCGTGCCGACCACGCCGCCCGGGTGCGCCAGGATCTCCGCGGCATACGAGGCGAGGAAGACGACGGCCGCCACGACCATCGGCCACTGCGCCGCACGTTCCCAGCGTGCGAGACGTTCTCCGTACATGGGGTGATTATGGCGCAGCCTCGGGGCGGCGCTGACCGCGGGTTTCCGCGGCTTTCACCGGCAGCTCCGGGCTCAGTCGGTGGCGCGTTCCATGCCCCGCGCGCGGATCTCCTCGATGTCGAGATCGGCGAGGATCCGGCGGGCGACGAGGTCGTCGATCGTGCCCTCGCGGCGCAGGCGCAGCAGCACCTCGCGCTTGCGGTCGAGGATCGCCAGGCGCAGGCGGGTCGCCTCCTTGTGGCGGAGGATCGGCGACCGCTGGGTGAGGTCGATGTCGTCGCTCACGGCGATCATCTCCAGCTGCCCCGCGGGCTTGCGGCCGTCGTCGTCGCCGTCCATGCCCGGGGGGATCGGCCCCATCCGGGACGCGGCGTCGTCGCCGCCGGCATCCATGTCGTCGTTCTCGCGGTCGCGCTCTTCGGCCGCCCGCTGACGCGCGACCGCGCGGGCGTTCGCGAGTTCGAGGCGCTCGTATCCCTCCTGTCGCGCCCGGTCGCGGACGAGGTCGCTGACGCCGTGCTCGGCCGCGAGATCGTCGAGGGCGGTGAGCGCGGCACCCGAGATCGCGCGCTGGGCGAGCTCGAACTCCTCGATCGCCGCGTCGTCGGTGGGGAGCTTGGCCCACCGGATGACGGCGGGGAGGAGCGGGCCCTGCACGAGCAGGGTCAGCACGATCACGCCGGCGGTGACGAAGACGACCGCGTCGCGTCCGGCCACGGGGGTGCCGTCGGCCGTCGTCAGGGGAACGGACAGGGCGATCGCGAGGGAGACTGCGCCGCGGAAACCGGCCACGGTGCTGACCACGCGGGACCGATGTCGCAGGGACCGCGACGATCCGGCGCCGGGCCGCGAGAACGGCGAGAAGAACCACTGGAACAGGTACCGCACGATCGCGAGCACGATCCAGGCGGCCACCGTGATGAGCAGCAGCATGCCGATCTCGGAGGGCGAGATCTCGTGCAGCACCAGCTGGATCTCGAGGCCGATGAGCACGAACAGCGCACCGTTGAGGAGGTAGACGCCGAAGGGCCAGGTGGCATCCGCCGCTCTCCGCGACATCGCCGTGGTGATGCGGGGAGCGATCCAGGCGACGATGAGTCCCGCGAAGACGACCGCGAGCACCCCCGACGCGTGGGCGACCTCGGCCACGAGGAAGGCCACGAACGGGACGAGGGCGAGGGTCAGGTTGATCGTGAGCGTCGACTCCATGCGGCGCAGGGCGAGGTACGCCAGCGCCGCGACGGCGACACCCGCGGCGGCACCGCCTACGTAGGACAGGGCCACCATGCCGGTGATCTGCCACGGGGTGACCTGGTCGCCGATGAGGAGCGAGACCGCGATCGAGTACAGCACCAGCGCCGTTCCATCGTTCGTGAGGCTCTCGGCCTTCAGCTTCATGAACGTGCGCTCGGGAAGCAGGCGGCCGAGGGCGGCGACGGCGGTGGCGTCCGGGGGCGCGACCGCCGCGCCCAGCACGAGCGCGGCCTCCCACGGCACGCCCATCCACGTCGCGACGCCGGCGACGGCGAAGGCGGATGCCACGACCAGCAGCGTGCTCATCGGCACGATGTAGCGCAGCGACCGGCGGACCGAGCGCAGCGACGTCGTCCACGCCTCGCGGAACAGCAGGACGGGGAGGAACAGCAGCAGCACCGTCTCGGGCGGCAGCTCGATCTGCCGCAGCTCGGGCACGAAGCCCAGCGCGAGCCCGATCACCAGGAGCACGAGCGGCGTGGCGACCCGCAGCCGCGGGGCCAGCACCGTCCCCACGAGCATCGCGAGCCCGAGCAGAACCGTGACCTCGAGTCCTTGCATCCGCAACCGCCTTTCCCGCGCCCTCAGCACACAGCGTAGAGAAGGGGTGGGACATTCCCGACGCCGCGTTCGCTGTGAGCGTGCGGGCGCGGGGTGGGGCGCTCGGCGGCGCTCGCTCAGTGATCCGCGGGATGTCGGTCGCGTGCCGGGGATTGCGGCTGAGGTTGTGCGGATGGCTGAGGTTGTGCAGGTGCGGTGGCCGGGTGGCGCGCTGCGGCGTCGCGCGGCGCTGGCTCAGGGATTCGCGGGATGTCGGTCGCGTGCCGGGGATTGTGGCTGAGGTTGTGCGGATGGCTGAGGTTGTGCAGGCGCGGTGGCCGGGTGGCGCGCTGCGGCGTCGCGCGGCGCTGGCTCAGTGATTCGCGGGATGTCGGTCGCGCGCCGGGGATTGCGGCTGAGGTTGTGCGGATCGCTGAGGTTGCGCCGATGTCAGGCGCGCCTCGATGGGCGCATCGCGCGCTCCGCGATCGCGATGGCGGCGCGTTCGGGCAGGATCGCGGCGAGGCGGGACGAGATCGCGTTCGCCGCCCCGTCGATGACCGTGGGTCGTCCCCGCCGGAGCCCGTGCAGCGCACTGTCGACGACGCCCTCGGGTGTGCGGCGGGGGCCGAACGACGCGTCGTCCCCCGCGGTGGCGAAGAAGGGCGTCGCGGTCGCGCCGGGGCAGATGGCCACGACGTCGACCCCGGTTCCGCGGGTCTCCCGCCATAAGGCGCGGGAGAACGACAGCACATAGGCCTTGGTGGCGCCGTAGACCGACATGTGCGGCAGCGGCTGGAAGGCCGCGGTGCTCGCGACATTGACGACGGCGCCGCGGTGGCGCTCGAGCATGCCCGGGAGCAGGAGGGCGGTGAGCTCGGTGAGGCTGGTGACGTTGACCGAGATCTGACTGCTGACCGAGGACGGTGATTGGGTGGTGAGGTCGCCGTGGATGCCGAGTCCCGCGTTGTTGACGAGGGCGTCGATCTGCAGATCGTGGTCGTCGAGCTTCGCGACGAGGGCCGCCGCGGCCCCGGGCACGTCGAGATCGTGAGGAATGGCGAGCGCACGGATGCCGTGTCGCCGGGCAAGCTCGTCGGCGAGGGCGTCGAGCGCGCCCGCGCTCCGGGCGACGAGGACGAGGTCGCCACCGTCGGCGGCGATCCGCTCGGCGAAGGCTTTCCCGATCCCGGACGAGGCGCCGGTGATGAGGGTGGTGGTTCCACGGCCGATCGCGCGCATGAGGTCCTCCTAATTAAACAAACCAGTCGGTCTATATAAATAGGAACTATACTGGCGGAATGTCCGCACGTCCAGGCGTCTCCGAGTCGGCCCTGTCGCCCGAGGCCTCGGTGCGTCGCGTCGGACGGCCCCGGGGGCGCACGTCGCAGGGGGCGGCGTCGCGAGAGAGCATCATCGACGCCGCCGCGAAGGTGTTCGCACGGCTCGGCTACGACCGGGCTCGCATGGCCGACATCGTCGACGCGAGCGGTCTGTCGAAGGGCTCGGTCTACTTCCACTTCGACAGCAAGGAAGCGCTGGCGGTCGCCGTCCTCTCGGCGCGGCACGACCGGTGGATCACCGACGTCCGGCGCACGCTCGACGAGATCGAATCAGGGGAAGCGCGCCTGCGCGCCATTCTCCCCGCCGTGCTCGCCCTCCACGACGGGGACCCCGACGCGTGGGTCATCTCGCGGCTGACCTGGGCCCTGGCCGACCAGCCCGAGACTCGCGACGTCGCGGCATCCCTCACCCGTCGATGGATCGACGTGGTGGCGGAGATCGTCCGCGACGCCGCGCGTGAGAAGGGGATAAACATCGACGCGTCCGCCGTGGCGACAGTCGTCGTCGGCGGCTTCGACGGCCTCAAGACGACCGCCGCGGTGCTGCACTCCGACGATCCGGATGCCGCGCACGAGGCGCTCGTGTCGGCGGGACGCGTGTGGGAGCGCATGGTCTTCGACCTCGTTCTGGGTCCCGACCTGCGCTGAGCTGAGTGGATTATCGGCGATCGCGTCGCCGGTGCCGTCCACAGATCCGCAGGTGGCCTCTATCGGGGCGAACCATCGAGATCCATTCTGGTCCAATGAGCGCAGATGTCCGCGAATCGCCGCAACTTACCAGTCCAATACGACCGGATTGGACCGTTTATGGCCTTCTCGACTGGATCGCCGCCGACGACGGGCGTTGCCATGACACGCGTCTCGACGATCTCCTGGATGCCATCGACCGTGCGCTGGGCGCCGTCCCGGCCGGCGTCGGCTCGACGGTCGTCCTCGTGAGGTCTCTCGCGCTGCGTGTCGCGGAGGTGCCCACTCTGGGGGAGCTGCGCCTCGGCGACATCGTCACCGGAGCGGACGACGAGGGGGCCGCGGAGGCGGCCGACCGGCTCCTCGTGGCGGTGTGAGTGTCCAGCCCGCCGGCGATGTGGAATTCGGTGGACATGCACCGAGCGCGGCCGCATCCCGCGATGTCGGAGGCCCTCGGTAGTTTCCGGATATGGCATCCCTCGCACCTCTCGCCGACCGGTCGTCCGTGACCGGCGCGGGGCGAGAGGCGCCCTGGTGCAGCGATGATGACCTTCAGGCGGACGCCGACACGGCTTGGGCCGTCGACCTCGGTCTCCTGGACGCCGACGAGCGTGATCCGTGGATGGGCGAGCCGGACTCGGCGCAGGAGGAAGAACCCGCGGGGCTGGTCGGCATGATGAGCGCCCTCGCCGTGAGCTCGCAGGATCGCCATCGCGCGGCCGCGGCAGAGTCGGCGCTGATCCGGCGCCTCCTGGATGCCGCGCGTGCGGATCCGGCCTCGTGGGTCGGCGAGGACCCCACGCTCGACCCGGGGTGGATCGACGGGCGGGGCCGCAGGGTGGCCGCGGTTCGGCGCGATCGCGAAGACATGGCTGTACGAGCCGTCGTCGCGGAGATCGCCGTGCGGCTGCGCCTGTCGGAGCAGACGGTCCGTGCGCGGGCCGCCGAGACCGAGATCCTGCAGCGGCGGTGCCCCAACCTGTGGCGGGCTTTTGCCGACGGCAACGTCTCCGAACGGCACGCCACGGAGACGGCTCGGCTCGCCGCGTCGCTGCCGGAGGATCCGGCATCCTGGGCGGAATTCGACGCGGGCGTCGTCGACCGCGCCCTGCGGCTCGCGCCGGCACGATTCGTCGCGTCCGCGCGAGCCCTGCGGGAGCGAGTGCACGCGGAGTCCCGCGAATCGCGGCATCGTCGTGCGGCACAAGACCGAGGGGTCTGGCTCACCCCCGAACTCGACGGCATGGCGACCCTCACGGCGTTCCTGCCCGCCGCTCAGGCGTCCGAGGTGATGGCGCGCGTCGACCGCGCGGCTCGTCACCTCCGTACCCGGACCGACGAGGAACGGACCCTCGCGCAACTCCGGGCGGACGCGTTCGCCGATCTGCTGTCAGTCGGGTCCGCGGCGCCCGACAGCGACGGAGGGCGCGCCCGCGGCCGCGCGGCCGTCGTCGTGACGGTGCCCGCGCTCACCCTTCTCGGAGCTGACGACGCACCCGCGACCCTCGACGGCTATGGCCCGATCGACCTCGACACCGCTCGGCGCCTGGCTGGCGAGGCGACGTCGTGGATCCGCGTGTTGACGCACCCGGTGACGGGTGTGCCTCTCGCGCTCGACCGGGCCCGGTACCGCGTGCCGACGGCGCTGCGTCGCTGGCTCGGCATCACGTCACCGACGTGCATCTTCCCCGGGTGCGGCCGCGCGGCGCGCGACTGCGACCTCGACCACCTTCGATCCTGGGCGGAGGGCGGCCCCACCGACGACCACAACCTCGCCCCGGAGTGCCGACATCACCACCGTGTCCGCCACGAGACGCGGTGGCACCCGTCCGTCGGCCCCGACGGCGAGTATCGGTGGATCTCGCCGCTCGGTCGCGAAGTGGATGCCGACCCGCCACCGTTCTAGCGTGTCGAGTCTCTCGCGGCGCCGGGATCTCTTGCGACGCGGGGTTCATGCGCTGGGATCAGTGCGCTCGGGCGTTCGCGTCTCGCGGGAGCCTCTCGGTGGCTCGGTCCGGCGCGCCCTCCTCACGCTCAAGCCGGCAGCGCCACCTTCGCCTTCGCCCACGAGCGCCCGCGCGTGTCCTTGAGGATGTCGTACTCGACGTCGACGTGCGGCTCGATCGCGCTGTATTTGTCGTTCGGGGCGCCGATGACGAGCTGGAACCCGAGGCCGCGCCACGCGCCGATAGCGCGCTTCGTGAAGTGCGCGTCGGCTTTGATGAGCGCCTCGTCGAGGAACACCGGGGCGTAGCGCGGGCGCTCGGCACCGGCATCCCCGAGCTGGTAGCGCAGAGCCGCGCCGACGATGAACGCGATGAGCTCCTGCGACTCGCCGCCGGACTTCTCGCCGATGTGGTCGTACAGGGCCACGTGCTCGCCCGTCGCGGCGCGGAAGCGCTCGGCGCTCACCCGCACGTGGTTGCGGACGTCGACGAGGTCGGCGAAGTCGGGCGCGGTGGGCCGGATGCGGCCGATGAGCCGCGCCATCCGGCCGTACACGGCCTCGCGCTCCTCGTCGGTCGAGGCGGTGTCGATCGCCGCGCGCACGTCGCGCAGCTCGCGGCGGAACCGCCGCCGCACCTCGGACTGGCTCTCGCGCGGCACGATCTGCAGGCGGTGCTCGTCGTCGTAGAACGGCAGGTCGCGCATGATGTCGTTGATCGGCGCGATGCGGTCGCGGATCTCGCGGAGCGCGCGGGTGAGCGAGGCGTCGAGGTTCGTGAGGTCGTTGCCGGAGAGCCGCAGGAGGCTGTCCCGCCACTCGGCCTCCAGCTCGTGCAGTCCGCTGGCCTCGAGGTCGGCGAGGATCCGCTCGAAGTCGCCGAGCGAGGCGTCGGGATCGGCGAGCAGGTTCGGGCTCGGCCACCGGTCGAGGAACGCGGTGAGCGTGCGGCGCAGACTCTCGCGCTGCTCGCTCCAGGTCTCCTGCGCGATGCGCTGGTCTTCCAGCAGCCGCTTGGACGCGGATTCGAGTGCCGCGTCGAACCGGGCGAGGCGCTGCGAGGGAGACGCGTCGTCCCCGGAAGGCGCGACGAACAGCGCGTCGAGATACGCGGCTTCCTCTTCGGTGAGCGTGAGCCCCGCGTCCTCGGCGCGTTCGAGCAGGATCTGCGCGGCATCCACCTCGTCCGTGACCTCGGCCCAGCGGGCGGCCAGACGCTGCTGCTCGGTCTTCGCGCCGCCGATCTCTTCGCGGAGCCGCGCGGCGCGGGCGCGCGTGCCCGAGATCTGCTCCTGCAGCTCGGCGATGCGGGGGTTCCCGGCGGTGATCTCGGTGAGCGTCTCGGTCCATCGCTCGATCTCGCGATCGACGGATGCCGTGTCCACCTGGTCCCAGGCGAGGTCGGCGATCTTCTCGAGGGCGCTGCGGCGATCGTCGAACGCGTCGAGGGCGGCCGCGGCCTCGTCGACAGCGGCCTGGGCAGCGGCGAGGTCGCGGCGGACAGCGGCGATCTCATCGCCGAGCTCGGTCAGACGGACGCGGCTGGAGAAACCGAGGATGCTGTGACGGACCGAACCGCCGTGCGCGCCGCGCGCTCCCTGGCTGGTCTGGCCGGCGATCGTGAGGGCGAGTCGGTGCTGCGACAACTCGCCGGCGGCATCCACGCACACGAACGCGAACTGCTGCTCGAGCCGGTCCTGCAGCCAGCCGGTGAAGGGGGAGGGACGGTAGTCGAGGCGACCGGGGAGCGTGGCGGGGTCGAGGCCGGTGCGCTCGGGAAGTCCGGTCGTCACGCCCTCGAAGCGCAGACGCTCCGACAGGCGCACGCCGTCGATCGCGGCCCGGAAGGATGCCAGGTGCGCGGCGTCGACGAGGATCGTCGTGGCGAAGCCCCCCAGCGCGAGCGTGAACGCTCCGCGCCACGGCTCGAACTCGGTGCGGACGTCCACGAGCTCCGCGACGAACGGCAGCTCGGCCGCGGTGAGACCCGCCGCCTCCGCCAGTGCCTCGCGCGCCTCGTGCAGGCGCGGTGGGATGTTGTCGTCGCGGGTCTGCGTGCGGCGGTGCTCGGCCTCGAGCGCCGCGAGCTGCTGGCGCGAGGCCGTGTGCCGGCTGCTGGCGGCGACGAAGGCGTCGCGCACGGCGGACTTGGCATCCGTGTCGCCGAGGGTCCGGCGCGCCTCGTCGACGAGCGCCGCGAAGCCCTTCGCGTCGGCGACGTCCGTGCCGAGCGTCGCGAGCGCGGCGTCGAAGCGGTCGCGGTCGCGCTGCATCCCGGAGCGGCGGCGTTCGAGCCCCCGCAGCTCGCGCTGGGCGGCGTCGAGTCGATCGCCTCCCGCGGCACGCAGGACGTCGACGAGGCCGTCGCGCTCCGCCTCGGCGGCGTCGGCGAGCGCCTGACGTTCGCGTACGAGGGCGTCGGTGGCGTGGGTGCGGTCGCGCAGCTCGTCCTCGACGGCACCGAGCAGGTCGATGCGGCGCTGCGCGCGCCAGAGCGACGCGCGCGACGCGGGGTCGCCGAAGCGCCCGAGCGCCTCGATGATGCGCACGCGCTCGGCGGCGTCGTCGATGCGGGTGGTGATGGTGCGGATCGGCTGCAGTGCCCGCACCTGCTGGCGCGCCTCGAGCATGCGGGTGCGCGTGGACTCGAGGCCGTCGAAGTGCGCGACGACGGCCTCGGCGGTCGCGAGGGTCTCGGGCTCTTCGAGGACCATGCGCTTGTACAGGTCATCGACGGTGGTGATCTGCTGTCCGGCCTGGATACGGGCGAGCAGGCTCATCGCCTTCGATCCGGCGCCGGCCGCGCCGATCCCGAGCACGGCGTGGAGACGCGCGGCGAACTCGCGGTCGGTGGCGAGCGTGTCGAGGCCCGTCGCGCGCACCGCGGAGTCGGACAGGTGCTGGGATGCCGCCCGCTCGAGCGCGCGCAGGTCGAAGGCCCCGTGGATCGTGCCCCGCACCTTCACGGCGTCGTCGAGCACGCGTGCGGCCGCGGGGATGTACCAGGCGCGCACCGCGGTGAAGCGGGCGCCGTCGTGGTCGACCCAGGTCATCGCGATCGCTGTCCACGTGTCGGTGCCGTCGCCGCGCAGCACCCGGACCTTCGTGCCCTCGTCGGTGCGCGATTCGTCGAGCTTGCCGCGGCCGTACGACAGGATGTTGCGCTGCTCCTGCCCGCGCGGGCGGCCGACCACCGCGCCGTTGGAGGCGCCGTTGAACGGGGTCGTGTGCGGCATCATGAGCGCGACGTAGGCGTCCATGAGCGTCGACTTGCCCGACCCGGATCCGCCGCACAGCAGCGTCGCGGTGGGCGCGAAGCGCACGCGGTGCTCGCCGTCGTAGCCGCCCCAGTTGATCAGCTGCAGTTCCTCGGCGACCCACTGCTGACCCCGCGACGCGGCGGGGATCAGACCGAACAGCGTCTCGAGCATCGTCATGCGTTCTGCTCCTCGCGAAGGGATGCCACGGCCTCGACGTCGCCGGACGTCGCGGGCTCGGCATCCGGTGTCTGCTCGTCCAGCCAGCGTTGCAGCTCGCGCAGCACGTCGGCGCTGAGGACGATCTCGATGAGCGGTCCGATGCGGTAGCGCCCCTCGGACTCCTCCTCGATGATCCCCTCGCGGTCGAGGCGCGCGATCGCGGTGCGCACGGCGCGCTGCTGGCTTGCGCGCGTGCCGTCGGACTCGGCGAAGTACGTGAGGACCGTCTGCTCCACCTCTTCGACGTCGACGCGGGCCGACGGCGCCCCCGCGGTCGTCTCGCGCTGGAACACCGTGCGCAGGTAGACGAGCACGAGCGTCTCGGCGCGCGAGTACGCCTCGTCCTTGAGGAGGATCGGCACGTCGACCTCGTCGCTGCGGACCTGCTCCTTGTAGGCGACGCCGCGCTCGTGGTCGACGACGAGCCGCACGAACAGGTCGTTGAGGCGCGACTCGATCATCTGCTGGTGCTCCAGCAGCAGCTTCCACTCGGCGGGGGAGTTCTCGGCGAGCAGGAACCGGCGCTGCAGGATCCGCACGAGCACCCGTCGCACATCGGCATCCAGGATGCCGCGATCCCCGGCGAACAGCGCGTCGGGGTCGTTCTCCATCGCGACGGGGGCGATGAAGGCGGGCGTGTCGTCGTCGGGAATGGTCACGTCGGGAGCAACCGCGGACGTGTCGACGTCAGTCATCGGCATCCGTTTCTGTCGGGCGGACGGCGGTGACCGCCGTGAAAGCGAAGCGGCGGGTCGTGCCGTCGGGGCGGACCGCCTCGACCACGGAGACCTCGTCGCCCTCGGCGAGTCCACGACGGTGGGCGATCTCGAGCAGGCCGACGAGATCGACCGGGCGGCGGGTGTACTCCTCCGCTCCGGCGAAGGCCTCGGCCAGGTCGAACCGCTCGCCGAGCGTCTCGACGTAGCGTTCCAGCTCGGCGTAGTGCGGACCGCCCCACGCGCGGGTGTCGGCGTCGACGAACTCGACATCGGCCTCGTCGGTCGAGAGGGGTGCGGGCGCGCCGGCCGGGCGGATATCGCTCAGCGAGCGCCGCAGGTGGCCGATGTCGGCCATGGGCAGGGTGCGCACCGGCTCGACGCGGCCCGGGGCCTTGGTCTGGCTCCATCGGTGCAGCCCTGCCATCACCGAGCGGAGCAGGTCGTCGACCTGGCGGTCGCGGACCGGGTCGTGCGTCTTCACCTGCACGGTGATGACGTGCGAAGCGCGCCGCTGCGCCGTGAGCACCTCCAGCACACCCGCCTCGACCCGGCGGGCGATGGCATCCAGTTCTCCGCGCTGCTCGGGGGTCATGAGCCGCGCGAAGGGCTGGGTGAGCACGGCGTGCAGCTGTTCGGTGAGGTCGTCGATGTGCTCGGGGTCGCCGATCAGGCGCAGCGCGCCCTGGAACGCCCGCCCCTCGGGCGTGGCCTGCATGACGTGCCGGCCGCGCTCGAGGTACTCGCGCAGCACGTCGCCGGTGGGACGCGCATCGCGGCGCAGCTCGGCGACGACGTCGCGCTGCATCGCGGTGATCGACTCCGCGACGCGGGAGAAGTCCGCCGGGAGCTCGCGGGCGAGGTGGATGACGTTCTCCGCCTCCTCGAGGAGGTGCTCGTCGTCGGGTGGCTCGATGACGCCCTCGTCGAGCGCCGCGATCTCGGCATCCAGGGCCGCCCGCTCGGCGAGCAGGGTCTCGCGGCGCCGTTCGGGATCGGTCTCAGCGTCGCGCGCGAGCCGCTCGACGGCGTCGAGCAGCGTCCGCACGCGGGAACGGGAGACGCGGGCGCGGCCCCCGCCCGCACGCCCGGCGATCTCGAGGGCCCCAACCGCGTGGGCGGAGAGGCGGTAGACCTCGACGTCGTCCTCGATCTGGAGGCTCAGCCAGCCCACGCGCACCCACCCGCGGCAGATGTCGCGCGCGGACCCGGCGGGGATGCGCCGGTCGTCCTCGGTGTCGTACCCCGCGGCGCGCAGCTCGTCCATCGCCTCGGCGACCTCGACGTGCGCGTCGGCGACCGCGACCGCGGGACGGTCGGGCGAGAAAACGTTCGACAGCACGGCCACGACGAACGGTGCGAACCGCCCGTGCAGCAGGTCGAGCATCGGGTTCTTGAACGCCGTGACCGAGCGCAGGTAAGCGGCTTCGGCGCGGGTGGTGGTCACTGGCTCGAGTCTACCGGCGGGGCGGAGCGGCCCCGCGTCGAGGACTCACGTGCAGGAGTAGAGCGTGAACGACGTCACCCCGAACGTCTCGCCGCCTTCCTTCGGGGCGGTGAGGTCCCAGGTGTTCTCACTGCGGCAGTGGTCGTCGCGCACGAGGGCGCGCACCGGGTCGCCCTTCTTCGTCTTCGACCCGATGACGAAGAGGTGAGCGCGACCGCTGGTGACCAGGGAGCGCAGAGCGCTCTCGGTGAAGACCGGAGCGGACCCCGAATACCCGCCGTCCGTGAGCACGCTGTCGCCGGTCGCGACGATGACCGGTGCCGAGAGCGCCCACGAATCGCTCACGAACAGCGGACGTCCGTCGACTCCGCCGCCGTCCTTCTGGGCGGTCTGGACGAGGTGCGTCAGCGCGGGGGACATCGACGGTTCCCCGCCCCACGGCGACCACGCCGACGGGATGAACGCCTCGTCGGGGTGCGGCGACTTCGCGCTGACCCCCACGGAGGCGTCGCCGCCGCTGCCGTCGCGCGTGGAGTCGATGACCTGGGTGCTGAACGCGATCGGACCGCACAGGACCGCCGACGCCAGCAGCGCCGGGATCACCGCGCCCCGCGGGCCCCGGACCGGATGCCACGATCGTGCCGCCGCGACCATCGCGGCGATCAGCCCCGCCGCCCAGACCGCGACCGTCGCGGCGACGAGGACGACCGGCATCCGTCCCTCGATCGACAGGTACGTCCACCACGCGCCCTGGGCGACCAGGAGCAGGGGAGCGGCGAGCCTCGGCCACAGCCGCGCCGCCGACCGCAACCGGACGACCTCCCGCCACGCGAGAGCCGCGAGCAGCGCCAGCGGCACGCCGAGTCCGGCGACGTACGCGGTGTGCGGGACACGCGCCGCGCTGAGGAACGCCGCCGAGACGACCGTCCACAGCAGCAGGGCGACGAGCATCGCGCGGTCGACTCGCGACGCGGCCTCCCGGCGCGGGGCGGCGGTGCGCGCACGCCGCGGCCACCACCGCACCGCCCCGAGGACGATTCCCGCGATCGCCGCGGGGTACAGCCACCCGATCTGCGTCACGAGCGGCGATTCGAGGAGCTTCGTGACGGAGGCCGCTTCGCCGCCGCTTCCCCCGTTCGCGGCGGAACTCTGCGCCGCGAGCATCAGCGCACCCAGGATGCCGCCCTCGGTGGCGTGCGACCCCACCGCCCCCGCGACCGCGTTGGGCACCAGGCGGTCGAGGCCGTTGTAGCCGAACACCATCGCGAAGACGTCGTTGTCGGTCGAGCCGTCGATGAAGGGCCGAGCGCCCGCGGGGGTGAGGGCGAGCAGGAACATCCAGGAGAGGGAGGCGGCGACGCTCGACACCGTGAGCGCCGCCGCGTGACCCCACGCACGCCGTGCACCGGTGGCGGCCAGGACCGTCGCGACGATGAGCCCCGGCAGCACGAACCACGCGGACATCATCTTCGCCTGGAACCCCACCCCGATGAACAGTCCCGCCACCAGCAGCGGCCACCACCGTCCGGTCAGGATCGCCCGCTGCCACCACACCAGGGCGACGGCGAGGGCCATCGTGAGCAGCCCGTCCTCCATGGGGTGACCGAACATCGACACGAAGATCGGCGTCGAGGCCGCCGCCGCGGCCGCGACCAGGCCCATCCCGCGGCCACCCCAGCGCAGTCCCACGACCGCACACGCGAGGATCGTGACGATGCCCTCGACCACCTGCGGCAGCGCGACCGACGACGTGGACATCCCGAACAGGTCGATGCCGAGCGCCTGCGGCACCGCGAACCCCGAGAGCTTGTCGAGGGTGACGGTGGCCGCGGGGTCGAACGCGCCGAAGAGGAGCGCTCGCCACGACTCCGACATCGAGCGGGCGGAGGCCTCGTAGAACGAGAAGTCGCCGCCTCTCGACAGGTTCCAGGTCATGAGGACCGTGGCGGCGACGACGATGCCGAGGAGGGTGAGCCGCGCCCACCAGGGTTCGCGCCACCAGCGCGCGAGAGGGACGGGTGGAGTCACGCCGCTCAGGATCGAGCCGGCGCTCCTGGGCGGCATAGGGAGCGGTTATGAGGGCGCTGTGACTCTGCACGACTCCGGCGGACCGCGGTGGCATCCGTCGCCAACGCGGTGCGGGGCGTGTTCTGCAGGAGTTGTGCGGCGCTGGCCGAGCCGGAAACGCGAAGGCCGCGGCATCCCACCCGGAAGAGGGGATGCCGCGGCCGAAGCGGTGCGGGTCAGATCTCCGAGCGCGGACCCGGGACGGTCTTGTTCACACCCGTGACGGGCTGGTTCTCGTCGAACGAGGCGATCGGGCGCTGGAAGCCCCGGGTCAGGATGACGAGGTAGACGACGCCGATGCCGGTCCAGATGAGACCGCCGATCAGCGCGTGCGCGTCGAGGTTCACCCACAGCAGACCCGTGAGCAGCATGCCGATCGCGGGCATCACGATGTAGCGGAAGATGTCGCCCGGCGTCTTGCGCAGGCCCTTGCGGATCGCGAACCACGCGATCACCGAGATGTTCACGAACGTGAACGCGATGAGCGCGCCGTAGTTGATGTACGCGGAGATCTGTTCCAGCGTGAACGCGATGGCGAGCAGGCTCACGACGCCGACGATGATGATCGAGATCGTCGGGGTGTGCGTCTTCGGGTTGATGAACCCGAAGATCCGGCGGGGGAGCACGTTGTTCCGGCCCATCACCATGAGCATGCGCGAGACCGAGGCGTGCGAGGCCAGCCACGAGGCGAGCGTCGCGGCGAAGCCGGCGGCGGTCAGCACGGCCTGCAGCACGGGGCCGCCCACCTGGACGCCGATCTCGGGCAGCGTGCTGTCCTCGATCGCCTCCTGGGGGAAGGCCGTCGAGTCGGGGAACCGCAGCTGCGTGAAGTACGCCGCGACGAGGAAGATGACGCCGCCGGCGATGAGGGTGAAGAGGATCGCGCGCGGCATGATCTTCGGCGTCTTGGCCTCTTCGGAGTACATCGACACCGCGTCGAAGCCGATGAAGGAGAAGCAGACGACGGTCGCGCCGGCGAGCACGGCGCCGAACTGCACGTCGCTGTGGGCGAAGGGCGCGAGGGACACGGGCGTCCCGGCGCCGGCACCGCCGACGAGCTGCACGATCACCATGACCACGAAGACGGTCATCACGAGGATCGAGAAGACCAGCAGGATCATGTTGACGTTCGACGTCCCGCGCATCGTCAGGTAGATGACGCCGGTGACGCCCGCCGTGAAGACGACGACCCAGATCCAGCCCGGGACGTCGGGGAAGAGCGCCTCCATGTAGCTGCGGAGGATGAGCGCGTTCACCATCGGCAGGAGCATGTAGTCGATGAGGGCGGTCCACCCGACGACGAAGCCGACGCCCGGGTGGATCGACTCGCGCGCGTAGGTGTACGCGGAGCCGGCGCTCGGGATGACGCGCACCATTTTGCCGTAGCTGATGGCGGTGAAGACGAGCACCACGAGGGCGAGCGCATACGCGGCGGGGACGACGTTGTTGGTCTTGTCGGCGACGAGGCCGAAGGTGTCGAAGACGACGGTCGGGGTCATGTACCCCAGGCCGAGCCCCACGATCGACCACAGGCCGAGGGTGCGGGCGAGCTTGGCTCCCGAGTGGGACGGGGGCGCCACGGCGGCGCCGATGTTCTCGTTCGTGGCTTCTCCTAGGAGGGAGGGTCGGAATCGGGTGGATCCGACCGGGCGAGTGGTGTCGGGGTGGTGCGGCGGTGCACCGCTCCGTTCGGGAGCGGGTGGGGCGGGAGCGGATGCCACCGGGGTGGGGTGGCATCCGCTCCGGGTCAGAGGCGCGTCCAGGCCTCGGTGAGGACGGAGCGGAGGATCTGTTCGATCTCGTCGAATTCCGATGGACCGATGGTGAGCGGCGGAGCGAGCTGGATCACGGGGTCGCCGCGGTCGTCGGCGCGGCAGTACAGCCCGGCGTCGTACAGCGCCTTCGAGAGGAAGCCGCGCAGCAGCCGCTCGGACTCGTCGTCGTCGAAGGTCTCCTTGGTGACCTTGTCCTTGACGAGTTCGATGCCGAAGAAATACCCGTCGCCGCGCACGTCGCCGACGATCGGGAGGTCGAGGAGCTTCTCGAGCGTCGAGCGGAAGACGGGGGAGTTCGTGCGGACGTTCTCGAGCAGCCCTTCCTCCTCGAACACGTCGAGGTTCTCCATCGCGACGGCGGACGAGACGGGGTGGCCGCCGAACGTGTAGCCGTGCGGGAACGAAGCGTCGCCGTGCGCGAACGGCTCGTACACGCGGTCGCTCACGATCGTGCCGCCGAGCGGCGAGTACCCGCTGGTGACGGCCTTGGCGAACGTGATCATGTCGGGCTGGTAGTCGTACGCCTCCGCGCCGAAGTAGTAGCCGAGGCGGCCGAAGGCGCAGATGACCTCGTCGCTGACGAGCAGCACGTCGTACTTGTCGCAGATCTCGCGCACCCGCTGTAAGTACCCGGCCGGGGCGGGGAAGCAGCCGCCGGCGTTCTGCACGGGCTCGAGGAACACCGCGGCCACGGTCTCCGGACCCTCGAACTGGATCATCTGCTCGATGCGATCGGCCGCCCACAGGCCGAACTCCTCGGGCGTCCCGCCCCCGAAGCCGGAGTCCGCGGCGCGGTAGTAGTTCGTGTTGGGGACGCGGAAGCCGCCCGGGGTGACCGGCTCGAACATGTGCTTCATCACGGGGAGCCCGGTGATGGCGAGGGCGCCCTGCGTGGTCCCGTGGTAGGCGATCGCACGGGAGATCACCTTGTGCTTGGTGGGCTTCCCCTGGGTCTTCCAGTACTGCTTGGCGAGCTTGAACGCCGTTTCGACGGCTTCGCCGCCGCCGGTGGAGAAGAACACGTGGTTGAGGTCGCCGGGAGCGAGGTGCGCGATGCGGTCGGCCAGTTCGATCGCCGCGGGGTGCGCGTACGACCACAGCGGGAAGAACGCCAGCTCCTCGGCCTGCTTCGCGGCGGCCTGGGCGATCCGGCGGCGTCCGTGGCCCGCGTTGACGACGAAGAGGCCCGCGAGGCCGTCGATGTAGCGCTTGCCCGCGGCATCCCAGATGTGGTGCCCCTCGCCCTTGACGATGATGGGAACGCCCGGGCCCTCGGTCATGACGGACTGGCGCGCGAAGTGCATCCAGAGGTGATCGCGCGCTTTCGTCTGGAGGTCGGACTGCAGGTCGATTTCGTGAAGCGTCATCGCGTTCCCCAGTTGTAGAGCTGTCGGTGGAGTTTCAAATACACGAACGTCTCGGTCGCGACCACGTCGGGCAGCGACCGGATGCGGTCGTTCAGCAGGTCGATGAGGTCGTCGTCGCTCTCGCAGACGACCTCCACGAGGAGATCGAACGACCCGGCCGTGGACACGACGTAGATCACGCCCGGGAGCTCTGCCATCTCGGCCGCGATCACGCGGGTGTCTCCCGACACCCGGACGCCGATCATCGCCTGCCGCGCGAAGCCGAGCTGCAGGGGATCGGTGACGGCCACGATCTGCAGGACGCCGGCGTCCTGCAGCTTCTGCACACGCTGCCGGGTGGCGGTCTCGCTGAGACCCACCGCCTTGCCGATCTCGGCGTACGAGCGGCGGCCGTCTTCCTGCAGCTGCTCGACGATGGCCTTCGACACGCTGTCGAGGACCGGACGCCGTTCCGCGGAGATGCTCATGATGTGGCGACGGTATCAGCGCTCACATCGGTTACTCAATGATGAAATCGAGACTTATTACGCGGTAACACCGCGGAAACCGTCGTTCGTGGCCTCTTCGGCGTCGAAACGGGGCCGGGAGTCCCGACGCGTGTCAAGCTGGGCGGGGCGACGAACGGGAGGGCCGCAGCATGGCCGACGGCGACATCACGGCGGGTCTTCGGACGGCACTGGAGCGGGACGACGCGTCGCTGCGCCTGCGCGCGGCGATGGATGCCGGGACCCGCCCGAACGACGCGTTCATCGCCGTGCTGGTGGATCGCTGCGCCGTCGAGCCGGACTTCTTCGTCCGTGACATGCTCACGTGGGCGCTGACGCGGCACGACCCCGAACTCGTCGTCGCCGCGATCGTGCCCGAACTGGGATCGCCGTTCCCCCAGGCCCGCAGCCAGGGCCTGCACACGCTGTCGAAGATCGGCGACCCGGCCACGTGGTCGGCGATCACCCCCGCCCTGCTTCACGACGAGGAGACCGCCGTGGCGCGCGCGGCGTGGCGGGCGGCGGCGGGACTCGTGCCGGACGCCGAGCGGGCCGCCCTCGCCGGCGCGCTTGCACGTCACCTCGGTCAGGGCGACATCGAGACGCGCCGCAGCCTCAGCCGCGCGTTCGTCATGATCGGCGAGGAGGCGCGGGCCGCGGTCGACGCGGCGGCGGAGTCGGACGACGAGGCCGTTCGCGTGCACGCCCTCGCGACGCGGGCGCTGATGGACGATCCGGATGCCGGTTTCGAGGGCGCCGTCGACTACGCGCGGCGCGTGAACGCCCAGCGCAACGCGCCGGACGCCCCGGCTGCGGGTACGGATGCGGAACAGCCGACGCCGGACGCCCCCGAGGAGACGGGGACGCCCGACGCCTGAGCCGCGTCAGGCCAGGCTCGACATCACGTGCTTGAGGCGCGTGTAGTCCTCGAAGCCGTAGACCGAGAGGTCTTTGCCGTAGCCGGAGTGCTTGAACCCGCCGTGCGGCATGTCCGACACGAACGGGATGTGGGCGTTGATCCACACGCACCCGAAGTCGAGGTCGCGGCTGAACCGCAGCGCGCGGCCGTGCTCGCGGGTCCAGACGGATGCCGCGAGCGCGTACGGCACGCCGTTCGCCATCTCGAGCGCCTCGGCGTCGTCCTCGAACGCCTGTACCGCGAGGACGGGACCGAACACCTCCTGCTGCACCAGTTCGTCGTCCTGGCGGAGGCCCGTGACGATCGTGGGCGCGAAGAAGCAGCCGGTGTCGCCGACGCGATGTCCGCCGGTCGCGACGCGCGCGTGCGGCGGCAGGCGATCGACGAAGCCCTGCACCCGGGCGAGCTGGTCGGGGTTGTTCACCGGACCGAAGAAGGCGTCGGGATCGTCCGGTGCGCCCACCTTCACGCTCTCCGCGACGTACGCCACCAGACGCTCGACGAGGGCGTCGTGCAGCGACGCGTGCACGAGCACGCGGGTCGCGGCCGTGCAGTCCTGCCCGGCGTTGAAGAAGGCCGCCTGCGCGATCCCGGCGGTCGCGGCATCCAGGTCGGCATCCGGGAAGACGATCGCGGGCGCCTTGCCGCCGAGCTCGAGGTGCACGCGCTTCACCTGCCGCGCCGCCGACTCCGCGACCTGCATGCCCGCGCGCACCGACCCGGTGATCGCCACGAGCTGCGGGGTGGGGTGCTCCACGAGCGCCCGACCGGTCTCGCGATCGCCGAGGACGACGTTGAGCACGCCCGCCGGGAGGATCTCCGCGGCGAGCTCGGCCAGCCGCAGGGTCGTCTGCGGCGTCGTCTCGCTGGGCTTCAGCACGACGGTGTTCCCCGCCGCGATCGCCGGCGCGATCTTCCAGATCGCCATGTTGAGCGGATAGTTCCACGGCGTCACCTGCGCCACGACGCCGATGGGCTCGCGCCGCACGTACGACGTGAACCCCTCGGCGTACTCCGCGGCCGCGCGGCCGTCGAGGTCGCGCGCGGCGCCGGCGAAGAAGCGCAGCTGGTCGACCGACTGGTCGATCTCGTCGGCGACGAGCGTCACGCGGGGCTTCCCGGTGTCCTCGGACTCCAGGTCGGCGAACTCCTCCGCGTGGTCGGCGAGCGCGTCGGCCAGGCGGAAGAGCGCGAGCTGGCGCGCGGCCGGGGTCGTCAGCCGCCACGACGCGAAGGCCCGGGATGCCGCCTGGAACGCGGCATCCACCTCCTCCTCGGTCGAGCACGGAGCCTGGGCGTACACCTCGCCGGTCACGGGGCTCACGAGGTCGAGCAGCCGCCCGGTCGACGGCGTGAGGACGCCGTCGACCAGGTTCGTCAACGTCTTCACGCCGCGGCCGCCTCATCGGCGAAACCGTCGGCGACGGACAGGGCCTCGTCGATGATGTCGAGGCCGCGGACGAGCTCGTCCTCGGTGATCACCAGCGGCGGGGCGACGTGCACGCGGTTGAAGTGCGTGAACGGCCACAGCCCGGCCTTCTTGCACGCCGCGGCGAACGCGGCCATCGGAGCGGCGTCGGCTCCCGCAGCGTTGAACGGCACGAGCGGCTCGCGCGTCTCGCGGTCGCGCACGAGCTCGATCGCCCAGAAGAGGCCCCGGCCGCGCACCTCGCCGACCGACGGGTGCTTCTCGGCCATCTCCCGCAGGCGCGGACCGACGACGCGCTCGCCGAGGTCGCGCACGCGCGCGAGGATCCCGTCGCGACGGAACACCTCGAACGTTGCGATGCCGGGCGCGCACGCGAGCGGGTGGCCCGAGTACGTCAGGCCGCCCGGGAACGTCACGGTGTCGAAGTGGTGGGCGATGGCATCCGAGATCACCACTCCGCCGAGCGGCACGTAGCCGGAGTTGACGCCCTTGGCGAAGGTGATGAGGTCGGGCACCACGTCGAACGCGTCGACCGCGAACCACTCGCCGATCCGGCCGAAACCGACCATGACCTCGTCGGCGATGTAGACGATGCCGTACTTGTCGCACAGGGCGCGGACGCCGGGCAGGTAGCCGGGCGGCGGCACCAGCACGCCGTTGGTGCCGACCACGGTCTCGAGGATGATCGCGCCGATCGTCGACGCGCCCTCGAGGATGATCGTCTGCTCGAGGTGCTCGAGCGCGCGGGCGGTCTCCTCCTCCTCGGATGCCGAGTGGAAGGCCGAGCGGTAGGCGTACGGGCCGAAGAAGTGCACGACCGAGGCGTCCGCGGGCTCGTTCGCCCAGCGGCGCGGGTCGCCGGTGAGGGTGATCGCCGTGGAGGTGTTGCCGTGGTAGCTGCGGTACATCGCGAGCACCTTGCGCTTGCCCGTGACCAGGCGCGCCATGCGGACCGCGTTCTCGTTGGCATCCGCTCCGCCGTTGGTGAAGAACACCTTCGAGAAGCCCTCGGGCGCGACTTCGGCGATGAGCCGCGCGAGCTCGCCGCGCGTGCCGTTGGCCATCGCGGGCTGGATCGTGGCGAGCTCGCCCGCCTGCCGCTGGATGGCGGCGACGAGGTCGGGATGCTGGTGGCCGAGGTTCAGGTTCACCAGCTGCGACGAGAAGTCGAGGTAGCCGTTGCCGGCGTAGTCCCAGAACGTCGCGCCCTCGCCGCCGGCGATGGGCAGCGGGTCGATGAGCGCCTGGGCGCTCCAGGAGTGGAAGACGTGCGCGCGGTCGTCGGCGCGGACCTGCGCGTCGGCGGCGAGGTCGGGGGAGGTGAGCGTCATGATGCGTTCCTTTCCGGATGCCGTGCGGTCAGTGGTTGCTCGGGAAGCCGAGGCTGATCTGGCTCTCGCTCGGGTCGGGCCAGCGGGTCGTGACGACCTTGCTGCGGGTGTAGAAGTGGATCGATTCCGGCCCGTAGATGTGCGAGTCGCCGAACAGCGAGTTGCGCCACCCGCCGAACGAGAACGCGCCGACCGGGACGGGGATCGGCACGTTGACGCCGACCATGCCGACCTCGATGTCGAACTCGAACTGGCGTGCCGTGCCGCCGTCGCGCGTGAACACCGCGGTGCCGTTGGCGAAGGGGCTGGAGTTGATGAGTGCCACGGCCTCGTCGTAGGTCTTCACGCGGACGACCGAGAGCACGGGTCCGAAGATCTCGTCGTCGTACACCTTCATGCCCGGGGCGACGCGGTCGACGAGCGAGACGCCGATGAAGAAGCCGTCGCCCTCGAACTGCTGCGTGGTGCCGTCGACGACGACCTCGGCGCCCTCGGCGGCGGCCCCCGTGACGTACGAGGCGACCTTGTCGCGGTGTTCGCGCGTGATGAGCGGACCCATCTCGCTCGTGGCATCCGTGCCGGGGCCGATCTTCAAGCCCTGGATGCGGGATGCCACCTTCTCGACGAGCGCATCGGCGACGTCGTCGCCCACCGCCACGAGCACCGACACGGCCATGCAGCGCTCGCCGGCAGAGCCGTAAGCAGCCGAGACGGCGGCGTCGGCCGCGGAGTCGAGGTCGGCGTCGGGCATGACGACCATGTGGTTCTTGGCCCCGCCGAGGGCCTGCACGCGCTTGCCGTTCTCGGCGGCGCGCGAGTAGATCGATTTCGCGATCGGCGTCGAGCCGACGAAGCTCACCGCGCGGACGTCGGGGGAGTCCAGCAGCGCGTCGACCGCGACCTTGTCGCCGTGCACGACGTTGAGCACGCCGGCCGGGAGACCCGCCTCCTCGAACAGCGTGGCGAGGAAGAGCGACGCCGACGGGTCCTTCTCGCTCGGCTTCAGGACGACGGTGTTGCCGCACGCGATCGCCGAGGCGGTCATCCACAGCGGCACCATGACCGGGAAGTTGAACGGCGTGATGGCCGCGACGACGCCGACCGGCTGCTTCACGGAGTGCACGTCGACGCCGCGGCTGACCTGCTCGGCGTGCTCGCCCTTCAGCAGGTGCACGAGACCGGCGGCGAACTCGACGTTCTCGATGCCGCGGCTGATCTCGCCCTTGGCGTCCGAGAGCACCTTGCCGTGCTCGGCGGTGATGATGGCGGCGAGCTCGTCGGTGCGCTCGACGAGGAGGTGGCGGAGGCGGAAGAACACGTCGGCGCGCTTGATGAGGCTCGTCGCCCGCCACGCGGGAAGGGCGGCCTTGGCGGCGGCGATGGCCTCGTCGACCTCGGCGGTGGTCGCGAACGCGACCTGCGCCTGGACGCGTCCGGTGGCCGGGTCGAACACGTCGCCCGTCCGCTCCGCGGCACCGCGGGCTTCGCCGTTGATGTGGTGGTGGATGACGGTCATGCGGATCCTCCTCGAGATTCCCGGCCGTCCGGACAGATCGACCGGGAGCGCCGTAGGGTGTTCACTGCCGATTCTGCGGCACGGGGAGGGGCTGGCGCGCATGGCTGATCGTCGCGAAGAACGTCCGGACCGGACAGATCGTCCGGATGCCGCGGATGCCGTGCTCGACCGCGGGCTCCCCACGCTCGCCGAGGTGCTCGAGTCGCCGGCGCTGAGCGCGGGAGCGCCCGAGGTGCTCGTCGGCGGCGACGCGTTGTCGACGCCCGTGCGGTGGGTGCACGTGTCGGACAGTCCCGGAGTCGCGCGGCTCCTCGAGGGCGGCGAGCTGCTCCTGACGACGGCGTCCGCGTGGCCGGCCGAACCGGCGGACCTCCGCGCCCTCGTCGCCGAGTTCGTCCGCGCGGGCCTGGTCGGGATCGTCATCGAGCTCGGCGCGCACTACCGTTACGTCCCCGCCGTCGTGGTTCAGGCCGCAACCGCCGCGGGTCTCGCGCTCATCGCCCTGCACCGCGAGATCAAGTTCGTCTCCGTCACCGAGCAGGTGCACCGGCGCATCATCGACGACCAGACCGCCGCCCTGCGCGCCCGCGACGAGGTGCGCACACTCTTCACCTCCCTCGCGCTCCGCGGGGCGCCCGCCGACTACGTCGTCGAACGCCTCGCCCACACGCTCCGCGCCCCCGTCGTCCTGGAGTCGCTCGCGCACGAGGTCATCGTCGCCGAACTCGCGGATGCCACTCCCGCGGTGCTCGACGACTGGCAGGAGCGGTCGCGCCGGTTCGGCGACGACGGCGACGACGGCCGCTCCATCGTGCCCGTCGAAGCCCGCGGCATCCGCTGGGCGACGCTCGTGGCCCTCGCGGGGCCCGGGCATCCGGCGGGGCGTCGCGCGGTGCTCGAGCAGGGCGCGACCGCGCTCGCGCTCGGGCGCCTGGCCGACCCGGACGGCGACGACTGGGCGCGCCTCGGCCGTCGGCGGCTCATGGACGCGCTCCTCGGCGGACGCTACGGCTCGGCGGAAGAGGTGGTCGCCCTGCTCGGTGCCGCGGGCGTGGATCTCGGCCGGGCCGCCCTCTTCGGTCTCGCGACCGACGGCGCCACGGTCGCCGCCGTCGAGGCCGCGGCGTCCGAGCTCGGCGGCCGCGCCCTGTGCGGAACGCCTCGCGGGTCCACCGAGCGAGCGGCGGGATGGATGCCGGTCCTCGCGGCTCTTCCCTCGTCGACGACGTTCGCCGGAGCGGCCGCCGACCGCTTTCTCGCGCGCTCGCGCGGCGACGGGCCGCCGGCGCGCCTGTCCGTCGGCCCCCGCGTGGAGGGGGCGACGGACGAAGCCGCCGTGCCGCGTCTGCTCGATTCCCTCGAGCAGGCGCTGGATCTCGCGGAAGTGGGCGATCTGCCGGAGGGTGAGGTGCACTGGGTCGTGCGGCATCCGCTCGTCCGGTTCGTCTCCGCGCTGCGCGGCGACCACCGTCTGCTCGAGCACGGCGAGAACCTCCTCGCCCCGATCCTCGCCGCCCCGCCGGCGCGGCGCCGCGACCTGCTCGCGGCCCTGTCCGCGATGGTGGCGCACCCCGGTAATCGCACGGCCGCCGCCGCGGCGGCCCACGTCTCGCGCTCCGTGTTCTACCAGCGCCTCGATCTCGCGGAGCGCGTGCTCGGCGTCGACCTCGACGACGGTGAGGTCCTCGCTGCTCTCCACCTCGCACTCGTCGTGCATCGCGCCCACCGCTCTCCCGGGGCGGTGGACGCACGATGAGCGGGCGGGCTCGCCGGGTCGACGCGCCCGACCGATACGATGGCCCGAACGGGCAGGGGCAGGCATGGCGGAAGACCGGACGTGGCCACGGCGTGCATGGACGCGCGCGGTGGCCCTCGCGTCGATCGTCGGTCTGCTCGTGGTCGGCGCGGTGACGGCTCCCGCGGCCTCGGCGGCGAGCCCACCGGGATGGTTGTCCACCCGCGGCTCCACCATCGTGACCTCGACCGGGGCGCCGTACACGATCAAGGCTGCCGCGTGGTTCGGAATGGAGACGTCGAACTGCGCCCCGCACGGGCTGTGGTCGATCTCGCTCGACGAGGGCCTCACGACCATCGCCGGAATGGGGTTCACGACCCTCCGGCTGCCGTTCTCGAACGAGTGTCTCTCGGCGTCCACGACGACCTCCATCAACGCCAACGTCAATCCTGGGCTCGACAAGCTGACGCCCCTCCAGCTGTTGGACACCGTGATCGCGCGGGCGAAGGCCCACGGGCTGTCGGTCATCCTCGACCGACACCGTCCCGACTCCGGCGCGCAGAGCGAGCTCTGGTACACCGCGCAGTACTCGGAGAAGCGCTGGATCGACGACTGGACGATGCTCGCGTCCCGCTACAAGGACGACCCCACCGTCATCGGCGTCGACCTCCACAACGAACCGCACGGACCGGCGTGCTGGAACTGCGGCGACCCCGCCCGGGACTGGCGTGCGGCCGCCACCCGCGCGGGTAACGCCGTGCTGGCGGTCAACCCGCGGCTGCTGATCATCGTCGAGGGCGTCGAGCGGCAGAACGACGGGTCGAGCACGTGGTGGGGTGGGGGCCTGAAGGATGCCCGCTCTGCACCGGTCACGCTCTCGGTCGCGAACCGGGTCGTCTATTCGCCGCACGACTATCCGGCCTCCGTGTTCGCGCAGTCCTGGTTCGCCGACCCTCGGTACCCCGCCAACCTGGAAGCGCTGTGGGATGCCAACTGGGGCTACCTCGCGAAGGAGAACATCGCTCCGGTGCTCCTGGGGGAGTTCGGCACGAAACTCGAGACCGCGAGCGACCAGAAGTGGCTGTCCACCCTCGTGGCCTACCTCGCCGATCGCGGGATCAGTTACGCCTACTGGTCGTTCAACCCCAACAGCGGAGACACCGGTGGCCTGGTCGCCGACGACTGGCGCACCCCGCAGACCGCGAAGCTGCGGGCGCTGGCGCCGATCCTGACCCCGGTCGCGCAGCCGACCCCGACCGCGACTCCGAAGCCCACGGCGACAGCGACGCCGAAGCCGACGGCCACGCCGAAGCCGAAACCCACGGCGACGGCCACGCCGAAGCCGACGGCGACGCCGAAACCCACGGCGACGGCCACGCCGAAGCCGGCAGCGACCCCGACCCCGACGCCGACGCCCACGCCCTCCCCGACACCGAAGCCGACCGGCGTCTCCGCTCCCGCGACGATCGCGGCCACCTGGATCCCGCAGAGCACGTGGGGCGAGGGGTACGTCGCCGAACTGACGGTGACCGCGACCGGCGGTCCCGTGACCGCGTGGACGGTGTCGTGGTCCTCGCCGGGCGCCACGTCCGTGGTCAACGCGTGGGGGATGGCGTGCGGCATCCAGTCGTCCACCGTGACGTGCCGGGGGGATGCGTGGGCGGCCGCCCTCGCGCCCGGGCAGACGGTCCGGGTCGGTCTGCAGGTCGCGGCCCCCTCGGCGCCGAGCAGCCCGCGGTTGACCGTCACCGCCCGGTGATCCGGCTCGTCGTGGCATCCATAGCTCGCCCATAGGCTCTGCTCGGCGCCGCTTAGTGGTCGGCTGCCTACGATGCGCCGGTGACCGCCGCACTCAGCATCCCGCAGACCCCGATCGCCCGACCCGCCGCCGCCGCGCCACCGAAGCACCGCGCGTGGCCGTGGGGCCTCGCCGCCGTCGCCGCGCTCGCGCTCGTCCTGACGGCGTGGCAGGTGTGGGACGGCGCGCCGTCGGATTACTACGCCTCCATCGCGGTGTCGATGAGTCAGTCGTGGTCGAACTTCTTCTTCGGCTCGATGGACCCGGCCGGCACGGTCACGCTCGACAAGATCCCCGGGTCGTTCTGGATCCCCGCGCTGTTCGTGAAGGCGTTCGGGTACTCGGCGTGGACGGTGATCCTGCCCAACGCCCTCGCGGCAGTCGGGGCGGCGCTCATCACGGCGGTGACGGCCCGGCGCCTGGCCGGCGTGCGCGCGGGGCTCATCGCGGGGGCCGTCGTCGCGGTCACGCCCATCCTCGTCGCGGTCGCGCGATCGAACCAGCCCGAGGCGTTCTTCGTGCTCGGCCTGTCGATCACGGCGTGGGCGGCGGTGCGCGCGATCCAGGCCCGCAGCCTCGGATGGCTCGTGGTCGCCGGCGCGGCGATCGGCCTGTCGTTCCAGTTCTACATGCTCGAAGCGTGGGCGGTCTGGCCCGCGCTCGCTGCGGCATACCTGTGCACCGCGCAGTCGTGGAGACGCCGCGTCGGGCACCTGCTGGTGGCCGGAGCGGTCAGCGCGGTCGCCTCGCTCTGGTGGGTCGCGATCGTGTCGCTGATCCCCGCGAGCAGTCGCCCGTACATCGGCAGCACGCTGGGGAACAACCCCTGGGAGATGGTGTTCGGCTACAACGGGCTGGGGCGCTTCGGAGCGACGGATGACAGTTCGTCCTACGAGTCGTTCACCCCGCCGTTCTCCGGCAGCCCGGGCGTGCTGCGCCTGTTCAACGCACAGCTTGCGGGCCAGATCGCGTGGCTCATCCCCGCGGCATTGATCGCGCTCATCGTGCTGTGGATCCTGCGCTTCCCGCGGGCCCTGACGGTGCTGCTGACGGTGTGGACCCTCACGTTCGCCGCGATGTTCTCCGTCGTCGCCGGAATGCACCAGTTCTACACGGCGGCTCTCGCCGTGCCCCTCGGCCTGGCGGTGGCGACCGCGCTCGCGTGGAGCGCGCGGCAGGGCCGGACATGGCCCGCCGTCACGATCGTGGGCGTCGGTGCGGCCACCGCGGTCGGCATCGGCATCTCGGTCGGCGGGTACAGTGTGCCCGTCGCGCTGGCGCAGGCCGTCGTCGCGATCGTCGCGATCGTGCTGCTGCTCAGTCGGCACCGCGCACGGCTCGTGACCACCGCGGCGATGCTGGTGGGCCTGCTGCTCACGCCCGCGGTCTGGTCGGCGGTGACGATCGCGCACCCCAGTTCCATCAACCCGGTGGCCGGGGGAGTGTCGGAGATGGCGTCGAGCTTCGGCGGGGCGGGCTTCGGCGGTCGCACGGGCGGCGGCGGGTTCCCCGGTGGGCAGAACGGCGGCGGGTTCCCCGGTGCGCAGAACGGCGGCCCAGGCGCCGGCGGCTTCGCCGGGGCGCCGAACGGCGGCACGGGAGCCCAGGGCGGCACACGCGACGGTCGCGGCGGGGGCGGCTTCGCCTCCGGGTCGACGGACGGCCGGGGCGCCGGCGGCGGAACCGGCGGATTCGGCGCCGGCGCGGGCGGCTTCGGGGGCGACACGAGCGCGCTGCTGTCGTGGCTCGAGACGAACCGGGGCGGCGCGTCCTATCTCGCGGCGACGTTCGGCGCGCAGACCGCGGCGCAGCTCATCGTCGCGTCGGACGGCCAGTCGGTCCTGCCGATCGGCGGTTTCAACGGCACGGATGCCGCTCCCACCCTGGAGACGTTCATCTCGCTGGTCCAGAGCGGTGAGCTCCGCTACGTCATCGGCGGTCAGGACCGCATGGGCGGCCCCACCGGCGGAGCCCTCGGAGGTGGCAGCGGTTCGGGCGCCGCGACCACGTCGACGAACACGGTCTCGGAGCAGATCCGCGCGTGGGTGCAGGAGAACTGCGAGACGGCGACCGACGCGCCCACGACGGTGTACGTCTGCAGTGCGGATGCCGCCGGCGGCGGCGCCTGACCCGGGTCCGGGTCCGTTCCCGCGTCCCTCCCGTCAGAGGTCGCGGGAGAGGAACGCGATCCCGGCCTCGCGGAACGTGCGAGCGCCCGGCGCGTTCACGTGGTGCCGGCCCGGGATGTCGGCGAACTCGCCTCGCGGCAGGAGCCCGGCCAGCCGCGCAGACTGATCGTGGATCGGATCCTCGGTCCCGGTGGCGATGAGCACCGGCTGCTGCGGCGGCGACGCGGGATCCGGATCGGTCTGCCCGAGCCGCATGCCCTCCGCGACGGCGACGAGCGCGCGCAGGTCGTTGCCCGGGACGCGGTCGGCGAGCGACATGTAGCGCAGGGTCGTGGCATCCTGAACCGGCTCGCCGTGATCGAGGAACGCCCGGGCCTGATCGACCTGGAGGCGCGCGAGCGGACGGCCGTCCGGGATGCCGCCGAGCACCGCGCGCTCGACGTGCTCCGGCGCATCGACCGCGAGCTGCCAGCCCACGCGCCCGCCGAGCGAGTAGCCCAGGTAGCGCACCTGGTCGAGAAGGTAGGTGTCGAGGACGGCGACGAGGTCGGCGACGAGAGCGGTCATCTCGTACGACGCGGGGTCGTGCGGCTTGTCGCTGAGGCCGTGTCCGCGCTGGTCGACCGCGAGCACGCGGAACCCGGCGCGCAGCAGGTCGCGCACCCAGCCGGTGTTGACCCAGTTGTCGCGCGTCGACGAGCCGAAGCCGTGCACGCACAGAACCGGCGGCGCCTCGGGGTCGCCCCACGAGTACGTCGCGAGGCGGATGTTGTCGCCCACGATCACGAACTGCGCAGGGGGGACCTCGGTGAGGGCGGGCACGGCATCCATTCCGCCGATCCTGGCACAACGGGGCATCGCCCGCGCGGATGTGGTCATAGTGGTCGCATGGGCTATTCGCGCGCCGAGCTGGAGTCGTTCCGGGATGCCACGATCTCCGACCTCACAGGACCGGGGCTGCGGCTGCTCTTCGTCGGCATCAACCCGGGGCTCTGGACGGCGGCCACCGGGACGCCCTTCGCGCGGCCGGGCAACCGCTTCTGGCCGGCGCTCGTCGAGGCCGGGATCCTGCCGCGGCTCCCCGCGTACAGCGGGCCGCTCGACGACGCCGACCGCGCGATGATCTTCGCGGCGGGGGTGGGGGTGTCGAACCTCGTCGCGCGGGCCACGGCGCGCGCCGACGAGCTCGCGCGCGAAGAGCTGCGCGACGGCGCGCGGAGTCTCGAGACCCGCGTGGCCGCGCTCGCGCCCCGTGCCGTTGCCGTCGTCGGTCTCACCGCGTACCGGCAGGGCTTCGACCGCCCCAAGGCGCGGGCCGGGCGGCAGGACGAGAGCATCGGGGGAGCGCCCACCTGGGTGCTGCCGAACCCCAGCGGGCTCAACGCGCACGACACCGTCGCCTCCCTCGCCCGCGCGTACGCCGAGCCCGCGCGGGCGGCGGGGATCCTCGCGGACTGACCCCTCCTCCCCAGGGGAGAACGTCGACCGCGGTCGCCGGCACCGGGCTACGGTGGACCGGGTCGGAAGGGGACGCGTGTGATCGTGGAGTTCGAGGGAGAGGTCTTCCGCTGGGCCGCGCGGCTCGACAGCGACTGGTACTTCGTCGCGCTGCCGCTCGAGCTGAGCGAGGCCGTCTGCGAGACGCAGACCTTCCGGCGCGGTTTCGGGGGCGTCCGGGTCGAGGCGACGATCGGATCGTCGACCTGGCGGACCTCGGTGTTCCCGCAGTCCACGGGCGAGTACGTTCTGCCGCTCAAGCGCGCCGTGCGCGACCGGGAGGACATCGCCCCCGACGGCATCGTCCTCGTGCAGCTGTCGGTCCTCGACGCCTGACCCGCCTGGCCGCCGCCATGCTCTCCGCCGCGCTGGCCGTGTTCGCGGTCCTCAGCGTCGTCCTCGCCGTCATCGACCACCGCCACCACCGGCTCCCGCACGCCCTCGTCCTCCCCGGACTCGCGCTCGCGCTGACGCTCCTGACCTCCGCGGCGCTCGCCGCCGGCCAGGCCGAACGGATCGCGGGAGTGTGGGGCGGAGCGGCATCCGCGTTCCTCCTGTGCCTCGCGCTGCGGTCGGCCCGCCCCGCCGCGTTCGGCGGGGGAGACGTGACGCTCGCGGCCCTCGCGGGCGCCCACCTCGGCTGGTTCGGATCGGATGCCGTGGCCTCGGGGCTGGCGGCCGGATTCGTGTGCGGCGGGGCGGCGGGACTCGGCGCCCTCCTCGCCGCCGGCCGCCGCGCGGAGTTCGCGTTCGGCCCGCCCCTGCTGCTCGGGACGTGGTGGGCGCTGCTCCGCGCGCTGGTGTGAGCGGCCGAGGTTCGCAGAATCCGACGTTTCTCGCAGAATCCGCCCGAGATCCTGCGAGATCGGGGCCATTCTGCGAATTCCGGTGCGCGGTCAACCCCGCGGGGGGAATCCGCCGGGGCCGCATAGCCTGAGGAAATGGCAGACCTCCTCCGTCGCGTCACCGCCTGGGCCCTGCAGCGGCGACTCGTGCGCGGCTATCTCGTGTACACGGGACGGCGCGGACCGATGCTCGCCGACAGCGTGACGTACCGCACGCTCTTCAGCGTCTTCGCCGGGGTCCTCATCGGGTTCTCGTTCGCCGCCGTCTGGCTCGCCGACAACCCCGACGGGCTCGCCGCCCTGACGCGCGCGGTCAACAGCGCGATCCCCGGTCTCGTCGGGCCCGACGGCCTCATCGACGTCGCCTCGATCAAAGCGCCCGCCGGATTCACGGTCGCGGGCATTCTCGGATCGCTCGGTCTCGTCGGCGCCGCGATCGGCGCGATCGGCTCGCTCCGCTCGGCGCTCCGCCAGATCGCGGACGTCACCACCGAGGACACCTTCATCGTCTGGGTGATCCTCCGAAACCTCGCGCTCGCGATCGGTGTGGGAGTCGCGCTCGCCGCGGCCGCGGGCGTGACGTTCCTCGCCACGGCGGGACTGACGTGGGTGCGCGGTCTCCTCGGCATCTCGGCCGATTCGTGGGTCACCGGCATCCTGACGTGGCTCCTCTCGACCCTGGTGGTCCTCGCGCTCGACACGGCCGTCGTGGCCGCGGCCTTCGCGCTCTTGTCGGGCCTGCGGGTCCGGCGGGGGACGCTGCTCCGCGGTGCCGTGCTGGGCGGCGTCGGCCTGGTGGCGCTGCAGCAGCTGTCGGGGCTGTTCGTCGGGGGAGCGAGCAGCAACCCGCTCCTCGCGACGTTCGCCGCCCTCATCGCGCTCCTCCTGTGGCTGAACCTCTCGAGCCAGGTGATCCTCCTCGCCGGCGCCTACATCACCGTCGGGCACGAGGAGGACGAGGACCGCGAGCGCGCGAAGTTCGGGGCGACGACGCTCGCGCAGTTCCGCGTGCAGCGCGCCGAGCGGGCCGTGCAGGCGGACGTCGGCGAATTGGATGCCGCCCGCGAGGCGGAGGCGAAGGAGCGCGAGGCGGCGGCGGCCGCGGCGCGAGCCTAGGGTGGGGGCCATGACCGAGCGCACCGCCGCGTACACTGCCGACGCGGTCCGGGCCGCGGAAGCACCGCTGCTCGCCGCGGGCCGTCCGCTCATGCGTGAGGCCGCTCACGCCCTCGCCGCCCTCGTCGCCGATGAGCTGGCAGGCACGCGCGGACCCGTCCTCGTGCTCGCGGGGTCCGGCGACAACGGCGGCGATGCGCTGTTCGCCGCGGCCGAGTTCGCCGCCTCCGCGACCCGCGTCGACATCGTGCTCACGCGCGACCGCGTGCACCGGGAGGGCCTCGACGCGGCCCTCGCCGCGGGCGCCCGGATCCGGGATGCCTCGGACATCTGCGCCGCCGTAGCCGATCACGTCCTGGTGGTCGACGGCATCCTGGGAATCGGCGCCTCCGCCGACCCGCGGCTCCGCGGGACCGCGCGCGCGGTCGTCGAGGCGCTCCGCCCGGCGGTGGTCGCGGGGCGCGTCCGGGTCCTCGCCGTGGACATCCCCAGCGGTCTGCACCCCGACACGGGCGAAGCGGATGCCGCCGTCCTCCCCGCCGCGACCACCGTCACGTTCGGGGCCGTCAAGGCGGGCCTGGTGCGGGGTCGCGGACCGGAGCTCGCCGGGCGCATCGTCCTCGTCGATCTCGGGCTCGAGCCGCAGCTGCGGCGCGTGCGCCCCGCGGTCACCGCGGCCGTGCCGATCGTGCGGACCGCGCCGGCGTCGCAGCCCTAGCCGTGGGTCGCGTTCAGCGGGCGTAACGCTCGACGAACGCCCGCAGGATGCGTCCCGTCTCGGTGACGGGCGCCCGCCGGACCGCCGCGAGGGTCAGGTCGAGCTCGTCGGGCGCGAAGTATCCGTACGACGCGTACGCGTGGATCCGCGTGACGATGCCGTCGACGTCGAGCTCCGGGTGGAACTGCGTCGCGTAGACGTTCTCACCGACGCGGAACATCTGCACGGGACACGTGGCGGACGAGGCCAGGAGCGTCGCCGCCGCGGGGAGGGCGGCGATCGCCTCCTTGTGGCCCACGAACGCCGGGAACGTGTCGGGGAGGCCCACGAGGAGCGGGTCCGCGCGGCCGGCATCCGTCAGCGACACGTCCACGACGCTGATCGGCTCGGCGTACGTGCCGTCGATCGGGGCGCCCAGGTGCGTGCCGAGGGTGCCGACGCCGTAGCAGGCGCCGAGGAACGGCGCGTCCCGCGCGACGACGCGATCGACGAGCGCCGCCATCTCGGCCTCCACCCGCCGCTGGACCGCGGACTTCCTCTCCCACGGATCGGACGCGTTGAACGGGCTCCCGCCGACGAGGATCCCGGCGACGTCGTCGAGGTCGATGTCGGGCATCGGCTCGCGCTCGAGCCGGACCCTCCGCAGCCGCTCGGGAGGCAGGCCCGTGAACCGCAGGAACAGCGCGTATTCCTCGTCCGCGGGGAGGTCCTGCGCGCGGGTCGCGAGGAGCACGAACGGCTTGTCGCCGGGGAGGTCCGCGCTCGTCACCCGAGCGAGTCTAGGCGAGGGGTGTCAAGGCGCGGGCGGTGCGCGGAGGCCCGGTCTACGCTGGAGCCATGGCTATTGCACGACTGACCGGAGGCCCGCTCGACGGGCAGGTGATCCCGCTCGAGAACGAGTCCGACGACTCGCTGATCCTTCCCTACAGCGAAGGCCAGCTCGTCTACCGCCGCGAGGGCGGGCTCGAGCACACGGGCGAGTCCGACGGTCCGACCCAGGCGGTCTTCGTCTACGTCGAGGAGACCGAGGACATCAACCCGGACGTCGACGGACGCGACGATTGAGCAAGAGCGCGCCGGGCTCGTCGTCGGTCGAGGTCGAGTCGAAATACGACGTCGAGACCGACACGCCCCTCCCGGACTGGTCGGGGGTGCCCGGCGTCGCCCGCGTGGGTGAGGCCGAGCCGCGCGACCTCGATGCGCGGTACGTCGACACGGCCGGAGCCGACCTGGCGCGCAACGGCGTCGCCGTGCGGCGACGTCAGGGCGGCCCCGACGAGGGCTGGCACATCAAGGCGCCCGCCGAGGGTGGACGTTCCGAGACGCAGTGGCCGCTCGGCGACCTCGGCGATCCGGATGCCGACCCGGTCGTCCCCGACGAGATCCAGGATGCCGTGGCGCCCTGGGCGCGCGGACCGTTCCTGCCGCTCGCGCGCGTGCGGAACCACCGCACCGCCTACGCCCTGCTCGACGCGGAGGGCGGTGTCGTTGCCGAGTTCGTCGACGACCGTGTCCGTGCACGCGACGAGCGGCGCGGCGTGGAGTCCGAGTGGCGCGAGTGGGAGGTCGAACTCGGGCCCGCCGGTCCCGCCGACGACGCCGGCCGGGAGACGCTGTTCGCCGCGGTCGATGCGGCCGTTTTCGCGGCCGGCGGTCGGCCCGCGGCATCCGGTTCCAAACTCGCCCGCACTCTCGGTCGCTGACCTCTTCTCAACGCGAAAGCCCGCCCGGCGAACCGGGCGGGCTTTCGTCGTGAGGGCGATCAGAGGTTGATCATGTGGCCGACGAGGCCGTGGAAGGCCTCCTGCAGACCCTCCGACAGCGTCGGGTGCGTGTGGACGTTCCGCGCGGCCTCGAGCGCGGTGAGGTCCCACTTCTGCGCGAGCGTCAGCTCGGGGAGCAGTTCGGAGACATCGGGGCCGATGAGGTGGCCGCCGATGAGCTCGAGCGTCTCGGCGTCGGCGACGAGCTTGACGAAGCCGACGGGTTCGCCCAGGCCGTTGGCCTTGCCGTTGGCGGAGAAGGGGAACTTCGCGACCTTGATGTCGTGTCCGGCGTCGCGGGCCTGCTGCTCGGTGAGACCGAAGGAGGCGACCTGCGGGTTGCAGAACGTGGCGCGGGGCATGTTGCGGTAGTCGCCGAGGGTCTGGGTCTCGGCGTTTCCGATGGTCTCGGCCGCGACGACGCCCTGCGCTTCGGCGACGTGCGCGAGCTGGAGCTTCGCGGTGACGTCACCGATGGCGTAGATGTGGGGGACGTTGGTGCGCATGTGGTCGTCGATGTCGATCGCGCCGCGCTCGGTGAGCTTCACGCCGGTGTTCTCGAGGCCGAACCCGTCGACCTTGGGCGCGAAACCGATCGACATGAGCACGCGGTCGGCGTCGATGGAGCCGGTGGCGCCGTCCTTGCCGGTGTAGGCGACGGTGACCTTGTCGCCGTGGTCGGTGACGGAGTCGACCTTGGTGGAGGTGAGGATGTCCACGCCGTAGCTCTTGTACTGGCGCTGGATCTCCTTGGAGACCTCGGCGTCCTCGTTGGGGAGGGCGCGGTCGAGGAACTCGATGATCGTGACCTTCACGCCGTAGTTCGTCAGCACGTACGCGAACTCCATGCCGATCGCGCCGGCGCCGACGATGACGATGGAGCCGGGGAGCTCGCGGTTGAGGATCTGCTCCTCGTAGGTGACGACGTTCTCGGACAGGGTCACGCCGGGGAGGAGGCGGACCGTGGAACCGGTGGCGATGATGACGTTGTCGAAGGTGACCTGCTCCTTCGATCCGTCGGCCTTGGTGACGTCGAGGGTGTGGTCATCGACGAAGTGGCCGCGGCCCTCGTACTCGGTGACCTTGTTCTTCTTCATCAGGTAGTGGATGCCCTTGACGTGGCCGGCCGCGACCGACCGCGAGCGGTCGAAGGCCGTGCCGAAGTCGAAGTGCACGTCACCCGAGATGCCGAACAGGTCGGCCTTCGCGTGGAACGTGTGCGCGAGGTCGGCGTTGCGCAGCAGAGCCTTGGAGGGGATGCAGCCGACGTTGAGGCACACACCGCCCCAGTACTTCTCTTCGATGACCGCGACCGACAGCCCCAGCTGCGCGCCGCGCACGGCTGCGACGTACCCGCCGGGACCCGCACCAAGAATGACCAGATCGTAATGAGGCATGGTCTCAGCCTATCGTCCGGTGGTGCCCGCGGAGCCGCTTCCGGGGGTGCCCCCGCGGCCGCGCACGACGAACAGCCAGACCACCAGTCCGACGACGACGAGGAGCGCCACGGCGAGCAGGATCCAGGGCAGGGGAGAGGCCTCCGAGGTGGTCTCGACCGGGGCCGGAGTCTCGGTGACCGTGACGGTCGGCTGCGGGGTCGAGGCGCTCGTGGGCGTCGCCGTCGGGGTGGGGGTGGGCGTCGGGGTGGGCGCCGCCGGGACGGTGAAGGAGAACGTCCCGTCGATCGGGTGTCCGTCGCCGGAGACGACGCGCCACACCACGGTGACGACCCCGGATGCCGGTCCCGCCAGCGCTTGCGTGACGACCGGGCCCGACACGGTGGGGGCGCCGTCGGTCAGTGCGGTCCCGGTCGCGTCGGTGACCTGGATGACGGTCGCGCCGGCGGCATCCAGGATGTCCGCGCTGTAGGTGAGCGTGATCTGCGCCGGCACCGCGTCGAGCACAGCGTCGGCCGACGGGTCGGACGACACCAACTCGTCGTGGGCGAACGCGGGAGCGGCCGGGAGGACCAGGGCCGCGAGCGCGACGGCCGCGGCGGCCAGGACGGCGGGCAGGGAGCGCCGACGCGGCGCGGAAGTCGTGATCACGCCACCGACCCTACCGAGGGCGCCTGCACCGGACCGGTGAGCCGTGCGCGGAGGGATGACGCGCGGGGTGATCCGGACTCGACAGGGCGGACCGGGATCGGTAGGTTCGAGTGTCCCCCCGTCACTGCAATCCGCTACCCGAAGTGGTGCGCGTCCCGACGTCGGACAGACGTATACCCCATGGCCTGCACGAGGTCGATCGGCCCCTCCGGCTCGGAGACGGTCGGCTATGGTGGAAATGAAGGAGAAGCCGTGGACGAGACCCGCAGATTCGAGCGCGACGACATTCGACGCGCCGCCGACGCCGCCGCGTCCGACCGCTCGCACGACACGACCCAGACGTTCGGCCACGACGCCGATCTGTCCTTCGTCCCGTTCGGGGCCGACCTCACCGAAGCCGAGCTCGAGGCGATCGACGCCCTCCCCTCGGGTGCCGCCCTCCTGATCGTCCGCTCCGGCCCGACGACCGGTGCCCGGTACCTGCTCGACACCGACGTCACCACCGTCGGCCGCCACCCCGAGGCCGACATCTTCTTCGACGACGTCACGGTCTCCCGTCGCCACGCCGAGATCACCCGCTCGGGCAGCGCGTTCGAGATCGTCGACCAGCGCTCGCTCAACGGGAGCTACGTCAACGGCGAGCGGGTCGACCGTTCGGCGCTGCTCAACGGCGCCGAGGTGCGCATCGGCAAGTTCCGCCTGAACTTCTTCGGTTCGCCCGTCGACCTCCCGCCGGCAGAGCACTGATGGCGGCAGCCCCCGCCCGCGGTCGTCCGGCGGCCTCGGGGCTGTTGAGCATCGGACAGGTGCTGGCGCGACTCACTCCCGAGTTCCCCGCGCTGTCGTCCAGCAAGCTGCGCTTCCTCGAGGTGCAGGGCATCGTCTCGCCGACCCGCACCGACTCCGGCTACCGCAAGTTCTCGCCCGCCGATCTGGAGCGGCTGCGCCTCGCGCTGACGCTGCAGCGCGACCACTACCTGCCGCTCGCCGTGATCCGCGAGTACCTCGCCGACGTCGACGCGGGCCGCAATCCCGCGCCGCCCACGGCGATCGCATCCATGACGAACGCCCCGCGCCGCTACCGCCGCGACGAGCTGCTCTCGGCGGCGGGGGCGGCACCGCAGCTCCTCAACGACGCGATCAGCACCGGCGTGATCACCGGCGCCGAGACGTACGGCGAGCAGACCGTGTCGCTGCTGCGCACGCTCGTCGCCCTCGACCGCCACGGCATCGAGCCGCGTCACGTGCGCTCGCTCCGGCAGAGCGCGGAGCGCGAGGCTTCCCTCGTCGAATCCGCCCTCGCGGCGCTGCTCCGCCGTCCGGACGCGGCATCGCGGGCGCGCGCGAGCGAACTCGCGCCCGAGCTCGCGGCGCGTCTGGACGAGGTCCGGACGCTGTTCGTGCGCGAAGCCATCGACCGGATGCTGTCCTGATCGCGACACGCCGACCCCCTCGGCCCGGATGTCGTTGCCGGGGGACCTCCGCTGATCTAGCGTGGGAACAACGAGCCGATGAGGAGGGACGCGAGCATGACCGCTGGCGACGCACTCGGTGAACCCCGGTTCGCCACCGAACTCCTCTTCACCGACGGACTTCCCGAGATGGACGACGACACGGGCTACCGTGGCGCCGTCGCGGCCCGCGCTGCCGGCATCACCTACCGTCAGCTCGACTACTGGGCCCGCACCGAACTCGTCGTTCCCACCGTGCGCGGGGCGAGCGGTTCCGGTTCGCAGCGGCTCTACGGCTTCCGCGACATCCTCGTCCTGAAGCTCGTGAAGCGTCTGCTCGACACCGGCATCTCGCTGCAGCAGATCCGCACCGCCGTCGACCAGCTGCGCGCCGCGGGCATCCGCGACCTCGCCGGCACGACGCTCATGAGCGACGGCGCTTCGGTGTACCTGTGCACCTCGAACGACGAGGTCATCGACCTCGTCAGCCGCGGCCAGGGCGTCTTCGGCATCGCCGTCGGCAAGGTCCTGCGCGAGGTCGAGTCGACGCTCGTCGACTTCGAGTCCGCGACCGAGGCGGTCGACGAGCTCGCCGCCCGTCGCGCCGCGCGCACCGCCTGACGCGCCCCCATACGAAAGACCCCGGATGCCGTGGCATCCGGGGTTCTGCTTTCCCTACGCGTGAGGGGTCAATTTTTGTCGCCTACGGGCGCCCGCAGGCGACAAAAATCGACCCCTCACGCGCGCGGCGTTACGCCTGGGGGGAGTCGGACGCCACCGGGATGCGCCCGGTGCGGACGATCCGGTCGAGAAGGGCGTCGAAGTCGGCGGCCAGTTCCTGCGCGGAGTCGCCGGGCCAGACGTGCAGCGGCTTCGCGGCGCCCTGCGCCTGCTGGAGCGACGTGCGCTCGGGCAGCTGCGGGTTCAGAACCAGCGGGCCGAACATGTCGCGCAGCTCCTTGATGCGGAACTGGTGCTCGATGGATTGCGGGCGCACGCGGTTGACCACGACGCCGAGCGGCTGCAGGCGGGGGGAGAGGCCGCGACGGATCTCCTCGATCGCCCGGAGCGCGCGGTCGGCGGCCGCCACGGAGAACAGCCCGGGCTCGGTCACGACGATCACGCGGTCGCTCGCGGCCCACGCAGTGCGGGTCAGTGCGTTGAGCGAGGGGGCGCAGTCGATCAGGACGAGGTCGTAGTCGGCCTCGATCGTGGCGAGAGCCTCTTCCAGCTTCCACACGTCGCGCACGCTCGGGTGCGGACCGTCGAAGTTGATGGCCGAGGGGCTGCCGATGAGCACGTCGATCGTGCCGGGGTGGACCTTCGCCCAACCGCTCGAGGTGATCGCCTGACGGACGACCTTCTCCTTCGGGTTGGCCAGGACGTCGGCGATGTTCAGCCGACCGGCGACCTGGATGTCCATACCGGTGGACACATCGGACTGCGGGTCGAGGTCGACGACGAGAGTGCGAACGCCACGTGCGAAGGCGGCGGATGCCAGCCCGAGCGTCACGGTCGTCTTGCCGACCCCGCCTTTCAAAGAGCTGACGGAGAGTACGTGCACGAGCGTCTACGTTACCTTCCCCTAGGCTGTGAGCACATTCAGCTCCGTCGGCTTGACGTAAGGGTGCGCATGTTCTCGAAAATCCTGGTCGCCAATCGCGGAGAGATCGCCATTCGAGCGTTCCGCGCCGCCTACGAGGTGGGAGCCCGCACCGTCGCGGTGTACCCCTACGAGGACCGCGCGTCGCTCCACCGGCTGAAGGCCGACGAGGCGTACCAGATCGGCGAGCGCGGCCACCCCGTGCGCGCTTACCTCGACGTCGACGAGATCATCCGCGTCGCCCGGGAATGCGGAGCGGATGCCATCTACCCCGGCTACGGCTTCCTCTCGGAGAACCCCGAACTGGCGGAGAAGGCCGCGGCGAACGGCATCGCCTTCATCGGACCGCCCGCCGAGGTGCTGTCGATGGCCGGTAACAAGGTCACCGCGAAGGAGCACGCGATCGCAGCCGGAGTGCCGGTGCTGCGCTCGACCGCGGCATCCGACGATGTCGACGCGCTCGTCGCGCAGGCCGAAGACATCGGCTTCCCGCTGTTCGCCAAGGCGGTCGCCGGCGGCGGCGGGCGCGGGATGCGCCGCGTCGAGTCGATCGGCGAGCTCGCCCCGGCGCTGGCCGAGGCGATGCGCGAAGCGCAGAGCGCGTTCGGCGACCCGCGGATGTTCCTCGAGCAGGCCGTGCAGCGCCCGCGTCACGTCGAGGTGCAGATCTTGGCGGATGCCACGGGCGAGACGGTCCACCTGTTCGAGCGCGACTGCTCGGTGCAGCGGCGCCATCAGAAAGTCATCGAGATCGCTCCGGCGCCGAACCTCGACGAAGCGGTGCGGGCGGACCTGCACCGCTACGCCGTCGCGTTCGCCCGGTCGATCGGTTATCAGAACGCTGGAACCGTCGAGTTCCTGCTCGAGACCGCGGGTCCCCGCGCGGGCGAGGTCGTCTTCATCGAGATGAACCCCCGCATCCAGGTCGAGCACACCGTCACCGAGGAGGTCACGGACGTCGACCTGGTCCAGTCGCAGATGCGGATCGCCGCGGGACAGACCCTCGCCGACCTGCAGCTCACGCAGGGCGACATCCGGTTGCGCGGCGCGGCGCTGCAGTGCCGCATCACGACCGAGGACCCGACGCAGGGCTTCCGCCCCGACACCGGCAAGATCACGACCTACCGCTCGCCCGGTGGGGCCGGCATCCGCCTCGACGGCGGCACGACCGCCGCGGGGTCGCAGATCAGCCCGCACTTCGACTCGATGCTCGCAAAGCTCACCTGCCGCGGTCGCGACTTCGGTGCCGCGGTCGCCCGCGCCCGTCGTGCCCTCGCCGAGTTCCGCATCCGCGGCGTCTCGACCAACATCCCCTTCCTGCAGGCGGTGCTCGACGACCCGGCCTTCGTCGCGGGCGATCTCAGCACCTCGTTCATCGACGAGCGACCCGAGCTGCTGCGCGGGCGCGAGTCGAAGGACCGCGGCACGAAGATCCTGTCGTGGCTCGTCGACACCACGGTCAACCGGCCGAACGGTGACAACCCGCTCTCGGTCGACCCCGGCAGCAAGCTCCCCGCCGTCGACCTCGCGGCCCCCGCGCCTGCGGGGTCGCGGCAACGGCTGCAGGAGCTCGGCCCGGCCGGCTTCGCGCGGGCCCTGCGTGAGCAGACGGCCCTCGCCGTCACCGAGACGACGTTCCGCGACGCCCACCAGTCGCTGTTGGCGACCCGCGTCCGCACGCGCGACCTCGCCCGCGTCGCACCGTACGTCGCGCGACTGACGCCCGAGCTCCTCTCCGTCGAGGCCTGGGGCGGTGCGACGTACGACGTCGCGCTCCGCTTCCTCGGCGAGGACCCCTGGGAACGCCTCGACGTGCTGCGGCAGGCGCTGCCGAACGTGGCGATCCAGATGCTCCTGCGCGGCCGCAACACCGTCGGATACACCCCGTACCCGACGGAGGTGACGGACGCCTTCGTCGCCGAGGCCGCGGCATCCGGGATCGACATCTTCCGGATCTTCGACGCGCTCAACGACGTGTCGCAGATGCGGCCCGCGATCGACGCGGTGCTCGCGACCGGGACCGCGGTCGCCGAGGTCGCGGTCTGCTACACCGGCGACCTGCTCGACCCCCGCGAAGACCTCTACACGCTCGACTACTACCTGCGCCTCGCCGAGCAGATCGTCGGGGCCGGCGCGCACATCCTCGCCGTGAAGGACATGGCGGGGCTCCTGCGTCCCGCGGCGGCGGCGCGCCTGGTCGCGGCGCTCCGCGAGCGGTTCGACCTCCCCGTGCACGTCCACACGCACGACACCGCGGGGGGCCAGCTCGCGACGCTCCTCGCGGCCTCGGCGGCCGGAGCGGATGCCGTCGACGCCGCCGCAGCTCCCATGTCGGGCACGACGAGCCAGCCGTCGCTGTCGGCCCTGGTCGCCGCGCTCGCGCACACCGACCGCGACACGGGGCTCGACCTCACCGCGGTCTCGGACCTCGAGCCCTACTGGGAAGCCGTCCGTCACCTGTACCGCCCGTTCGAGTCCGGGCTGTCGGGCCCCACCGGGCGCGTGTACCACCACGAGATCCCCGGCGGGCAGCTGTCGAACCTCCGGCAGCAGGCGATCGCTCTCGGCCTCGCCGACGACTTCGAGCTCATCGAGGACATGTACGCCGCGGCGAACCGCATCCTCGGGCGGGTTCCGAAGGTCACGCCGTCGTCCAAGGTCGTGGGCGACCTCGCCCTCCACCTCGCGGCGGTCAAGGCCGACCCCGACGACTTCGAGCGCAACCCGGAGAAGTACGACGTCCCCGACTCGGTGGTGTCGTTCATGGCGGGCGAACTCGGCGACCTGCCGGGCGGCTGGCCCGAGCCCTTCCGGTCGAAGGTGCTCGCCGGCCGCGACGTCAAGACGTCGGTCACGCCGCTCAGCGCCGACGACCTCGCGGCGCTCGACGGGGACTCCGGGACGCGGCGCGGACGGCTCAACGCCCTCCTGTTCCCGGCGCCCACGCGCACCTTCCTCGAAACCCGGGCCGCGTACGGCGACCTCAGCGCCCTCGACACCGCCGACTACCTCTACGGCCTGCGGGCGGGGGAGGAGCACACCGTCGAGATCGAGCGCGGCGTGCAGCTGTTCGTCGGCCTCGAAGCGATCGGCGACGCCGACGACAAGGGCATGCGCACCGTCATGACGACCCTCAACGGACAGTTGCGGCCGGTGTTCGTCCGCGACCGCTCGATCGACGTCGAGGCGCGGCAGGCCGAGAAGGCGGACACGTCGAAGCCGGGTCAGGTCGCTGCTCCCTTCTCCGGAGTCGTCACCCTGAAGGCCGCCGTCGGCGATCGCGTCGCGGCCGGTCAACCGGTGGCCTCCATCGAGGCCATGAAGATGGAGGCGGCGATCACGAGCCCCGTCGACGGCGTCGTCGAGCGGCTCACGGTCGGTGCCACGCAGCAGGTCGAGGCCGGAGACCTTTTGCTCGTGGTCCGTCCGGCGCAGTAGCCTGAAAGGGGGCGCTCTTTCGCGCCCCCTTTTCCTTTGGAGACTGCAGTGACCCCCGACCGCACCGACGAGAACCCCGACGACGGCGCCGAACACGGTGTCCTCGACGACAGCGGCTCGCTCGACACGTCCAGCATCCACATCCTCGGCGGACATATCGCACAGGTCAGCGTCGACCTCCCGGTGTCCGACGAAGACGACGTCGACGATGACGTCATCGAGGACGAGATGCCCGTCATCGACGCCGAATCCCGCGCCTTCGAGGTCGTCGGGATCGTGCATCTGCCGAATGCCGACGAGCCCCCGCTCCTCACCCACGTTCCCGACCCCGAGGTCGTCGAGGTGCCGACGGAGGAGTCCGAGCTCGTCCTCGAGCCGCACGACGACACCGACGCGTGGGACGCCGACGCCGAGGTGCACGAGGCCGAGCTCGAGCCCGAAGAGCCCGAAGAGGGCAACGAGCACGACCACGCGTCCGACGCGGATGCCGTGACCGAAGACGTGGATGCCGAGACCGACGGCGCCGACGACGACGCCGAGGCTGCGCCCGACGAGATGGTCCAGACCGCTGAGGTCGCCGACGTCGAGGTGGCGGACGTCGCGGAGGCCGAGGAGCCCGTGGTGGAACTCATCGCGGACGAGCCCGCGGCGGACGACGTCGAGACCCCGGACGACGATCCGGTGGATGCCGACGTCGAGCTCCCGGCATCCGAGGAATCGGAGGAGACGGCGCCCGAACCCGTCGCTGAGCCCGAGTCCTCGGCCGAGCCCGAGCCCGAGTCCGCGACCGAGCCCGAGCCCGCGGCCGAGCCCGAGTCCGCGGCCGAGCCCGAGCCCGCCGCCGTGGCCGCCGCTCAGCCCGAGCCGGCCGCCGAGCCTGAACCCGCCGCGTCCGTCGAGGGCGAGCCCGTGCCCGCGCCCGTCGAGGACGAGCCCGCGCCGACGACCGGGCCCGTGCCGCGCACCCGCGCCGAGCTCGCCGCGACCGGCGTGATCGGTACCGTGCCGCTCACGCGCCGCGAGGTGCACCAGGCCGACGAGGCCGCGCGCTCCGTGCGCGTCCACGCGAGCGAGCGCGTCCGCACTCCGGGGAGCGACGTGACCCTGGCATCCAAGCGTCTCGGCGAGATCGACGACTCCCGGGAGAGCCCCGACCTCCTCACCGCCGACCGTCTGCTCGACCCGCGCCAGATCTCCCGCCCCGAGCCCGAGGGCCTGTGGCAGCAGCTGGTGTACTCGGTGTCGCGCCACCGGATCAACCTCGGCGACGGACGCCGCGCCCGCGCGCGCAAGGACCTCGACCGCCGGATCGCCGCCCCGCTGTCCGGTGAGGCGCGCTTCGTGCCCGTGCTGTCGCGCAAGGGCGGTGTCGGCAAGACCACCGTCACGGCGCTCCTCGGCATGGCCCTCGCCGATGCCCGGGACGACCGCGTCATCGCGGTCGACGCGAACCCCGACCGCGGCACGCTCGCCGATCGCGTGGGACGGCCCAACGGGCGCACCGTCCGCGATCTCGTGCGCGCGCACGACGACGTCGAGGGATACAGCGACGTGTCGTCGATCGTGGCCCGCGACACGACGCGGCTGGACGTGCTGGCATCCGACGCCGATCCGCGCGTCTCCGAGGCGTTCAGCGACGAGGACTACCGTCGTGTCGCCGACGTCGCCGCGCACTACTACTCGATCGTGCTCACCGACACTGGCACGGGGATCGTCCACTCGGTCATGGAGGCGACGCTCGAGCTCGCCGACTCTCTCGTGGTCGTCGCGGGACTCTCGGTGGACGAGGCGCGCCTCGCATCCGAGACCCTGACGTGGCTCGAGACCAACGGCTACGCCGACCGCGTCCGCAACGCCGTCGTCGTGCTCAACTCCGCTCGTCCCGGTGCGCCGCTGGTGCGCGAGAGCGAGCTCGAGGCGCACTTCCGCACGCGCGTCCGCGCCGTCATCCGGATGCCGTACGACGCCCACGTCGCCGCCGGCAGCGCGATCGCGTTCCGCGACCTGCAGCCCGGTACGCGCCTGGCCGCGCGCGAGCTCGCCGCGGCCGTCGTGGAGGGCCTGCGCGTTCCGGCGGCCGTGGCATGACGGTTCGTCCGATCCGCCTGTTCGGCGACCCCGTCCTGCGCGCCCCCAGCGCGCCCATCGAGGAGATCGACGACGGCATCCGCGCCCTCGTCCGCGATCTCGTCGACACCGTCGAGCCGCCCGGCCGCGCCGGCGTGGCCGCGCCGCAGATCGGCGTGGGGCTCCGCGCGTTCAGCTACAACATCGACGGCGACATCGGCTATGTGCTGAACCCGGTCCTCGTGGAGACGCGCGGCGAGCCCGAGCTCGTGGGCGAGGGATGCCTCTCGGTTCCGGGCCTCTGGCACGACGCGCTGCGCTACCCGTGGGCGAAGGTCGTCGGCATCGACCTCGACGGCAACGAGGTCGTGCTCGAGGGCGACGGCCTGCTCGCGCAGGCGCTGCAGCACGAGACCGATCACCTCGACGGCAAGCTCTACCTTTCGCGGCTGCCCGCGGAGACGCGCCGTGAGGCGATGCGGCAGATCCGCGAGAGCGACTGGTTCTGAGCGGCATCCCGTCCATGAGAACAGGCCCATCCACACGGATGGGCCTGTTCTCGTTTCAGCGCCTGTTCTCGCTGCCGGTCAGGGCAGCGACACGTTGGTGGTGTTGATCGGCACCGCGTAGATGTCCTCGATGGCGTCGGCGAAGTCGCTGACGATGACGTTGCGCTTGATGCTCATCTTCGGCGTCAGGTGCCCGCTCGCCTCGGTCCACTCGGTCGGGAGGATCGTGAACTTGCGGATGGATTCCGCCCGCGAGACGCGCGTGTTGGCGCGGTCGATCGCGCTCTGCACCTCCGCGCGCACCTTCTCGTTCGTCGCCGCCTCGGTGAGGGACATGTCGGCCGGCAGCCCGTTGTTCGCGAGCCACGTCGGCAGCATCTCGGGGTCAAGGGTCACGAGCGCCGAGATGAACGGCTTGTGGTCGCCGACGACGACGACCTGGCCGACGATCGGGTTGGCGCGGATGGGGTCCTCGAGCGCCGCGGGAGCGACGTTCTTGCCGCCGGCGGTGACGATGATCTCCTTCTTGCGCCCGGTGATGGAGAGGAACCCGTCGGAATCGAACGCGCCGATGTCGCCCGTCTTGAACCAGTCGCCGTCGAACGCTTCGGCCGTGGCCTCGGGGTTGCGCCAGTACTCGGAGAACACGTTGATGCCGCGCACCTGGATCTCGCCGTCGTCGGCGAGGCGCACGCTCACACCGGGCAACACGGGCCCGACGGTGCCGATCTTGGACTTCGTCGCGAGGTTCACCGTCGCAGGAGCTGTCGTCTCGGTGAGGCCGTAGCCCTCGAGGATCACGACGCCGAGGCTGCGGAAGAAGTGTCCGAGCCGGGGGCCGAGCGGAGCCGATCCCGACACCGCGTAGACGATGCGGCCGCCCATGGCCTCGCGGAGCTTGGAGTACACGAGCCGGTCGAACAGGGCGAACTTGATCTTGAGGAGGAGCGGGATCGGCTTCCCCTGCTGCTCGCGCTCGGAGTGCTCCACGGCGGCCGCGGCGGCGGCGCGGAAGATCCTGCCCTTGCCGCCGGCCTCGGCCTTCTGCTCGGCCGAGTTGTAGACCTTCTCGAACACCCGAGGGACGGCGAGGAGGAAGGTCGGCCGGAAGGACCCGAGCGCCGGGAGCAGCTGCTTGGTGTCGGGCTGGTGGCCGGTCTTCACGCCGGCGTGGACGTTCAGCAGCGAGATGAAGCGGGCGAAGACGTGCGCGGTCGTGATGAACAGCAGCGTGGACGCCCCCGGCGTCTCGACGACCTCGTGCAGCGCCTTGGCGGAGTTCCGGGCGAGTTCGACGAAGTTGCCGTGCGTCAGGACGCAGCCCTTGGGGCGGCCCGTCGACCCGGAGGTGTAGATGAGCGTGGCGATGTCGGAGCTGTTCGCGATCGCGCGGCGGCGGGCGATCTCGGCATCCTCGATCTCCTTCCCGCGGGACACGAGGGCGTCGAGGTCGCCGGCGTGCATGGCCCAGACGTCGCGCACGAGCGGGAGGTCGCTGCGCACCTCGTCGAGGCGCTGACCGTGCTCGGGCGACTCGACGAGCGCGGCGATCGCGCCGGAGTCGGAGATGATCCACGAGATCTGCGTGGGCGAGCTCGTCTCGTACACCGGCACCATCACCGCACCGGCATAGAACAGCGCGAAGTCGACGAGCGTCCAGTCGTAGGTGGTGCGGGCGATGAAGGCGACCTTCTCGCCGGGCTGGATGCCGGCGGCGACGAAGCCCTTCGCGAGAGCGATGACCTGCTGCTCGAAATCGCGCGCCGAGACCTCGCGCCACCCCGAGCCGTCGGGGACGGCGAAGAGGGCCCGGTCGGGCGTGGCGGCCACGCGCTCGGCGAGCAGATCGGAAACGTTCGCGGTCGGATCGGCGGGGACGACGGGGGCATGGTCGAACTGGATCACGGCAACTCCTTTGTGTACCGGAAAGAGCGTTCAGCGGTCCATCCACTCTAGAGCGTGTCTCGTCGGAGGTTCCGACCGCCCCGGGCGCGCCGGGCGGTCCGCGTCGTCACGCCCCGGTGGCTAGACTGCTGCGGGCCGAGCCGCGGGGCGGGCCGAGAAGGGGAGTGCGGTGCTCAACATCGGTATCGACATCGGCGGCACGAAGATCGCCGGTGGGGTGGTCGACGAGAACGGCGCGATCGTCGAGAAGCTCCGGGTGGACACCCCCATCGATCCCGTCGCCTTGGTGGATGCCGTCGTCGACATGGCCGAGCACCTCCGGCGTGGCCACGACGTCCACGCGATCGGCGTCGCCGCGGCCGGATTCATCAGCCGCGACCGCAGTACCGTCATCTACGCGGCCAACATCGACTGGCGCAACGAGCCCCTGCGCGCGCGGCTCGAGGGCCGGCTGAACACGCCGGTGACGATCGAGAACGACGCCAACGCCGCGGGGTGGGGCGAGTACCGCTTCGGCGCGGGACAGGGCGTGCACGACATGGTCATGCTGACGATGGGTACCGGCGTCGGCGGCGCCGTCGTCACCAACGGCGAGCTGTTCCGCGGCGGCCACGGCATCGGCGCCGAGCTCGGCCACCTGCGCTTCGTGCGCGGCGGTCACCCGTGCGGGTGCGGACAGAACGGATGCCTCGAGCAGTACGCCTCGGGACGCGCGCTGCAGCGCGAGGCCAACGCCATCGCCGACGAGGGCGGCATCGGAGCGGCCCTGGCCGCGGTGCGGGCCGAGAAGGGGGCGATCCCCGGCCCCGCCGTGTCGCGTCTCGTCCTCGCGGGCGATCCGGGAGCGGTCGAGGCCCTGCGCCGCGTGGCCACCGCCCTCGGTGAGGCGTGCGGCGGATTCCAGGCCGTGCTCGACCCCGAACTGTTCGTGATCGGCGGGGGAGTGGCGCAGCTCGGCGACGACCTCCTCGTCCCGGTGAAGCTCGCGTACGAGACCTCCCTTCCGGGGTACGGTGAACGTCCGGTGGCCGAGTTCACGATCGCGCGACTGGGCAACGACGCCGGTCTCATCGGGGTCGCCGACCTCGCGGGGATGGAGCGCTGACGATGTTCTACTGGCTCATGAAGTACGTGGTCATCGGACCGGTCATCAAGGCCGTGTTCCGCCCGTGGATCGTGGGCCGTCGCAACATCCCGCGCGAGGGCGCGGCGATCCTCGCCAGCAACCACCTGTCGTTCTCCGACTCGATCTTCCTGCCGCTCATGATCGACCGCCGCATGGCGTTCCTCGCCAAGAGCGACTACTTCACCGGCAAGGGCCTCAAGGGCTGGGCGACCCGCCTGTTCTTCACCGCCACCGGCCAGCTGCCGATCGACCGCTCCGGAGGCAAGGCGTCCGAGGCATCCCTCAACACCGGTCTCGGCGTGCTCGGGCGCGGCGAGCTGCTCGGCATCTACCCCGAGGGCACACGCAGCCCCGACGGAACGCTCTACCGCGGCCGCACGGGCATCGCGCGCATGGCGCTCGAGGCGCGCGTGCCGGTGATCCCCGTCGTGATGGTCGACACCGGGGCAGTCATGCCCATCGGCCAGCGGCTGCCGCGCGTCGGGCGCGTCGGGATCGTCATCGGCGAACCGCTCGACTTCTCCCGGTTCCAGGGCATGGAGGGCGACCGCTACATCCTCCGCTCGGTCACGGACGAGATCATGGTGGCGCTGCAGCGCCTCGGAGAACAGCGCTACGAGGACGTCTACGCGTCGACGGTGAAGGACCGGTTGGCCAGTGCCCGGGCGGCGAAGGCGCCCGCGGCCCGCCACTAGACTTCAGGGGTGAATCAGCAGCTCCACGACCTCGACCACTGGCGGACCCTGCCCATCAAGCAGCAGCCCCAGTGGTATGACGAGGCCGCTGTGGCCGCGGCATCCGCCGAATTGGCCACCCTCCCTCCGCTCGTCTTCGCGGGCGAGGTCGACATCCTCCGTGACCGGCTCGCTCGGGCCGCCGCGGGTCAGGCGTTCCTCCTCCAGGGCGGTGACTGCGCCGAGACGTTCGCCGGCGCGACCGCCGAGCAGATCCGCAACCGCATCAAGACGGTGCTCCAGATGGCGGTCGTCCTCACGTATGGCGCGTCCATGCCCGTCGTGAAGATGGGCCGCATGGCGGGGCAGTTCGCCAAGCCCCGTTCCAGCGACACCGAGACCCGCGGCGACGTGACGCTGCCGGCGTACCGCGGCGACATCGTCAACGGCTACGACTTCACCGAGGAGTCGCGCAAGGCCGACCCCGCGCGTCTGCTCAAGGGCTACCACACGGCCGCGTCGACCCTGAATCTCATCCGCGCCTTCACGCAGGGCGGGTTCGCCGACCTCCGCGAAGTGCACAGCTGGAACAAGGGCTTCGCGAGCAACCCGGCCAACCAGGCGTACGAGAGCATGGCGGCCGAGATCGACCGGGCCATCAAGTTCATGGAGGCCGCCGGAGCCGACTTCGACGAGCTGACGCGCGTGGAGTTCTACACCGGCCACGAGGGTCTGCTCATGGACTACGAGCGCCCGATGACCCGCATCGACTCGCGCACGGGCCTCGCGTACAACACGTCGTCCCACTTCCAGTGGATCGGCGAGCGCACGCGCGAGCTCGACGGCGCGCACGTCGACTACTTCTCCAAGATCCGCAACCCGATCGGTGTGAAGCTGGGCCCGACGACGACGCCCGAGACGGCGCTCGCCCTCATCGACAAGCTCGACCCCGAGCGCGAGCCCGGCCGCCTCACGTTCATCACGCGCATGGGCGCGGGCAAGATCCGTGACGCCCTGCCCCCGCTGCTGGAGGCCGTGCGCGCGTCGGGCGCGACGCCCCTGTGGGTCACCGACCCGATGCACGGCAACGGGATCACGACGCCGACGGGCTACAAGACGCGCCGCTTCGACGACGTCGTGGACGAGGTCCGCGGGTTCTTCGAGGCCCACCGCCAGGTCGGCACGCACCCGGGTGGCATCCACGTCGAACTGACCGGCGATGACGTGACCGAGTGCCTCGGCGGCTCCGAGATGATCGACGAGGCCACGCTCGCGACCCGCTACGAGAGCCTGTGCGACCCTCGTCTCAACCACCGTCAGAGCCTCGAACTGGCGTTCCTCGTCGCCGAGGAGCTCGAGAACCGCTGACCCGAATCGGAGGACGCCCCTGACCGCATGGTCGGGGGCGTCCTCGTTTCTAGAGGGTGGGGGTCAGCGTGACCGTGCTGCCCTGCGGCGCCGTGGTCCCGGCCTTGGGGTTGGTCGAGCGCACCTTGTAGATGTCCCAGTACTTGAAGCCGAGGGGGAGCGTGCCGTCGTCGATGCCGGCGTTCACATCGAACCCGAGGCCCTTCAACGTGGTGACCGCCTCGCGGATCGTCATGCCAACGACGTTCTCGGGGATGAGGACGGGTTTCGGCCCGATCGAGACGTTCATCGTGACGGTGTCGCCGGGGCGCCAGTTCCCGCCGCCCTCGCGGTCGTTGATCCCGATGACCGTGCCCGACGGGACGGAGTTGCTGTACTGCTCCGACGTCTGGGTCTTCAGCTGTACGTCGCTCATCGCCTTTTCGGCCTGCGCCTGCGTGAGTCCCGCGACCTCGGGGATCGGTCCGAGGGAGACGACGAGCGCGGCCGCGTCGCCCTCGTGCACGGTGCAGCCTTTCGTGCAGTCGATCGCGTCGCCGCCCGCGCGCGGGGTCACGGACGCTCCGAGCACGGTTCCCGCGCCCGCATCCGTGAACTCCTGCGTCGTCCCGGACACGCCGACGTAGACCGACTCCAGGATGCCGTTGACCTCCTCCGTGCTCTTGCCGGCGAGTTCGGGGAGGTCGTGCGACGCGGGTCCGATCGAAACGAAGACGGTGACGACCGTGCCCTTGTCCAGGCGCGTGTTCACCTCGGGGTCCGAGCCGACCGTCGTCCCCGCCGGGATCTCGCGGTCGTTGACCTCCTGCGGTGTGGAGGCGAGCTGCTGCTGGGTGAGCAGGGTCTCGGCATCCGCGTAGCTCATGCGTGAGACGTCGGGCACGGCGACGAGGGATCCCGGACCCGAGCCGAACCACCAGCCGACTCCCGACGCTCCCGCGGCGAGCAGCAGCACGAGCGCGAACAGCCAGATCCCGCGGGTCGTGCGTCGGCGCGTCCGCTGACGCAGACGTGTCGCGTTGTCGACGTCGTCGACGGGAGCGGCGGGGGCCACGGCCGTCTGCGGCAGCACCTTGGTGAGCTCGCGCGACTCGGACGCGCTCGCGGTGACCGTTCCGACCGAGACGGCGCGGGCGACCTGGGGGGCGAGCCCCAGCTCCTTCTCGATCTCGCGGAGCCGCGCGAGCATGGCGCCCGCGTCGAGCGGTCGCTCCGCGGGCTCCCGCTCGGTGGCCCACAGCACGAGCTCGTCGAGCTGCTCGGGGACGCCGGAGTTCTTCGCGCTCGGACGCGGTACGGAGTCGGTGGCGTGCTGGTAGGCGATCTGCATGGGCTGCTCGCCCTTGTACGGCTGCTCGCCCACGAGCATCTCGTAGAGCATGATGCCGAGCGAGTAGATGTCGCTGCGGGCGTCCGCGGTTCCCCGCGTCACGAGCTCGGGCGCGAGGTAGGCGATCGTGCCCATGAGCTGCGCGCCGCTCGCGGTGTTGGCGGTCGTCGCCCGGGCGAGGCCGAAGTCACCGATCTTGATGCGGCCGTCCTCGGCCAGGAGCACGTTCTCGGGCTTGACGTCGCGGTGCACGATGCCCGCCCGGTGCGCCGCGGCGAGCCCCGAGAGGATGGCATCCATGATCGTCAGGGTCTGGTCGACCGTGAGGCGCTTGTGCTCGCGCAGGAGTTCGCGCAGCGTGATGCCCGGCAGGTACTCCATGACGAGGTACGCCATGTCGCCGTCCTGGCCCTGGTCGAAGACGTTGACGACGTGCGGGTCCGACAGGCGCGCGGCCGACCGCGCCTCCTGGATGAACCGGCTCTGGAACACGGTGTCGTCGCTGAGGTGGCCGTGCATGACCTTGAGCGCGACCCGTCGCTCGAGACGCAGGTCGGTGGCGACGTACACGGTCGCCATGCCGCCGCGCGCGATGCGCGCACGGACCCGGTATCGACCGTCGACGAGACGGCCGATCAGCGGGTCGGCCTGCTGACTCGTGCTCACGGGTCGAGTCTACGGAGCGCCCCCTGTGAGCCCGGGGAGCGGCTCACCTTCGCATCACCCGAGAACGGACAGCCAGACGGATGCCGCGGACTCCCACTGCGCGTAGCGGTCGGGGTAGGCGGAGATCTGTACGGCCTGCGCGGCGTCGGCGTAGGCCATGCCCTCCCAGCCCGGGATGTCGAGGAGGCCGCGGGTGGCCGTGCCGTTCGGGTTCCCTGCACCGCCGTAGAACACGCGGGTCGCGCGCTCGGGGTCGAGGATCTGCTCGGGGCTGCCCCAGCCGCTGCTCGGCCGCTGCTGGAACAGGCCGAGCGAGTCGCGGTCGCCCCAGCCGAGGTTGCGCAGCCACGACTCCTGCATCGCCGTGCCGAGGGCGATCGCGATCCCGCGATCGGACACGCCCAGCTCGCGGCCGACGCGGATGATGAGACGAGCGTTGTCGGACTGCTCGGCGTCGAGCCCTGCAGCCGTCGCTGGTCCCGCGGATGCCACGTTCGCGGTGGACGCGGCCGCGTCGGGCGCCGGGACATCCAGCGTCTGACCCGGGTAGATGATCGACTCCCGGGTCAGGCCGTTGGCGGTCAGGACGGCGTCGACGGAGACGCCGCCCGCGGAAGCGATCGCGGAGACGGTGTCGCCGGGCTGCACCTCGTGGGTGCGGACGGCGGCGGGGGCGGGCGTCGGGGCCGCCTCGGCGGCGACGAGCGCGAGCACCTGGCCCGGACGGATGACGCTCCCGGCGTCGAGGCCGTTGGCCGCGAGCACGGCGGCGGTGTCGAGGTCGTGTGCGCGGGCGATCGCCCACACGGTGTCGCCGGGCTGCACCGTGTAGGTGGAGGCGGCGGGTGCGGCCGCGAGGACGGGGAGGCCGAGCGTCCGGGGCGCGGGCGGAACGGCGGCGAGCGCGGGTGAAGGCGGCGCGGCGTGCGCGGCGTTCTCACCCGACAGGGCGAGGGCGATCGTGCCGGCGACCGCGGCGGGCCAGACGGTGAGGGCGCGCGGGCGCGCGAGAGGAGCAGGGAGTCGTCGCATGGTGGGGGATTCCGTTCTTCCGACTGCCCGCCACGGTCGCACGGTGCGGGGCGGATGTCAACGCGTGGGGCCGCTGTGACGGATGTGACGGGCGGTCTCGGACATCGTTCGGGCGGCCGCGGGATGAGATAGTGGCAAGGTGACCGACACGCCCCGCTTCCCTACCGAATGGCTGACGCTCCCCGACCTCGTCGACGTGCTGGGGGAGCCGCTCGGACGCGTCCGCCGCCTCCTCGACGAGAACTACCTGGTCGGTTCGCGTCGGGACGGCGTGCTGCGTGTTCCCGCGGTGTTCATCGTCGACGGCCGTCCGCTTCCGTCGCTGCGCGGCACGATCATCGTGCTCCACGACGCCGGGTTCGACGCCGACGAGACGATCGACTGGCTGCTCACGCCGGAAGAGACCATCGGGGTCGCCCCGATCGAGGCGCTCCTCGCGGGGCGCAAGAGCGAAGTGCGCCGCGTCGCGGCCACGCTCGCCTGAGCGCCTGAGCGCCTGAGCGCCTGAGCGCCTGAGCGCCTGAGCGCCCGCCCGAATTCGGGCGGAGGACGCCTCAGGACGTCCGCTGCGTGGCGGCGCGCGCGAGCGCGCGCAGCTCCTCGACGGCTCCGGAGCCGAGTCGCGCGCCCTCGAGCGCCTGCTCGGCCTGCCGCTCGTACTCGGCGATCAGCTCCTCCGTCCGAGAGAGAGCGCCCGTGGCCACGATCGTCTGCTGCAGGTCCCGGATGCGGGTGGCATCCAGGGTCCGATCCCCGAGCATCGCGTCGAGGTCGGCGCGCGCGTCGTCGGGGAGCGCCTGGCGCGCGTAGGCCACGAGCACCGTGCGCTTGCCCTCGCGCAGGTCGTCGCCGGAGGGCTTGCCCGTGACGGCGCTGTCGCCGAAGACGCCGAGAACGTCGTCGCGCAGCTGGAACGCCATCCCGATGTCGTGTCCGAACCGACCGAGGGCATCGAGCTGAGCGTCGTCGGCACCGGCGAGAGCGGCCCCGATCTGCAGCGGCTTCTGGATGCTGTAACGCGCCGACTTGTAGGACGCGACGCGCAGTGCGCGATCGGCGTGGTCCGCGTCCGCGTGGACGGCGTAGGCCGACTCCTCCGCGACGTCGAGGAACTGCCCGATCGTCACGTCCCGACGCATGTGCGCGTACTGCCGCCGGGTGGCCGCCGCGGTGGCGACACCCTCGAGGGATTCCTCGAGCAGATCGTCGCTCCATGCGACGAGCAGGTCACCGAGCAGGATGGCGGCGGAGCGCCCGAAAGCCTCGGAATCCCCGGCCCAGAGCGCGTCGGTGTGCACCGTCTGCAGCGCGCGGTGGGCGGCGGGCTGTCCGCGCCGGGTGTCGGAGTTGTCGATGAGGTCATCGTGCACGAGGGCCGCCGCCTGGAACACCTCGAGAGCGGCGGCGACGCCGATCGCGGCGGCGTCGGGAGCGGTCGCGGCGTCGCCGGAGATCTCCTCCACGGCGCGGCGCCCGGTGAGGAGGAAGCGGGCGCGGAGGCGCTTTCCTCCGCGCAGCGAAGAAGCGCCCGCGCGGGCCATCTTCTCGGCCTCTTCCCCCAGGCCGGAGGCGTACGATATCTGTTCAGATACGAACTTGTCGAGTCGCTGGGAAACAGCCTCGATCGGTTCCGGGGAGGTCGGCACGGGCCTAGCCTAGTGATCCTCGCCCCGCGTAGAATCGACCGTACTCAGCAATAGAGGGGGAAGGCATGCCACTCTCCGAACAGGAGCAGCGTCTGCTGGATGAGATGGAGCGCCATCTCATGAGTAACGACGCCGACGTCGTCACGGCCCCCAGTCGCGCGCTCAGCTATCGGAACATCGTCCTCGGCTCGATCCTCGTGCTCGCCGGTCTCGGTGCTCTCATCGCGGGCGTGTCGATCGGATTCAACACCGGTGTCCTCGGTATCGCCGTCGGCGTCGTCGGGTTCCTCGTGATGGTCGGCGGGGTCGTCTTCGCCGTCACCCCGACCCGCAACTCGTCGCGTCTGCCCTCTGCCCGGTCGGCGTCGACCAAGCGAAGCGCGCGCGCATCGGGCGGCTCCTTCATGGACCGCATGAACGACCGCTGGGACCGCCGCAACGACGGACACTGACACCCTCCGCTTCTTCTCGAGAACACCGGCTCTTCGGAGCCGGTGTTTTTTTGTGCCCGCGTGAGCGCGGGGAGGAAGAGGGATGCCGGCGGGCGAGACGCCCCCGCCCTCGGGTGAGGCCAGAATCCCTCCCTTTCCCTCCACCGGCGGCACCCCCGTGGGCCCGCGCCGCGTGATTCCGCGGTTCTCGCGACGACTCGGTCGAGGAGGAGCGGACCATACACGCCCCGGCATCCCTGGGAAAGGGCCACGTTTCGATAGCAAAGTGGAGGGTGGTGGAGTAAAGTGGGGGAAACTTCGCAGGCCGGACGAAGGGGGTGGACGCCCGAATGCTGCTCGGCACGCACACTCCCAAGCTCGACGACAAAGGGCGCGTCATCCTGCCCGCGAAGTTCCGTGACGATCTCGGCGCCGGAGTGGTGATCACCCGGGGGCAGGACCGCTGCCTCTACGTGTTCAGCACCGAGGAGTTCGAGCGCGTGCACGAGCGGATCCGCGAGGCGCCGCTCAGCAACAAGCAGGCCCGCGACTTCCTGCGCATGTTCCTCTCGGGGGCCAGCGCCGAGAAGCCCGACGGGCAGAACCGGATCACGGTCCCCCCGGCGCTGCGCGCCTACGCGGGGCTGGACCGCGAACTGGTCGTGACGGGTGTCGGCGCCCACGCCGAGATCTGGGACGCCGCGGCCTGGAACGCCTACGCCGAAAGCAACGAAGAGACCTACGCCGAGATGGAGCAGGAGGTGATCCCGGGACTGTTCTGATCGCCGGCTGTGATTCCCAGCCGCACGCCCTGACGCCACTTCCCCGGTGCCAGGTCGAGCGGATGGGGATCAGAGCCCACGATCCCACCCCGACATCATGGACATCCGCGACATCCACACCCCCGTGCTGCTCGAGCGCTGCGCCGAACTGCTCGCGCCGGCCCTGCAGCGCGACGGCGCCGTCTTCGTCGACGCGACGCTCGGCATGGGCGGGCACTCCGAGGCGTTCCTCGAGCGCTTCCCGGGCACCCGTCTCATCGGCCTCGACCGCGACACCGACGCCCTCCGCATCGCGGGGGAGCGCCTGGCCCGGTTCGAGGGGCGCACGACGTTCGTCCACACCGTCTACGACGGGATCGCGGATGCCGTGGCCTCCGCGGGGGTCGACAAGGTCGACGGCATCCTGTTCGACCTCGGTGTCTCGTCCCTGCAGCTCGACGAGGCCTCGCGCGGGTTCGCCTACGCGCAGGACGCCCCGCTCGACATGCGCATGGACCAGACGTCGGGCGTGACCGCCGCCGACATCCTCGCGACGTACGGCGAGGGCGACCTCCGCCGCATCTTCGAGCGGTACGGCGAGGAGAAGCTCGCCGCCCGCTACGCCCGGGCCATCATCGCCGCGCGCCAGCAGGCGCCGCTGGAGCGCTCCGGTCAGCTCGTCGACGTGCTGCAGGCCGCGACGCCGGCAGCGGTGCTGCGCGAGCGGCATCCCGCCAAGCGCGTCTTCCAGGCGCTGCGCATCGAGGTGAACGCCGAGCTGTCGGTGCTCGAGCGCGCGATTCCGGCCGCCCTCGGCGTGCTCGGGGTCGGGGGCCGCATCGTCGTGCTGTCGTACCAGTCGCTCGAGGACCGGCTGGTCAAGCGGGTCTTCGCGGACGCGTCGACCTCCACCGCCCCGCGCGGGCTGCCGGTGGAGCTGCCCGAGCACGCACCCACCTTTCGCCTGCTCGTGCGGGGGGCCGAGCTCGCCAGTGACGAAGAACGTGCGGTCAACCCGCGCGCCACCCCCGTGCGACTGCGCGCGGCCGAGCGGATCCAGGAGGACGCATGAGCGCTCCCCAGACCATCGACGCGGCGTTCCTGCCGGAGTTCCCGGTCCCCGTACGCGAGCCCCGGCGCCTGCACGTCGTCGACGCGCCGGCACGCCGGCGCGTTCCGCGGCGGGCGTTCGGCGTCGTCGCCGTCCTCGGGGCGGTGCTCATCGCGCTCGTGCAGATGGGAGTGTCGATCCTGACCACCCAGAGCTCGTTCGAGATCGCTTCGCTGACGCAGCAGCAGCGCGACCTGACCTACCAGAAGCAGATCCTGTACGACGACGTCGCGGGGCTGAACTCGCCGCAGTACCTCGCCGCGAACGCCGCCGCGCTCGGCATGGTCATCGACGAGACGCCGACGTACCTGCGTCTGAGCGATGGGGCCGTGGTCGGCGCGGGCAAGCCCGCCGAGGGCACCTCGTCGGTGGATGCCATGGGTCGAGGATCGGTCCGCAACGCCCTGATCTCGGGAGTGCCCCTCGTGACCGACCCTCAGAAGGCCGCGGAGCCGGCTCCGGTGACCGACGCGGCTGCGACCGACGCGCCCTCCGCGCCGGCCGCCTCCGCGACACCCCCGCCGATCAGCGACGGTCTGCCGACCCCTGCGACACGATAAGCACATGGCCACGCCGAAGACGACGCCGGTTTCCCGTTCCCCCCGACGGCGCACCCTGGTGGCGCTGTCCATCGTGCTCATCGTCCTGGTCGCCTTCGTGATCCGACTGGTCGATATCCAGGTCGTGAGCGCCCGCGAGCACGTGGACGAGTCCCTGTCCATGGGTCTGCAGAACTCGCGGATCGAGTACGGCTCGCGCGGCTCGATCGTCGACGAGAACGGGGTGACGCTGGCATCCAGCGTCCACCGCTACGACGTGCAGGTCGACCCGATGCTCGCGGCGCAAGGGCTCACCGACCGCAACGACGACGGCACGACCACGACCACCAAGACGTGGACCGACATCGCGGCGCAGATCGCCGGCATCCTCGGGAAGGATCCCGTCGAGGTCGAGAAGGTCGTGACGGATGCCGTGGCCGCCGATCCGGGTTCCCGTTACGCGATCATCGCGAGCGACGTCTCGACCGAGCAGTACCGCGCACTGGCCGACCTCGGACTGCCGTTCCTCACCTTCCCGCCGAAGGCGGGCCGCGTGTACCCGGACGGCGCGGTCGGGGGGAACCTGCTGGGCTTCGTGGGCGGCGACGGGCAGGCGCTCGCCGGGCTGGAACTCGCCGACAACGACTGCCTGTCCTCGCGGGACGGCAAGGTCGTGTTCCAGCAGGGCCGCGACGGCAACGTCCTGCCCGGCACGGAGGTCCAGACCGAGCCCGCCGTCGACGGTGGCACGCTCAAGCTCACGATCGACCGCGACCTGCAGTGGTACATGGGGCAGCTCATCGCCGAGCAGGTGCAGAACACCGGCGCGTTGCGCGGTGCCATCACGGTCGTGGAGGCGAAGACGGGCAAAGTGCGCGCCCTCGCGGAGTACCCGACGGTCGACCCCAACGACCCCACCGCCTCCCCGGCGACCGAGCGCGGCAGCTGGGCCTTCAGCGACCCCAACGAGCCCGGCTCGACGTTCAAGGCGCTCACGGCCGCCATCGGACTGGACAGCGGCTCCTTCACCACCGACACCACGGTGACGGCGTCCTCGACCGAGACCCTCAAGGGCGGCGCGCGCGTCTCGGACTCGTTCGTGCACGGGCCCAACGACTACACCCTCACCGGCGTGCTCATCGACTCCTCGAACGTCGGCATCTCGAAGTTCGCCGAGATGATTCCCGCGCAGACGCGGTACGACTACCTGCAGAAGTTCGGAGTCGGCTCGCCCACCGCGATCGACTTCCCCGGCGAGTCCGGCGGCATCCTGCACCCCGTCCAGGACTGGGGCGACCAGACGTTCTACAACACGTCGTTCGGTCAGGGCCTCGCGGTGACGATCCCGCAGCTCGTCGGCGCGTACCAGACGATCGCCAACGGGGGAGTGCGCATCCCGCTCTCGCTCGTCGAGAGCTGCACCGCGGCCGACGGTACGGTCACCGACGTCCCGTCCGAGCAGGGCCAGCGCGTCGTCTCCGCGGACACCGCGCAGAAGGTGTCGCAGATGCTCGAGAACGTCGCGACCCAGGGCACTCTGGCATCCCAGGTCGCCATCCCGGGCTACCGCATCGCGATCAAGACCGGTACGGGTGAGAAGACCGACCCCAACACGGGTGCGTACAAGCCCGACGCGTACTTCACGACGATGATCGGATTCGCCCCCGCGGACGACCCCCAGTACATCGTCGCGGTCAACCTCGACGAACCTCGGACGGTAAAGTCGTCTGCGGCCAACGCCCCCGCGTTCCAGAAGGCGCTCACCCAGGTGCTCAAGAACTACCGGGTGATCCCCTCCGGATCCACCAGCCCCCAACTGCCCAAGTTCGGCTGAGACGCCGGATGCCGGTCTCCTCCCGACACGGAAAGGGCGTCCGTACAGCGCAATGATCTCCACCACCCTGTCCCACATCGCCGCCGTTCTCGGCGGTCGTCTCGTGCTGCACGGCGACAACACGCCGGACACCACCGTCGACGGCCTCGTCGACACCGATTCCCGCCTCATCGAGCCGGGCGGCATCTTCGTCGCCAAACCGGGTGAGACCACCGACGGACACCTTTTCGTCCCCGCGGCGATCGAACGCGGCGCGGCTCTCGCCCTCGTCGAGCGCGAACTCGACGAGCCGGTCACCCAGGTGGTCGTCCCCGACGTCGTGGAGGCCCTCGGGGCTCTCGCCCGCGACGTCGTCGCACGCGTCCGCGGGGCGGGCGACCTGCGGATCGTCGGCATCACCGGCTCGAACGGCAAGACGACCACCAAGAACCTCCTCGCCCGCATCCTCGAGGACGAGGGCCCCACCGTGGCCCCGCGCGCGTCCTTCAACAACGAGGTCGGTGCGCCGCTCACGATGCTGCGGGTGACCGAGGACACGCGGTTCCTCGTGAGCGAGTTCGGCGCGAGCGGCCCCGGCGCCATCGCGCGGCTCGCGGGCCTCGTGACCCCCGACATCGGCGTCGTCCTCATGGTGGGCATGGCCCACGCGGGCGGCTTCGGCGGCATCGAAGCGACGTTCCACGCGAAGAGCGAGCTCGTGCGCGCGACCCGCGAGGGCGGTCTCGCCGTCCTCAACGCCGACGACCCCCGCGTGGCGGCCATGGAGCCGATCGCGCGCGAGCGCGGTCAGGACGTGCGCTGGTTCGGTCGCGGGGAACGCGCGGCCGTGCGCGCCGTGGACGTCGAGGTCTCGGCATCCGGGACCCGCGCCGACCTGCTCGTCGACGGCGTCGCGCACACGCTGACGCTGCGCGTGCTCGGCGAGCACCACGTCATGAATGCCCTCGCGGCCATCGCCGCGGCGACGGCGCTGGGCGTGTCGGCAGCCGATGCCATCGCGCGCCTCGAGACCGTCGAGATCGCCGAGCGCTGGCGCATGCAGCCGCTCGGCTCCGACCGCGTGCGCATCATCAACGACGCGTACAACGCCAGCCCCGACTCGATGGCCGCCGCCCTGCGCACGCTCGCGCAGATCACCGGCCCCGACGAGCGCACCGTCGCGGTGCTCGGCGCGATGAGCGAGCTCGGCGAGTACGCCGACGAGGAGCACGATCGCGTCGGTCTCCTGGCGGTGCGGCTCCGCATCCAGCGGATCGTCGTGATCGGCCAGGAGGCGCGCCGCATGTACCTCGAGGCGATCGCCCAGGGCTCGTGGGACGGCGAGGCCGTCTTCTTCCCGGATGCCGATTCCGCGTACGACTACCTCCTGGGCGAACTGCGCGACGGCGACCGTGTGCTGGTGAAGTCGTCCAACTCCGCCGGGCTGCGGTTCCTCGGCGACCGTCTGGGAGAATCGTTCGCGTGAGATCACTTCTGACGTCCGCGGGGATCTCTCTGGCCTTCACGCTCTTCCTCACTCCGGTGTTCCTGCGGGGATTCCGGAAGTGGGGCTGGGGACAGGTCATCCGTACGCCCGAGAACGTGCACAACCCCTCGCACGGGGCCAAGCGCGGCACGCCCACGATGGGCGGCACGATCTTCATCCTCGGCACGATCATCGGCTACTTCATCGGCGCATTCGCGGGGAACAACCCCCCGACCGTGTCGGGGCTGCTGGTCCTGTGGCTCATGCTCGGCTTCGGCGTCGTCGGGTTCATCGACGACTACATGAAGGTCCGCTTCCAGAACAGCCTCGGCCTCTCCGGGTGGCGCAAGATCGCCGGGCAGGTGATCGTGACGGTGCCGTTCGCGATCGTCGCGCTGAACTTCCCGAACGCGATCGGTCAGACGCCGGCGTCGGGGTACATCTCGATCTTCCGCGACATCCAGGTGCTCTCGCTGTTCGCGCTGGGTCCGATCCTCGGGTGGCTGCTGTACCTCGCCTGGATCTCGCTCATCGGGACGGCGACGTCCAACTCGGTGAACGTCGCCGACGGACTCGACGGCCTCGCGGCCGGCTCGGGCATCTTCGTCGTCGGTGCCTACAGCCTCATGGCGTTCTGGCAGAACAAGCAGATGTGCGCGGACGTGCTCGACGCGTCGGTCCAGGGCGGCTGCTATGCCGTCCGCGATCCGTTCGACCTCGCGATCGTGGGGGCCTCGTTCGTCGGCGCGCTCGTCGGGTTCCTGTGGTGGAACGCTCCCAAGGCGAAGGTCTTCATGGGCGACTGCGGGTCGATGGCGATCGGCGGGGTGATCGCGGCGATGGCGATCCTCACGCGCACCGAGCTGCTGCTCATCCTCATCGCCGGCGTCTACGTCATCGCATCCGGATCGGTGATCCTGCAGCGGATCTACTTCAAGATCACGCGCGGGAAGCGCCTCTTCCTCATGAGCCCCCTCCACCACCACCTCGAGATGCGCGGCTGGCCCGAGGTCACGATCGTCGTGCGCATGTGGATCATCGCGGGCCTCCTCGCCGTGTCGGGCGTCGGATTCTTCTACGTGGAATGGCTGTCGCGGGTATGAGCGCGGAACGGGTGGCATCCCTCACCAGCTGGTACGCCGACTGGCGCGGCCTGAAGGTCGCGGTGCTCGGTCTATCGGTCACGGGCTTCTCCGCCGCCGACACCCTCGCGGAGCTCGGCGCACAGGTGCTCGTCGTCACCGAGAAGGCGGATCCCGAGTACGCGCGGCTCCTGCCGGTGATCGGGGCGGAACTGCACGTCGGTCCGCTCGACGCGGTGCCGGCCGTCCTCACGGACTTCGCACCCGACGTCGTGATCGCCTCGCCCGGCTTCCCGCCCTCGCACCCGCTCATCGTGTGGGCGCGGGAGAACGGCATCCCGCTGTGGGGTGACGTCGAGCTCGCGTGGCGCGTGCGCGACAAGGTGGTGCGGCCCGACGGACGCCCCGCCGACTGGATCCTCATCACGGGCACGAACGGCAAGACGACCACCACGCGGCTCACCGCCGAGATGCTCGTCGCCGGCGGCCTGCGCGCCGTCCCGGTCGGGAATATCGGCACGCCGGTGCTCGACGCGGTCCGCGACCCGAACGGCTTCGACGCGCTCGTCGTCGAGCTCTCGAGCCATCAGCTCTGGTACCTCAACCTGCAGACCGGCCCGGACGCGCTCTCGCCGCACGCGGCCGTCTGCCTCAACCTCGCGGACGACCATCTCGAGTGGCACGGCAGCTTCGCCGCCTATCGGGATGCCAAGGCCGGCGTATACGCGCGGACCCGGGTCGCGTGCGTCTACAACAAGGCCGATCTCGTCACGCGCGAGATGGTCGAGGAGGCCGAGGTCGTCGAGGGCGCCCGCGCGATCGGCTTCGACCTCGGCGTCCCGGGTCCGAGCGATCTGGGCCTCGTCGACGGCATCCTCGTCGACCGCGCGTTCCTCGAGGAGCGCGCCACCTCGGCGCTGGAGCTCACGACCGTCGCCGACCTCGCCGAGCACGGCCTCGCAGCACCGCACGTCGTGTCGAACATCCTCGCCGCCGCCGCGCTCGCGCGTTCCCTGGGCGTCGCGCCGGGCGACATCCACGACGCGCTCGACCGCTTCCGCCTCGACCCGCACCGCATCCAGGTGATCGCCGCGCATCGCGGCGTGAGGTGGGTCGACGACTCCAAGGCCACCAACCCGCACGCCGCGGGGTCGTCGCTCGCGGCGTACCCCGGTGCCGTCTGGGTCGTCGGGGGCCTGCTGAAGGGCGTCGACCTCGCCGACCTCGTGCGCTCGCGCGGCGCGGCGACCCGGGCCGCCATCGTCATCGGCACCGACCGCGGCGAGATCGTGGCCGCGTTCGAGCGACACGCCCCGACGGTTCCGCTGTTCGAGGTCGACCACACGGAGACTGAGGACGTCATGGCACGGGTCGTCGAACTGGCGGCCGATGTGGCCCGGGACGGAGACACCGTTCTCCTCGCCCCCGCGGCGGCGTCGTTCGATCAGTTCGCCTCCTACGCCGATCGCGGTGATCGCTTCGCCGAGGCGGTGCGGGCGTGGATCGCCGGCCAGGACGAGGGAACCGACCGACCGTAGGACGAGGGGATCACCGCGTGACCACCACCGCACCCCCGCCCCGCCAGGCGCCCGAGGGCGAGCCGGCACGTTCCGGACTCGCCGCGCGCGTGTCCCTGGGCCGTGCGTTCCAGCCCGTGCCGAGCGAGTTCCTCCTCATCGCCTCGGCGGCGCTGCTGCTCACGGGCTTCGGCCTCGTGATGGTGCTGTCGGCGACCTCGGCGACGGACGGCGGCCAGAACCCCTTCGACCACGTGCTCAAGCAGGGGATCTTCGCCGTCATCGGCATCCCGTTGATGTTCGTGCTCAGCCGCGCGCCGATGCAGTTCTGGAAGCGCATCGCGTGGCCGGTGCTGATCTTCGCGACCCTGTTCCAGTTGCTCGTCTACGTGCCGGGCCTGGGCATCGAGTCGTACGGAAACCGCAACTGGGTGCAGATCGCCGGGTTCCAGTTCCAGCCGGCCGAGTTCCTCAAGCTCGCCCTCGCGCTGTGGATGGCGGCGGTGCTGTACCGCAAGCGCCGCCTGCTGACGTCGTGGAAGCACGTGTTCATCCCGGTCGTGCCCGTCGCGGTGATCGTGATCGGCACCGTGCTCGGCGGCAGGGACCTCGGCACGGTGATGATCCTCGTGCTGGTCGTTCTGGGTGCGCTGTTCTTCGCCGGGATCAAGCTGCGGATGTTCATCGTCCCGGCCGTGCTGTCGCTCGTGGTCGTCCTCGCGTCGGCGTTCGGCAGCGAGAACCGCATGGCGCGCATCGCCAACCTCTTCGACCCCGACGACGCTTCGTGCTACTACACCTCGTGCTATCAGTCGCTGCACGGGATCTGGGGCCTGGCGAGCGGGGGAGTGTTCGGGCTCGGCCTCGGCAACTCGAAGGAGAAGTACGACTGGCTCCCCGCGGCCGCGAACGACTACATCTTCGCGATCATCGGCGAAGAGCTCGGGCTCATCGGATGCCTCGTCGTCCTGGCCCTGTTCGCGCTGTTCGCGGTCGGCGCGTTCCACATCGTCCGCCGCACCGACGACACGTTCGTGCGCATCGTCGCGGGCTCGGTCACCCTCTGGATCGTCGGCCAGGCGATCGTGAACGTCGGTGTGGTGCTCCGCATCTTTCCGGTGCTGGGCGTGCCGCTGCCGTTCATGTCGCAGGGCGGCACGTCGCTGCTGTCGGTCCTCATCGCGTGCGGCGTCCTGCTGTCGTGCGCGCGCACGCTGCCGGATCGCCGCCCCGTCGCCGCGGCCCCGCCGCGCGCCGCGCGTCGCCGCCAGCGCTGAGCCCGGCGGGGCGGCGCGTCCGACGTCCAGATCACGTGGTCTGGCGGAGCGCACACGCCGTGGCGCGTCTTGCCGCGTGATCTCGGCCGGATCACGTGATCTGACGCAGTACCCCGGGGGCCTGGGGCGGGGCGCCGGGGCGGTGTCATCCGTCGGGCTGGTTAGGGTCGAAGGGTGACGACCACCCTTCTGGCCGGCGGCGGGACCGCCGGGCACGTGAACCCCCTGCTCGCCGTGGCCGACGGACTCCGCGCCCGCGACGCCGCCGACGAGGTCCTGGTGCTCGGCACCCGTGAGGGGCTCGAGGCCCGTCTCGTGCCCCTGCGCGGATACGAGCTGCTGTTCGTCGACAAGGTGCCGTTCCCGCGCCGTCCCGACCGCGCCGCTGCGGCCTTCCCGGGCCGGTTCCGCCGCGCGGTCGCGCAGGTCCGGCGCATCATCCGCGAGCGCGGCGTCGACGCTGTCGTGGGGTTCGGCGGCTACGCCGCAGCTCCCGCGTACGTCGCGGCGCGCCGGGAGCGCGTGCCGTTCGTCGTGCACGAGGCCAACGCGAAGCCGGGCCTCGCCAACGTCCTGGGCGCGCGCGCCGCGGCGGGGGTCGGCGTGGCGTTCGAGGGCACGCCGCTGCGCGGTGCCCGGGTCGTCGGCATGCCCCTGCGCCGCGAGATCGTGGACCTCGACCGCGCGGCCCTGCGCGCCGAGGCCGCCGCGCATTTCGGACTGGATGCCACCACCCCCACGCTCCTCGTGTTCGGCGGGTCGCTCGGGGCCCAACGTCTCAACGAGGCGTTCGGCGGTGCGTGGCGCGACGTGCTCGACGCCGGCTGGCAGCTGCTGCACGTGACGGGGGAGAAGTCCGACCTCGCCGACCCCGGGGTCCCCGGGTACGCGCTCGTGCGGTACGTCGACCGGATGGATCTGGCGTTCGCCCTCGCGGACTTCATCGTGTCGCGCTCGGGGGCGGCCACGGTGAGCGAGATCAGCGCGCTGGGGATCCCCGCCGTGTACGTGCCGTACGCCGTGGGAAACGGCGAGCAGAGCCTCAATGCGGCCTCCGCGGTGCGCGCCGGCGCGGCGCGGCTCATCGCCGACGCGGAGTTCATCGCCGATCGCGTACGGGGTGAGATCGTGCCGCTCCTGCGCGACACCGACGCGCGCGAGGCGATGCGCGCCGCGGCGGCGCGGACGGGGACCCGCGCCGGCACGGAGAACGTCATCGCCCTCCTGGACGCGGCGCTCGACCGGCGCTGAGGCGCGGGGCAGGCCGTCGCACCGGGCGCGCCGGGCCCGGGCCGTCACCCGCGCGACGTAGGATCGCAAGGTCATGATCAGACCCGACCTGAGCCTCCCCATCCCCGAGACCATCACGTCCGCGCATTTCATCGGCGTGGGCGGCTCCGGGATGTCCGGACTGGCGCGCATGTTCCTCGACCGCGGCATCCGGGTCTCCGGCTCCGACCGCGCCGACAGCGCCGCGCTGCGCGACCTCGCGGCTCGCGGCGCGACGGTCCACGTCGGTCACGACGCCGCCCACCTCGGCGACGCCGACACCGTGGTGCACACGGGCGCGATCTGGCCCGAGAACCCCGAGTTCGTGACGGCCAAGGAGCGCGGCCTGCACGTGATCCACCGGTCCCAGGCGCTCCACTGGCTCATCGGCGGGCGACGTCTCGTCTCGGTCGCCGGCGCGCACGGAAAGACCACGTCGACCGGCATGATCGTCACCGCCCTCCGGACGCTCGACGCCGACCCGACGTTCGTGAACGGCGGCGTCATCGCCGACCTCGGCGCTTCGAGCGGCACGGGGGCGGACGACCTGTTCGTGATCGAGGCCGACGAGTCCGACGGCACGTTCCTGCTGTACGACACGTCCGTCGCGCTGATCACCAACGTCGACCCCGACCACCTCGACCACTACGGCTCCCGTGAGGCCTTCGATGCGGCGTTCGCCCGCTTCGCCGACGCGGCGCGCGAGGCCGTCGTCGTGTCCGCCGACGATCCCGGGGCTCGGGCCGTGACCGCGCGTCTGACCCACCCGAACGTCGTGACGTTCGGCCAGGATGCCGCGGCCGACGTGCGCCTGACCGGCATCCGCACCGAGGGTCCCGTCGCCTTCACCCTCACCGCGGGCGGCGAGAGCGTCGACGTGCAGCTGCGGGTGCCCGGCGCGCACAACGCGGTGAACGCCGCCGGTGCCGTCGCGGTGCTGCGCGTGCTGGGCTACGGCCTCGTCGAGGCCGCCCGCGCGGTCGAGGACTTCGGCGGAACCGTCCGCCGGTTCGAGCTCCACGGCGTCGAGCGCGGCGTCAGCGTGTACGACGACTACGCGCACCACCCGACGGAGGTGGCGGCCGCTCTGTCGGCCGCGCGGACGGTCGTGGGCGAGGGACGCATCATCGCGATCCAGCAGCCGCACACCTACTCGCGCACGCAGGAGATGTACCGCGAGTTCGCCGAGGTCCTCGAGTCGCTGGCCGATCACACCGTCATGCTCGACGTGTACGGCGCGCGTGAGGACCCCGTGCCCGGGGTCACCGGCGAGCTGGTGAGCAACGCCTTCGCCGACCCGGAGCACGTGCACTACGTCCCGGACTGGCAGAGCGCCGCGGACTACACCGCGCGCATCGCGCGTCCCGGCGACTACGTCATCACCCTCGGCTGCGGGAACGTGTACCAGATCATCCCGCAGGTGCTCGAGGCGCTCTCCCGCACCGAGGCCGCGGCGGTCTGAGCCGTGCGCCGGCCCTCGCCCCTGCCCCCGACGCCGGGGTCGCACCCCGCCGAGCCGCCCCTCGCGCCGCGGGACGCCCCCGCTCGCGGTGAACGCCCCGCGGACGTCGTCCCTCTGCCGCTCCCGTTCGCGGACGAGCCGTCGATCGAACCGGATGCCGCTGACACGGGCCTCCGGGACGTGTGGCGCGCCTCGCGGGCGCGGCGTCGGGCGCTGCGTGCCGAGGTGCGGCGCTTCACCGTCCGCCAGCGTCGTCGCCGGCGGATCTGGGTCGGCGTCGCGATCGCTTTCGTCGTGATGGTGCTCGGCACCGCGGGCGCCGCGTACAGCCCGCTGTTCGCGGTGGAGCGCGTGGACGTCGTGGGGACGTCCCAGCTGGATGCCGCCGCCGTCGCGGACGCGCTCAAGGGCCAGGTCGGCACGCCTCTCGCGATGGTCGACGACAGCGCGGTGAAGGCTGCGCTCGTGCGGTTCCCGCTCGTGGAGTCGTACACGCTCGAGGCGCGGCCGCCCCACGACCTCATCGTGCGGATCGTCGAGCGCACCCCCGTCGGCGTCGTCCAGACGCCCGCGGGCTTCACCCTCGTGGATGCCGCCGGCGTCGTGCTGTCCACGACTCCCACCGCCCCGGCCGGCCAGCCGGTCCTCGACATCTCCGGGGGAACGCAATCCGACGCGTTCCGCGCGGCCGGCCGCGTCGTGCGCGCTCTGCCCGATGGCATCCGTTCCCAGGTGACGGCTGTCTCCGCCTCGACGCCGGACGACGTGACCCTTACCCTCGGGGCGACCGGGTCGAAGGTCGCGTGGGGGAGTGCCGACCGCTCGGCGGAGAAGGCGCGTGTCCTCGACCTGCTGATGCAGAAGAGCCCGCCCGATCGCACCAAGGAATACGACGTCACGTCGCCCGAGGCCGGCGTCATCCGCTGATCCGCGACGGGATAACCCGACACGCCGCGTGTCGGTCCGGCCGAGCCGGAACCGCCGCCTACCTTCGAGCTAAGGAATTGCATACCGGGCAATTCTTTAACCCTCAACATGAGGTTTAGAGTTTCAGGTTCGGGGATAACGGAGGCCGGCATGAGCCAGAACCAGAACTACCTCGCCGTCATCAAGGTCGTCGGTGTGGGCGGAGGCGGCGTCAACGCCGTCAACCGCATGATCGAGCTGGGCCTGCGCGGCGTGGAGTTCATCGCGATCAACACCGATGCACAGGCGCTGCTGATGAGCGACGCCGACGTCAAGCTCGACGTCGGGCGCGAGCTCACGCGCGGCCTGGGTGCCGGTGCCGACCCCGAGGTGGGCCGTCGCGCCGCCGAGGACCACGCGGAGGAGATCGAGGAGGCGCTGCGCGGCGCCGACATGGTCTTCGTGACCGCGGGCGAGGGTGGCGGAACCGGCACGGGTGGCGCACCGGTCGTGGCGAAGATCGCCAAGTCGATCGGGGCCCTGACCATCGGTGTCGTCACGAAGCCGTTCTCGTTCGAGGGCCGTCGTCGTCAGAGCCAGGCCGAGGCCGGTGTCGGACGCCTGAAGGAGGAGGTCGACACGCTCATCGTGGTGCCGAACGACCGCCTCCTCGAGATCAGCGACCGCGGCATCTCGATGATCGAGGCGTTCGCGACGGCCGACCAGGTGCTCCTGGCCGGTGTGCAGGGCATCACCGACCTCATCACGACCCCCGGTCTCATCAACCTCGACTTCGCCGACGTCAAGTCGGTCATGCAGGGCGCGGGCTCCGCGCTCATGGGAATCGGCTCCGCGCGCGGCGCGGACCGTGCGATCAAGGCCGCGGAACTCGCCGTCGAGTCGCCGCTCCTCGAAGCCTCCATCGAGGGAGCGCACGGCGTCCTGCTCTCGATCCAGGGCGGATCGAACCTCGGCATCTTCGAGATCAACGACGCCGCCCAGCTGGTGAAGGAGGCCGCGCACCCCGAGGCCAACATCATCTTCGGAACCGTCATCGACGACACCCTCGGCGACGAGGTCCGTGTCACGGTCATCGCGGCCGGCTTCGACGGCGGCGAGCCGTCGCTGCGCATCGACCCCGTCGGTGCCCAGCGTCCGGTGGCCGTTCCCGCGGTGCCGGCGATCCCCGCCGACGACGTGGCGCGCGACCTCAGCGCCGCCGAGGAGCAGAAGGCGCAGACGCCGGAGCGCACGCCCGAGCCGGCACCGGTGGCCGCTCGCGTCCCCGACACGTCCTACGACTCCGGCTTCGCCGACGACGACCTGGACGTGCCCGACTTCCTCAAGTGACGACGAACGACTGATGCAGCGGGTCCGGTGACACCGGGCCCGCTGCGTCGTCGAAGGAGGACCCATGGATGCCGCTCTCGCCGACCGCCTCGCCCACGTCGACGCGCGGATCGTCGACGCCGCCCGCTCCGCCGGACGCGACCCCGCCGAGATCACCCGCATCGTGGTGACGAAGTTCCACCCGGTCTCGCTCATCACCGACCTCTACGCGCTCGGCGTCCGGGACGTGGGGGAGAACCGCCAGCAGGAGCTCACCGCCAAGCATCACGAGGTGGGTGGCCTCGACGGCCTCCGCTGGCACTTCATCGGCCAGGCCCAGACCAACAAGGCGCGCGCCGTGCGAGCGGCATCCGACGCGGTCCATTCGGTGGACCGCACCCGCATTGCGGATGCCCTGGATGCCGCGGACGACGGCTCCCGCCTGGACGTGCTGCTCCAGGTGAACCTGACCGACGACCCCGGTCGCGGCGGCGTCGCGCAGTCCGAGGTGGAGGCTCTCGCCGCCTACGTCGCCGCTCTCGAGAGCCTGCGCGTGCGGGGCGTCATGGCCGTCGCGCCGCTCGACGAGGACCCCGCCCGTGCCTTCGAGCGTCTGCGGCACTGCGCCGACGCCGTGCGGCGTGTCGTTCCCGACGCGACCTGGATCTCGGCCGGAATGACGGGCGATTTCCCCGAGGCGATCGCGATGGGCGCGACACACCTACGGATCGGTTCGGCAATCACGGGTCCGCGACCCCCTCGCGACTAGCCTCGAAACAGACGAGCGAACGGAGGATGCGATGTCGAACCCGCTCAAGAAGACGATGGTGTACCTGGGCCTCGCCGACGAGGAGGAGACCTATGAGGAGACCGCCCCGCAGCCGGTCGCGCGCAAGCAGTCCGTGCAGCCCGCGCCGGTCGAGAAGGCCGCTCCGGTGACCCCGCTGCACCGCCCCGCCGTGGTGCGCCAGCCGGCCGCCGGCCCGGTGAGCGAGATCCTCACGGTGCACCCCAAGCAGTACCGCGACGCGCAGACGATCGCCGAGAACTTCCGCGAGGGGATCCCGGTCATCATCAACCTGTCGCAGATGAGCGACGCCGACGCGCGCCGCCTGATCGACTTCGCGAGCGGCCTGTCGCTCGGTCTGTACGGACGCATCGAGCGGGTCACGAGCAAGGTCTTCCTGCTCTCTCCCGAGAACATCGCCGTCTCCGGTGACGGTGCGATCGCGCAGGCCGACCCCGAGGGCTCGCCCTTCGCGTCCCAGTAAGCGATCGTGGCCGTCCTGAGCCTGGTCGGCTCCATCCTCAGCGCGCTGCTTTTCATCTACATCGTTCTGCTCCTGGCCCGGTTGGTCCTGGAGTACATCCCGATGTTCAACCGCGAGTGGCGTCCCCGAGGCGCCATGCTGGTGGTGGCCGAGATCGTCTACACCGTGACGGACCCACCCATCCGGCTCCTCCGGCGGGTGATTCCGCCGCTGCGCATCGGCGGCATCGCGATCGATTTCGCGTTCGCCATCACGATGTTCGCGTGCTTCCTGCTCCTCAGTGTCACGCGGTCGCTCGCCGCTCTGTGACCCCCGCATAGCCGTCGCCCTTCGACACCGAAGAAGGGCGGCGGCTATGCTGTTCCGAAGCGGTGTGCCCCGGTGCGACACCCCCCCACGTTCCGATTCAGAGCTCTCGAAAGAGGAAACACCATGGCACTGACCCCCGATGATGTCGTCACCAAGCAGTTCCAGCATGTGCGTTTCAAGGAGGGCTTCGACCCCGACGAGGTCGACGACTTCCTCGACGAGATCGTCGTCGAGTGGCGCAAGACGATCGCCGAGAACGAGGAGCTGAAGGCCAAGCTCGCCGCGTTCGAGTCCGGTGAAGCCGCCCCCGCGGCGCCGGTCGCCGAGGCGCCCCAGGCCGAAGAGCCCGTCGTCTCCGAGGTGCCCGCCCCGGCTGCGGCCCCGGCCGCCGAGTCCGACGTGGCCCCCGCCACGCAGAGCGCCGGCATCATCGAGCTGGCCCAGCGCCTGCACGACGAGCACGTCGCCGAGGGCAAGGCGCAGCGCGACCAGCTCATCTCCGAGGCCCAGGCGCAGGCGGCATCCATCGTCGCCGACGCTGAGAAGCAGGGACGCGAAGAGCGTGCCCGCCTGGAGAAGGAGCGCACGGTCCTCGAGGGCCGCATCACCGAGCTGCGCAACTTCGAGCGCGACTACCGTTCGCAGCTGCGTTCCTACATCGAGGGTCAGCTCCGCGACCTCGACACGGCCGGTTCGTCGTCGGGCTCGACGCCCGTCTCGGCGATCGGTCTGTAGGCCGACTCTTTGCGCAGTCGATCTCCTCTGCGTTCGGCGGCGGCCGGCGCCCTCGTCGCGATTCTCGCGGCGACGGTGCTGGCCGCCGACCAGTTGGCGAAGGCAGCGGCCATCGCCGGCCTTCCCCCGGAGCGGGTGGTGCCGATCCTCGGCGACTTCCTGCAGTTCTATCTCGTCCGAAACCCGGGGGCGGCGTTCTCGCTCGGTGAGGGCGTCACCTGGATCTTCACGATCGCGCTCGCGGTCGTGGCGGTCATCATCCTGTTCCTGGCCGTGACCCGGGTGCGTTCGCGCCTGTGGGCGGTCGTGCTCGGGCTGCTGCTGGGCGGTGTGCTCGGCAACCTCAGCGACCGTCTCCTGCGGGCGCCGGGCTTCCCGGTCGGTCACGTCGTGGACTTCATCTCGACGCCGTGGATGATGCCGGCGATCTACAACGTCGCCGACATGTTCATCGTGACGATGATGATCTCCGTCGCCCTCCTCGTGCTCCTGGGCCTGCGGCTCGACGGCACGCGAGAGAAGCGCGGTTCCCGCGACGCCGAGGTCGCCGCCGACGAGCCGGTCGAGACGCCCGGCGAGCAGGGCGCGCGCTGACATGGACTCGCGGAGTCTGCCCGTTCCCGACGGGCTCGAGGGAGCGCGCGTCGATCAGGCCCTGGCCAAGATGCTCGGCTTCTCGCGCACGTTCGCGGCGGAGGTGGCCGACGCCGGGGGAGTGAGCGTCGACGGCCGCACCGTCGGACGCTCCGACCGCCTGCGCGCGGGGGCCTGGCTCAACGTCGAGTGGGAACCGAAGCGCGACCCCGAAGTGATCCCGGTCGAGGTCCCCGACCTCGGGATCGTCTGGGACGACGACGACATCGTCGTGGTCGACAAGCCCGCCGGCGTCGCGGCGCACCCCTCCGTCGGATGGGAAGGGCCGACCGTGCTCGGTGCCCTCGCGGCCGCCGGTTTCCGTATCGCCACGAGCGGTGCCGCGGAGCGCCGCGGGATCGTGCATCGGCTCGACGTCGGCACGAGCGGCCTCATGGTCGTCGCGAAGACCGAGCGCGCGTACACGCTGCTCAAGGCGGCGTTCAAGGACCGGACGGTCGACAAGATCTACCACGCCGTGGTCCAGGGGCACCCGGATCCGCTTGCGGGCACCATCGACGCCCCGATCGGGCGGCACCCCCACCACTCGTGGAAGTTCGCCGTCACTCCCGACGGCAAGGATTCCGTCACGCACTACGAGACGCTCGAGGCGTTCCCGCGTGCGTCGCTGCTCGAGATCCATCTCGAGACGGGCCGCACGCACCAGATCCGCGTGCACATGGCGGCGCACCGCCACCCGTGCGCGGGCGATCCGCTCTACGGCGCGGACCCCACGCTGTCGGCGCGGCTCGGTCTCACGCGGCAGTGGCTGCACGCGCATCGGCTGGCCTTCACGCACCCCGCCACGGGGGAGTGGGTGGGCTTCGAGTCGCCCTATCCGGCGGATCTGCAGCACGCACTCGACGTCCTGCGCGACGGCGTCTGACGCGGGTCAGCGTCCGCCCTCGAACCTCGCCGGCCCGGGCGTCAGCGCCGCGGACACGCGCGCCGACATCTCGGCATCCAGGATCCCGTCGATCCCGGAGATCGGATGCCACCCGACCTCGGTCATCTCGCCGTCGACCGGCTCGGGTTCGCCGTCGATCCACGTGCACGCGAAGGTCAGGTCGAGGTAATCGCTCTGGTCGCCGTTGGCGTAGGTGACGCGGGGGATCTGGTGCACCCACGCGAGACGTTCCACCCGGATGCGGACGCCGGCCTCCTCCTCGGCCTCGCGCGCCGCGGCATCGGCCGGTTCCTCGCCCGGGTCGACGATGCCGGTGATGGGGGTGAGCCGGCCGGTGTCGCTGCGGCGACCCAGCAGCACGTCGTCGCCGCGCACGATCACGGCGGTCACGCCGACGAGGGGGAGCGGGCTCGTGCCGACGTGACGGCGGAGCTCCAGGACGAAGTCGGGTGTGGGCACGCGCCCACGTTAGCCCGGGCCGCCTTCGATCGGATGTCGGAGGGGGAACGTACACTCGACGGGTGGCAGCAGACTCCTTCGTTCACCTTCACGTGCACAGCGAGTACTCCATGCTGGACGGCGCCGCGCGCATCGGTCCCATGGTGCAGCAGGCGGTCAAACTGGGCATGCCGGCGATCGCCGTGACCGACCACGGCAACACGTTCGCGGCCTACGAGTTCTACAAGACGGCGAAGGATGCCGGCATCAAGCCGATCATCGGCATCGAGGCCTACGTGACCCCCGGCACCCACCGCTCCGACAAGTCCCGCGTGCGGTGGGGAACCCCCGAGCAGCAGAGCGACGACGTGTCGGGTTCCGGCGCGTACACGCACATGACGCTGCTGTCCGAGACCACCGAGGGCATGCACAACCTGTTCCGGCTCTCGTCGCGGTCGAGCATGGAGGGCTACTACTTCAAGCCCCGCATGGACCGCGAGCTGCTGCAGACGTACAGCAAGGGCCTCATCGCGACGACCGGGTGCCCCTCGGGCGAGGTCCAGACGCGCCTCCGGCTCGGCCAGTACGACGCCGCCAAGGCGGCGGCGGCCGAGTTCCAGGACATCTTCGGCAAAGACAACTACTTCGCCGAGATCATGGATCACGGCCTGTCGATCGAGCGTCGGATCATGTCCGACCTGCTCCGGATCGCGAAAGAACTCGACATCCCCCTGGTCGGCACCAACGACCTCCACTACACGCACCAGCACGACGCCACGAGCCACGCGGCTCTGCTCTGCGTGCAGTCCGGCTCGACGCTCGACGACCCCAAGCGCTTCAAGTTCGACGGCGACGGCTACTACGTCAAGTCCGCCGCCGAGATGCGGCAGGTCTTCCGCGACAACCCCGAAGCCTGTGACAACACGCTCCTCATCGCCGAGCGCTGCGAGGTCGAGTTCAACACTTCGGCCAACTACATGCCGCGCTTCCCGGTCCCCGAGGGTGAGACCGAGGGCAGCTGGATGATCAAAGAGGTCGAGAACGGCCTCCACGACCGCTACCCGGGCGGCATCCCGGATGCCGTGCGCAAGCAGGCCGAGTACGAGACCGACGTCATCCTGCAGATGGGGTTCCCGGGCTACTTCCTCGTGGTCGCCGACTTCATCAACTGGGCCAAGAACAACGGCATCCGGGTGGGTCCCGGACGTGGTTCGGGTGCCGGCTCGATGGTCGCGTACGCCATGAAGATCACCGACCTGGATCCGCTGCAGCACGGCCTGATCTTCGAGCGCTTCCTGAACCCCGACCGCGTCTCCATGCCCGACTTCGACGTCGACTTCGACGATCGTCGTCGTGGCGAGGTCATCCAGTACGTGACCGAGAAGTACGGCGACGAGCGCGTCGCGCAGATCGTCACGTACGGCACGATCAAGGCCAAGCAGGCGCTCAAGGATGCCGGTCGTGTGCTGGGCTTCCCCTTCAGCATGGGCGACAAGCTCACCAAGGCCATGCCCCCGGCGGTGATGGGCAAGGACATGCCGCTCGACGGCATGTTCAATCCCGAGCACCCGCGCTACAAAGAGGCGAGCGAGTTCCGCACGCTCATCGAGACCGACCCCGAGGCCAAGACCGTGTTCGACACGGCGCTCGGGCTCGAGAACCTCAAGCGCCAGTGGGGTGTCCACGCCGCCGGCGTCATCATGTCCAGCGAACCGCTGATCGACATCATCCCGATCATGCGCCGCGAGCAGGACGGCCAGATCGTCACGCAGTTCGACTACCCGGCGTGCGAGTCGCTCGGCCTGATCAAGATGGACTTCCTGGGGTTGCGCAACCTCACGATCATCAACGACGCGCTCGACAACATCGAGGCCAACCGCGGGCACCCGCTGGTGCTGGAAGACCTCGCGCTCGATGACGCCGAGTCCTACGAACTGCTCGCCCGCGGCGACACGCTGGGCGTGTTCCAGCTCGATGGCGGACCCATGAGGTCGCTGCTGCGCCTCATGCGCCCCGACAACTTCGAGGACATCTCGGCGGTGCTCGCGCTCTACCGCCCGGGCCCGATGGGCGTCAACTCGCACATCAACTACGCGCTGCGCAAGAACAAGCAGCAGGAGATCGAGCCGATCCACCCCGAGCTCGAGGAGCCGCTCGCCGACATCCTCGACACGACTTACGGTCTGATCGTCTATCAGGAGCAGGTCATGGCCGTCGCGCAGCGCGTCGCCGGCTACACGCTCGGTCAGGCCGACCTGCTCCGGCGCGCGATGGGCAAGAAGAAGAAATCCGAGCTCGACAAGCAGAAGGAGATCTTCTTCGGCGGCATGACCGAGCGCGGCTTCGGCGAGGAGGCGCAGCAGACGCTGTGGAAGGTGCTCGAGTCGTTTGCCGACTACGCCTTCAACAAGGCGCACACCGCCGCGTACGGACTCGTGTCGTACTGGACGGCGTACCTCAAGGCGCACTATCCCGCCGAGTACATGGCCGCGCTCCTCACCAGCGTCGGCGACTCGAAGGACAAGATGGCGGTGTACCTCAACGAGTGCCGCCGCATGGGGATCCGGGTGCTCCCGCCCGACGTCAACGAGTCGATCCGCTTCTTCGCGGCCGTCGGTGAAGACATCCGTTTCGGTCTCGGCGCGGTCCGCAACGTCGGTGCGAACGTCGTCGACGGGATCGTCGCGGCGCGTCAGGATGCCAAGTACACGTCGTTCCACGACTTCCTGGCCAAGGTGCCGCTGCACGTGGCGAACAAGCGCACGGTCGAATCGCTGATCAAGGCCGGGGCCTTCGACTCGCTGGGCTCCACGCGTCGCGCACTGATCGAGATCCACGAGGATGCCTGCGAGGGCGCCGTGCTCGACAAGCGGCGCGAGGCCAATGGCGAGGTCGGCTTCGACTTCGACTCGCTGTGGGACGAGCCGCAGCAGGTCGAGAAGGTGCCCGAGCGGCCCGAGTGGACGAAGAAGGACAAGCTCGCGTTCGAGCGCGAGATGCTCGGCCTCTACGTCTCCGATCACCCGCTCGCGGGGCTCGAGGTCCCCCTCGCGAAGCACGCGTCCACGTCGATCCATGACCTGCTCGCCTCGGACGACGTGCAGGACGGAGATCAGGTCACCGTCGCGGGCCTTCTCACCAGCGTGCAGCACCGGGTGGCGAAGCAGAGCGGCAACCCGTACGGCATGGTCACCGTGGAGGACTTCAACGGCGAGGTGACCGTGATGTTCATGGGCAAGACGTACGCGGAGTTCGCCCCGGTGCTGCAGGCCGACTCGATCCTCGTCGTCCGCGGGCGTGTGTCCCGCCGCGACGACGGACTCAACCTGCACGCGCAGTCGGCCTTCACCCCCGATCTCGAGGGCTTCGACGCCCTGAGCGGTCTCACACTCGTCGTCCCCGAGCAGCGTGCGAACGAGACGCTCGTGAGCGAACTCGCCCAGATGCTGCGGCGGCATGCCGGTGACACGGAGGTGACTCTCAAGTTGCACAAAGGTGGGACCGCCAAGGTCTTCGAGGTGCCGATGCCGGTGCGTGTGACGGCTGACCTGTTCGGAGAACTCAAGGGACTCCTCGGTCCCAACTGTCTGGGCTGACGCGTGGCGCGCGTTGTCAACCCGGGGTGCTTCCCGACTCGACGACGTCAGTCTCACAATGACGACGGGTGCCGAGGCGCCCGAACGAAAGGACCATCGTGACCGATCGCTACGACGACTCGCCCGTGGAGAACGCGGGCTCGCCGGCGGAGGAATCCGCCCGCTGGCCCGACCCCGCGGCCCCCGAGGCCGCGGCATCCGAGCCGCGTGCTTCACGCTCCGCCACCGACACCGGTGACATCGACGACGTCTTCGCCCCGACGCCGAGCGTCGACGCACGGGCGCACGTCAACGCGCGCCGCGCGACGCACACCGAACTGCCGGATGCCGACGCCCACGCGCAGTCCGAGGCGCCGGCGCCACGCGACGGCGACGCGCCGCAGTACGGCGTCGGGCCGTTCTCGGTGCGCGAGGTGTCGCTGCTCGGCATCTGGGCTGTGCTCTTCATCGTCTCGTTCTTCCCCCTCAACAACCTCCCCCCGAACGTCCGCGTGCTCGGGGGCGGCTCGAACGTCTGGCTCTCCAACCTGTGGTGGATCCCCACGGTGGCTCTCCCCACGATCGCGGTCGGTCTCCTGGCTCTGCGCCGTCTCTCCCCGCAGGGCATCCGTCGGGTCGGCTCGCTCGGTATCGACCAGTTCGCCTCGGTGGCGTTCTCCGTCGCGGCGCTGGTGTGGGTCGCGTGGGTGTGGGACACCGTGTCCATCGCCGCCGACACCGGGCTCTGGTCGCGCACCTGGGTGGTCTGGGTGGGGGCCGTCCTCACCCTGGCCGGCGTCGTCCTGACGGTCTTCGCGCCGATCATCCCGCCGTTCGAGCAGGACTTCCAGGGCCGCCCAGAGGTCGCCGCGCACCGCAACGCGCGGCCTGTCCGTGCGGTCGTGAAGCGCCCGGCGCGTCCGCGTCCCGTGCGGTCGACCCCGGCCGTCGCACCCGCCGGACACGAGCACGCGGAGCACGGTCACGAGGCTCACGAGCACACGGCGTACGAGCAGGACGCGGCCGCCGAGCGCGGCCCGGTTCCCGGGAGCTACACCGGCTCCACCGATCTGCCCCACGCGAACGAGGCGGAGCCGGCGACGTCCGTCTTCCCGACGCACGGCGACGCGCACGACACCGACGTGATCGGCGCGTCGGCCGACTCCGCGCACGTCTCGGAGCACTCCGGACACGACGCCGCGCCGCGTCACCCGCAGCCCCAGGCGTTCTGGGCGCTGGCACCCGACGAACGCGAGGTCGTGGACGACTACGGCACGCCGATCTTCCGCGTCGGACCCACCGCGTGGGCGCTCGTGATCGAGGACCGCGGTGAGACGTTCGTGATCCGTCACGACGACGGTCGGATCGGCTACCTGCACGACGTCCGGGGCGTCACGCGCGGCTGAGCACCCCCTGCGAGCCGCCCGCGCCACGGCGGGCGGCTCGTCGTCGACCGGTAGCCTGGAACCATGCTCCGCACCATCGATCTGCGCGGCCGCGTGCTCTCGCCGGCCGAGTTCCTCGCCGTCGTACCCCGGGCTGATGCAGCCCGTGACGAGGCCCTCGCCACCGCCGCCCGTATCGTCGACGATGTCGCCCGTCGGGGCGAGGAGGCGCTGCGCGAGCAGGCCGAGAGATTCGACCGCGTCAGCGACCACGCCATCGCGGTTCCCGCCGCACACCTCGACGAAGCCCTCGCCGAGCTCGATCCCGGCATCCGGGACGCGCTCGACGAGGCGATCCGCCGCGTGCGTGCCGCGTCCGCGGCCCAGATCCCCGCGCCGACGGTGACCGAGCTCGGTCCGGGTGCGCGTGTCACGCAGCGCTGGCAGCCGGTGCGCCGTGTCGGGCTATATGTGCCGGGCGGCAAGGCTGTCTACCCGTCCAGCGTCGTGATGAACGTCGTGCCCGCGCAGGTCGCGGGTGTGCGCGAGGTCGCACTCGCGTCCCCGCCGCAGGCCGAGTTCGGCGGTCGCGTCCACCCGGTGATCCTGGCCGCCGCGAAGCTCCTCGGTGTGACGGAGGTCTACGCGATGGGCGGTGCCGGCGCGATCGGCGCGTTCGCCTTCGGGGTCTCCTCGCTCGGGCTCGACCCGGTCGACGTCGTCACGGGGCCGGGCAACAACTTCGTCGCCTCCGCGAAGCGTGCGGTCGCGGGCCGGGTCGGGACCGATTCCGAGGCGGGAGCGACCGAGATCCTCATCGTCGCCGACGGCGCGGCCGATGCGGCGCTGGTCGCCGCCGATCTCGTCAGCCAGGCCGAGCACGACGAGCAGGCCTCGGCCGTGCTCGTGACCGACAGTCCCGAGCTCGCCGAGGCGGTGCGCGCGGCGCTCGAGCCACGCGTCGCCACGACGCGCCACGCCGAGCGTGTGCGCGCGGCGTTCGGTGGTCCGCAGTCCGCGATCGTGCTGGTCGACGACATCGCGCAGGCGACGGCATTCAGCAACGCCTATGCGCCCGAACACCTGGAGCTCCACCTCGCCGATCCCCGCCCCGAGGACTTCGTCAACGCGGGCGCCGTGTTCGTCGGCCCCTACACCCCGGTGAGCCTGGGCGACTATCTCGCCGGCAGCAACCACGTCCTACCGACCGGCGGTCAGGCGCGCTACGGCTCGGGGCTGTCGGCCGCGACGTTCCTGCGCCCCCAGCAGGTCGTCGAGTACGACCGCGCCGCGCTGGCGGCGGTGCACGAATCCATCGTGACCCTCGCCGAGGCCGAAGCCCTGCCCGCCCACGGCGAGGCCGTCACGGCACGCTTCGCCGACTGATCGAGGTTTCCCATGCACTGCCCGTTCTGCCGCAACCCCGACTCCCGCGTCATCGATTCGCGAACGAGCGACGACGGCCTCAGCATCCGTCGCCGTCGGCAGTGCCCGAAGTGCGGCGGTCGCTTCTCGACCGTCGAGACCGCGAGTCTCAACGTGATCAAGCGCTCCGGCGTCGTCGAACCGTTCAGCCGCGAGAAGGTCATGTCGGGCGTCCGGAAGGCCTGCCAGGGGCGGCCGGTCACGGATGCCGATCTCGCCATGCTCGCGCAACAGGTCGAGGAGGCGATCCGTCAGACCGGATCGTCGCAGATCGAGGCGAACGAGATCGGCCTGTCGATCCTCGGGCCGCTGCGCGAACTCGACGAGGTGGCGTATCTGCGTTTCGCGAGCGTCTATCAGGCCTTCGAATCGCTGGACGACTTCGACGCCGCGATCGCGCAGTTGCGGGCCGATCATGCCGCACGTCCCTCCGCGACGCCCGTCGCGGCGGACGACGTCCAGTAGCCTGGCGGGGATGTATCCCCTTCTCTTCCGCTCGGTCCTGAGCCGCCTCGACCCCGAGTTCGCGCACCATCTGGGTGCCCTCGTCATCCGCGCCGCGGGCGTCGGGCCGGTGGCATCCCTCGTCCGCACGGCCACGGCGGCCGACCCGTCGCTGCGCGTCCGGGCGCTGGGCCTCGAGTTCGAGTCGCCGTTCGGCGTCGCGGCGGGCTTCGACAAGAACGTGACGATGGTCCGCGGGCTGCGCGCGCTGGGCTTCGGTCACGTCGAGGTGGGGACCGTCACCGCACTTCCGCAGCCGGGCAATCCGAAGCCGCGCCTCTTCCGTCTGGTGGCCGACCGCGCGGTGATCAACCGCATGGGCTTCAACAACCAGGGTGCCCAGGCCGCGGCTCGGCGGCTCCGCGCGCTGCGCCGCTCCCGCCGTCGCCCCGTCATCGGCGTGAACATCGGGAAGAGCCGGGCGGTCGCCGTCGAGGATGCCACGACCGACTACGTCCGCAGCGCGCGACTGCTGGCGCCCCTGGCCGACTACCTCGTCGTCAATGTCTCGTCGCCGAACACGCCCGGCCTCCGCGGCCTGCAGGCCGTCGAGACCCTGCGACCGCTGCTGACGGCCGTGCTCGACGCGGCCGGCACCACACCGCTGCTGGTCAAGATCGCTCCCGACCTCGCCGACGACGAGGTGGGTGACATCGCGCGACTCGCCGTCGACGTGGGCCTGGCCGGAATCATCGCCACCAACACGACCATCGGCCGCGAGGGTCTGCGCACCCCGGCGGCGGCCGTCGAGGCCGCCGGTGGCGGTGGGCTGTCCGGGGCGCCGTTGAAGCAGCGCGCGCTCGACGTCCTCGACCTGGTGCGCGCCGCCGTCCCGGCGGACTTCGTCGTCATCTCGGCCGGGGGAGTGGAGACCGCCGCCGACGTCCGCGAACGGCTCGCACACGGCGCGACGCTCGTCCAGGGCTACACGGCGTTCCTCTACCGCGGCCCTCTCTGGGCGCGTCAGATCAACCGGGGGCTGGCTCCGCGCCGGTGACGCCCACCGGGGCGCGGCACGTCGTACTGCACGCCCGGGAAAGACGCCGACGGCGGCGGATCCCGAGGGACCACGCCGCCGCCGTAGGGAAACGTCAGGCCGGGTACTGGCCGCGCTTCACCTGCGCCTTGGGCAGGCGCATGAAGCGCATCTGCACGGTGCGCATCGCCGCGTACCAGCCGAGACCCTTCTCGACCTTGCTCTCGCCGAACTTCGCCTTCGCGGCGCGCTTCACGCGGATCGACGTGATGATCATGTCGCCGATGACGAAGAGGATGAAGATCCACAGCGCCACGAACGACCAGTACTGGAAGAAGCCGTTCGGGATGAGAGTGAGCACGATCACGAGCACCATGAAGGGCATGACGCCCTCGCCGAGGTGCCACCCGGCGTCGACGAAGTCGCGCGCGAACCGACGCTGCGGACCCTTGTCGCGCACGGGCAGGTACCGCTCGTCGCCGGCGGCCATGCCGACGCGGGCCTTCTCGCGCTGAGCGGCGAGTTCGGCGCGGGCGCGGGCCTTCGCCTCCTTGGTGTCGGCCACCAGGGGACGCTTGCGAGCGGCCTCCTGCTCGGCCCGAGACGGCGTCGCACGCCCCTTGCCCGAGGCGGTGACATCCGACGCGACGGGGGCGTCGTTCGGGACGGGGGCGGGGGACTTGGCCACGGATAACCTCGAGAGCTCACTGGATCGGAGACTTAAGATTACCCGCATGACCCCTGACCTGTCCCGGCAGGATGCCGTGCGCGCCACCGCGTCCGACGGCATCCCCGCAGCCCTCGCCGATCTCGGTGCGCTCGTGCGCATCCCCTCCATCGCCTGGCCGGCGTTCGACCAGTCCGCGGTGGTGCGCAGCGCCGACGCCGTCGCCGAGCTGCTGCGCGGCACCGGCGTCTTCGAGCGCGTCGAGGTGGCGCGCTCCACGATCGCCGACGGCGACGAGCTCGGACAGCCCGCCGTCCTGGCATCCCGTCCCGCTCGCAACGGCCGACCGACCGTCCTGCTGTACGCCCACCACGACGTCCAGCCCCCGGGCGACGAAGCGCTCTGGGATTCGCCGCCCTTCGAGCCGACGGTCCGCGACGGCCGCCTGTACGGACGCGGTGCCGCGGACGACAAGGCCGGCGTCATGGTGCACGTCGGCGCGATTCGCGCTCTCGCGGAGGCGCTCGGCGACGACCTCGACCTGGGCATCGCGGTGTTCATCGAGGGAGAGGAGGAGTACGGCTCGCGTTCGTTCGCGCAGTTCCTCGTCGACCACGCCGACGTCCTCCGCTCCGACGTGATCGTGGTGGCCGACTCGGGCAACTGGGACGATCGCACGCCCGGTCTCACGGTGTCGCTGCGCGGCAACGCGCGCTTCACGCTCACGGTGCGCACCCTCGCGCACGCGTCCCACTCGGGGATGATGGGCGGCGCGGTCCCGGATGCCATGCTCGCCACCGTCAAGCTGCTCGCGACGCTGTGGGACGACGACGGCGCCGTGGCGGTCGAGGGGCTCGCGGTCCGCGACGCCGAGACCCCCGAGTACGACGAGGCGACTCTCCGTGCCGAGTCGGGCCTCCTCGACGGCGTCTCGCCGATCGGGCGCGACAGCATCCTCAGCCGCATCTGGAACAAGCCCTCCGTCACCATCACCGGATGGGATGCCACCCCCACCGAGGCGGCATCCAACACTCTGGCCCCCGAGACGCGGGTGGTCATCAGCGCGCGCGTCGCGCCCGGGCAGTCGGCGCACGAGGCGTTCGCCGCGATCGAGGCACACCTCCGCGCCCACGCTCCCTTCGGCGCGCAGCTGGAGTTCAGCGACATCGACTGCGGCGACGCCTTCCTCGTGGACACCGGCGGGTGGGCCGTCGAGGACGCGCGCGCGTCCTTCGCCGAGGGATACGGGGTGGATGCCGTCGACGTCGGTATCGGCGGATCGATCCCGTTCATCGCCGACCTGGTCCGCGAGTTCCCCGAGGCCCAGATCCTCGTCACCGGTGTGGAGGACCCGCACGCCCGCGCACACAGCCCCAACGAGTCGCTGCACCTCGAGACCTTCAGCAACGCCCTCGTCTCGGAGGCGCTGCTGCTCGAGCGGCTGAATCGCCGCACCGTCTGATCGGACCCGCGGGGGCGAGGCGGGCGTAGAATCGTCCCGTCCCCGCGACCGAACGACCCGAAGGGCCACGCCATGACCGACACCACACTGTCGACGAACGCCGTCACCCGCGAGCACGGAGTCGCCCTGACCGACGCCGCCGCCGACAAGGTGAAGAGCCTGCTCTCCCAGGAGGGCCGTGACGACCTCCGGTTGCGCGTCGCCGTCCAGCCCGGCGGATGCTCGGGCCTCATCTACCAGCTCTACTTCGACGAGCGGTACCTCGACGGCGACAAGGTTGCCGACTTCGACGGCGTCGAGGTCATCGTCGACGACATGAGCGTGCCGTACCTCGACGGTGCGAGCATCGACTTCAAGGACACGATCTCGGAGCAGGGCTTCACCATCGACAACCCCAATGCGCAGGGTTCTTGCGCGTGCGGCGACAGCTTCCACTGACGCTTCGACACGACGCTCCGGCACCGAATTCGATGCCCCCGGTTTTGGCGGATCACACCGCGAAAACCGGGGGTTTTCGATTGTTCGGCACTGGACGATTGGCCAGAGAACAGTAAGAGGTTGCTCTAGACTGTCGAGAGCAACATCCACGACCCGGAAAGGTGCACTGTGCCCTCCAAACGTCGCCTTCGTTGGGCAGCCGTCCCCGTCGGGATCGCTTCCGTCGCACTCCTTGCCGGCTGCAGCACCTCGCAGCTTCACGGGTTCCTCCCCGGGTTCGTGGATGACGGAACGCCCGCGACGAACCACACCGACATGGTCGCCGGTCTGTGGGTCAACTCGTGGATCGTGCTGCTCGCGGTGGGTGTCATCACGTGGGGCCTCATGCTGTGGGCCGTCATCGCCTACCGCCGCCGCAAGGGCCAGACGGGGCTGCCGGTGCAGCTGCGCTACAACATGCCCGTCGAGATCTTCTACACGGTCGTCCCGCTGATCCTCGTGGTCGGGTTCTTCGCCTTCACGGCCCGCGACCAGAACACGCTCGAGACCCAGTACGACAACCCCGACGTGTCGATCACGGCCTACGGCAAGCAGTGGGCTTGGGACTTCCAGTACAACGGCAAGAACGAAGACAACTCCGACGCCGTCTACTCGATGGGCGTCCAGGCCAAGGCGACCTCCGACGGCTACGACCTGCAGGACGTGCCGACGCTGTACCTCCCCGTCAACAAGACGGTGAAGATCGACCTCCGCTCGCGCGACGTCATTCACTCCTTCTGGATCATCGACTTCCTCTACAAGAAGGACATGTACCTCGGCCGCGAGAACGAGTGGTCGTTCACACCCACTCGTGAGGGCACCTACGAGGGCAAGTGCGCCGAGCTCTGCGGTGAGTACCACTCCGCGATGCTCTTCAACGTCAAGGTCGTGAGCGAGGCAGAGTACGAGTCGTACCTCGACTCGCTCCGCGCCGCCGGCGACGTGGGCGACATCAGCGACCTGTCCCGCCTGCAGAACCTCAACACGGCCGGTGCCGAAGGGAACAAGTGATCATGGCCACGACGCTTCCGCTCCAGGGCACGGGTCCTTCGCGCCCCACGACGCTGCCGCCCCGGCAGGCCGCTCTGCTGAGCAGCACCCGGGTCGAACAGAAGGGCAACCTGGTCGTCAAGTGGATCACCTCCACCGACCACAAGACGATCGGGTACATGTACCTGATCTCGTCGGTGCTCTTCTTCATGCTCGGCGGTGTGATGGCGCTCATCATCCGCGCTGAGCTCTTCGAGCCCGGCATGCAGATCGTGGCGACGAAGGAGCAGTACAACCAGCTCTTCACGATGCACGGCACGATCATGCTGCTGATGTTCGCGACCCCGCTGTTCGCGGGCTTCGCCAACGCGCTGCTGCCGCTGCAGATCGGTGCGCCCGACGTGGCGTTTCCGCGTCTGAACGCCTTCGCGTTCTGGCTCTTCCTCTTCGGCTCAACGATCGCGGTGTCCGGCTTCCTCACCCCGCAGGGTGCGGCCGGGTTCGGTTGGTTCGCGTATCAACCGCTGGCCAATGCGAGCTTCTCGCCGGGCGTCGGTGGAAACCTCTGGATGCTCGGTCTGGGCATCAGCGGTTTCGGCACGATCCTCGGTGCGGTCAACTTCATCACCACGGTCCTCACCATGCGCGCGCCCGGCATGACCATGTGGCGGATGCCGATCTTCTCGTGGAACACGCTCATCACGAGCATCCTGATCCTGCTCGCCTTCCCGGTCCTCGCCGCGGCCATCTTCGCCGCCGCCGCCGACCGCGTGCTGGGCGCCCAGATCTACAACCCGGAGAACGGTGGCGTGCTGCTGTGGCAGCACCTGTTCTGGTTCTTCGGTCACCCCGAGGTGTACATCATCGCGCTGCCGTTCTTCGGCATCGTGTCCGAGATCTTCCCCGTGTTCAGCCGCAAGCCGATCTTCGGGTACAAGACGCTCGTCTACGCCACGATCGCGATCGCGGCCCTGTCGGTCGCCGTGTGGGCCCACCACATGTACGTCACGGGCGGCGTGCTCCTGCCGTTCTTCGCGCTCATGACGATGCTCATCGCGGTGCCGACCGGCGTGAAGATCTTCAACTGGATCGGTACGCTCTGGCGCGGTTCGGTGACGTTCGAGACGCCGATGGTCTTCGCGCTCGGCTTCCTGGTGTCCTTCGTCTTCGGTGGTCTGACCGGCGTGATCCTCGCGTCGCCGCCGCTCGACTTCCACCTGTCGGACTCGTACTTCGTCGTCGCCCACTTCCACTACGTGGTGTTCGGCACGGTCGTCTTCGCGATGTTCGCCGGCTTCTACTTCTGGTGGCCGAAGTGGACGGGCAAGATGCTGAACGAGCGTCTCGGCATGGTGCACTTCTGGATGCTGTTCATCGGCTTCCACATGACGTTCCTGATCCAGCACTGGCTGGGTGTCGACGGCATGGTCCGCCGGTACGCCGACTACGCCGCCGCGGACGGATTCACGTGGGGCAACCAGCTCTCTACGATCGGATCCATGATCCTCGGCGCCTCGATGATCCCGTTCCTGCTCAACGTCTGGATCACGGCCCGCAAGGCTCCGCGTGTGACCGTGGACGACCCGTGGGGTTACGGTGCCTCGCTCGAGTGGGCGACCTCGTGCCCGCCGCCGCGTCACAACTTCACGTCCATCCCGCGTATCCGCAGTGAGCGTCCCGCGTTCGACCTGAACCACCCCGAGGCCGGTATCCCGGTCGGTGTGGGGCCGGCAAAGGACGCCCCCGACGCGCCCGTCGTCGACGCGGCCGCTGGAGAGGTCAAGTAACCCATGCGTACCAATGTCGGACTCTGGTGGCTGCTCGCAGTCTTCGGTTTCTTCATCGCTGCCGTGTACACGTTCTGGAGCCTCATCCAGCACGGTGGCGTCGAGTGGGTCGGAACGATCGCCCTCGTCTTCCTCGGTCTGATGTCCTCGATGATCGCGTTCTACATCGGACGCGTGGTCAAGGCTCAGCGCGGCGAACTGCCGGAAGACTCGCTGACGGCGGACATCGATGACGGCGACCCCGAGATGGGCGAGTTCAGCCCGTGGTCGTGGTGGCCCATCGTGCTCGCCGGCTCGGCCGCGATCGCGGTCATCGGCCTCGCGGTCGGCAGCTGGCTCGTCCCGGTGGCCCTCGCGATCTTCGTGATCGCCATCACCGGCTGGGTCTACGAGTACTACCGCGGGTACTTCGCGCGCTGATCTCGTGCCCCTTCGGTTGAACACCGCCGCCGTCTCGGACGCCGGCGCGCACCGTCCCACCAACCAGGACGCCGCCTTCGCGGCGTCCTGGGGTGCGGCGGTCGCAGACGGCGTCGGGGGAGGCCCCTCGGGAGACCTGGCCTCCGCGGCGCTCGTCCACCGACTGGTCGCCACCCGCGGCTCGGGTCTCGACGCGGACGGCCTGCTGGTGCGGATCCGCGAGGCGAACTGGGACATCCGAGCCCACGTGGAGCGCGACCCGGCTCTCGAGGGCATGGCCACCACGTTCACCGGTGTCTTCCTCGGCGTCGGTCCGGAACTCCTGCTCGCCCACGCGGGAGACTCGCGCGCCTACCTCCTTCGCGACAGCGTGTTCGCGCGGCAGACGCGCGACGACTCCTACGTTCAGGCGCTCGTCGACCACGGCATCATCTCTGCCGAGGCGGCGGCGGCTCACCCCCGACGCAACATCATCACGGCGTCGCTCGGTGGCTCGGAGGGCGACGTCGTCTCCGTCGCCGCACATCCGTTGCGGGTCGGCGACCGCTGGGTCCTGTGCAGTGACGGCCTGACCGACTACGTTCCCGAAGCCGACGTCGCGCGCCTCATCGCCGAGGCGGAGGGTCCGCAGGCCGCGGCGGCTTCGGCGGTCGCGTTGGCGCTCGAGGCCGGCACGCGTGACAACGTGACGGTCGTCGTATGCGACGTCGTCGACGACGACGCCTCCGAGACGGAGCCGGTGTTCTTCGGCTCCGCTGCCCGCTGGTTCACCGAGGACGTCGAGACCGCCTGACAGCGGGACCCTTCCACGGCCACTCTGGCGGCCGCTAGGGTGCGTCTCTTGGAGAACGTGGGGTTCGAACGCCCAGTACTTCTCTGAGGGCGTCCATCGAGCTATGGCGCGCGGCCTTACACCTCTGCGTGGCTACGAACGACCATGACCGTCGGATCGAACACCCGCTTCAGCGGTCCTTGGTCGTTCTCGTACGGCTGACCCTCACGCACCCAGTACTCGTACCCGCCGATCATCTCTCGCACCTGGTAGCCCAGCCGAGCGAACTCGAGCGCGCCCTTTTGACCCGCATTGCAGCCGGGGCTCCAGCAGTAGACGACGATCGGCACGTCGCGGTCGAGCTCGCGGGGCGCGCGGTCGGCGATCTGCCGGTACGGCATGTGGATGGCGCCGGTGATGCGGCCCTGGCTCCACGCATCGTCGCCACGGACGTCGACCAGCACGAACTCGTCGCCGGCGCGCTGCGCGGCATACACGTCGGACGGGTCGGTCTCGATGGCGAGCCGGGTGGCGAAGTAGGTCTGTGCGTCGGTCATGCGTTCACGCTAGGCCCTCGGACGTGCGCGGGGGAGAGGGAGGGATGCCACGGACCCACGGCATCCTGCCAGGTCGGCGATCAGCACGACGCGAGCACGAAAGAGCCCCGGTGCCGTGCGGCACCGGGGCTCTTGTCGAGGCGAACGTTACTCGCTCTTGTCGCTCTCGGAGCGGTTGTCGTCGCGCAGACCCTTGGGGGTCGGGAACTCGACCTCGACGCGCTCACCGACGGCGTTGTGCGGACGCCCCTCGGCGTCGGCCCGAGCGTCGGCGCCGGCGATCTCGTCGGCCTCTTCGTGGTCGATGTGGTCGAGCTCGTGGTGCTGGTGCGCCACAGCGGCATCCAGCTCCGCCTGGGTGAGCGGGGTGAGACGGTCCTCGAAGAACCAGCGCGACACGGAGGCGCGGAAGTTCTGGAGAGCCGAGATCTGGCCCTTGGCGTTCGGTCGCACGACGAGCGGCTCGTACGTCTCGTTGTCGACCAGCTTCCAGCGCTCGTACTCGTCGACGGGCTGGTGCACCTCGATGTACTCGCCACCGGGGAGGCGGACGATGCGGCCGGACTCGTACCCGTGCAGAGCGATCTCGCGGTCCTTCTTCTGGAGCGCGATGCAGATGCGCTTCGTGACGAAGTAGGCGATGATCGGCCCCACGATCAGGAGGACCTGGAGCGTGTGGATGACACCCTCCATCGTGAGCTTGAAGTGCGTGGCCACGATGTCGGACGACGCCGCCGCCCACATCACCGCGTAGAACGTGACACCCGCGGCACCGATCGCCGTGCGGGTGGCGGCGTTGCGGGGACGCTGAGCGATGTGGTGCTCACGCTTGTCACCCGTGATCCACGCCTCGATGAAGGGGTAGATCAGGACGACGACGATGAACAGGCCGAGCACACCCACGGGGATGATGATGTTCCACGACCAGGTGTGGCCCCAGAGCACGAACTCGAGGTGCGGCGGGATCAGACGGAGCATGCCGTCGGCGAAGCCGATGTACCAGTCGGGCTGGGTACCGGCCGACACCGGGGACGGGTCGTACGGGCCGTAGTTCCAGATGGGGTTGATCGTCACGAGTGCGGCGATCAGGACGATGACACCGAACGTGATGAAGAAGAAGCCGCCCATCTTGGACGCGTAGACCGGGAGTATCGGGTAGCCCACGACGTTGCTGTTCGTGCGGGCCGGGCCGGCGAACTGCGTGTGCTTGTTGATGATCATCAGCATGAGGTGCACGGCCAGGAGCGCGACGAGGATCGCCGGGAGCAGCAGGATGTGCAGCGTGTACAGGCGCCCGACGATCGCGGTGCCCGGGAACTCCCCACCGAAGAGAAGGAAGGAGGTCCAGGTGCCGATCAGCGGGAGGCCCTTGATCATGCCGTCGATGATGCGGAGACCGTTACCCGAGAGCAGATCGTCGGGGAGCGAGTACCCGGTGAAGCCCTCGGCCATCGCGAGGATGAAGAGGATGAAGCCGACGACCCAGTTCAGCTCGCGCGGCTTGCGGAACGCACCCGTGAAGAACACGCGCAGCATGTGGACGCCGATGCCGGCCACGAAGACCAGCGCGGCCCAGTGGTGGATCTGGCGGACCAGCAGGCCACCGCGAAGGTCGAACGAGATGTGCAGGGCCGACTCCATGGCCGCCGACATCGCGATACCGCGCATCGGCTCGTACGCACCGTTGTAATGCGTCTCGACCATCGAGGCCTGGAAGAAGAACGTCAGGAACGTGCCGGACAGGAGCACGACGACGAAGCTCCACAGCGCGATCTCGCCGAGCATGAACGACCAGTGGTCGGGGAAGATCTTGCGGCCGAGCTCCTTGACGATGCCCGAGATACTCGTGCGCTCGTCGAGGTAGTTCGCCGCAGCACCGACGAATCGGCCACCGAGCGGCTTGCCGTTGAGGTCGGCCTTCGGGGGTCCCGAGTAGACCGCCGGTTCGGTGGTCACGTTCTCCGTGGGGTGGGTGGCGGTGCTCATGAGCGCTCCCAGAAGCTGGGGCCGACGGGCTCTTCGAAGTCACTCTGCGCGACGAGGTAGCCCTCGGCGTCGACCGTGATGGGGAGCTGCGGCAGGGGACGGGCTGCCGGGCCGAAGATGACGGCCGCGCCGTTGGCGACGTCGAACTGCGACTGGTGGCAGGGGCACAGGAGATGGTGGGTCTGCTGCTCGTACAGGGCCACGGGGCAACCGACGTGCGTGCACACCTTGGAGTACGCGACGATGCCGTCGTACGTCCAGTCCATGCGGTTGGTCTCGGGGTTCAGCTGGTCGGGCTGCAGACGCATGAGCAGCACGATCGCCTTCGCCTTCTCCTCGAGGTAGCCCTCGTCGTGACCGACGCCGGCGAGCTCTTCGGGGATGACGTGGAAGGCCGAGCCGAGCGTGACATCCGCAGCGCGGATCGGGCGACCGGACGGGTCGTGCGCGAGACGCATTCCGCTCTTCCACATAGTGTGGCTGAGGAGCTTGACCGGGTCGGCATCCTGAGGAGCCAGACCACGGAACAGCGTGATGCCGGGGATGACCGAGGCCAGCAGGGCCGCGAACAACGAGTTGCGGATGATCTCGCGACGCCCGAAGCCGGAGTCCTTTTCGGCCTCGACGAAGACGTTGACCGCACCCTCGCGGGTGGTGTCGCGGCCACGCGTGGCGTGACGGTCCTCGATGTGCTCCTTGTCGGACATCACGGCCTTGGACCAGTGGATCGCACCGATACCGATCGCGAGCAGCGCGAACGCGATGCCCAGACCGATGAAGAGGTTGTTGTAGCGGATGTCGATCAGCGCGCCCGACTCGATCGGGAAGATCATGTAGGCGATGCTCGCCCAGATGCTTGCGGCGACCGAGAAGTAGAACAGCGTGTAGACCGTGCGCACCGCACGCTTCATCGCCTGCGGGTCCTGGTCGGTCATCCGCTGGCGGTGCCCCGGGAGGCCGGGGTTCTGCACGGGGTCGGGAACCGCGACGGCGAGCCCGGAGCCGGGCTTCCATGAAGCCCTCTCGTGCTCGAGTGCGTCTTCCTCGTGTGCCATGGTGCTCCTCGTACGTTTACGTAATGTCGATGACGACGATCAGTTGGACTTCGCCGTGATCCACACGGTGAGCGCGATGAGCGCTCCGATGCCGAAGATCCAGATGAACAGACCCTCCGAGACCGGACCGAGCGATCCGAGAGCGTAGCCGCCGGGGGACTCGGACTTCTGAAGGAACATCAGGTACGAGATGACGTCGCGCTTGTCTTCGGGCGTGAGGTTGAGGTCGTTGAAGACCGGCATGTTCTGCGGGCCCGTGACCATCGCCGCGTACATGTTGACCGGGGTGACCGAGTGCAGGTCGGGGGCCCACTTGCCCTCGGTGAGTGCGCCACCGGCACCGGCCACGTTGTGGCACATGGCGCAGTTGATGCGGAACAGCTCGGCACCGTGCGAGACGTCACCCTGACCGTCGACGATCTCGTCGGACGGGTAGGTCGGGCCGGGAGCCGCGGACTGGACGTAGGCGGCGATCGCATTGATCTGCTCGTCGGTGAACTGCACCGGCTTCTGCGGAGCCTGCGGGCCCTGTGCCTGCAAAGGCATGCGGCCTGTCGACACCTGGAAGTGCACGGCGAGCTCGCCGACACCGAACAGGGACGGACCCTGCTGGCTGCCCTGGAGGTCGAGGCCGTGGCAGGTGGCGCAGTTCGCCTGGAAGAGCTTTTTGCCCTCGTCGACCGTGCTGGCCGAGTTCGAGGCGCTCGTGGGCGTATCGGTGGCTGCCATTGCCGCCGACGCACCGGCGTAGATGCCGCCCGTGAGCAGCAGACCGATGCCGATCAGCGCGGCGGCGGCCAGGGGGCTACGGCGTCCGTTGGAGCGACGCGGCTTCTTCTCTCGTGCCATGTGGGTACAGCTCTCTTACTTCAGGAAGTAGATGACGAAGAACAGCGCGATCCAGACGACGTCGACGAAGTGCCAGTAGTAGGACACGACGATCGACGTGGTCATCTCTTTGCGACCGAAGTTCTTCACGGCGTAGGCGCGGCCGATGACGAGGAGGAAGGCGATGAGGCCACCCGTCACGTGCAGGGCGTGGAAGCCGGTGGTCAGGTAGAAGGCCGAAGCGTAGGGGTTGGCGCTGATGGGCATGCCCTCGGTCACCAGGGTCGCGTACTCCCACACCTGACCCGACACGAAGACCGCGCCGAGGATGAAGGTGAGGTAGAACCACTCCACCATGCCCCAGCGCTGCCAGAAGCTGTTGGTCTTGACCGTGTACGGCTGGTACCGCTCGGCGGCGAAGACGCCCATCTGACACGTGACCGACGACATCACGAGGATGAACGTGTTCACGCCGGCGAAGGGGACGTTGAGCAGCTGCGTCTCTTCGGCCCAGAGGGGCGCGGACGTGCTGCGCAGAGTGAAGTAGATCGCGAACAGGCCGGCGAAGAACATGACCTCGCTGCCCAGCCACACGATGGTGCCGACGGCGACCGGATCGGGTCGCTTCACGGCGCGCACGGCCTGGGAATACGTCGCTGGTGTCGTCACCATCCCATTATGCGCGATCCTGCGCAGCGATATTCCCACCGCCCGCCTGAGATATTCCATCATCGAGACTTAGGGAAGCCTTAGAAACCACAAGGAATCCCCGGTGCGGAACGGGTTCCCGCGGGGCCGCGGACGACACGGCGCGACACGCCGGATATGGAAGGATCGTGGCATGGCGGAACGCTTCACCTGGCCCGATCTGCTCACCTCGCTGCTGCAGGATCACGACCTCAGCGTGTCGGAGTCGACGTGGGCCATGCGCCGTGTCATGGCGGGCGAGGCGACCCCCTCGCAGCTGGCGGGATTCCTCATCGCGCTGCGCGCCAAGGGCGAGACCGTCGAGGAGATCATCGGGTTCCGCGACGCGATCCTCGAGGCCGCGGTCCCGCTGCCGGTTCGCGCGGAGGTGCTCGACATCGTCGGTACCGGCGGAGACCGGTACGGAACGGTGAACGTCTCGACGATGGCGGCCGTGGTGGCGGCGGCATCCGGAGTCCCGGTCGTCAAGCACGGCAACCGCGCCGCGAGCTCGGCATCCGGATCCTCCGACGTGTTGTCGTCGCTGGGGATCGCGCTGACGCTCGACCCGCAAGCGGTCGCGGAGACGCTTGATCGCACGGGGATCACGTTCGCGTTCGCCGCCGCTTTCCACCCCGGCTTCCGCCATGCCGCGGCGACGCGGGCCGAGTTGGGCGTGCCGACGGTGTTCAACTTCCTCGGTCCGCTCTGCAACCCGGCGCGCGCCGAGGCCAACGCGGTCGGCGTCGCACACCTCGACCGGGTGCCGTTGATCACGGGCGTCTTCCGCACGCGTGGCGCGACCGCGCTCGTGTTCCGTGGGGACGACGGTCTCGACGAACTGACCACCACCGGACACAGCCGCGTGTGGGAGATCAGCCGGGGAGACGTGCACGAGCACAATCTGGATCCCCGGGATCTCGGCATCCCGCTCGCCGACATCGACGACCTGCTCGGTGGCACGCCCGATCACAACGCCGCCGTCGTGCGGCGCACGCTCGCCGGCGAGACCGGCCCCGTGCGCGACATCGTGCTGCTGAACGCCGCGGCCGGAATCGTCTCGTACCGGCTGTTCCAGGATGCCGGTGAGGTGCAGCGTCCGATCCTGGAGCGTCTCGCGGAGGCGATGTCCGACGCGGCGGCGGCCGTGGACGACGGACGCGCGCTGGCCAAGCTCGACGACTGGGTCGCGGCGACGCAGGACCTGGCGGGCTGAGCGTGCACCCGCTCGACGCGCTCACCGAGATCGCGTACCTGCTCGAGCGGGAGAGGTCGTCGCGCTACAAGTCGAAGGCGTTCCGCACGGCGGCTGCGGCCATCGAGGGGCTGAGCGACGAAGAACTGCGCGACCCGGGACTGCGACGGCGTCCGGGCATCGGGGATTCGACCTACGCGGTGATCCGCGAGGCGCTCGACGGCGGTGTGCCGGAACGGTTGGCGACGCTCCGGGCGGAGGCGGGCCTCGGCGGCGGGGGAGCGCTGCGGGCCGCGCTCCGCGGCGACCTCCACAGCCACAGCGACTGGTCCGACGGTCTGACGCCGATCGAGCCGATGGTGGAGGCCGCGCGGCGGCTCGGTCACGAGTACCTCGCCCTCACCGACCACTCACCGCGTCTGACCGTCGCGAACGGTCTGTCACCCGAGCGGCTCCGCTCTCAGATCGAGGTCGTCCGCGGATTCTCCGACGACGCGTTCACCCTGCTGACGGGCATCGAGGTCGACATCCTCGACGACGGTGATCTCGACCAGGAGGACGCGCTCCTGCGCGAACTCGATGTGGTCGTGGCATCCGTCCATTCGAAGCTGCGCATGGAGGCGCCGGCGATGACGCGGCGGCTCGTGGCAGCCGCGGGTGATCCGCGGGTGGACGTGCTCGGTCACGTCACGGGGCGGCTCGTCGAGGGCGCGCGGGGAACGCGTCCACCGTCCGAGTTCGATGCGCGGGCGGTGTTCGCCGCGTGCGCGGCGTCGGGGGTCGCGGTCGAGATCAATTCGCGGCCGGAGCGTCAGGATCCGCCGGACGACCTTCTCGCGCTGGCCCTCGCGGAGGGATGCCTGTTCTCGATCGACTCCGACGCGCACGCGCCCGGGCAGCTCTCGCTGCTCGACCATGGGGCGGCGCGCGCGGAAGCGGCCGGTGTACCCGCCGAGCGGATCATCACGACATGGCCGCTTCCGCGGCTGCGGGAGTGGCTCGCGCGCGAGCGCTGAGGTCAGGCGCGCAGCGCGGCCAGTGCCCGGGTCATCGACGTACCGAGGTTCCAGCGCGTGGCGAGCTCGGTGGCGGCCTCCGCGCGGGCGTCGTCCACGGCGATGCAGTCGTCGGCGGGCGCGAGGTCGAGGTCGCGCACGACCCGGACGACGGTCGGCGCGACGTCGAGGTAGTCCGCGGCGGCCAGGATCTTGGCCCGCTGCGCGGGGGAGCCCACCGTGCTCTCCGCCGCGGCGGCCCGGATGCCGGCGAGGTCGCCGCCCGCAGTCAGGAGCGCAGCCGCGGACTTCTCGCCGATGCCCGGCACACCCGGGAGGCCGTCGGACGGGTCGCCGCGCAGCGCCGCGAAATCGGCGTACTGCGCCGCACGGATGCCGTAGCGGGCCTGGACGGCCGCGTCGTCGATGATCTCGAGGTTGCTCATTCCCCGAGCCGTATAGATCACGCGGATGCCACGGTCGTCGTCGACGAGCTGGAAGAGATCGCGGTCGCCGGTGACGATGTCGACGGGCACGTCCGCGCGTGTGGCGAGGGTTCCGATCACGTCATCGGCCTCGTGCTCGGGCGCCCCGATGATCGCGAGGCCGAGCGTCTCCAGAGTTTCGCGGATCAGCGGGATCTGCGCCGTCAGCGCCTCCGGCACCTCCTCGACGTCCGGCGCGCCGTCCACTGCCTCGACGACCCGATGAGCCTTGTAGGTGGGGAGGAGGTCGACGCGCCAACCCGGGCGCCAGTCGTCGTCCCAGCAGGCGACGAGCCGCGTCGGCTCGTACGTGGTCACGAGCTTCGCGATGATGTCGAGCAGTCCCCGCACGGCGTTGACGGACGTGCCGTCGTCGGCCTTGACCTTGTCGGGCACGCCGTAGAAGGCGCGGAAATAGAGCGACGCGGTGTCGAGGAGGAGCAGCTTTTCCGGACGGGATGCCATGTGCTCAGGGTAGTGATGCCGTCGGGGAACCTAGAGTGACGGAATGTCCTTCGGCGTGCGATCCCCTCGACCGGCGGCCTCGGCGCCGTGCCCGTGCGGGCGCGCGGCGTTCGGCGAGTGCTGCGGGCCGCTCCTCGACGGTGCCGCCGCGCCGTCGGCGGAACGGCTCATGCGGTCGCGGTACACCGCGTTCGCGCTCGGCGACGCGAACCACCTCGCGCGGACGTGGCATCCACGGACCCGCCCTGACGAGGTCGACCTCGACGACGGCACGGTGTGGGAGGGGCTCGTCGTCGAGGAGGCGGGAGAGGACGGCGATGCCGCGACGGTGACGTTCCGCGCGTCCTGGCGGCGCGGCGCGGAGCGGGGCGTGCTGGCGGAGCGGAGCCGGTTCGTCCGCCGGGGCGGGCGCTGGGTGTACGTCGACGGCGACGTCGGTTGACGCGTCAAGCCCCGAGGGCGTGTCGGAGGGGGTGCGTAGGCTCGCGAAGCAACACCCGACGAGAGGACACGCATGATCCCCGATGCGCTTCGCGACCTGCTCGAGAACCCGAACTACGGTGCGCTGGGCACCGTCCGTCCCGATGGCACGGTCCAGGTCAACCCGATGTGGTTCGAGTTCGACGGCGAGCACGTGCTCTTCACGCACACGACGACCCGGCAGAAGTACCGCAACCTGCAGGCGAATCCGTCGATGAGCTTCATGGTCTTCGACCCCGACCAGCCGTACCGCTACATCGAAGTGCGGGGACGGCTGGTGGACGAGGTCCCCGATCCCGAGGGGGCGTTCTACGTCCGCCTCGGTCAGCGCTATGGCAACGCGGGACAGCAGCCGCCGCCGGATCGCGCGAACCGCGTGATCCTGAAGATGTCGGTCGAGAAGGTCGGAGGTCAGTGACATGGAACGCATCGTGATCATCGGAGGGCACGGCAAGGTCGCGCTGCACCTCGCGGGTCTCCTGGCGGAGCGCGGGGACGAGGCGGTCTCGATCGTCCGCAACCCGGACCATCGGGCCGACGTGGAGGCCGCGGGCGGGCACCCGCTCGTCCTCGACGTCGAGAAGGCGGACGTCGACGCGCTCGCGGACGCCTTCGACGGCGCCGACGCGGTGGTGTGGTCGGCCGGCGCGGGCGGGGGATCGGCCGAACGCACGTACGCGGTCGACCGGGATGCCGCGCAGCGCGCGGTGGACGCGGCGGCGAAGGCCGGCATTCGTCGATTCGTGATGGTCTCGTGGATCGGGTCGACACCGGATCACGGCATCCCAAAAGACGATCCGTTCTTCGCGTATGCCGACGCCAAACTCGCGGCCGACGACCACCTGCGCGCGAGCGACCTCGATTGGACGATCCTCGGTCCCGGGACGCTCACGCTCGACCCACCGACGGGGCGCATCACGACCGCGCCACAGGGCAAGGGCGAGGTCGGGCGCGCGGACGTCGCCGCGGTGATCGCCGCGACCCTCGTGCAGTCGGCGACGATCGGCCGGTTCATCCGCTTCGGCTCGGGCGACACGCTCATCCCCGAGGCGCTCGTGGCCGATCCGGAGCTCGACGCCGACCCCGAGTCCTGAGGTCAGGACGGCTCAGTCGTCCTCGGCGTTGTCATCGGGATCGTCCACGACCACGATGACGCCGTCGGGAATGGGGTCTCCGAGCAGCGGTTCGGCGGCGAGCGTGAGGTCGATCGTCGCGCGCAGCAGCCCGCCCATCGTGGCCGAGCGCAGCAGCTCCATCTGGTCGAGTTCGCCCAGCGGCGCGATGGCCGCCACCTGCCAGGCGCGTTCGAGGGGGTCGTCCGACAGCTCGACTTCGGGGTCCCAGCGGGTGGTGCCGTACTCCCGCGCGCGACCGAGGACCCGCCGGACCACGCCTTCGGCCTCGTCGAGCAGGGGCTCCAACGCCTCGTTCCACTCCAGCTCGGGAAGGGGCCGCACCTCGGCCCGCGGATACGGGGCGTCGTCGAGCCATTCGACGATCTCGAATCGCTCGGCACCCCGTGCGACGATCGACATCTGGCCGGCCTGCGGCACGACGTGGCTGAGCCGCGCCATCGTCCCAAGGGCGAAGCGCTGGTCTCCGCCGCCGGTCTCGACACCGCGCTCGATGAGCACGACACCGAACTCCGGGTCCACTTCGTCCAGCAGCATGCCGAGCATCACGAGGTAGCGCTCCTCGAAGATCCTCAACGCGAGGGGCGTGTGCGGGAAGAGAACGGCTCCCAACGGGAACATCGCGGTACCCATGCCGACCAGTCAACCAGCGCTGCGGCGGGCGAGGGTCGTCGGCGTCGGGTTCACGCGGGATCTTCGCTCAGCGTCTCGTGGATGCGATGGAGATCCATCAGCAGCGAGCCGATGAGCACCCAGTGCTCGGCCGACGGCGTGCGGATCTGGAGCGGGCGCGTCAGCGCGGGTTCCTCGGTGACCGCGGCACGCTCGGTGTCGGGCTCGAGGTGGAAATCGAGACGCACGTCGTGGGCGGCGCGGTGCAGCTGCTCGGCGATCGCGCGCACCGACGGGTCCTCGACGATCGAGGACGTGTACCCGTCGTACACCGCGCGGGTCATCCCGACGGTCTGCGTGACGACGGGGGTGAAGCGATCGAGCCGCGCCTGCATTTCGGCGAGGTCGGCGCGGTGACGCGAGCTGCGGGGGTTGAGGGACAGCGAGTCGGCGCCGTCGCGTATCGCGTCGGCCGCGGCATCCCGAACCGGCCGGAGCAGGCGCGCCTCGAGCAGGAGCCCCTCGAGGGCCTCGCGCGTCTGCGGCGTCTCGAGGGCGTCGGCGAGACGCTCGAGCGCCGCCGCGAGTTCGCGGCCCAGGATGTCGACCTTGGACCGGGCATCGGGCACGAGCACGGGCGGGACGAGGGCGGTGTTCACCAGGATGCCGATGATCGCGCCGATCACCGTCTCGAGGACGCGGTCGAGGGCGTAGTTCGGGGTCGCCGTTCCGAGGGCCAGGACCAGCACCGCGCTGATCGCGACCTGGTTCGTCGCGCCGGGCGACATGCGCAGCGCCCACGCCACGACGAGCGACACCGCGCCCGCGAGCAGGATGACCCACGTCGGCGAGCCGAGGAGGATGCCGAGCACCGAGGCGATCACGACGCCGACGATCACGCCGACGCTGCGCTCGACCGCGCGCGTGAACGACTGGTTGATGCTGGGCTGGACCACGAGCACCGCGGCGATCGCGGCGAAGATCGGGGGTGGGCCCGGCACGAGGAGGTCGGCCACGACCCAGGCCGCGATCATCGCGACCGCCGTCTTGGCCACCTGCAGGAACGGCCCCCGGCGCGGGGCGCGGAAACTCAGGCTTTCACGCGGGAGTCGCAGCGGGAGGCGCATGAAACGAGCGTAGGGCGCGGTGACGTTCAGGCCGGTCGCTCCACCATCGTGGCGGCATGATCGGCGACCCACGCCATGAGCGGAAGCACATGCGTCATGAGGTCGGCTCCGAGGTCGGTCAGGGCGTACTCGACCCGCGGTGGCACCTCGGGGTAGGCCGTGCGCCGGACGAGGCCGTCGGTCTCCAGCGTCTTCAGGGTGCTCGCGAGCATCTTCTCACTGATCCCGGAGATGTTCCGGCGGAGTTCGCCCCAGCGCTGCGTCCCGTCGGACAGCGCGACGAGGACGAGCACGCCCCATTTGCCCATCACATGGTCGAGAACCGTCCGGGTCGGGCATCCGTCCGAAAACGTTCCCGGCCGCTCGGCCCGCATTTCCGCAAGACTCACCATCACGCCAGTACCTAACTCCAAAGTGGGTACCGACATTCCGGAATGTGTCTCGAACGGGCGCGTTGGTTTGGGCGTACCGACCGAAAGGACACACCATGACCCTCCTCGTCTCCGCCGCCAACGGCCACCTCGGACGCCACGTCCTCGACGCTCTGATCGAGCGCGGGGTCCCGGCATCCGACATCGTCGCCGGCGTCCGCACCCCCGCCAAGGCCGACGACGTCGCCGCCCGCGGCATCCGCGTGGTCGAGTTCGACTACTCCTGGCCCGAGACCCTGACCGCCGGGCTCGAGGGCGTCACGCGCGTCCTGCTCATCTCGGGCACCGACCCCGACCGCGCCACCGGCCACCGCAACGTCGTCGAGGCCGCGCGGGCCGCGGGCGTCGAGCGTCTCGTCTACACCAGCGCGCCGCGCGTCGACGAGGTCGAGTACGCCCTGGGCGCGGATCACCTCGCGACGGAGCGCGCGATCGCCGAGTCGGGAATGACCGCCACGATCCTCCGCAACAACTGGTACACCGAGAACTACCTCGACGCCGTCTCGCGTGCGGCGGAGTCCGGCGTCATCGTCGCCGCGGCCGGGGAGGGACGGGTCGCCAGCGCGAACCGTCGCGACTACGCCGAAGCCGCCGCCGTCGCCCTGACGACCGACGACCTGGCGGGCCAGACGCTCGAGCTCGCGGGCGACGTGACGTGGACGTACGACGAGCTCGCCGCTGCGGCTTCCGAGGTGCTCGGGCGCGAGGTCGTCTACCAGTCGGTGACGCTCGAGCAGCTGACCGCGGGCCTGCAGCAGGCGGGCCTGGATGCCGGGACCGCGGCGTTCGTCGCCGGCATCGACGACGCGATCGCCCGCGGCGCGCTGTCGCAGACCGACGGCACCCTCGCCCGCGTCATCGGCCACCCGACCACGCCGCTGGTCGACGGTCTGCGCGCCGCGCTCGGCCGCTGACCCCGGTCCGGCCCGGGCTCACGCACTCGCGCGGGCCCGGGCCGTCAGCCTCCGTTCGCGCATCGCGAGGAACAGCGGGAACGTGAAGGCGAACGCGGTCAGCCCGGACAGCACGACGTACAGCCACGCGTGCCGCATGCCGAGGCGCCGAGCCTCCACGAGTAGGAAGATGCTTCCGGCCACCGCCACGACGAGCAGGTCGACGGTGATCGACGACACCGCCGGGCCGCTGGTCACGAGGTCGCCGAGGAAATCCGCCATCTGCACCACGGCCAGGACGTTGAAGGTCCAGGTTCCGACGAGTCCGAGCAACGACAGCACGAGGAACGCGATCGACAGCGGGGTCCAGTGCTTGGTGAGGTCAGCCATGGAACGATCGTGGCGGTCCACCCGCCCCCGATCCAGCCCCGCCCCGGTGTCGGAGCCCCGCGCTACCGTCGGGGGATGGATGCCACCCGAGCCACCGCGCTCCTCGACGAGCTCGACCGGGCCGTCGAGCGGCGTCTCCGGCACCTGACCGCCGATGCCGACAGCCTGCGGCACGATCGGGCGGATGCCACGGCCGACGACGAGCACGACCCCGAGGGGTCGACGCTGTCGGGGGAGTGGGCGCACGTCGACGCTCTGGCCCGCGAAGCGCGCGCGGAGCGGGACGAGATCCGCGCGGCGCGGGAGCGCGTGGCATCCGGGACCTTCGGGGTGTGCGAGGTGTGCGGCCGTCCCATCGCGGAGGCACGCCTGGAGGCGCGGCCGACGGCGCGACGGTGCATCGCCTGCGCGACCTGAACCCCCGCGTAGGCTCGGAGGGTGGAACCGCTGCTCATCGTCCTGCTCTTCGCCAACGCCGTCTTCAACGCGGTCGTGTGGCCCCGGTTCTACCCGCGGATCGCGAAGGACCCCCGGGCGCGGGATGCCGCGGGCAAGCCGACCCCGTTCCTCATCGTGCACACGGTGCTCATCGCGATCGCCCTCGTGCTCGCGCTCGCGTCGGTGATCGCCGCGATCGCGGCGATCGTCTCCTGAGCCGCTCGCGCGGCGCTTCTGTAGAATGAAGGGGCGGGTTCGCCCGTCGCACCTCGTGCATCTACCTACCGGACCGGCAAGGCGGCACCGCCCCCTGCCCCGGAGATCCTCATGCACCACCCTGCCCCGACCGTCGCGCACCGCTCGCTGATCCACCACACGGGGTTCTGGTTCTTCCCCGTCGCGTTCGTCGCGCGACTCCCGTTCGCGATGATGACGGTCGGCGTGCTGGCGCTCGTCGTCGCGGTGCGCGGTTCCGTCGCGCTCGGCGGACTCACGTCGGCCGCCGTCGGTATCGGCGTCGTCGTGGCGGGGCCGATCCTGGGCGACCTCGCCGACCGGTTCGGGCAGTCGCGCGTGCTCGTTCCCACGGGCCTGGCCAACGGCATCCTGCTCGCTCTCTTCCCGGTCGTCGTGGGCTCGCCGATCGGCGACGGCTTCGTGCTCGCCGCCGCGGTGGCGATCGGCCTCACGGGTCCGCAGACGGCGGCGATGTCGCGGAGCCGCGTCATGGCGTTGATCGGCGACCGGGTCGCCCCCGACCGCCGGGAGCGCACGTTCTCTCGCGCCATGGCCTACGAGTCCGCGGCCGACGAGACCGCGTTCGTCGTCGGCCCGTTCGTCGTGGGTGTGCTCGCGGCGGTTCTCGCGCCGTGGGCGCCGATCGTCGCCGCCGCGGTCCTCAGCCTCATCTTCGTCACGGCCTTCGCGCTGCACCCGACGGGTCGCGTGGTACCCGTCGCGGCCGAGCGCGGGGCGATGGCACCCGCGCGCGAACTGCTCCGGCCGCGGATCCTCATGCTCGTCGTGGCTGTCATCGGCGTGGGCGCGTTCTTCGGCTCGACGCTCACCTCGCTCACCGCGTTCATGGAAGCGCGGGGAGCCGCCGAGGCCGGCGCCCTGCTGTACGGCGTGATGGGCGTCGGTTCGGCGGTGCTCGCGCTCGCGGTCGCGGTGCTCCCCGCTCGGTTCTCGCTGCGGTGGCGGCTCGTGACGTTCGCGATCCTGCTCTTCGCCTCGGCGGGGGCGTACTCGGTCGGCGGGTCGGTCGTCACCGTGACGGCGGTGCTGTGCCTCATGGGCGTCGGTGTGGGCCCGTCGCTCGTGACGCTGTTCAGCCTCGCGGGACACCGAGCCCCGGCCGGGCGCACCGCCACGACGATGACGGTGCTCGCCTCGGCGCTGACCCTCGCGCAGGCGCTGTCGTCCGCGGTCACCGGTGCCGTCGCCGAGCGCGTGTCGGTCGAGACGGCGATGCTGTTCCCCGCGGGGGCGGCACTGATCGTGCTCGCCATGGCCGCGGTCAACCTCGTTCACGCGGGCCGGTGGGATGCCGCCCGCCCGTCGTCGATCGGATAGATCCGCCGCAGGACCAAGCGCTGCCCGAACGTCCACAGCGTCGTCACCGCGAGGTAGAGCCCCGCGGCGAGCGGGACGAACAGCGCGACGACCGCGGTGGTGAAGGGCAGGACCGCCGTCATCACGACGACGGCGCGCGGGGTCGCCGGATCGAACGGCGGGCGCAGGAAGCGGCGCGTGAGTTCGCCCGCACCGGCGATCACGGCGACGAGGATCCCGAGGAGCAGCACGGTCGTGGCATCCGCGCCCCCTCCGGTGACGGCGGCGAGGAGGCTCGTGCCGAGCGGGACGCCGGCGAGTTGCTGCGTGAGCAGGGCGTTGGCGTGTCCCGCCACCGTCGGATGCAGGAACACGGCGTAGAGCAGCCCGACGACGGGCGCTTGCGCCAGGACGGGGAGGCATCCCGCGAACGGGGAGACGCCCGCGTCCCGGTACAGCTGCATGGTTTCGCGCTGGAGGCGTTCGGGGTTCTTGCCCCAGCGTTCGCGCAGCACGCGCAAGCGCGGGGCGAGCCGCGCGCGGTCGCGTTCCGCGCGGGCCTGCGACACCCCGACGGGGATGAGCACGGCGCGGACGACGAGGGTCACGAGCACCACGGCGAGCGCGGCCGCCGCGGCACCCGCGAGCGGGGTGAGGAAGGACGTAAGAGCCAGGAGGCCCTGGGTGGTCAGGTCGAGCAGGGCCGCGAGCGGCGGCAGGGCGAAGAAATCCAAGGAAGTGTCCGTTCGTGGAAGCGATCAGGGCGTGATCGGCCACGAAGGGAGGCCACCGCGGCGCCGTCGAGGGCGCGGGGGCGTGCTACGCGGCCGCGGCCGCGCGTCCGGGAGCTCGCGGGCGCGGGTGGCCGGCGGCGTCGGGATCGCTCTGTGCGAGCGGAGCGGAGGGGTCGATGGGGCGCGTCGCCGCGACCGGCGGGGAGCCGGACAGGAGCCGGAACACTACCACGGCGATCGCGACGGTGAGCACGACCGCGGCCGCCAGCGCGAGGGCCAGCAGCGGAGCGGGCGACGACCCGCCATCGGGGACGAGCGCGAGCTCCGCGGCGACGAGCAGGAGGTTCAGTGCGCTGAGGAAGGACGCGATCATTCCGTGCCCCCTCTCGCCGGTCCAGCCCTCACGCTACCAGCGGCCCGGTGGCTACGCTTTCGAGCATGATGACTCTCGTGATCACCGTGGTGGGCGACGACCGCGCCGGGCTCGTGGCATCCCTCGCCGACATCGTCGACGCGCACGGCGGCAACTGGGAGACGAGCGAGCTCGCGGAACTGGCCGGCGCGTTCGCCGGAATCGTCGAGGTGTCGGTGGCGCCCGATCGCGCCGACGACCTCCGGGCCGCGCTCGAAGCCGCGGCCGGCACGCTGCGCGTCACGGTGCACGGTCCGGCGCCCGTGGCGACGAACCCGGCCCGCACCGTCGCGTTGACGGTGATGGGCAACGACCGTCCGGGGATCGTGCGGGAGATCACCGGGGCGCTGAACGCCCGCGGCGCCAGCATCGCGCGCATGTCGACCGAGACGACGGATGCCGCGATGGCGGGCGGTCGCCTGTTCGAGGCGTCGGTCACCGCGACGCTGCCCGAGGGCGGCCGGGTCGACGAGCTGGTGGAGGACCTTCAGGGTCTCGCGGCGGAGATCCAGGTCGACGTCACGCTGATCGACTGACCCGCAGGCGCGCGACGAGCGCCGCGATCGCGCGCCACCCGACGAGGAACAGCAGCAGGGTGATTCCCGCGACGATGACGAACGCCACCGCGACGCCCTGACCGCTCAGCGCCCGGAGCAGCATTCCGGCGACGAGCGTGACGGCCCACACGGGCAGTCCGGTCCGGAGCGGCGCGGCGGGACGCCGCCAGCCGAGGCTCACGACCCAGCCGAGCAGGAGCCCCGCGAGGAAGGGCCACGCGGTCGTGGCGAGGCCCGATCCGCCCGGGCCGAGGATGCCGCCGTCGTGGGTCGCCCGCCCGATGGCGGCGAACACCACCACGAGCACGACATCGAGGAGCAGGGCGAGGAAGGCTGCGCGGCGGATCGTCACGCTCCATCCTCGCACCCGCGGGTCGCCCGCCCGGCCGCCGTGTATCGCGGACGTATCGGTTCGTGCAGACGGTGGGACAACGTCGCGCGCGATCCGATGGAGTCTTCCGATCCTTGGAGGCCAGATGTCCGCCCGTCCCGCTCCGACGTTCACCGTCGGTCGCATTCTCGCCGCCACCTTCGCCGTCGCCGCGGTCGCCGGGCTCACCCTGGCCCCGCGGTCGTGGGCCTGGCCCGCGCGCTCGTGGGCACTCGAAGCCGTCGCGCTCCTGCCGACGCGGTGGGCCGACTTCCTGCTCGGCGGCGACGCGGATCGAGCGCTGAACATCGTGATCTTCGTCCCGCTGGGGGCCGCGATCGCCGCGCTGCTCCCGCTGCGCTGGGTGCCGGCATCCGTGGGGGTGGGGTTCGCGATCTCGTGCGCCGTCGAGATCGCTCAGACGGTCATTCCCGGTCGTGTCCCCGACGTCGCCGACATCGTCGCCAACACCGCGGGAGCGCTCGTGGGCACCGTGCTCGTCCTGGCCGTGAGGCTCATCGCGCGGCTGTGAACGAGGCGCGACGCGGGAGGTGAAGGCGCGCCCGCAGCCCACCGTCCTCGCGCGGCCACAGCTCGAGGAGTCCGCCGTGCGCCCGCGCGATCGACACGACGATGGCGAGTCCCAGCCCCGCGCCGTCGCGGGATCCGCGGGCGCGGCCCGCACCGCGGACGAAGGGTTCCGGCAGCGTTGCCACCAGCTCGCGCGTCAGGAGCGGGCCGGAGTTCTCGACCTCGACGACGACGGCGGTCGCCGTCCCGCGCACGTCCACCCGCACCCACCCGCCCGGGACGTTGTGCACGACGGAGTTGCGAACGAGGTTCGCCACGGCCTGGCGGACGAGCAGCTCGTCGCCCTCGACCGGGTCGCTCGTCGAGGTCGTGACCGCGAACTCGACGTGGGCGCCCGCTTCCGCGTCGCGCTCCTCCTCGACCACGGCCGTGGCGACGGCGGCGACGTCGACCGGTCCCGGGCCGACGCCCCCGCGCCGCCCCACGCGCGCGAGGGTCAGCAGGGCCTCCGTGAGGCGGATCGCGCGCTCGTTCGTGGCCTCGAGGCGGGGGAGGAGGACGGCGAGGTCGACGCCGCCCGGGTCGGCGCGCGCGACTTCCAGCAGAGTCCGCGTCGTCGCGAGCGGCGTCCGCAGTTCGTGCGACGCGTTGGCCGCGAACCGCTGCTGCTCCTCGAGGGTCTCGCTCAGGCGCGCGATCATCGCGTCGAGCGTGTCGGCCAGATCGGTGAGCTCGTCGCGACGCCCGGGCAGGTCGACCCGCTGCCCGAGGTCACCGTCGCGCACCGCGCCCGCGGCATCCGTGATCCGCGTGAGCGGCCGCAGCATGATCCCGGCGACGATCCACCCGCCGCCGAGGCCCACGACCGCGAGGCCGGCGACGGTCCACCACGCGTAACGGACGAACGCCGCGATGAGGTCGCGCCGGGCGGGAGTGAACTCGCCGCTGTCGGCGAAGAGGTTGCCGTCGGGGAGGAAGCGCAGGACGAGGAACCCGAGCGTGAAGACCGCGATGCCGACGAGCACGACGAAGACCGCGTAGCTGAGCGTGAGCTTCACCCGGACGGACAGACCTGGCGGACGCTCACGCATCCGCGGGCCCCATGCGATACCCGACGCCCGCGACCGTCTGGATGAGCCAGGGTTCGCCGAGGCGCTTGCGCAGCGTGGAGATCGTGATGCGCACCGCATTGGTGAAGGGGTCGGCGTTCTCGTCCCACGCCCGCTCGAGGAGAGCCTCGGCGCTGACGACCCCGCCGGCGGCGGTCATGAGCACCTCCAGGACGGCGAACTGCTTGCGGGTGAGCGCGACGTAGTGACCGTCGCGGAAGACCTCGCGGCGGAACGGATCCAGACGGATGCCGTGCTGCTCGAGGACCGGAGGCGTCGCGGCCGTGCGGCGGCGCTCGAGCGCCCGCAGGCGCAGCACCAGTTCCCGCAGCACGAACGGCTTGGTCAGGTAGTCGTCCGCGCCGCTCGCGAAGCCGGTGACCTTGTCGTCCAGGCGATCGGCGGCGGTGAGCATGAGCACCCGCGGCGCGCCGGGCTGCCCGGAGAGGTGCCGGGCGATCTCGTCGCCGTTCGGGCCCGGGATGTCGCGGTCCAGGACGACCACGTCGTAGCCGGTGTGGCTCAGGCGCTCCAGGGCGGTGTCGCCGTCCCCGGCGATGTCGGCGGCGATCGCCTCGAGCCGCAGTCCGTCGCGGATCGCTTCGGCGAGGAAGGGCTCGTCCTCGACGATCAGCACGCGCATCCCGTCATCGTAGGCGCGCCGATGTATCGCGAGTGTATGTAGCGTGGCGGGATGGCGACCCGCGTGCTCCTCGTGGCCGACACCCACGTTCCGAAGCGGGCGCGGCACCTGCCCCGCGAGCTCCTGCTCACGGCGGCCGAGGTCGATCTGATCGTCCACGCCGGCGACTGGGTGGATGTCGACGTTCTCGACGGCCTTAGCGCTCTCGCGCCGGTGCTGGGCGTGTGGGGCAACAACGACGGAGCGGCTCTCCGCGCGCGACTGCCCGAGGTCGCCCGCGCCGAGATCGACGGGGTCCGCATCGCGGTGATCCACGAGACCGGTCCGGCCGCGGGTCGCGAGAAACGGATGGATGCCACCTTCCCGGACGTGGGTCTCCTCGTGTTCGGGCACAGCCACATCCCGTGGGACACGGTGACGCCGGGCGGGCTCCGCCTCCTCAATCCGGGGTCGCCGACCGACCGGCGCCGCCAGCCCGACTGCACCCTCATGACCGCCACGCTCGCCGGCGGCGTCGTCCACGACGTCCGCCTCCGCGCGGTGTCGCGGGACTGAGGCGTATCGCCGGCATATCCTCGCCCGGATACGCGCTGGCAACGCGGCCCGGACTCGACTGGGGGCGTGAGTACCTCGGCATCCCTTCTCGCCCGTCACCTCCGTCGACGTCGGATCGCCCTGCTCGCCGGGTGCGGCCTGGCGATCGTGGTCCTCGCCGCGGTGCTCTTCCTCGCGGCGTCGACGACGATGTCGGGCTTCACGGCGCGCATCCTGGCGGGAGCGGCGGCGCCGCCGACCGCGGACGACGGGGTGATCGACGCCGACGCTCCGCTGACCGTCGACGACCACGACCACCCCGCGATGACCCGGCTCGACCCCGCACTGCGGGACGCGCTGCGGGCGGCGCAGGCCGCCGCCTCGGCGGACGGGATCACGTTCGACGTCACGAGCGGGTGGCGCAGCGACGCCTACCAGCGGTGGCTCCTGACCGATGCCATCCGCACGTACGGGAGCCGGGAGATCGCGGAGCAGTACGTCGCCGCGCCCGAGGTCTCGAGTCACGTCACCGGTCACGCCGTCGACATCGGCCCGCTCGACGCGCAGCTCTGGCTCGCCGACCACGGACGCGAGTGGGGACTGTGCCAGACCTACGCGAACGAACGCTGGCACTTCGAGCGGGCGACGGATGCCGGGGGAGAGTGCCCCACCCCGCATCTCGACGCCCGCGGCTGACCCGCGTCAGACGCGTCGCGCCGCCGAGGTCAGCGGGCACTCGAACGGATCGCGCGCGGCGAGTCCCACTCGGTTCAGGTACGCGATGACGATCCCGTACGACTGGAGGAGCGTCGTCTCGACGTACGGCACCTGCAGCGTCTGGCAGTGCTCGCGCACGATCTCCCGCGCGCGGCTGAGGTACGGCCGCGGCATGTTCGGGAACAGGTGGTGCTCGATCTGGTAGTTGAGGCCGCCCATGAGCCAGGTCGCCCACCAGCCACCCGAGATGTTGCGGGACGTGCGCACCTGCTTGCTGAAGAAGTCGAGCTTCGCGCCCGGCGCGATGACGGCCATGCCCTTGTGGTTGGGGGCGAACGACGCGCCCATGTACACGCCGAACACGGCGAGCTGCACACCGAGGAACGCGAACGCCATCCCCAGCGGGAGGAACACGAACACCGGGGCGACGAAGAGAGCCATGCGGAGGGCGAGGAGGCCCAGCTCGGTCCAGCGTCCCTTGATCTCGCCGCGGGAGACGAGGTGGCGGATCGCCAGCGCGTGGAGGTTCAGGCCCTCGAGCGTGAGGAGGGGGAAGAACAGCCAGCCCTGCCGCTGGGTGATCCAGCGCTGGATGCCGCGAGCCCTGGCGGCATCCTCGTCGAGGAACGAGATGGTGTCGATCTCGATGTCGGGGTCCTTGCCGACGCGGTTGGGGTTGGCATGGTGGCGGGTGTGCTTGGTGGCCCACCACGACTGGCTCATGCCGACGACGCCGTTCCCGATCCACAGCGCGAGGCGGTCGTTGGCCCGCCCCGACGCGAAGATCTGGCGGTGGTTCGCCTCGTGCGCGAGGAAGGCGACCTGGGTGAACAGGATGCCGAGGGCCGCGGCGATGAGGAGCTGGAACCAGCTGTCACCGAGGAGGACGAAGCCGGTGATCGCCCCGCCGAAGCCGAGGACGATGGCCGCGCCGACGAGGGAGTAGAAGACGGGGGTGCGGGCCAGGAACCCGCTCTCGCGGACGACCTGCGAGAGTTCCGTGTAGGCCTTGGCGATCGGGGGGAATTCGGTGGTGCCGGAATAGGTCTGACGGACGGGGCCGAGTCGGGACTCGACGATGGTGGAGGCGATGAAGATGCTCCTCGCGATGATGACCGAAGTCGGGAACCGAGGCGTTTACCCGGGCTGAGGCTCACACTACGGGGGAGTCCATAAGCGTGTCGGTATACGCCCTCATGCACGGCATATTCACCGGAACCCGGTACCTCGCGGACACCGCTGCATCGTTCGCCGGGTATCGCGTTGCGTGAACGCGGCGAAGGCCGGGCGGCCGCCGAAGCGGCCCTCCCGGCCTTCGCTGAGGAGCGTGAGCTCAGAGGGGGCGGATGTTCGCCGCCTGCATGCCCTTGGGGCCCTGCTCAGCGTCGAATTCGACCTTCTGTGCTTCCTGCAGCTCCTTGAAGCCATTGCCCTGGATCGCGCTGAAGTGCGCGAACAGGTCGGCCGAGCCGTCGTCGGGTGCGATGAACCCGTAGCCCTTCTCGGAGTTGAACCATTTCACGGTGCCAGTGGCCATCGTGTTCTTCCTTTTTCTTCGTGGGCCGCGATTGCGGCCGGGTGCGCCGCTCCGACGCATGCGGAGCGGACGGGGACGCCGCGCGACCGGGAGGGTCGTGCGAACGCGGTGGACGTCGACGGCGGACTGGGCCGCTGCGACGGAGTCGTGGATGCCGAGATCTTCACCGCGCGCCCCCTGGGCTTCGAAGCCCGAGGGGGCGGCGCCGACGAAACCGGCGTACGCCGAATCGACCGTCGCGACGAACACGTCGAGATCGGCCTGGCGCCACGACAGAGGCGGGGGGAGGAGAGGAGACACGCGAACTTTCCGCGGCCGATGGGCGACCGGGGGTCGCGCCCACGCAGACCGCGCGGAGATGAGGAGGGAGTGGCATCGATCACGGCTCGGTGCCGTGCGCCCGGCATCTCAGCGATGAGGCGGACGTCGATGAAGCTAATCCCAGAACGAATACTCCACGGTAGCACGGATGGCCCCCGCGGCCTACGGGCACAACGCGGGGCCCGACCGCACCGTGCGCCGTCGGGCCGGAATCGCCGCGACCTCAGCCGCCGGAGGGGTTGTCGATGGGCGCGTCGTCGTCATCCGTGCCGTCGGGGATCTCGGGGAGGTCGGCCGTCTCGAGCTCGTCGGGCTGGTCGGCGGTGTCAGGTGTGGAGGTCATGGCATCCACTCGACCAACGATCGCGGGCGGGCGCAGGTCCCTTGCGCGAGAGCGGTCGGTGTGCACGGCGCAAGCCCCCGATCCGGACCGCACCCCGCTGGCACCATGACGCCATGTCACGACCTCCGCTGCGCACCAAGCCGTGCGCCTACTGCGGCCGCCCGTTCTCCGATCGCAAGCGCTGGAGTGGGCGCGACCAGTGGGACGAGGTCCTGTACTGCTCGCGCGGATGCCGCGCGAACGCGGCGAAGCAGCGGCGGCGCGCGTGAGGGCGGCGCTGATCCTCGCGACGCAGCAGTTCGCGGAGCATCCGGCGTTCGCCGACGACGGCGTGGAGGAGTTCTTCTTCATCGAGTCCGCGCCGCGCTTCGCGAAGCTGCCCTACCACCGGCACAAGATCGTGCTGCTGCTCTCCGCGATGCGGCACACGGCAGCGCGGCTCGAGGCCGAGGGACGGACCGTGCGGCGCATCGCGCTGTCCGACGACCTCACGTTCCGCGCGGGTCTCGAGCGCCTGCTGGAGAAGCACGGCGTGACCGAGCTGACATGGATGAGCGACCCCAACCGGCCGGTCGACGAGCGCATCGCGGCGATCTGCGCCGCCCAGGGCGTGGAGACGGACATCCTCCCCGACGGCCTGTTCCTCACCCCGGAAGAGGAGGTCGACGGGTGGTTCGCGGAGCACCCCACGCCGGTGATGGAGGACTTCTATCACTGGCAGCGTCGGCGCACCGGCATCCTGATGGAGGGCGGGAAGCCCACGGGTCGCCGATGGAACTTCGACGCCGACAACCGCAAGCCGCTGCCGAAGAAGGGCGTCGAGATCCCGGCGCTGCCGACGCTCGCGCACGACGACATCACCGCCGCCGTCATCGCCGAGGTCGACGACCGCTTCCCCGAGCACCCCGGTGCCGCGACGGACTTCTGGCTCCCGGTCACGCCGGAGGACGCCCGCGCGTGGCTCGACGTCTTCGTCGCCGAGCGTCTGGGCGACTTCGGCCGGTACGAGGACGCCATGAAGGCCGACGAGCCGTTCCTCTTCCACGCGGTGATCTCGCCCATGCTCAACATCGGGCTGCTCACCGTCGGGGAGGTGATCGCCGCGGTCACGCGGACCGCCGCGCCGCTGGCATCCATCGAGGGGTTCGTCCGCCAGGTGATCGGCTGGCGCGAGTACATGCGCGGGATGTACCGGGCGCACCCGAAGCTCGAGCGGGTGAATGCGCTGCACCTGGAGGGACGCGTCGAGAAGTACTGGTACTCCGGGAAACGGATGCCGTCCGATCTGCCGGTGCCGGTGCGAACGGTGCTCGACCGCGTGCATCGGTGGGGGTACGCGCACCACATCGAGCGGCTCATGGTGCTCGGCAACTGGTTCCTGCTGCAGGGGTATGCCCCGCGGGAGGTGAACGCGTGGTTCCTCGCGCTGTTCGTCGACGCGTACGACTGGGTGATGGTGCCCAATGTCATGGGCATGAGCCAGTTCGCCGACGGCGGCTTCGTCGCCACCAAGCCGTACGTGTCGGGCGGGGCGTACCTGCAGAAGATGGGGTCGTGGTGGCCGTCGGCTCAGGATGCCAAGGACTCGGTGTTCACCGACGCGTATTGGGCATTCCTCGAGCGGCATGAAGACGTGCTCGCGGGCAACCACCGGCTGTCCCTCGCGCTCGCGCAGATGCGCAAGCGGAGGGACGCGGCCGGTTCCTAGCCCTTCAGCTTGTTCAGCGCCGAGCCCTTGTGGGCGGCGGTGGCGTCGGTCTTCTCCGACTTCACGATGTAGGCCGGCTCGTCCTCGGATGCCGTGAACTTCTGGCCGTCGTGCTGGAAGTCCTTCGTCTTCTTCTCCACGACCTCACCCTGCGTGCGGCCCTGGGGCGTGTCCCAGCTGACGCGGTCGCCCTTCGACAGATCCTTCGACATGTCATTCCTTCCGTTCGGTCTCGCCATGGTCGCGAGCCGTACCGGAGCGGAGCCGGGGATTGACAGCCGCCGGACGGTACGCGTTCGGGACGGCGAGCGCAATGCCTCGTCGGGTCGGAACACCGTGCGTAGCGTCGAGAGCGTCCCCCGGATCCCCACGTGAGGAGCGCCATGTCCGATCCCACCACCGCCAACAACGGAGCGCCGGTCGCCAGCGACGAGCACTCGCAGAGCGTCGGGGCCGACGGCTCCATCGCCCTGACCGACCACTATCTGATCGAGAAGCTCGCGCAGTTCAACCGCGAGCGCGTGCCCGAGCGGGTGGTGCACGCGAAGGGCGGTGGCGCGTTCGGCAGGTTCCGTACGACCGGCGATGTCTCCGCGTACACGCGTGCGGCGTTGTTCCAGCCCGGCGTCGAGACCGAGATGCTCGCGCGGTTCTCGTCGGTCGCCGGCGAGCAGGGGAGCCCCGACACGTGGCGCGACCCCCGCGGGTTCTCGCTGAAGTTCTACACGACCGAGGGCAATTACGACCTCGTCGGCAACAACACCCCCGTCTTCTTCGTCAAGGACGGCATCAAGTTCCCCGACTTCATCCGCTCGCAGAAGCGTCTGCCCGGCAGTCACCTGCGCGACAACACCATGCAGTGGGACTTCTGGACGCTGTCCCCCGAGAGCGCCCACCGGGTCACCTGGCTCATGGGGGACCGCGGCATCCCGGCCTCGTGGCGCCACATGAACGGCTACGGCTCGCACACGTACCAGTGGATCAACGCCGACGGCGAGCGGTTCTGGGTGAAGTACCACTTCCACACCGACCAGGGGCACAAGACGCTGACGCAGGACGAGGCCGACCAGATCGCGGGTCAGGACGCCGACTTCCACATCCGCGACCTGTACGCCGCGATCGAGCGGCACGAGTTCCCGACGTGGACGCTCAAGGTGCAGATCATGCCCTACGAGGATGCCAAGACCTACCGCTTCAACCCGTTCGACCTGACGAAGGTGTGGCCGCACAGCGACTATCCCGAGATCGAGGTCGGCACGATGGAGCTGAACCGCAATCCCGGCAACTACTTCGCCGAGATCGAGCAGGCCGCGTTCGAGCCGTCGAATTTCGTTCCCGGCATCGACGGCAGCCCCGACAAGATGCTGCAGGCCCGCATCTTCAGCTACGCCGACGCGCACCGCTATCGCGTGGGCACGAATTACCAGCAGCTGCCGGTGAACCGGCCGCGCACCGAGGTGCACTCGTACTCGAAGGAGGGCGCGATGCGCTACGAGTACAACCCGCCCGAGGTCCCGGTCTATGCGCCGAACTCCGTCGGCGGTCCCGCGGCCGATCCGCGACGCGCCGGTGACGGCGGCTGGCAGAGCGACGGGGAGCTCGTCCGCTCGGCCGCGACGTTGCACCCGGAGGACGACGACTGGGGTCAGGCGGGCGCCCTCGTACGCGAGGTCATGTCGGCCGATGCCCGCGACCGTCTCATCGAGACGATCACCGGCCACGTCGGCGGGGTGACGCGCGCGGACGTCCGGGACCGCGCCGTGCAGTACTGGAAGAACGTGGATGCCGAGATCGGCGCGCGCGTCGAGGCCGGGCTCCCGCCGCTCGAGGGATCGACCGCCCCCGGCGAGCAGCTCAGCGAACCGAACCCCGACGGCGACCTCGTCGGGCGGGACGTCGCGGGGCGCGTCTGACCGCGGTTGCGGCGGGACCGTGCCTCACACCGTGGCGCGGTCCCGCCGGGTCAACCGGAAGCGGGATGCCAGCACCCCGGCGATCAGAGCTCCGAACCCGCCCGCGACCATGTCGCCGATCGTGTCGTCGTACGTGACGAAGATGCTGTCGGTGATGAACCGATAGCCGAACCACTCGACCATCTCCCATACGGCGCTGAGCGCGAGTCCTGCCACAGTCCCGAGGACGATCGGTGCACGGCGTCGGCCCGTTCGCGCCACGACCCCGGTGTCCTCGAGCACGACGAGCGCGACGGCCGCGAGCACTCCGGTGCACACCGCGTGCACGACGAGGTCCCATCCCGTCCAGGCGCGGTACAGGTCGATGACGTTGCTCCCGGCCGCGATGATCACGGTGACGCAGACGGTGAGATCGAGGCCCGACCGTAGGCCCAGCATCCGGGAGAGCATGACGGCGGGGAGCGTCATCGACAGCACCGCTGCGTCGGTCGCGGGGAGCGTGATCGCTGCGACGAGCACGCCCACGATGGCGATGGCGCGCACGGCATCCGTGGTCCACTCCGTCGCGGTCCGCGGCGGCCGCTTCAGATGGGCGTACAGCGCGCGGATCATCGCGATCCCGGGATCCGCACGACGGCCTGCACCGGCAGGTGGTCGGACGGCCAACTCGTGCCCGTCGGGCGCGGGTCGATGCCGGTGGCGCGGACGTCGACGTCGGGCGTGACGAGGACCGCGTCGATGCGCCGGGCACCGGCGCGCGGCCTCCGGTAGTTGTTGAACGTGCCCCATTCGACGGTACGGCGAGTGGGAGCGTACGACCACGTGTCGACGAGGCCGCCGTCGGCGAACATGTCGGCGAGCTCAGCCGACCGGATCGGGGCGTTGACGTCGGCCGTGAACAGCAGGGGCAGCTCTTCCGTGGCGACGAGCTCGGCGAGCCAGCGGGCGGAGCGGCGGCGCGCACGGCGCGAGAACGCGTCGAAGTGGCTGTTGACGAAGACGAAGGGGGCGCCGGTCGCGCCGTCGCGGAACCGCGCGATGACGGCGATGCGCGGAATCGTGTTCCCCCAGCCCACGGAGCCGTCGATCGCCGGGGTGTCGGAGAGGGCGACCTGCGTCCAGTCCAGGAGGTCGACCCGGTCGCGGTCGTAGAAGATCGGCGTGCCCTCGCCGTCCCGGTCCTTCCCGCGCCCGTGGCCGATGCGGCCGTAGCGACTGCCGAGCGACTCCTGGACCCACCGTGCCTGGTCGGGTCGCGCTTCCTGCGACCCGAGCAGGTGGGGCTTGTTCGCGCCGAGGAACACCCGCAGGCGCTCCTTGCGGAGCCCCCAGCGGTCCTCGGGCGGCCAGGTCAGCCGCTCGAACCGGCGGCGGATGTTGAAGCTCATGACGTGCAGGTCGGGGGCTTCGACGTTCGGGAACAGCACCGCGTCCATCAGCGCCGCCCCAGCCGCCGCGCCCACCGCAGCGGCGGGATCTCGCGCGGCCAGTGCGCGAACACGGTTCCCATGCCGCGCGAGAAGCTCTTCGCGAACCGGCGCGGGCGGACCGTGCGCGACGAGACCCGCATCTGCGCCCGCCCCGGCACGATCCGGATGCGGTGGCGCTCGCCGAGGTGGAACGCGAGGTCGAGGTCGTCGTGCAGCCCGGGGTCGAGGTGCACGCGGTCGCGGACCGCAACCCAGGCGGTGCGTCGGAACGCCATGTTCGACCCCCACAGCGGCGCGTGACCCAGCGCCGGATAGGCGAACGCGGTGTACGTGCCGAGGAACGCCCACGCCATCGGCCGACGCTGCCGCGTGGGCCCGTCGTGGAACACGGCGGGAGCAGTCACGGCATCCACGTCCAGGTCGGAGAGCGCGGCGGTCATGTGCGCGATCCAGCCCGGCGCGGGGAGGCTGTCGGCGTCGAGTCGCAGGATGACGTCACCAATGGCGGCGTCGTAGCCGGCGGCCGCGGCGGCGGGAATTCCGCGCTCGCCGCAGAAGACGACGCGTGCGCCCGCGGCACGCGCCACCTCGGCGCTGTCGTCGGTGGAGGCGTTGTCGACGACGACGATCTCGTCCGCGGGGTGCGTCTGCGCGGCGAGGGCCTCGAGGCAGGCCGCGAGGGGCACGGCGTCGTCGCGGACGGGGATCACGACCGAGACGGTCGGGGCGGCGAGAGTCATCGTGTGTCACGCTAGCGGGCGACGCCTCCGGCACGCGGTGCCTTGCGCTCTGCGTACCCTGGATGCCATGGCATCCGCGGCATCCGTCCTCAACGTCTCGGCGTATCTGTTCACGCCGATCGACGACCCCGTGGCGCTCCGGCCCGTGCTGCGCGAGCGCGCCACGGACGCCGGGCTGCGCGGGACGATCCTGCTCGCCGAAGAGGGCATCAACCTGTTCCTCGCGGGTGAGCCGGACGCGGTGCGGGAGTTCGTCGACGGGCTGCGCGGGGACTTTCCGGCTCTCCAGACCAAGGAGAGCTGGTCGGATGCCGTGCCCTTCGGCCGACTCCTGGTGAAGGTCAAGCGCGAGATCATCCGCATGGACCGGCCCGAGGTGCGTCCGCAGGACGGCCGCGCGCCCGCGGTGTCGCCGGCGACGCTGCGTCGCTGGCTCGACCGGGGAGCCGACGACGACGGCCGCGAGGTCGTGCTCGTCGACACGCGCAACGCGTTCGAGGTCGACTACGGCACGTTCTCCGGTGCCCGCGACTGGCGGATCGAGCGTTTCACGCAGTTCCCGGATGCCGCGAGCGCCCACCGCAACGAACTCGTCGGCAAGACCGTGGTGAGTTTCTGCACCGGTGGTATCCGGTGCGAGAAGGCGGCCCTCTACCTGCGCGACCAGGGCTTGGACGCGTACCAGCTCGACGGCGGCATCCTCGGCTGGTTCGCCGCCGAGGGCGACGCGCATTGGGACGGTGACTGCTTCGTCTTCGACGAGCGCGAAGCCCTCGATCCGGCGCTCGCCGCCCGCGCGGGCGTCGCCTGATGCTGTGGGATCAGCACGCGTGCGCCGAACTCGTCGAGACCGCTGACCTGACGGAGCTGCGCCGCTACCGTCCGGCCGGCGGCGGGCTCGTCTCGCTCAACGTCGGCTACGCCCCGCACGGCCCCGAGGTCATGGCATCCGTCCTTCGCGCGTTCCGTGCCCAGGTGACCGCGATCGACGGGCTGGAGCTCGCCGCGACGGTCACCGAGGTCGACCGGATCGCCGCCGCCGGCGACACCGCGGTGGTGTTCGACCTCGAGGACTGCGCGCCGCTGGGCGGCGACCTCGACGCGGTGGCGACGCTCGTCGCTCGAGGCGTCCGCACGCTCGGCCCGGTGTACAACTACACCAACGCGGCCGGGGGCGGATGCCTGGATGCCGAGGACCCCGGGCTCTCGCGCTGGGGCCGCGACCTCGTCGCCGAGCTGAATCGGCGCGGCATGGTTCCGGACGGCTCGCACGTCGGGCCCCGGACGTCGCTCGACATGTGCGCGGTGTCGACCCGGCCCGTCGTCTTCAGTCACTCGTGCATGCGCGCCGTGTGGGACCACCCCCGCAACATCACCGACGACCAGGCCCGCGCGGCCGCCGACACCGGGGGAGTCGTGGGCATCACCGGCGTCGGCATCTTCCTCGGGCCCAACACCCCCACCCTCGAGGCGATGGTGCGCCACATCGAGTACGCCGTGGAGGTCGTCGGCATCCGGCACGTCGGGGTGAGCACGGACTTCTCGTTCGACTGGGAGACGTTCCAGACCACCCTCGCCGAGAGCCCCGCGCTGTACGACGCGAGCTACACCGCGTGGGGCCCGGTCGAATGGATGCCACCCGAGACCTTCGTCGGCCTGGGCGCGGCGCTCCGCGACCGCGGGTGGGACGATGCCGATATCGCGGCGGTCCTCGGCGGGAACTTCCGCCGCGTCGCCCTCGACAGCTGGGAGCCTCAGCCATGACCGAACTGACCGACGGCGCCGTCCTGCGCCCCGCCCGTCCCGGCGACGAGGCCGGGATTCTCGCGTGCATCCAGGCGCTCGCCGACTACGAGAAGGAACCGGATGCCGTCGACAACACCGTCGACATGCTGACGGCCACGCTGTTCGGGGAGGACCCGCGGGCTTTCGCGTTCGTGGTCGAGAAGGGTGGGGAGATCCGCGCGATCGCGATCTGGTTCCTCACGTATTCGACCTGGACCGGGAAGCACGGCATCTGGCTCGAGGACCTCTTCGTGCACGAGCGGTATCGCTCGAACGGTTACGGGGTGGCGCTGCTGTCCGCGCTCGCCGCCGAGTGCCTCGCGCAGGGGTACCCGCGGCTGGAGTGGACGGTGCTCGACTGGAACGAACCCGCGATCGGCTTCTACCGCGCCCTCGGTGCCGAGGCGATGGAGGAGTGGACGACGCGCCGCGTGACCGGCGCGGCGCTGGAGGCGCTGGCGGCGCGGGGCTGAGCGTCACCGCCCGGCCCGGCGGGCGAGGAACCCCGCGATCCGCGCGACCGCGAGGAGCTTCCGCAGCCGCCCGGGGCGGCGCACCGTGCCGAAGTGGGCGCGGTCGGGGGCATCCGCGAGGCGGCGCTGGAGGGCGCGGAAGCTGTCCACCTGCCGGGCGAGGAGATCGAGATCGACTCCCGCGTGCGCCGTCTCCGCGAGGAGGGAGGCGGGGCCCGTGACGAGGGCGATCGCCGGGATGCCCTTCTCCCACAGCGGCTCGCCCTCGCCGAGGTGCACCACCGCGCCCGGCCGCACCGGGCGCACCGCGGGATTCCGCCACTCGGCCCGAACGAGCGCGGCGAACTCCGGGGTCGTGGCGTCGAGCAGCTCGGGTTCGACGTCGTCGGTTCCGGCCTCCGTCGACGGGTCGTCGTCGCGCCCGTGTTTCGCGCCGAGGTGCTCGATGACGAGGCCGGCGACCGCGGTCGGCCCCTCGGCGACGGGCGACCACAGCTCGGGATGCGCGTGCAGCCACGCCGTGGTCGCCTGGCCGTGCGCGGTCACCGCCGGGATCCGCAGGTGCCCGGCGACCAGCACGAACACGAGCGTTCGATCGTGCGGGGTCTCGGCCGCGTCGCGGGCCAGCTCGAGCAGGCCGATGAACCCGTTCTCCTCCACGGCGTTGCCGCCGTCGCTGTGCGTGACGACGAGGACGCTCTCGTCGGCATGGATGCCACTCCCCGGCGACACTGCCCACACCGTGTCCATCGTCCCGCTGTCGTGCCGCGTGGCATCCAGAACCAGGGTCGTGGACCCGCCGCGACCCGCTGCCTCGAGGAGCCGCTCGCGTTCCGACTCGGGCGCCCACACGGCCGGGAGTCCGGCGTACGGCCGGGTGAAGGGCAGGTACTGGCCGTGTGCCTCGACGTCGGCGAGTCCGCGCCAGACGGCGATCACGCCGACGACTCCCGCCGCTCGGGCGGCGACCAGGTCGATGCCCGCCAACTCGGCGGAGATGACCGGGTTCGCGACCGCGTCGAACGGCATCGGTCCGTCCCAGGAATCGACGAGGAGGGATGCCGGCACCTCGACGTTCGCGACCTCGACGAGGGCGATCCGGCCGCGGGCGTCCTTCCATCGCGGTCGACGTCCCGCGAGGCGGACGAGGGGAGCCGTGACGCCCGCGGATCCGGTTTCGCCGGAGTACGGCCACGCCGACGCGACGGGAACCGTGCGCCCCTCCACGGTCAGCGACACATCTCTTTCGTCGACGTCCCACCGCTCGAAGGTGTGCGTATCCCGCTCGGGGTGATAGCCGAGGGCGACGAGTTCGGCGGCGACCTCGTCGATCAGGGTCCGATGGGCCTCGTTCCCCGAACGGCGGGGGCCGAGGGTGTTGAGCCGGGCGATGTGTTCTGCGGCGGTGGCCATGTCAGCCGAGGAACGGTCGCAGCTCCACCCGGCGACCGCACGCACGCGAACCGTCGATCGCCAGGTCTCGGGCCGTGTCGAGGTCGGAGGCCTCGATGATCCAGAATCCGGCGACCCACTCGGCGGTGTCGTTCGCGGGCCCGGGAGTGACGACGGACTCCCCGGATCGCGCGTCGATGACGAGCGAATCCGCGGGGTGCGCGACGCCCGCGGCGAGCACCCAGTGCCCCTCCGCGACGAGGCGATCGTTGAAGGCGTCGATCGCCTCGCCCTCGTCGTCGGTCGCGGAGGAGCTGCGGTCGTCGATGACGTTCAGGAGGAATCGCATGCGGCCACTCTGACACCGACCTCCGACACGGGAAAGGGGCGCGTCACCCGAGGTCGTGCAACACAGCCTCGGCCGCTCGCTGCCCGGAGACGAGCGCGCCCTGGATCGAGGCGGTGTCGCGGTGGTCGCCCGCGACGTATCGCCCGTCGCCGAGGCGGACCGGACGCCGCAGACGCAGCGGCGGGTCCTGCGCGGGGAGCGCCGCGGCGATGTCGTCGCGCCGCAGCAGTCGCCAGGGTCGGGTATCGGTGCCCCACAGCTCCTCGAGGTGCCGGCGGACGTCGGCCTCCGTCGCCGTGGTGGGCAGCACGACCGTCGCCTCGACCAGGTGCCGGCCGCGTGGCGCGTACGTGGGCGCGGTGTTGCTGACGATCGCCGTGTGCACGATCGGCCCGCGTCGGAGCCCGTCCACGCGGAGCGCGCCGTCGTCGTGATGCCGCTCGTCCGTGGCGAACCACCACGTCTGCAAGCCTCGCGGGCGGGGGAGGGGAACGTCCAGACCGGGGGTCAGACCGGTGGCCAGCACCACGGCGCGGGTGTCGATGGCATCCGCGTTCTCGATCTCGATGCGCCATCCCCGACCGTGCGGCCGGGTCGCGGTCACCCGATGGGAGAGACGGATGCCGGCTCCCGCCCGCCGCGCGGTGTCGGCCAGCTGCGCGGGGAGAGCGCCGATCCCCGCGGCGGGCACCCCGGGAGCGCCGAGCGCGAAGCTGCGGACGAGGAGGCGCACGAACACGTCGGAGGACTCCTGCTCGTCGTCGGCGAGGACGCCCGCGAGGAACGGTTCGAGCACGCTCTCGCGCAGGGTGCCGCGGAGGCCCGCGCGATCCCACGCCTCGGCGAGCCGGCGATCCGGTCCGCGCTTGACCGCGCGGGGATTCGCGAGGACGGGAAGCGCCCACCGCGCGAGGGGCAGCAGGTCGGCGGGTCGGACGAGCCCGCTCCCGAGCGAGGCCGGAATGGTCGCCGGGTGGCGGAGGGGATGGGCGATGCGGGCCACGCCGTCGTCGAGCCGCACGGACAGGGCCACCGGGAACCGTCGCAGCGCCAGCGCGCCGACGTCGACCCATCGCCGCACCGCCGGATACGCCGGGTTGAGCACGTGGAAGCCACGGTCGAGGCGGAACCCGTCCACGACGTCGGTGCGCTCGCGTCCGCCGACGGCGTCCTCCGCCTCGAGCACCACGACGTCCCGCCCCGCCTCCGCGAGCCGCGTCGCGCACCGCAATCCGGCGAGCCCCGCTCCGATGACCACGACGTCGTATTCGCTCATGCTTGGAGCGTAGGCATCCGGATTCCGGTGTGGTCGGGGGTTGCGGCCCGTCAGCTCTCGTTCCCCAACGCCGCTCGCGCCAGGTCGAGCGCCTCCGACGGCGCGACACCGAGGTCGCGCATGGCGCGAGCGAATGCGGCGGCGGCATCGGCCGCGCGGGCGCGCGTGGCATCCGTCCCCGCCGAGACGAACGTCCCGGCGCGGCCGCGGGTCTCGACGAAGCGCGCCTCTTCGAGCTCCTTGTAGACGCGCGCCACGGTGTTCGCGGCGAGGCCGAGCTCGGTCGCGAGCGTGCGCACCGGAGGGAGGCGCGTCCCGGTCGGCAGCTCGCCGCTGTCGATCAGCGCGATGATCCGCGCACGCACCTGCGCGAACGGCGGCGTGGCGGAGGCGGGATCGACGCGGATGTCCATGGTGCCGCCACCGTACCAACCGTGGGCGCGCCAGAAACGACGAAGGGCCCGGATGCCATGGCATCCGGGCCCCCTCCCGAGTCTTACGCGGTCGCGTCCTCGCGCTTGGGCAGCACCCAGCCGGGGCGCACGAAATGGCACGTGTAGCCGTTGGGGATGCGGATCAGGTAGTCCTGGTGCTCGGGCTCGGCCTCCCAGAAGGGAGCCTCGGGCTCGATGGTCGTGACGACCTTGGCGGGCCAGATGCCCGACGCGTCGACGTCGGCGATGGTGTCGCGCGCGACCTGCTCCTGCTCCGGGGAGAGGGGGAAGATCGCGGAACGGTAGCTCGTCCCGATGTCATTGCCCTGACGGTTCAGGGTCGACGGGTCGTGGATCTGGAAGAAGAACGCCAGGATGTCGCGGTACGACGTCTTGGTCGGGTCGAACACGATCTCGACCGCCTCGGCGTGGCCGGGGTGGTTGCGGTAGGTCGCGTGGTCGTTCGATCCGCCGGTGTAGCCGACGCGCGTGTCGAGCACGCCGGGCTGGCGGCGGATGAGGTCCTCGACGCCCCAGAAACAGCCGCCCGCGAGGACGGCGGTCTCGGTGCCGGGACGGCGGGTGATCTCGCCTGAGTCGGTGGGTCCGCTGGTCATGGTGTTGCTCCTTTTGCTGTTGCGGAAGGGGAAGAGGTTCATGAGGCTCGGGTCTCGCGGAACAGGGACAGGAAGTCGCCGTAGCCCTGCGCCTCGAGCTCCGCCACGGGCACGAACCGCAGCGCCGCCGAGTTCATGCAGTATCTCAGCCCGCCGGCCTGGCGGGGGCCGTCGTCGAAGACGTGGCCGAGGTGGCTGTCGGCGCCGCTGGAACGAACCTCGGTGCGCTTCATCCACAGCGTCCGATCGGTCTTCTCGACGACGGCGGCGGCGTCGATGGGCTTGGTGAAACTCGGCCAGCCCGACCCGCTGTCGAACTTGTCGGTGGAGGAGAACAGCGGCTGCCCCGACACGATGTCGACGTAGATACCCTCCTCGTGGTTGTCCCAGTACTCGTTGCGGAACGGCGGCTCCGTCGCGTCGTCCTGCGTGACGGCGAACTGGCGGTCGGTGAGACGCCCGAGCGCCTCCGACGTCTTGCGGTACTCCGTGGTCACGGTGTGATCCTTTCGCCTGCGATGCCGGTTCGGGCATCACTGAGGAGAACGCGGGGCGCTGCGGTTTTGGTCCCGCGGGGCTGGGAGCGCGCTGTGAGTTCTCAGGAGTTCCGGATGCCGAGGGCAAGCCCCGCGCCCGGCACAGGTGCGCTCGCTACCGTGACCTCGACCCTTCAGGAGGACCCATGGCCCGCACGATCGTGATCACCGGAGCCAGCGACGGAATCGGCGCGGCCGCGGCCCGCCAGCTGCACGAGATCGGCGAGGAGGTCGTCGTCGTCGGCCGTAATCCCGACAAGACGCGGCGGGTCGCCGACGCGCTCGGGGTGCGCTCGTTCACCGCGGACTTCTCCGAGCTGGCGCAGGTGCGCGAGCTCGCGCAGTCGCTCCGCGCCGAGTATCCCCGGATCGATGTCCTCGCCAACAACGCGGGCGGGATCTTCGGCGATCGGAAGCTCACGGGCGACGGCTTCGAGGTCACGTTCCAGGTGAACCACCTCGCCCCGTTCCTCCTGACGAACCTGCTGCGCGAGACGCTGCTGGAGTCGCGCGCCTCGGTGATCCAGACCTCCAGCGCCGCCGCCCGCCTCTTCTCCCGCTTCGACATCGACGATCTGCAGGGGGAGCGGCACTACTCGGCGTCGCGCGCGTACGGCAACGCGAAGCTCGCGAACGTGCTGTTCACGAAGGAACTGAACCGGCGCTTCGGTGACGCGGGACTCTCCGCCGTCGCCTACCACCCCGGGGTGATCGCCTCGAGCTTCGGGTCGACCGGCAGCGGATCGTGGAAGTTCCTGTACGGAGGCCCGCTCGCCGAACGGTTCATGACCTCCACCGACGTCGGTGGCGCCCGCCTCACCTGGCTCGCGCTCGGCAAGCCCGGCGTCGATTGGCAGCCCGGCGGCTTCTACGCGAACAACAAGCCCGCGCGCACGCACCGACGCGCGGACGACCCCGCGCTGGCCCGGCTGCTGTGGGATCGCAGCGCCGAACTCGTCGGTCTCGCCCCCTGACGAGCTGTCCGTTTCCTATGGGATGACCCAGGATGCCGGATTCTTGGCGAACTCTGGGAGGGCGGCCGCCATTCTGACGGCATGACCGCCACCACCACCGTTCCCCTCCCCGTGGAGCTCCCCGCCTCGCGGCCGCGCCGCGCCCGGGTCGTGCGTCCGCGTGCCCGGCTCGGCTGGAACCTCGCCGCGACCGCGCTCATCTGGCTCTCGAGCCTCGCGGTGGTGGCGCTGTGGGTCGCGGGGGGTGGCATCCAGGCCCTTCTCGCTCTGGATGCCGAGACCCTGAACACCCTCGGACGCCTGTGCGGTCTGGTGTCGGCGAACCTGCTGCTGTACCAGGTGCTGCTCATGGCCCGGGTGCCCGTGTTCGAGCGCGGCTTCGGACGGGACGGGATCACCCGGATGCACCGGCTCGTCGGGTTCTGGTCCTTCGCGCTGTTCTCCGCGCACATCGTGCTGCAGACCCTGGGTTACGCGGCGGCCGCGAGCGTGAACCCGATCGTGCAGCTGTGGGAGTTCGTCTGGGACTACCCGGGCATGCTGCTCGCCACCGCCGGGACCGGTCTACTGCTGCTGGTCGTCGCCACCTCCGTGCGCAAGGCGCGCCGCGCGCTGCGTTACGAGTCGTGGCACCTCCTCCACCTCTACGGCTACCTCGGGGTCGGCCTCGCCGTTCCGCACATGCTGTGGACCGGCGCCGACTTCACCGCGCACTCCCTCGCATCCGTGTACTGGTGGCTGCTGTGGGGCGCCACGGCCGCCGCCGTCCTCGTGTTCCGCGTCGGTCTGCCGCTCGTGCGGTCGCTGCGGCACGGCCTTCGCGTCTCCGCCGTCACGCGCGACGGAGACCGCGGCGTCGCGGTCACGATGACCGGACGGGCACTGCACCGGATGCCGGTGCGCGCGGGGCAGTTCTTCGTGTGGCGGTTCCTCGACGGCCCGGGCTGGACCCGCGGCCACCCGTTCTCGCTCGCCGCTGCCCCCGACGGCGGCTCCCTCACCATCGCGGCGCGACTCGTCGGCGACGGCACCGAACGGCTGGCATCCGTCCGTCCGGGTACCCGCGTCCTCATCGAGGGACCGTACGGAGAGATGACCGCCGACGCCCGCACCGGTCGCAAACTGCTTCTCATCGGCGCCGGCGCCGGCGTCGCACCGCTGGTCGCGCTCGCCGAAGAGGCCGGGTGGGCGCCGGGCGAGGCGACGCTGCTCGTCCGCGACCACACCGAGGGCGACGCCCTCCGTCTCAACGCCATCGCGCGCCTCGAACGCGACCGCGGCCTCCGCTACGGCGCCCTCGTGGGGCCGCGCGCTCCCGGAGCCTCGCCGTGGCTGCCGGTCGGACACTCCGGGTGGAAGGGCCCCGACCTGCTCCGCTACGTCGCCCCCGACCTCGAGCAGCACGACGTCTACCTGTGCGGACCGGGCCCGTGGATGGATGCCGTGCGCACCGACCTCCGTCGCGCGGGGGTCCCGTCCACCCGCGTCCACGCCGAATCGTTCACCGTCTGAGATCCGAGGGGGAGAGACAGAGATGAAGAAGATCTTCTACGCCCTGATGGCGACCGTCACGGGCCTCGTGCTGCTGTTCAGCTACCGGACCTCGCTCGGCGGGGGCACCGAGACCGCGGCGGCCCTCCCGGCCACGACACCGGCGCCCGCGTCGGCGCAGCGCGCGACGCCGTCGGCCTCGCCCTCCGCGTCGGCGTCGGCCTCGCCGTCCTCTGCTGCCGCGACCCAGACGCAGGCCGCGCCCGCGTCGTCCGGTCTCGCGGACGGCACCTACACCGGCTCCGCCGCGAACACGCGCTACGGCCCGGTGCAGGTGCAGATCACGGTGTCCGGTGGTGTCGTCACCGACGTGCAGGTGCCGGTGTACCCGTCCGAGAACGGTCGCGACCAGCAGATCAACTCCCGCGCGCTGCCGGTCTTGGTGAAGGAGACGCTCGCCGCGCAGTCGGCGGACATCGACATGGTGTCGGGCGCCACCTACACGTCCGACGGGTACCTCACGTCGCTGCAGTCGGCGCTGAACGAGGCACACGCATGACCCGCCTCCCCGCCGCCACGGTGGTCGAACCCGTGATGGGCACCGTCGTGACCGTGCAGGTACGGGGACGCGCCACGGACGATCCGGCCGTCCGGGAGCGGGTGGATGCCGCGATGGCGGCGGTGGTCGCCCGGATGCGGGACGACGAACGCGTCTTCTCGACCTACCGCCCCGACTCCGACGTGAGTCTGCTGCGCGACGGACTGCGCGGCCTCGACGACGTCGACCCCCGCGTCCGCGAGGTCGAGGCGCTGTGCCGCCGGCTCCGCGACGACACCGGCGGCGTCTTCGACGCGTGGTGGCGCGGGTGGTTCGACCCGACCGGGGTCGTGAAGGGCTGGTCGGTGGATGCCGCATCGGCGGCACTCGGCGAGCTGCTGACCGTGCCGGGGATAGAGGCGGCCGCCGTCAACGCGGGCGGAGACATGCGCCTGCTCCGCGCACCGGGGAGCGATCACGTGTGGAACGTCGGTGTGGCCGACCCCGAAGATGCTTCCGGCGTCCTGGCCACGATCTCGCTGCCCGAGGGGGCCGTCGCGACGTCGGGCACCGCCGAGCGCGGGCCGCACCTCATCGACCCGCGGTCGGAGCGTCCGGTCCGGGGCCTCGTGTCCGCGACGGTCGTCGCCGACACGCTCACCGTCGCGGACGTCTGGGCCACCGTGGCCGCCGTCACCGGGATCGACGACCTCGACGAGGTGCGCGCCGCGCCCGTGGCATCCGGGATCGTCTGGAGCGACGGACGCGTCCGCCGGTGGGCGAGCGGCGTCGAGGTCGACCGCTTCCGCGATCCCGTCCCCGCGTCAGCGCGCGCGGGGGAGCCGCAGGAGGAAAACCGTCCCGCTCGCTGACGTGTTCTTCACCGCGATCGTGCCGCCGTGACGGGTCGCCGCTTCGCGGACGAGGGCGAGCCCGAGACCGAAGCCCCGCCGCCGGCCCGACTCCGCGCCGCGGGCGAACCTCTCGAAGATCCGCTCGCGATCCTCGGGACGGATGCCACTTCCCGCATCGGCGACCCGGATCTCGACCGTGTCGCCCTCGACGCGTGCCGTGACCGAGACGGTGCTCCCGCTCGGCGCGTGACTCACGGCGTTGTCGATCAGCGCGGTGCCCACGCGGGTGAGCGTCACCGGCGGCAGCGCGGCGCGGAGTCCGGCAGGTCCGCTGTCGAGGTCGATCGCGACGCCGGCCTCGGCGGCGAGCGGCCCGACGACCGTCACCGCGGCTCGGAGGCCCTCGGCGACCGCCGCGGTGCCGTCGGCCGACGCCGCGCCCTCCGCCGACAGCAGCATGTCGGTGAGGATGTCGTCCATCAGGTCCGCGTCCCCGCGCAGCCGGTCGAGCGTGTCCTCCAGCGGCTCGCCGCGCGCGAGGCGCCGCTGGGCGATCTGCACGCGGCTGTTGAGGGCCGTGAGCGGAGTGCGGAGTTCGTGACTGGCATCCGAGACGAAGGCGCGCTGACGGCGGAGCGCGTCGTCGAGCGGACGGACCGACCACCGGGATGCCGCCCACCCCACGAGCCCCATGACGACCACGCCCAACAGGCCGAGGCCGAGCACCCACGGCAGCACGTCGTCGAAGTCGACCACGACCCGGTCGCCCGGCAGCCCGCCCGGGGCGGCGCCCGGGACCCCGTGATGACCCGCCTCGCGGCGCGCGTTGGAGAGGAGGACGGCGACGAGGATGCCGACGCCCGCCGTGAGCGCGATGGCCGAGCCGCCGCCGACGAGCAGACCGACCCGCGCCGCGGCGCGCCGCACGACCCGGCGGTCGTCCGCCGCCGTCATCGGGCACCTCCCGCGCGGTAGCCGCGGCCGCGGACCGTTTCGACGATGTCGGGGGAGCACTTGCGGCGGAGGTAGTGGACGTACGTGTCGACCGTGGTGACGGCGTCGGCGGAGGCGAACACGTCGCGCGCGATCTGTTCGCGCGAGAAGACGTGGTCGGGGCTGGACGTGAGGAGGTCGAGCAGAGCGTTCTCGGTCGTCGTCAGGCTCACGCGCGCGCCGCCGGGGGAGTACACCGCCGCGGCGTCGGGGACGTACGTCCACTCCGCCACCGCGCGGCGTCGCCCCTCCGCGCGGAACCCGCGATGGAGGGCGCGCAGGCGCGCGAGGAGCTCGTCGTAATCGAACGGCTTCACCAGGTAATCGTTGGCCCCGGCGTCCAGGCCGTCGACGCGGTCGGCGATCGACCCGAGCGCCGTAAGCATGAGGACGGGCGTCGTGATGCGCGCCGTGCGCAGTGCCGCGACGACGTGCTCGCCGTCGAGCCCCGGCAGGCGCCGATCCAGCACGATGAGGTCGACCCGCTCCCGCAGGGCGCGATCACGCGCCGCGAGCCCGTCGCTCTCGTGCGCGACGTCGTAGACCTCGCCCAGCACCTCGATCGTCATGGCGGAGATCTCGCCGTCATCCTCGACGTACAGCAGTCGCGGGCGTCGCGTGTGGTCGAGGGTCATCGCACGCCCGCGCGCGGCGGTTCGACGGTCCACCCGAGACGCTCGAGCGCGGCATGCAGGCGACGCGCCTGCGCCCACGCGATCTCGCCCGAGACATCGGAGTAGACATCGATCGCGAACGGCGGCGGGTCGGCGAACTTCGGGATCTCGACCTCCGCCCACGCGTGCGGAGCGAGCCAGACGCGGGGGTGCGACGTACGGGCGTCGTCGACCCCGCCGTCCGCCGCGAACGCGATGACATCGAGCGCGTCGATCTTGGTGACGGGCATGTCGACGACGAGGGTCACGGCGTGGAGTTCTTCGGTCATCGGGCACCTCCCGCGATCATCCTCACACGCGCGACCCGCACACGGGCGGGGAACGCGCGCCGGGACTACCCTCGACCCCATGCGTTCCCCCCGCGACGACCTGCAGTCCCTCGTCGACGGCGCCACGGACGACATGTTCGCGGAGCTGCGGGCGCTCCCCGTCGACGGCGACGCGCGCGACGCTGCGGTGCTGATCCTCTTCGGAACCCTGGATGCCGTGCCCAGCGCGCACGTCTCGCGTGCCGTCCCGTCCGACCTCGACGTGCTGCTCCTCGCCCGCGCCGACACCCTCCGAGCCCACCCCGGACAGGTGGCCTTCCCCGGTGGTCGGGTCGACCCCGGCGACGACGGGCCGGTCGCCGCGGCCCTGCGCGAGGCCCGCGAGGAGACGGGCCTGGATCCCGCCGGCGTCGGCGTCATCGGAACGCTTCCGCCCGTTCCGCTCGTCTACTCCCGTCATCTCGTCACCCCGGTCGTGGCCTGGTGGGAGCGGCCGACCCCGGTGCGGGCGGTGGATGCCGCGGAATCGGCCGCCGTGTTCCGCGCTCCGGTCGCCGATCTCCTCGACCCGGAGCGTCGCGGAGTCACCGTGATCCGGCGGGACGGCCGCGAGTGGCGCGGCCCCGCGTTCGTGGTGCCGCACGCGGCCGGCGCTCACGTCGTGTGGGGCTTCACCGCGATGCTCCTGAACGGCATGTTCGACCGACTGGGCTGGACGGAGCCGTGGGATCGGACGCGCGAGATCCCCCTGCCCGCGGTGAGCGCTCCTCCTCCCCAGGCATCCATTCCCTAGCGTTTTCCTTTCCGTTCGTCACCCCGCGCACCCCTGCCCCCGGGGGTCGCTAGCGTGGTGTCCGTGACTGCTCCCGTTGATCCCACCACCACGTCCGCCTGGGCCCGCCTCACGGCCCTGCGCGAGAGCTTCGACCCCGATCTGCGCGGATGGTTCGCCGCCGACCCGGGTCGCGTCGACAGCCTCACCCGCACCGTGGGCGATCTGCACGTCGACCTCTCCAAGAACCTCGTCACGCCCGAGATCCTCGAGGCCCTCGTGGCGCTCGCCGACGAGACCGGTGTCCGCGATCGGTTCGCCGAGATGTTGAGCGGCGCCCACCTCAACACGTCGGAGGACCGCGCGGTCCTGCACACCGCGCTGCGTCGTCCCGCGGACGCCACGCCCGCGCTGCACGTCGACGGGCAGGACGTCGACCACGACGTCCAGGCCGTCTTGTCCGCGATGTCCGCGTTCGCCGACCGTGTGCGCAGCGGCGAGTGGCAGGGCGTGACCGGCAAGAAGGTGACGCACGTCGTCAACATCGGCATCGGCGGCTCCGACCTCGGCCCGGTGATGGTCTACGAGGCCCTCAAGCCTTTGGCGGATGCCGGCATCCAGGCGCGGTTCGTCAGCAACATCGACCCGACCGACATCGCCGAGAAGACCGCCGACCTCGATCCCGAGACCACCCTCTTCATCGTCGCGTCGAAGACGTTCACGACGCTCGAGACCCTCACCAACGCCCGCCTCGCACGCGACTGGCTGTGGTCCGGTCTCGCCGGGGCCGGCGCGATCGACGACACCGACGCGGCCCGGGTCGACGCGGTCGCCCACCACTTCGTCGCGGTCTCCACGGCTCTCGACAAGGTCGAGGCCTTCGGTATCGACCCCACGAACGCGTTCGGGTTCTGGGATTGGGTCGGCGGGCGCTACTCCGTCGACTCGGCGATCGGGCTCTCGCTCATGATCACGTTCGGTCCGGCCGCGTTCCGTGAGCTCCTGAGCGGCTTCCACACCGTCGACGTCCACGTCGCCACCACGCCGGTCGAGCAGAACGTCCCGGTCCTCATGGGGCTGCTCAACGTCTGGTACACCAACTTCCTCGGCGCGCAGTCGCACGCGGTGCTGCCGTACGCGCAGCAGCTGAGCCGCTTCGCCGCGTACCTGCAGCAGCTCACGATGGAGTCCAACGGCAAGTCGGTGCGGTGGGACGGCTCGCCGGTCACGACCGACACGGGCGAGATCTTCTGGGGCGAGCCTGGGACGAACGGCCAGCACGCCTTCTACCAGCTCATCCACCAGGGCACGCGCCTCATCCCCGCCGATTTCATCGCGTTCGTGAACCCCGCGTACCCGCTCGCCGACGGCGGACGTGACGTGCACGGTCTGTTCCTCGCGAACTTCCTCGCGCAGACCAAGGCCCTCGCTTTCGGCAAGACGGCGGAGGAGGTCGAGGCCGAGGGCACCACGGGCGCCCTGGTGGCCGCTCGCACCTTCCCCGGCAACCGGCCGACGACGTCGATCTTCGCCCCGGCCCTGACGCCCGCGGTGCTCGGCCAGCTCATCGCGCTGTACGAGCACATCACGTTCACGCAGGGCACCGTGTGGGGCATCAACTCCTTCGACCAATGGGGTGTCGAGCTCGGCAAGCAGCTCGCGCTGCAGATCGCTCCCGCGATCGAGGGCGACGACGACGCTCTCGCGTCTCAGGATGCCTCCACCGCAGCGCTCCTGAACTACTACCGCGCACACCGGTCCTGACGGCGCCCGCCGCTCCTCGCGCGGGCGCCGCGGCCGTGGAACGCGACGAACGGGTCGATTCGCAAGATTTTTCTCGCCGGATCGGCCCGTTCGTCGTTCGTGCGCGGGATGAGATCTTTCCCGCCCCGCGCCAGGCTGGGGAGCGGCGGTAGGCGCGAAGATCTAAACGCCTGACCAGCAGCTATATCCGGGCGCAGGTCGGTGGCGCTGCGTTCGAAGACGTTCGCGGGTCCGTCGGGCCCGCGCGGGTGATGCAGCGGTGACGTCCGCATCCACGGCCCTCCCAGGTAACGAACAGATAACGCTCAGAACGGCCACCCACACTCGGGGACTCGTGTCGACCCGACGGCACGGCTCCCGCGCTCGTACCCGACGAGGCGCGCCGATGACGAAAGATTCACCCGTTTTGCTGCGTTCCGATCTGAAGCTCCGCAAGAAGCTCCGCCACGTCCATTCCGCCCGCCGGTCGCTCGTCACCGCCGCCACGTGCGCCGGTGTCGCGCTGGGTATCGTCGCCACGACCGGCGTCGCCGCGGCCGCCCCCGTGTCGCTGCCCGAGGCTGCGGCATCCTCGTTCTCCGCTCCCGTGTTCCGCGCGGTGTCCGCGAGCGGCAGCCCGGTCACGCTCGACGGTGTGGTCGGCGATGCCAACTCCGCGCTCACCCGGGCGCAGACGGCCTTGACGGATGCCGCGACGGTCGAAGCCGACATCGCCAAGACCGGACTCCCGCTGTCGGTGGGGGACACCTCGGTCGACACCTCCGCACTCCAGACCGCGGCCGACCGCCTGTCGGCATCCGATCTGCTCCCCGTCGTGCTGGTTCCGGCGCTCAGCCAGAACGCGGCGACCGAGACCGAGCGGGTCGCCGACCGCGTCACGGAGCTCCGCGGCAGCCTCAACGACGCGGTGGCCGCCAAGGCCGCGGCCGATGCCGCCGCGGAGGCGAAGCGTCAGGCCGAGGCGGCGGCTGCGGCCGAGGCGCAGCGGCAGAAGGAGGCGGCCGAGGCTCTCGCCCGCGTCAACACACCCGACGGCGCGAAGGACTTCGCCGCGACCTACGCCGCCGAGCAGTACGGCTGGGGCTCCGACCAGTTCTCGTGCCTCGTGTCGCTGTGGACCAAGGAGTCCGGCTGGAACTACCAGGCGTACAACCCGAGCGGTGCCACCGGTATCCCGCAGTCGCTCCCCGGGAGCAAGATGGCGACGTTCGGCGACGACTGGCAGACCAACGCCGCCACGCAGATCAAGTGGGGTCTGGATTACATCTCCCGCGGCTACGGGACCCCGTGCGCGGCATGGGGTCACTCCCAGGCGACGAACTGGTACTGAGAGCGAATTCTCAGCCCGCACACCTTCTCAGCGATATATCGTTGTATATCGCTGGACCCATCCGGGGTCCGCTTTTCGGGAGGTCATCATGAGTGGTTCGTTCCTGGGAGACGCCTTCGGCGCCCGCGGTGGTGCCGCCGGTCAGGGCTGGCCGATGTCGAACATCCTCGACGCGGTCGAGCAGCTGCGCGCGCAGTTCGAGCAGAAGGCGTCGAGCGGCTCGCGGATGAACAAGGGCGACGTGCGTTCCGCCGTCCTCTCGCTGCTGCTCGAAGAGCCGATGCACGGCTACCAGATCATTCGCGAGATCGAGGAGCGCAGCGGCGGCTCGTGGAAGCCGAGCCCCGGTTCGGTCTACCCCACGCTGCAGCTGCTCACCGACGCGGGTCTCGTGCGTGCCGAGGAATCGGGCGGTCGCAAGACGTACTCGCTCACCGAGGAGGGTCGCGCCGCAGCCGGCGAGGAGACCACCGAGCGCACCGCGCCCTGGGAGTCCGCGACCGCACGCGACAGCGGACGCATGACCGCGCTGCCGAAGGCGGGCGTCGAGCTCGCGCAGGCGACGGCGCAGGTCGCGCGTTCGGGCAGCAAGGAGCAGATCGCCCAGGCCGTCGAGATCCTCGACGACGCGCGTCGTAAGCTCTACTCCATCCTCGCCCAGAGCTGAGGGTGCCCGAGCCCGACGGCAATCGCCGGGTCATCGGCATCCCGGAGATCCGATGACCGACGACGCCCTTCTGTGCGCCCGCTATCGGCGCATCACGCGGTTCGCCGCGCGTTACCTCGTCCAGGCGTGGTGGTACGAACTCTTCCTGCCGCGGCTCGGCCTCGAGCGCATCTCCGCTCGGGGCCGGACCCGGCGGTTGCAGCTGATCGCCCGCCGGTTCCACGCCCTCGCGATCGACCTGGGCGGCCTGATGATCAAGGTCGGCCAGTTCATGTCGTCGCGCCTCGACGTTCTGCCGCCGGTCATCACGAAGGAGCTCGAGGGGCTCCAGGACGAGGTGCCCTCCGTCCCGTTCGCGCAGATGCGTGCCCGTGCCGAGGAAGAGCTCGGGATGCCACTCGAGCGCGCCTTCGCGTCGGTCGATGAGCGTCCGCTCGCGGCCGCCTCGCTCGGGCAGGCCCACCGCGCCGTGCTGACCGACGATCTCGCCGCCGACACCGGTCTGCGCGAGGTCGTGGTGAAGATCCAGCGTCCCGGCATCGACCGGATCGTCGACGTCGACCTGCGCGCGCTGCGCAAGGTCGGCGTGTGGCTCAGCCGGGTCGCCCTCGTGCGCGACCGGGTCGACATGCCGGCGCTCGTCGAGGAGTTCGCCGCGACGAGCCTCGAGGAGATCGATTACCTCCACGAGGCCGCGAACTCCGAGCGTTTCGCCGAGGAGTTCGGCGGCGACGGGGGAGTGGCCGTCCCCGAGGTCGTCTGGGAGCGCACGACCCGGCGCGTCCTGACCCTCCAGGACGTCACGGCGATCAAGATCAACGACGTCGACGCGCTCCGCGCGGCGGGCATCGACCCGTCCGAGGTGGCGGCGCGCTTCGCCACGGTGATGTTCGACCAGCTCTTCGACGACGGGTTCTTCCACGCCGACCCGCATCCGGGCAACGTCTTCGTGACTCCGCTTCCCGGACCCGTGGATGCCACCTCCCCGGCGTGGCGGTTCACCTTCATCGACTTCGGGATGATGGGCGAGGTCCCCCCGGGCCTGCGGCGAGGTCTGCGACGGGTGCTCATCGCCGCGGCGTCGCGCGACGGCAAGGGGCTCGTCGACGGCATCCGCGACGTCGGTGTGCTGCTCCCGTCCGCAGATACGGTGCAGCTCGAACGGGCGATGACGCAGCTCTTCTCGCGCTTCGGCGGCATGGGGTTCGCCGAACTGCAGGAGGTCGACCCGCGGGAGTTCCGCGCGTTCGCGGTCGAGTTCGGCGACGTCGTCCGGGCGCTGCCGTTCCAACTCCCGGAGAACTTCCTCCTGATCGTGCGTGCGATGTCGCTGACCAGCGGGATGTGCAGCGCTCTGGACCCGGCTTTCAACATCTGGGATGCCGTCGAGCCCTACGCTCAGCGACTCATCCGTGAGGAGAGCGGGAACACCGTCCAGGCCCTGGCCCGGGAGGCCGCCTCGGTCGCTGCCCTCACCGCCCGCCTTCCGCGCCGCCTGGATGCCTTGATCTCGCGCGTCGAGGAGGGCGGTGTGTCCGCGCAGGTGCCCCGCGTCGAGCGACGTCTGCGCGACCTCGAGCGCATGATCCGTCGGGTCATGTCGGCGGTCCTCTTCACGGGGCTCCTCATCGGCGGCATTCTGCTGCAGGCGGAGCAGGCCGTGCTCGGGACCGCGTTGATGGTGCTGTCGATCGCTCCGGCCGCGCACGCGCTCTTCGCGGGGATCGTCGCCCGACGCAGCGGCCGCTGACCGCGCGCTCGGGGCGCGGTGCAGCGGGAGGTGACCGTCAGCCTGCTCGCGGTGTCCGGGCGAGGCCGTCGCGGGCCGTCATGCGCCGCCCGCGAGCGCGACGCACGGCCCGAGGAAGACGATCCACGCCGCTGCGCTGACGATGAGGACCCCCGTCGACACCTTGCGGCTGGATTCGAAGAACATCCCGACGATCGCGGCCACACCGATGACGTAGAAGGGCCACAGCGCTCCCCAGATGCCCGCGGCGGCCATCAACGACACCAGCATCAGGGGGAACGCGATGACGTGCGCGGCGCAACCGAGACCGACGCCGACCCCCACCCCGGGACCGCGACCTCCCGCCGGCGGCGCCGACGGGACGCCGGTCCCCGGCTGATCCGGGGGCGCCGTATCCCGGGGCGGCGCGGGAACGACGAACCCTTCTTGCGCGGCGGGGCCGCAGGGGTGCGCGGGCCCGGCCGCGGGCGGCGGCCAGTCCGGCTGCGCGGGGGCGGAGGACGACGCGAGCGTCTCGCTGTCCGGCGCCACAGTGCCGTCGGGGGTCGCGGGCGACTCGGTGGGCGGGCCCGCCGGCGCGTCGTGGTCCGGCGCAGCAGTGCCGTCAGGCAGCACGCCCGCGCCCGTCGGCACGTCGCCCTCGGGCGCCGGCGGCCCGTCCGCCGACGCGTCGCCGCCCGGTACCGCCGCTCCCTCCGGCGGAACGTCCTGGTGTTCGTCGGGGGCATCAGGGTGTTGTGGCATCCGTGAGCCTTTCTGGTCGGGGGGAACCGGAAGTGAAGTCGCCGCGCCGCGCCATCCACGCGAGCCGCGCGAGCAGGAGCGGGATCGACACGGCGAGGAAGAGTTGCGGGCGGGTCAGACCCGCCCAGGCGATGTCGTTCCCGCGGACGAACTCGACGCCGAAGCGGAAGATCGCGTAGGCGGCGATGAAGAGGGTGAGCGTCTCGCCCGCGGCGATCGGTCGGTGCCGCAGCCAGAACCACAGCACGCAGAACGCGAGAACGTGGAACGCGATCTCGTACACGAAGCTCGGGTGCAACGGCACTCCCGCGGGCGCGCCCACCCGCGCCGCGGCGGCGGGATCGAGGACGATGCCCCAGTCACCTCCGGTCGGCGTGCCGGGCTTCTCCGTCAGCAGGCACCCGATGCGGCCGATGGCGAGGGCCAGCGCGACCGCGGGCGCGAACAGGTCCCCGCTGCGGTGCGGATAGCGCACGAGGCGCTTCGCGACGTGCACCCCGGCCCACGCGCCCACCAGCGCCGACAGCATCGAGGCGTTCCCTCGCGCGAGCTGGTCGACCAGGCTCAGGTTCTGGGACGGATCGAGGTGCTGAGCCCACGTGCCGAGGCGGGAGAAGACCGCCGCGCCGACGAGGGCGCCCAGCACGAGGTACACGATCCGGGGATCGTCGACCTGGCGCCGACGCTTCTCGACGAGGAACACGATGCCCGCGGCTGCGAGGGCGATCGAGACCAGGGTCGAGTGGGTGTCCCAGGGCGGCAGCCACGGGACGAGATCGTCGAGCCGGGGGAACACGGGCTAGCTCCAGACCCGGATCCACAGCAGCACCCAGAACGGGATGCCGACCACCGCGAGCACCTCCACCACCCACAGGTACGCCAGAACCACACGGGTGTCGCCGAGCTTGCAGCGCGAGCGGAGCAGGCCTCCGCGCCGCGCTGCGCGGTACCCGGCGATCGCCACCCCCGCGAAGACGGCCACCGCGACCGGGCCGAGGAGCGCGCTGATCACCGCGATCGTCGTGAAGACGCACAGCCGCAGGGGGTCGAATCCGCCGGGCGGGGCCGGCACCGACGGATCGCGCTGATTCAGGTGCAGGAACTCCGATGCGCTCATCGCACCGTCACCGGGATCGATCGACGACCCGTCGCCGTCGAGAGGCGGGTGCGCGAGAGCGGTGCCCAGGCTTGCACGGCGCAGAACGGAGCGCACTGGTGCGCGTCGGTCGTGGCGTTGACCGTGGCGACGTGCACGCAGCACTGGGTCAGCCGCTCCTCGATCATCGTGTTCATGTCCATGAACGGCTTGACGGTGATGCGGAGCACCCGTTCCCCGAGCATGGCGCGCAGCCGCGCGTGCTGGCCGGGGAGCTTCGAGGCCGCGAGCGTCGCGAGCGTCCCGATGCCCAGGTCGCAGTTCCGACAGATGTCGCCCCAGATGGATGCCATGGACGGGTGCGACAGCGAGGACTGCTCGCTGAGCAGGTCGAGCAACGACGTCTTCACGACCTCGCGGATCGCCTTGTTCACGTTGGAGTCGGCGATGCGGTTCGCCACCAGGTCGGGGGAGAGGTCGAGGAACTCCTTGAGTCGCTCGTGGCCGATGAGTCCCACGAGCGACTTCCACTCGCCGGAGTCGTCCTTCAGGAAGTACCCCACCGAGCAGCAGTGCGGGTGACTGCACGGCAACGCGGTCAGGTCGCGCCACGTGATGTCGCCGTCGGTCTGCGGCCCGAGGCGCGCGAGCACTCCCGTGTGGGTCAGGCGATCGTTCGGGTCGATGCCCGAACCCCGCCCGGAGCCGAAGACCGGCTGGATCGTGACGCCGCCGACGTACGGCGTGTTCTGCGCCCGGCGGATGACGGCCCCGATCTCGTCGTCGTTGACGCCGAGCGTCGCGGTCATCGTGAGCGTCGTGAAGACCCCGGCGGCGGACAGCCTCTCGAGCGCGCGTTCCTTGAAGCGGCGGATGTCGGCTCCGCGGTGGAAGCTCGACGACTCCGCCGACTCGCCGTCGTACTGCAGGTAGATCTCGACGCGTTGCCGGTGCTTCTTGAGAACCTCGACGAACGCGTCGTCCTGCGCGATCCGCAGCCCGTTCGAGTTGATGAGGATGCGCACGACCGGCCGGGCGACGAGATGCTCGAGCAACTGCTCCAGCCACGGGTACAGCGTCGGTTCGCCGCCGGAGAGCATCAGGACGTCGATCCGGTCGTTCTCCCGCGCGAGGCGCGCGTCCACCGACGCGAGTACTTCCGCCAGGGGAGCCACGGCGGACGCCGCCGGCCCCGATTCTGCGAAGCACGTCGGACAGCGCAGGTTGCAGTGGTCGGTGAGGTCCTCCAGCAGGATGCAGGTGTGCTGCGTCTGCATCGCGGGCAGACCGTTCTCGTACGCCGAGGGCACCGGCGCGAAGTTGCCGACGGTGTCCGGCGTGTGCACCTTCGTCGGTGCGGTCCATTGCTCGAGGTAGCTGAGGATCTCCGCGGACTCGTCGTACAGCGTGCGCACGAGTCCGTGCGTGACGCATCCGCGTTCCAGCCACACCGTTCCGTCGCGGTCGGCGAGCCACCCCGACAGTCGCTGCACCTGGTCGAGCGGACGCTCGGGATCGTCCTCGTGGCACAGCGGGCAGAATGCGTTGACGTATCGATGGATGCGGTAGTCCCGCAGGGGCATTCCGGTTCCGGGGGGAGTCATCCGGCCACCCTAGCCAGGCCGTCGCGACGCCCACCAAACCCGTCCACAGCATCGTCGCTGTGGAGGAGGGGTCGCGCTCGCAAAGCGAAAGGGCCGCACCGGCATCGCCGGTGCGGCCCTTCACGGGGTGCCGCGGGTCAGTACCACCCGGTCGACTGCGAGTGACCCCACGCGCCGCACGGGCTGCCGTAGCGGCCCGAGATGTAGCCGAGGCCCCAGGAGATCTGCGTCGCGGCGTTGTTCTGCCAGTCGGCGCCGGCCGAGCCCATCTTGCTGCCGGGGAGCGCCTGCGGGATGCCGTAGGCGCCGCTGCCGGAGTTGTACGCGTGCACGTTCCAGCCGGACTCGCGGTTCCACAGCGACACGAGGCACGAGAACTGGTCGTCGCCCCAGCCGTAGCCGGCCAGCATGCCGCGGGCGGTCGCCTGCGCGCCGCCGGGGCTGTTGTCGCCCGAGCCTCCGCCGCTCGAGACGGCCGGCGCGGGCGCGGACGACGAGCTCGACGACGAAGACGACTCGCGCGCGGCGGCCGCGGCTTCCGCCTCGGCCTTCGCCTTGGCGGCCGCTTCGGCTTCCTGGCGCGCCTTCTCGGCGGCTTCCTCCGCCTGCTTCTTGGCGATGGCGGCATCCAGGCTGCCACGCAGCTGCGCGACGCGCTGGTCGACGGTCGAGGCCGCGGTGGTCACCTCATCGGTGAGCTCGGGCAGGAACGTCGCGGGGAGCGACTCGGCGGCGGCGAGCCGCTGAGTCGCGGCGGTGAGGGCGGCCGTGTCGATCGTGGCGGGCTGCCCGATGTCGAGCCCGGATGCCGCGATGTCGTTCTGCACGGAGGCCGCGGCCTGCGCCGTGGTGTCGGCAGAGGCGACGGCGGCGCGGGCGGCGACGGTTTCGGGCACGGCGCTCGCGGCGGGCGTGCTGTACGAGGCGAGGCGGAACGAGGCCGACGAGAGGTCGGCGGGGGAGGCGGCGGATGCCAGCGGTGCAGTGCCCGTGAGGGCGGCGGTCGCGATGACTCCGACGGCGAGAACACCGGCGGTCAGGGCGGGTCGGCGACGAGCTCGGCGGGAGGCCAGGCGGCGGTCGCGGCGGTTGGAGGAGGGCGTTGAATCAGAGCGCATAAAACCGGTTTCGTGTCACGGGGACGGCGCGGGTTTCGCACGTCCGACCCGCGAAGAGCGGGCACGAAACGGGGAGCCTGGCACGGCAGTCTGGACGGAACCTGGGTGAAAGATGCTTTCCGGGGGGCGGAAAACGGCTGATCCGAGGCTCTTCCGGGCCGGGGTCGGGGCGCCGACGCGGGCGCCCCGACCCCTCTTCGGTTAGCCCACGGCGACGGGCTCGACGGGGGCTTCGTGCGCTCCCGCAGCCGCCTGCGGGGTGCGGGAGCGACGCCGGAACAGCACCGCCGCGAGCACCGCTCCGCTCGCGAAGAACGCCGCGCCCCACGTGAACGCCGTGGTGTACCCCGTGACCGCCGCGGGACCCAGCGCCCCGGGTCCGTCGGCGAGGTGGTCGGTCAGGTAGGTGGTGGTCGCGGTTGCGGCGATCGTGTTGAGCAGGGCCGTGCCGATCGACCCGCCGACCTGCTGGCTGGTGTTGACCATGGCGGATGCCACTCCCGCGAAGTGGCGATCCACGCCGAGGGTCGCCGCCTGCATGGACGCCGGCATGATCGAGCCCATCGCGAGGCCGAGCAGCACCAGGCCGGGGAGCACGTCGGTGACATAGACGCTGTCGACGGTGAGGCGCGTGAGCAGCAGCATCCCGCTCATTCCGAGGATCATGCCGATCGGGACCATCACCTTCGCGCCGAGGCGGGGGAAGAGCAGGTTCGTCGACAGCTGCGCGGCGACGACGAGCATGACGACCATCGGCAGGAAGGCCAGCCCGGTCTGGATGGGGCTGAACTTCAGCGTCGCCTGCAGGAAGTACGTGACGAACAGGAAGATGCCGAACATGCTCGCGCCGGCGATGAGGATCGACAGGTACGCGGCGGAGCGGTTGCGGTCGGTCAGGATGGCCAGCGGCAGGAGCGGGTGCGAGGCGCGGCGCTGCCACAGGACGAAGGCGGTGAGGAGAACCGCCGCCGCGGCGAGCGGCACCCAGCTGAGCGGAGAGTCCCAACCCTCGGTCTCGGCGTTGGCGAAGCCGTACACGACGCCGAAGAGGCCGGACGACACGAGCACGGTGCCGGGCAGGTCCAGCCGAGGTCGCGGACCGTCGCTCTCGACCCGGCCGACGAAGATGAGCGTGCCGATGATCGCCACGATCGCGAAGCCGACGTTGATGTAGAGGTTCCAGCGCCAGTCGAGGGTCTCGGTCAGGAATCCGCCGAGCAGCAGGCCGACGGCGCCACCCGCCCCGGCGATCGCGCCGAAGACGCCGAAGGCGCGGGCGCGCTCCTTCGGGATCGTGAACGTGGTGGTGAGGACGGCGAGCGCGGTCGGTGCGAGCAGCGCGCCGAAGACGCCCTGCAAGGCACGCGCCGCGACGAGAACGCCGAAATCGGGCGCCGCGCCACCGAGGGCGGAGGCCGCGGCGAACCCGACGAGACCGGTGATGAAGGTGCGCTTGCGGCCGAACAGATCGGAGAGCCGGCCGCCGAGGAGGAGGAGGGAGCCGAAGGCCAGGGAGTAGGCCGTGACGACCCACTGACGGTCGCCGTCCGAGAAGCCCAGGTCGGCCTGGGCGGACGGGAGGGCGATGTTCACGACGGTCGCGTCGAGCACGACCATGAGCTGCGCGATGCCGACGATCGCGAGGGTCAGCCAGCGCCGACGGGAGGGAGTCGCGGATGCCGACCCGGCGGTCGGCGCGACGGAGGAGGAGGTCATGGGCCACAACATATACGGAACGTCCGAGTTTCGGAAATGAAATGTTCCTGAAACACTCTGTCTCGTATTGGCGTAGGCTCGAATCATCCGAACGGAAGGACGCTCGATGACGACGGCCCCGGAACAGACCGCGACCGAGGCTCCCCGGCTGGGTCGCAAGCGAGACCTCAGCCGCGATCCGGAGATCCTCGAAGCGGCCCTCGACGTCCTCGCGGAGACCGGGTTCGAGCGCATGACGATCGACGAGGTCGCCACCCGGGCCCGCGCGGGCAAGGCCACGCTCTACCGGCGGTGGCCGTCGAAGTCCGAGCTCGTGATCGACGCCGTCGCCTGCATGAAGCGGGGCGTCTACGACCTGTCGGATCTTCCCGACACGGGCACGCTGCGCGGCGACCTGGTCGCCATGATCAAGGAGCCCTCGATCGCGGACGCGCAGCGCAAGATGCAGGTGATGGCGGGCATCGTCTCGATGCTGTCGCGATCGCCCGAGCTCGCGGACGTCGCGGAGGAGGCGCTCGTGGCCCCGCGTCGGGAGGCGAACCGCGTGCTGATCGAGCGCGCTATCGCGCGCGGCGAGGTGACGGATGCCATCGACGTCGACCTCATCTCCACCGTCGGTTCGGCCATGGTCGCGCAACGCATGCTGGTCGAGCGGAAGCCCGTCACGCGAGCGTTCCTGCTGTCGATCATCGACGGGATCGTGCTTCCCGCGCTCGGGCTGCGCGCCGCGGACTGACCCGCGGGGACCGGCATCTTCGCCCGACGGTTCACCGGTCGATTCTGATAGCCTTGGGTGTCACTCGTGTGGCTCGTTCCGCACGCCCGGGCTCCAGCCCAGTGGCATCGCACGAAAACACTCCGCTTCGCTTCGGCTCGCGGCATCCGTTCGCCCTCGGGCGGAGGACGCTCCGGCCGGCGGGATCCACCCGGACCCCGTCGTAAGAGTCGAGGCCCGACACCAATCCAACTAGGACAACCCACTACATGACTACCGCAACGACCGCCCCGGCCATCAAGCAGGTCGCGATCAACGACATCGGCTCTGCTGAAGACTTCCTGGCCGCGGTCGAGAAGACCCTGAAGTTCTTCAACGACGGCGACCTCATCGAGGGCACCGTGGTGAAGATCGACCGCGACGAGGTCCTCCTCGACGTCGGTTACAAGACCGAGGGTGTCATCCCCTCGCGCGAGCTTTCGATCAAGCACGACGTCGACCCCAACGAGGTCGTCAACGTCGGCGATCACGTCGAGGCCCTCGTTCTCCAGAAGGAGGACAAGGAAGGCCGTCTCATCCTGTCCAAGAAGCGCGCCCAGTACGAGCGCGCGTGGGGCGACGTCGAGAAGATCAAGGAGAACGACGGTGTGGTCACCGGCTCCGTGATCGAGGTCGTCAAGGGTGGCCTCATCGTCGACATCGGCCTCCGCGGCTTCCTCCCGGCCTCGCTCATCGAGCTGCGCCGCGTCCGCGACCTGACGCCGTACCTCGGCCAGGAGATCGAGGCGAAGATCCTCGAGCTCGACAAGAACCGCAACAACGTCGTGCTCTCGCGCCGCGCCCTGCTCGAGCAGACGCAGTCCGAGTCGCGCACCACGTTCCTCAACAACCTCCACAAGGGCCAGGTCCGCAAGGGCACGGTCTCGTCGATCGTCAACTTCGGTGCGTTCGTCGACCTGGGCGGCGTCGACGGTCTCGTCCACGTCTCCGAGCTCTCGTGGAAGCACATCGAGCACGCTTCCGAGGTCGTCGAGGTGGGCCAGGAGGTCACCGTCGAGATCCTCGAGGTCGACCTCGACCGCGAGCGCGTGTCGCTCTCGCTCAAGGCCACTCAGGAAGACCCGTGGCAGGTGTTCGCCCGGACCCACGCGATCGGTCAGATCGCTCCCGGCAAGGTCACCAAGCTCGTTCCGTTCGGTGCGTTCGTCCGTGTGGCGGACGGCATCGAGGGCCTCGTGCACATCTCCGAGCTGTCGGGCAAGCACGTCGAGCTCGCCGAGCAGGTCGTGTCGGTCGGCGAAGAGGTCTTCGTCAAGATCATCGACATCGACCTCGAGCGTCGTCGCATCTCGCTGTCCCTCAAGCAGGCCAACGAGTCCGTCGACCCCAACGGCACCGAGTTCGACCCGGCGCTGTACGGCATGGTCACCGAGTACGACGAGCGTGGCGAGTACAAGTACCCCGAGGGCTTCGACCCCGAGTCGGGTGCGTGGCTCGAGGGCTTCGACGCTCAGCGCGAGCAGTGGGAGCAGGAGTACGCCGCCGCCCAGGGTCGCTGGGAGGCTCACAAGGCTGCCGTTGCCAAGGCCCTCGAGGCCGAGGCTGCGAACCCGACCGACTCGGGTTCGTTCGGTGGATCCTTCTCGTCCGAGTCGCCCGCCCAGGGCACCCTCGCCGACGACGAGTCCCTCGCCGCTCTGCGGGAGAAGCTCAGCGGTCGCTGATCCTCTCGTCCTCACCGAAGGCCGGTACCTCTGCGGAGGTGCCGGCCTTCGGTGTTCCCGCGCAACCCCCGATTCCGCGCGCGGCACTTCGCGACAATAGGGGCATGATCTCTCGACTTCCGCTCCTGCTGGCGATCGCCGGCTCCGCCGTGCTGTTCCTCGCGATCGCGTTCGTCTACGTGTTGGTGATCGGCGCGATCTTCTTCGGCGGCATCGAGTTCACCGGGGGATCGATGGATGCCGCCCTCCCGGTGCCGTCGATCCCGTCACTCATCTGACCCTCACGAGGCGTACAAGGCCCGCTCCGGGCCGAACGCGCTACTTCCGCGTGTTTCCGGGGTTTTGGCGGCGCGACACGCCCGGGGTGCGGTGTGGATTGGACGGGTGGGTGGGATCCGCGTAAGTTATTACTTGTTCGCCCCACAGGGGAGAGCGGAGCGGCCGGAAGGCCCCGCGTCCTCTCAAGTGGCGAACGAAACCCAAGACCTGCTCCGGATGGTGTAGAGTTTTGGTTCTGGTCTTCGACCGGTTTCCACGACGTTGATCCCTTGCTGGGTCCCACTGTGTGAGACGGGGTCGGGGATCGTATAAGGTAGTGAAGTTGCCTCACGGGTACGGTCTAGCGGCTGGGTCTGTGGGTGCGTCCGTTCCTTGAGAACTCAACAGCGTGCACTTGTCAAATGCCAATTTATTCCTCGTCGGTCCGTTTTTCGGATTGCGAGAAATTCCTTTGGATCAAAGTCCAACTCCTTTTTGGGGTTGGCATTGGATACGTCAGTAATGATGTTTCTTTTTGGTCAGATTGAACTCGTCTGTCCCGGCC
>NZ_LQQP01000010.1 GCF_001619615.1 Microbacterium sp. T32
CTGGTAGGTGTACCCGAGGGCTTTGGATACTCCGGTTGCGATGGGGGTTGCGGTGTTGCCCCAGTAGAGGTCGCCGGTGGTGGAGAGTGTGCCTTGGGCGCCGACGAGGGTTGTTCCGGTTGGAATGTTGTTGAAGGCGGTGTCGACTCTTTGGCCGGTTTGTTCATTGTTGGCGAATCGTCGCATGGATCCCGTCGCCGACAATGTGTATTCGATGACGTACCAGTCCTGGTAGGTGTACCCGAGGGCTTTGGATACTCCGGTTGCGATGGGGGTTGCGGTGTTGCCCCAGTAGAGGTCGCCGGTGGTGGAGAGTGTGCCTTGGGCGCCGACGAGGGTTGTTCCGGTTGGAATGTTGTTGAAGGCGGTGTCGACTCTTTGGCCGGTTTGTTCATTATTGGCGAATCGTCGCATGGATCCCGTCGCCGACAATGTGTATTCGATGACGTACCAGTTCTGGTAGGTGTACCCGAGGGCTTTGGATACT